>QCIS01000001.1 GCA_003216535.1 Prochlorococcus sp. AG-402-N08
GGTTTAACTTTAGTTTTGTCTGACGATGTTGATTTAAAAACTAGCCTTGCTACAGAATTAGCTTCTAAGTACGGTAAGAGGGTATTGCTACAGACAATTCCCTCTGGTAAGAATAAAATTCTTTGCTCCAGTTTTGACTGGTGGATTATGAATTCATATTTAATTCAAATTCCAGAACAAATTATCATTCCTTTACTTCCGATTCCGAATATGTCAGAACCTATTAATATAATTACAGTTTCTCATAAAAAAAAGCTTTCTCAAGATTGGTTTAGAGACTTCTTTCTTCCTCAAGCCAGAATAAAACTTGAAAGATCTATTTCTCCTTTAAGAAGAAATTCAGGTAAGTTGGTTATTTTAGATGGAAGAGCAAATAAAAGAAACTGGGGTAGATTACTTTTGGAAAATATTCAACCCTCAATACAAATTAACTATATGCTACCTTTTGATTAGGTTATTATTTTGTAAATAACTAAAGAAATATGGGAGAAGCAAAAAGACGTAAAACACTTGGGTTACCTCCCAAAAAAATTAATACTAAAACTAAATTTGATGAGTCTCCAAGATTATTTGAATGGCTACCCTTTACAATCAATCAAAGAGATAACCTAATTAAATTAAGTATTAAGGCCAGTTGGTTTGGAATCGGAGGTTTGGTAATCTTATGGATTGTAGTGAGATTTATAGGTCCTGCTGCTGGGTGGTGGACTTTGGCTGATTCTTTTTAAATCTAAGCTACTGTTTTTATATCATTAACAGCGATTGTATTAGCAGGATTGCTATTTAATGTTTTCATTGAATTAGAACTCACTTCAGTCCCTTCTGTTAATTTCTCTTTAACAATAGATTCTAATTTATTCCTGATTTCTAAGTTTTGATCAAGCCAAATAATTGTATTATCTCTTCCTTGTCCAATATTTTCTCCTTCATAACTATACCAAGCACCTCTTCTTATTATGATATTAGTCTCTTCTGCTAAATCTAATAAACATCCTGTTGTACTAATACCCTTCCCGAAGAGAATATCAAACTCTGCAATTCTAAATGGTGGTGCAACTTTGTTCTTTGCGACTTTCACTTTTGCTCTTATGCCATATTCTTCAGTACCTCTTTTAAGAGTTTGAATTCTTCTGATATCAAGTCTCACTGAGGCGTAAAATTTTAATGCATTACCTCCTGTGGTTGTTTCTGGATTGCCGTACGTAACGCCAATTTTTAGGCGTAATTGATTCAAGAATATTACCGTACATCCAGATTTGCCAATATTTCCTGTTATTTTCCTCATTGCTTGACTCATTAGCCTTGCTTGGCTTCCAATTACGTGATCTCCCATTTCTCCTTCTATTTCGGCTCTTGGAGTTAGTGCTGCTACCGAGTCAACAACTACAAGATCTACTGCACTCGATCTTATAAGTTGGTCAACTATTTCTAGAGCCATTTCGCCAGTATCTGGTTGTGAAACTAACAAATTTTCAACATCAACTCCCAAAGAGGCTGCATAAACTGGATCGAGTGCATGCTCAGCATCTACAAATGCAGCTACTCCTCCATTTTTTTGGACTTCCGCAATCGCGTGAAGCGTTAATGTAGTTTTCCCTGAACTTTCTGGTCCGTAAACTTCTACTACTCTTCCTTTTGGATATCCTCCTCCTAATGCTAAATCTAAGGTGAGTGCTCCAGTAGATATTGTTTCTACTTTCATTCTTGAGGCGTCACCAAGTCTCATTATTGATCCTCGACCAAAATTTCTTTCTATTTGACCTAAGACGAGACTTAATGCCTTATCTTTTTCTGTTGATTCGGTTTTTTTCTTTTCTTCAATGCTCATTGTTTGATTTATCGGTTAAAGTTTTTGTAATTATTCTAAATTTGGAAATTTTTATTTAAACCAAACTTCATAAATACAAACTATAGTACACTTGTACTCTAGCTGATTAATTTTAAATTGCAACTAATTCTTCAAGGCTGCCTAATTTTAATAATTTGATCTCATTACTTAAATTATATCTATCTGATTCTTTTAAATATCCCCAATCAGCTAGGAAGCATGGAATATGAGAAGTTTCTGAGTTTTGTTTAACATCAATCAGAGTTTTTTTTCTATCTTCTATAAAACCTAAAATTTCATAAGTTTGTGTAACCTTTTCTGCTATTTTAATTTTTGTTCCGGATTCATAACCAAAAATAAATTCTGGAAAAATATTTAATTGTATAAGAATTTTTTCTGCAAATATTTTCCCTTTTGTTGTTATTATTCCTGATTTTATTTCTCTCTTCTTTAGTTCTTTCATGAAATTTATAACTTCAAAATATGGATTGTGTAAATTCACCCAGGATTTAAAGTCTTTATTAATTTGGTACTTGCGAGACTTATCTAATATCCTCTGTAAATCTTCGGCAATCCAAGAATTATCTTTTAATATCCTCTCGCAATTTTGATAATAATTATTAATAAAATCATCTTTATTAAGATGTTTTATTGGATTTTCTGTTTTTATAATTTCGTGAACAATTAGAACCATTTCCCAACCATATTTAACCCAAGGTCTAATTTCTTTGAAAGTATTTGGTACTCTTTTATAAAGTTTTTCATCAACAGAGATGTAAGGTGAATTTAAATATTTTTCGCACGCCAGCAAAGAACTATTCCAATATTCATGCATTCCATCGACTATAACTCCATCAAAATCAAAAAGAAATATTTTTTGAGAAGACACTAATTGAATAACAGGACTGGGCCGCTAGGATTCGAACCTAGGAATGTCGAGACCAAAACCCGATGCCTTACCACTTGGCGACGGCCCATTGGATTTCTATTTTAATACATCAAAAGATTTTTTTCTATCAAAAAATACAAAGTTTTTATTAACACAGCGGAGGTTTTAAAAAATAAAAGTATTATTTTAATTAGCTAGATTTCCATGGCTCTAGAAATTTCTGAGCTTTCTTGATAGCTAAAGCCATTCTTTCAGGATACTCATAGAGTTTTTTGTTATTTTTGTGGGCAAATTCAATAAGGGGCTGCATAATTTTTCTTGCAGCACTTCCAAATGCTATTCCGTCCGGAAGATTTTTTGACTTCATAAATTCATGAGTTTTTTCATTTGTTCCTCCTGCCAATTGAATTAATCCTGGTGGAAGATCTGAACCGATTTTCTCAAACAACTTAACTGCATCTCTACTTGTTGTAGGAGCAAGATCACCAGACATTGGCCTTCCATCTAGCTGCCAAATAAGGGGAATATTAAGTTCATTAAGTATTTCATATCTTTCCCAAAGAGCCTTCAAAAGATCTTCGGGTGTTTGTGATTTTTTGACAGATTGATTTAATCCACAACTGATAGATATCTTGTCTAATTTCGTTTCAGAACTTTTTAGGATACTTACAACTTTTGTAAAAGAATCTAGGCGATTGATTTCTGTATGAATTTCTACTGCATTAGGCTTTATTTTTTGAAGAGTGGATGCCAGATCATTTTTTGACAAATTATATTCATATTCACTAATTAGATTTAGGGGACAGCTATTTAAACATCTTCCACATCCATAACATTTACTCTCTTTGATCCCAGAATTATCAATTGCAAAGGTGGGGCATACTTTTTCGCACGGTCTTGGACAATGAGGCGGACATCTTGATGGATCAAATTTTGCTTTACGAAAGTGGATATCATTACCATCACTAATGCTTATCATTAATCCAGGGGAATTCTTAAAGAGTTTTTTTGCCCACTCGATTCCTTTTTTTGCTGCATGAACTATGGATTCTTCTGCGGCAACGTCTATGTAGTCAACACCAGCAGCAGTATAAATTGCACATAAATCTTCGATAGCAATAATATCTTCATTACTGGCACCACAAATTAACTTAATCCATTTATCATTTTTATTCTTTGTTTTAATCAAACAATTTCACTTTCAAATTCATCCAAAATATAATCACTTAATGGCTTCCATTCAAGTTTTCTTGAACCTCCCATTTCAATAACTATTGTTAGTTTGTTATCCAAAGTGCAAATTTCTATTAAGCTTTCTAATTCAGATTGAGACAATACTTGACCTTCTAACAACCAAAGTAATTTATTTTTATCATTCTCATTAAATAACTCAGAAGCCTGTGGGATTACTTGTTGAACTTCCCCGAGTGCTCCGTTTCTTCCTACGCTTTGATGACCAAGGTGAGGTGGTCTTACGCCATGCAATTTGAGCAAGAATACTTCTGGATCTCCCAGTCCTCTTGCTGAGGTTATAAAAGTTTTAAATCCTTTGGCTCTCATTCTCCTCAAAAGACGAGTTTCATAACCACCTTCAAGAGGAGCAAAGATTGCAAGACATTTGTTAGTTTTTAAATCGTTATGAAACTTTTTTCCTGTGAGAAGTAATGGCATAAAAATTTCCTTTATTTCTATTTTATTTTATTTTATGGTACTTGATGATGTACAATTGTGATTCAGTGAATTTTTAAGCTCGCAAGCTAGCCGAGCCTCTACAAAATTTCACATTTTTTAGCGTTTCGTTAAAAAATTCAGGTGGGTTTATCCCAAGAGAAACTATCTAAGTTTTTAGATAAGTCTCAACCTTATTAATTGTTTTTTTATTAACTTTATCTTAATAACTGAAAGGTTTAGATAATTGAAAAATCATTACGAGCTAGCCTAATTTAGTCTTATGTCTATAGGAATTTTAGGAAAGAAATTGGGCATGTCCCAACTTTTCGACGACAAAGGTAATTCGATACCAGTTACTCTTATTGAGGCTGGTCCTTGCCGTATCACGCAATTGAAAACTTCAGCTTTGGATGGTTATACTGCCGTTCAGATAGGTTATGGCTTTTCCAAAGATAAGCATATAAGTAAACCTGCAAAGGGACATTTGTTGAAATCAGGTGAAGAACTTTTAAAGCATTTGAAAGAATACAGGGTTGAAGAAACTTCATCTTATGAAATCGGAAATCAAATAACTGTAAAAAACTTTGAGGTTGGTCAAAAAGTTGATATCAGTGGCAAATCTATGGGTAGAGGTTTTGCTGGTTATCAGAAAAGACATGGTTTTAGTAGAGGACCTATGAGTCATGGTTCAAAAAATCATAGAGCACCTGGATCTACAGGAGCAGGAACAACTCCAGGCAGAATTTATCCTGGGAAAAGAATGGCAGGAAGATATGGAGGAAAACAAATAACTACTAAAGGTTTGTTAGTTCTAAAAATTGATGATCAGAAAAATTTGCTTGTAGTAAAGGGTTCTGTCCCGGGCAAGCCTGGCTCAATTGTCAACATTAAGCCAAACAATGTTGTAGGCAAAAAAGGAGGTGAAAAATCATGACAACACTCGAAACTCTTAATTGGGATGGTAAAAAATCAGGCAAAGTTACTCTTGATTTAACAGTTGCTAAAGAAACTTCTTCGGCAGACTTAATCCATAGAGCAGTTCTTAGGCAGCTAGCAAATAAAAGACAAGGGACAGCATCAACTTTGACAAGATCTGAAGTACGTGGGGGCGGTAGAAAGCCATATAAACAAAAAGGTACAGGAAGAGCTCGTCAAGGATCAATAAGGACACCCCTAAGACCCGGTGGCGGAATTATTTTTGGACCTAAGCCACGTTCTTACAATCTTGATATGAATCGTAAGGAACGTAGATTAGCTCTTAGAACAGCACTTATGTCCAGAGTATCTGATATGAAGGCTGTTGAAGATTTTGGATCTAATCTAAAGCAGCCTAAAACAAGTGAAATCATCAATGGACTTGCTCGATTAGGTATACAAAAAACTGAAAAAGTTTTGGTTATTCTTCATGGTCCGTCCGATGTTATAAAAAAATCCATCAATAACATTGAAAAAGTAAAACTAATCGCCGCCGATCAATTAAATGTATTTGATATTCTCAATGCTAATAAATTGGTAATAGGTCAATCAGCGATAAATAAAATTCAGGAGGTTTATGCATCATGAGTAAATTATTCGATTCTCGTTTAGCCGATGTAATACGAAAGCCAGTTATTACTGAGAAAGCTACAAACGCACTAGATCTTAATCAATATACTTTTGAAGTAGATCATAGAGCGGCAAAGCCACAAATAAAAGAAGCTGTAGAAGCCTTGTTCAGTGTTAAAGTCATAGGAGTTAATACTATGAATCCTCCTAGGAGAACAAGAAGAGTCGGGAAATTTTCCGGTAAACGTTCTCAGGTAAAGAAGGCAATTGTACGTCTTGCTGAAGGAGACAAAATCCAACTATTTCCAGAATCATAAGGAGTTTTAATCATGGCAATTCGTAAATTTAAACCTTATACACCTGGCACTAGGCAGAGAGTAGTTACTGACTTTAGTGAAATAACAAGTGCAAAACCTGAGAGATCACTAATAGTTCCAAAACATAGAGTTAAAGGCAGGAATAATCGTGGAGTTATTACTTGTCGTCATCGTGGAGGTGGTCACAAAAGGCAATATAGGTTAATCGACTTCAGAAGAGATAAGAGAAACATTAACGCTAAAGTTGCAGCCATCCACTACGATCCTCATAGAAATGCAAGACTTGCACTTTTATTTTACGAAGATGGAGAGAAAAGATACATTATCGCTCCAGCTGGAGTAAAAGTCGGCCAAAATGTCATATCTGGAGAAAGTGTTCC
Organism: Prochlorococcus sp. AG-402-N08; assembly: GCA_003216535.1. Taxonomy (GTDB): domain Bacteria; phylum Cyanobacteriota; class Cyanobacteriia; order PCC-6307; family Cyanobiaceae; genus Prochlorococcus_A. The sequence goes on from QCIS01000001.1 coordinate 6,631, forward strand.
AATTGAAGATGGAAATGCAATGCCACTGTCTGTTATGCCTTTAGGATCAAGTGTTCATTGTGTTGAGTTATATGCAGGAAGAGGCGCTCAGATGGTTAGATCCGCAGGAGCAAGTGCCCAGGTTATGGCAAAAGAGGGAGATTATGTTGCTCTAAAACTCCCTTCTACTGAGGTAAGACTTGTTAGGAAAGAATGTTACGCAACTCTTGGAGAAGTTGGTAACTCAGAAATAAGAAATACTAGCTTAGGGAAAGCAGGAAGAAGAAGATGGCTTGGAAGAAGGCCTCAAGTAAGAGGAAGTGTAATGAATCCATGTGATCATCCACATGGAGGAGGAGAGGGAAAAGCACCAATTGGTAGAGCAGGCCCTGTTACGCCATGGGGTAAACCAGCTCTTGGATTAAAGACACGTAAAAAGAATAAACTAAGTAATAAATTAGTAGTTCGAAGGCGTCGTCGCATTTCTAAGAGGAGTAGAGGAGGAAGAGACTCTTGATTACTTCACTTATTAATTTTATTTCTATATTATAAACATGGGACGTTCACTAAAAAAAGGACCTTTTATAGCGGATAGCTTGCTCAAAAAGGTAGAAAAACAAAATACTGATAATGACAAGTCTGTTATTAAAACCTGGTCTAGAGCCTCTACAATTTTACCTGTAATGATTGGCCATACAATCGCGGTACATAATGGCAAGACCCATATTCCTGTATTTATAACCGAACAAATGATCGGTCATAAACTTGGAGAATTTGCTCCTACTCGAACTTACCGTGGTCACATAAGAGATAAAAAAGGAGCAAAATCATGACAAAAACACCTGAAACAACAAAAACAGCTATTGCTCATGGTAACTATGTTCGAGGTTCTGCCTCTAAGGTGAGAAGGGTTTTGGATCAAATAAGGGGACGTTCATATAGAGATGCATTAATTATGTTGGAATTTATGCCTTACAGATCTACTGATCCCATTACTAAAGTATTAAGATCTGCAGTTGCTAATGCAGAGAATAATCTTGGAATGGATCCATCTACCCTGATTATTTCATCAGCATGGGCTAATAACGGTCCTGTAATGAAGAGGTATAGGCCTAGAGCGCAAGGTAGAGCTTTTTCTATCAAAAAACAGACTTGCCATATTAGTATTTCTGTTGAATCTGCTCCTACTCAAACTTATGCGGAGGTACAAAACTAATGGGACATAAAATACATCCTTCTGGACTAAGGTTAGGAATTACACAAGAGCATCGCTCGAAATGGTTTGCTACTTCAAAGACATATCCAATCCTTCTTCAAGAAGATTATAAAATTCGTACTTTCATACAAAAAAAATATGGCGCAGCAGGAATTAGTGATGTACTAATAGCTAGAAAAGCTGATCAACTGGAACTCGAATTAAAAACAGCAAGGCCAGGTGTGATAGTTGGTAGACAAGGAAGTGGTATTGAAGAATTACGATCAGGAATTCAAAAAACTTTAGGTGATAGGACAAGGCAAGTCAGAATAAATGTTGTTGAAGTTGAGCGAGTTGACGCTGATGCTTTTTTACTGGCTGAATATATTGCGCAACAACTGGAAAAAAGAGTAGCTTTTAGAAGAACTATAAGAATGGCCCTACAACGGGCACAAAGGGCTGGAGTCCTAGGTCTTAAAATACAAGTAGGTGGAAGATTGAACGGTGCTGAGATTGCTAGAACAGAATGGACTAGAGAAGGTAGAGTTCCTTTACATACTTTGAGAGCTGAAATTGACTATGCAAATCGCGAAGCTAATACTACTTACGGTGTTTTAGGCATTAAAGTTTGGGTTTTCAAAGGAGAAGTTCTACCTAAAGAAGAACAAACAATCCCAGTGGGTGCAAACCCTAAGAGGAAAGCTAGTAGAAGACCTCAGCAATTTGAGGATCGTTCAAATGAGAATTCATAGGAGGTATAAAAATGCTTAGTCCAAAACGTACTAAATTTCGTAAACAACATAGAGGCAGAATGAGGGGGGTAGCCTCTAAAGGCAATTCCATTGCTTTCGGTCAATTTGCTCTACAAGCTCAAGACTGTGGATGGGTCACTGCACGTCAGATTGAGGCAAGTAGACGAGCTATGACAAGATATATCAAACGTGGAGGTCAAATCTGGATAAGAATATTTCCTGATAAACCTGTAACCATGAGACCTGCTGAAACTAGAATGGGTTCTGGTAAAGGTAATCCAGAGTTTTGGGTTGCAGTTGTAAAACCAGGAAGAATACTTTTTGAAATGGGCGGTGAGGATATCACTGAGGAAATTGCAAAAGAAGCTATGCGTTTAGCTCAATACAAACTTCCTGTAAAAACAAAATTCATCTCCATTGATAAAAATTTAGAAGTTTCCTCCCAAGAAAAGACAGAAAATAAGAAACAAACTCAAGAGGAGGATAAACAATGAAAAACTCAGAGTATTTGAAAGAATTTAAAAAATTAAATTCTGATCAAATTACTAAAAAAATTGATCAATTACGAAAAGATCTTTTTGACTTGAGATTCAAGCAAGCTACAAGACAGCTGAATGAAACTCATAAATTTAAAATCATCAAGAAACAAGTTGCGCAATTACTAACTCTCAGTAAGAGTCAATCTGCTTCTAAAACAACTTCTGATTAATTAATTAGTTATGGCACTCAAAGAAAGAATTGGTACTGTTGTCAGCGACAAAATGGACAAAACAGTTGTGGTTGCTGTTATTAACAGATATCCTCATCCTACTTATAAAAAAATCGTAAGTAGAACTACACGATATAAGGCGCATGACCCAGAAAATACATGTGTTTTAGGTGATCGCGTTAAAATTAGAGAAACTAGACCGCTTAGCGCCCATAAAAGATGGGCAATAGAAGAAATTCTCAATACTACAAGTCAGGCTAAGGAGGTTAAAAAATGATTCAACAAGAAACTTATCTAACAGTTGCTGATAATAGCGGAGCGAAAAGACTTCAATGTATTAGGGTTTTAGGCTCTAATAGAAGATACGCACATGTTGGGGATGTAATCGTAGCAACTGTTAAAGATGCTCTTCCCAATATGGGAGTAAAGAAATCTGAGGTTGTAAAAGCCGTCATTGTTAGAACAAAAGCAACATTAAGAAGAAATACTGGTAATTCAATCAGATTTGATGACAATGCTGCAGTTTTAATTAATGAAGATAAGAATCCCAAAGGTACTAGAGTCTTTGGTCCTGTAGCTAGAGAACTGCGGGATAAAAATTATACAAAGATTGTTTCTCTTGCTCCGGAGGTAATTTAAATGTTGGATTCATTAAAACAAAAGAAGAATATCCAGAGAATAAAAATGAGAATCAAAACTGGAGATTTGGTAAAAGTAATTAATGGCAAGGACAAAGGGAAAACTGGTGAGGTTTTAAAAACTATCCCTCTTGAAAATAGAGTAGTAGTTAAGGGAATTAACCTTAGGACTAAACATGTTAAACCAAATCAAGAAGGAGAAACTGGAAGAATACTTACAGAAGAAGCATCTTTACATGCATCAAATGTAATGTTCTTCTCCAAGGATAAAAATCTTACAAGTAAGATTGAATACTTCATTGATAAAGAGGGTGTTAAGAAAAGAAGATTAAAGAAAACTGGTGAAGTAATTGATTAATTTTTCATCAGTAACCAGATTTCAACTTTTTCTAATTTATCAATTCTGACAAAGACCAGAATTAAAAAAAATTATGACTTTAAAAAATCGCTACAAAGAATCAATTAGACCAAAACTTTTAAAGGAACTTGGTCTTAAAAATATTCATCAAGTACCTAAAGTTGTCAAAGTCAACGTTAATAGAGGTCTTGGTGAGGCTGCTTCAAATTCGAAAGCTCTAGAAGCCTCTTTAAATGAAATGGCAACAATTACAGGACAAAAGGCCTTAGTAACTAGGGCTAAAAAAGCTATCGCGGGTTTTAAAATTCGTGAAGGCATGCCTATTGGTTGTACTGTTACTTTGAGAGGAGACAGGATGTATTCCTTTTTGGAGAGATTTATAAATCTAGCTTTACCAAGGATAAGAGACTTTAGAGGAGTTAATCCAAAAAGTTTTGATGGGAGAGGTAATTACACCGTTGGAGTGAAAGAGCAATTGATTTTTCCTGAAATCTCTTTTGATAAAATAGATTCAATAAGAGGTATGGATATAACTATTGTCACTAGTGCAAAATCAGATCAAGAAGGTAAAGCTCTTTTGCAGGAGTTAGGAATGCCTTTTAGTAAGAATTAAATTAAAACTATGTCAAATCACGATCCTATTTCAGATATGCTTACTCGAATTAGAAATGCGAGTCAAAAAAAGCATACAACCACAACAATTCCAGGTTCAAAAATGTCCTTAAGTATCGCCAAAGTGCTTCAAAAAGAGGGGTTCATTTCTGATATTAATGAAGAAGGTGAAGGTTATAAATCACAAATAATACTTGGCCTCAAATATAGTGGTAAAAATAAATTCCCTACTATTCGATCTATGCAAAGAGTAAGTAAACCTGGTTTGAGAATTTATAAAAATACTAGAGGTTTACCAAAAGTTCTTGGAGGTCTTGGAGTTGCCATAATATCAACTTCTAAAGGCGTTATGAGTGATCGCGATGCTAGGAAGCAAGGCATTGGCGGCGAAGTCCTCTGCTATGTTTATTAAGGAGAATTAATCATGTCAAGAATCGGAAAAAATCCAGTACTTATTCCAGAGAAAGTTACAGTTGATTTTGATGGATTAACAGTTACAGTGAGAGGCCCAAAGGGTGAGTTAAAACGTCTAATGCCTGAGGGAGTTAGTTTTGATAAGAAAGATAATACTGTTGTCGTAAGTCCTACTACAACCAAAATATATTCAAGGCAGAGACATGGTTTATGTAGAGCTTTAATTGCAAATATGGTTGAAGGGGTTACTCAAGGTTTTTCAAAGAAACTAGAAATTGTCGGAGTTGGATCGAGAGCACAAGTAAAAGGTAAAAATCTAGTTGTAAGTGCAGGATATAGTCATCCTGTAGAAATGATCCCCCCTGATGGTATAACATACAAGGTTGAGAGTAATACAAACGTTACTGTATCTGGAATTGATAAGGAAATTGTTGGCAATGAAGCAGCAAAAATCAGATCAATTAGACCTCCAGAGCCATATAAGGGTAAAGGAATTAAGTACCTTGATGAGAGAATTCTCAGAAAAGCTGGTAAATCTGGCAAAAAATAATTCCACTTAAAAAAAATGACCAAACTTTCCAGGAAATTACAAACTCAAAAAAGACACAAAAGATTAAGAAGATTCTTAATTGGTGATGCAACGCGTCCAAGATTGTCTGTTTTTCGCTCTAATAATCATATTTATGCTCAGGTTATAGATGATAGTGCTCAACAAACTATTTGTTCGGCTTCAACCATTGATAAAGAACTCAGAGAAAAATCAGAGAAATTACCTTCTGATTGTAATTCTTCTTCTATTGTTGGAAAATTGTTAGCAAATAGAGCGATAAAAAAAGGTATCAAGCAAGTAATTTTTGACCGTGGAGGTAATTTATATCACGGGAGAGTAAAGGCACTTGCAGACGCTGCTCGTGAAGCTGGCCTAGAATTCTAACTTTTAATTATTACTATGACTGACACCCCAACAAATCAAGAAATTCAATCCAAGAATAATAACGTTCCTGGAGCTATGCCTGTGGAACAAAAAAAGAATAATCGTAATGATCGAAAAAGAAATAGAAGAGGTGATTCAAAAAATCTAGAGAGAGATTCTGATTGGCAAGAAAGAGTTGTTCAAATTCGACGCGTTTCTAAAACTGTAAAAGGCGGAAAAAAAATGAGTTTTAGAGCAATTGTTGTTGTAGGTAATGAGAAAGGTCAAGTTGGTGTTGGAGTTGGTAAAGCAGGAGATGTCATTGGTGCGGTGAGAAAGGGAGTTTCAGATGGTAAAAAGAATCTTGTTAGGGTCCCCTTAACTCCAAATAATTCGATACCAACTTTATCTAAAGGCCGAGATGGTGCTGCTAATGTTTTAATTAGACCAGCTGCCCCGGGTACAGGTGTAATTGCTGGTGGTTCAATAAGAACAGTTTTAGAATTAGCCGGCATAAAAAATGTCTTAGCTAAGAGACTGGGGAGTAAAACACCTTTGAATAATGCGAGAGCTGCTATGGTGGCTCTTTCTCAATTAAGAACACACAAATCTGCCTCAAGGGAGAGAGGCATCTCACTTGAACAGCTCTATTCTTGAAAATTATGACTTCAACATTAAATACACTTAAATCAAACTCTGGCTCGAGAAAGAAAAAATTAAGAAAGGGCAGAGGTATTGCAGCCGGTCAGGGTGCTTCATGTGGTTTTGGAATGAGAGGACAAAAGTCACGTTCTGGAAGACCCACTCGTCCAGGTTTTGAAGGTGGCCAAATGCCTCTATATAGAAGAGTTCCAAAATTAAAGCACTTTGAAATAGTTAATCAAAAGAACTTTTCCATAATCAATTTAGATAAATTAAATGATTTCAATGATAACGATACTGTCAACTTGGACTCACTTGTTAAGAAAGGATTGATCTTCAAGCCAAAATTTCCTTTAAAAATCCTTGGCAACGGAAAACTTAATGTAAAGTTAAACGTCCAAGCTCATGCATTCACAAGAGTTGCAAAACAAAAAATTGAGGATGCAGGTGGATCTTGCGAGCTTATAAACAATAAATAAATATACTAAAAATATAGGAAAGCTTCAAAATGTTTGTCAACAAAAGTAGAAATCCTAGCGCTTCTGAAATACTTTCCCAATTATTTTTAAATAAAGAGTTAAGGAGTAGAGTTTTGACAACTTTAGGGCTTCTCCTTTTAGTTAGACTTGGTATCTATATCCCCATGCCTGGTATTGATAGGGTTGCTTTTAAAAGTTTTATAGATCAAGGGGGTCAATTAATAGGTTTTTTAGATATTTTTACTGGAGGAGGAATTTCAACCCTAGGAATATTCGCATTAGGCATACTTCCGTTTATCAATGCATCAATTATTATTCAGCTTCTCACAGCTTCATTGCCTGTTCTTGAAGATTTACAAAAAAATGAAGGAGAAGCGGGGAGAAGAAAAATTGCTCAAATAACAAGATATGTTTCATTAGGATGGGGTTTTTTGCAAAGTATAATTTTTTCCTTAATTCTTAGACAATATGCTATTCAGGGGATAAGTGAAACTACATTTGTTTTACAAACTTCCATTGCCTTAGTTACTGGTTCAATGTTAGTAATGTGGTTTAGTGAAATTATTACGGAGAAAGGGATAGGTCAAGGTGCTTCACTAGTCATTTTTTTGAATATTGTTTCGACTTTACCTAAGGCTCTAAGTTCAACCATTGAAAAAGCTCAAACTGGCGATAGAGGAGATGTTTTAGGAATAGCAGTTTTACTTGGAGTATTTTTACTGACAATTGTTGGAATCATTTTCGTCCAAGAGGGAGCAAGACGCATTCCTATTGTTAGTGCAAAAAGGCAAATAGGAAATTCAACACTACTTCCTACAAGGCAAAGTTATTTACCTTTGAAACTAAATGCAGGAGGAGTAATGCCTATTATATTTGCATCTGCTTTAATCTTTTTGCCTATAACTATTGCAAATGTCACGGGAAATCCAGTCTTAATAAAGTTAGCGAGTAGTTTAAATCCTGGATCTTCTAATCCATGGCCATATGCTCTTACATTCTTCTCCTTGATTTTGGGGTTCTCCTATTTTTATGCATCTCTTACTATCAATCCAATTGATGTAGCTTCAAATTTGAAGAAAGGAGGAGTAGCTATACCAGGAGTTAGACCAGGAACTAATACGGCCAACTACCTATCAGGCATACAAAATAGGTTGACATTATTGGGAGGATTATTTTTGGGTTCAGTAGCTATAATCCCAGCTGCAGTAGAAAGAGCTACAAACGTTCAGACTTTTCAAGGTTTAGGAGCAACTTCATTACTTATTCTTGTGGGTGTTGCTATAGATACTGCTAAGCAAATTCAAACTTATGTTATTTCGCAAAGGTATGAGGGACTAATTAATAATTAATGAAGAAACATTTACTATTTTTAGGAGCTCCTGGAGCAGGGAAAGGGACTCAAGCGGAATTGCTAAGTCAAACTAATTCTTACTTACACCTTTCTACTGGTGAATTATTAAGAAAAGAAATCGAAATGAATACTATTCTTGGAAATCAGGTAAAAGATATCATGAATCGAGGGGAACTTGTTAGTGATGAACTTGTATTAAAGATAGTAAGACAAAATTTAGAAAAAAATAATAAAGGCTGGATTTTAGATGGCTACCCAAGAAATATATCTCAAGCAAATTCATTGAATAAGGTCTTAATTGAATTAAATCAACCATTAGAAGTGGTTTTTTATTTAGATATTCCAGAAGAAGTTCTTATTAAGCGTTTGCTTTTAAGAGGGAGAAAAGATGATACTGAAGAGACAATTAGAACAAGAGTTGACATTTATAAAAAAACTACAGAACCATTGATTCAATATTTTGATGATCTCTCTTTATTAAAATATATTGATGCTGATAGAGATTTAAAAACTATTTCATCTGATATCGAACAAAAAATGGCTTGATGATGATGTAGAATATAATATTAACGTTTTATTTGTTAAACCCCTATGAAGGTAAGATCTTCAGTCAAAAAAATTAGTCCTGACGATCAGATCGTGAGGAGAAGAGGTAAAATCTATGTTATTAACAAGAAAAGACCTCGCAATAAACAGCGTCAGGGTTAAATTTCAACCCTTAAATTCAAACTTTTACTTTTTAAAAACACGTGGCCAGGATTGCAGGAATTGACATACCTCGCGAAAAGCGAGTAGAAATTTCACTAACATACGTCTATGGAATTGGTTTAACGAGATCAAAGCTAATTCTTGCTAATACTGGTGTAAACCCAGATACTCGTGTCAAAGACCTTTCAGATTCTGATGTTCAAAAGCTTAGAGGTGCTACAGAAGAATTCACTTTAGAAGGGGATTTGAGAAGAAAAGAGGGAATGGCTTTAAAACGTCTGCAAGATATAGGGTGTGTAAGAGGAAGAAGACATAGAATGAGTCTTCCAGTAAGAGGTCAAAGAACTAGGACCAATGCAAGAACAAGACGGGGTTCGAGGAAAACAGTTGCTGGAAGAAAAAAATAATTAACTAAATCTATTTACAAATTGAAGTATTAAATTAAAACATCATGGCAGCTACAGTAAAAAAAACAGGTTCAAAGAAATCCAAACGTAATGTACCTAATGGTGTGGTACATATACAAAGCACATTTAATAATACTATAGTTTCAATTTCTGACACTTCTGGGCACGTAATTTCTTGGTCTTCTGCTGGCGCAAGTGGATTTAAAGGCGCTCGGAAAGGTACGCCATTTGCAGCTCAAACAGCTGCTGAAGCTGCAGCTAGAAGAGCATTAGATCAAGGCATGAGACAAATAGAAGTACTAGTTAGAGGGCCTGGCGCAGGTAGGGAAACGGCCATAAGAGCTTTACAAGTGGCCGGATTAGAAATAACTCTAATAAGAGATGTAACTCCATTACCTCATAATGGATGTAGAAGACCTAAACGGAGACGCGTTTAGGTCTTAACCATTCTCACCCCCCCCAACCAAAAAAACTTTTAACCTCATTATTTTTCCGTGTTGCAATACCAGATTGACAGAATCGATCATCAAATAGCAAATGATCGCTCCCAAACAGGAACTTTTTTAATTGGTCCTCTAGAGAGGGGACAAGCTACAACTTTGGGTAATTCTCTAAGAAGAGTCCTTATGGGAGGACTTGAAGGGAGTGCAGTGACTGCAGTAAGAATAGCAGGAATTAATCATGAATATGCCACTATTCCTGGAGTGAGAGAAGACGTTTTAGATATTCTTCTCAATTGCAAGCAACTATCAATAAATAGTTCTAATCCAGAGCTCGAAATAGGCAGGTTAGTAGCGAGCGGTCCAATGGAGGTGAAGGCGAATGATATTCAATTCTCCTCTCAAGTTGAAATTGTTGATGGCGAAAAACCGATTGCAACTATTCAGGAGGGGCATAATTTAGAGTTGGAAATCCATGTTGAAAGAGGGGTTGGATATAGACCTGTCGACCGTAAGAGTGAAGAGACGACTGCTATTGACTTACTACAAATCGATGCTGTATTTATGCCAGTCAAGAGAGTCAATTTTACGATTGATGAAACTGCTGTAGCAGAAGGCGGAACAGGAAGAGAAAGATTAAAAATGGAAGTAGTAACAGATGGCTCAACAAGTCCTGACGATGCTATTTCTGAAGCTGCAAATCAGTTAATAGAACTCTTTCAACCTCTTGCTACTGTCACAATGGTTGAAGAAATTCCTGAAGAACCTGAACCATCTCCTGAAGCTCAAATTCCTCTTGAGGAACTAAACTTGTCCGTTAGAGCATATAATTGTTTGAAAAGGGCGCAAGTTAACTCAGTTTCGGATTTAATGGGCTTCAGCTATGAAGATCTTCTTGAAATTAAGAACTTTGGCTCTAAATCTGCAGATGAGGTTATTGAGGCTCTTGAGCGCATCGGCATTTCTATTCCACAAAGCAGAACATCTGTTTAACAATTTTTAAGATTATGAGACACCAACTTAGAATTCCATTATTAAGTAAACCTGCTGACCAAAGGAAAGCACTTCTAAGGGGTTTGACTACCCAATTAATTAGGGAAGGTCGAGTAACGACAACAAAAGCAAGGGCAAAAGCTTTAAGAAATGAAGCTGAAAGAATGATTTCACTCGCCAAAGAGGGAAGTTTAGCTTCTAGAAGAATGGCTATTGGATATATTTACGATAAGAAATTAGTTCACTCATTATTTGAGAAAGCAAAAGAAAGATATGGAGACAGAAAAGGTGGTTATACACGAATAGTAAGAACCGTATCTAGAAAAGGTGATAACGCTCAAATGGCCATAATCGAGCTTGTTTAAGTTAGTTAAAAAAGGGGCTTTTACTAGAAAATAACTTTTGAAAAGGGTAGCTTTACTAGTCCAATATAATGGATCTCATTATTCAGGTTGGCAAAAACAAAAAAATGCAAAAACAGTTCAAGAAACTTTAGAAAAAGCTCTCTTAGAGATTACAAATCATGCGGTAAAGACTTTTGCAGCAGGTAGAACTGACGCTGGGGTTCATGCGTCAGGTCAAGTAGTACACTTTGATATTGACTGCGTTATTCCAGGAAATAGTTATTCTGATGTCCTAAATAGTCTTTTACCCTCAACAATCAGGATCTTGGAATCAGTTGAGGTTAAAGATAGTTGGCATGCATGCTATTCAGCAAAGTATAGACATTATCGATATGTCATTAATAACAGCAAATTCCCTAACTTGTTCATCAATAATTGGTCATGGCATAGATATCAAAAAGTATTAGATGAAGTTTTAATGTTAAATGCATCCAAGAAGATGGAAGGAGAGTATGATTTTTTTGCTTTTCAAAAAAGTGGAAGTAACAGAACAAACTCTATTACAAAAATAAAAAATATAGATATTAAAAGAGTAGAAGATTTGATTTTAGTTGACATTAAAGCTACTGGTTTTCTATATGGAATGGTCCGTTTAATTGTTGGTCAACTTGTTTTAGTTGGAGAAAAAAAAATATCGCCAGAAATTTTTACAGATAGATGGTTAAACAAAAAGAAAAATGATGTTAAAGAATCTGCTCCAGCAAAGGGGTTATGTTTTGTAAATGCTGTTTATAAAGAAAATGTTTTTAAAAAGATTAATAACAATGATTTTTTCCCTATATTTTTAATTAAGGGTTTTTCTTAAGTAAAGTTTAATTAAACTCATTTTTTGTGTAAATCATTCAAAACTGTTGTTTAATATTCCTCCAATAAGGTAGAATTTAGGACCAACTTTAAATTTATTTTCATAAATTTGGTAAATGAATAAAACAATTACTCCATCTTTAGAAACCATTGAAAGAGATTGGTTTTTAGTTGACGCAAAAGATAAGACACTTGGGAGACTTGCTTCAGAAATTGCAACCGTTTTGAGAGGTAAGAATAAACCAACATTTACTCCTCATTTAGATACTGGAGATTTTGTCATTGTAGTAAATGCCGAAAAAGTTGAGGTAACAGGTAAAAAAGCATCACAAAAGTTGTATAGAAGACATTCTGGCAGACCTGGAGGAATGAAAATTGAAAAATTTGAGTCTCTGAAAGAGAGAATTCCTGAAAGAATTATCGAGCAAGCTGTTAAGGGTATGCTGCCACATAACTCTTTGGGAAGACAGCAATTCAAAAAACTAAAAGTTTATAAAGGCGCTGATCATCCTCATGCCGCTCAGAATCCTGTATTATTAAATAGTTAATCTATCGATATGAATAGTCAAATAAAAAACAAAGCTGTGTATTGGGGAACTGGAAGAAGAAAAACTTCAGTAGCTAGAGTTCGCTTGATTCCAGGTAATGGACTGATAAAAATTAATGGTCGTCCTGGAGATGATTACTTAAACTTTAATCCTCTACACTTAAATTCAATAAAAGCACCTTTGCAAACATTAGGCCTTGAAAATTCTTATGATATCCTGGTAAATGTTTTTGGTGGTGGATTGACAGGTCAAGCAGACGCTATAAAGCAAGGAGCAGCAAGAGCACTTTGTGAATTATCTCCTGACAACAGGAAACCTCTAAAAACTGAAGGCCATCTCAGTAGAGATCCTAGAGCTAAGGAAAGAAGAAAATATGGTCTTAAAAAAGCAAGAAAAGCTCCTCAATTCTCTAAACGTTAAAGGAATCTAAATCATGCCAAAATCAGAAATACACCCAAAATGGTATCCAGATGCAAAAGTTATTTGTAATGGAGAAGTTGTAATGACGACTGGCTCAACGCAGTCTGAATTACATGTTGATGTATGGAGTGGTAATCATCCATTCTTCACTGGAACACAGAAAATTCTTGACACAGAAGGTAGAGTTGATAGGTTTATGAAAAAATATGGAATGGGTTCAGCTGATACTGCTACCTCAGAAGAGAAAAAAGAAGAAAAAGATTCAAAAAAATAGAATTTTCAAAAATTAAGCATAATTTAATTGGAATACTCAACATTAATTGCAAGGTTGAAATCTGCTTCAGAAAGTTTTGAAAATTTGGAAGTGCAGCTTGCAGATCCTGATATAGCTAATGATCCTAAAAAATTAGAATCAATAGCAAGAGAAAGGTCAAAATTAGAACCTTTAGTGATTGATTTTAATAAGTTGCTTAATACTGATAAAGAGATCGAAGATTCAAAAAATTTGCTTAGAGATAATAGAAATGATAAAGAGATGGAATCTTTAATCAATGAAGAGATAACTAACCTAGAGGAATGTAAGAACGAACTCATTCAAAAGACCACAATCGCTTTATTACCTAAAGATCCAAGAGATGAGAGAAGTGTAATGTTAGAAATAAGAGCCGGTGCTGGAGGAAACGAGGCTTGTATATGGGCTGGTGATCTAGCAAGAATGTATGAAAGATATGGACAAAAAATTGGATGGTCCGTAAAATCTGTTAGTGCTTCTGAGTCAGATATGGGAGGATTCAAAGAGTTAGTTATATCCGTTAAGGGAGATTCTGTATATAGTCAACTTAAATTCGAGGCTGGTGTACATAGAGTTCAAAGAGTTCCAGCGACTGAATCCCAAGGTAGAGTTCACACCTCTACTGCTACAGTTGCTGTTATGCCTGAGGCTGATCCTGTTGAGGTTAAAATTGATCCAACCGATTTAGAGGTTGGTACAGCGAGATCAGGAGGTGCTGGGGGACAAAATGTTAATAAGGTAGAGACAGCTATTGATCTTCTCCATAAGCCCACAGGAATAAGAGTTTTTTGTACTCAAGAGAGATCACAATTGCAAAATCGTGAACGAGCAATGGAAATCTTAAGAGCTAAATTATATGAAATTCAATTAAAAGAAGCTAATGCCAAAGAGAGATCACAAAGGCTTTTGCAGGTTGGAACAGGTGATAGGAGTGAAAAAATTAGAACATATAATTTCAAAGATAACAGGACAACTGATCACAGATTGGGCTCCAATTTTTCACTTGAACCAATTCTTGCTGGTCAATTGGATGAAGTAATTGATGCATGTATAGCGCAAGAGCAAAAGAGAATGATGGAAGATTTTAAAAACGAAATCAGTTAAGACTTTTTTGTTAGATTACAACCCCTATTACGTATTTGCTCCATTCTTTATGTCTGCCAGAGTCAATTTGTCTCGTAGCTTCAAAATTTAGATTACTCAGTGGACGGTATGGCTTGCGTTTTAAAGGCATATTTGCCTCTTCGGGGGTTCTATTACCTTTTTGTACATTACATCTAAGACATGCTGTAGTAACATTCTCCCAGTTATCAGTTCCTCCTCTGCTTCTCGGCAAAACATGATCTATTGATAAATCATTACCTCTATAATTACAGTATTGGCATGCATTATTATCCCTTAGAAGAATATTTTTTCTTGTTAAAGAAACTTCCCTAAAGGGTACTTTTACGTAGTAACGAAGTCTTATGACTGTGGGTAATTTTCTACCGAAATGTATTGAATATGATTTATCTTCCTCTAGACTTTCTGCTTTACCTTTAATCATCAAAATTACTGCTCTTCGCCAGGAAGTGATGTTTAAAGGTTCATAAGATGCATTTAAAACTAGAGTCTGGCCCATGCCAAAATACAATTTACATGTCATCCTAACTGTATATTTCAATAAGCGCATTTAATTGTGTAAAGTTAATGCAAATTAGGCAAACAAATCAGGTATTTAATTTTGATAAATATCTAACTTTTGAAAAAGATATAGATTTAAAACAAAGAGCATGGATTGAAGTGAAAGGTAAAGCAATAGAAACAAACGTTAGACAGTTAAGATCAAAATTAAGTAAAAATTGTCAATTTATGGCAGTCGTTAAAGCCGATGGATATGGACATGATGCAAAATTAGTATCGGATTATGCTATCAAAGGTGGAGCTTCTCAATTAGGAGTTGCCACATTAAATGAAGGAATTAAGCTTCGTTCTTCTGGAGTTAAAAAACCAATTCTTATCCTCGGAAATCTTTATACGAAAAGGGATCTTATTATATCTTTTAAAAATGATCTTATGCCAACTATTAGTAGTATCAGAGAATGTTTAATTTGTAATAACATTGGGAAGCACTTTGGATTGAAATTTTCTTTACATCTTAAGGTTGATACAGGAATGTCAAGATTAGGATTTGAATGCAGTGAATTTGTTCAGCAATTTGAAAAAATCAAATCTTTTGACAATATCTCTATTGAAGGAATATATAGTCATTTATCATCTGCAGATGAAATAAACTCATTAGATCCAAAAAGTAATACACAATTACAAAGGCAGAAGTTTCAGAAATTATTAAAGCAAATTAATGTTGATAGAAATAAAAATATCAAGATTCATTTGGCTAATTCAGCGGGCATGCTTATTGATAAAAATTTCCATTTTCATATGGTTCGTGTTGGATTATCTATGTATGGATATAAACCTTTGTCAAAAATAAATAATAATTTATTTCTTAATCCAGCTTTATTTTTGAAGGTCAAAGTAGCTTTTATAAGAACTATTGATAAAGGTGTAAGTGTAAGTTATGGAGGCAAATTTATAAGTAATAGAAAAACTAAGTTAGCTGTATTAAGTATTGGTTATGCAGATGGCGTACCAAGAAATCTTTCAGGAAAGATAAACGTAATTCACAATAATAAATTTTATCCTCAAGTTGGATGTATAACTATGGACCAAATGATGGTTGACATAACAGATTCGAATGACATTCAAGTTGGTAGTACCATGTTATTACTAGGATCTGATGGAGACAAAACAATTTCGCCTCTCGATTGGGCAAGAGAATCTAATACTATTCCTTGGGAAATTCTTTGCTCTTTTAAAAATAGATTACCGAAAGTTCAAGTAGATTAGACATTTCGATTAAATAAAAAATTTTGAATGTTTGCAAAAAAATTGATAATGTATAAGAACTGGAGAGGTGGCTGAGTGGTTGAAAGCGGCTCCCTGCTAAGGAGTTACAGGAGGTAACTTTTGTCGAGGGTTCGAATCCCTCCCTCTCCGTAATTACTTGAGAAATATTCTTTAATTTATACTTTTTTTAAATAAGTCAATATGAATATTTTTAAGATCATTAATTGAACTTAAAATAATGTCAGCACCTACTTTTTTTAGATTTTTTTCGTATTCATTGCGTTCTTTTAATCGAGACTTTAAATGTAAATGAGGAGGAGCTATTCCAATACTTATGAATTTCTGAGATGGTATTTCCTTTCTAGCGTTTACAACTGTATTTATATCTGCAATAGTATCTCCTACGTATGCAATAGGAGTATTTGATGCGCCAAGTCTATCTCCAAGAAGCTTTTTTGATAAGTTAATAAAACCTTTAGGATTAGGTTTTTCAGGGGCATCTTCCATAGAGATTAGTGGAGGTGATTTTAGTCCAAGTCTTTTTTCTAAAACAAATTTTGCAGAAGCAGACTCTGCACCACTCACAAAACCCCAAATTATTCCATTGCTTTCTAATAAATCAAAAAACTTTTTATCTACTAATAACTTCTCATTCGTTATAAATCCAGACCAATACTTACTATCTTTATTTGGATCTCCTCCAAAGTAAAACTTTTCAAAACACTTAACTATTTCCTCTCTTGGAGGTATTTCAAGGTTTAAGTTTCCTTTTTTTTTAAATCTTTTTATAAGCTCTAAACTTAAATCCCAGTCATTATTCCAGATACCTTCATTTTTGGCATTATCAATATCTACATAACTTGGTTCCCAACCAGAAAATTTGTAAACAGTTTTTTTTAATGAAAGTCTGTAACTATTCTCTACGCTTCGTATAACACCATCTATGTCAAATAAAATTAAACCAATATTTTTCAATGTATTTTTTATTCCTTTTTATAAAAGATTAGTATTCTTATTAAAAAAAAGCAAAAAATTCTAAAGCTAATTTACTTATTATCTAAACTTAATTTTGTAAATATCCTCTTGGAGTAAGAAATATTTCATCTACTAATGTAGTTTGAGAATTGCCAATAATAATGATTGATAACATATCAATCTCTTTAGAGGGAATGGTGTTTAAAGTAAAAAATTTTTTTGTTTGATTTTCTCTCCCAACTTGTCTAGCTATTAAAACGGGAGTATCCCGATGCCTAGATTTTAAACATTTATCTATTACACTATTAAGCTGCCAATTTCTTTCAATGGATTGAGGATTAAATAAAGCTATTACAAAGTCACCTAAAAGAGCTCCTTCAATTCTTTTTTCTATTAAAGTCCATGGCGTTAATTTATCGCTTAAGCTTATTGAACAAAAGTCATTCATCAGTGGTGCGCCACTAAGCGCAGCCGCTAATTGAACACTACTTATACCTGGATGTACTTCAAAGTAAGGTCTATATTCTTTTTTGATTTTTTGGAGTAATTCTAAAAGTAAACCAGCCATGCCATAAAATCCAGATTCACCTGAAGAAATTAAAGCCACTTTTATTCCTTCTTCGGCAAGTTTAATTGCTTTACTGCATCTCTCTTTTTCTTCAGTAAGTTTACTTTCAATTAAAACTTGGTCATTCCTTTTTAAAGGCTTAATTAAATCTAGATACATTTTGTATCCGATCCAAACAGTACATCTTGAAAGTGCTTTTCTTGCATTATTTGTTAGGAAGGAGATATCACCAGGCCCACTTCCAATAATATGTATTTCGCCATGAGTTGGATTATATTGATTTTTTGATTCTGCCACAGCTATAGTTACTGCACCGGATTCATTTTTAAAAATTCTTTTTTCTTCTAATAATTTTGATTCTTCTCCTGCTGCGAGTAAGCAAGAAGCTTCTGCTACGGAAGGTGTGCCAATTTCCTTTTGCACGACAAGTGATGGATTTGGAACATTTATTGTTGAAAGATCCTCTTTCCTAAAAAACTTTATAGGCAAGTTTTTTTCTTCAGCAAGTTCTAATATTCCTTTCTCATTTTTTTTTATATCAATAGTTGCAAATCCCGCAATTGATTGCTGTGATAAATTTCCTGACTCCAAAAAATTATTTAAAGAATTTGCTATTAATTCTTTACTTGTATTTCTTTCACATCCAACGCCAATCCATAATACGGGCGGATGCCAATTTCTTTTATTATTTTCGAATACACTTACATAAAATGTTGAATCTGGTTTTTCAGTTTCTTTTTCATTAATTTGATTAATAATCTCACCTGATTCTGAAATTTTCCATAAGCTATTACCAGATAATTGTTTGCAAAATATTTCTTCGTTATTAGCTTGTTTAATTACTAGTTTTGACCAATCCTTTATATTGCCAGATCTTTTCCAACCCCATTGATTCCCAAATGCATCAAGATTTAAAAAGCTTTGATTCTTGGAATTGTTAGTTTCTATTATTTCGCCACCAAATAAATTAGCAATTTGAAATGCAATATTTCGCGTATTTGACTGATGTAAGCCAATTAAAGGAATTATCTTGGAACATTTGTTATCTATAACGATAACTCCTGGATCTTGATCTTTAGAGGTTAAAAAAGAATTTATTATACGTATTGATGCAGCAATTGAGCCTATAAAAATTATTAAATCTATCTCCGGCCATTTTTTAAGTAAGATTTTTCTAGGTTTTTGTACTTGAATAAGTTCATTTTCTTTTCCATCATCTTTTGAAGAACCTGCAATATATATATCTTTGACAAATTGATTTTTTTTAAGCCTTTTTAAAATTTCTTTCGAATTATTTGATAGACCTATTGCAATTCCTTTCAAATCAGAAACTATTGATAGTTATGTTGAAATTATATCCTGTCGCTGGATTTAAAAAATTTTCTTTGAAATATAAAAAAAAATTTAAGAAATTTATATGAAATTTGAGTAAAAATACCCATAATTTAGTCATAGACTAGAATTTAACAAAATATTCATATAGTAACAATCATTAGAACATTTGTTACGTTAATGCATAACGAAAGAATCTTTGCCTTATTATTTTTGAAACGATTATCTAAAGTTTCGAAGGATTCGTTTTCCTGAACATTATCATTAAAAATAGGTTCAAGATCCGATCAATCAGCTTTAATGTCAATTATTTTCGAGGTGCTAGATGACCATCAGCCCACCAGAAAGTGGAGAAAAAAACAAAAAAGTTTTGGAAGATCCTGTTAAGGCCGATCCAAGACCTATTGATTTTGCCAAATTAGATAAGCCAGGTTTCTGGTCAAGTAAATTATCTAAAGGTCCAAAAACTACAACTTGGATCTGGAATTTGCATGCTGACGCACACGATTTCGATGTGCATACAGGCGATGCTGAAGAAGCAACAAGAAAAATCTTTTCAGCTCATTTTGGACATCTTGCAGTCATTTTTATATGGATGAGTGCTGCATTTTTCCATGGAGCAAGATTTTCTAATTATTCAGGTTGGTTAGCCGATCCAACTCATGTCAAACCCGGAGCTCAGCAGGTATGGGCAATTGTTGGTCAAGAAATGCTTAATGCTGATCTTGGTGCTAACTATAACGGTATTCAAATCAGTTCAGGAATATTCCATATGTGGAGAGCATGGGGAATCACTAACGAGAGTGAACTGATGGCTTTAGCAATAGGTGCGGTAGTAATGGCTGCACTTATGCTTCATGCCGGAATTTTTCATTATCACAAAGCAGCTCCCAAGATGGAGTGGTTCCAGGATATTGAGTCTATGCTTAACCACCACATAGCTGGTTTAGTAGGACTTGGATCTTTAGCATGGGCTGGCCATTGTATTCATATCGGAGCTCCTACTGCAGCTCTTTTAGATGCAATTGATGCAGGCTCACCTTTAGTTATTAACGGCAAGGAAATAGCAACTATTGCAGATATGCCTATGCCGCATCAACTCTGTGATCCACAAATTATCGGTCAGATATTTCCAGGATTAGCAAGTGGCACAGGTAACTTTTTTAGTTTAAATTGGTTAGCTTTCTCAGACTTCCTTACTTTCAAAGGAGGTCTTAACCCTGTGACAGGAAGCTTATGGATGACTGATGTTTCACATCATCATTTAGCTTTTGGTGTAATAGCAATAATAGGTGGTCATATGTATAGAACCAATTACGGTATTGGTCATAGTATGAAAGAAATTTTAGATTCACAGCAAGGAGACCCAATATTATTCCCTGCTCCTAAAGGTCATCAAGGTCTTTTTGAGTTCATGGCAGAAAGTAGACATGCTCAGCTAGCAGTAAACCTAGCAATGCTTGGATCAATAAGCATACTTGTATCTCATCATATGTATGCGATGCCTCCATATCCATATATAGCTACTGATTACATGACAGTTCTTGGATTATTTACCCATCACATGTGGATAGGTGGATTATTCATAGTAGGTGCAGGTGCGCATGCTGGAATTGCAATGGTTAGAGATTATGATCCAGCAAAACATATTGATAACGTATTAGACAGAATCCTTAAAGCAAGAGACGCCTTAATCAGTCACTTGAACTGGGTATGTATGTGGTTAGGATTCCATAGTTTCGGACTATATATTCACAACGATACTATGAGAGCTTTGGGTAGACCCCAAGATATGTTTAGTGATTCTGCAATTCAACTTCAACCAATATTTGCTCAATGGGTTCAAAGTATTCAAGCTTCAGCCGTCGGTACTTCTATATTGGCTGGTACGGCAGAAGCTTTACCTCATAAAGCTATAAGTGAAGTATTTAATGGAAGTTTAGTTGAAGTAGGTGGAAAGGTTGCTATCGCTCCAATCCCCTTAGGAACTGCTGACTTGATGATTCATCATATCCATGCATTCCAAATACACGTAACAGTTTTAATTCTTCTTAAAGGTGTTCTCTATGCAAGAAGCTCAAGATTGATACCTGATAAAGCATCATTAGGATTTAGATTTCCATGTGATGGTCCTGGTAGAGGAGGTACATGTCAAGTTTCTTCTTGGGATCATGTTTTCTTAGCACTCTTCTGGATGTATAACTGCTTATCAATTGTTATTTTCCATTTTTCTTGGAAGATGCAAAGTGATGTTTGGGGACTAACTGGAGGTAACTTCGCTCAAAGTGCCATTACTATTAATGGTTGGCTTAGAGACTTTTTGTGGGCGCAAGCTTCTCAGGTTTTGACCAGTTATGGTTCAGCTATAAGTATGTATGGTTTGATGTTCTTAGGAGCACACTTTATCTGGGCATTTAGCTTAATGTTCTTATTCAGCGGAAGAGGTTACTGGCAAGAGCTGTTTGAGTCAATTGTTTGGGCTCATAACAAACTTAAAGTTGCTCCAACTATTCAACCAAGAGCACTTTCAATTACTCAAGGTCGTGCGGTTGGCGTTACTCACTTCTTAGTAGGCGGTATCGCGACTACTTGGGCCTTCTTCCACGCTCGCCTTTTCGGCCTGGGCTAATTACCTGAACTTCACCTTTTTAATTCAATGGCAACAAAATTTCCATCATTTAACCAGGGTCTAGCTCAGGACCCTACAACCCGACGAATATGGTACGGAATAGCTACTGCTCACGACTTTGAAAGTCATGACGGTATGACCGAAGAAAAGCTTTATCAGAAGCTTTTCTCTACACATTTTGGTCATCTAGCAATAATCGCCCTCTGGGTGGCTGGTAACTTATTTCATATTGCTTGGCAAGGTAACTTCGAGCAATTTGTACTTGATCCAACCCACGTTCGTCCTATTGCTCATGCTATTTGGGATCCTCATTTCGGTTCTGGTATCACAGAAGCAATGACACAAGCTGGAGCTAGTGGTCCAGTAAACATAGCTTACTCAGGTCTCTATCATTGGTGGTACACAATTGGAATGAGAACTAATGAGCAACTCTTCCAAGCTTCAATATTCATGAGTATTTTGGCTTGTTGGACTCTATTTGCAGGTTGGTTACATTTACAGCCAAAATTCAGACCTTCTTTAGCTTGGTTTAAAAATGCAGAGTCAAGATTAAATCATCATTTAGCAGTCTTATTTGGTTTTAGTAGTATTGCTTGGACAGGTCATTTAGTTCATGTTGCTATACCTGAATCAAGAGGACAGCATGTAGGTTGGGATAATTGGTTAACAGTCCTTCCACACCCTGCAGGATTAGCTCCTTTCTTTACTTTAAACTGGGGAGCATATGCTCAAAATCCTGATTCTCTAGACCAAGTATTTGGAACAGCTGAGGGAGCTGGCACAGCAATCTTTACTTTCTTAGGTGGTCTACATCCTCAAAGTGAAGCATTATGGCTTACTGATATTGCGCATCATCATATTGCGATTGGAACAGTTTTTGTAATTGCTGGTCATATGTATAGAAATACTTTTGGTATTGGTCATAGCCTCAAAGAAATTACAGAAGCTCATAATACAAGACACCCTAATGATCCTCATAAAGGTAGTTTCGGAATTAATCATGATGGAATTTACGAAACTGTAAATAATTCATTACATTTCCAACTTGGACTAGCATTAGCATCACTTGGTGTAGCAACTTCTCTTGTAGCCCAACATATGGGTGCACTTCCTTCTTACGCTTTTATTGCCAGGGACTACACTACACAATCTGCTTTATATAGTCATCATCAGTACATAGCAATGTTCTTGATGGTTGGTGCATTTGCACACGGCGCTATTTTCTTTGTAAGAGATTATGATCCTGAATTAAATAAAGATAATGTATTAGCAAGAGTTCTTGGAACAAAGGAAGCTTTGATAAGTCACCTTAGCTGGGTAACAATGTTGCTAGGATTCCACACTCTTGGAATTTATGTTCATAACGACGTTGTTGTAGCTTTTGGTAACCCTGAAAAGCAAATTCTAATTGAGCCAGTATTTGCTCAATTCGTTCAAGCCGCTCAAGGTAAGATGATGTACGGCTTTAACGCTTTATTATCTGATCCTACAAGTTCAGCAAGTCTTGCTGCTAATTCATTACCAGGTAATCATTACTGGATGGATCTTATTAATAGACAAGATGCATTAAGTGCTTTCTTACCTATCGGTCCTGCGGATTTCTTAGTCCATCATGCTATCGCTTTAGGTCTTCATACAACTGCTTTAATCCTTATTAAAGGTGCACTAGATGCTAGAGGAACTAAATTAATTCCTGATAAGAAAGATTTAGGATATGCATTCCCTTGCGATGGTCCCGGACGTGGAGGTACTTGTGATAGTTCATCTTGGGACGCCATGTACTTAGCTATGTTCTGGGCATTAAATTTAATAGCATGGGTAACTTTCTACTGGCATTGGAAACACCTAGCAATATGGCAGGGTAATGTTGCGCAATTTAATGAATCAGGAACTTATCTAATGGGTTGGTTCAGAGATTATCTCTGGTTAAATTCTGCTCAACTTATTAACGGATATAATCCATTCGGAGTTAACTCTTTATCTCCTTGGGCCTGGATGTTCCTATTCGGTCACTTAGTTTGGGCTACTGGTTTTATGTTCTTAATATCATGGCGTGGTTACTGGCAAGAATTAATTGAAACATTAGTTTGGGCACATCAGCGTACTCCAATAGCTAACCTTGTTGGCTGGAGAGATAAGCCAGTTGCACTTTCAATTGTTCAAGCTAGATTAGTTGGACTTGCACATTTCACGATTGGAAACATACTTACATTTGGTGCATTTGTTATCGCATCAACTTCAGGTACGTTTGGCTAAATTTTCCATAAATAATTTAAATCACCACGTTTGTGGTGATTTTTTTTGTTTAATTTTAGTGTTCTAAATTAAGTTAAAATTATATAATTATCATTAAATATAAATGTCAGATATTAAACAATTAATTTCTATTATCGTCCCTGTTTTCAATGAAAGTGAGAGTATTGGTTTTTTATTGGATGAAGTTATAAATGTAATGTCATTTCATAAATATAATTTTGAATTGATTGTTGTAAATGATGGTTCTAAAGATAATACTCATCAAGTATTAAAACAACTAACTCACAATATTAAAGAATTGTCAGTTATTTCCCTTCGCAAAAATTATGGGCAAACTGCAGCAATGTCAGCTGGCTTTGATAATTCTAAAGGTGATATCGTCATTACTTTGGATGGTGATTTACAGAATGATCCAAATGATATTCCTAAATTAATTTCAGAAATTAATAATGGTTTTGATTTGGTTTGTGGATGGAGGTTTGATAGAAAAGATAAATTAATCAATAGAAAGATACCATCAAAAATAGCGAATAAATTAATAGCTCAGGTAACAGGTCTGAAGTTGCATGACTATGGATGTTCATTAAAAGCTTTTAAGAAAGAAATAATTGATGATATTAAATTGTATGGAGAACTTCACAGGTTTTTGCCTGTCTTAGCAAATATTGAAGGTGCAAAAATCAAAGAAATTAAAGTCAATCATAGAAGCAGGCAATATGGATCTAGTAAATATGGAATCGATAGAACTTTTAGAGTTTTAATGGATTTACTAACTGTATGGTTTATGACTAAATTTTTAACAAGACCAATGTATGGATTTGGTTTTGTTGGAATTATAAGTATTTTCATTAGCCTTGCAATGAGTTCTTATTTAATAGTTTTAAAAATAATGGGTGAGGATATTGGAAATCGTCCGTTGCTAATGTTTGCATTAATATTAGGAATTGCTGGGGTTCAATTATTTAGCTTTGGATTATTGAGTGAACTTTTAATTAGGACTTATCATGAAAGTCAAAGTCGTCCAATTTATAGAATTAGGTCAATAAGTAGTGCCGAACGAAATTGAATTTTTACTTGAATTTTCTGATTAATAAAGCTGAAATTTCAACCACTTCAGGAGACATATCTCTCAATCCTATTCTTAAAATTGATAATGTTGATTTATCAGCCAATTCTTCCGCAATTTTTAATTCTTTAATTTGTTTTCTTTACGACCCTGCAAAAGACTAAACATTTTATTCCTTTGAGAATTTTTATAAAATACTGAGCACTTTTTCCCTTCGTGATTGTACAAAAAACTATTTTTATTAGATAGAAATTAATTATTATTTCTATTTTTGTTTAATTTAACAGAATATTAATTCCCTTTATTTATTAACTTTCTAAAGCTTCTATTTTTTAAAACTAGAATTAATATTCCTATAAAAATAATAAGTAAAATTGCGAAAAAACTTAACATGTAAAAAGTTAATAATTTTTATATCATCCAGTAATAAAATTAACACTATTTCGCAGATAAATACTAAAGTGTTTAAAGATGTTTAAAGAACTATGCCATCTGAATTACCAAGTCTCTTACCCTCAATTTTTGTTCCATTAATTGGTATAGCAATGCCTGCTGTTTTTATCGTATTGATTGGAAGATTTATTACAGCAACTGAATAAATTATTAAACACTAAACTATTAAAAAAATGAGCGACTTTCAAAAATCATTCTCAGAATCAACAAGTTCAATTAAGTTTGATGAGAAATACATAGATAATTCTGTACAACCAAATGATATTGGTGTTGCAGAACAATGGGCAGTAAAAACTGTTGCTGATCCTTGTGTTGGTAATCTAGCTACTCCAGTTAATAGTGGCTATTTTACAAAAGCCTTTATAAATAATTTACCTTTTTACAGAGAAGGTATTTCTCCTAATTTTAGAGGTTTAGAAACTGGAGCAGCTTTTGGATATCTTCTATACGGTCCTTTCACTATGACGGGCCCATTAAGAAATTCTGAATTTGCTTTAACAGCTGGACTTCTTGCTGCTATTGGAGCTGTTCATATTCTGACAGCACTTTTTGTTCTATATAATGCACCTGGTAAAGCACCTAATGTTCAACCTCCAGATGCGACTGTTAATAATCCACCAAAGGACTTATTTACGAGAGCTGGTTGGGCTGATTTTACAAGTGGATTTTGGTTAGGAGGCTGTGGTGGAGCTGTTTTTGCTTGGCTACTTGTTGGGACCTTACACTTAGATAGCATCATGCCAATCATTAAAAATATTTGGACTGCTGGTTAATTACCAAATATAAATAATAAGTAATATTTTAATTTGAAAGGTGTGCTCTAATTATTAACGTATGGATCTATCCCATCTGTAACTTCTAACTACTCTTCCTGCCGAAATAAGTTTTGATTTATAATGCATTGAGATTTTATCATTAGAATGTTTTAAGGTATCTAATCCTATTCCATTTCTGCCAAAATCTTTTCCAGAGCTATGGTAATACAATCCATTACCTTTGTATATTCCAATATGATCACATTTTTCTTTATTTCCAAAAAATAAAAGATCGCCTGGTCGTAGAGCTGCATAAGATTTTTTGTAATAAAAAAGATGTTTACAAAAACTTTTTATTTGATAAGAGTCTCGAGGTATATTGATACCATGCTTTAAAAAAGCAGTCTGAATTAACCCGGAACAATCAAAATTGGGTCCTAATGTACCTCCCCAACGGTATTCATTAGTTAACCCAGCTTGAATATTGATCCATTTTAAAATTAAGGTAATTTTATCTTTTATAAAGGATTGTTCATTTTTTAAACACCCAGTTTTTCTTAATTCGTATTTTTCAATAATCAATCCACCTAAATTTATCCAACACACGTAACCATCTTCATATAGTTGAACTAGAATTCTTGAAAATTTATGGTTATGTTGATAAATATTTGGATAAAGTAGCCTAAAAATTCTATTTTTAAATATTTCAGTCACTAATTTATCTTCTGTTTCATTTTGATATCCAGAAATATCAACTTTTAATTTCCACCAAATAGTTTTTGAAAAATTTGTTTGTTTAAATAGTGAGATAGGATTTTTATAATTTTCCATACAATGACCTTTTACTATTTAAGTCAAGAGATGGATCTAGCCTTAAATGATATCTTAGGGAAAGCATGCTCTTATAATAAAGATTTTTCAACAGAAGATATTGCTATAACTTGGATTAATTATAAAAGTGAAAATAAAAGTGTACTGAAAGGTTTTGGAACTGGTATTAATAATAAAAAAATGGTTTACCCTGCCAGCATAGTCAAGTTGGTTTATGGCCTTGCTGCATATAATTGGATTAAAAAAGGAAGTCTACTATTATCAGATGAACTTATTGATGCAGTAAGGAAAATGTTGTCTTTATCAAGTAATAATGCAACAAGCTTCTTAATTGATTTACTTACTGGAACAACAAGTGGACCTTGTATTGAAGGCGAATTATGGGAAAATTGGAAATATCAAAGAAGTATAATAAACGATTGGCTATATGATTTACATTGGGAGGAATTGAGTGGTATAAATTGCTGTCAGAAGACCTGGGATGATGGACCGTTTGGTCGTGAAAAAGAATTTTATGGACACGATAATAAAAATAGAAATGCTATGAATTCTGATTTTGCTGCAAGGGTTTTGGAGGAAATTATGATTCATATTGATTATCAAAAAAATGACTTAAATTTACGGAGTTTTTTAAAAAGAAATTTAAATAAAGTTGTTCTCAAAAACGATTCTCTTAATCAAATAAATGGTTTTTTGGGTGAAGGACTACCAGAAAGCATTAATCTTTGGAGTAAAGCAGGCTTAATGTCTGAAGTTAGGCATGATTCAGCTTGGTGGACTAATAGTCAATCTCTACACACTTTATTAGTTGTTTTTTGTAATGGAGAAAAATATTCCAAAAATACTTCCTTTTTACCATTAATAGCCAAAGAAATATATGAATTTAATAAGAGATATATTATTATAAATTAAAGTAAATCGTCTAAGTAATTAGAATCTAATATATCAGTATAGGCTTCATAAGGTAACATCATTATCTCTTCAGAATCTAAATCATTCATAATCCATTCTCTATATTCTGCTAACAAACTTTTTCTATCTTCATTATCTAATTCATAAATACGCAATGCTGTATCTTTAAAATTTTCTTTAATTAAATTTTCAATTTCTTTCCTCCTCATTTTATGTTAATTCTCCTTCCAAAATAACTCTTCTTATTGTTGATAACGCAATTCCTGTTTGTGATCTGATTGATCGATATGAATATCCCTCATTACGTAATCTGATTACTAAAGATTCTTTTAAAGGACTTATTTTGGGCCTTCCTCCCAGATTATTTCCAGATAATTTTCTGCGTAATAGTTGTTCTTTTTTTCTTTCACCTAAACTTTTGTCTTCTAAATTATCTAATTCATATAAAATCTTAAAAATTGACGAATTTGCTTTAGAGGATTCATTAACTGCAGAAAAACCAGTCAAAGTGCGCAATTTAATATTCTTATTAATAAGTTTATTTATTGTCCTCAAACATTCTTTATTATTTTTAAATGCTCGGTCAAGTTGAGTTATTATTAATTGATCGCCTTTTGATAAGAAATTTATAGCTTTATTGAGTTGGGGTTTAATTTCTTCATCTAAACTTATAAATTCAGAGAAAACTAAACTGCAACCCTCTTCCTTTAAGATTTTTATTTGCTCTTCTAAATATTCAGATTCATTATCAGTGGCTCTGGCATAACCTATTGCTTTAGAGTTTTTATTTTTTTCAGATAGTAAAAGACGTTTTCTTTTAAATTTAAAAGCCAATGTTTTATTACATATATTTTTTACTGTATCAATAAATAAATGGATAAACACTTTTTAGTACAAAAAAATTCATATAAACATTAACTTCTATATCCTAGATACCTAACTTAAATGTTCTGTTATCTGTATTAAAAATAACGTTCTAAAAACTGTTTCATTTACAGTTGGCGAAACAAAAATATTGTATAAGTAGTCATTTAAATTAGGATTTTTAAATTATCGATCGACTAGTTAAATTCATTTATTTTTTGACTTCTATTGAATAGGCTTTATTTTGGAAATTATTAATAGTTAATTCATTTTGTTTTTAGTAAAATAAGTCTACGAGCTATAAACAATTAACTTGACTAATAATCCTAATAGTTTAATTTCAAAACCTGATTGGTTAAGAGTAAAAGCTCCGCAAGTTGAGAGAATTGGGAATACTGCAAATTTGTTAAATGATTTAAAGCTTAATACTGTATGTCAAGAAGCAAGCTGTCCAAATATTGGTGAATGTTTTGCTAGTGGAACTGCCACTTTCCTAATAATGGGTCCTGGCTGTACTAGGGCATGTCCATATTGCGATATTGATTTTGATAGATCCAAAAGAGAATTAGATCCAACAGAACCATATCGTCTAGCAGAAGCCGTTTTTAGAATGAAGCTTAAACATGTTGTCATAACATCAGTTAATAGGGACGATCTTGAGGATGGTGGTGCATCTCAATTTTTTGAATGTGTTTATCAAGTAAGAAAAAAATCTCCAGAAACTACTATTGAGCTTTTAATTCCTGATTTTTGTGGCAACTGGAAAGCGCTTGAAAAAGTTCTTGATTCAAATCCAAACGTTTTAAACCATAATATTGAGACTGTGCCTTCACTATATAAAAAAGTAAGACCTCAGGGTAAATACGACAGAACTCTTGAGTTACTTAAAAGAACCAAAGACTATTCTCCCAAAGTTTATATAAAGTCAGGCTTTATGCTTGGTCTAGGAGAAAAAGATGAGGAGGTCTTAAGTCTTCTTGAGGATTTAAAAAGTAATTTCGTTGATATTGTTACTATTGGCCAATATTTATCTCCTGGCCCTAATCATTTACCTGTTCAAAGATTTGTGAGTCCCTCAAAATTCAATTATTTTAAAGTTTTTGGGGAAAAAGATTTGGATTTTATGCAAGTAGTTAGTTCTCCTTTAACTCGAAGCAGTTACCATGCTGAAGAGATTCAAAAACTTATGAAAAAGTATCCAAGATAGTAATTTTCATTTATCTGAATCTACCCACTCATTTAATTTCCATTCAACTAGATCATTTTTAATCATTGGATCATTCTTAATTATTTTTAGTGCATTTTCATAATTATTTATTTCTAGAATTAGTAATCCGCCGGCGCCTGGCCTCTTTAACTCATCTACTAAAAAGCCACTTTTTATATTAATTCCCTCTTTTTTTAATTTTTTTATCCAATCATTATGTTCGTTAATTACTTTGCGTTTTAAATCATTATTAATTAAGTATTCTTTTTTTATAATTTCAGTTTTTACAAAGAAAGGCATTTACATTTTCTTTATGCCAAGCATCTCTTCTTCACTTGGGGGAACAATTAATTTGAAAGTATTCTTGAAATGAGACCAATTTTCAATTATTTTGGCAGCCTTTAAGCTATTTGTTTTTGCTCGATATTCTCTAATAATTTCCAATAAAATATCTTCCTGTCTTGATGAAGTTATTTTATGAATGCTTACTATTTCCTTATTAACTTTATTATTTAAATCATTATTCTCATCGATTATGAAAGCTATTCCACCAGTCATACCCGCTCCAATATTCCTTCCTGTGGAACCTAGAATAACTACTTTCCCACCAGTCATGTATTCACAACAATGATCTCCTGCTCCCTCTGTTACTGCTGTAGCACCACTATTTCTTACTGCAAATCTTTCTCCCGATTTTCCTAAAGCAAATAATTTCCCACCTGTTGCTCCATAAAGGCAAGTATTTCCTATTATAACTTGTTCGGAGGAGATTTTATCTATTTTTGGTGGAATTATTGTGAGTATACCTCCATTCATTCCTTTACAAACATAATCATTAGCTTCTCCGATTAATTGAACATTCATTCCCTTTAATAAAAAGGCACCAAAGCTTTGTCCCGCATATCCTTTGAAATTTAAGTTAAGTTCACCATTGAAGCCGGTATTTCCATGAAGTTCTGCGATTTCGCCAGATATTTTCGCACAAACACTTCTATCTGTATTTTTTATCACAATTTCTTTAGTCAATTTTTCGTGATTTTTAATTGAATCTATAAATTCAGTATCAGACAAAAACTCGTCCTCTAATACAGAACCATTACTATGAGCATTTTTTAAATGTTTTAACCATGATCTATCAGTGGTTAAGTGTTCATTATTTACTAAAGAAGAAAGATCTATATTAGAAGTTTTTGGAAGACCGATATTTCTTGCAGAAAGAAATTCTTGATTACCAATCAGTTCTTCCATATTAGAGACTCCAATACTACTCATTATCTGCCTTACTTCTTCAGCAATATATAAGAAAAAATTTACAACATTTTCTGGAATACCTTTAAATCTTTTTCTTAACTCTTCTTTTTGAGTAGCAACTCCTACAGGACACTTGTTTGTATGACAAACTCGAGCCATTATGCATCCTTCAGCAATCATCGCTACAGAACCGAAACCGTATTCTTCAGCACCTAGTAAAGCTGCAATAACTACATCCCAGCCTGTTTTAAGACCTCCATCAGTTCTTAAAATTACTCTTTCACGTAAGTTATTCTCTAAGAGAGATTTATGAACCTCAGCAACACCTAATTCCCATGGTAAACCTGCATGTTTAATAGAACTTAGGGGCGAAGCACCTGTTCCTCCGTCATGTCCTGAAATTTGAATTACATCTGCATTAGCTTTACTTACGCCAGCAGCAATAGTGCCTATACCAATTTCAGAAACAAGTTTAACGCTCACTTTCGCTTTTGGATGGACTTGGTGTAAGTCATGGATAAGTTGAGCTAAATCTTCAATTGAATAAATATCATGATGCGGGGGAGGAGATATTAGAGCTACTCCAGGTTTACTATTTCTTAGTTTTGCGATGTAAGAATCAACTTTTGGACCAGGCAATTGTCCCCCTTCTCCAGGTTTTGCACCTTGAGCCATTTTAATTTCGAGTTGTTTGCCACTTCTTAGATATTCAGGTGTGACTCCAAATCTACCTGATGCGATTTGTTTAATAGCTGAACATGCGGTGTCTCCATTTTCTAGACCTTTAATAAATGGTAACGTCGCTGATTGAGTATTTTCATCGATATCATTTAAAACATTAAAACGAGCTGGATCTTCTCCCCCTTCTCCACTATTACTTTTGCCACCAATTCTGTTCATAGCAACTGCTAATACTTCATGCGCTTCTCTTGATAAAGCACCCAAACTCATTCCTCCAGTACAGAACCTTTTGCAAATTGATTCAACACTTTCAACTTCCTCTAATGGGATGCTTTTCCTTTTTGAACTAATTGTTAGTAAATCTCTTAAAGATGTTGTCGGTCTATTGCTAATGAGTTTTTTGTAAGTTTCAAAATGATCATATCCTGGACCTTGTTTTACAGCTGAATGTAAAACTTTTGACATCTCAGGGTTATTGGAATGATATTCTCCATTATTTCTAAATTGTACAAATCCCAAAAATTCTAATTTTTTTAAATCGATCTCTGGGTAGGCTTTCGTATGTATTGAAATTGTTTCATTAGTTAATTCTTTTAATGTTATGCCGGCGATGCGGCTTGTTGTACCATCAAAAGCAACTTTTATTAAGTCAGATCCAAGGCCTACAGCTTCAAAAATTTGTGCGCCATGGTAACTAGATAAAAGTGAGATGCCTATTTTCGAAAGAATTTTCCTAAGACCGTCTTCTAAAGCTTTTTTAATATTTTCTTGAACATCAATTATTGATAATGGATTTATTTTTTTGCTATCAATGAGTTTTTGAGTTTTTGGATGTTTCAACCAGTGTCTACCTGCTTCTAAGGTCAACCAAGGGCAAACTGCGCTTGCACCATAACCAATCAAACAAGCCAAGTGATGTGTGCTCCAACATTGACCAGTTTCAATAATTAGAGAAGCTTTTAGCCTAATTTCTTTTTTTAGAAGATAATGATGAATTGCCCCAACAGCAAGCAAAGGAGGAATAAAAGTCTTTTTAGGATTAATTCCCTTATCAGAAATAATAATTAGAGAGCAACCTTCTTTTATAGAGAGCTCACTCTGTTTACAAATTGCTTTTAATTGGTTCTCTAAGCCTTGAACACCTTCCTCAATATCAAACAAACTTGAAATTGTTTGAGATTTAATTTTTGATTTTTTAATGGAAATAAGTTCTTCCTCATTGAGAATTGGACTTTGTAAATGAACAAAAGGTTTAGGATCTTTAATCTCAAATGGAGTACATCTTGCTCCAAGATGCATCTCTAAACTCATTACCAGTTTTTCTCTAAGTGGGTCGATAGGAGGATTTGTAACTTGCGCAAATCTTTGCTTAAAATAGTCATATAAAATATGTGGCTTTGAAGAAAGCACTGCTAATGGGATATCGTCTCCCATGCAATAAGTTGGCTCTTTAGCTAATGAAGCCATTGAATCCAAGATAAGATCATTATCTTCTGCTGAAAAACCGTAGGCAGTTTGTTGTTGTAACAACTCAAGGTCTTTAATTTTGCAGTCTTTAAACCATTCACTATTTTCAATTTTTATAGTTCTATTACTAAGGAGATTTTTATAATCATGTCTTTGAGCAGCTTCAGATTTTACCTCCCAATTTCTTAGAATTCTATTTTGATTAAAATCAACCGCTAACATTTGTCCTGGTCCTAATCGACCTTTTTCTATTACTTTTTCCTCTTCAAGATCTACTACTCCTGTTTCGGAACCCATTATTACAAAACCATCATTTGTTATTGAATATCTTGCTGGTCTTAGACCATTTCTATCAAGCGTTGCTCCTACAAAATTCCCATCTGCAAATACAAGTAGAGCAGGACCATCCCAAGCTTCTTGTATGCTCGCAGAATACTCATAAAATGAGATAATATCGTCTCTCTGTTCAAGGTCTGGTTGATCTCTAAATGCTTCAGGAACAAGTTTTAATAATGAATCAGTTATTGGTTGGCCTGAACGAATATTAATTTCAAGGGTTGCATCAAGATTTGATGAATCACTTTTATTTACATCTACAATAGGCTTTATTTCATTAGATAGCTCTCCCCAAAAATCATCTATATGTGTTTCTGAAGCTTTAGCCCAATTAATATTTCCCAAAAGAGTATTGATTTCCCCGTTATGACCTAAAAATCTCATGGGCTGGGCAAGTGGCCATTTTGGAAGAGTATTTGTACTAAATCTCCTATGATAAATAGAAAATGAGACCTTAAAATTCTCTTTTTTTAGATCTTGATAGAATTCAGATAATATTTCAGACCTAACCATACCTTTATATACAACTGTTTGAGAACTAAGTGAGGCAAAATAAAATTCACAATCCCCAATATCGTTTTTAAAGGTTTCTCTTATTTTTTTTTCAATTCTTTTCCTTAACTGGAATAAAAGCCTTTCAATATTCTGATTATCTTTTTTATCTATATGTAAAATCCACTGACAAATATATGGGACATTTGCTTTGGCTAAAGTACCTAAGATTTCATTATTTACAGGGACTTTTCTCCAAGATGTTTCTTTAACGCTTAATTTTTCTGCTTCCTCCTCACATATTGATTTGCATTCTTCAATTTTCTCTTTTTTATTAGGCATAAAAACCATGCCTAAACCTCGGTCCATTTTTTGTTTATTTATAAGATTCAATTCTTCATCTAAATAACCCCACGGAATTGAACATAAAATGCCTGCTCCATCTCCTGAGTCACTATCTCCGCCACAACCTCCTCTATGCTCCATGCAGTTAAGGCCATTAAGCGATTGTTTCAAGATCCAGTTACTTTCTATCCCTTCGACATTTGCTATGAAACCAACTCCACACGCATCTTTCTCCCCAATTATTCCATCTGGGGAAAAACTATCTTGATATGGTCCAGCGATTCTTTTGATACCCTCTACCATAGATTATTTAATTCTGATTAGTTATTTATGTATTTCTATTATAAAAATAAATATGAAAATAAATCTAAAGATAATGAATATTTACCAAAGAATTTTAATTTGACAAATTTTAAAAAAAATATAATTAAAACTTTTAGTTGGTGCTCGTAAAAGGTTATGATAGTAGAATGTTTAATTTTTTCTAAATATAATAGATGCCCACCATCTCACAATTAATAGGTTCAGAAAGAAAACGTCTGACAAGGAAAACAAAATCTCCTGCATTAAAAGCTTGCCCTGAGAGAAGAGGGGTATGTACAAGAGTCTATACATCAACACCAAAAAAGCCTAATTCAGCTTTGAGAAAAGTTGCTAGAGTTAGATTAACTTCTGGTTTCGAAGTAACGGCTTACATACCTGGTATTGGACATAACTTGCAAGAACACTCTGTAGTTCTACTTAGAGGTGGAAGAGTTAAAGATTTACCAGGAGTTAGATATCATATAATAAGAGGAACCTTAGATACGGCCGGAGTCAAAGATAGACGTCAGTCCAGATCTAAGTATGGAGCAAAAACTCCAAAAGACTAATTTTTTAAACATCACTTTCTAAATAAATGTCACGTCGTAATGCAGCAGTAAAAAGACCAGTTCTTCCAGATCCTCAATTTAATAGTCGTCTTGCTTCAATGATGATTTCTCGATTGATGAAACATGGTAAAAAATCTACAGCTCAAAGAATATTGTCTGATGCTTTTTCTTTAATAAGTGAGAGAACAGGTGGGAATGCCGTTGAATTATTTGAAACAGCTGTAAAAAATGCTACTCCTCTTGTCGAGGTAAGAGCCAGAAGGGTTGGTGGTGCAACATATCAAGTACCTATGGAAGTTCGCCAAGAGAGGGGTACAGCTATGGCATTGAGATGGCTTGTTACATTCTCACGTGGAAGGAATGGCAAAAGTATGTCCCAAAAACTTGCTGGTGAGTTGATGGATGCAGCAAATGAAACTGGTAGTGCAGTTAAAAAAAGAGAAGACACTCATAAAATGGCTGAAGCTAATAAAGCTTTTGCACATTACAGATATTAATTTCATCAAAAAGGTACTTAAGTAGTTTATTATTATTAAAGTTTGCTTTTAAGGGCGAACTATACTTATTAAAAAATTATTTTATTTGGAGCTTTAAAATTGGCACGCGACTTTCCCCTAGAACGAGTAAGGAACATAGGTATAGCCGCTCATATTGATGCAGGGAAGACTACAACTACTGAAAGAATTTTGTTTTATTCAGGCGTTGTTCACAAGATAGGAGAAGTACATGATGGTGCTGCCGTAACTGATTGGATGGCTCAAGAACGAGAAAGAGGAATAACTATTACTGCTGCTGCAATATCTACAAGTTGGCAAGATCATAGAATTAATATTATTGATACTCCTGGACACGTTGACTTTACTATTGAAGTGGAAAGATCAATGCGAGTCTTGGACGGAGTTATAGCTGTATTTTGCGCAGTTGGTGGAGTTCAGCCTCAATCTGAAACAGTTTGGCGTCAAGCAGATAGATACTCTGTTCCAAGAATGGTTTTTGTTAATAAAATGGACAGGACTGGAGCAGATTTTCTAAAAGTTAATAAACAAATTAAAGATCGACTAAAGGCAAATGCACTCCCAATTCAGCTACCTATTGGAGCTGAGGGAGATCTTACAGGCATTATTGATTTAGTAGCGAACAAGGCATATCTTTATAAAAATGACTTAGGTACTGATATTGAAGAAGCACCAATTCCATCTGAAATGGTGGAGGAGGCTGCTGAGTGGAGACTTAAGTTGATGGAGAGCGTCGCAGAAAATGATGAAGAGTTAATTGAAATTTTCCTTGAAACAGGAGAATTATCTCCAGAACAACTTAAAAAAGGAATTAGGGAAGGTGTTTTAAAACATGGATTAGTTCCTGTTCTGTGCGGGTCAGCTTTTAAGAATAAAGGAGTCCAGCTTGTATTAGATGCTGTAGTTGATTACTTGCCAGCTCCAGTTGATGTGAAACCAATACAAGGTGTTTTACCAAGTGGTAAAGAAGATGTTAGGCCTTCAGATGATAATGCTCCTTTCAGTGCATTAGCTTTCAAAGTGATGTCAGATCCATATGGGAAATTAACTTTTGTAAGAATGTATTCAGGTGTTCTTTCAAAGGGAAGCTACGTAATGAATTCTACTAAAGATGCTAAAGAGAGAATTTCTAGATTAGTGATTCTTAAGGCCGATGAAAGAGAGGAGGTTGATGAATTGAGAGCTGGGGATTTAGGAGCTGTATTAGGTCTTAAGAACACAACAACTGGAGACACTTTATGTAACACAGATGATCCAATAGTTTTAGAGACACTGTTTATCCCTGAACCAGTTATCTCAGTGGCAGTTGAGCCAAAAACTAAAGGCGATATGGAAAAATTATCAAAAGCTTTAACCGCTTTATCTGAAGAGGATCCAACCTTTAGGGTAAGTACAGATCCTGAGACAAATCAAACTGTTATCGCAGGTATGGGTGAATTGCACTTAGAAATCCTTGTTGACAGAATGTTAAGGGAATTTAAAGTTGAAGCAAATATAGGAGCTCCACAAGTTTCATATAGAGAGACCATTAGGTCTAGTTCTAAAGGTGAAGGTAAATATGCAAGACAGACTGGAGGAAAAGGCCAATATGGTCATGTGATTATTGAAATGGAACCTGCAGAAGTTGGTAAAGGTTTTGAATTTGTAAACAAAATTGTTGGTGGAGCCGTACCAAAAGAGTACATTGGTCCTGCATCAAATGGAATGAAAGAAACCTGTGAATCTGGTGTTCTTGCCGGTTATCCACTCATTGATGTAAAAGTAACACTAGTCGATGGTTCATTCCACGATGTAGACTCATCTGAAATGGCCTTTAAAATTGCAGGTTCCATGGCTTTTAAAGACGGGGTTAAAAAATGTAATCCTGTCCTTTTAGAGCCTATGATGAAAGTTGAGGTCGAAAGTCCTGACGACTTTCTCGGATCTGTAATTGGTGATCTCTCTTCTAGAAGAGGTCAAGTAGAAGGACAATCTGTTGATGATGGATTGTCTAAGGTACAGGCCAAAGTGCCCTTAGCCGAAATGTTCGGTTATGCTACTCAACTCCGATCAATGACTCAAGGTCGGGGTATATTTTCAATGGAGTTCGCAAATTATGAGGAAGTTCCTCGTAACGTTGCTGAAGCTATCATTTCCAAGAATCAGGGCAACTCCTGATCTCTAAACTAAAACACTATTAAACCCTCGATTCTTTAATTCAAAATGGCTCGCGAGAAGTTCGAAAGGAACAAACCACATGTCAACATAGGTACTATCGGCCATGTTGATCATGGAAAAACAACATTAACTGCTGCTATTACAAATGTATTAGCTAAAAAAGGTCAAGCTCAAGCTCAAGACTATGGAGACATTGATGGTGCTCCTGAAGAAAGAGAGCGCGGCATCACTATTAATACAGCTCACGTTGAATATGAAACTGAAGGCAGACATTATGCTCATGTCGATTGCCCAGGACATGCTGATTATGTGAAAAACATGATTACAGGGGCTGCCCAGATGGATGGTGCAATTCTAGTCTGCGCAGCTACAGATGGTCCTATGGCTCAAACAAAAGAGCATATTCTTTTAGCTAAACAGGTTGGAGTTCCTGCTCTTGTTGTTGCTCTTAATAAGTGCGATATGGTCGATGATGAAGAAATTATTGAACTTGTCGAAATGGAAATCAGAGAACTGTTAGATAGTTATGACTTCCCTGGAGATGACATTCCCATAGTTCAAGTTTCAGGTTTAAAAGCTCTCGAAGGGGATTCAACTTGGGAATCAAAGATTGAAGAATTAATGAAAGCAGTTGATGCTAGCATTCCTGAACCAGAAAGAGAAGTTGATAAACCATTCTTGATGGCAGTTGAAGATGTTTTCTCTATTACTGGTAGAGGAACTGTTGCTACTGGAAGAATTGAGAGAGGTAAAGTTAAGGTTGGAGAAGAAGTTGAAATAGTTGGAATAAGGGACACAAGACTAACAACTGTTACCGGAGTTGAAATGTTCCGAAAACTACTTGATGAAGGTATGGCTGGTGATAATGTTGGTTTACTTTTACGTGGTGTCCAAAAAGAAGATATTGAGAGAGGAATGGTGCTTGTTAAGAAAGGATCTATTACTCCTCATACTCAGTTTGAAGGAGAAGTTTATGTTCTTAAAAAGGAAGAGGGCGGAAGACATACTCCCTTCTTTGCAGGATATAGACCTCAGTTTTACATTAGAACTACTGATGTGACAGGTCAAATAACTGCATTTACATCTGATGATGGCTCTAATGTTGAAATGGTTATGCCAGGAGACAGAATTAAGATGACTGGAGAATTAATTTGTCCAGTTGCTATTGAACAAGGTATGCGATTCGCAATCCGTGAAGGTGGACGTACTATCGGTGCTGGAGTTGTTTCTAAAATACTCAAATAATATGTTTGAATTTTAAAAAATTAACCTCAATCATCTAGTATAGGTATATGGAAAAGGGTCATTTTAATAAATGACCCTTAACTAGAACTTTTGAAATTATGACTGCATCAATTGCACAACAAAAAATAAGAATTAGATTGAAAGCATTTGATAGAAGAATGCTTGATTTATCTTGCGACAAGATAATCCAAACTGCTGATACTACTTCTGCATCAGCAATAGGTCCAATACCTTTACCTACAAAAAGGAAAATTTATTGCGTCCTAAGATCACCACATGTTGATAAAGATTCCAGAGAGCATTTTGAAACAAGAACACATCGAAGAATAATAGATATCTATAGTCCTTCTGCAAAAACTATTGATGCTTTAATGAAACTAGATCTTCCTAGCGGTGTAGATATAGAAGTTAAACTTTAACAAATCCCGAAACAGCCCTAAATTGATTAGTATAAATATAATGTAATGAGGTTTAAATGGGAGAACTCTCAGTAAGGGAATTACCTTTATTTCCTTTGCCAGACGTAGTCCTTTTTCCTCAAGAAGTATTGCCTTTACATATTTTTGAATCGAGATATAGGATCATGTTGCAATCTGTTCTCGAGAGTGATTCTATGTTCGGAGTTATTAAGTGGGATCCAACTACTAAAAGTATGGCTAACGTTGGATGCTGCGCACAAATTATAAAACATCAAACTGCAGAGGATGGGAGAAGTAATATTATCACTCTGGGACAACAAAGATTTCAAGTCTTAGAAATTATGCGTTCGACGCCATTTTGTTCCGCGATGGTTAGTTGGATTAGTGATGATAATATTGATGACTTTCAAAAATTAGATTCTCTAAAAGATTCAGTAAAAGAAGCTCTTAGTGATGTTATTAATTTAACAAGTAAATTGACTAATACTAAGAAAAACCTACCTGATAAATTACCTGACAACCCTATGGATTTATCATTTTGGATAGGAGCTCATTTGGGCGGTCCTGTTACGGAGGAGCAGCAAAGACTTCTTGAGGAAAGAAATACTTTTACCCGTTTGCAAAGAGAATATGAAATGCTTGATCATACAAGAAAACAACTTGCAGCAAGAACAGCATTGAAAGAAAGTTTTCCTGATATAAAAGAAAATTAAATGTTTGAATTATTATTCCCTTTTTTTTTACTAGTTTTAGTTTTTCTAGTCCTAACTATGATCTGGAGAATTAATGCTAGAAAATATATTTCTTCCGGTACAGTGGCTTCTGCATATGATGCTTGGACCCAGGATAAATTACTTGAGAGATTGTGGGGAGAACATATACATTTGGGTTTTTATCCCTCAGGGAAAAAAAATATTGATTTTAGAAAGGCTAAAGTTGAGTTTGTTCATGAATTAGTCAAATGGAGTGGTTTAAATAAATTGCCAAAGGGATCTAGAATACTCGATGTAGGTTGTGGAATTGGAGGAAGTTCTAGGATTCTTGCAGAATATTATGGGTTTAATGTTACTGGTATTACAATTAGTCCGGCTCAAGTTAAAAGAGCAAGAGAACTTACTCCTCATCAGCTAAATTGCAACTTCCAAGTTATGGATGCTTTGGATTTGAAATTTGAAGATGGATCATTTGATGCGGTCTGGAGTGTTGAGGCTGGTGCACACATGAATGATAAAACTAAGTTTGCAGATGAAATGCTGAGGACTCTAAGACCTGGAGGTTATCTGGCATTGGCTGATTGGAACTCAAGAGATCTTAAAGCATACCCCCCATCATTTTTTGAGAATTTAGTTCTTAAACAATTACTTGAACAATGGGTACATCCCAATTTTATTAGCATTAAAGAATTCGGTAACATTCTTAGAACTAACGAAAATAGTTCAGGAAGAGTTATTTCTGAAAATTGGAATTCCTTTACAAATCCTTCATGGTATGACTCCATTATAGAAGGCATTCGAAGGCCCTTCACAATTTTGTCACTCGGCCCATTTGCAATAGTGAAGTCTATTAGAGAGATTCCAACAATACTTCTCATGAATTGGGCATTTAGAAAAGGTTTAATGGAGTTTGGAGTCTATAAATGTAGAGGATAAATTAATCCAGTTCAACATTTTCAGAAAAATAATTTCCAAAATCTACAAAATTATTGCAAAGTGGCTTTATCTTATTTTTCAATTCAAGAATATTTTTAATGTTATTTTTATTATTTAGTTCTAAATCAATATAAATTATATATTCGCCTAATTCTCTTTTTGATGGTCTAGATTCAATTTTACTCATATTAAATCCAAAATCTGCAATATTATTTATAGCTTTAAGTAATGCACCAGGTTTATTTGAGATTAATGAGAAAGCAAAACTGGAAATATTAGCTAAATTCGAATCTGATTCCTTGCTTAATAAGACAAATCTAGTGCAGTTACCTGGAACATCATTAATAGGAAAGGCTAATTCTTTAAGTCCTTCGATTTGAATTAATGATTTTGAACCGATAGCAGCTCTGAATTTACTCCCCTTAACCATATTGACAGCTTCTGATGTTGAATTTGTTGGGAGAGAAATTGCATTTGGAAGATTTTCAGATAACCATTCTGAACATTGAGCTAATGCTTGAGGATGAGATAATACTTCTGAAATGTTCGAAAGTTCTCCATCACTAATTAATGCATGTTTTATAGGTAAAACAATTGCTTTATTTATAAAAATTTCAGGAAATTTCCAAAGAGCATCTAGAGTAGCTGTAACTCCCCCTTCTACGGAATTTTCTATAGGGACTACTGCAGCATCACAATTGTTGTACGCTATTGATTTAATAACCGAATGTAACCCATTACATGGTACAAATATAGGTGTCTGAAAATTGGCAAGCTTTGATAATATATGAGCTGCTTTTTCTGCATATGTTCCTTTAGGACCTAAATATGCAACTTGTTTGCGCATGATTAATCGTAAAAAAAAAAGAGATCAATTAAGCATTGGAGGAATATAAAAAATGCTGTTGTCTTTTGATGCTAGACAGAAAC
Organism: Prochlorococcus sp. AG-402-N08; assembly: GCA_003216535.1. Taxonomy (GTDB): domain Bacteria; phylum Cyanobacteriota; class Cyanobacteriia; order PCC-6307; family Cyanobiaceae; genus Prochlorococcus_A. The sequence goes on from QCIS01000001.1 coordinate 48,785, forward strand.
TAATGCTTTCTGTAACACGTAATAAAGAATATCTTTCTAAATATCTATTGGAAGAAGAAAGAGTTGTTGGAGCAATGCTTGACTCCAAGAAATTAGTACCAGAAGGAATAGGTAGATATAAGTATACAGTAACAAGTTTCAAGGTTTTCCAATTAGATATTAACCCTGTTGTCTTAATTGCGGTAGAAAATAAAGATGGAATTTTAAAAATGAGTGCCCTTGAAAGTACATTGGATGGTTTGGGGATCATAGATGATTTTAATCTTATTTTGAAAGCGAATTTGGAAGCAACTGATATTGGGTTAGAAGGTGAGGCGCTTCTAGGGGTATCTGTAAGTCAACCCTCTCTATTGAAGCTGATACCAAAGAAAATTTTGGAATCTACTGGTCATTCGGTATTAAATGGGATTTTGTTGGGTATAAAGTCAAGGGTTCAACAGCAACTCGTAAAAGATTTTTTAGATTGGTGTGAATTAAATAAGATTTGATTTTTTTAAAAAACTTTTCCTATGAAGTTTTGTTATTCCATATTTTTTGATTGATGAAAGATGTTCTCTGGTACCATAACCTTTATTTTTAAATATAAAGTATCCTGAGTATTTTTTTTCTAACCTCCCCATTAGATTGTCGCGAGAAACTTTGGCAACTATGCTTGCTGAAGCTATCGAGATAAACTTTGAGTCTCCAGATACTATATTTTTCTGAATTCCGTTCCATGGCCTTAATAATAAGGGGCCATCAATTATTAATTCAGATGGCTTCTTTTTTAATTTTTTTAAAGCTCTTATCATGGAAAGTTCTGTGGCAACTCTGATACCTAAATTATCTATTTCTTTAGCCGAAGATTGCCCAATTCCATAATCTGAAGAGAGTAATAAAATTTTTGGCAAAAGTAATCTTCTTTTTTTTGGAGTTAGTTTTTTACTATCTGTTACTCCAAATTGTTTTAATGTAGATTTATTTTTATCAGTTAATACAACAACTGCTGAAAAAACTGGACCAAAAATTGCTCCTCTTCCAACTTCATCTATTCCAACTTCGAATTCTTTATTCGATGCTTGCTGAAGATCTTCTTCTTTTTTTTCTTGCATTGTTTAGTTCATCTGTAAGTTCAACTTCATCTTTTTTATCTTTAAATACAACTTCATTATTTACATTAGTTTTATTTGTTGATTTATCTTTAGAATTTGTATTTGCTTCAATTTTAATTTGAATCTTTTCTTCTCCCGATTTTGAGATTTTTTTAATTTGTTTTGCTTTTGTTTTTTTATTGTCTAAGGTTTTTTCCGATTGCTTATTACTGTCTTTTAAATGCACAAAATTATTGCTGGTTAGATATTCTTTACCTAACTTTATAAGTGGATTAATACCTAATTGACTAAATACAATTTTTTCTTCATTAGTAAGATCAACTGTTATTATATTTTTTTCCTTTGAATTTGATTGGTTCAAATTTTCATTATCATTTTCTTTTTTATTAAAAGAATTATCTTGACTTAGGTCTTTGGAGTTAAGTAATTCCTTGTCAATTATTTTTTCCTGATCATCAGTTGATTGAGATGTATTTATATCTAAAGATTTTAGATTGTTTGGTTGAATAGATTTATTTTCAACGTTTTTAATTTCTAAGTTAGAAATTTCATGATTTAATATATTTTCTACATGTCCTGTACCATCGCATGTAGAACATTTTTTACCAAATAATTCATAGATATTTTGACCTTGTCTTTTTCTGGTTAACTCTACTAAGCCTAATTCAGTAAGCTGAGCTATTTGAGGCCTAGCAGAATCATCTTTTATTGCTGAGGTAAAATGCTCAAGTAACTGAAATTGATCTCTTCTAGATTCCATATCAATAAAATCTACTACTATAACTCCACCAATATTTCTTAATTTCATTTGTCTTGAGATTTCAACTGCTGCTTCGCAGTTCGTCCACAAAACAGTTTGTCTTGAATTGGCGGATCTTGTAAATGATCCAGAGTTTACATCAATTACTGTTAAAGCTTCAGTAGGTTCAATAATTATGTAACCCCCCGAAGGAAGATCTACTCTCGGCTGGAGGGCTTTTTGAATTGTTTTCTTAATTTCGTATTTCTCGAAAATATGTTGGTTGCAACTGTTATCGTGAAATTCAATATCTATATCAGATTCAGAATTTATTAAAAAATCTTTTGCCCTTGTAACTGAAAATTTACTATCGATAATTATGCTTTTAGTTGATTCTTTAATATGATCTCTTAAGATCTTGAGAGAGAAATCATCATCTCTTTTTAGTAAATTAGGCGGATTAGAAGCCTCAGAAACTTTTAGTACATTTTCCCATTGTTGAATTAAATGTTCTAAATCTTCAATTAGAAGTTCTTCTTTTATCTTTTCAGCCTCTGTTCTAAATAACAAGCCTGTGCTAGGTGGTTTTATTAAAACCCCAAGAGCTTTCAAACGGCTACGTTCTGTTTCTGTATTTATTTTTCTTGAAATATTTACTCCTTGGCCATATGGCTGTAATATCAAGTATTTTCCTGGGATTGAAATACTTCCCGTTAGTCTAGGCCCTTTAGATCCTGTGGGTTCCTTTATTACCTGAACAAGAACTTTTTGTTTTGGTTCTAGTAATTCAGTTATTCCAAATGTCCCTTTTTTGAGTCTTAGTGGACCTAAATCTGAAACATGGATGAATCCATTTTTATCACTTTCACCAATATTTATGAAAGCGGCATCAATACCAGCGAGAACATTTTCAACTGTTCCTAAGAAAATATCGCCAATTTGATATTGACCTTGTGCGACGATTAATTCATCAACTCGATCATCTGTGAGTAGTGCTGCAATTCGAGCCTGCTCAGCGATGATAATTTGCTGAGACATATAATTGATTCTGAATGATTTGGATTTTGAAAATCATCTAAATTAAAGAATTAAATTCTTATCTTTTTAATAAAGCAATTTTATAGCTAATATTATTTACTTTTTAAAATTAATAAAGTTAAAAGTGATTGAATTCTGCTATTTATAGAGCTTTAAACGATTTTCAAACTAATTGAAATTGAATTCATAGCTATGATTATCATTTAAATTAACCATAACTAAGATTATTTTAACATCTAATCACCACTAAAGCACGTTGATACATTATTCTATTATTGGTGAATTTTTTATCTAAAGTGGTTCAAGTAAACGAAAATTATTTAAAACTCAAAGCAGGCTATTTATTCCCTGAAATTGCTAAAAGGGTAAAAATATATTCTCAATTAAATAGGAGTGATGAGATTATTAAGCTTGGCATAGGAGATGTTACAGAACCACTGCCAAGAGCTTGCATAGAGGCTATGGGTAAAGCTTTGGATGATATGGGAACAAAAGATGGTTTCAGAGGTTATGGACCAGAACAAGGTTATTTTTGGCTCAGAGAAAAAATATCTGAGCATGATTTTATTTCGAGAGGCTGTCAAATTTCACCTGATGAAATCTTTGTTTCAGATGGCTCTAAATGTGATAGTAGCAATATTTTAGATATTCTTGGCAAAGATAATTCAATTGCTGTTACAGATCCAGTTTACCCTGTTTATGTTGATAGTAATGTTATGACAGGCAGAACTGGTGATGCTCTTGAAAATGGAACTTATAAAGGATTGATATATCTTGCAATTAACGATGGGAATAATTTTCTGCCAGAGATACCTGAAAAAAAAGTTGATATTTTATATCTTTGTTTTCCTAATAATCCGACCGGAGCAACGATTAATAAAAAAGAGTTGAAAAAGTGGGTTGACTATGCTCTTCAAAACAAATCTCTAATACTTTTTGATGCAGCTTATGAAGCATTTATTCAAGATGATGATATTCCACATTCAATATATGAGATTGAAGGGGCAAAGGATTGTGCTATTGAATTTAGATCTTTTTCAAAGAATGCAGGATTTACTGGAGTTAGATGTGCTTTCACAGTAATACCTAAAAATCTCAAAGGTTTGAGCTCAACAAATGAGGAAATAGACTTATGGCCTCTTTGGAATAGGCGACAATCTACAAAGTTCAATGGAGTAAGTTATGTGGTTCAGAGAGGAGCAGAGGCTGTTTATTCTCTTGAAGGGAAGAAACAGGTGAAAGGTTTAATTGATTTTTATATGGAAAATGCAAAAATCATGAAAAATAAACTTCAGAATGCAGGATATAAAGTGTATGGTGGTGTCAATGCTCCTTATATCTGGATTAAAGTTCCTGATCAAATGACATCATGGGACTTTTTTGATTTCCTTCTCCAAAAAGTAAGTGTAGTGGGTACACCTGGGAGCGGATTTGGATTGTCAGGAGAGGGTTATTTTCGTTTGTCAGCATTTAACTCACGATCAAACGTCATTGATGCAATGGAAAGAATAATTAATATATAATTATTAGTACTATTTAACTTCTAAAATTGTAATGCTATCTATAAAGTTAGAACAAAGTGTAAGTAATAATTCAGCAGTGATTGAAAAGAAACCTGCTGAATTAAAAAATAAATCTCCAAAATATAAGGTCTTACTTCATAATGACCCAGTTAATTCTATGGAGTATGTCACTGTTTCACTACGAGAAGTAGTGCCGCAATTAAGTGAACAAGATGCTATCGCCATAATGCTAGAGGCACATAATACGGGTGTAGGGTTGGTAATTGTTTGTGATTTAGAGCCAGCAGAATTCTACTCAGAATCGTTAAAATCCAAAGGAATTTCTAGTTCAATTGAGAAAGAGGATTAATAACCTTTAAATTTATTATTTTGATTTAGCTAATTTCCTTTCTGATAATGGACGAACTTTTAAGGATTCTCTCAAAGAAGACTTTCCATATTCTCTCTCAAGGATGTTGATAACTGTTTTACCAAATTCATCTTCTGGATTATCAAAAGCTTCTAAGCAAACCTGACCAAGTTTTTCCCCTAATACGCCTGGATTCCATAGAAGTTTTCTCGCTGTCCAAGGCATCATGCTCATTGGATTGTAATTTGGCTTCAAAATTTTATGATCCAAGGCGTACTTCTCAAGAAGAGTATGTGGTTGCAAACCTATAAAGAATATAGCTGGATCAACTAAGCCTTTACCAAAAATATTTTCTAATTCTCTATGGTATGCAATTGTTTGTCTTATGGTGCTTGGCGTTTCGTCAAAAACATTAAATGAATAATTTACTGAAACATGATTTTTGAAACCTGATTTGACTAGCATTCTGCAATTATTTAATACAGTTTCAAGGTTATACGCTAATCTCATTTTTCTAACAAGTTCTTGAGATCCAGAAGTGATACCTATTTCAAAATAACTCATACCTGTATCAACCATAAGTTGAGCTAGCTCAGCATCAATATTATCCGCCCTGATGTATGCAGCCCAATTAATATCGTCCCAGCCTTGATCCTTAATAGCTTGCAAAAGTGTTTTTGCATCTTCAATATGTTTTTTGGCTGGAATAAATTGCGCATCAGTGAACCAAAATCCCCTTACTCCAAGTTCATATAGTTGCTTCATTTCTTTGATTACTTCTTTAACAGGATTAAGGCGAACCTGCTTCCCCTCCACTACTGTATAAACACAGAAGCAACAATTATGAGGACAACCTCTTTTTGTTTGTACACCTACATAGTAATCACCTCCCTCTATATACCAATTGAAATCAGGCCATATTGATTTAATATATTCGTAGTTGCAGGCAGTTTTAACTGTGCCTGAAGGTTGTTCATGTATTAATTTTTTACGAGGTTTTTGTCCAGCTAAATAACATCTTTCTTCCTCTAAAGAATCTCCTCTAATGATTTTCTCTATGAGATTTTCTCCCTCTCCAACAGAAATAACTGTCCCTTTTGGAAGTAGACTTCCTAATTGTTCATAGAAAACACTAACAGCCCCACCTCCTAAAATTACTTTTACATTTTTGTTGTATTTTTGGGCTCTTTTAAGTCCCATCTTGACTAAAGAAGTATTTCTATATATTTCTCCATAGTGAGATGCAATTAATTTTAATCCTCCCCAAGAACCTCTAATTTTTTTAAGGATATTTTTTGAGTAGAAAACTTCAAAAGAGTTTTGTAGGGGATTCCCACTTCTACCATCAACAGGTGCGTAAATTTGTATATCTCTCCATGAAAAAATGATTAGATGTGGTCTAAATTGATCAATTTTTCTAGTTAAATATTTGGAAACTTTATTAGATGGAATTATTGCTAGATCAATAAATTGTTGTTCTATACCTGGGAAAGATTTATGAATATGGTCTGCTAAATAAATAGGTCCTATGGGAAATATAGGATTACATGGCAGTCTTACAGTTAGGATTTTTCCATAGTGCTTTCTTTGGTAATTTTTTTTATTTAGTTTTTCGAACTTCAAATTAAAATTCATGTCATGAAATTCAATGGATTTATTTCCTTAAAGAATCTAACTACTTTATTACTAATTTGGAGAAATTAAAAATCCTAAGACAATACACACGAAAATTTTATTTAATTCAGATATCTGAAATCATATAAATCCAGCATACTTTGAGAAGTTTTAATCCATCTATCCATCTAGATATATTTGGAGCTCCCGATTTTCTAGAATAATATCTAACAGGATAATTTAGTATTTTAATGTTATTATTCGCAGCTTCAAATATTATTGTAAAGTCTCCAAATGGGTCAGACTTGGAATCCCAACTTCCGTTTTTTTTCATAAGTTTAAAAAATTTTCTTGAAAAAACTTTTGTTCCACAGAGTGAATCTGATATAGGCTTATTTATGAGAATTGATAGAAATATTGCGAAGAGTCTATTTCCTATATAATTTGCCCATCTCATCGCATCTTTTTCCATTGGAAAAGTTGTTCGAGCGCAATTAATTAGGATATTTTTATTTTTGGTCGATTCCAGAATTGCTGCAATACTGTCATCAATATCTACAGTAAAATCACTATCAATTATGGCGAGGGTCTCACCTGAAGAAATATTAAAACCCTCTACGACTGCATTTTTCTTCCCTTTAGAAGTTTGTTTTAAAAGATATATCTTGAAAAAATTTGAGAAATTTTCTTTTAACTCATTCAAAATGTCATATGTATTATCATTGCTATTACCTTCAACGAATATAATTTCTATTTTATTTGGTATATTTTTAAATTTATTTAAAGCATTAATTAAAAGTTCTTTATTACCAGCTTCATTTCTTGCAGGAATTACTATTGATATTAAATGTCCAGAAATATTTTCACTATATTTATAAAAAACTATTTCGATTTCGTAGGCAAGTTGTTTTATGATTGGCATTTTTCGAAAAATATTTTTTAGAGATTGTGGAATTACCTTAGTGGGCAGAGGAGTTAGTTTTTTTGCTTTCCATCTAATTGATCTGTAGTTATAAATTTCAGCCAAAGATTCAATATCGCATAAAGTTATTCTTGCTTTGCTAGTAGTTTCTCTAAAAATTCTTGAATCTAATTTTAGCCATCTTGTAATTGGCTCCCAAGTATTTCCACGTACTTTAATGGAAATAAATTCTTTATTATCTTTAAATAATTGATGCAGTTTATTATTAGTTAAATTCCAACTATTGAAAGATTTCATTATTAAAGGTTACGAAAGACTATTTATTATATATTTATTATTTACTTTCTTAATATTAATTTCCATGGCTTTAAAATATTATTTTCATATATCAATTCAAAAAAATTATCATTGTTTTTTATTTTATTAAGGTCAGTTGTCCATGCTAATTCTGATTTTTTTAATTGATTAATATTTTCTAATCCTTCTCCTAGTTTAGGAGTTAATAAAGAAATCCTTATGATTTTTGATTGGGATAGAGAATTCTTTATTCCTGATTTATCAACTTTTATAGTTTGATTTTTTACTATATCAAGAGATGATAAGTACTCCATTTTTTCTCTTAGTTCTCTTGATCTATCAGTGAATAATCCTGATTGCAAAAGTAATGAAGTTAATAAGTAAGGCCCAATTATTAAAATTATTAATATTTCTTTGAATGAGTTTTTATGTTTTATTAAAGACCAAGATAATCCAAAGAATAATAATCCGAGAATTAGAAATGTATTTTCTTTAGAGTTAAAGTTAACAGTATTTTTCAAGAAAAAATAATATATGAAAGTTAGAGCAAATATAAATAATGGAATTATTTTTGAAGTTACAAATAAAACAATTTGGCTATATCTTTTAGAATTGAACAAATATTTTATTCCTACGTAAGCATTTAATGAAAAAATAGAAGAGATTTGTAGAGTATAGTAGGGCGTTTTCGTAGAGAAAATACTCAGAATTAATATTAATATTAAGGGAAAAAAAGTTAGTATATATTTCTTTTCTTTACTTTGGTATATGTTACATATTGTGCCTATAATTGCGAAAAAACTCCATGGCAGAAATGTTGCGGGAATATTCCAAAAATAATAATAGAAAGGATTTGTAAAATTAGTTTTATTAGAAAGAAAGTTAAATTTTTCGACTAAATAAAAAATAATATTTTTCTCTAAATAAGGGTTGATAGAAAACGTCCAAAATAAATAAGGAATAAATCCAATTAGTAGTCCAATCCAAAAGAATTTACTTAATAAAAGATTCTTTTTTATAAAAAAATATGGTACGAGTGATATTAATGGTACAAATACTAAAAAAGTTTTCATCATAAAAGCTAAACCAATCCAAATTCCAAAAAGCAGAATATAGAATTTGTTATGTTTATTTTTTATTTTGACTAAAGATAATATTCCAATAGTTACTAAACATGAATAAATAATATCTTGAGTAGCTAAGTGTGAGTAGTCAAACCATAGATATGTAGTAGAGAGTATTAGTGGAGATATAATTGCATATTTTTTATTAAAAAATTCTTCATGTAATTTATAAGTTATGAATAGCATCAATATTGAAGCGACTGTTGTGGGTAGATATGCAGAAAAAATATTTCTTCCAAAGAAGTCTTGGGACTTTGCTATCAAAAACTGTAATCCTATTGTTCTATCTAATACATATTCATCCCACCAAAGAGGAATTGTCCAGTTTCCTTTATCCAGTATCCATCGGGCTTGTAGTGCATAAAATCCTTCATCAAAAGCAATATAACTTCTTTTGCCAAAATAAAATATGAGAGGAATAAAAATAATTAGTTTAAAAAGAAATTTAAATTTTGAAATTCTATTTAACATTTTTGAATTTAATTTGCTTTTAAAATGCCGATAATTGGATTTGAACCAATGACCTACTGTTTACGAGACAGTTGCTCTGCCGCTGAGCTATATCGGCAATACTAAAATATTGATATTTTCATATAAAATTAATTTTATAATTTAGTTTATTAATGTCAAAAATAGATCCCGAATTAAAAAAGAAATTATTGAAAGAGTCCCAGTCTCCCTTCAAAGGGTTAAGGAGAATATTGTGGATAGCTTTTAGTGGTTCAGCATTTTTAGGTCTTCTAATAATGCTCTCCAAAATTGCAAGTGGTGGTGAATTGCAGCAAAATAATCTTTTGATACAATTTGTTGCTTGTATACTATTCCCAACCTTATTGTTCTTTGATAGGAATAAGGATTGATTAGTAAGATATTTAATTATTGTGTTAATGTCCTCTTTTTGGTGACAAATTTGAATGCCTCGATTATGTCTCCATCAATCCAAGAAGAGAATTTATCACACCCAACTCCACATTCAAATCCTGTATTTACTTCTTTAACATCATCTTTAGACCTTTTCAGTGAGTCTAAATTACCTTGATAAATTACTTTATCTGATCGAATGACTCTAAGCGAACAATTCCGTTGTAATTTGCCAGTTTGTATATAACAGCCTGCTATAGCTCCTTTGCCAACTGCGAAAGTTGCTCGAACTTCGGCTTTTCCTAAGGATTCTTCAACAAGATCAGGTTCAAGAAGTCCTTCCATTGCCAACTGAATATCTTCTAAGAGTTTATAGATTACTTCATATTCTCTTATATCAACATCATTAGCATCAGCTGCTCTCTTTGCACCAGATGCCAATGAGGTATTGAACCCAATGATTACTGACCCAGATGCAGAAGCGAGATCTATATCTGTCTCAGTTATTTCTCCAGGAGCAGAAAGTAGGACTCTAACTTGAACTTCATTTTTTGGTAATTGTTCTAGTGATCCTAATATCGCTTCAACACTGCCTTGAACATCAGCTTTGAGAATTAAGTTTAACTCCTTAAGTTCTCCTTCATTTGCTTGAGTTGATAAGGATGATAGGCTTACTCTTCTAGAGGCCATTTGCTGAGCTAATTTTGTGGCTCTAGCATCTGTTGCCCTTTCTCCGACAATTGCTCGAGCAGTTTTCTCATCAGGGTAGACTTCGAATTCATCTCCTGCTGTGGGTACTTCACTGAATCCTAGCGCTTCTACTGGAAATGATGGTCCTGCTTCTTTGATTCTAGTACCATGTTCATCAACCATTGCTCTAATTTTTCCGAGGACTGAACCCGCAGCTAAAACGTCTCCAGATTTTAAAGTCCCATTTTGTACTAACAAAGTAGCCACAGGCCCTTTGGCTTTGTCTAGGTGGGCTTCAATTACAGTACCTTTTGCAAATCTATTAGGGTTAGCTTGTAGATCTTCTACTTCTGAAACTAATAAAATCATTTCGAGTAATTTATCAATGTTTTGTTTTTTGATAGCACTTACTGGAACCATCACTGTATCTCCTCCCCAATCTTCAGCTATTAAATCTTTTTCTGATAATTCCTGCTTTACTTTGTCTGGAGATACCCCTTCTTTGTCAATTTTATTTATTGCAACAACAATTGGTACTTTTGCAGCTCTTGCATGACTGATAGCCTCAAGTGTTTGAGGTCTGCAACCATCATCTGCAGCAACTACAAGAACAGCTACATCTGTAACCTTGGTACCCCTTGCTCTCATTGCAGTAAAAGCTTCATGACCAGGAGTATCAAGAAAAGTTAATTTTTTCTTTTGAGATTCATGTTCAAATTCAACTTGATAAGCTCCTATGTGTTGAGTGATGCCTCCTGCTTCCCCCGAAGCTACTCTTGATTCTCTGATGCAATCTAAAAGACTTGTTTTGCCATGATCTACATGCCCCATCACTGTAATAACAGGTGGTCTTCTTATTAGATTTTCAATATCTTCAGATTCAATCATATCTACTGTTTTCTCAGCAGCTTCTTGGATATCATCTTGCAAAACAGGTACTCCAAATTCTTCTGCTACTGTTTCAATCGTTGCTAAGTCGAGTGATTGAGTAACGGTTGCAGTTATTCCTTTAAAAAAAAGAGATTTGATTATTTCAGAGCTTTCAAGACTTAATTTATCAGCTAATTCTTGAACTGTTAAATTATCTTCGGGTACTATTATCATCTCGGGCCTAACTTGTTTGGCTTCTTTAGCAGCCTTTAACTCCATTGCTCTTCTTTTCTGCCTTTGCCTAGTAGTCTCTTTTTTCTTCTTTTTAAATTGTTTTAAAGTTTTTTGAGATTTGGATTCATCAGAACTTTCTTTTTTTGGACGCGCCAAACTAGCAGATAAGATTGAAATTTTTTCTCCTGAATACCCACTAGTTTCAGATGTTAATGAATCATCATTCTCACCAATAATATGCACTTTCTGTCTTTGTTTTTGGGTATTTTTGCTTCTTAGTGCTTCAAGTTTTGCGCTATCGTCCCAGTCTGTCTTTCCTGGTTTTTTAGAATTATTTGAAAATGTTCTATGAGGTGGTTTTTTTGAATTAGGGGTAGTATGTTGGCGACTATTTGGAGCTTTCGCCTTCTGTTTCGTTGTCTCAATATTTTGTTTTTCATTATTCTTTATAACTTGTTTGCCATTCTCAGATTTGTTACTTTTTTGAAGTTGTAAGAGTTCATTAGGTGAAACTGGCTTTCGAATCCCAGGTGACTTTTGACTATTGAATTTAGACACAGGCCTATTTGGCATACCAGGTCTGTTGGGAGCACCAGGCCTACTTGTATTAGCTTGTCTATTGAAAGATCCAGGCCTGCCTTGATCTGATGGTCTATTTCTTAATCCAGACCTATTAGGCATGCCAGGTCTGTTTGGAGAACCAGACCTACTTGTATTAGCTTGTCTATTGAAAGATCCAGGTCTGCCTTGATCTGATGGTTTGTTTCTTAATCCAGACCTATTAGGCATGCCAGGTCTGTTGGGAGTGCCAGATCTGTTGGGAGTACCAGGTCTGTTGGGAGTACCAGGTCTGTTGGGGACAGTTTGTTTAAAAGAAATGTTTTGCTTATTATTATTATTTTTCCAATTGGGTCCTTCTCTTCTTATTGGAGCTCCTACGAGCTCAGGAGGGGACGTTCTGTTATTAATATTTTTTGGTTTGGATTTGTTCGAATTTTGGTCAGGTTTGTTTGATATTTGTTTTCTCCCCCCTGCACTGGAGATGTTTTGGGAAGATTCATTATATTTAACATTATTGTTAATATTTTTAGGCTTAGCAATTAGTTGAATAGGAGGTTTTGCAGGACTTTTTATAGGTGGGGTTGTGTTATTTCGGAAAGATTTTTTATTTTGGTTGAGATTTTGAGAAGTGTTACTATTTTTATTTTGATTTGTAAGATTTGCTTGAGATTGTGAACTGTTGGTAATTGTGGGTTTATTGAGATTTTTAGGTTTATTTGAAATTATTTTTAGACTTTCAGGTTTATTAACAGGTTTTATTAACAATGGCTCTTTGTTTGATTTATCATTAAGGGATTTCTCTTTCACTGAAGAAATAACAGAGGATTTATCTTCTTTGATTTGTTTGTAATTATCTTTTTTAATAGAAGGTTTCTTAATAGAAAGTATTTTTTTATCTGAATTTTTTTTATTAATGAGATTTTTTATTTTTTTTGCTTCCTCTACACTAATAGAACTACTATGGCTTTTTACTGAAATTGAAAGTTTTTGAGCGGCATCCAATATATCTTTATTATCCAGATTTAAGTCTCTGGAAAGTTCGTAAATTCTGATTTTATCGCTGATAGTCATTTAATCTGTTTTGTACTCTTTTTGGAAATTAAAGAGGATTTAATTTAATTATATTCCCTTATCGGGATAGTCATTGTAGCTTGTAATTTCTTTTTCAAAAATATCAATAAATTCAGGTTCTAAGGATGTTTTTAAAGCTTTTTGAAGCTTTTTTTTGATTTTTGAATCTGAGTAACATTTTTTTGACTTGCAAATGTAGGCTGATCGCCCCATCCCATTTTGAAACATAATACCTTGCTTATGATCCTTAGTAATCTTTATAAGATGTATCCTGTCATATGTTTTTCTACATGAAATGCATATACGCATAACAGGGGTTTGTTGTATCACCGTTTTCTCTCCTCTTTGGTAGATATTTCAGCATCTTGAACGGTCTCTAATTGATCACTATCTGAGAAAGTCTCTTCTTCATATGTTTCTTGTCCATATTCTTCATCATCTTCAGGAAGGGGATAAAGCTCTCTTAATCTTGCATCTTCCGCAGCTCGCTCAGCTTGTTCTGCTTCTAATCTAAGCTCAGCTTCTCGCTGGAGATTTTCTTCATCTTCCCTTTGAATGATTAATTCAGAGACAGCAGCATCTTCTGCTTCCTGATCGTATTCATGCGAGTTTTTGACATCAATTTTCCAACCAGTTAATCTTGCTGCAAGTCTTACATTTTGTCCTTCTCTACCAATTGCGAGACTCAATTGATCAGGAGGAACTAGTACGTGGGCGTGTTGACCTGCTGGGTCAACAAGTCTCACAAGATCGACTTTCGCAGGACTTAAAGAGTTTAAAATATACTGTATTGGGTCAGATGACCATTTAATAACATCAATTTTTTCTCCTCTTAATTCATTAACTACTTGTTGGATTCTTGCTCCTCTCGCTCCAATACAAGCACCTACAGGATCTACTTCTTGTTCGACGCTATCAACAGCAACTTTTGTTCTTGGCCCAACGGCTCTTGAAGGAGGATTCGCTTCTCTTGATACAGCAACAATTTTTATAGTGCCTTCTTGGATTTCAGGGACTTCATTTTCAAATAAATAAACGACTAATCCTGCATTTGCTCTGCTTACAAAAAGTTGTGGCCCTTTTCTGGCTATTTCGCTAACTTCTTTTAAGAATACTTTGAAAGTTGCATTAGCTCTATAATTGTCATTTGGTAATTGATCCCTTTTTGGAAGTTCGGCCTCTACTTCAGGTCTGCCAATACCCGAACTAACTCCCATAATTACAGATTGTCTTTCAAATCTTATAACTCTTGCAGTTAAAACAGGATCTTCCAAATCTGCAAATTCTTCTTGGATCATTTTTCTTTGTTGATCTCTTAATTTTTGGGCTAAAACTTGCTTTGTTGTTGAAGCAGCCATTCGCCCAAAATCCTCTTTTTCTGGAGTAACGTCTAAAACAACCGTGTCACCTATTTGAGCATCATCAGCCACTTGTTTAACTTCTAATAAAGATATTTGATGATCTTCGCTTTCAACTTCTTCTACAATTATTTTACTTGATAAAATCCTATAGCCTTCCTCATCTAGATCTAGTCCAACATCAAAATTACTAAAGTATTCTTCTTCAAATGGATCTTCGCTAACTCCAATGTAAAAAGTTCTTCTATATTTTTCGTAACCTTTTAATAAAGCTTCGCGTAGGGCAGCTTCCACAATATTAGGAGGTAACTTTTTTTCCTCGCTAATATCTTCAATTAGATTGTTTAAACCTGGGAGAATAACTAATGCCATCTATGATGGGTAAATGGATAATGGTTGAAAATAATTAATCTTTTAATGTGCAAAGACTAATCTTGAGGACTTCATCAAAAGGGATTTTTTTAATCTTCCCTTTTATGTTAATGGCTAAAAAATCTTTAGACTTTTCATAAAGTAAACCATTAAGAAATTTTTTTTTGGAATTTTTCTGGTTTAATTGAACATTAATCGGAAAACCCTTAAAAGTTTTGAAGTCTCTATCTGAGGTTAATTCATCACTGACCCCTTGACTACTAATTTCTAACAGATATGAACAATTTAAAAGATTTGAATTTTCTATTTCTTCAGATGCTGGGGCATTAAATAAAGCACAATCTTCTAGTGAAATATCATCACCATTAGTTTTTTTTATAATGATTTTTACAACTGTTGGATTTTGATTAGTTTGAATACTTAAACTGCAGATTTTGAGATCCCATTTACTAGCAACTTTTTTTAAAAGTGTTTCTAGCTTACTTTTGTTTTCTTTATCCAAATTTATCTGTAAAGTTGATTTAAAATAATATTCACATATTAAAAATTTTTTTTCTATGAGAAAGTCGAAAATTTGTAATTTATGGATGTAAACAAAAAAACAACGATAATAAATTTCTTCAATTAGATTTGATTAATGTATTTAAAATTTTGGTAAATAAATGAATTTTTTAAAGATTAGATTTATTAATTTAATCAAAATTTTCATTATTGTCTTTTTTTGTTTAGTTAATTTCTCTCAAAAGGGAGAAGTCTTAGCTTTAGTCTCTTTGGAAAGTCATAATTTTGTATCATCCGCAGTGAAAAATGTTGGACCTGCAGTAGTAAAAATCGATACTGAGCGTTTGATAGAGAGGCAGCAATTTGATCCCACTTTATTGGACCCTTTATTGAGGGATTTACTCGGAGAGCAAGGTATTACCCCTGAGAGAGAGAGAGGCCAAGGTTCAGGTGTAATTATTAATCAGAATGGTTTGGTACTTACAAATGCTCATGTAGTTGAAAGAGTTGATGATGTTTCAGTAACTCTTGCAGATGGAACTATTTGCGATGGCCAAGTTTTGGGAACTGATGCGATAACTGACTTAGCTTTAGTAAAAATTGATAACTCTGAATACTTTAGTTTTGCTCCACTTGGAAATTCTGAAGATCTTGAAGTTGGAGATTGGGCAATAGCTTTAGGTACTCCTTATGGTCTAGAAAAAACAGTTACCTTAGGTATTGTAAGTAGTCTACATAGAGATATTAATAGTCTAGGTTTTTCAGATAAAAGGCTTGATCTTATTCAGACTGACGCTGCAATAAATCCAGGAAATTCTGGCGGACCACTTATTAATTCAAACGGTGAGGTAATAGGAATAAATACATTGGTCAGAAGTGGTCCTGGTGCCGGCCTAGGTTTCGCAATACCTATTAATCTTGCTAAAAGTGTTTCAGATCAGCTTCTTAAAAATGGGAAAGTTATTCATCCATATTTAGGGGTCCAATTGATTTCTTTGAATCCTAGAATTGCTAAAGAACATAATCAAGACCCTAATGCATTAGTTCAATTGCCAGAAAGAAATGGAGCTTTAATTCAATCAATTATACCTAATAGTCCTGCTGAAAAAGCTGGTTTAAGAAGAGGAGATTTAGTTATAGCAGCAGAAAATATTTCTATTGAAGAACCTAAAGCTTTGTTAGATGAAGTAGAAAAAGCTGAAATAGGCAAAGTTTTCCTACTAAATGTTTTAAGAGACAACAAAGAGATACAGATAAATATCATGCCAGAACCTTTGCCAGGTTTGACATAATTCACCCATTGAAATTTAATAATCTATAAACTTAGAAAAAAAAATTTTGGATTCACAAACTCAAATGAAAAAAATAGTTGCTGATGCAGCAATTAAGGAAGTAAAGAGTGACATGATACTTGGATTAGGATCTGGATCTACAGCTGCTCTTATGATAAAAAGCCTCGCAGATGGAATACGTTCTGGAAAACTTCAAAATATAAGAGGTGTTGCGACTTCCTTTCAATCAGAAGTTTTAGCTCTCGAACTAGATATCCCTCTTATCGATTTAGCTTCTGTTTCCCATATCGATTTGGCTATTGATGGAGCAGATGAAGTTGATCCGAGATTTCAATTAATAAAAGGAGGTGGAGCATGTCATGTAAGAGAAAAATTAGTTGCAGCTAAGGCTAATCAATTGTTGATTGTTGTTGACGAAACTAAACTTGTACAAAAACTAAATAAATCATTTCCTTTACCTGTAGAAGTCCTTCCAAATGCTTGGAAACAAGTTCAGGAAGTTATCTCAGAGATGAAAGGTAGTTCTAGTTTAAGAATGGCTACTAAAAAAGCTGGTCCAGTTGTTACTGATCAGGGAAATCTAATTCTGGATGTATTGTTTAATGATGGTATTAAAAATCCAAAAGATATTGAATTGAGTCTTAATAATATTCCTGGTGTTTTAGAGAATGGATTATTCGTTGATCTTACAGACAAAGTATTGGTTGGTAAAATCGAAAACAGTGTTCCAGTTGTTTATTCTCCCTCAAAAGTTGGCTAATCTTCAAATCTTATTTGTACCGAGTTAGCATGACTATATAACCCCTCACTTTTAGCAAGATTAATAATATCAAGGCTGTTAGCTTTTAAACTTTTTTCATTAAATTCTATTATTGAAGTGTTTTTCATAAAAGTTTCAACTCCTAAAGAACCGCTAAATCTAGAATTTCCTGATGTTGGTAAAGTATGATTTGGTCCAGCCAGATAATCTCCCACCGCTTCAGGGGTCCATTTCCCTAAAAATATTGCTCCTGCATTTTCTATACCTTGAAGAATCTTTTTTGAATCTAAAGCTAATATTTCTAAGTGTTCTGGAGCAAAGTTATTGCTAAGTTCAATACATGATTTATAATTTTCGCAAATAACAATTAATCCCCAATTTTTTATTGACTGTAAGCAAATTTCTTTTCTTGGATGATCATCTATTTTTTTATAAATTTCTTCTAAAACTTCTTTTGCCTGGTTATTTGAAGTAGTAAGAAGTATTGAAGATGCCAAAGGATCATGCTCTGCTTGTGCGAGGAGATCAGATACTATATGGGCGCTTTTAGCTGTTTCATCTGCAATGATTAATATTTCACTTGGACCTGCTAAAGAATCTATTCCTGTAGAGCCATAAATGAGTTTTTTTGCAGTAGTTACATAAATATTTCCTGGACCTGTAATAACATCAACTTTATTAATTTGATCTGTGCCAAATGCTAAAGCACCAATTGCTTGAGCTCCTCCAATTCTAAAAACTTTATTAATTCCTGATAAGTGAGCTGCAGCTAAAACAGTTTTGTTTATTTCCCCTTCTGTATTTCCAGGAGATGCCATTATGATTTCTTCCACTCCTGCTACTGTTGCAGGAATTGCATTCATTAAAACAGTGCTTGGATAAGCAGCTCTACCTCCAGGGATATAGATACCTGCATTTTTCACTGGTCTCCATCTCCTTTGGACTGTATCACCATGTTCCCCTTTTATAGTGAAGGATGATGGAATTTCTTTTTCATGGAATTTTTTAACTCTTTTATAGGCTAACTCCAGAGAGCGCTTTAAACTGCTATCAATTTCATTCCATGCATCCTTTAATTCCTCTTTACTAACTTGCATAGGGTTAGGGTCGAAACCATCAAATTTTCTTGTATATTTTTCCACTGCTATGTCTCCATACTTTTTTACCTCTTGCAGAATTTCTTCGACTATTACATTTATTTTGTTATTGTTTTCTGAATTAGTTCGAGTAGAAATCCTTTTTAATTCTTGGATAGCGTCATCTTTATTATTTATGATCTTCATATTTTTAATTATTCAAATTGTAAGGGCTCTTGACCAATTTAATAGTTCTTTAAATTATATATGATTGATTAGTAGTCGATCTATTTGTTATGATTAGATCCTTATACCAAAGCATCCTAAGTGGCCAATAACAAATCAGCAAAAAAGAGAATCCAAATTGCCGAAAGGAATCGTTTAATCAATAAGTCATATAAATCCACAGTAAGAACTTTGACAAAAAAAACTTTGGAAAATTGCAAAAAATATAAGAAAGACCCAAATGAGGATAATAAAAATTTAGTTAAAACAAGCCTAAATAAAGCATTTAGTTTAATCGATAAAGCAGTTAAAAAGAATGTTCTCCACAAGAATAATGGGGCTAATAGAAAATCAAAAATTAACAATTTTGTAAAAATTGCTCTTACAATAAAGTAAAAAGACAGATCAAAATTATGGGCGATATAGAACTCATAGACTCACACTGTCATTTAATATTTAAAAATTTTGAGAGAGATCTTGAGGATGTTGTTTTAAGATTGCGTTCAAGAGGTGTAAAAAAATTAGTTCATGCTTGTTGTGAATTAACAGAAATTCCTAAGTTGAAAAAAATATCTCATGAATTTAATGAAATTTACTATTCAGTTGGCCTGCATCCGCTAGAGGCAAAAAAATGGGAACAAAGTTCAAAATCTCTCTTAAGAAAATCAGCTCAAGAAGATAGAAGAGTGGTGGCCATTGGGGAATTAGGCTTGGATTTTTTTAAAAATGAAAATAAAAATCAACAAATTGAAGCACTTATTCCGCAAATGGAGTTAGCTTATGAACTTAAATTGCCTGTGATTATCCATTGCAGAGATGCTGCAAATGAAATGATTGAGATATGTAGTGATCTTTCGAAAAAAGGAAAATGTCCTGATGGTGTGCTTCATTGTTGGACAGGAAACTCAAAAGAAATGAAGCAATTCTTGGATCTTGGATTTTATATCAGTTTTAGTGGAATAGTAACTTTCCCAAAAGCACATGAAATTCATGAGTGTGCCAAATTAGTTCCAAATGATAAATATTTAATCGAAACTGACTCACCATTTTTAGCTCCTGTCCCTCATAGGGGTAAAAGAAATGAACCTGCATTTGTTGAAAATGTTGCCAATTTTATGGCAGATTTAAGATCTACTGAATTAAGCACAATTGCTAAAGAGTCATCCAAGAATGCTGAAGATTTGTTTAAATTTGACTTGTTAATTTGACGTAGAAGCTGTTAATATTAGGAATTACTGGAAATTTTCTTAATTTTGTAGCTTTAACTTATTCATTTTAATAATTTATCAACATTAAACTAAATTTAATTCTTTATTAATTAGATTTTTTGTTGAAATCGAGATTTAATAGTTGATCTTATATTAAGTGAAAAGTTTAAGAACTAACATATTAAGTAGATTTAAAGTAAATAGTAAATCTCACAAAATCGCAGGTTTTCTTGGATGAGCAGTAGCGCTTTACAGGTAGCAAAAACAGATACTTATCTACCAGATTTAGTTGAAGTACAAAGAGCAAGCTTTAAATGGTTTTTGGAAAAGGGTTTAATAGAAGAACTACAAAATTTTTCTCCCATTTCTGATTACACAGGTAAATTAGAATTGCATTTTATCGGTGAAGAGTACAGGTTAAAAAGACCTAGACATGATGTTGAGGAGGCCAAAAGAAGAGATG
Organism: Prochlorococcus sp. AG-402-N08; assembly: GCA_003216535.1. Lineage (GTDB taxonomy): Bacteria > Cyanobacteriota > Cyanobacteriia > PCC-6307 > Cyanobiaceae > Prochlorococcus_A. The sequence continues at coordinate 69,024 of QCIS01000001.1, forward strand.
CTACATTTGCATCTCAAATGTATGTAACTTGCAGGTTAATTAATAAAGAGACGGGGGAAATTAAAGAACAAGAAGTATTTATTGGCGAATTACCATTGATGACTGAAAGAGGAACTTTTATTATCAATGGTGCGGAAAGAGTTATTGTTAATCAAATAGTTAGGAGTCCTGGAGTATATTTCAAAGATGAACTGGATAAAAATGGTCGAAGAACTTACAACGCTAGCGTTATCCCTAATAGAGGTGCATGGTTAAAATTCGAGACTGACAAAAATAATTTGCTTTATGTGAGAGTTGATAAAACTAGAAAAATTAATGCTCATGTTCTTATGAGAGCGATGGGTCTTTCAGACAATGATGTGGTCGATAAACTTAGGCATCCTGAGTTTTATCAAACCTCAATTGAGTCAGCTAATGACGAAGGTATAAATTCAGAAGATCAGGCATTACTCGAGCTTTACAAGAAGCTACGTCCAGGTGAACCACCCTCCGTTTCTGGTGGACAACAGCTATTACACAGTAGATTTTTTGATCCCAAAAGATATGATTTAGGCCGAGTCGGTAGATATAAAATAAATAAAAAATTGAGACTCACTGTACCAGACGATGTCAGAACACTTACTCATGAAGATGTTCTTTCTACTATTGATTATTTAATTAACCTTGAATTGGATATAGGGGGTGCTAGTTTGGATGATATTGACCACCTTGGTAATAGAAGGGTTAGATCAGTAGGAGAACTTCTTCAAAATCAAGTCAGGGTTGGACTTAATCGTTTAGAGAGAATTATTAAAGAAAGAATGACTGTTGGAGAAACAGATTCTCTAACTCCCGCCCAACTAGTCAATCCCAAACCTTTGGTTGCTGCTATTAAGGAATTTTTTGGCTCTAGTCAGTTAAGTCAGTTTATGGACCAAACTAATCCTCTGGCTGAATTAACACATAAGAGAAGAATTTCAGCATTAGGTCCAGGAGGTTTAACTCGAGAAAGAGCGGGCTTTGCGGTTAGAGATATACACCCTTCACATTATGGAAGATTATGTCCCATCGAGACTCCTGAAGGACCTAATGCAGGCCTTATTAATTCTTTAGCTACCCACGCAAGAGTTAATGAGTATGGTTTTATTGAAACACCTTTTTGGGAGGTTAATGACGGTAAAGTTAATAAAGAAGGTAATCCTGTTTATCTTTCTGCTGATTTAGAAGATGAATGTCGGGTGGCTCCAGGAGACGTCGCAACTGACAATGACGGCAATATTATTGCAAATCTAATACCAGTAAGATACAGGCAGGATTTTGAAAAAGTACCTCCTCATCAAGTTGATTACGTTCAGCTTTCTCCGGTTCAGGTAATTTCAGTTGCTACTTCACTTATTCCTTTCTTGGAACATGATGACGCTAATAGAGCTCTTATGGGATCAAATATGCAACGCCAAGCAGTTCCATTACTCAGGCCAGAACGTCCTTTAGTTGGTACAGGTTTAGAATCTCAAGTTGCTAGAGATTCTGGGATGGTTCCCATAACTAAAGTTAATGGAACTGTATCTTACGTTGACGCTAATGAAATTATCGTTAAAGACGAGCATGGTAATGAACATTTTCATTATCTTCAGAAATATCAAAGATCAAATCAAGATACTTGCCTCAACCAAAGACCTATAGTGAAAATCGGAGATAGAGTTATATCTGGTCAGGTTTTAGCAGATGGATCCGCATGTGAAGGAGGGGAAATAGCTCTTGGCCAAAATGTTTTAATTGCTTATATGCCATGGGAGGGATACAACTATGAAGATGCAATACTTGTGAGTGAGAGGATGGTAACTGATGATTTATATACTTCAGTACATATTGAAAAATATGAAATTGAAGCAAGACAAACTAAGCTAGGACCTGAAGAAATTACGAGAGAGATTCCCAACATTTCTGAAGAAAGTTTGAATAATCTTGATGAAATGGGAATTATTAGGATTGGTGCTTTTGTTGAGAGTGGAGATATTCTTGTAGGAAAAGTGACTCCAAAAGGGGAATCAGACCAACCACCTGAAGAAAAACTTTTGAGAGCTATTTTTGGTGAAAAGGCTCGAGATGTAAGAGACAATTCCCTCAGGGTACCTAAAACTGAAAAGGGAAGGGTTTTGGATGTTCGTATCTATACTAGAGAGCAAGGCGATGAATTACCTCCAGGAGCTAACATGGTTGTTAGAGTTTATGTGGCTCAGAGAAGGAAAATTCAAGTAGGTGACAAAATGGCTGGTAGGCATGGAAATAAAGGAATTATTAGTAGAATCTTACCAAGAGAAGATATGCCTTATTTACCTGATGGAACACCCGTAGACATCGTTCTTAATCCTTTAGGAGTTCCAAGTAGGATGAATGTAGGTCAAGTTTTTGAATTATTGATGGGCTGGGCAGCCTCCAACTTAAATTGCCGGGTTAAAGTTGTTCCATTTGATGAAATGTATGGAGCTGAAAAATCACATCAAACTGTTCAAGCATTTTTAGAGGAAGCTTCAAAACAGCCAGGTAAAGCATGGGTTTACAATCCTGAAGATCCTGGAAAGTTATTACTTAAGGATGGTAGAACAGGGGAACCCTTTGATCAGCCAGTTGCTGTCGGATACTCTCACTTCCTCAAATTAGTTCATTTGGTAGATGACAAAATTCATGCTAGATCTACTGGTCCTTATTCTTTGGTGACACAGCAACCATTGGGTGGTAAAGCTCAGCAAGGTGGACAAAGGCTTGGAGAAATGGAAGTATGGGCTCTTGAAGCCTATGGTGCCGCTTATACTCTTCAGGAATTGTTAACAGTTAAATCTGATGACATGCAAGGAAGAAATGAAGCTCTTAATGCAATCGTAAAAGGTAAACCGATTCCAAGACCTGGTACTCCTGAGTCATTTAAAGTTCTTATGAGGGAATTACAATCTCTAGGTTTGGATATAGGGGTTTATACAGATGAAGGAAAAGAAGTAGATTTAATGCAAGACATCAATCCGAGAAGAAATACTCCATCAAGGCCGACTTACGAATCACTCGGAACCTCTGAATATGAGGAAGATTAAATACTCAATAAAAATCTTTTAATTTAAATTAACCTAAAATGACAAACAGCAACTTAAGAACTGAAAATCACTTTGATTACGTCAAAATTTCAATTGCTTCTCCACAAAGAATAATGGATTGGGGTCAGAGGACCTTGCCCAATGGACAAGTAGTTGGTGAAGTTACGAAACCTGAAACTATCAATTACAGGACACTGAAACCAGAAATGGATGGATTGTTTTGTGAAAAGATTTTTGGACCATCTAAAGATTGGGAATGCCATTGTGGAAAATATAAAAGGGTAAGACATCGTGGAATTGTTTGTGAGAGATGTGGGGTTGAAGTGACTGAAAGTAGAGTAAGAAGACATAGAATGGGCTACATAAAACTAGCCGCGCCAGTTTCTCATGTTTGGTACTTGAAAGGAATCCCTAGTTACGTTGCAATACTTTTGGATATTCCTCTAAGGGATGTAGAACAAATAGTTTATTTTAATTGTTATGTCGTTTTAGACCCAGGTGATCATAAAGAACTTAAATACAAGCAATTACTTACTGAGGATGAGTGGCTGGAAATTGAAGATGAAATTTATGCTGAAGATTCCACTATCGAAAATGAACCTTTTGTTGGAATTGGTGCTGAGGCACTGAAGCAATTACTCGAGGACCTTGATTTAAATCAAGTTGCAGAGGAGCTTAGAGAAGAAATTACTAATAGCAAAGGGCAAAAGAGGGCAAAACTTATAAAAAGAATAAGAGTTATTGATAATTTCATTGCAACTAATGCAAAACCAGAATGGATGGTTTTAGATGCAATCCCAGTGATACCTCCTGATCTCAGACCTATGGTTCAGCTTGATGGGGGAAGATTTGCAACTTCAGATTTAAACGACTTATATAGAAGAGTTATAAATAGAAATAATAGACTAGCTAGGCTTCAAGAAATTTTAGCTCCTGAAATTATCGTAAGAAATGAAAAAAGAATGCTTCAGGAAGCAGTTGATGCCCTTATAGATAATGGAAGAAGAGGAAGGACTGTTGTTGGAGCAAATAATAGAGCTCTTAAGTCCCTAAGTGACATAATTGAAGGAAAACAAGGAAGATTTAGACAGAATCTTCTTGGAAAGCGTGTTGACTATTCAGGGAGATCTGTAATAGTTGTGGGCCCTAAATTAAAAATGCATCAGTGTGGTCTCCCAAAAGAAATGGCAATAGAACTTTTTCAACCTTTTGTTATTCATAGATTAATACGACAAAATATTGTCAATAATATTAAAGCTGCAAAAAAATTAATACAAAAAGCGGATGACGAAGTTATGCAGGTACTTCAGGAAGTTATTGAAGGCCATCCAATTCTATTAAATAGAGCCCCTACGCTCCATCGTTTAGGAATTCAAGCTTTTGAACCGAAATTAGTTGGAGGTAGAGCAATACAACTTCATCCTTTAGTTTGTCCTGCATTCAATGCTGACTTTGATGGAGATCAAATGGCAGTTCATGTTCCTTTAGCTTTAGAGGCACAAACTGAAGCACGCATGCTTATGTTGGCCAGTAATAATATTCTTTCTCCTGCTACTGGGGAACCAATTGTGACTCCTTCACAAGATATGGTTTTGGGATCTTATTATCTGACGGCCTTGCAACCAAATTATCAAAAACCAGAATTTGGAGATAATAAGACTACTTTTGCTTCATTAGAAGATGTCATTTTTGCTTTTGAAGATAAAAGACTCAGCCTACATGAATGGGTTTGGGTTAGATTTAATGGAGAAGTTGAAGATGAAGACGAAATGCGTAAACCGCAAAAAACTCAAGAGCTAGACGATGGCTCAAGATTAGAAATCTGGAATTTAAGAAGAGACAGACTTGACTCTGGTAATAATTTAATAAGTAGATTTGTGCTGACAACTGTTGGGAGAGTAGTAATGAACTATACCATCATCGATTCTGTATCTAAAACGTAATCTTTAAAAACTAATTTCCATTTATTTAAAAATCATGACTTCATCTAAACCTAAAAAAACATCCAGAGTACGTAAGACTACTAAAAACTCAAAAAAGAACAATCCAATTATAATGCCTGCTCTTGCTAAAACTCCGCCATCGTTTAAGAACAAGGTAGTTGATAAGAAAGCCTTAAAAAATTTAGTCTCATGGGCTTATAAAACTCATGGAACTGCTATAACTGCAGCCATGGCTGATAATTTAAAGGATTTAGGATTTAAATATGCTACCCAAGCAGCTGTCTCTATCTCAGTCGATGACTTAAAAGTTCCTGAAGCTAAACAAGATTTAATAGGGCAAGCTGAAGAGCAAATATCTGCTACAGAAGAATGCTATAGACTTGGTGAAATTACCGAAGTTGAAAGACACACAAAAGTTATAGATACCTGGACTGAAACTAATGAGAGATTAGTAGATGCTGTCAAGAATAATTTCAATCAAAATGATCCTCTAAATTCCGTTTGGATGATGGCTAATTCAGGAGCAAGGGGTAATATGTCCCAAGTAAGACAACTTGTTGGCATGAGGGGATTGATGGCTAATCCACAAGGAGAGATCATTGACCTGCCAATAAGAACCAATTTTAGAGAAGGACTCACTGTTACTGAATATGTAATTTCTTCCTATGGGGCGAGGAAGGGTTTGGTGGATACTGCCTTAAGAACAGCTGATTCTGGTTATTTAACTCGAAGATTAGTTGATGTCGCTCAAGATGTAATTGTTAGAGAAGAAGATTGTGGAACACAAAGATCAATAGTTGTTGAAGCTGAAGATGGTAAATTTGGAGCAAGGCTTCTTGGTAGGCTTACCGCTGAAGATATTTTTGATGCTGAAGAAAACCTTATTGTTCCTCACAATACTGCAATAGATCCTTCATTATCAGGAGAAATTGAGAAAGCATCTATTAATAAAGTAAAAATAAGATCCCCATTAACATGTGAAGCTAATAGGTCAGTTTGTAGGAGGTGTTACGGATGGGCGTTGGCTCATAATCATTTGGTTGATTTAGGTGAGGCAGTTGGAATTATTGCTGCTCAATCTATTGGTGAGCCAGGCACTCAATTGACAATGAGAACTTTTCATACTGGAGGTGTATCAACTGCAGAAAGTGGAGTAGTAAGATCAAAAATTTCTGGTAAGGTTGAATTTAATTCTAATGCAAAGGTTAGAGGTTACAGAACCCCACATGGCGTTGAAGCTAAACAAGCGGAAGTTGATTTCATATTAAAGATAGTTCCTCAAGGAAATAATTCTAGCAAAGCTCAAAAAATTGAAGTTTCTAGTGGATCGCTTTTATTTGTAGATGACGGTGAAGAGATTAATTCTGATATAACTGTTGCTCAGATTATTGCTGGAGCCGTGAAAAAGAGTGTTGAAAAAGCAACAAAAGATGTTATCTGTGATTTGGCTGGTCAAGTTAGGTACGACAAGGTTATTCAACCAAAGGAGGTAACAGATAGGCAGGGTAATATTACCTTAAAAGCTCAAAGATTAGGAAGATTGTGGGTTTTAGCTGGAGATGTTTATAACTTGCCACCTAATGCAAGACCTGTTATCTCATCTGGAAAATCTGTAGATGAAGGAACTGTTTTGGCAGAGGCAAGTCAATCTAGTGAGTTTGGCGGACAAGTTCGATTGAGAGAATCAATAGGAGACTCAAGAGAAGTTCAGATTGTTACTACTTCAATGTCTTTAATTAATTTTAAATTAATTGAAGAATCTACTCACTCAGGTCAAATATATAATTTGGAATCTAATGATGGTACATCTTATAGGTTAAATATTTCCCCCGGAAGTAAGATCAGTAATGGAGAGGTCATAGCAGATTTAACGGATGAAAGGTTCCGTACAAAAACTGGTGGTCTAGTAAAATATGCTCCGGGATTAAGTGTCAAAAAAGCAAGATCATCTAAAAATGGTTTTGAAGTAAGTCAAGGAGGGACATTGCTTTGGATCCCTCAAGAGACACATGAAATCAATAAGGACATATCTCTTCTAATGATTGAAGATATGAAATGGATTGAAGCTGGAACTGAAGTTGTAAAAGATATTTTTAGTCAAACATCAGGCATTGTTACTGTTACGCAAAAAAATGATATCCTTCGTGAAATTACTGTGAGAAATGGGACCTTTCATGAGTGTGATGATGAAGAAGTTTTGAATAGATTTACAGAAGAAGGAAATCTTGTAAATCCAGGGGAAAAGATTTTAGATGGTGTTGATAATAAAGAAATTTTATTTGTTCAAAAATTAGAAACCCCTAAATGTCGAGGTTTGTTGTTAAGAACTGTTGAAGAATTTACTATTCCTGATAAAGCGGAATTACCCCAACTATCACATGTCAAGCAGGAAAAAGGACCACATTTAGGCTTAAAAGCCATCCAAAGGCTTTCCTATAAAGATGGCGAATTGATAAAATCAGTTGAAGGAGTTGAATTGCTTAGAACATACTTGAGCATTGAAAGCTTTGATGCTACTCCTCAAATGACTATTGACGTCGAGTCGATTGAAGATAAAAACGATGCATCAGTCAATAGATTAAATCTAGTCATATTGGAGTCTATTCTTGTAAGAAGAGATACTATATCTGACTCCAGTCATGGCTCAACACATACGGAACTTAAAGTCAATAATAACCAAGTAGTAAAAGCAGGTGAGGTAATAGCTACTACTCAAATTCTTTGTAAAGAGAAGGGATTGGTTCAATTACCAAATGTTGTTGATGATGAGCCCATAAGAAGGTTAATTGTTGAAAGAGAAGAAGATAAAACTAAAATTAAAATTAGTGATAAAGCAGTAGTTAAAGTTGGTGATCGTGTAGTTGATGGTGATCTTATTAGTAAGTCTGTCAAATCAACTTCATGTGGAGAAATAGAAGAAATTTCTAATAGCTCAGTAACCTTAAGACTTGGCAGGCCTTATATGGTTTCTCCTGATTCAGTTTTACATGTTAAAGACGGAGATTTAGTTCTTAGGGGAGATGGTTTAGCTTTACTTGTTTTTGAGAGGCAGAAAACTGGAGATATCGTACAAGGATTGCCTCGTATTGAAGAGTTGTTAGAAGCTAGGAGACCCAGAGATTCTGCAATTCTTTGTAAAAAATCTGGAATTGTTCAGATTAAACAAGGTAATGATGAAGAATCAGTTTCATTATCGGTTATTGAAAAAGATGATTTAGTTAATGAATATCAACTATTAATTGGAAAAAATATAATGGTTAGTGATGGACAACAAGTTAAAGGTGGTGAATCTTTAACTGATGGTCCAATTAATCCTCATGAACTATTAGATTGCTTTTTCAATGATTTAAAAGATCAAAAACCTCTTATAGATGCAGCTCGAGAATCTATATCAAAACTACAAAGAAGTATGGTTAGTGAGGTACAAAATGTTTATAAGTCTCAGGGTGTAGCAATCGATGATAAGCATATTGAAGTTATTGTTCGACAGATGACAAGTAAAGTCCGTATAGAAGATGCTGGGGATACTACTCTTTTGCCTGGTGAACTCATAGAGCTGAGGCAAGTGGAAGATACAAACCAAGCAATGGCAATTACAGGGGGAGCTCCAGCAGAATTTACTCCTGTTTTGTTGGGTATTACTAAGGCCTCTCTTAATACAGATAGCTTTATTTCAGCAGCATCTTTCCAAGAAACAACAAGGGTTCTTACTGAAGCTGCAATTGAAGGTAAATCTGATTGGTTAAGAGGTTTAAAAGAAAATGTTATAATCGGTAGATTAATACCTGCAGGTACTGGGTTTAGCGGTTTTGTGGAGGAATTATCCTCCGAGGCTGGACCTCATCCCGATATCCTTGCAGAAGAATCTGGCGGATATAGAAGAGCTCAGAACTTAAGGCCAGATTATACAGTTGATATGCCACAAACACCTGCAGTAAGCTCTACTGCAATACTTGATGACCCAAGCGACGAAGATTTGGAGACAACGCGAAACCGACACGGAATCGATCCTTCTTCGAGTAATTTTGCAGCCTTCGCAAGACCTAATGCTGAAAATCAATTTTCTGAAGATCAATTACCAGATCCTGCCGCTTTGGAGGGATTGCAGGAGGAGGGCCTTCTGTCTGATGAATAAATATTATCTATTATTATTTTTAGTGACTAGAATGGAGTTTTTAAATTTGTAAGTGATGATTAAGCCAGAGATTGTCCCCAAAAGAAAATTACCTCGTTATGGATTCCATTTTTATAATGAAAGACTAAATGGAAGGATGGCGATGATTGGTTTTATTGCGCTTATTCTTACAGAATTCTTTTTAAAACATGGTTTGCTGTTATGGTAAAAATAGTTTTGGAATAAAGACTACTTAATTTGAAAAATCTTCTTGGAAGTAGTGTTAAAGATTTAGAAAATGTGGCTTTAGATTATGGTCATGCTGCTTTTAGGGGTCGCCAAATCTATAGTTGGATTTATAATTTTAAAAATAAGAAAAAAAATATAGATCAAATAGAAATCTTACCTTTAGATTTTAGAAAGAAATTAAAGGATGATGGTTTTAAAGTTAGTGAGCTAATTATTCAAGAAAGAAACTTAGCTAACGATGGTACTCTAAAGTTGTTACTGTCTACAGATGATAATGAAAGTATTGAGTGCGTTGGTATACCAACTGAAAAAAGACTAACTGCATGTCTTTCTAGTCAAGTTGGCTGCCCAATGGACTGCAAATTTTGCGCAACTGGCAAGGAAGGTTTGAAGAGATCTTTAAAAGCAAGTGAAATTTTGGATCAAATTTTATTTATCGAAAATGAAATGAATAGAAAAGTGACTAATATTGTTTTCATGGGTATGGGCGAGCCCTTATTGAATATTGATGACTTACTTTTGTCAATTAGATCTATAAATGAGGATTTTAGGATCAGTCAGAGAAAGATAACTGTAAGTACAGTGGCTGTTCCAAAAATGATAGGTAAATTATCAGAAAAGTCTTTTCAAATTTTAGGCAATTGTCAATTTACATTAGCAATAAGTTTACATGCTTCAAACCAAAAAACAAGAGAAACGATAATACCTAGTGCAAAAAACTATGAAATCAAAAATATAATCGAAGACTGTAAGAAATTTGTGAGAGAAACTGGTAGGAGGGTAAGTTTTGAATATCTAATGCTAAGTGGCGTGAATGATAAATTAGAACATGCTTATGAATTGAGTAATTTGTTAAAAGGTTTTCAATGTCACGTAAATTTAATACAGTATAACCAAATTGAGGAAGTTGAATTTAAACGAACCTCTTTAAAAAATCTCAAATTATTTCAATCTAGACTTATCAACAATGGCATTGCTGTCAGCTTGCGAAAAAGCAGAGGTCTAGATAAAAATGCTGCATGTGGTCAGTTAAGACAAAATGCAAAAATAAACAATATCATCTAATAAAAATTTTTTAAAAGTCTCTTAAACAGGTTATTATTATTGTAATTAATTTTGAATCTTTGAGTTTTATTAAGACAAAAATTTTACCTTTCGCTATCGTCTCACTTTTTGGGATTGCCTTCTTTGCGGTTAGTGCAAGAATTTGGTTGCCAGGAGATATGTTGTCTCCTGCTCCTGTAAATTAATATTTTTAATTTTTCAAAATGACAAACAATAAGGATCCTAATAAAGAAAGCTTAGTTGATATCGCTGTTGATCCAGATGTTTTAGCGAGAGAATTGGCCTTAGAAATTGAAATAGATCCTTTAGAGCAAATTGATGAAGATTCTTTTCCAAAAGGTTTAAACATAACTCAGGAGTGCAATGAAGCATTAAAAATGCTAAAAGGTAACAGAGAAGAAAGAATACAGGGATTAAGAATATTTTGTGAATATAGAGATTCAAGATCTTTCCCCTTTTTGTTACCATTACTTGATCAACCTTGTCCTGTTGAAAGAATGAGTGTGGTATATGCTTTAGGTCGTAATCCATGTCCTAGCGCGGTCGAGAAACTTGTAAGTCTTTTGGAGACTGATGATAATGCATATGTCAGAAGAGCAACTGCATGGAGCTTGGCTAATTATGATAATCAAATTGTTTTGAAGCCATTAATAAATGCTTTGAAAAATGATGTAGCTGCAGTTAGGTTGTGGTCATCTAGTTCTTTAGCTGAAATTGGCAATGTTTCTTTGGAAAATGCTCAATTGGCAGCAGAACAACTTTTAATAAGTTTAAAAATAGATAATGAATCAGGTGTAAGAAGTAATTGCATCTGGTCATTGTGTAGATTGTACGAAAAATTAAACAATACATTACAAGAGAGTTTCGTTGATGAATGTACCAAAATAGCTCTTTTTGATAAAGAACCATCAGTTATGGAAGAAGCAAAAACTGCTTTGGATTCAATGGGGATGCAAGGTTTTTATAACTAAATTTATTTATTTTTTTAATAAGCACAAGACTGAAAAAATTTATTTATTAGATATTCAATATAAAAATTAAAATTAATTAACTTGTACCAACTGAAACAAAAAAATTTCGTTATTCTATATAAAGTAAAACTACTCAATACTTGAATTTAATGCCTCAAAAAACATTGAGATTCAAAATTCATCAAGACGGAAGAGTTGAAGAGACTGTTGAGGGATTTACTGGCAACTCATGTAATGAAGCTACAAAAAATCTCGAAGATGCTCTTGGTAAAGTAACAGTCAAGAATAAAACATCTGATGCTTTTATCTCTAATCAAAGTGAAAACTTAAAACAATTCAACAACGAATCTAATGTCACATTTTAGTACGATTAAAACTCAGCTCAAAGATGCAGAGCCATTAATTAAAGCCTTAAATAATCTTGGTTACATAATCAACCAAGAAGAGAAGTTTGTTAAAGGCTACAGAGGTAAGTTTACAGCTGTTGATATAAGCATGAATCTACCTGGCGACACTAAAGTTGGATTTAAATGGGAGAATAATTCAAATGCATATGAATTAGTTACTGATCTAGATCTGTGGAAATTTGAGCTCCCAGTAGAAAGATTTATCTCTAAAGTTACTCAAATGTATGCCTATGAAACAATTATTTCCAAAACAAAAGAAGATGGTTACCAAATAATCGAACAAAAAAACCAAAATGATGGTTCTATTGAATTGGTTTTAACCAAGTGGGATAATTAATACCAAAATATGGATTTTACAAGTCCATTTGATAATCTTGGAGAAATCGAGATTACAGGCTGGGAGCCTGTACTAGGTGGACAGTTAGCTGAAAAAGCTGTTTGGGTTAATGAGGCTAAATGCATTGGTTGCCAATATTGTGTACATGTAGCTTCGAATACTTTCATGGTTGATGAATTTCATGGTAGAAGTCGAGCTATCAGGCAAGATGGAGATAGTGCTGAAGTTATACAAGAAGCGATAGATACGTGTCCTGTTGATTGTATTGACTGGGTGAATTTTGAAGAATTAGACGATCTAGAAAATAGTCTTGATAGGGATATGTTTCAATCATTTGGAAAACCACCAAGAATGAATAAGCATTAATTTTAAACGGATGCAATATCGGAGATTTGGTCGAACCAATCTGATGATCCCTATTTTATCTTTAGGTGGTATGAGATTTCAGAAAAGTTGGGATCAATTAGATTTTTCTGAGATTTCAAATGAAGAACAAAATAAAGTAGAGAATATTTTAAATCTAGCAAACAAATATGGCTTAAGTCATGTCGAAACTGCTAAGTATTATGGGACTTCTGAGGTGCAATTAGGAATGGGTTTTAAAAATATAAAAAAAATTCCAAATATTATTCAAACAAAGATTCCTCCAAATAGTGATCCAGAAATTTTTAAGAGAGATGTTATGACAAGTATTGAAAAATTAAAAGTTAAAAGAATTGATTTGCTAGCAATACATGGCATTAATAAAGATGAACATTTATATCATGCTATTAAAGATGGAGGTTGTATTGATATTTTAAGAAATTTGCAAAAAGAAAATTTAATTGGCTCTATTGGATTTTCAACTCATGGAAAATCTTCACTCATAGAGAAGGCCATATCAACAAACTTTTTTGATTATGTAAATTTGCACTGGTATTTTATCAATCAAGAAAATACAAAGGTTATAAATTTGGCAAATAAGTATGATCTTGGGGTTTTTATAATAAGTCCCACTGATAAAGGGGGGCATCTTCATACTCCCTCAAACAAAATGTTGGAACTTTGTAAGCCACTTCATCCTATAGTTTTTAACGATCTTTTTTGCTTAAGAAATCAAAATGTCCATACTCTTAGTGTGGGTATTGCAAAAGAGGCAGATTTTGATTTGCATTTAGAAGCTGTCTCTTTGTTATCAGAATCTGAGAAGTATGTACCAAAGATAATAAACAGATTAAGGCAGGAATCAATTAATTCTTTGGGTTTAGAGTGGCATCAAAATTGGAATAGAAATTTGCCGAGTTGGGAATATACGCCAGGAAATATTAATATAGCCGCCCTGCTTTGGCTTTCAAATTTAATTGATTGGTTGGATATGGAAGGATTTGCAAAAGCTAGATATCAATTGCTTGGAAATGGAAGTCACTGGTTCCCAGGAAATAACTCTAATTTATTAGATACGGATGTTTCTGAAGTGCAATTATTGAAAGTATTAGAAGGTCATATAAATCCAAAAAAAGTTATTAGAAAATTGAGAACTTTAAAAGAAAAGTTTGGGGATAAGGTTGCTAAAAGATTATCAAAAAAATAATTTCATAATGGATTTTTCTCAGGTTTGCCAACTTTTCTTGGGTAGATTTTAGGGCAAATATTTTTTGGTTGAATAAGGATAATATTTCTGGTACCTTTACTTCTTGGTAACAAAATCTTCTTTTTCTCTTTAAATTTGCCCTCTAATATTTCTAAAGTTTTATCGAGATTTTTACTTTCTTCATCAGTCCATTTCCCACAATATAAAACTCCTAACCCTTCTTTTTTTAGCATTGGTAGAATATATTCTGAAACTGTTGAAGGATTACTGACCGCTCTAGTGGCAGCTATATTGAAACTATTTCTCATTGAAGATTGATGAGCTAAGTTTTCAATACGATCATTGATTACATGAATATTGCTTTTGAGATTGATCTCTTTGATTAAGATTTTTAGTGCATCTGTTTTCTTTTTTGAAGAATCAATAAGGTATATCTCTGAATTAGGATGAATTATGGCATAAGCTAAACCTGGGAAGCCACAGCCTGATCCAATATCTAAAAATTTTTTATTATTAAAATCAATATTTGGGAAGGCTTTAAATGGCCAAATACTGTCAAAAACTTGAGATACCCAATAATCATTCCCATCAATTAATCTAGTTAGATTGGTTTTATTATTTAATTCTTTAATTTTTATTTGTAACTCTTGAAAAATATTTATTTCTTCTTCAGTTATTAAGGCAAAAATTTCTTCAGGAATGTTTTGTTTTTTCATGTAGTTAAAAATATAAATTTTTACCTTTCATTAAATACATTCTATTTAATAAAAATTTATTAGAATTACAATATTAATAAAAGATTATTTTGAAAGGAGAAATTTCTTATTACAAAATTTTAGGTGTAGATGAAAATGCCTCAAATCATGAATTAAGAAAGGCATTTTGCAAACTCTCCATTGAGCTCCATCCTGATACAACTTCTTTAGAAATAGACGACGCTAAAAGTAAATTTCAAGAAGTTTTGGAAGCTTATGAAAATTTGAATAATAGTAATTTGAGGAAAATATATGATGAAAAACTAAAGGAAAAATCTAGAAGTAAAAATACTACTAAAGTTTTAAATAATTTAATAATCGATCCAAATAATCAAAATTTAATAGGGAATAGAAGACCTTTTTCAAATGGAGAATTGTTTTCTTTATTTCTTTTGATTATTATCATTTCTATTAGTTTAATTTGTTCAATTTTTATTGCCTCTTTTACTGGCAAAGAATTAGATACAATACCTATATGGTTAGTAAGATGATACTTTTAAAAAGTCTGTGAATCTCCCTAAAAAACCTATTAACCAACATTCACTTCAATCATTGGAATTGTGGCTAACTGATTTAGGTGCTGTGAAAGATGTTAATAATCCATCTAAATGGTACCTGTTACTTTCAAATTGGAATGCAACTATTATTTTTGAACAAGAAGATTTAAGTGTTATCTGGGAAAGTCAAGAACAAGAAACTAAAAGACTATTTTCCTATTGCATTAATAGAGAAGATGTGGAAAATGCAATACTGCAGGGACCTTAAATTTCTATCTAAAGATTGTCTAAGATTTGCCTTATTATCCAGTAACTTTTTTCTAATTGATCATCGGTTATACAAAGAGGCGGCATGAGGTAAATAACATTCCCCAGGGGTCTAATAAATAAACCTTGCTCCATTGCAAGACTCTTTATCTCTTTCCCAATATTATTAAAATATCCTTTTTTATTCCCAATATCTAAGTCGAATGCAGCAATTGTGCCAGATACCCTTATCTTTTTTATATAAGGTAAGTTTTTAAATTTAATTAAATGAGATAAATGTTTTTCTTCAAATGAAAGGTATTTGTGTGGTTCTTTTTCTAATAAATCAAGGCTAGCATTTGCCGCAGCACAACCTAAAGGATTAGCAGTAAAACTATGTCCATGCCAAAAAGTTTTTCTTGGAGAATCATCAATAAAGGATTGAAAAATTTTTTCTTTACATAAAGTTATTCCCATTGGTAAAAATCCACCAGTTAAACCTTTTGAAATACTTATTAAATCAGGAATGATTTTTGCCTTTTGAAATGCAAAAAGGCTTCCACATCTTCCAAACCCAGTCAATACTTCATCGGCAATTAACAAAGAATTATTATTTTTTATAATTTCTGAAACTTTTTTTATAAACTGAGGCCTAACCATATTCATCCCTCCTGCTCCTTGAACAATTGGCTCAAGGATTACGGCAACTGTGGGAGTATCAAGTAGAGATTCTAATTTTTGGATAACCTCATTTTCTTTATTTTCTACTTCTTCATCGTTCATCCAAGTTGAAGGCCATGAGACCCTCCTAACTGGGAACATAAGATTATCGAAATTCTCATTAAAAATATTTCTTTCACCTAAAGCCATTGCTCCAAATGTATCGCCATGATAGGCGCCATCAAAAGCTACTATTTGGGTTCTTGTCTCTCCTCTATTTTGCCAAGATTGAAAGGCAATTTTTAAAGCGACTTCCACTGCAGTAGATCCGTTATCAGAAAAGAATAATCTTTCTAGTTTTGTTAATTCACTAAGTCTTTCTGCCAATTTTTTTGCTTGTGGATGCAAGAAATCAGCAAATATAACTTGCTCAAGTTTTTTTGATTGATCAAAAATGGCATCTGCAATATATTCGTTACTATGACCATGAAGAGTTACCCACCAACTACTAATTGCATCTATTAGTTCTTTTTTAGGATCTTTAGTAAATAGGAGGGCATCTTTACCATGAGTTACTTCTATCTGCGGTTTGCTGTTATTGATTTGTGTAAAAGGTGGCCAAATATTTGGGTGCCAATCTTGATTTGGAGTTTTTGAATCCAAAGATTTCATTTAACTTATTTTTGAATTTAAAAGTGAGATCAACTTATTTTTAATGTCAAGTTCTTTCCATAGTATATCTAAATTATTTGAGTCTATTTTTTTGATGTAAGGAAATTCAGTAATTAACGGAATACCACTAAAATCTACTAGAGTTTTTGGATTATCTAAGTGTTTTTCGCCGTTGACTACTAAACCTAAAATCTCAATATTTCTTCGTTTTAAGGCCTCAATACTAAGCAGGGTATGGTTAAGAGTACCAAGTGAGCTCTTACATACAAGTATTACAGGAAGATCCCATTGTTTTATTTGATCTATTTGCAAAAAATTGCGTGTTATTGGAACCATTAATCCACCTGCAGTTTCTACAATTAATGAGCCTTTTACTTTTGGTAATTTCAACATGTTAAAGTTAATAGTTTTTTGATCAATTTCAGCAGCCCAATGAGGAGATAGAGGTTTTGTAAAGACGTAAGCTTCTTTAACGATTTTCTCTTTACTTACTTGTGCAAGTTTTTCAACAGTTTGACTATCAGTTTGCGATTCAATACCACTTTGAATAGGCTTCCAATAAAAGGAATTTAATCCTTTAACGAAAAAAGAGCTGATTAAAGTTTTTCCAATATCAGTATCTGTTCCACAAATTATAAATTTGAAAATACTATGCTGACTACTCATAATTTCTTTATGATTTGAATCTCAATTTGCCATGAAAGGTTCACTGTATTATTGTAATTCTTTGGCCAAAACTTTTGAATTTTTTTTAACTCTCTCACTGTTTTGCGTTTACGATAAGTTGATTGTGCCCCTACATTTTTAATGCTTCTAAAAAGTTTATATACATCTTCAAAATTTTCAAGATAATTAAACTTTTCTGAATAATATATTTCAGTTGATTTGAAATCTTTTAGTAATTCTTTAGAGCTAAGGAAATTAAGACCACTATATTCAATATCAATTTTTCTACAAGTATCTTTCCATTCAGGAAAACAATCTTTTGTTGGATATGAAATGATTAAAAAACCTCCAGGTATTAATTTACTAAACCAATTTTTTATTATCTTTTCTGGGTTGTTTAACCAATGTATGCAAAAGTTAGATGATAATAGAGAACAATTATTGACTTCAGGCGGTAAATCATTATTCAAATCCCATAAAATTTTTTTACTAGATAATTTATTCTCAAGAAGCATTTTTTTGCTGAAATCAATTCTGGATACTTTTTGGGAAGAAAATTTTTTTTCTATTTCATCAGCTAATAGTCCTGTTCCTGATCCTAGATCTATCCATTCACCTTTTTTTTTGGGATTTAATTCTTTGATAAATTGAACAATCTTTTTTGCAAAAAACTTCTGAATATTTGAATACTCAAAATACCTATATGCAGCATTATTGAAATTATTTTTTATTTTCTCGTTCCAATGTTTATTATCCATTTCAATCATTAAATTTATTAAGTAAGATCTTGTATAAATTTAGATTATTCAAGCAATGACCCTGCTGAGCTAATTTAATTAACATTGGCTTCCTATCAAGTGTATTGTTTAAGGAATCTAAAAAGTTATTATTTGATTCGTTGTCAAGAATAAAATCATTTTCTGATTTTATAAAAATTATTTTGCAATCTTTTTTAAAAAATACTGGAAAATCTCTATTGATGTAAAGTTGTTTTAAATCATTTAAAAGAAGAGTTTTATTTAAACTCTCTAAACTTTTATAAAAGATATTTTTAAAACTATTATTTATATCATTTGGCATAAATGATCTATGTATAAATTCTTTCAACATATCCTTAGATTCATCTTTTATTATTTTTGTTTCCATTCTTTTTAGAGACCTCAAAATAAAGTTTCTCTTATTACTTACAGGAAGAAAATTATTAAAAGAATTGATAAGAACAATATGAGTTGCTTCTTTTAAAATTTTTTTTTGCATTAAATGAAAACCATATGAATGGCATAAAGTCATTCTGATTTCTTTTTTATAGTCGCTTTTAATCCATTTTGCTTGATAATTATTTTTCGAAAAATAGCCTCTTTCATTATCTTGCCAATGCCAATTATTTTTTAAAAAATCAACTTTATAATCATCCCAGAAATGTTTATTTAGTCCCCACCCATGCTGAGTAATAATTTGTTTCATTTAAACTCTTTTAATACTGCAATGAAATTCTTTAGCTGATTCAATTCTAAGTTTCTTCTTATTGTTATTCTGATTCTAGATTGCCCCACTGGAACAGTTGGAGGTCTTATAGCAATTGCTAAAAATCCATTTTCTTCAAGATATTTTTGTAGATAAATTGCCTTCTCTTCTTGGCCAACAATAATTGATAAAATGTGAGAATCTCCTTGAACTGGAAAACTAGAATTTTTAATAATTTCATCTTTCCATACCTTCGCAGAAGATAACAAATCATTACCCCATTCTTTATTTTCTAAAATTTTTTTCAAAGCTTCTAGTGCCCCAGCAGCTAAAGATGGAGCAAGCGCGGTTGTGTACCTAAATGCACCACTTGTTTGGATAAGATATTCACCAATTTCTGAATTGGAAGCTATGAAAGCTCCACCGCTTCCAAATGCTTTTCCAAAAGTTCCAGTAATCATAGTTATATCCCGACGGCAATTAAAACTTAAACCCCTGCCTTCAGGGCCTAAGATCCCAATTGCATGAGCTTCGTCAACTAATAATTGAACACTATTTTTTTTGCAAATTTCCGTTATTTCTCTGAGCGGAGCAATTGATCCCTCCATGCTATAAAGAGATTCAACAACAACTAAAATGGAATTTTTTGTGAGGTTAGATTTAATAATTTTATCTTCTAAATCTTTTAAATTATTGTGTGAAAATCGAACCAGTTTTGCTTGAGCAGCTTTGACTCCAACCAATAAAGAGTTATGGATAAATTTATCTGCTATTACGATACTATTTCTGTTTGTTAAAGCCTGGATAGCGGCTATATTTGCTTGAAATCCGCTTGGGAAAAGTAATACTTTCTCTTGACCAAGCCACTTGGCAAGTTCTGTTTCTAATAATTCATGTATTGGTCTTGAACCTGTAATAAACCTAGAGCTACCTGAACCAATACCTTCTAAAAGGCTTATTTTGTAAGCAGCTTTTATTAAATCCTTGTCCCTACTTAATCCAAAATAATCATTACTGCATAAGTCTATAAGTTTTTTATTTTGTGAATTCGAACTTCTAAGTTCGAATGGTTTTTTACCTAAAGAAAATGTCTTTAATTTACGGATTCTATTTTTTGGAATTTTTATTTTTTTCATTTGGCAAAATAAAATATAACGGATTTAATTAAAAAGATTTAGATTTACTATTAAAGTTTGCAAGGTATTTTTTGTTTATTAATATCTATATAGATCATATATTAAGAAGTTAACTCATCCTCTCTTCAATCACAAATATTGCTTAATTTAGAGGAATATTTCCCCTTTCCGCTAGATGATTTCCAATTAGAGGCAATACGAGCTATTAATAGCGGAAATTCTGTTGTTTTAACGGCACCAACAGGTTCGGGTAAAACATTGATAGGTGAATTTGCTATATATAGAGGTTTATCTCATGACAGCAGAGTTTTTTATACAACACCTTTAAAGGCCCTATCAAACCAAAAGTTTAGAGATTTTGCTAATCAATATGGTGAGAATAAAGTTGGTCTTTTAACTGGAGATATAAGTATAAATAGAGAAGCACCAATCTTAGTCATGACGACTGAGATTTTTAGGAACATGCTTTATGGCGAATTTGATGAATTTGATGATCCCTTAGAAAATTTAGAATCTGTGATTCTTGATGAATGTCATTACATGAATGACCCCCAAAGAGGCACAGTTTGGGAAGAAACTATAATCCATTGCCCTACTAGAACTCAAATAATAGCTTTATCAGCAACAATAGCTAATGCAGATCAACTACAAAATTGGATAGAAAAAGTTCATGGACCCACAGTACTAATTAATAGTGATAAGAGACCAGTCCCACTTGATTTTATTTTTTGTAGTGTTAAAGGTCTTCACCCACTTTTAAATAATAAGGGTAATGGAATTCATCCTAACTGTAAGATTTGGAGAGCTCCTAAAGGGCAGAAAATGAGAGGAAAAGTGGGCAGGATAATGCAACCAAAGTCTCCCTCAATTGGCTTTGTGATCTCCAAACTAGCTGAACGAAATATGTTGCCAGCAATTTATTTTATTTTTAGTAGAAGAGGATGTGACAAGGCTATTGAGAATATAAAAGATTTAACTTTAGTAAGTTATACAGAAGCAAATATGATCTCCCAAAAATTAGATGTTTATCTTAAAAATAATCAAGAGGCAATTAAAGATAAATCTCAATGCGAGGCATTAAAACGCGGTATTGCATCTCATCATGCTGGATTATTGCCTGCATGGAAAGAGTTGGTTGAGGAATTATTTCAGCAAGGTTTGATAAAAGTTGTTTTTGCAACTGAAACTCTTGCTGCAGGAATAAATATGCCCGCAAGGACAACTGTTATTTCTTCTTTATCAAAAAGGACAGAAGATGGGCATAGATTATTATTTAGTAGTGAATTTTTGCAAATGTCAGGAAGAGCTGGAAGAAGAGGAAAAGATACCCAAGGATATGTTGTTACATTACAAACAAGATTCGAAGGTGCCAAAGAAGCAAGTGCACTGGCTATTAGTAAACCAAATTCTTTAGAGAGTCAATTCACGCCTAGCTATGGAATGGTACTTAATCTTTTACAAAGCTATACTTTAGAGAAATCTAAAGAATTAATTAAAAGAAGTTTTGGTAGTTTTTTATATTTGGGTGAATCCTCAGGTGAGAATATAATTCTTGAAAATTTAGATAAGGATTTAATTGAATTAAAAAAAATTACATCTAATGTTTCATGGAAAGATTTTGATGCCTACGAAAAGTTAAAAAATCGTCTTAAAGAACAGAGAAGAATCTTGAAAATTTTAGAAAAACAAGCAGCAGAAAAATTATCAGAAGAGATCACTAATGCACTCCCATATATTAAAGATGGATGCTTAATTTCAATCAAAGCTCCTCAAATTAAAAGAAAAGTTGTTCCAGGATTAATTTGTAAGAAAATATATGAATCACAAAAAATTAAGAGTTTATTGTGTTTAACAATTGATAATTTATTTATTCTTATAAAACCCTCATTCATAGTAGGTATTTTTAATGATTTGGATGCAATTGATGTCTTAGGACTTGAAGCACCAAATATGTATTTTTCTGGAGAGGTATTTAGGGGAGATGATATGTCGCAGCATTTTGCGGATCGAATTTTAGAAGTTTCTAAAAAAATTGATTTGCAAACTCCTCAATATGACCTCACAACGGAAGTTTTGGCACAACAGCAACAAATTAATTATTTAGAAGAAACTGTCACTGATCATCCCGCACATAGATTTGGAGACTCCAGGAAATTAAAGAAATATAGAAAAAGAATTATTGATGTTGAACAAGAAATAAATATGAGAAAAAAACTTCTTGAGGATAAAGAAAATCATAATTGGAGAACTTTTACCGATTTGATTAAAATTTTGAATCATTTTGGTTGTTTAAATGATTTGGAATTAACAGAAGTTGGAAAAACAGTTGGTGCAATAAGGAGTGAAAATGAATTATGGATTGGTCTTGTTTTAGTAAGTGGGTATTTGGACGATTTAGATCCTCCTGAGTTAGCTGCAATTATTCAAGCTATATGTGTTGATGTAAGGAGGCCTAATCTTTGGTGTAATTTCAGGCCTTCTTCAAAGGTGATAGATGTTTTTAATGAATTAGATGGTTTAAGAAAATTAGTCACTTCTCAACAAAATAAGTTTCATATTGAAATTCCTATCTATTTAGAAACAGAGTTGACTGGAATTATTTCTGAATGGGCAAGGGGGAAAAAATGGAAAGATTTGGTTTTCAATACTTCATTAGACGAAGGAGATGTAGTAAGGATTATTAGAAGATCAATTGATGTCCTTTCTCAAGTTCAATACTGTATTGGTGTTAGTAATAAATTAAAAAGTAAAGCCAAACTCGCATTAAAAGCTATTAATCGTTTTCCTGTTTCTGAATCTAATGATCTTATAAAAGTCTCTGAAGATATTAATCCTGCAACAAAAAGAATTGACAATAATTCTTAAGTTTTTTAATCAAATCATTGAATTAATATTCATTGCTTCATCAAATTCATCTTCATTTAAATAACCTAATTTGAGTGTTGCCTCTTTTAAATTTAATGATTCTTTGAAGGCAAGGTTTGCAATTTCAGCTGCTTTTTCATAACCAACTTTTGGCACTATGGCTGTAACCAACATTAGTGAATTGTCTAAATTTAACTTCATTTTCTTTTGATTAGGTTCCATCCCCAAAACTAATTTTATTCTGAAATTTTCTATTGCATTTTTAAGTAATTTTAAACTTGTAAGAATATTAAATACAATAAGAGGCTTATATTCATTCATCTGTAAAGTGCCGCTAGAATTTGCCATTGAAACTGCATATTCAAGACCCATTATCTGAGTGCAAACCATTGATAAAGCTTCGCATTGGGTCGGATTCACTTTACCCGGCATGATAGAACTTCCAGGTTCATTTTGAGGGATAATTAATTCATATATTCCTGATCTTGGACCAGAAGATAGTATTTTTATATCATTTGAAATTTTAAATAATGCACCTGCTAATATTTTTATCTGACTCATTACTTGAGCTAGACGATCATGCGAGGCCATGATAGAAAAATTATTTTTTGATGTATAGAACATTAGATTAGTATCATCGGAAATTGATTTTATAGACTCTTCGCAAAATCCTTTTGGGCAATTAATCCCTGTACCAACTGCAGTTCCTCCCAGAGGTAAGAAATACAATTCATTCAGACTCATAATAATTGCATTCTCAGCATCTTTTAGTTGCTCTGACCATCCTGATATTTCTTGCCCAAAAGTAAGAGGCACTGCATCTTGATAATGGGTTCTTCCTATCTTTATAAGGTCTTTCCATTCTTCACTTTTTTTATCAAGGATCTTCGTAAGTTCTCTTATTGTTGGAACTAAGTTTTTGATTATTTCACTAACAACAGATATTTGAATAGCAGCAGGAAAAGTATCATTAGTTGACTGAGATTTATTTACATCATCATTCGGATGAATTGGTTGATGACTACCAAGTTTTGAATTTGTTTTTAATGCTGCAATATTTGAAATTACCTCATTAACATTCATATTTGTTTGCGTACCACTTCCTGTTTGCCAAACCTTTAAGGGAAACTGTGAATCATGCAGCCCATTAAGTATTTCTGTACATGCCTCTACAATCAAATCTTTTTTTCTTTTATCTATTAACCCTAAATTGAAATTCGCAATTGAAGCAGCTTTTTTTATGAGGGTGAGTGAATAAATAAACTCAATTGGAATTAATTCTTCTCCAATAGAAAAATTTATTATCGATCTTTGTGTTTGTGCTCCCCACAAAGCTTGAATAGGAACCTCTATTGTTCCCATACTATCTTTTTCAATCCTAAAGTTTTTTGTCATTATTCCTCTGAAAACACTGGTTTAACTTAGATAAGGTTTTCAGTAATCCTAGATATCTAACTTCTCCCATATTACACTTAAATTATTAAGATGAATTGAAGGGTTAAAACATTCTTCTAAGTCACTTTGATCAATAAAATCCATTATTTCATTATCTCTTTCTATATTTTGTTTGAAATCCCCATTCTGAGTATTCCAGGCCTGATGCGCATTTTTCTGTACTAGGCTATAAGCTTTTTCTCTAGACAAGCCCTTCTTTACAAGCAAAAGTAAAACTTTTTGACTAAAGATTACACCTCCATATATATTTAAATTTTTGAGCATATTTTTTGGATAAACTTCCAAATTGCTCACTATATCTTTCATTTCCCTGAGCATAAAATGCAAACATATTGATACGTCAGGTAACATGATACGTTCATTTGAACTATGGCTTATATCTCTTTCATGCCAAAGTGGGACATTTTCCAGAGCTGTTAAGACGTAACTCCTCAAAATCCTAGCTAAACCGCTTACTCTTTCACTTCGAATAGGATTTCTTTTGTGAGGCATTGCTGAACTTCCTTTCTGCCCTTTTGTGAATCCTTCCTCAACTTCTAAAACGTCAGTTCTCTGTAAATTTCTTATTTCAGTTGCGAACCTATCAAGCGAAGCACCAACGAGTGCAATTGTTTGAACATATTCAGCATGCCTGTCTCTTGATATAACCTGGGTACTTGCTGTATCTGGTTTTAAGCCGAGTAAATCACAAGTTATTTGTTCTACTTCAGGGTTAGTATTAGCGTAAGTTCCCATAGCACCACTAATTTGGCCAATGGCGACGGATTCTTTTAGTGTTAACAATCTTTTTTTGTTTCGTAGTATTTCTGCTAACCATCCGGCAAGTTTAAAACCAAAGGAAATTGGCTCCCCATGGATAGCATGGGATCTGCCAATCATTAATGTATTTTTATGCTTCCTTGCTAGTAATCTGACTTCATTTTCTAATCTCTCAATTTCTTCTAACAACAATTCACAAGAATCTTTTAGCTGAATAGATAAGCCAGTATCAAGTACATCACTACTAGTCATACCAACATGTATATATCTTCCGGAGTCTCCTACAAATTCATTAACGCTTGTAAGAAATGCTATGACATCATGTTTCACTTCTTTCTCAATTTCTTTAATTCTGGATTCATCAAAATTTGCATTTGAACGAATTTCTTTCAAGGCATTCTCAGGAATTTTTCCGAGGGAAAAATTTGCTTCACATGCAGCTATTTCAACCTTAAGCCAACTCTGAAATTTTGCGCTTTCAGTCCAGATTCTCCCCATTTCGGGTAATGTGTAACGCTCGATCACAATTTTTATAAATCATCAATTTAAACTTTATAACCAAAATCGAATTATTGCCCTATACCTTAAAGATGTACTTGCCATTGAACATATTTGCCTAATTATTATTTTCTTATGTAACATTTTTCTGCCGATTAAAGAAAGTTTAAATAATAAAATGTTTGCATTTATTTCTTTTGTTATTAATGGGTAATTTTTTAGTTCTAATTTAAAATTAGAAAGTATTAAAGAATTTGGATCTTAATCTTGTAGAAGTTGATTATTCAGTCTTTTTTTTTTGATTAATTGATGATTAAAAAAAGTAGATTAGACCTTTATCTTTTTAATAAAGGTTTATGTGAAACTCGTCAAAAAGCCCAAGGTTTAATTCTTGCTGGCAAGGTTAGAGATGTCAATGGAAAAGTATTGGATAAACCTGGACAGCAAATATTAATTGGATCTAAATTTTTTATTGATTCCGAACCTATGTTTGTTTCAAGGGGAGGTGAAAAATTATTGGAGGCATTTAAAAGACTTAAAATTAAAGTAAAAGATAAAATATGTATTGACGCAGGAATCTCAACTGGGGGATTTACTGATTGCTTATTGCAACAAGGAGCAAAATTAGTTTATGGGATAGATGTTGGTTATGGACAGACTGCATGGAAGATTAGAAATAATCCAAAAGTCATACTTTTTGAACGAACAAATATTCGAAATTTAAAACCTCATGATCTTTTATCTAGAAGTGATGAATTACCAAATTTTGTGGTTGCTGATTTGTCTTTTATTTCATTAAGATTAGTTTTTAAATCTATTAGTAATTTATTAGTAGGGAATAATATAGAGGGAATATTTTTAATTAAACCCCAATTTGAAGTGGGTAAAGATAAAGTTAGTAAAGGTGGCGTTGTTCGCCATCCTAAATTCCATATTGAGGCTATAGAGTCTGTTATTGAAAGTGCTAAAAGTTTTCAATGGAATATTAAGAATTTGATAGCTTCTCCTCTAGTAGGTCCTGCTGGAAATCATGAATATCTAGCTTGGATGTGCTTAAAAAGCGAGTCAAATCCAAAGATTAATAATGAATATATACAAAATTTAGTAAGAGAAACTCTGTGAATTAAAGAGCCTCTTCATCTTTGTCTCCAGTTCTAATTCTCACAACGGAATCAATTGATGTGATGAATATTTTCCCGTCACCTATCTCTCCAGTTTTGGCTGCTTCAGCAATTGCATCTATGACTGAATTAACCTTTTCATCTTCTACTACAACTTCTACTTTGAGTTTCTGAAGGAATTCAACAGTAAATTCGGAACCTCTATATCTTTCAACTTGTCCTTTTTGCCTTCCAAAACCTCTGACTTCACTAACTGTCATTCCAACAATACCAGAGTTTACTAATGCAATTTTTACATCCTCCAGCTTAAATGGACGTATGATTGCTTCAATTTTCTTCATGATTAAAGATTGAATATTCTTATTTTAATTGTTTTTTGGGAAAACATCCAACATTGAAATATCAGAAAAACATTTAATATTAAGGCCTGCATTCGTGGCGTCTTCAATTAACAATTGGGAGTTTTCTTCAGAAATAATTACTGTACTATTTGATAATGCTTCCCACTTGTCATTCGCAAAGTGTGTTTGCAGCCATAACATTCCAATTGCACTTTTTGGTTGAAGGGATTTATTTAAGTTTTTATCGATAGTTATTAAACAAATGTCCATTAAATTTTCTTTGAACTAAACACATATAACCCTTTAGAACACCGTTATGAATGTTACAACTGATACTAAAATAAGATTTAACAGCTTTTAACTTAGTCAATTGTAATAGTTAAGCTTGTTGAGATTTTTGCGGAATTTGATGTTTTTATATAGGTTTAGTAAATAAGTTCTACTAAAAAATGAGTACAGCTAAATTAGATGATTCGACATTAAGACCACTATATGGTGAAAGAATTATTGAAGAATCAAAAATAATTTGTTTCGAAAATCCAAACAAGAAAAGAATTTATGAAGTTTCTATCCAGTTACCCGAATTTACATGTAAGTGTCCCTTTTCTGGATATCCTGATTTTGCAAAGCTAAATATTATTTATCAACCTAATTTGAGAGTCTATGAGTTGAAGTCTTTAAAACTTTATATTAATAATTTTAGAGATATAAAAATATCACATGAGGAAGTTGTTAATAGAATTATGGACGATTTGGTGAATGAAGGCTCACCTCACTGGATACATTTAAATGCTGCATTTAACCCTAGAGGGAATGTTTCTATGCAGTTAGATATTTTTAGTGGACAGAAAAAAAATTAAAAATTTTTTATTTCTTCTGATAATTTAAAAAATTCTTTTTTAAAACCAACTAGATTTTTATTGCTAAGACCTCCAATTGATAACTTTTGTGATTCTTTATTTACAAGAATCCATAATTGGTTAGTTGGTATAAGACTTATTATTGTTCCAAAAATTATTAAAATAAAAGAAAAGTAAATAAATGGTATAGACGGATCATTTTTAATTATTAATCCACTGCTAGGGATTATTTTTTTCAGAGATAATTTTGAAGAATTAACTTCTAAGGAATTGTCATTGATATAGAGATTATTGCCAGAAAAGTCTTCTATATTGGAAATTTTAAGTGGACCATTTTCATTATCTATTGTTAAGAGGTAATTTTTTTTAGTCTCTGATCCTAATTCAACTAAAACGCCCCAAACTTGATTTCCGATTTCGGGAATTTCTTTTAATTGTAATTGATAAAGTATATTATCTATTTCTAAAACAATATTTGATATTGCCCAATCAGCTTGATAAATAGTCAATCCTTTAAACCTGATTGGGTGATTAACTTTGGCGGTTTTTATTTGATTTAAATTTAAATCTTCAGAAGAAAAATTTAACTTTGAAATAAACTGTTTGGGTATACCATTACTTTCTCGTTCTATGAAAAAATCGACTAATTTTACATTAGCTTTTGAGTCTGTGCTCTCATTAACAAGATCCAAACTTTCTCCAGGCAGTAAAAATTGTTCTTTTGATTGACTTGTAAAACTTCCATATGCTGATCCAATAAGTAAGATTATTAATCCGATATGTACAACTAAAGGACCGATTTTCCCAATTAATCCCCTTCTTGCAGAAATATGACTTTTGAATTTGTATGTTTTCCATCCCCTTTTTTTAAGTAATAAATCTACTTTTGATATGTGGTCTCCATCTTGATTGATTGAGTGACTTGAAGTTAATTGCAGTTTGCTAAATTTTTTTTCGCTCTTGTATTCAATCCATTTTAATGAAGCTTTTAATGAAGGGATTTGCCTCCTTAAACTACAAGCTGCTAGGGAAATGCAAAGAAGAATTAATGTGAATAAAAACCAAAAGCTTGTATATATATGATCCAATTGAAGTTTTAAGACTTTTTCTCCATCTAGAAATCCAAAAATGGGAGCATTATCGAAATTATCAATGTAAAATTTTTTATTATTACTTTGAGGTATAAATGTACCTATGCTACTTGTAATAGCTATAAAAATTATCAGTGATATAGCGAATCTTAAACTTGATATTTTTAAAATAAGATTCTTAAAAATCATCATTTAAATCCAATTTGAAAGTAAATTTAATAATCCAAGGGCAACTAAAAATATCCCACTCAAGGTGGGAATTATTTGACTAAATTTTCTAAGCTCTAAAAATTTTTTTAAGTTTTCTGCCGTGGCTCCCGCAATGATCAATGGAGTAACTTGGCCTATTCCAAAGAAAAATAAAAAAATAATAGAAATTATCGGGTTTTTAGCTTGCGATACCCAAGCTAGAAGAGTTGCTAAAACTGGAGTGATGCAAGGTGAAGAGGCTAGCCCAAAAGTAGTTCCAATTATAAAAGGTGCTATGAGGGATGGTATTTTATCTTCTATTATTTTTAGATCAGGTCCATTCGGAAACTGAAACTTTAGAATTCCTAATAAATTTAAACCCATTATTATTGCTATTAAGGCAACAAGTGAAGTGTAATAAGATGGAATCTGCCCGTATATTTTACCTAAGAATCCACTCGCAGCCCCTAGTGCAACAAGCGAAAAAACGACTCCTCCTGAAAAACTAATAAGTTTAAATTTATTTTTCTCTGTTCCTCCTATATAAGCAATTGTGACTGGAAGTAGTGATAATGAGCATGGCCCAAGACTTGTTAAAAGTCCTGCGCTGAAAACCAAAAATATAGTAAGTGGACCAGGACTATTAAGACCATTCTGCATCAGCAGATTACCCTTTTGAGATAATTCTGAAATAACTAAATTAAATGAATCGATAGCTTAACTTAAATCCTTTAAATTCTAACTAATTAATAGTCTTTCGTGTACTAATCATACCTATGAATCCTGTTGATTCTAATGAACATCTCAGTAACATACCTGCAATAAAAAAAGACGCGATTAATGAATTGCCACCATAACTAATGAAGGGTAGTGGTAAGCCTGTAGTAGGCATTGAACCAGTCGCTACAGCAATATGCATTATTGATTGACCGGTCAACAAAATACCACATCCGATAGCAACTAATTTTGCATAGTTGTTCCTGCACTTAAGACTAATTCTTAGGCTTATATAAGAGAATACTGCCAAAAATCCTAAAAATAAAGTACACCCCAACAAACCAAATTCTTCTGCAAAAATGGCAAAAATAAAGTCTGTATACATGAAGGGTAGATACTGTAATTTTTGTACAGATAGGCCAAAACCTTGGCCAAAAAGACCACCCGAACCTATAGCTAATAAACTCTGAACCAATTGAAATCCACTTTCCTGTTGATCTTTCCACGGATTAATAAATGAAGTAACTCTAAGTTTTTGATATTCGTTATTAAGGATACTAATACATCCAGTAATGAATCCTAATGAAGCAAATGAGCAAAGAGAACTAAGTTTTACGCCTCCACATAAACCCATTACCCAAAAAAGAATTCCAGTTAATGATGCAGTACTTAAATTAGGCTGTTTGAGTATTAATAAAATTAAAAAACCAAAGGAGAAAATTGAAATTAATTTTTTATCATTCTTTATCAGATTCCAATGAGCAAAAAGGTTAGAAGCTTCAAGAATTAGAAAAGGTTTTATTAATTCAGATGGTTGAAGACGTAAATTCCCTAGTACTAGCCATCTTGAAGAGCCATTCACTGTAATTCCAGTAATATTGGTTAGAAAAATCAAAAAAAATAAAATATAAAAAATAATTCTTGAAAACTTTAAAAGATTTCTAATTTTCGTATTAAGAACAAAATAAAATAGACCAATGCCTGGAATTGTCCAAATAATTTGTTTTTTTAAGAAATAAGCCCAATTTCCCATTTCTCTACTAGCCACCCACCAACTTGAAGATCCTAGAATGCATATTCCTAATATTGACCAAATTCCAATTAGCAATATCAGAATTTTTGCCTCATAAGGCCATATTGTCCAAGGCAAGGGAAATATAAAATCTATTAAATTTCTTTTATTCTTTTTGTTATCAAAACTAAGGATTTTTTTTCTTTTAGAAATTCTTTTATATTTTATTTTTTCTTGACTTATCTCCAATTTTTTAAATGTATATTTACTATTGAGACGTTTAATTGATATTTTGCCAAGTCTTTTATCAACGTTTTAAAGTGTAAATTAATTAAAAAGATTACTTTTCATAAAATTTATTCTCTAAGAATAAATTAAAAAATGGTCTATAAATTAATCGTAAATCTTAAGAATTAATTTTTTATAAAAAAAAACTAGCTAAAAGGTACCTCTCCGTGATAGATTCCCTGAGTTTATATACTTACTTCAAACCATTCAGAGGGGGTTTCTAAACTATGTTCACATCAGTGGACTCAAATAGAAAAAAACTTGAGCATCCTTCAAATGAGAATGTTCAATTTCCTCAATCTCTTGATAATTCGATCATCAAAAAAAGTAAATATGGCATTGCCAATCAAATAGATAATTTGCTTTCTCAAAATGATGAATACACAAAATTGCAACTAACAATTTTTGGAATTACTTTTATTGTTTCTATTTTATTATCATCAATAACTGGAATTTTTCTCGGATTTACTTTTGGTTTTAGTATTTTTATAGGTGCAATTGCCGGTATTTTTTACTTACGTTTGCTTGCTAAAAGTGTAGGAAAACTTGGTAAAGAATCATCAGGTGTATCAAAATTGCAACTATTAGTTCCAGTTTGTCTCTTTATTTTTGCGAGCAAGCTAGGATCTTTAGATATTTTTCCTGCAATGATAGGTTTTTTTATTTATAAACCATCACTCATTTTTTATTTCTCACGTTCTTAAGTAAATTTTTACTCAAATCAAATGTTCTTTAATTCCTTGCTAACAAATTTTGCAGCATTAGAAGTTGGTCAACATCTTTATTGGCAAATTGGAAATATCAGACTTCACGGGCAGGTATTTTTGACATCTTGGATTTTATTAGGTGCTTTATTAGTTTTTGTCTCTTTGGGAACTAAAAAAATGGGCAATGATCCTAAAGGCCTGCAAAACTTGCTTGAGTTTCTATGGGATTACATAAGAGATCTTGCAAGGACTCAAATAGGTGAAAAAGTTTATAGAGATTGGATGCCATTTATAGGTACTTTATTTTTATTCGTATTTGTAAGTAATTGGGGCGGAGCTTTAATTCCTTGGAGATTGATTAAGTTACCTAGTGGAGAGTTGGGAGCACCTACTGCAGATATCAATACAACAATAGCCTTGGCCTTATTGGTTTCACTTTCTTATTTCTATGCCGGTTTAAGCAATAAAGGTTGGAGATATTTTGAATACTATGTTCACCCAACTCCAATTATG
The DNA here is from genome assembly GCA_003216535.1 of Prochlorococcus sp. AG-402-N08. GTDB lineage: Bacteria > Cyanobacteriota > Cyanobacteriia > PCC-6307 > Cyanobiaceae > Prochlorococcus_A. Next base: position 101,257 of record QCIS01000001.1, read on the forward strand.
CTTCCTTTTAAAATTCTAGAGGACTTTACTAAACCTTTATCACTATCTTTTAGGCTATTTGGAAATATTTTGGCTGACGAACTAGTTGTTGGTGTTTTAGTCTTTTTAGTTCCACTAATTCTACCAATACCTGTAATGTTTCTAGGATTGTTTACTAGTGCAATTCAGGCATTGATTTTCGCGACTCTAGCTGCCTATTACATTGGAGAAGCTGTTGAAGAACATCATTAGCTGTCTTCTAATACATTCAGACGCTTTTACAAAGTGTCTGTAATCTGCCAAAATATCTAATCGCGTAGGTCTGAAAATATCAGACCCATTCTTAAATTAAAGGATGTCCAAGCGTGTATGACAAAAAAGATTTATCACAAGTATTAAGCTCTTTATTTTAAATTATGGATTCGATTACTTCCGCTGCATCAGTTGTAGCTGCTGGTTTAGCAGTTGGTCTAGGTGCTATTGGCCCAGGTCTTGGACAAGGTAACGCAGCTCAAGGTGCTGTTGAGGGTATTGCCCGTCAACCAGAAGCTGAAGGTAAAATCAGAGGAACTCTTCTTTTATCATTTGCTTTCATGGAGTCATTAACAATTTACGGATTAGTTGTGGCTTTGGTACTACTTTTTGCGAATCCTTTTTCCTAAAAGTTAATATTGCTTCTATTTCTTATTAGCAATATTTAAATTTAATTTTTTAACTTCAACTGAATCATATGTTGGCCTTTAATTTTTTTGGTGCTACAGAAGGTGGATTATTTGATATAAATGCCACTTTGCCTCTAATGGCGATCCAAGTAGTTGCTCTTACTTACATATTAAATTCTCTCTTTTTTAAACCTGTTGGCAATGTTGTTGAAAAAAGAGAAAAGTTCGTAAGTAATAATATTATTGAGGCCAAAAATAAACTTTCAGAGGTAAAAAAATTAGAAGCTGATTTATTAACTCAGCTTCAAAGTGCTCGTACAGAAGCCCAAAAAATTGTGAGCGAAGCTGAGAATGAGTCTGACAAGCTTTATAAAGAAGCACTAGATCTTGCTAACAATGAAGCAAATGCTTCAAAAGAAAAAGCAAGGCTAGAAATTGAAAGTCAGACGTCTGCTGCTCGTGATCAACTTTCAAAACAGGCTGATGATTTAAGCGAACTTATTGTTAGCAGATTGATTCTAGAAAAATGAATTTAACTCTTTTGGCTACAGAAGGTTTTGGATTAAATTTCAATTTATTCGAAACTAACATCATAAATTGGGCTGTAGTTGTTTTCGGTCTTTATAAATTTTTGCCTGGTTTCCTAGGTAAAATGCTTCAAAAAAGGAGAGAAGGAATCCTTCTTGAATTGAAAGATGCTGAAGATCGACTCCTCAATGCAACACAATCTTTAGAGAAGGCAAAGAAAGACTTATCTTTAGCAGAAGAGAAAGCTTCTCAAATAAAAGCAGATTCTCTCAAAAGATCTGAATCAATCAGAATGGAAAGTGAGAAAAAAGCAATCGAAGAGATGGCACGAATTAAACAAAGTGCAATTTCTGATGAGAGCTCTGAAGCATCCAGAGCAATTTCTCAACTTCGAAAAGAAGCTGTTGAACTAGCAATTAAGAAAGCTTTAGATTCTCTCCCAAATAGACTTGATAAAACAACACAAGAAAATTTGGTCACTCAATCGATTATTAATATTGAGGTGAACTAATGCCACTTTTAAATTCAGTTACAACACCATATGCAGAGGCATTACTTCAAGTTGTTAATGAAAATTCGCAAATTGAAGAGATAGTTTCTGAGGTTAAACAACTTCTCGAATTATTAAATGATTCACCTGAATTGGAGAAGGCACTATCCTCTCCTGTTTTAGAGACAGATGCTAAGAAGAAAATAATTATTGAAATTTTTTCAAATAAGGTAAATTCTTCTTTACTGAATTTCTTAAAATTATTGGCCGATAGGCAAAGAATTGGAATTCTTAATTCTATTCTTGAAAGGTTTTTAGAGATTTATCGAGAAAATAGTAATATTGCTTTGGCAACTGTTACTTCTGCAGTCGAGCTTACTGATGAACAGAAAGGTTTAATTACCCAAAAGATCATCAATATAGCAGGTACTGAAAAATTAGAACTTGTAACTAAAATTGACCCATCTCTTATTGGTGGTTTCGTCGCCAGTGTAGGATCAAAAGTAATTGATGCTTCCCTTGCCTCACAAATTAGAAAACTTGGTTTGTCACTTTCCAAGTAACTTTTAAATCAACCTTAAAATCTTAAATCCATGGTATCTATACGCCCTGATGAAATCAGTTCAATCTTAAAACAGCAAATAACTGATTATGACCAATCCGTAAGTGTCAGCAATGTAGGAACTGTTCTGCAAATCGGTGATGGTATTGCAAGAATATATGGCTTGGATCAGGTCATGGCTGGAGAATTATTGGAATTTGAGGATGGTACCGAAGGTATAGCTTTAAATCTTGAAGATGATAATGTTGGAGCCGTTTTAATGGGAGAGGCACTTGGTGTCCAAGAAGGAAGCAACGTTAAATCAACAGGTAAAATCGCATCTGTTCCAGTTGGTGAGGCAATGCAGGGGAGAGTTGTTAACCCTCTAGGACAACCAATAGATGGGAAAGGGGAAATCCCGACTAGTGATACTAGATTGATCGAAGAAATGGCTCCTGGAATAATCAAGAGAAGATCAGTGCATGAACCAATGCAAACAGGTATCACATCTATTGATGCAATGATTCCTGTGGGAAGAGGTCAAAGAGAATTAATTATTGGCGATAGACAAACTGGAAAATCCGCTATTGCTATTGACACAATAATCAACCAAAAAGGTCAAGACGTAGTTTGTGTTTATGTGGCTATTGGTCAGAAGTCAGCATCTGTAGCAAATGTGGTTGAGGTTTTAAGAGAAAAAGGAGCTCTTGATTATACTATTGTTGTTAGTGCAGGAGCTTCTGAAGCCGCAGCTCTACAATACTTAGCACCTTATACTGGTGCTGCAATTGCTGAGCACTTTATGTACCAAGGCAAAGCAACATTAGTTATTTATGATGATTTAACAAAACAAGCTCAGGCTTATAGACAAATGTCTCTCCTTTTGAGAAGACCACCAGGAAGAGAAGCATATCCTGGAGATGTTTTTTATTGTCATAGCAGATTACTTGAAAGGGCAGCAAAATTATCTGATGATATGGGCGGCGGTTCAATGACAGCTTTACCAATTATTGAAACCCAGGCAGGTGACGTTTCTGCTTATATTCCTACAAATGTTATTTCAATTACTGATGGACAAATATTCCTGAGTGCAGATTTATTTAACTCAGGATTGAGACCAGCTATTAATGTAGGCATCTCAGTTAGCAGAGTTGGGGGAGCTGCTCAAACAAAGGCAATTAAGAAAATTGCTGGAACTTTAAAATTAGAACTCGCGCAGTTTGATGAATTAGCAGCATTTTCTCAATTCGCTTCTGATCTTGATGAGGCTACTCAACAACAACTTGAAAGAGGTAAGAGATTAAGAGAGTTATTAAAACAAGCACAATTCTCACCTTTAAATCTCGCTGAACAAGTTGCTGTTGTGTATGCAGGTGTTAAGGGTCTTATTGATGAAGTTCCAGTGGAAGATGTAACAAAATTTGCTGCTGAACTAAGAGAATATCTTAAGTTAAACAAAGCAGAATTTATTGAGGAGATTCTTAAAGAGAAGAAGTTAAATGATGGATTGGAAGCAACACTCAAAGAGGTGATTAATGAAGTTAAATCTTCAATGCTTTCCACAGTTTAAATTTATTTAAGGAAATATCATGGCAAATCTTAAAGAAATTAGAGATCGAATAGTTTCTGTTAAAAATACACGAAAAATAACAGAAGCTATGAGATTAGTTGCAGCTGCAAAAGTTAGGAGGGCACAAGATCAAGTTCTTAAGAGTAGGCCTTTTGCAGATAAACTTGCTCGGGTTTTAGAAAATATTCAATCTAGAGTTCAGTTTGAAGCTGTAGATTCTCCTCTTCTATCAAAAAGAGATGTAAAAACAATTTCTTTGGTATGCATAACTGCTGATAGAGGATTATGTGGAGGATACAATACCAACATAATCAAGAAGGTAGAAATTAGGTATGCAGAGTTGATTAAACAAGGTTATGAACCAAATTTGATCTTAGTTGGTAAAAAGGCAATAGGTTATTTTCAAAATAGGAAGGATAGATATGTAATTAAAAGTACATTTAAAGAGCTGGAACAAGTACCAACTGCAACAGATTCTGAGGGGATAACTAGTGAAGTCTTAGCTGAATTTCTTTCAGAAAATTCTGATAGGGTTGAAATTATTTACACGAAATTCATCACTTTAGTTAGCTGCGCCCCTGTCGTTCAAACACTATTACCACTTGATCCTCAAGGTATTGCCGAGGAAAACGATGAAATTTTTAGGTTGACTACAAAAGATAGTAAATTACTTGTTGAAAAATCAAATATCGAAAAAAGTGATTCAGAGAAGTTGCCATCAGATATTGTTTTTGAACAAAGTCCTGATCAACTATTAGATTCGTTGTTGCCATTATATTTACAGAATCAGGTACTAAGAGCTCTTCAAGAGTCGGCAGCTTCAGAACTAGCTTGCAGGATGACTGCTATGAATAATGCGAGTGATAATGCTAAAGAATTAGCGAGTACTTTGAATCTAACCTATAACAAAGCCAGACAAGCAGCTATTACTCAAGAAATATTAGAAGTTGTAGGAGGTTCAGCAGTTTAGCAATAAGATTTAGGATATGCCTGAATACAATATCAAAGTTCAATTTGAGCAAAAGACTTTTAGTTTTTTATGTTCTGAAGATCAAGATATTATTTCAGCGGCAAAAATGAATGGAATAGATTTACCAAGTAGTTGTTGTTCAGGAGTTTGTACAGATTGTGCATCTATAATTTTGGAAGGATCTGTAGATCAAGAAGATGCTATGGGATTAAATGATGATTTGAGGGAAAAGGGCTTTGCACTTTTGTGTGTGGCATATCCCAAATCAGATTTGAATATTGTTATTGGTAAAGAAGTCGAAGATGATTTATATAATGATCAATTTGGTAAATATCAAAAATGAAATTAAGTTCAGTTGATTATTATTTAGATTGGCCAGTTTCAATAAAATTAAAAAATTTAAGGGAATTTATCATTGCAAATTTAGAAAAAAAAGGTGATTTAATTCGATGGTCAATTGTTGATATTCAAAATTCTGTTGACTCTTTTGGAACAAAAAAACTTAAAATTAAAGTTGTCTTAGCTAATTAAAAAATATAAATTGAAATATTTTTAATAATGGAAAATTCTCCCACAATATTTATTGTTCCAACTGGTATCGGTTGTGAAGTAGGAGGTTTTGCTGGGGATGCACTTCCTACCGCAAAATTATTAGCATCGGCAAGTGGATGTTTAATCACTCATCCAAATGTTATGAATGGCGGTACTCTTTCTGAAAAAGATAAAAATATTTTTTATGTTGAGGGTTATAGTTTAGACCGACTTGCTAAAGGTGAAATCGCTTTAAAAAGGGTAAAGCAACAGAAAATTGGGATAATTTTTGATTCAGCGATTGAAAAAGAAATATTAGTAAGACATTTACAAGTTGCTGATGCATGTGTTTCTACTTTAGGGATTAATATTCATTCTTATGTGATTACAAAAAAGCCATTAAACATAGTTATTGATTCTGATTCTTCAAAAATCAGTGGTGGCATAATTGAAAATCCGCATACTCTAATTGATGCTGGAAAATGTTTAATAGAAAAAGGAGTTACGGCAATAGCAATTGTGGCAAAATTTCCAGATGATTCAGATTCTTTAGAAACAAATATCTATCGAGAGGGGAAAGGTGTTGATCCTATTGCTGGAGTAGAAGCAGTTATAAGCCACTTAATAAGCAAATTCTTAAAAGTTCCCTGTGCGCACGCACCTGCTTTAAATCCAATTGAATTGAATGAAAATTTAGATCCTCGTGCAGCTGCAGAAGAAATAGGATACACCTTTTTACCATCAGTACTGATTGGGTTAAGCAATGCACCTGACATTGTTGAATTGCCGTCTAAAAATGAATCAATCTCAATACACCCTGATCAGATTGAATCTATTGTTGTTCCTAATGGGGCACTAGGTGGAGAAGCAGTGCTAGCAGGGATTGAAAAAGGTTTAAATATTATCTCTGTAAAAAATCAAAATACATTAAAAGTGACAAATGAGTTTTATGATTATCCCAATCTTTTTGAAGTGGATAATTATTTAGAAGCTGCAGGCATAATTCTTGCTATCAAAAAAGGTATCAACGTTGATTCAGTTAAACGGCCTTTAAAAAAAATCCAACAGTGTTCTTATAGTGATTAATAAGATATTGCTATTGGAACTCTCCAGTCACTTCCTAATGATTGACTACTTAGTTTTAGGATTGGAGGAGCCTGCTTTCTTTTAAATTCCGCTTTTTTTATGAGTGAGATAATTTTTAAAATTAAATCTTTTTTATAACCATCTTCTTCTAATTGTTGTAAATCTTTTTTCTCTTCAATAATTCCTATAAGAATATTATCTAAAATAGAATAAGGAGGGAGAGAATCAGTATCTAATTGATCAGGACCCAATTCGGCACTTGGAGCTTTCGTACGTATATTTTCTCCAATTATATCTACATTAGTATCTAACATATATGATTTCCTATGATTGATTGAATCTTCGCTATCCAGCCAATTGCATAATTTAAAAACATTAGTTTTATATAAATCCCCAATTACCGATAATCCCCCATTCATATCACCATAAAGTGTGCAATATCCTACAGCTAGCTCTGATTTATTTCCTGTTGAAAGTAATAAATGCTTTTCTTGATTTGCTAAAGCCATCAGAAGCGTTCCTCTGATTCTTGATTGAATATTTTGATTTGTTATTTCAGCCATCTCGAAAGATATGGTATTTATAAAAGATTCTTCAAAAGAGCTCATCAAATTTTCAATTGGGATGCTATTGAAATTTATTTTTAATCTTCTCGCTAAATCTTTCGCATCACTCTTTGAATGAGATGAGCTCCACTTAGAGGGCATTGAGACGCAATAAATATTATTACTGCCAAGAGCAGCTGCCGCAATTGCTGAAACTAGTGCTGAATCAATGCCACCACTTAGTCCAATTAAAGCTGTTTTAAAACCGCATTTTTGAGCATAATCCCTAACACCAAGGACTAATGCATCAAAAATTGATGACATCTCAGACTTTTCAAATTTATTTTTTTGAGGTTTTATTTGCTTAATGTCCCAACTGGAGAGGTCTTCTGAAAAAGATTTTAATTGCTTAATTTTAGATCCATTCTTATCAAGAATAAAACTATTCCCATCAAAAATTAAATTATCATTTGCTCCAATCTGGTTTACATATATCAGCGGTACTTGAAGATATTGAGCAGCAAAACTGGAAACTTTGGATCTTAGCTCTAACTTTTTGAAGGTATATGGGGAGGCCGATAAGTTCACTAAGATATCAACTTTTTTTTTCTTTAAATCAAAAATAGGATTCTTTTTATGAATTCCTCTACCTTCTATATTTTTGTTGACCCATAAATCCTCACATATAGTAAAGCCAAGTCGCCAAGTTTTATTATTAATTTCTTTTGTTAATACGGAAACTTTTTCTTCAGATCTAAAGTATCTTTTCTCATCAAATACTTCATAGGTGGGAAGAATAATTTTACGAGCAATTATTTTCCACTCACCGCGCTCAAGCAATGCAATAGAATTATAAAGATTTGGGAAAAAAGAATCATTTATTATCTCAGCTATCCCTACTGTGATACTCAAGTTTCCATATTTTTTATTAAGATCTAAGGCTAATTGGTCAAGAATTTGATATTGATTTTTGATTAAATTTTTTTTTAGAAGTAGGTCGTTTGCTGGATATCCCCATAGTGATAATTCTGGAGTAAGAACTAAATCAGCAGAAGTTGAGCTAGCTTTCGAAGCAGTATAAAGTATTTTTTTTGCATTACCCTCTAAATCACCAACAACTGGATTAATTTGAGCAAGTAAAAACTTCATTCAACTAATTTAGTAGATTTATATAAATTATTCTTTTTAACAATATCTATTAATGAAGTTGGTAAATTAGAATAATTAAAATTTGACCTGAGCTTAGAACTTGAAATGTTTGGGATTTTTATGGTTGAAATCTTAAATTTCACTTTATAAGTTTCTAACATTTTAAGAATATTTGATTCAACAGGATATCCCTCTCTTAAAATTATCAAAAAACTAACCTCATCAATAATTTTATCAAAATTTTTCCAGTAGAAAATATCTTTAATTAAATCGCTCCCAATTACAAAATCTAAATTTTTTAATTCATAAATTCTTTTACATTTTTTAATTGACTCTGATGCCCATTGGCTGCTAACACTTTGATTAAATAAAATTTTAGGATTATCTAAATCTTTAATAAGAGTTTTTAATAAATGGCTACGAATTAAGATATCCTCTTTGTGATTTTTATTGGGGTTGTTACTAACATAACCAATTGTGAAAGAATATATTTTGGATAATTCTTCAAGTATTTTTTTATGTCCAATGGTAGGTGGATCTGCACTGGTACCAAATAATGCAATGCTTTTTCCCATTTAAGTTTTAAGGCAGAATGCTAACAAAATTATTATTTAAATTTCTATTTGAAAAATAAATATTTATGTGGTTAAAAATCTCTGGGTCATTAAAAGTCATATTTTGGATCATAATAGCGGGTTCTATAAAAGAAGCTTTGCTTCTTATAAATATCTCTTTTGCCGCTAATTTCCCTAGGATTTTTGTAGAATAAATTGCGATTGCTGCTTGAGTAATTGCTATGGGTCCATAGGGTAATAATGAAAGCCCGTTAGTAAAAGGTGCTGTTAATAGAATTACTTTCTTAATAAGGTTGAAAGAGGTATTGACTCCGATTTGAGTGACTCCCAAACATAAATTATTAATGGATATATTTTTAAATATTTTTCTTGTAGATTCACCTTTCAACTTTAAGCCATAAATCTTACTTAATTCGCTAATCAATGCAGTATCTAGTGCGAAACTACCAGCAACATCAAATAAAATAAAAGGATTAAGAGCGACTGCGGATGCCTTTATAGTTGAAAATTTGCCAATAGTTGATTGAGCTAATTTCTGCCTTCTTTTCAATCTTTGCTCTTTTATTCGCAGAAATAATTTGTCAGCTAATTGAATAGTATTTAATATTAAAAGTATCTCACCATATTGATTTATGAATTTTGTTATGTAATTTTTAAGATTTTTTTCATTATTAATAATTATTGGAATATTTAAATCTTTTGGAAGCTTAAACTTTATATTTTCAATTATTTCTTTTAATTCATCTTTATTAAATAGATCGATTTTGTTTAAAATTACAATAATTTTTTTTCCATCTTTTATAAAAGAGCTGATTTCGCTTAACTCATTTCTATTTAAATCTCCCGAAACTATAAATAAAATAAGGTCTGAATGATTTATACAAGAGTAAACTTTATCTGGAAATTTAATATTGCAGAAATCAAATCCTGGAGAATCTAGCAATTCTATACTATTGAGTGTTTGATCTTTAAGAGTCCAAGTTTCCGATTGTATTTCTTTTGTAGTCCCATTAACAATGTTTGTTTTGAATATGTCTTTTTTTAATAAAGAATTTAAAACAGAAGATTTTCCTACACCTGATTTACCATATGCGCCAATTCTTATTTTTTTTTCTTTGAGTCTTAAAAGTTGTTGATTAAAAGAAATTATCTCTCTATTAAGAAAACTTTTTTCATAATTGGTAAGATAAATTGTCTCCCACCATTTTTTTAAAAGTAAATAATTTTCTTGTATTTTAAATTGTTTCATGATTTATTTTTCCACCAACCGGCTAATACAGATAACACAGCTTCTGCACCAATAATTCCCACGAATCCCCCGAATTCATCTACTACTACTTTTACTCCTTTATGATTCTTGTCAAATTTAGTTAATAATTGATCTGCTTTAATCATTTCGGGGATGTAGTCCACAGGTTCGCAAATGTCTGATAATAATTTTTTATTTTCCCCATTAATTAATTCTGTCAACATTTTTTCACGCTTTACTACCCCTTGTATTTTGTCAACTTTATCTCCCAAAATAACCCACCATGAAGAGCTGTCAGACATTATAAGTTTTGAAATTTCATCAAGATTTGAAGACCCATCAAGACAAGGTGCCGATACTCTAGGGGTCATTAAGTCTTTAGCTTTTAAATCATTTAATTGAAAAACCTTAAATATCATTGCTGCCTCATCAGCTTCTATAAAACCTTTCTGACTTCCAATTTTTGCCATTTGTCTAATTTCTTCTTCATCAGTTAGGATTTCGTTTTCTGCTGTAATAACCGGAAATATCTGTTCAATTAATATTAAGAATGGCCTCATTAAAGTATTTAATATTCTCAAGATAGGAACCGATAATAATGCTATTTGAACTGAAAATCTTGTACCAAGAGCTTTAGGTAGTACTTCTCCTAGTAAGACAACTAGTATGTAAAAAGCTATTGAAAAAAGGGTTAAACCAAAACTGCTATTAATTACCAATGCTCCGTATACTCCCAAAATAAGACTGCCAATTATATTAAATCCATTATTAGTGATAGTAATCACAGTTAGTGTCCGTCCAAGATGTTTTCTAAGTTTTAGAAGTTGATTTGCTGAACTTTTTGGCTTTTGTCTAGAGGCAATTTCTAAAATCCTAATTGAATTTACAGCTAAAAAAGCTGCTTCTACTCCCGAACAACATGCTGATCCAATTAAAATTATAATTATAAGTAAAATCAATCCGTAAACGCTTGGTTCCATTAAAGTAGATTAGGTACTAAATCTGTTTTAATTCATTCTTCCATTTTTTTTATAAACACGCCAATACACAATTTATGTTTAAACCTGACCATAAAGTTTTTGAAGAAAGAAGAGAAATTTTCCTTAATAAATTAGATGGAAAAGCTGCTATTATCCCTGGGGCTAATCTTGTAAGGCATCATGCCGATTGTGAATATCCTTTTAGACAAGATAGTAATTTTTGGTATTTAACCGGTTTTGATGAGCCGGATGCAATTGCTCTTTTCTTATCGCATAAGCCAAAGGGAGAGAGATTTATTATGTTTGTCTCTCCTAAAGATATTGTAAGCGAAGTCTGGCATGGATTTAGATGGGGTTTAGAAGGTGCTGAAAAAGAGTTTAATGCTGACAAGGCTCACTCAATAAACGAATTAAAAAATTTACTCCCAGCTTATATAAATGGTTCTGATGAACTTGTTTTTTCAATCGGTAAGCATCCATTAATTGAGAAACTAGTACTTGAGATATTTTCACAACAACTTGACAATCGCTCAAGATTAGGGATTGGTGCAAATTCTATAAAATCTCCAGAAATTTATTTAAATGAGATGAGATTAATTAAAAGTGAATTTGAAATTAAAAGAATGCGAGAGGCTATACAAATCTCAGCCGAAGCTCATGAATTAGTAAGAGAATCTATCTCATCAAAGAAAAATGAAAGACAAATTCAGGGTCTTCTAGAGGGATTCTTTTTGGAAAAAGGGGCGAGAGGACCAGCTTATAACTCTATTGTTGCTTCAGGAGATAATGCATGTATTTTGCATTACACTTTAAATAACTCACCTTTGAAGAAGGAAGATTTATTGTTGGTGGATGCTGGCTGCTCACTAATTGATTACTACAATGGAGACATAACAAGAACTATTCCAATAGGTGGTAAATTTTCTAAGGAGCAAAAAATTATCTATGAAATTGTATTAAGTGCGCAGAAAAATGCAATTAAAAGTGCTGTAAAAGGATCTAATTCTAGTGCTGTTCATAATGTTGCTTTAATAATTCTTATAGAAGGGTTAAAAGAAATTGGTTTATTGTCTGGCAGTACTGAGGAGATCATTGAGAATCAATCTTATAAACATCTTTATATGCATAGAACTGGACATTGGCTTGGCTTAGATGTTCATGATGTTGGAGCATACAGAATGGGAGATTATGAAGTGCCATTACAGAATGGAATGATTCTGACGGTAGAACCAGGGATCTACATAAGCGATAGGATCCCAGTTCCTGAGGGACAACCCCTCATAGATGAGAAATGGAAAGGCATAGGGATAAGAATAGAAGATGATGTTTTGGTCACAGATACAAACCCAGAAGTTTTAAGTAAAGCAGCACTAAAAGAAATTTCTGATTTAGAATTTTAAAATTTGACTTATCTAGATAATAGATTTATTTTTTATTAAGTTTAAAGCTCAAAAATGAATAAGTCCGATTCATATGATTCTAAACTTTCTCAAGCAAGAGGATTAGCTAGTCAGCTTGGTATGTTCGCAGAAGAAAATGATATTCCCAAAGATCTTTGGGATTCTTTGGAAGCTAAAATTTATGACTTTTATGAAGTGTCTCATGATAGATAAAAATCTTATGAAGAATGGATCATTTACTAAAATCAAGAAATTTTGAAAAAATTAATCAAAATGTGACCATAAACTGATAAATTATTTATTAAACATTTAAAAGTGAATGACCTCATCAGATAAGTTAAATCAAAATTCAAAAGAAAAAAACAGCGATGCTCCAAAGTCTAAAAATTCTTCTCCTAATTCAGGAATGATGGGTGCCACTGCTGTATTAGCAGCAGCCACAATTGATGAAGATGGAGTACCTACTGGTTATACTCCTAAACCTGACGAAGGAAGGTTCATAATTAAAGTATTGTGGTTACCTGATAATGTTGCTTTAGCAGTCGATCAAATAGTAGGAGGAGGCCCAAGCCCTCTTACTGCTTATTATTTTTGGCCAAGAGATGATGCTTGGGAAAAATTAAAATGTGAACTAGAGAATAAAGGTTGGATTACAGATAACGAAAGAGTAGAAATATTGAACAAAGCTACTGAAGTAATAAATTATTGGCAAGAAGAAGGTAAAACAAAGAAATTGGAAGAAGCCAAATTAAAGTTTCCCGAAGTAACTTTTTGTGGAACCGCTTAAATATTAGTTCTTTGCAGCTTGAATCCTAGCCTCAGCCTTTGAAACCTCTTTCAAAGCTTTAATTTTTTCTGGATTTTTTTCATTTTCAGAAAATTTGCTTATCGCTAATTTTGCTTCTTTTAGATCTTGTTCAGCATTTTGAACATTAATATCAGAACCAATTTCAGCATTATTTACTAAAACTACGACTTCATCTGATTCAATTTCAGCGAAGCCTCCCATTAGAGCTATTGATTTCCACTGGGAATTCATTCTTAGCCTTAAAACGCCAATATCTATAGCAGTAACTAAAGAGATATGTCCTGGTAGTATGCCAAGTTGACCAGTAGTACTTGGAAGGATTACTTCTTCAGCCTCGCCTTGATAAACATTCTTATTAGGAGCTAAAACTTTTAGAGAAATTGCCATTAATTTAAAATTATTGAAGGTTAAATATATTTATATTTAGATATTTATTTTTCTGATTTTATTTTTTCAGCTTTTGCTTTAACTTCCTCGATATTACCAACTAAGTAAAATGCCTGTTCTGGTAAATCATCCAATTCACCTGATAAAATCATATTGAAACCAGCAATGGTATCTTCTAATTTTACGTATTTACCAGACATTCCTGTAAATATTTCTGCTACAAAGAAAGGTTGTGAAAGGAATTTTTCAATTTTTCTGGCCCTGTCGACTGTTAATCTATCTTCTTCAGAAAGCTCATCTAAACCAAGAATTGCAATAATATCCTGAAGTTCTTTGTATCTTTGTAAAGTTGATTGGACAGCTCTGGCTGTTTTGTAATGCTCATCACCAACAACTGATGGTTGTAGCATAGTACTTGTTGAATCTAATGGATCAACTGCTGGATAAATTCCCTTAGCTGCAAGAGCTCTAGCAAGCACAGTAGTAGCATCTAAATGGGCAAAGGTTGTAGCTGGAGCAGGGTCTGTTAGGTCGTCAGCAGGTACGTAAACAGCCTGAATGGATGTTATTGACCCTTCTAATGTAGATGTAATTCTTTCTTGTAATTCACCAACATCAGTTCCAAGAGTTGGTTGGTATCCAACAGCTGAAGGCATTCTTCCAAGTAATGCAGATACTTCGGAGCCTGCTTGAACGAACCTAAAAATGTTATCAACAAAAAGTAAAACGTCTTGTTTATTTACATCTCTAAAATGTTCTGCCATTGTAAGTGCTGATAAGCCTACTCTCATTCTTGCACCAGGTGGCTCATTCATCTGTCCAAAACATAAGGCAACTTTTGATTGAGTTAAATCATCTGCATTGATAACCCCTGATTCTTTAAATTCTTCATATAAATCATTCCCTTCTCTAGTTCTTTCCCCTACGCCACCAAAAACAGAAACTCCACCATGTTCCTTTGCGATGTTATTAATTAATTCTTGAATAAGAACCGTCTTCCCAACACCAGCTCCTCCGAATAATCCAACTTTTCCTCCTTGTCTATAAGGAGCTAAAAGGTCGATAACTTTAATTCCCGTTTCAAAAACTTTTGGCTTAGTTTCTAGGTCAGTTAATTTTGGAGCAGCTCTATGAATTGGAGCAGTATCTTTAGTATTGACTGGCCCTTGTTCATCTACTGGTTCTCCTAAAACATTAAATATTCTTCCTAAAGTTGCTTCTCCCACAGGTACAGATATTGGTGCGCCTGTGTCGATTGCTTCCATGCCTCTTACAAGGCCGTCTGTGCCACTCATTGCAACTGCTCTAACTCTATGATCCCCAAGGAGCTGTTGGACCTCTGCAGTGAGCGCTATATCTTGTCCAGCAGGATTTTTAGATTCAATTCTTAAAGCATTTAATATTTTGGGCAATTTACCAGCTGGAAATTCTACATCTAGAACTGGCCCAATAACCTGACGTACTACGCCTTTTGTTTGTGAAGAAGTTGATGGAGTTGCTACCATTTTTTATTGATTGGTGATGAATAGCTGATTTTAAACAGCTCATAATCCGAAAATACTACCACCTCATGGGTAGATTCGTTAAATGGGTTCGGCCACCCGCACAGTTTAAGTATGGTTTAATTACCGCTTTGCAGATTATGTTGTTGATGATACGGACGGAGAATTTCTCTTTCCTTTTTTATGACGCAAAGCGTCCCAATCATGATCCTCCATTAATCTATGGCAGCTGTTTCACTTACAGTCTCTACAGTAAAACCACTGGGAGATAGAATATTTATTAAAGTTTCCGCATCTGAGGAAAAAACTGCTGGAGGCATTCTTTTGCCTGATTCAGCCAAAGAAAAACCACAGGTTGGAGAAGTTGCTCAGGTTGGTCCTGGCAAACTTAATGACGATGGTTCTCGACAAACTCCAGAAGTGAGTATTGGCGATAAAGTTTTGTACAGCAAATATGCTGGCACAGACATTAAATTGGGAGGAGATGAATATGTCTTGCTCTCGGAAAAAGATATTTTAGCTGTAGTAAGCTAGAATATTTGTTTCAAAAATTATTAAAACTTATTAAATTACTGCCTAAACATGGCTAAAAGAATTATTTACAATGAGCAAGCTCGTAGAGCGCTCGAGAAAGGAATCGATATCCTTGCTGAGTCTGTGGCTGTAACGCTTGGACCAAAAGGAAGAAATGTTGTACTAGAGAAAAAATTTGGTGCTCCGCAAATCATCAATGATGGTGTAACAATTGCTAAGGAAATCGAATTAGAGGACCACATTGAAAACACAGGGGTTGCTTTAATCAGGCAAGCCGCTTCAAAAACTAATGATGCTGCTGGAGATGGCACTACAACCGCCACTGTTTTAGCTCATGCAATGGTCAAGGCAGGTTTGAGAAACGTTGCTGCAGGAGCTAATGCAATTACTTTGAAAAAAGGAATTGATAAAGCGACTGAATTTCTAGTAGGTAAAATTCAGGAAAATTCCAAACCTATTAGTGACAGCAATGCCATAGCTCAATGTGGAACTATTGCTGCTGGAAATGACGACGAAGTAGGTCAAATGATTGCCAATGCTATGGATAAAGTTGGTAAAGAAGGAGTTATTTCTTTGGAAGAAGGAAAATCAATGACTACTGAATTAGAAGTTACAGAGGGGATGCGCTTTGATAAAGGCTATATTTCACCTTACTTCGCAACAGACACAGAGAGAATGGAGGCTGTTTTAGATGAACCATATATCCTTCTGACTGATAAAAAAATTGCCTTAGTGCAAGATTTAGTGCCCGTTTTGGAACAAATAGCTAAAACTGGTAAACCACTAGTCATTATTGCAGAAGATATTGAAAAAGAGGCTTTAGCAACTCTTGTTGTCAATAGATTACGAGGTGTATTAAATGTTGCTGCAGTAAAAGCTCCTGGATTTGGTGATAGAAGAAAAGCCATGCTTGAAGATATGGCTGTTTTAACTAATGGACAACTTATTACTGAAGATGCAGGCTTGAAATTAGAAAATGCTACTTTGGATATGCTTGGAACTGGCAGAAGAATAACCATCAATAAAGAGACAACAACTATTGTGGCTGAAGGTAATGAGCAAGCAGTTAAAGCTAGGTGTGATCAAATTAAAAAGCAAATGGATGAAACAGATTCCTCATACGATAAAGAAAAGCTTCAAGAACGTCTAGCTAAATTAGCTGGAGGTGTGGCAGTGATTAAGGTTGGCGCTGCTACTGAAACTGAGATGAAGGATAAAAAGCTTCGTCTTGAGGATGCTATTAATGCAACAAAAGCAGCTGTTGAAGAAGGAATTGTTCCAGGAGGAGGAACAACTCTCGCTCATTTATCTCCTATTTTAAAAGAATGGGCTGATAAAAATTTAGATGGAGAGGAATTAATTGGCGCTAATATTGTTGAAGCTTCACTTACTGCTCCTCTTATGAGAATTGCTGAGAATGCAGGCTCAAATGGTGCTGTGATTGCTGAAAATGTAAAAACTAAACCATTTAATGATGGATTTAATGCTGCTACTGGAGAATATGTAGATATGTCCTCTGCTGGTATAGTTGATCCTGCAAAAGTTACACGTTCAGGATTACAAAATGCATCTTCAATAGCAGGAATGGTTCTAACCACCGAATGCATAGTTGCAGATTTACCTGAGAAAAAAGATTCAGCTACTCCAGCAGGAGCTCCGGGTATGGGTGGTGACTTCGATTACTAATTAAAAAGTAGTTATTTAATTAAGTTTTTAAAAGGGACTATTAAAATGGTCCCTTTTTATTTAACTTTTATGAAATCCAACCAGCGCTAAGAATAACTGCGAGAGATAAAAATATCACTAAGAATATCCAAGTTATTTTATTTAGTGAGGCTTCTGCACTACTTGCACTGTTGAACATTGAGCTTCCACTTGCAGCTATTCCTCCCATTCCATCGCCTTTAGGACTATGAAGTAAAACTAAGAGAATGAGAAGAACTCCAGAAAATACCCACATCCAACTAATAATTTGAATCATTGCTTAAAAGATTTTATTAACTTTAAACGTGTTGAACGACTTTATTATAACCTTTTAATTCAATTTCTTGAATAAGTGATTTGCCTGTCATTTCTCTTGGTATTGGGAGATTTAATAATTGCAATAAAGTGGGAGCAATATCTGCTAAGCCAGCATTGTCTCTTAAATTAATTTCATTGCCCATATTTGGGATTTTTCTTTTTTCACCCTCAATCAAAATTAATGGGACTTTATTTATTGTGTGAGCTGTCCAGGGTTCTCCTTCAGCTCCTTTCATTAACTCTGCATTACCATGATCAGCTGTAATAAGAATGCTTCCACCCATTTCTCCGGTAGCATTAACTATTTGACCTATACAATTATCTACTTTTTCTATGGCTTTAACTGTTGCATCCATATTGCCTGTATGACCAACCATATCAGGATTGGCAAAATTGATTACAACAAAGGCATAATTTCCACTTTTAATTGCTTTAGAGCAACTAATAGTTAATTCCTCTGCAGACATTTCGGGTTCCATATCATAAGTTGCGACTCTTGGAGATGGAATCAAATGCCTCTCTTCTCCAGGTAAAGGAATTTCAACTCCTCCATTGAAAAAATATGTTACATGAGGATATTTTTCTGTTTCCGCGGTCCTGTATTGCTTAAGTCCATTTTCTGACACTATTTGGCCTATAAAATTATTGAGTGATTCAGGAGGAAATGCAACTTTAACGGGAAAGTTCTGATCATATTGAGTAAATGTAACAAAATCTAGATTTGGATAATTTTTTCTTTCAAAGTCTGAGAATTCATTGACTGAAAGGGATTTGACTATTTGTCTTGCTCTGTCTGGACGAAAGTTAAAACAAATCAAACTATCCCCATCTTTAAGATAGTTTTCAGACATTCTTATGGGTTCTATAAATTCATCGGTTATGTTTTTGGAATAACTTTTTTTTATGTAATCCTGAGGAGAAATATTTGTTTTTTGAATATCTGGATCAGTCAAATTAGAATATGCTTTTTCTGTTCTTTCCCATAAAAGATTTCTGTCCATTATCCAGTATCTTCCGCATATGGAAGCTATCTCCCCTGTGTTAAATTTTTTTATACATGATTCTATTTGATTTAGATATTTAGAGGCACTTTTTGCAGGAGTATCTCTTCCATCGGTAATAATATGGATTGCAACTTTTTTGATTTCATTATCAGACGCCCATTTTATTAAACCTAGTAAATGATCGATATGACTATGAACTCCTCCATCCGAACATAATCCAGTAATATGCAAAGTTGAATTATTTTTCTTTAATGATTCTGCCATCTCTTTTAATTCAGTTATTAAACCTAATTGATTATTTTTTACAATATTTGAAATCCTTACAAGTTCTTGTTGAATTATCCTTCCCGAACCAATAGTAAGGTGCCCTACCTCTGAATTGCCCATTTGGCCATCTGGGAGGCCCACATCAGATCCACTAGCACTTATTAGGGTGTGGGGATAAGCATGCCACAATGAATCCATTATTGGTGTACTGGCACTTTTTATAGCATTATCTGAATTTTCTTTTCGATAACCCCAACCATCGAGTATTGCAAGAACTACAGGGCTCTGAGGAACACTTAATCTTTTTATATTTTTGCTGCTAATCTTTGACATATTTAGATCAAATTCATTTTTAACTGATCCAACCTTAAATTTAGCTTTAAACGTTACTCTTTAACAATTTATATTTAACATAGTTAGCTTTTGCTAATTTATGAAAATATTAGACGACTTTTATTTATTGATAAATTATGTCCAAGAAAACAAAAAAGATCGTAATACTTACTGAAGTTGAGCTTAGAAAAACTATTCTACGTTTAACTTCCGAAATTATAGAAAAAGTAAAAAAACTGGATAATCTTCTATTGGTTGGCATCCCAACTAGAGGAATTGAGCTGACCGAAGTGCTAGAGAAGGAATTATTCTCTAGGACAGGTTTAAGAGTTAGAAAAGGAACAATTGATCCAACTTTTTATAGAGATGACCAAAATAGAGTTGGAACTCGCCTAATACAAGCTGCAAATATTCCAATTCCTATTGAGAAACAAGAAATTCTTTTAATAGATGATGTAATTTACACAGGAAGAACAATTAGAGCTGCAATGGATGCTTTATATTCATGGGGCAGACCTCAAAGAGTAATGTTATTAGTAATGGTAGATAGAGGTCATAGAGAATTACCTATTCAACCAGATTTTTGTGGTACAAAAGTGCCAACTAGTAAAATTGAAAGTATTAGTTTACGTTTAAATAATGTTGATAATGAAGAGGGGGTTTTTCTTGAATAGCTTACTTTCAAAAGATATTTCCTAAATTATATTCTCCTAAAAATTCATCTTTAATATCAAAACACTTTACAAATAAATCAGCACTTTTGGTGATTTTAAAAAAAAGTTTTAATTTGTCCTCTCCAATATTAGATTTATTTTTTAATTCTATTTTGTGTGGGTTTTTGTCCCATTTTATAATTTCTTCTTCATTTTGAACTTCTGATAACTTTGGTAATCCATTTTCGAAAATAACATCATATGATCTTTCTTTTTGTGTCTCTCCAATTATTATTTCGAATATTTTTTGATTATTTTTACTGGCTTGAAGGATCAGTTTAAATGGGTTTTCTGTTGGCCATGTTTGACCTTTGCAAAAAATAGGATGCCAAAAGTGTTTTTGTTCTCTTTTATTAAATAATCTTATAGATAATCCTTTATTTAATATGTCTTTAATTTTTACTCCTGGAGTCATTGCTAAAGCTCCTAAAGCTATTGACTCTATAGGAGGTGGAGATTTTATTTGAATTTTTGAAATTTTTTTTGTTATCCATTCTTTAATCAATGGAATTTGAGTTCCTCCACCAACAAAAATAATTGCATTTAAATCGTCAACTGTGCAAAATTTGCCTCTTGCTTGATTTAATAAATCTTTGAGTAAAGAGTTAAGGTGATTAAGAAGATTATTTTCAATGAGTATTTTCTCAAAAATTTCTTTACTTAGGTAAAATTCTTTTTCCTGATTTTGTTCAGTAAATAATTTTATTGGATATTTATTTTCATATTTGATTGCAGATGAACTGAGTTTACATTTTATTTCTTCTGCCTTTAAAAGATTAGTAACGTAATTATTACCTGGAATAAAATAATCAACTATCCACTGATCAATATCTTTCCCACCAATTTTTGAGCCTGTTTTGCCAATTATTTCAGCACACCTTATTTTTTGTTTTGAAATTGAGCTTACATTATTACCTTTAAATTTTAATAGTTCAGCTATTGGACCAGATTTTCCTTCCCCTCCTTCTATTTTGACAATATTCATATCCACTGTACTTCCGCCAATATCTAATGTCATAATTTTTGAGCCAAATGGTACATTTATTCCTAAACTTGCCGCAGTAGGCTCATCAACAAGGGCTATTTCATCTACAGATATTTCCTCGCAAAGGTTCACTAACCATTCTCTATAGCCCTTATATGTATCTATTGGAGCAGTTAAAACAAGTCTTTTGATCTTATACTTGTGGGGAATGTTTGCCCACAAAATTTGAAAAAATTTTTCGCCACATTCATTAGGGTTTAAAATATTTTTTTGGTTAATTTGTTCAATAGAATTTCCAATTAATCTTTTAAAGTTCGAATGAAAAAATAAGTCAGAATTTGAGTTATCCCTCATCTTGAGAGCACTAATACCAATTTTAGGAATCTTTGAAGGTTCCTCAAACCAAATTGCTGTAGGAATTACTCCTGGAGATGATGTAATACTCGGTATTTCAACTAAAACTGAATTTATATCTTTTTGATCTTGAAAAGCTATTACAGTATTAGTGTTCCCTAAATCAATAGCAAGTGTTCCAGATAAAATTTCTTCCATATCTAATTATTTGAATCAATTAAGTTCTTTTTGTAATTTATGTTTTGAAATGGTCGAATAAACTGTAAAATATATTTTATAGTAAAAAAAATTTTTTAATGAACATATCAAATAATGCAGGAATCGACTCTAATGATCTAGCTAAGAGAGGTGAAAGCTTGATAAGAAAATCAACTAATAGATATTTAACTACGGTTAAAATTGCTTTCAGAGCTAAACAAAGACGTTTTGATGATTTTGATGGCTTATTAGAGGAGTCAACAATTAAACCCGTTCAAAGGTCGATTATTGAACTAAGCGATGAACAAGATCAACCAGATTTGCTTCCCGGTTAATTTTGGTAAAAGACCAAAAAGGATGGAGATTACTTAAAGATTTTAAAAAAGGCAAATTTTGCTTTTTGATTAGTGTTGATAATTGGTCAATTGAGTTACAAAAATGTGAATTCTATTCACTTTACTTTCTACTATTAAAAATTAATGAACAACTATTAGTCATTAAGGATGAACTAATGGATGAAGAGTCTATTACTTTAGAATTAGAACAACTACCTTGGTATATTAAGTTAGAAGGTAAAAAAAATGAATGGAGTTTAAGGTTTGTTTTTGAAAGTCAAGACCAAACTAGATCCTTTGAAATGTATTGGCCGATACCGATAGCACAAAATTTATTTTTTGAAATAGAAAAAATGTGGGAATCAATGGAATAAAAGATAAATAAAATTGGAAATTTTAGAAAATATTTCCCCCTCAAAAAAAAATTTTTTCACAACTTTTCCACAACATTTTTTTAAAAAATATCTTTTGATCTAAAGCATGTGGAAAACTTCTGAGTTTATAAAAATCTTTATATTTCAGTAAGATTTAATTTTACAAAATTAATTTCCATGACTCTAAGCTTTATGACTAGATTCTCATTATTCTATGACCTGAGACTGTTTTTTAATAATGCTTGTTGACGATTAAGTGATTTTGGAGAAAACTACATCTTAAATATTTAAATTTCAACAAGTTTTTTCAATATGCAAAAGTTAAATTCCGACAAAAATTCAAAAGTTTTAAATCATAAAGATGAAGTAATAAGTTTCAGATGTGAACTTCAAGAAAATCTTCAAAAGGCTATGAAAGAATTTGTTGAGGAGCATCCTAACTGGGATCAATACAGGATAATACAAGCTGCTATTTCAGGATTTTTGATGCAAAAAGGATTTCAAAATAGGGATTTAACGAGACTTTATATTGGCAATATGTTTTCAATGAATTTTAAAGACTAAAAAATTTTTATATTTTTTCTAGTAGTATTTTTGCAATATCATTTCTGACCGGTAATATAGATAATCTATTTCCTTTTTTTACAACTAATAACTCATCCTCATTAAATAAAATCTTTAATTCAGGTAAACTTAAAATCTTATCTGACTTAGATTTATATTTTACTTTTACACAATCCCATCTAGGATTATCAGGTTTCGATTTTGGATCAAAATATTTCGAATCTTTATCAAATTGTGTAGGATCAACAATATTTAGATCTATTACCTCCATAAGTCCCACAATACCTGGGGGTTTACAGTTCGAATGATAGAAAAAAACCTTATCTCCTTTATCCATTTTTCTCATAAAATTTCGAGCCTGATAATTCCTTATTCCGTCCCATAAAGTTACCCCGTCCTTTTTTAAAGTATCAATGCTATAAGCATCAGGCTCACTTTTCATTAGCCAAAAATTTTCTTCAGTCATATCAAGGTATTTGGAGGAAATTGCAAATCGTGAACGAATCGTGAATGTAATATCATACTATTCGCTTTTATATATTTATTATCCATTAAAGTTTTTTTTCCGGAAAGTAAGATTTTCAAAATGTACTTTAAAGTATTAATACCAATAATTTATTCATCTAATAAGCTACTTGTTTCAGGTTTACTCGTTTTATTTTGCTGAGAAGGTTTATCTATTTCATAATAAAATACAGTTATGTAGCAGTACCGTGAAGATTTAATATAAAAATAAGTATATGCGACTGATTTCTTTACATTAGTTAATACTTATGTTATATTTGTTTACATAATCATTCTTTTAATTATGACACCTGAAGCAGAAAGATTTAATGGTTGGGCGGCAATGCTCGGTTTCGTAGCAGCTGTTGGCGCATACGTAACAACTGGTCAAATTATTCCTGGTTGGTTCTAATGACAAATTCAAAAACAAAAACAATCGAAAAGGAAAAAGTTGTTGCAGAGACACTTAACGGCAGGTTTGCAATGCTTGGGTTAGTAGCTGCTATTGGCGCATATCTAACTACTGGACAAATTATTCCTGGGTTCGTTTAAAAACCAATTCAAAAATTACTTAACTAAATAATGGAAAACTCAAAACCAACTTATTGGCAAAATGCCGAGAGAACCAATGGAAGAATGGCAATGATGGGTTTATTCGCATTGGTAGTAAACTACGGTCTTTTTGGCTGGATCATCCCAGGTATTTTTTAAAATGAATGTAGACATTTTCTTAATCTCCTTCTTTACATATCTATTAGTGCCAGTGGTAATGATAGCTAAAGGAAAAAAGCAACTAATTAAAAAATGAATTTAGGTATTCTTTTTCTCTTAGTTAATGCAACTGGATCAATAACTTTATCCGAATTGGATTGGATTGCAGATCATCAATCAGAATTTTCAAGGTTAGATATGGCACTAGTTCTAAAGATTGGTCGCCTTATGGATGAAGGAATGATAGAACTTGATTGTAAATTGCCAGCATAAATATTTAAAATTTAATCTTCATGAGAGCTTGCTTTTAGCAATATAAGCGAGCTTTTTTGTTTTCTATCTGTCATGAGTGTGTTCATAAAAAAAAGGGCTAATTGCCCCTTATTGTGGATCGACTGTCAATCAAGTTTTTGTTACTTGTGATGGGTGTATTTCTTAGGTATAAGTGGTTTAAGGACTTGTCCTTTTCGTAAGGACTTGAGCCTAGCGGTTTCAAGGTTAACCCCGCACTCCTACACATGGGTACAAAAACCTTTTTAATTTATGAAGATTTCTTATTTGATCAATAGTATTCTCGACTAATTCCTACAATATTATTTAATTGCTAACTGCCAATAACGATAGCAATTATAAAATTTTTGTTAATTTAATTCTTTCATCAATAAATTCCAACCAATTGATGATGCTTCTTTATCGAAGGATTCTCTTTCCTCACACATAAAGCCATGATGAGCTCCTTTAACTTCAACATAAATAAATCTCTCTTCTAACGGATCTACTTTTTTAAATCTTTTTTTTATTTCTAATCTATCTTGTAAGGGAATTAAATCATCAGAAGAACCACAAATAAAATTTAATTTTCCAGAAACTTTTTCAAGTAAATCTAAAGGTGCAAAATTAGTATCGGATCTTGGTGTTGTAACTCCTGCTCCATAAAAACAAAATGAACTTTCTATTCCTTTTAATGAAGAAGCAATAAGTGCTGCATGACCCCCAAAACAAAATCCAATTATTGAGATTTTCTTTTGGGGATATTTTTCTTTAACCCAACTTATAGCTGCAGAAACATCTTCAATAATATTGTTTGAAGTAGTTAAATTTTTATAATGCCGGCCTAATTTTAAGTCCTCTTCGCTGTAACCCAAATCCAACTTTGGAGCTGTTCTACCGTAAAGTGGTAAGGCTAATGCAGATACATTTTGTTTGGCTAATTTTTGAGAAAAATTTCTTATCCAATTATTAATCCCAAATACTTCAGGTAAAACTATGGATATAAATCTACAATCATTCCCTGAATCTACCCACCAAGATCTAAGTGGTAAATCAGAACTATAAATGTTTGTCCATTGCCCTTTCATTTGTTTTAAGTAAAAAATTTTGCCAGAAAAAAGAGGTTTTATTCCTCTAAGTTTAAATCGATTTTCAATGTAAATTTTCCTTATCTTTTTTATAAATTAAATCTTAAATTAAAAAGAGAAACTTATACAGAAGTTGTTTTTACATAAGTTATATAAATCAACAAAAGTAGTCTTTATTACCAATTAAATAGATCTGTTTTTAAATGCATATTTTTGTCCTTGAAAACCTCCTAAAACATACTTTTTCTTGAAATAAAGATTGACAAGACATTCATAAAAAAAACTTCTATAAAACATTAACTTCTTTTATAAATATGTTTCTAACCAACAAAACTCGTTTAAAAATTAAGGATATTGTTAATAGGATTTCACTAAATAAACCTGTTTCATTGGAAGAAAGAATTTATGTAGAAAAGTTTTCAAAACATAATTCAACAATATGGACATGGCTTAAGAAAGCTAACAGTTTGAGGAGATATGGCAAACAAAATTCAGATGGAATAAATGGACTTATCCAGAATCTTGGGCTCGATGGTTTAGAAACTGAAAATCATTTTGATCCCAAAAATGATGATCTTGCTGATTGGTTTAGCGGATCTCCTGATTGGGTGAGAAGAAGCTAGATCTAAAATTAATAAAGCTAAAAGTATAGTTGCAAAAATAAACAATAAACCCCAGTAAATCTAAAAATAAGGTGTATATGGAATTTCTGTTTTCATTGATTCGCCGTAGTAACTTTCAGCTGACTTTAGTAAGATCCAATAAATGAAGTCTAGAAATGATTTTTCCATAGGAAGACCTATATAACTATCCCAATTCCACTCAGAATCGCAAATAAAAACATCGTAGAAAATACTTAATAGAAGAGATTTAGATTTTCTTAGTTTATATATGATGGCTAACTTTGTATGAAATGCTACTAAAGCTCTTCTTATCAATCGATTTGGTATTATTGCTTATTGATTCTTGTAATTTCAGAAGATATATTCAATGAACAAACTTAATATAAGAAATTTATGAGTACTCAAAACAGTCAGAAATATAAAAGACAAGAGCAAAATAATACAGAATGGTTGGATGAATTAATCAATAAAATTGAAAAAATGAAAAACAAAATATCTAATTCTTATTAATTAATTGCATCTTCTGTCGTTTATTGCGCTATTAAATATTTTTAAATATGTTTTTCATTAAGTCAGCTTTTAGCAAAACAGGCTGGCTTTTTTAATGGAGTTATTTTTTTGATTTTTGCGAAAAGTTATTTAACAATGTTCCAATAAGGTTCTTTTTAAGCAAGTTTATGGTTCATTTTTATTTTTATTGACAATATTGAAATAAGTGAAAAAAAGAATTTTAAATTTGTGACTACTGAATCATCTCAAAATCAAGACTTTAAAAGGAAGCATCC
Organism: Prochlorococcus sp. AG-402-N08; assembly: GCA_003216535.1. Taxonomy (GTDB): domain Bacteria; phylum Cyanobacteriota; class Cyanobacteriia; order PCC-6307; family Cyanobiaceae; genus Prochlorococcus_A. The sequence continues at coordinate 127,873 of QCIS01000001.1, forward strand.
CAGCGAAGGAATGGATGCTTTAGAAAAAGAATCAAAATTATCTTTGAAAGGATGGGAAAACGAAGTTGCCCGAGCAAAGGAATATGGTCTAGAAGCAGCTAAAAGCATTGTTGATAGAAAAATATCTACATTTTCAAGAGGAGAATTACCTCATTTTGCGGGTATAAATACCTTCATGAAAGCTCCATATGTTGAAAATGTAAATGAAGTCGGAAATTATGATGTTGCTATAGTTGGTGTACCTCATGATTCCGGAACTACTTATAGACCAGGTACAAGATTTGGACCTCAAGGAATAAGAAAAATTTCTGCTCTTTATACTCCTTACAATTACGAAATGGGAGTGGATCTGAGAGAGCAGATTTCTATATGTGATGTAGGAGATATTTTTACAATTCCAGCAAATAATGAAAAAAGTTTTGATCAAATTTCAAAGGGGGTGGCTCATATTTTTGCTAGTGGTGCATTTCCAATTATTTTAGGTGGAGATCACTCAATAGGTTTTCCAACAGTTAGAGGAGTTTGTCGCCACCTAGGAGATAAAAAAGTAGGAATCATTCACTTTGATAGACATGTAGATACTCAAGAAACAGATCTAGATGAAAGGATGCATACTTGTCCATGGTTTCATGCAACTAATATGAAAAATGCACCTGCAAAAAATCTTGTTCAATTAGGAATTGGAGGTTGGCAAGTACCAAGAGAAGGTGTGAAAATTTGTAGGGAACGAAGTACAAATGTTTTAACTGTTACTGATATTTGCGAAATGGGTTTAAAAGAGGCGGCTGATTTTGCGATTGAAAAAGCTACTGATGGAACTGACTGTGTATATATTTCTTTTGATATTGATTGTATTGATGCTGGATTTGTCCCTGGAACTGGCTGGCCTGAACCTGGGGGTTTATTACCTCGAGAGGCATTAAAACTTTTGGAGTATATTATCAGAAAAGTAAATGTATGTGGAATTGAGCTTGTTGAGGTTTCTCCTCCATATGATGTAAGTGATATGACAGCCTTATTAGCTACTAGAGTTATTTGTGATTCAATTGCACATCTTGTAGTAAGTGGTCAGCTCCCAAGAAAATCTAAACCAGAATGGATTTCAGATAAATGCAATATGTCAGTTGATCAAAAATGGAGATAGATTTTCGTGCATGAAATAGATATGACAAAATGCCTTATTCTTTCCATGGAAGAGTGGGCAGAGAAAAAAAATAAAGAAAAAATAGTTGTTGAAAAGATTAATCTTAAGATTGGCGAATTTACTTGTGTAGAACCAATATCATTAATTAATACTTTTAATTCTGCAGTCTTGGGCTCTTGGTTAGATTCCTCTGAGATTACTATTGAAACAATACCTTTTGAAGGAAAATGCTCTAAATGCAATAGTTCATATTTTCCTAAGAAAGAGAATGGATATAAATCTCCATGTTGCAATTTTAATTTAGAGGAAATTATTAGCGGGAGGGAATTGAAAATTGCATCTATTAATTTTAAAGAAAAGTAAAAATTTAGTATCTAGAATAAAAATGTATTTTCAAAAATAAATGCATTTACCAATTTCAGACAAAATTGAATTAAATATTCTTCATCAAAATAGTCATCAAGCTGAGAAAAATAAAGTAAAGTTCAATAATTATAATTTACTCTGCTTGAACATAATGAGTAGTCCTGGAGCAGGAAAAACAAGATTACTTGAAATAACTTTAGAAGATCTTTCAAAAGAATTTCAAAGTGCTGTTTTAGAGGGTGATATGACTACTAACCTTGATGCTGCAAGATTAGAAAAATTAAATATTCCAGTAGTACCAATCACAACTGGAAGAGCGTGCCATCTCGATGCAAATATGGTTAGTGGAGGTTTGAAATTACTAGAAAAAAAAATCAATCCTAATATCCTAGATATTTTGTTAGTGGAAAATGTAGGAAATTTAGTGTGTCCTGCAGAATTTGAGATTGGGGAACATTTTAAAGTTGCACTTTTAAGTATTACTGAAGGTGAGGATAAACCTCTTAAATATCCCATAATGTTTAGAGAAGCAGATTTAATTTTGATTACTAAAGTTGATTTATTGCCGCATTTAAATTTTGATATTAACGAATTAAAATCGAATATAGCATCAACTAATCCCAAGGCAGATGTTATAGAAATTTCCTCGATAACTAAGTCTGGATTTGATTTATGGCAAAAATGGATTAGTAAAAAGATTCTGAAATTTAAAAAATAAGTAATATTGATTAATTAATAGTAATCTCTTAAAAGTATCAGTCATTACAACTTTAGATTTACTTTTTCTTAAGTATTGATAGTACGTAAAATTTTTTTTAAAAATGTTCAAAAAATTAAGAGTTTTTGCGGCCTCTTTGCTTGCCCTGATATTAGCGATTTCATTAAGTACATTATCAAGCCCTGCCGCTCCAAAAGGAGAAACTATCACTTTGGGATACAGTAACTGGGCAGGATGGTGGCCGTGGGCAATAGCTGTTGATCAAAAAATGTTTGAAAAAAATGGAGTTAATGTTCAGATGAAATGGTTTGATGGATATGTTCAATCCATGGAAACTTTTGCTGCTGGAAAAATCGATGGAAATTCGCAAACTCTTAATGATACTATTTCGTTCTTACCCGGAGAGAATGGAGGGGAAGTAGTAGTTTTAGTTAATGATAATTCTGCAGGAAATGACCAAATAATTGCAGATAAATCAATTAAAAGTGTTGCTGATTTAAAAGGTAAAACTGTAGCAGTAGAAGAGGGAGTTGTGGATGATTTTTTACTTGTTTTAGCTCTGAATGATGTTGGATTAACTAGAGATGATGTAATTATTAAAGGTTTGCCAACTGATCAGGCTGCAACTGCATTCGCAGCAGGAAAAGTCGATGCAGTTGGTGCATTCCCTCCTTTTACCGGAACTGCAATGAAGAGGCCTGGAGCAAGAGTTATTGCTAGTTCAAAAGAATATCCCGGCGCAATCCCTGATTTATTAGCTGTAAGCGGAGATTTGATTTCTGAAAGACCAGATGATGTTCAAAAAATTGTTAAAACTTGGTGGGATATAAGAGAATTTATGGAAAAAAATCCAAGAAAATCTGAAAAGATTATGGCAAAACGAGCTGGGATCCCAACACGTGAATACAAACAATATAAGGGTGGAACTAGGTTCTTTTCTTTGGAAGAAAATCTAGAAGCTTTTAGTGATGGCTTTGGCATGAAATATATGCCTTATGCAGCGAAACAAATGGCAGACTTTATGGTAAAGGTAGGATTTATTCCTGAAAAACCAGATATGAGTAAATTATTTGATTCTTCTTTTGTTGAAAATATTAGTTAATTAATAAAAAATTAAAATGGTTAGTTCGAAATTAATCAAGAGGGATAAAAAATATTTATCCCTCTTTTCATTTGGTATTGAACCGAAAAAATTAAATAAAATATTTCTTCAAATTGCTTCACTTTTGCTTCCCCTTTTAATTTGGACAATAGTGTGTGAATTAAAACTTGTGAGTGAAATGTTTTTACCATCTCCGTTGGCCGTCTTTTATTCTCTTTTAGATATGGCTGAAAGTGGAATATTATTTGAAGATATTTTTGCAAGTACTGGAAGGGTATTTGCTGGTTTTATAATTGCGACAATTTTTTCTGTTCCTTTAGGAATTTTAATGGGTTCTTTCCCTTCTTTTTGTGCTTTATGTGAACCATTAATTGCAATGCTTAGATATATGCCTGCTGCTGCTTTTTCTCCTTTGCTTATTATTTATTTAGGAATTGAAGAAGCTCCAAAAATCGCATTAATTTTTATTGGTACTGTTTACTTTAATATTTTGATGGTTATGGATTCAGTAAAATTTGTACCCAAAGAACTAATTGAAACAACTCTTACCTTAGGAGGAAATACAAAAGATTTATTGATCAGAGTAATAGCCAGATATTCATTGCCAAGTATTATTGATACTTTAAGAATTAATATTGCTACTTCATGGAATTTAGTTATTGTTGCAGAGTTGATTGCAGCAGAAGTTGGTTTAGGCAAAAGGATTCAACTAGCTCAAAGATTTTTTCGCACAGATCAAATATTTGCAGAATTAATAATTCTTGGATTAATAGGATTTGCTTTGGATATGAGTTTTAGATTGCTACTTAGACGTACATGTAAATGGGCTGTTTAAATGAAATTAGATGTTAATAATATTTCAAAATATTTTGGGGAAGGTTCAAATAGAAAAAAGGCAATCGAGGGAATAAGCTTTTCAATAAGTTCTGGCGAATTTAAAACTCTTGTTGGGAGCTCTGGATCAGGTAAAAGTACTATATTGAGGATAATTGCTGGGCTTGAGAGTCCATCTAAAGGGAATGTAAAAGTAGATGGAAAAATAGTTAGTGGTCCCGGTTTGGATAGAGGAATGGTTTTTCAGAAGTATAGTCTTTTCCCTTGGCTCACTGCATCTGAGAATATTGCATTTGGAATGAATTTAAATTCTTATAAATTGAAAGAAATAAAATATAGAACATCTTATTTACTAGAAGTAGTAGGTCTCCAGGATTCGGCAAACAAGTATCCAAAAGAATTATCTGGAGGAATGCAACAAAGAATTGCAATTGCAAGAGCTCTAGCGACTAACCCCAAAATCTTACTTTTAGATGAACCTTTTGGAGCCTTGGATTTGCAGATAAGAGAATCTATGCAGAAATTTCTCTATGAATTATGGAAAAAAACTTCATTGACAGTTTTACTTATAACCCATGATATTGAAGAAGCATTGGCCCTTTCTCAGCAAATATGTATTTTGGCACCAAACCCTGGAAGAATCATAAAAGAAGTTAAGGTAGATTTACAAAAAGGTGATTTAGATCAATTGAGACTTGATTCGGATTTTTCAAAGTTACGATATGAATTATCTGATTTTTTAAGAAGCCTCCAAAAACATTAAATAATGTCAATTAGTTTTTTGCCTACTTGGCTCTATAACGACCAAAAAATATTTGAACTTGAATTAGATAAATATTCAAAAAATTATTGGCACCCATTGATTTTTTTAGGAGAAATTAAACCTGGGGAAATATTAGAAAAAAAATTTTTTAATCAATCTTTATTTATCTCTTGTTCAGAAAATAGTTTAATAACTGTTTTTAAAAATAGATGTCCTCACCGTGGTGCGAAATTATGTTTGCCAAAAACAAAATTAAATCCTTCCACAAATATTTTTTGTCCTTACCATGGCTGGACTTTTGATAGTTTTGGTAAACTTAAAACCTTTCCATTAAAGTACGATTTTGAAAAGAAAATAGAAACAGGTGATTATTTTTTAGAAAAAGTTAACTCTTTAGTAAATGGACCTTTAATTTGGATTAATTTCAGCAAAAAACCGATCTCCATAGATGATCAAATTGAGCTTGTTGGGAGAAAATGTAATGATGAATGGGATATGAATTATGACGTTTTTTCTGAATTTTTTGATACCTTAAATTGCAATTGGAAAATTGCCCATGACAATACATTGGATGATTATCATGTAGCAATCGCTCATAAAGATACCTTACATAAAGAACAAGGTCCAATTAAAAACTACAGGTATTTTTTCAGTGAATTTTGTAATGTACTTGTTACCCCTCTTAGTAGTAAAGGAAATCTATATACCTTTGGATTACTTCCATGGACCCATCTAATAATCTGGCCTGGAAAAGGTATTGTTTTAATAAATTATCTACCTAAAAATATTGATCAGTGTATTATTGAAATTAAATTAGCATCTGCATCTTTGTGTGAAAATGATTTAGAAAATTGGAAAAAAAGTATATTAGAATTCATTTGGGAAGATAAAGTTATTGTCGAATCAGTTCATAAGTCTTATATGGAAAATTTTAAACTTGGACCGCCTAATAGACTTGAGCAAAGGATTATACACTGGCAAAAGATTTATAAAGATTTTCTAGATAAAAGTGGTATTTCTTTCTAATATTAATCCAATTTATTGCACTAAGATTATTAATTAAATTAAATTTTTTATTTGGTAGGGATTTAACTAATATTTAATAGGCCTTATTTATAATGTAGTTTAAATACTAAAAAGTTGATTATGAAAAATTTTATACTAGTAATAGTATCTTTATCTTTCCTATCTTCTTGCAGTAATGACAAAGATTTTTTTCTCACGGAGAGAAACGCTTTGTTAAGTTGCGGAGGTAAATCTCGTATCATCGAAAATGATAAAGAAGAGATTATAAATACTGAAGTGAAGGATTTAAGAGATGGAATTGGTAAATATGTTGAATTTACAGTTGTAGAGACTGACAAAAAAGGAGGAAAATATAGAATTATTAATTGTTTCCCAAGTGAAGAACCACAAGATTCAATAATAAAAACTGTTAAAACAAATTATAAATTAAGTAATTAAAAGTTATTTAAAAACAACTAAATCACTCTTTTTAAAATTTTTGAATTTAAGATTAAGTAGTAAGCATTTCAATAAAAATATAGCTACCGAAAATAGATTTTTTTAGGATTATATTAATAAAACAAAGGGAGAATGTAATGTCTATCATTACCGATAACACAGTGCTGGTTCACATTTATAGCGGTTTAGATTCCATAAATAAAGTAACTTTAGGTTTATTAGTTGCCCTCGAAGCAGAAAAAAACGATCATAAAGTAACTCTTTTTCTTGCGGGGGACGGAGTAAACTTATTAAGTTGCAAAAAAGCTGGCGAAATAGTTGGTCAAGGCACTGGAGATTTATTCGATCATCTGGAAAATTTAAAGAATTCAAAAGTTAGGATATATGTCTCAAAAGCATCAGCTAAATCAAGAGGTTATGATGAGAAGCTCTTGAAAGGATATAGTGCGGAGTTTGCAATGCCAGATGTACTAGTTGATGAGTCAATCAAAGCGGATAGCATCCTTTGTTATTAATTCTTTATTAAAACTGAAGTTTTAATCAGATATTTTTGATGATTTGATAATTGTCCATGCTTCTGATGCGGTGTCTGCATATTGGAAAAGATTTAAGTGTTCATCTTCAATTAATCCAAGATCAGCTAGATATTCAAAGTTAATTATCTTATTCCAATACTCTCTTCCAAAAAGTATGATTGGGATTTTAGTTTTCATGCCTGTTTGACAAAGTGTCAATATTTCAAATAATTCATCTAGTGTTCCAAAACCTCCAGGAAAAAATACAGCAGCCACTGATCGCATAACAAAATGGATCTTTCTTAATGCAAAATAATTAAATTTAAAGCAAAGACCTGGAGTTATAAAAGCATTTGGTATTTGTTCATTATGGAGACTTATATTAAACCCTATAGACTTACAATTTGCTTCAAATGCTCCTCTATTAGCAGCTTCCATAATCCCTGGCCCACCACCCGTCACAATTACGTGCGAATTACAGTTTTTATTTTGATTACTAATTGAAGCAAGTTTCGAAAAATCCCTTGCGGATTGATAGTAGTGACCCATCAATAGCAAATTTTCTAATCTATTTAAATTTCGTTTTAGAAGTATCGATTTAGGATTTTTTTTAATTAACTCTTTTATATTTTCAATTCTCTTTTTTGTATTTGATTCTTCTGTGATGCTTGCACCTCCAAAAATATTTATGGTTGAAAAAATTTTATTTTCTTCAAGGATTAAATCTGGTTTAGTAATTTCAAGAAGCATCCTGACTCCACGCATTTCATTTCGGCTAAGTAAACCAATATCTTCGTGAGCCAATTTATAAGTATCAGAATTAATAATTAAATTCAGGTTTTTAAAATTATTAATTTTAGGCGAAATATGCCTTTTCGTTTTTTTCATTTCAAACAAGATTTTTAACTTTTCTTACTAGAGGATTAAAATCAACTCTTTTGATTTTGTTATTTTCGTAAATCCAATAAACAGGTGGACTTTTTCTTGCCTTAACTAAATTAATTTTGTCTAATTTTTGTGGGATAAATTCTTTAGCAGGATCAAAAAATTTATCTCTTTTGGGTTGATTTAAAACAATACTACCTTCTTTCCCTGAGATTGATCTGTGATAAGTTCCTATAGGTATTTCTAATACTCCCATAGATCTATTTAAATAAATCACATGATGAGGTTCATCCCAGGAAGGATTTATTAAAACAAATGTCCTTTGCCCGGTGATAACTAAATTGTGGTCAATTTGATGATTGTGAACATAGTATTGCTCATCTTTTAAATCATCTGGAGGAGATATAGCTTCCCCAGAATGGATCACGACATCAGAACCATTAGAACTATCTATGTCTGCATCGAAGAATGTGACTTTTGGAGTCTCTCTAAAAACATTAATTGGGAAGAATCTTAATTCCATAGTGCTAACTCCCTTTTAAGAAATTTATAAATACTAAAAAAAATTTATTTACTTTAAAAAACAACTATTTTTTGATTTTTAATTACAACAAACCAAGCAATCTTCTTGATTTAGATAATCCATGCATTCTTTATTTAAAGTTTCTTCTAAAAAATTCACTTTCTTAATATAATCTAGATCTTTTAATTCTTTGTTTGGAACCGTGAATTGTGTTTGTAGTTTCATTTTCTATTCTCCTAATTAATACTGTTTTTTGAATCCATTCCAAGTTTGAGAAAATCTTAATCCCAGATAAGAAATTAAAATTGTCCAAAATAAAATCTCTATACCTAAATTAGTCATTTGCTTGGCCTCCTTTCTATCTGATTATTCTTTAGTACGGGTATTATGTAAAAATCAAGCGTAAGAATACCTAAAAGTTAAAGTTTTAATCACAAAAAATCTTGCAATGGTTGTTACTCGGATGTTCTGCACATTCGTTATTCCAATAAGCTTCAAGTTCTTTTGGATTAATATCATATGGAAGGTCTTTTTTATCCAAATTAATTTCTTGGATAGTAAATGTGTCGTTTAGTGCCATAAGACTTACCTCTTGACTACTCCTATGTTCTAATTCATTTGAATAGTTAATTTCAAGTTTTATGTGTGCGGTTAGAGGAACAAAATTGTACGGATTAAGGATCAAAAGAAAATCTCAAATTAAAAATAATTACAAGGAAAATATATTCAAAAAATTTATTCCAAATTTAAAAAAATTTGGTTAATTTTGCTTGGAAATTATATTCTCTTAATACTTTCTCAGATCCGCAAATAAACATTTTTCATCTAATCTATCTGCATATTCTCTTAGAATTTCAGCCATCTTTTGAGGTGGAATTTCTTGTTGATATTCTCTACATAAATCAAAAAATTTATCCAAAAAATCTTTCATTGAAGAGGACATAAAAATTAGCGTTTCACTTTAAAAGTAAAGTATGCAAACCCACCAAGTAATAAAAGACTCAGAACCTCATAGGTAATCGCTATGCCGTACATGTGAGTCATTTATTTATAAAGACATAAGCAGAATATAAATAAACTAAGAAAACTCCAATAGCAATGGAACTTCCATAAATAAGAAAGTTCCAAATTGTGTATAATTTAGGTTTTCTAAATTCTTTTTCTTCTTCTTTAGTAATCATTTATTTTCATTTTCTTTTCTGGCAGCATTACCTTTTGCTCTTAATACCAAAGTTATAGTAAGGGCAGCGCTTAATATCACAGCATCAATTAATAGGTGTGGGGAGATATTCATCAGCTTATAAGAGAAATAATAAGAGTCATTATCTTTTCAGCAATAAATCTATTAAACATTAAAAAAGAGGGATTAATCCCTCTAAGTTTAGATCGACTGTCAATCACTATTCATTTTAGCTTTTTAGCTTCTCTAAAAAAACATTATTTTATTTAGCCAGAACAAGAGAAGGCACCGGCAATCATATTTTTTAAAATTGGTGTTTGTCCTAAGGCGTACAAGAAGAAAGCTGATGATGTGAGAGTAATAGCTATTTTAGAAAGTCTGTTAAGTTTTAAATTTGATACTTTTGAAAATGCAGAGTTCATTTTTTATTAATGTAATTGTTTTATATTAATTGCATAAATTAAATATTTAGCATCAAAATTTACCAAAGAATAATTTTATTGCTTCTTTTTCTCAGCTTCCATTTTTACTAGTTCAAATTCTTTTTTAGAAACCACTCTGATTTTGTATTCTGGATATCTTGTTTTCCACCATTTATTGATCGAAATAGCTACTCCTTCTAAATCTTGGGCACAAATATTGACCCATAAAATCTTAGTTTTTACTTCTTTATAGAATTCCCAACTCGTAGGTGAAGCCATTATAAATTGCAAATGAAAATTTTTTAATTTTTGAAAAAAAGTCTATAAATTTAGGAATATGATAGAGTTTATTTTCTCAGACATTTCTTTTTTTAATGAGATGATTAAGTTGAAGATATTAGGTTTTTCATAAAGTGTTAATAACAACATTTAAACAAAAGATTTAAATCATGTTTACTTTTTGGAAAGTATTATTTTATTTTGAACGAGTTTCAATTAAAAAATATCTCCGGAAAGAAGGGGCCAAAAACTGACCCCTCTTGGTGAAACTCTTCCAAAGAAACACCATTAAAATCTTACTCTGAAAGATGCAAATTTAAACAAATTAAAAAAATTAAGATTAACAATTTATGCGGCCTTTTTAAAAGGGTTCATATTCCTTAAAAAGTTATTACTTTTGGGAGAACTCATTTTTCTATATCTTTGATTTATCTCTAGGATATATTTTCTAGCTTTCTTATCACTTTCAATTTTCTTTTTTCGAAGACGCAAAGCCCTTAAGTCTTCTATTGACATGAGGCCATCATCTTCGTTGGAATTCAAATGATCAAATTGCATCAGTTTAAGAAATTAAGTATCTTCTTTAAGTGCAAGATTAACAACCTTATTTTTATTTGCAATAGAGATAATTAACTAAATTAACTCAAATAAGTTATTCAAAGTTCAAAAGCTATGAATTTAAATATTTGAACCTAAAATAATAAACTTTCTAAAATCAAGAAAAACTTTTGATTGAGTTAGATGGAACTTCTACAGTTACAAATGATTCTCCATAATGAGATTCGGCTGATCTTATTAGTAACCAGTAAAAAAAGTTAACTAAAGCTTTCTCCACGAGGATTTAGTAACTAGTTTAAATAACCTCATAATTTTTGTAATAGCAATATACAAAATAAATTTATCAAGCAATCAAGATATTTATCTCATAAATCATAGATTTATATCAATCGAGAAGAATTTGCACTCGCAGTCTTTAGGCAGCGGACTAAATCCTCGTGGAGAATTGGACTTTAGCCCGCTCTATTTTTGTAGCAAAAGAAAAATGGTACTGCAAGGTAGCTAGAGGACAAATTACTATATTTGATTCTGAATAATCCTTTTTTGATTAATTAGATCAAGAGTATCTGAGCATATTTTGGTATTATTTATTGTATAGCAATGCTACAAAACTTTAGTCATATCAAGAGATTCAGTATTTTTGCTCATTGATATATTTATTTTTAGAATAATATTATTATGGATGCCTAAAGAAGGTTTGATTTTGAAAAAAATAATTAAATTTTTTAAGCTTTTTAGAAAAGAATTGATATTCTCAATGCAGAGGCTTAATTAAAATTTATATTGGAAAAAAAATTATGGGATTCCCACATTGTCCTATTTGCTTAGTTCTAGCATTCGTTTCAGTTTTTATAGGGGTTACTCGTAGTTATATGTTCTTTGTTCTTTTTAGGGAGTTCATGAGAGCAGAATTTAATTTAAAATTGAAATTTAGTTTTTATTAATTGTTGACATTTAAGTATAAATACTTTATAAATAAATTGTAGTGAAAACTACAAAATCGTCCGATCTACCATTTGATAGACCGCAGTACGACTCAAGGCATAGGACGGGGACTTGAGCAAGTTCAGGAGCTGCATCATGGTAAACATGTATTTCAATGGAAAGTCTTTCGTATACTGTAGAAAACAAGAAGAAAAAGCGATAAAGCTTACTTATAGAGGATCTAGTTACTTGAAATAAGATTTCTAATTTTTTTTTTAAAAGTCTTGGCATTAATTGAAGATTTTTAACTCAGTATTTATTAATACTTCATAAGAAAAACTTATAGTGAATATATTTTTTGCCTATTTAAAATTCATATATTCGTATATTTCGTAACGAGAAATTAATTTAGAAATAACTAATTTATAATTAGATTTTTAAACGGCTATGCAACCTATCTCTGAAGAACTTTACAAAAAAATAGTAGAGAGTTCTAAAAAATGAGTAAGTTGCTAATTGCTTTATTAGCTTTAGATATAGGTGTTAGTCTTTCTAAAGTTTTTATTTTTACCTGAAAATCAAATTACTTAGCAAAAAAGAAGCAATTATTTTCTTAAAAAAAATAGATATTAGTTATTAGTTATTTTTTGTATTTAATTTATAAAAAATAATTAATTAAACCAACAAAAGAGCTACCTATAAGTAGTAGTACCATTAATAGGGCTATTAACTTTGCTAATCCCATAAAGACAAATCTTAATTTCCTGTAGATCCTTGCATCCAGTGAATTTTCCAAATATTATTTACTTTTTTAAAAATTGACGTAACTGTTGGTAAGTCATCATTAGATTTCCCTTTATAAGTAAATTTTGAACCTAGTGTAAAAATGCACATTGCTATATCTTCGCTTAAAAATTCGAATTGGTGGATTTTGGTTATTTCTGATTTCTCTTGAACTATATCACCAGTAATCATTTGTTTAAATCCTTCTGCATTTATAGGTTTACCACTCGGACTTATGAATAAAAAATCTTGAGTTGCATTGTTAACAAAAAATGAAGCCATTTTTTTTGGATTAGCAAACTTATTTAATAATGAAATTATTGTTTCTTTATAATTCATTAGAAATAGGGGGCTTATCCCTTCAAGTTTAGATCTACTATTTTAAATAAACAAATCGAACTGGGATAATTAAAAAAATAATTCGTTAGGATGTTAGTAATAATTAGATTTATAATGTAAATCATCATGAATTTATTAAACAAATTATTGCCCGTTGGCAAAAAGGTCAAAAAATATTTGCCTTTCTTTATTGGATTTAAATTACTGACATTTACTGGTTTTCTTACTTATGTAATGAATCGCTAATTGGTATTAACATAACAATAAAGTTTTACTAAATTAATATCTAATGAATAAAGAAAAGCGGATAAAGAAATTCAAGTCTATGTCTAGTATGCAAAGACAAGAATTGATATTAAAGAAGATGAAAGAGAAAGGAATAGAGGTAGGCAGTGGAATTCCTAATAAAAAATACGATAGCAAAGAGGTTTATGAATTAATTCATATTGCGAATTGTTTTCCAGAACTAAGAGAGAAAAAATAAAAAATTATTTGATTTTCTTTAATTATGTTTTTTATTTTGGTTCCCTTATTGCAGAAATAATTAATCCACCTATCAATGCTAGATTCATAAAAACTGCTCTTTGATGGAATGGGAATACATGAAAAATTATTGTTGTAGGAATAAGAAATAGTAATAAAAAGACTGAACCGATTTTTTGATTCTCACCAAATATAAAAAATCCCGAACCCAAGATAAGACATATAACAGCTCCCACTAGAAGAATAGATGATATTGGTTCAGGAATACCTTTTGAAGAAATATAATCAACTGTTTTTTCAAAACCAAATATTTTGCCTGGTATGTCTGAGATAAATATTGCAGAAATTGATACTCTTGAAAAAAAATCTAAAAAGGATTTGATACTTCTATTTTTTAAAAAAGAATATTTCATAACTTAATTATAAGAAAAAAATTTTATTTGTTTGATAAATACTTTAATAGTTTTAAATACTTTTAAAATTTTCTCAAAGAGGTTTATGCTTTAATTTTAAAGAAAATTTTGGATTATACCTCTAAATTAGAACTTTAAACAGAAACTCACGAATCTAAATTGATTGATTTTAGTATAGTTTAAATAAAATTTAAACTATGAACATTTATCTATTTTGGATATTATTTTTAGCACTATGGGCAATTGTTCCCTTAATGATTATTAAAGGTAGAGTAGACGAAGCGCCTAAGATTCAAACTTCACCAAAAGTTAAAGAAAAGAAAAAAGGTTGGTTCAATTAAAGGTATCTATAACTAAGTAAATATAATCTGAAAGAATTCTTGATAATTTAATTTAAATTCTAAGTTAAATTCTAAGTTAAATTTACTTATTAAAAAAAATTGAAAATCATTGTTTTAATTTGGTGTGCTTTTAGGTAGATAAAAAAATTAATATTGAACTACATTATGTTATGCGGGTTGTTAGATTTAAAATTGAGGATACATACGATACTTTAAGAAAGTATTGGTTTTGATCTCAAAAGGTTTCATATTGATAATTATAAAAATATAAAATATATAGATAGTTATAAGATTAACTTAATAATTTTTGAGTAGAATAAATAAAAAAAGCTATTAGTAAAAAAATAAGGCCAAAAAATAATTATGTATTGTCAATATTGGAGGCTATAATCCAACTTCCATGAAGGAAAAACATTAGTTTGGATTAGTTATAGCTTCAAATAAATTAGAGGTAAAAAATTTAGCTAAATCTTAATGACTTATTGGGTGTAAAAAAACATAAAAATGATATTTCTTCTTCAGAGATGTTAATTGGTTGCGATTATTGTGAACCAATAAAATAGATAGTAAATTGGGAAATAAAATTAACTAAAGATGATAAATTTATTGAAGAAAACAATTATCATAATTGGTACGGTTATCAAAAAATAGATGGGAAATAAAGATTTAAGAATCTTATCTTTCGAAGGGATTTTGTTAAATAATTATATTATTATTTATTTTATTAAATATTAAAAAGAACTTGATTTTCTTAGTAAATAAATACCACCTCCTAGAGAAATTAATACAGGTAACCATGCAGCAATAAGTGGTGGAAAGATACCTTTTACTCCTAACGAACTAAATATAAATGACATTACATAATAAATTAATATAAGGATTACGCTCAATCCAAATCCCTGACTTTTTGAAGATCTTAAATTAGATTTAGATCCAAGACTGCTCCCTATTAAACCAAAGACCAAGCATGCAAAAGGCAGGGTGAATTTTTCTTGAATCCGGACTTGAATTCTTCTAACCTCCTTTAAGTTTCCAGTTTTTTTATAAATTTCTTCTGCTTGTAAAGCCTGCTTTAAAGTCATTTCAGTTGCATCCTTGGGCACTTTTGCTAGCTCCATAGGCCCTTCCACAAATGGATATATATATTCTTTAAATTGAATATTTGTTGTTTGCCCGCTTGGATCAATTGATACAATACTCCCATCAAAAAATATCCAAGAAGAACTTTTTTTGTCAAATCTTCCAGTCTTTGCTTTTAAGATTTGTTGAATATCTTCTCTGGAAAAATCTAAAACTGTAACTCCCTCCATGATGTTGTTTTCATACCATGAAGCATAAAATATATGAGTAAGATAGGTATTTACTTTTGTTGGTTTTTTATTTGATGCACCTATCCTAGATCCATATCTTGAAAACATAATATTATCTTTTCCTTGTTCGCCGCTAAAAGAACTTCCTATTCCTGCTCTTAATGTCGTTTCAGCCAATTTATTACTCGTAGGAACTAAATTATCGTTAAAGTAAAAAGTCAATCCTGTCATAAATATTGAAAGAGCAATAGCTGGAGAAATAATTCTTGAAGTTTTTATACCCAAAGATTTCAATGCCAACAATTCAGAGTTGCTTGATAATTTTCCATAGGCTAATAATGTTGAAAGTAAAACTGCCATTGGGAATGACAAGACTAAAAAACTGGGTAAACTAAAAAAAAGAACTTTTAAAGCCAAAAATAAAGGTAAACCAAATTCAACTATTTTCCTTATAAGATCAAACATTACCCCAACAGATAATGAAATAATACTAAAAGCAGAAATTGCAAATATCATTGGAGGTATTATTTGCCCTAATAACCATCTATCTATTAAAGGCAGTAAATACCAAGGAGAAATAATTTTGTTAATAGTTTTTTTTATAAGTGATTGATTTGAAAGTTTCAAAAGAAATTTATTTGATTTTTACTATCTTTCTTAAACATTATAAAATATCAATGATTTAGAAACCAATATAAAATTGATAGTTAAGAAAAATATTTTTATTCTTAAAATTTAAATAATAAATCAGAAAAATAATTTATTAACACTTGCAATAAAACAAGAAATTTGGTTTCTTTAAAAAAAAGAGTTAAAGAATGAAAAATAAAACTTTAATAAACGAATGCAATTGCATACATTGCAAACAAAAACTAAATCAAATTAGTAATTCAAAAATATATTGGGACAAATTAATTTTTGTAAAAAAGCTGGTATAGATTCTCTACTAAATCCTCTAAAATTCAAGACTTATTTTGAACTAGTCTTCTGAAAACAATAGATTTTCAGAAAAATGATAAAGTCTGCCGATCTTTAGCATTAAGAATTTTTGAGATTTTATTCATTAGGTAAAGAATTATCTAATTGCTTATTTTATTTACTTACTTTTAAAATTGAAAGAGCCTGCAAGTATCCCGCTGGCAAGCTCATGACGACCTAGTTAATTCAGATTTTCTGATATTAACCAGCTAAGCACTTCCTAAGTACTACTTTATATTAATAAGTAAAATTACTTACTGTGAGTATAAATGCTTATTTTTAGTGATTTACCTGCAAATTTGATAATAATAAGGTGATTTTTTAAAATAATTGTGACTTTTAAATAGCTTCTTAAACAGAAATGTCACATATTGACCCAAAAATACTCAGAGATAAGTCACTGGAGCTTTTTGGTTTACATAAGTTAATATTTGTGTTACTTTAGTTAACAATTATTATCTTTTAAATGACAAAATCAGGAGTTACTACTGAATCAGGTGGAAGGCAGAATATGTTCCCATCAGAAACTAGACCTTATATCGATGAAACTGTATCTTACGATGGATATCCTCAAAATGCAGAAAAAGTTAATGGTAGATGGGCTATGGTTGGTTTCGTTGCACTATTAGGTGCATACATAACTACAGGACAGATCATTCCAGGAATTTTTTAGTGCCTAAATTACTGTTTTTATAAAATTTTTTTTAAAAGTATATTAAAGACTTTTAAATGAAAAAAATAAATTTTATTATAAATTAATCAACCTTCTCTACTACTTACAGCAATAATCCTTTTATTTTAAATTTGAAAAAAAGAAAAACCAAATAAAAGTTATTACATTTAGGCTAAATATTATTCCTAAAAATATGTAAGCAAACTTTTTGCCAATAAATGCCGTCTCCGGTTCAAGCTTTACTCTCATTAAATCCTCGAATTATCTCGATAAAAATAGCATCAATTAAAAAATAAATTGAAGTCTTTTAAGAAGAAAAACAATCAAATTAATTTTTTCTGACTTTAGTGAGTTTTTTAGAATTCAGCCATTATGGATTTTTGGTTTTCCAGTTGTGAAGTTTAATTCTTTGATATTTTTGCATATAACCTTTCTCAGTTAGAGTAATTATTAAGCCAAATTAGATTAGTAAATTTAGCCAAAAAACTATTCCCAATCTACCATTTGATGGTTGTAACCCCAAAACTCCAAAACCGCTTTAAATCTAATTTTAGAATTGCGATAGGATTTTTATACTGATTCTTAGAATATTATTTTGTTCGAAATGGCATTATTAAAATCTCAACTATAAAGAGAAAGTTTAATGTCAATTATAAAAATAGACATAAAAAAAGAGTCAAAATTAAAAATTGACTCTTTGTGAAAAATATGGAAATTATATTAGATAAAACCAGGAATGATTTGACCAGTTGTTAGATATGCTCCAACTAGAGCAACAAAACCTAACATTGCGAATCTTCCGTTAAGCTTTTCAGCAACAATTTTTTCTTTTTCTACTGTTTTTGGTTCGTTATTTTTCATTAGAACCAGCCTGGAATAATTTGACCTGTTGTTACGTAGGCGCCGACGGCGGCAACGAAACCTAACATTGCTGCCCAACCATTAAAACGTTCTGCTTCTGGAGTCATTTTTATTAAAGTGATTTGTAAACAAATATAACATATTTATTTATTAATGTAAAGAAAAAATGAAATTCTCTTAACTCCGTAAGTTAATCTTAGCAAACTGCTACATATGTGTAGCAAAAAATACCTTATTAGTTTTAATTTTTGTTCTGATATTTTTAAATTTGAAGCAAAAAAAATATAAACTATTACCTTTTTCTTTTAAAGATAAATCCTCATTTAAAGGTAATATAAATTAATATATTATTAGGGTCAGCTAGTAGGGATACAGGCTGACTCTTTTTTATAAGAATTTTTAGTTTTTGACTATAAGTAGTTTTTAAGAATTCAAATAATTGCTATTAATAAATTAGATATATATATTAATTTATGTCATTTGCGACTTATTACATGCATTTAATTTTTGGAAAAATTCCTTCTCTAATGAGTCCTGATTTAATACTTTACATCTTGCCAGCTCTTACAATTTCAATATTATTCTTTAGCCTTAAAATAATGTTTTTTAAGTCTCCAAAATTGAGAAAGGTTAAATAATAATGTATTTAAGACTTATTCTTTGTACTGAAGTGCCCAATTTTTTAAATTTGGGATAACAGACTTTTTTTCGGCAACTCAAAGAAACAGAAACTGCTTTGTTGATTTACTATCCAAAATCATAAAAAAAGGTTCAGTATTGGAAATCTGAAGTAGCAGCGGTGAACTTGGAGTGGTTTTTCTTAAGAAAATATTGTAAGGATGCCCGCAAAAAATTTTTCAATAATTTTCAAATAAATTTCATGATAAGTCAAAAACAAATATCAATAAGTTATTCAATTCAATCATGTTAGATTATCAACCCGATAGTTTTTTGCTCCATTCTTTATGCTTTTGATCTAAATCTGAAATTTTTTCGCCTAAACTCAACTGTCTTTCTAATAATTCAACTTTTGTAAGTGTTATTTTTTCTGAATAAAATTTAATAGGCTGCTTACCATGCAAATTGTCACCGCTCATAGAATTAATTTATTTGTGTAATTTCTAAGATGAAAATTTTGTTATTGCTAATTCTTTTATATTCTTTTCAGATTTGCGTAAATTAATGTGATAAAGAATCGATACTTATTGAGTTTCTAATCCACTATTTGTATGAAGATTGCCATATATATCTTCTTCTCTTGATGTCTGACTTAACAGCAACGCAATTGCAAGCAATATTCCATAGAGCTTTATGTATTGGATCAGGATTAAAAAGATATGCTTTTTTAAAGGCTTTCTTAATTAAGACAGTTGCCTTTTTTGCATGATAATGAGGGATCGTTGGACATACATGATGAACGACATGGCTAGAACCTATATTATGATGAAGAAAATTAAGGACTCTACCGTAAGGCCTATCAATAGATAAAAATGCCCCTTTCATAAAAGAAAATTCCGTATTTGAAAGATGAGGTACATCTGAATCTGTATGATGAAGCCATGTATAAACTACTAGCCAACAATTAACCACTAATAAAGGACCAAAATACAGAGCAATTACTGGAAATAATCCATTCTTGAAAACTAAAAAAACAATCCCTAATAATGTCAAACATACTCCAATATCTGATATCCAAACTTTCTTGGCCCATATTGATGGCCATAATGCTTTAGAAAATGGTTTAATTGGCCAAAAATGATTTGAAGTTCCATATTTAATACCTCCTGTACTTCCAGTAAGTAAATAAGCAGGCCAGCCAAATATTAGATGTAAAAGCAGTTGAAGAATTCCGTAATTTTTTTTACCTAAGGAATTTGAAAAATGTAATTCTTTTTCTCCGCCAACTTTTTCTGTAACTCCATTCCCTTTAATGACTAAAGGGACGTGAGTTTCTCCATTGGTTATGTTATTTGTAAATCGATGATGAACTGCATGAGAACGCTGCCAAGAAAAATAAGGCACTAGAAGTAATGAATGTAGTAAATAACCAGTTATAGATTCTAATGTCTTGTTTTTGGAGAATGCTCCATGCCCACATTCATGGGCAATCACCCAGAATCCCATTGCAGTGGTTCCTGATAGTAATGCGTAAATAATCCAAATTGGGATCATTTTTGGAGTAAATGGAATAGCTAACCCTATCGCAACTACTAATGATTGGATTAAAGCTGATTGTAAAAGATACCTCAAAGAAGTTTTTGTATTGCACTTAAAGAAGTGATCTGGGACAACATCCTTAAATTCTTTTATGCTTGGAATATCTTTATCCTTTATTACAAGCGCTTGGCCTTTAAGACCTGAAAATTTTATATTACTCAAATTTTTTTTGGTTAAGAATTTTGTTAAATAAAAGTGAATTTATATATCTATTATCCATCACAAGATCTCATAATGAAATGAATTTATAATTTTTTTTTCAAAATTTTTTACGATTTCATCTTCAAATAAAATTATTTGAGCCAAACATTTTTTATTTTTTTTTCGCAATTTTTTTATTTAACTATTTAATTCTTTTTTTATGCTAATTTTCTTGCTCTTCTTCAAAGCTTAATTAATTTAAAGACCGCGTATATACCTCTTGGGTAAACCAGATTGTTTACGCGGCTTTACTAAAATAGGTAAAACAATGACTCCTACCGTAAAAAGACAGATTGGAGCAACTACCATTAATATAGATTCTAGAGACATGAATAATTTTAAATTTATTAATAAATAGCAGGATTTTTTTTAAAAGTCATGCGTATTTATATCTATTAAATGAAAAAAGATTCAAAATTTTTATAAATTATTAAGTAAAAAAGAAAAAAAGATTAAAAAACATCAATTTTTTCATAATTCATCCTATTTACTTAATCATTATTTAGATTTAAATGAATACTTATGGATCAAGAAATAAAGTGGATGCTTATGACTTATTATTGTCCAACTCATGGCAATTCAGGTTTAGTAAAACCGATTCAACTAACAAAAAAAGAAATTAGTAAAAAATTCTTAAAAAAAGTTAGGAGTTCTAAAAAATTAATTTTTTAAAATAAAACCTAAGATATTGTGAAAATTTCTAAATCTTGATTGAAATCTTGTTAATTAAAAATTGATATCTTAAAAAATCCCATAAGTTGCTCTTTTATTAGCAGCAAAGGTAAAAATATTGAAAAAGAAATTTTTAAATTTAGACTGACTTCAAATCATTAAAAATGCAGCTTAATGGAAATATTTTTTTGATACTAGCACCAAATTTTTTGCGTAATTAATAATTTTAAAAGATCTAGAAATAATTAATTTTAAAATTGATCAGAATCGCATGTTAATTCACATTGGTTAAGATCATGAGATGATATCTTTTCTAAAATTCTTAACATATCAATTTCCGAAAGCTCTCCATCGGAGTTCCATTTCAAAGTTGTTTTCCTTTGAGGTGAATTTTTTTTATTCATTTTGATCACCCCCCTTTAAATGAACTTCTAAACAACGAGTAATACATTCTTGATGACCATCAACAATACTGCATTCTGTAATACACTCAAAATATGAATTAATAGAATCTATTTCTGTATTCTGGTTTGTAGAAACAAATGAATTATTCATAATTTTGTAAGATTTATTTGGAATAGAGATATAGCACGAAATCATGTTCAATAATTTAATTTATTAAGTTAATTAGAAAAAATAAGTATTATTTCCTAAATTTATTTTGCACTTGGTTTACCTTTAAAAAGGTACTAATATTTACCTTTTAAACAGAATAAGGAAAAAAGTATTTTGATTATTAAATATTATTTTTATAAGGTAATCTTTTAAAAAAATCAGCATAAAGACCGATTTACTTTTAAGTAATTTAGTTAGATGATAAAAAAAGAATACTTTAGATTTTCAAATGAAATCAGTAATTAATTGGCTTTCGAAAATGTTAGAGAGTATGGCAAATGCTTTTATGCATCCTTTAAAGAATGACTTGCCTCCATCTATTGGTACTCATGCATATAGCAATATTCCTCTAAAAAGAAAATTGAGAAGAAGGTTGAATTAGGTATTAAATTATTGGAATTAATTTTTCATTTTTATTATCCCAAATAATATATTTAAAGCAGTTAGAAAAATCTCTTAATTTTAAGAACTTTGATTGTTGGAGCAAATGAATGTTTGCTTTATGACAAGCTCTTAAGTTGTAATTTGGTATTCTCTCAGAGAGATGATGAATGCTGTGGAAGGATATGTCTGCTAAAAACCAATTTAGCCAATTAGGAATATCTAAATTGCTACTACCTAAAATCGCTCCATCGATGAGATCCCAATTTTTTGTATTTTTAGCATATGCACTCTCATAGTTATGTTGTACGAAAAAAACACATATTAAAATTGCTGCTGATAAGGTTAATACCATGGAATAAAATGATAAGAAAAAAACTAAGCCAAACCATTTACACATAAAAATCCACCCTATTATTACTACTATGTTATTGATTATTAATTCACATAGTTCACTGAAATTATCTCCATAATCAGAAAAAGGTGGTTTGACTCTTGAGTATATAAAAAGAAGTTGAGAGATTTCTCCGTTTTTTATTTTGATAAAAAACTCTTCGAATATATCTTTAGTGAAATTAAAAATAACTATAACCAGTCCTAATCTAGGTTTTAAAACTAAGTAAAAAAAACCGCCAGGGAAAAGCATCATCCAGTTTCGACTTACTTTATAAAATATTTGCTCTCTTTTTGTAAGGGAATTATAATCTTCAAGACTTAAAACATCTATCGGCCCTTTGTAAATTTCCCAATTTCCATTATTTCTATGATGAAATGCATGATCAATTGACCATGACTTCTGGGGAATACCATTAACCAAGCCTAGTAAAAATCCAAAAAAGCGATTTAATTTCCGTTTTGTAAAAAGAGAATTATGACCGCAATCATGCATTAATGAGAATGTTCGAGAAGAGAATAGAGTAAGAAGAACTATAAAAGGTATTAATAGAAATCCTTTTATCAATAATGAAAAAGGTTGATTTATTATTTGGTAGATGATTAACCAAATAGAAATTATTGGGAAGATGGTAGAAATAATTTGATAGGAAGCTCTAATATTATTTCTTTTTAGAAATGGCTTTATTAAAAAATCACCTCTATTTACTTTAAGCATACTTATCTTATTTTTTAGATATTAACAATTTTTAAAAAATATTGATTATTTAATAAAAAATTAAATTTTTTGAACTTATAGTACTAAAGAATAAATTCTTTAGACATAGTTCTCAATTGATCTAAATTTAATCTTTCTAAGTAATTTTTAAAATCACAAAGATTCCTAGTAGAGTCAGAATTTTTACTCTCGTAAGGAAGGCTATTAGAAATTAAATCAATAAGATGATCTTTATCCATAACTTCTTATAGACCATAATTCCTATTTAAAAAATTAAGGTCTTGAATTCGAGATCATTAACTCATATGTATCAAGAGTAATTTTTTATAAATTTTTTAAATCTTGTTCTATTTTTTCTAATTTTTCGTTTAATTCTTTTTGTTCCTTAATTAAGGCTTTTTTCTTTTCTGCAATCTCTTTGTTCAAAGGAGAATTGAAATATTTTTGGTAAGAGACAAAAAAAACTGCTATTGCTACTGCAATACCAAGGGCACCAATTATTAAAATTGGAGATGAAGGAAAGTCATAAAATGGAATTGACAAAATATTTTTATAAAAACAAATTCTAGCTATCTCATAAACAAAAAAATGAGTAATAAATACTTATTCTTTACGAAGTTTTATAGGTAATTATGCTATTTATTTTTAAAAAATAAATAACGTTTATCTTTAATTAAATTTTAAAAATAAGTAATTGTACGGCTGTCAAAGAATGAATAACTAATAATGATTAAACTAGTAAAAAATTTTTCATGAAGAAAATCATAAATAAAAAGCATAATAAAAATGAACCATGGTTTAAATGGTTAACGAGAGAACTTAATTCTTATGAAGCTTTTCATGATTTCGAATCAGGCAAGAATCCACGAGATGTTGCAGAGGATTTTATTTCTAGAAATAGTATTGCTATATCAGAAGTTTTCGAGGATTTTGATGAAGAAGATAAAGATACACTCGATCAGTTTCTTAAATTAACCGAATGCGAGATGCATGTGTTTAGAATTCTTGAAAAACAAATAGAGTTAAGAAAAAAGGTAAGATTTGTAGATTTTAAAAAAAGAAAAAATTGAGGAGTTAATATCTATATAAGTTTATTTTTCCCATTACCAGTCTTACCAAAGCCTAGCCAGATGAACCACAAGATCCATCCTAAGATAGGTATTAAATTAATAAAGATCCATTTCCAATCTTTTCCAAAATCTTTGATTCTTCTTAAATCAATAGCTATTTGAGGAATGATACAAACTATGCCATAAACATTGAAACCAAACGTTTTTAAAAATATCGGGATAGTTAGGAAAGAAATTATAAGATTCGCTAGTTGAACTAACCACCAGTCCGATCGAGATGTGAATCCTTTGAAGTCTGTAGCTTTAATCCAAAACTCTTTATATGCTTTTAAAAAATCATTAAACATAAATTAAAAATTCAAAGAATCTAACATTATCAATTTAATCTTTAATTTATCAAAATATTATTTATTTACTAAATAGGATCAAATAAATTCATATCATTTGAATCTTGTTTTGAAATCTCATCTTGATTTGGTAATGAACAGAATCCGTCTTTGCAAATCATCTTTTCTTTTGCAATACCGTTAGTTTTTGAGAATATGTTTTTGTTATTGTTATTTGAAGATTCTTTCAGCATTTATATAAAAAAATTAAATCCAATATTAAATTAATAACTCAATTTATTTTTATAAGCAACAAAATTAATATTAATTATTTATTTACTTTTTTTGATTTGGCAAGTCTCTCCAAAATAGCGCCATTATATAAATGAATAAAGATATAGAACAAATATAAAGTAAAGAATTTAGATGCATTTTTATTTATTAAAGTAATAACAAAGAAGTCCTTTCATAAAAATGGGATTTCAAAAGATTGGTAATTTTCTGACTTAGCAATCAAACAAATTCTAGTATTTATTTAAGTTTTTTATGCTTTTCCCAAACTTTGAGAAGGAAAAGTTTTTAAATTTTATGAATATATCTATTTAGTTAGTAAAACTTATAAATCTAAAAGTTTTATAAATCTAATCAAATTCTACATTTTTGGATGTTTATTGTATTTCACAATCTATCCTTATTTATTTCTGTTAGAGCTTTTCTACCTTCTTTAAGGGTTCTCAAGACGAGCCAGGTTAGAGAGGAAATCATAAGGATGGTAAGTGTAATTAGAGAAATATGAGTTATATCAATATTGTTCGCCAATTTAATTAAATTCCTTATGAGTCTTTAATTCAAAAAATTCAAAAATTCAAACGTCTGATCTAGAGTAAGCAGGTATTAGCATTCCACCATCTTGATCGTCATTATTATCATCATCAAACCCACCCCCTAGAAGTAATTCAATAATTACAAGTACAGCTACTGGATAAAGGCACCATAATATCGCTGTAAAAGGACTTACTGAGGAAGAAGCTGAGTAAAATTCTGTCATAAATTGATATTAATCTAAAGAAACAACAATTGTGGATCCTCTGGGAAGTGTTTTATTCAATATTTCTATAAATATTTTTTAAAAACTTTTCTCTTTAGCACGAATAGATCTTTGGTATGTATTGATATTTTTATTATTAAAATCAATTTGAATAATAATTTTTTTGAACCTAATGAGAAACTAATAATGACATAATGAATCGCGCGATTGTTATTTTTTATACTTAACAATAATTGTACAATTTTGATTCAAAAACTATTATTTATCTTGATTTTATAAATTCTATGTTTTCTTTCACTTTTGATCCTTTGGCTGCGATATTTGGTATATCAGGAATTGTAGGCTTCTTTTTCTTCGTTTCTGCCGCTAAGGGAACTTCCAGTATCAATACAAAACCAAAAAAGGAATTAGATTAGAACTTATTATCTGAGAAAACTAAATTGAAATTTTAAATTTAGTATTTAAAAGGCTTTTTAATTATTACTTATTCCATTGTTTAGAAATAAATTCAAGAAAATCTTTTAGATCCTCTTCAGGACAATTTGTTTGTTTTTTTAAATCAATGCAAATTTGCTTAATATTTTCAAAGGCCTTTCTTACTATTTCGTTTTTTTCAATAACCTCAAAATATTCTTGATCAGTAAAAGGCATAATATTAGTTTCCTTCTTGAAATTATTTATTAACCATATTTTATCTACATTGACTTAACAGTAAAGAAGAAAAAATCTTTTTTTTTTAAATTTAGCTACCCAATCGATAATGTTTTTTAATACTTTTGGTTACTTCCCATTCGCATTTAAGTCCAGCAGGAAACTCAACTAGATCTCCAGCTTTAATCACGTAAATGTCACCGTTTTGGGTACTTATTTTCGCTTGACCTTCAATAATTAAGCAAATTTCCTTATCATCATAATTCCATTGAAATTTGCTTGGCTCACATTCCCAAATAGACCAACTTTTTATTCCATACTGAATTATTACGCTTGCACTACAGGGGGAAGTTATTAGAACTTTCACGAAATAGTTCGGATGTGTTTTTCCATTTTACAAATAAAAGAAATATTTATTTTCGAGAATGTGTATTTCTTTACTGTCTTTTATTTTTTTTCGTTTAACATAAAAAAAAATTTATAATTTATGGATGAGCTTTCTGCATTGTCAATTTCGCTATCTATAGCTTCTTTAGGAATATTTTTTTTATTTTTCGCTTCAAATGATGATGATGACCAAGATGGAGGTAAGTTGATTAAATCATTAGAAAGAATTAATTAATTCCAAGTAAATAAAACATTTAAGAGAGATTTATAACCTATAAAGCCTGCATAAATACAGCTTAGAAAAATTACATAAACCTCCATTGTGCTGAGTCTTTTTTTCTTTAAAATTTTCATTGGTTTTCAGTGTTTATAGGCTAATTTTATTTAATCTGATTTCTATTAACATGAGTATTTTTTACATAAACACTGAGATTAAAGAATTATTAATGTCAAGCCAAAAAATAAAAAACAAGTAAAAAATATTATTTTTTTGGTAATTTCCCTTTCCTCATTCTTAGCAAAAAATAAGGAAATTACTGGAGATGTGCTTAATAAAGCCCATCCCACTCCTATGGGAAGTGTTTTAAAAACAACTTGTTGTAGCAATATTCCTATATTTGTTCCAAGAAGTATCGAAAGCAAAAATCTTTTTTGTTGTTTTTTTTCTATGTTTTTTAAGAAAAAATTAATCTTAAATCCTTTTAAACTAATCAAAAAAATTATTGCACCTAATAATCTTATTTCAGTTGTAAGGAAAGGAGATAAATTGCTTTGAAGGAAAACCATCCTTGATAAAAGACCTCCAAGAACAGCACATAAAACTGATAAAAAAGGAAAAGCAAAAATCTTAAAGTTATTTTTTTCTGAGGAAGAGGAGTTTTTCTCTTTAAAATCGTTACCTTTTCTGAGAATTATGAATAGCGAAATCGTTACTATAATTACTCCAACCCATGATTTAGTTGTTAAATTTTCATTAATAAAAAATTCTCCTGACAAAGCTGCCATTAACGGAGAAAGAGTTTCTATAGATAAAGTTTTTCTTGTGCCAATTTTTTGTAGTGACTTTAAATAGAAAGTATCACCTAAACCAATACCTATTATCCCACTAATTAGTAGTATAAATATGTTTTTTAATGCAGTTGTAGAACTTAGATTGATAAAAGCAGGTATAAAAATTAAAAAAGCTATTATATTTTTTGTTAAATTAATATCTATTGATTTATATTTTTGAGTTTGCGCGCGCCAAATAAAGCACGCATATGTCCAAGATGTAGCAGCTCCAAAAGCAGAAAGGATTCCAATCAAAACGAATAATTTTTAGATAATTTATTTTATAAATTGAGTAAATGCTAAAAAGAATACATAAAGGAGAATCAAAATCCCTGGTAAGTACTGAATTAGTGATTTGAAATTATTTTTTGTCATATTTTCTAAAATAATCAATTTTAAACAGTTTTTTTATTAGTAGGGTACAAACTCTCTAACTTCTTTCTTCTTTGAACTTTCGCATTAATTCTTTCTTCTTTTTCTTTTTTCTTGATCTCATCATTTATCTTATTTTGTCTATATCCAAACCAAAGTAGAACCCAAATAACAGAAGTTATTAAAAGAAGAGCAGTATATTGACCAGTCATAGGAAAACTGGCCTCAGAATATTTAACGTAAGAAAATATTAAGCTCATTTAATTAAGTTAAAGCATAAAAATAACGACTGCGTTGATTTTTTTAGAAATTTAAAAATTATTTAATTGCAGCTATTTGTTATGTATTTTTTAAGTTTTTTATTTGTTTTTTATAGTTTTTGGAGTAATTTTTCTTTGTAACTCATTGCTATTATCAAATTAAAGCATATTAAATAATAAGTTTTTGGAACCTTTTGATTTGGCAGTTGTTGGAGGCGGTGCAGCCGGTTTTATGACAGCAATAACTGCTGCTGAAAATGGAGTTAAAAGAATAATAATTCTTGAAGGCACTTCAAAACTTATGGAGAAAGTAAGGATTAGTGGAGGGGGAAGATGTAACGTCACTAATGCGACATGGATACCGAATGAACTAATTGAGAATTACCCCAGAGGTGGAATTCAGCTCTTGGAATCATTTAATCGTTTTGCTGCTGGAGATGTATATGATTGGTTTGAGAAAAAAGGGTTAAAATTAAAAATTGAGGAAGATCTAAGAGTATTCCCAGTGTCTAATTCTTCTTCAGATGTTATTGATTGTTTGAGAAAAAGTGCTTTATCAAAAAATGTAGAGATTTTAACAAAATTTTTTGTAAAAGAAATTTCAAAAACTCCAGATAATATATTCAATATTTTTAGTCTTAAAAAAGCAAAGGTAGCTTCAAAAAATATTATTCTTTCAACTGGAGGTAATCCAAGCGGATATAAATTAGCTCAAAATCTTGGACATAATATTGTTAAACCTGTGCCATCGCTTTTTACTTTTTCTACAAAAGAACCAAATTTGGATGAATGTAGTGGGGTATCGATAAAGGGCATAGATCTAGAAATTGAATTAAGCAATAATAATTTTCAAAATAGAGGCGATTTACTAATAACTCATTGGGGTTTTAGTGGACCAGCAGTATTAAAACTTTCATCAATTGCAGCAAGGGAACTTTATAGCCAAAAATATAAATTTAATCTAATCATTAAATGGTCTGCTTTAAGTTATGAGGAGTTAAAAGAAAAAGTTAAATTTTTAAGATTAAATAAAGGCAAGGTTAATCTAATTAATAGTAGACCTGTTCCACTATTAACAAAAAGATTATGGATTTTTTTATTAAATAAAATAGGTATCGATAAAGAGAAAAAGTGGGCTGATATACTAGCGGATGAAAGAGAGAAAATGATAAATATTCTAATGAAGGACAAATATATAATTTCGGGCAAAGGACCATTTGGAGAGGAATTTGTTACTTCTGGAGGCGTAAAAATTAATGAAGTGAATTTTAAAAGTATGGAGAGCTTAATTTGTCCAGGATTATTTTTTTCTGGAGAAGTTTTAGATGTTGATGGGATCACAGGTGGATTTAATTTTCAACATTGTTGGACAAGTGGATGGATCGCTGGGATGGCAGTCTCAAAGTTAAAACATTAAGTAACTAATCAATAAGTAACAAATCAATAAGTTTATCTTTTTTTTATTAAGTATTAGAAGGAAAAAGTTTTTTGAAGAAACTTTAATTTTAAAGTTTTAATTATTGGTGAAGATTAATGCAGAATCTTGTATCAAAAAAAGAAGAAGAGGAAAGAAGATTAAAAGCTTTAGCAGAATATAGGATTTTGGGAACCAAGCCAGAATCATGTTATGACGATATTACAAAAATTGCTGCTACAACCTGTAATATGCCTATTTCTTTAATGACTTTGGTAGACAAAGATAAACAATGGTTTAAATCCAAAATAGGACTTCAAATATCAGAAACTAGAAGGGATTGGTCTTTTTGTACACATGCAATAAAAGAAAATAGTCCATTAATTATTCATGATGCTCTCCAAGATGAAAGATTTATAAATAATCCATTGGTAACTGGAGACCCAAAGATTCGTTTTTATGCAGGTTTTCCCCTTAGAAATAGTGATGGTAATAAGCTTGGAACTCTTTGTGTAATAGATAGAAAGCCAGGAAATCTAACTACACAACAATTTAATATTATGGAATTATTATCCAAGCAAATAGTTTCATTTTTAGAGCTTAGAAAAAAGTCATTAAATTTGCTAGACGCATTGTCTAATTTGCATAAACAGGAAGGGATTTTATCTGTATGTTCATATTGCAGAGAAGTGAAAAATCAGGAGGGCGATTGGATGCATTTAGAAAAATATCTTTCGAAAATTAGTGATATTAGATTCAGTCATGGTGTTTGTGATAATTGTATGGAAAAACACTTCCCAGATGTAATCGAAGTATGGAATAAAAAGGATTTTTTTGAAGATGGCCAGAAAAGGTACTTAGAGTCTTAGATTTAATACCTTGCTTTTAAGTTATTAATTTATTTCTAAACAAATTCTTCATTTGGTGGTTAGGATTGTATAAATTTTGACTTGAACATGTTATTAGGAACTTTATTAACAGGTGAAATTGCTAAAAGTGCATTAGTATCATATGTTCATTATTTAGGGATTATTTTGTGTTTCGGTTCTCTTTTGTTTGAAAGATTGACTCTAAAAGTAGGTCTTAATAGAAATGAGACGATCTCAATGATAATTGCAGATGTGGTTTATGGTCTGGCAGGAGTTGCAATATTAGTTACTGGGATTTTGCGTGTTAAGTATTTTGGTCAAGGAGGTGATTTCTATACAGGTAATCCTGTGTTTTGGATAAAGGTTTCTCTTTACATTCTGGTGGGATTACTTTCTTTATACCCAACAACAACCTATATTTTATGGGCCATTCCATTAAGTAAGGATAAATTACCTGAAATATCTGAAAATCTAGTTAAGAGGTTTAGACTCATCATTACTACTGAATTAGTGGGCTTTGCAACAATACCTTTGTTTGCCACTCTTATGGCTAGAGGTGTAGGTTTAGGTTGAAAAATTTATTTCTAGAAAGAAATTGTTTAAAAAGTTCTAACAAACTGTATAGATGGAGTTTAAGTTATAAGATTTCTAAATCTACAAAAGAAATTATTTTTGTTGGTTTAAATCCCTCATTTTCGGATGAAGTTTTCTTGGATAATACAACAAAAAAGATAATAAAAATTTCGAAAAACAATAATTATGGCAAAGTAAAATTAATCAATCTATTTGCTCTTATTTCAAGCAAACCAGAAAAACTTTTTAAGCATAAAAACCCTGTGGGTTATCTAAACAATAATCATATTTATAAGAACTTAAAACACTGGTCTGAAAATAAAAATTGTGATTTATGGTTAGGTTGGGGTAACAAAGGTAAATTTCTAAATAGAAATAAAAAAATAGCAAAAAAAATAATGCAATATGATTTAATTAGGAAAAATAATTTTAATAAACCTCTTGGACCGCTTTTTATTAAAAAAACAATCAAAGATAATCCAATACATCCTCTATACTGCTCTGATAATTCCATCCTCCAATCTTATTTTTAGGTAGTAAGGCTCAAATGCAAACCAGTACTTTTAGCTATTCCATTAAATATGTGTTAACTTCTAGTTGTAATTTAAAATTATATGAAAATTTCAAAGCAATTAAATAAACTTAAAAACTTAAATTTTGAGGCGGAAAAATGTTCTACAAGAGAAGAAGCAAAAAAAATAATTAATAAAGCAAATAAAGCACAAAGTAAAATTAACAAATAAATAAAAGGTAATTTATTTTATTCATATTATAGTTTTCAAACGTATTTAATTTATAAAAATTCACTATATTTATTGCTAATAATTTATGTCTTTGAAAATAATTAAAATAAGGAAATCGCACGAAAGATTTAGATCAAATAGAGAATGGCTAAATTCGATGCATTCATTTTCTTTTGCAGAGCATAGAGATCCAAAATGGGATAATTTTGGGAAAATAAGAGTTATAAATGAAGATATTATTTCTCCTAATGCAGGCTTTAATAAACATTCTCATGCAAATATGGAAATAATTACTGTCGTAACAAAAGGAGCAATAACTCATAGAGACTCGTTAAACAACCTTGGAAAAATTTACAAAGATCAAGTGCAAGTTATGTCTGCAGGTACTGGAATCTCTCATAGCGAGAAGAATGAAGAAAATGAGACCTGTAAGTTATTCCAGATTTGGATATACCCTCAAAAAGAAAATATCAAACCTCGATATGATCAAATTTCATTAAATGAAAAGTTGTGGGACAACCTTATTTTTAACTACAAAAACGGTCAAAATAATAAGCTTTTTCTAAATCAAGATATCTCTTTATGGCGTTGTAAATATAAACCTATTAAAGAAAAAAAATTGCCATTAAAAATTGATAAATATAATTGGATACAAATAATAGAAGGTAATCTTTTATTAAAAAGTAAAAACTCTAATTCAAATATATGTCTAGAATCTGGTGATGGCTTGGGATTTGAAGTTAATTATTATGATGATGTTTCTATAAATACTGAAAAAGAGCTAGATTTTCTTTTATTTTCGATGCCTTCCTTATAGTTTAATCTGTTACTATTAACCATCAACTCCTTTATTAAATGCATTTAAGGCTTGCAAAGCCATGTTAAGGTGAACTTCCATAGCACCAAGGGCAATTAAAGAATTTGGTGATTTATCTTTTAGTAAATTCTTTTTTCTTTTGGATAACTCATTAACTACTTTCTTAGTTGAAGCTTCCCAATTGTTTATTAACTCTTCAAATTCTCTTTTTTCGGGGCTTTCTAATTCTGCTAATTCATCAGAAAAATGAGAATCCTTTTGTGCCTTAAGCATCAAGTAACTTAATTTTTTATGACTTATTGCTTGAGGTAAATTGTTAGATTCACTCATTATTAATAATTGATTTATACTCAAAATCTAACTAATTAAGTGAATATTTGCTAGAGGGGAGGCGGTTGTGATGACCGACCTGAAAATTACGAAATGATATTTGAACAAAAAATGGATTTATTAACCTTTAATTTTTCACTTATTAGTTTCTTGAAATAATCTCCACGCTCTTCATAATTTTTAAATTGATCAAAACTAGAGCATGCAGGTGAGAATAATAATGTTTCAACCCTATTATTTTGTAAATAATGAAAAACAAAATTTAAAAGCTCTTTGAGTTCTGAAAATTCAAAAATATTTTTTTTAAATCCTTCATTAATAAGCGCCTTTTTTATGACTTTTGAGCTTTCTCCAAAAAGGAAAACACATTTAACTTTTTTCTTTAAAACTTTTATCCACTCACGATATTCATTGCCTTTTAATTTACCTCCAGCAATAATTATTATTTGACCTTTAATTGAATTTATTCCTGCAATTGATGAATCAAAATTTGTAGCTTTACTATCATTAATTACTTCCAGATAATTATTTTTAAAAATTGTTTCCATCCTATGGGGTAATTGTTTGTAATTAGATAAAGAATCTTTAATCTTCCTTCCAGATAATCCAACTTTTCTTGCTGCTGCTATAACCAATAAAAGATTTTGAAGATTATGCATTCCTTTTAAAGAAAAATGTTCAAGTTTGAATAGTCTCTTTCCTCTCTCAACAATGTATTCTCCATCATCTATCCAATAATCGCATTGAATAAAATTTGATTTATCAAAACTAGTTGTTATCCAAACCCCTCTTGATAGTGAACTGTAGTGATTTCTTAGGTTTTTATCGTCATAATTATAAATTCTAAAATCTGATTTTTCTAGCAAGCTTTTTTTTATGTTGAAATAGTTCTCAAGTGTTTTATGTCTTTCAAGATGATCTTCTGTGAAGGTTGTCCAGATCCCAATATTAGGTTTTACTTCTGGAGATATTTCTATTTGATAACTGCTTAATTCAGCTACAACCCAATCAATTTTTTCGCGTTTTTTGGAGTGAGCATATTTACATAAAGGTGTACCAATATTTCCAGCAAAAGGAGCATATAATCCAGTATCGCAGAGTATATGGCTTAGTAAATGAGTAACAGTAGTCTTGCCATTAGTGCCAGTAATACCTATCCAATTTGTGTCTTTTAAAATTTCCCATGCTACATTAATTTCTCCAATTACTTTAATTCCCTTTTTTTTTAATTCAATAATAGTTATATGGTCATAAGGTATTGATGGACTTACAACAACAGATTCAATCTCTTTCACAAAAGGTTTAATTTCTTCAAATACAAATTCTTTATTCAGATAAACTTGTATATTAAGTCCCTCCAATTCTGTTTTTCTTTCTAAGAATTCTATCCCTTCTTTACTTTCCCAAACAATTACTTTCTTATTGATGCTTCTCAAATACTTGGCAGCCCAAAATCCAGATTTACCTAATCCAATTACAAGATTAATATTTTTTCTTTTACTTGAATGATTATTATCTATCATTAAATTTATAATTGCATTTATATTAATTGTGTTTAAGAGTTAATTCAATCATGAGATCTTTCTTCATTATTTATAGAATTCGCCAAAGAAAAGTTAATTAATGGAAGATAATACTGCAAAATATTGGTTCTCTTGGTTTTATGAAAAGTGGGAGAAAAATGCTCCAGGTGAATTAATTGAACAGGGTTTAACTCCGTCTCAGATTGCTGAGCGCTTTGTTAATGAAAACCATAATAGTTTTATTCAATTGTCAAAAAAAATTGATGAAAAAAATTATGATGCCTTAACAGAATTTATGAAACTCTCAGAGAGTGAATTACATATCTTGAAGTATTTTCTAAAGTTAGTAAAAACGAAAAATTTATAAGAAGTTACTAAGTATTTCAAGGCTTTTTTCCCATAAATTTTTTCTTTCTTTTTTATTAATGGCGAAAGGAGAAGTAGGGGATAGTTTTGGATGACCTCTGAAATTAAATTTAGGACCATAATGATCTCCGCCTCTTGCATCTGGTGAAGTAGCTGCAAAAAGTTGAGGTAAAGCACCCATCTCAGCAGATTGGAAAATAGGGCTAAATAATTCCAAGGAGAATGTTTCTATTGGACTAGGTTTAGGTTTTTGAGCAGTAAAGAGATTTGTTTTTGCAATTCCTGGGTGAGCAGCTAAAGAAAGTATATTTTTGTGTTTTAAGTTCTCATTTAGTTCCAAAGCAAACATTACATTTGCTAATTTGCTATTGGAGTAAGATTCCCATTTGTTGTAATAGTTTTCGGCTTTCAGATTTTTCCAACCAACTTTGCCAAAAAATTGTGCTCCAGAAGTAACCGTAACTATTCTAGATTCTTCTTTTTTTTCAATAATTGGAAGTAGCTTTAGGGTCAAAAGCATGTGAGCTAGATGATTAACTGCAAATTGTATTTCATATCCCTGGACACTAAGTGTTTTAGGTGGATGCATAATGCCTGCATTATTGATTAGTAAATCCAAATTTTCAAAATCATCAAAAATTTTGGAATGAACATCAACAACATTTTTTAAATCTGACAAATCTAATTCTAAAGGTGTAAATATTCCTTCAGGATTAAGACCTTTAAGTTTTTTGATAGTTTGATTAGCTTTTTCAAGGGATCTACAAGCTATGACAACATGAGCGTTTTTTTCGGCTAAGGCCTTTGCAGTGTAGTATCCAAGACCACTATTCGCACCAGTAATTAGTGCCGTTTTGCCTGTAAGGTTTGGAATATTAGATGTTTCCCAGTTAGAGATTTTAGGTCTTGAAATAGTGGCAGTCATTTAGTAATTCTGCAAATTGCTTTGGAATTTAACCAAAATTTATTTTCTTTCCCACTTTAAATACTGGAAGTCAGTATCGTGGGCTCTTTTTGAAGGTACTATTTAATATTATTTTTCAATTGCATATTGCCATTCGTTATTTTGAGATAAACTTTTGTCTCTAAGTAACTGTAGTTTCCTACTATTTATTTTAATAACTATCCCATTAGTTGGATATTTCGCAAATATTTTTCTCTCTAACCAATTTTTTTTATATATTTGGATTTCGCTTGTATCATTTGTGAAGTAACTGTCAGGGGTGCTGAAGCCACATTTTTTAAGATAGTTAAGGGTTTCATATTGATTAAGTCTTCCATTAAGTATTTGGAAACAGCAAAAGCTGAGACTGTCTCCAATCCCTTTCTTATCATTGAGGTATTTTCTTGTAATTCTCTGGGAAATTCCGGCAACTTGGTTTGTAGCGTATAGTTCACCTCTAATTTGAAAATCTCGTTTGATAGGAATAAAATCGGGGACATTTTTAATTTGTTTAATTTTGCTTGAGACATCAAATCCTTTTTTTGTAATAGCTTTATTAAAATTGCCATTTATATATCTAATTGCAATAGCACAGCCATCAATTTTTGGTTGAATGCTTAATCTTGTTTTTGTTAATAAACTTCCCAAAAATTCTTTATAATTTCCTTTAGCCAATTTTGGCAAAAGTTTATTAATTTTTTGATTAAAATAGTCAGATTCTGGATCAAAAGGAATAAAGAGCTTCTCAAGTTGCTTAAATGCATCATCGGAAATTATGCCTTCACCTATTCTGTATTGTTCATCAAGATACTTGACATCTCTAACTAATAAATTATTCATAATAATTTTGATAAATATTTAAAAATCTTTTAGAAAAAATCATTTAAATAAAGATTTGAAAATTAAAACTAGTTTTAAAAAGTAATTGACAACTAAATATTCTCCTACGCAGAGAGCGATTTAAAAGTATAAAATTTACCTATTAGGGGTTTAAATTAAATACTTCTAGCAAACATATTTACTTAAAAGTAAAATAGAAAATTTTAAGGATTAATTTGCAGGCTAATTTTTAAAATTTTTATCAATTAAAAAAAATTTTTTAAAGTTATCAGAAAATGTCATTTTTATTAAAAGCTCAAAGTATCTGGGACAATTTTGCAAAATATAAAATTAATGATTATGCAAAATTAAGAAATTTTGATTTTGGGCCAAATAACGAAAGTTCAGTTTCAAAATTATCACCTTATATTACTCATAGAATATTATCGGAATATGATCTGATTCATGATATTAAAAGAAAGTACAAAATAAAAAATTCAACTAAATTTGTTGAAGAAATATTTTGGAGAATTTACTGGAAAGGGTGGATGGAAAATAGACCTAAAGTTTGGCGAAATTTTATTTCAGAAAACAATCTTGATTTTGATTGTGAGCTATATGAAAGTGCAATTAATGGCAATACAGAAATAGATTTTTTTAATTCTTGGGTCCATGAATTAAAGCAGTACAACTATTTGCATAACCATACAAGAATGTGGTTTGCGAGTACTTGGATATTTAATTTAGGCCTCCCATGGCAATTGGGAGCAAAGTTTTTCTTTGAATATCTTTTTGATGGTGATGCTGCATCTAATCTCCTTAGCTGGAGATGGGTCGGAGGATTGCAAACGAAGGGAAAGCAATATCTTTTTTCATCATCAAACCTCAGAAAATTTTCAAATAATAGATTTAATTCAGAAAAAATAAGTAATCAACAAATTTTTCTTGAAGAATTTAATCAAATACCATTAGAAGATGAAATTTATAAAAATAATATGGATTCTAAATCAGATAATCTGATAATGTTTGAAAATGATCTGCACCTTGCAACCCTTAAAAACTTACTTCCATGCTATAAAAAAGTATTTATTATCCTTTTAAATAATGAACAAAGACAAATTAAATTGTCTGAATCTGTTTTGAAATTTAAAAAAGATTTGGTCTCTGAATTTGTAGAGCAATTTGATAATGTTGAACAGATTGATCCATATTCACTGGAAATTACTTTTAAAAATATTAACGAAATAGACATTATTTACCCTGGAGTGGGAGAAAATTATGATTTCATAACTGAGTTTAAAAATTTACACCATAAAAGAATTTTTAATCTTGTGAGGGATGAAGATTTATTTTCTTGGAAATTTGCCAAAAAAGGGTTTTTCAAATTTAAAGAAAATATTCCGAAAATTAATCAGAGAATATTAGAAAGTTATTCAAAAAATAATTTTTAACTTAGTTGAATTTCTAAAAAAAAGAATCCTTTAGGTAAGTAGGTATAAATACTTAATTAGGTGCGACTTTTGCTGTTTAATCCACGATGGATATTGTGACTAGTTATTTTTACTTAAGGATAATTTTTTTATAGTGCTTTCAACAATTCTTACTAAATCGTTTAGCAAAGATACTGCTTTATTAATACTTAGAGTCATAACTGGAACTGTTCTCATTCATCACGGTTATGAAAAATTAGCAAATATAGAAAATTTTGCTGATGCTTTTGTCAGACCATTACATCTTCCATTCCCGATATTTTTATCATACATAGCAGCATTCTCAGAGATAGGTGGTAGTTGGTTATTAATTATCGGCTTAGCCACAAGATTCGGAGCTTTGGCAATTGTTGGAACAATTTCTGTAGCTATATATCATGCACTTGTTACTTCAGGTTTTAATATTTTTTTACTTGAGCTTTTACTTTTGTATTTTGCTTCAGCAACTTCAATTGCTTTAACAGGGCCTGGTAATTTCTCTTTAGATGAAGTTATTATTAGAATCTTGAAGTCAGAAGATGGAGAAGAAATTATATCATCAACTAAATCAAAATCTTCTCAGGAAGTTGAAATTAAGGAAGAAGCCAGTAAAGGTGGCTTATTCCAATTTCTCCAAGCGAACATACTTTCAGATACTTCAAGCTAATTTTTTAGGATAAAGACTATTTATTAGTTCTAACCTTTTGCGATAACTGCTTCTCTTCTCGAGTTTTATTTTAATTGTTGCTTCAGAAAGACTTATAATTAGTCCTATAGCAGTAACCCAAGATAAAAAAATAAAAGGGTTTTCTGGAATTTCTGAGATATTCATATGAATAATTCTTCTTTTTTAAAACTGACTGATCACTACTTGTTTTTCAACCTAAATATACAATTTAGAAATATTTAAGGATTAATTTCAACTTTTTCCCATTTCTTAATCTTTTCCCAAAGATATCTTTTATGAATAGGCTGTTCTAATTTAAGTAGATCTACTGAATCGATTTCGAAATTTAGAACTACAAAATTTTCTGACTTAGGTGGATTGGATAATATTTCAAAAGCAGATTGCACTTTTGAGTTTATTTTCTCTCCAGGAGATCCCCAAAACCAAGAAGATTTTGATTTTTCAGATAATGAATCCCAATAATTTTTGTCATCACTTAATTCACGTATTTTCCCTTTGAATCTATATTGTGATTTGGTTTTTAAAAAGAACCATAATATTTCTGCATTAGGGTTAGATTTTAAGTGCCCAATTTTTTCACTTCTTCTATCTGTAAAAATAATCATTGAACTATTTTTGTGCCATCCTCTGAAAACAACAGTTCTTAATCTTGGCTCATTTTCTTCGCTAACTGTTGCAAGCTGTATCCATCTATTAGAAGGTGATTTGCCCTCTTTTTTTCTAGAAGATTTTAAGTCTTGTCTCCAACTTGGTAAGTTGTTATCAAGCATTTAATTTAGGCAAAATAAGACCACTTTTCTTTTTGTATTCTTCGAATGAATCATATTTTGCGAGCGATTTATCTTTTTTTATCATTCTTGGCAGAAAAACTATAGAGAAAAATATTGCAAGAATTACTAATGGGATGAAACTCATTGAAAGGATGGCGAATGATAGATAAATTAGTATTTCTCCAAGATAATTTGTATTTCTTATATTTTCGAAAAATCCTTCTTTAATTAGATCTTTTTTTAATTTAAGAGAAAAATATTTTTGGGCATCACTAGCAAAGTGTAAAAACACACCAATTATATTTATAGATACAGAAGCAGCTATTAAAATATTTGGAACAGATTTCTGAGATGAGATAAGAATGTAGGGAGCTACCCAGTAACTTCCAAGGAAAATAAAACCAGTAACTGAAGTAAAAAAATTGATTTTTTCTTTAAAATAAGGATCTGGGAATATCTTTTCTTTTAGAAGCCAAAGTAATCCATAAGTACCATGCAGAGCTAGATAAACGTAGGGAGCAATTGTAAAATTATCAAAAAAAATCATAAGACCTATAACTACAAATGCAGTAAGCCCCTTATGTAGATTAATTATTTGATTAAGTTTCATCTTTTTTAATAATCTAAAAAAAGAAATTATTTTCTGTGGATATAACCTAGGTCGTCAAAAGTTTTAATGGGCGATACTGGATTCGAACCAGTGGCCACTACCGTGTCGAGGTAGTGCTCTACCACTGAGCTAATCGCCCAAATTGAAGAAGTTTAAATCCCCCTTATAAGAAAATAGCAGGTTGTGTTTCATTTTCTAAGTAATTTAACTTTCCATCTTTCTCTTTTGGTGATTTCTAAATTTAGAATTTCGATAAATCCTTTATTTTCAAGTTCTAGTTTGTCGCCAATTTTTAGATTAATAGTTGGCTTATTAACTTTGTTTCCATTTAATCTGAGCATTCCATTTTCTATCCTTTCAACGATTTTGTTTCTTGATAACCTAAAGCCCGCTGAAGCTATAGCATCTAATCTTGTTGAAGCTTCTACTGTATTAATAAGTTTTTTTGATCTTCCAGCAGGTATTTGTAATTCATCTATACCTACTACATTAATTTTTACTTTTACGTCTCTCAAATAAAAAAACTTTTCATCTAGTTGCTCAATATCTAAATTATCAATTATCCCCTGTGCCCCCCTATCGCCAATAGTCCATATATCTCCTACTTTTACTTTATTTACACCATTTTCAATTAAGAAGGATCTAAAGTCTTCTTGTGTAGCATTATCAAATAAAAAATTGCCATAAAATTTTATCCCTTGAGCCGGAAAATTACTTTTTAGCACATCCTCTTCAGGAATATTATCTCCTCTAAAGCAAGCTATCCTAGATCTTTGAGAAGAGGAGAATCCTCCATAAATAAAAAATTTGAAATCATTTAAATTTTCAAAATCTTTTAAAATCTCTTCGCAAACATAAGTTGAATTAAATCCAGTCCAATAAGTTTCCCAGTGTTTGTAGGCTAAGTTAGCAATATTTATTAATTCCTCAGTTTCTTTTTTGTAGTTTGAATTTATTAAGATTTCTTTTAAATCAATCATTTAGCCTTCTAAAAAAATTATATCTTTTGCTTCTGATTGTTTTATCAAAGCCCAAGGTAATTCAGTCCCAATTTGATTTTCAAGTAGAACAAGCCATTTACCCTCTTTATTTAAATTAATAATTGATCTCAACTCTTTATTTCTATTGATGTTGATACTTGCAGAAGAAACAATGCTTCCTAAATAACCTGAACCCATTCCTAAGAGACCTCCAATTAATGATTCCCCGATATTATTTAAACCAAGAAAGCTGAAGGTAGATAAATTTGTCATATTAGAAAAAGCTATTCCAGCTATAAAACCAAATGGCATAAGCCATCTTCTCATATCTTTTTGTCTAATCTTTCTATCAAGTTTAGGATTTAAAATTCTAATATCTTCAAAATTTTGAGATTTGAATAATATATTTGCTTTGGCATTAAGCAATTTGGTTTCTTCTGATGTTATTTTTTCACTTATTGGTGGGATCAATATAGCTTCAGAGAGCATTACTGATTTTTCTTTGAAAGCATCAAATAGCTGGACACATTTATCGATGTCTTCGAATATCACAATACTTTTTGTCAAATTTCAATCCTCAACTTTTTGTGTGTTATTCAAATTAATAAAATAAGATACATACACTATAGATTAAGTTAAAGTAAAAGATTAAAGAACCAATCTTCAATGACAAAAGTTCTCATTACAGATCCAATTGATCAAACAGGAATCGATATTCTTTCACAAGTTGCTCAGGTTGATCAGAAGATAGGAATACCAGAATCTGAGTTGGTTTCCATTATTGGAGATTATGATGCTTTAATGATTCGCTCGGGTACTCAAGTGACTGAAGAAATTATTAACTCTTCAAGTAAACTGAGAATTATCGGAAGAGCAGGAGTTGGAGTCGACAATGTAGATGTTAAGGCTGCTACGCAAAAAGGAGTTCTTGTAGTTAATTCTCCAGGAGGTAACACGATAGCTGCTGCTGAGCATACTATAGCTATGATGTTGGCCTTATCAAGACATATTCCAGTGGCTAATAGTAGTACATTGTTAGGTAAATGGGAAAGAAAGAAATTTGTTGGGAATGAGCTTTATAAGAAAAAATTAGGTGTAGTAGGTTTAGGAAAAATTGGTGCTCATGTAGCGAAAGTTGCTAATGCATTGGGAATGGAAGTTTACGGATATGATCCCTTTGTTTCAAACGAAAGAGCTCAACAAATACAAGTAAAACTATCCGAACTGGAGGATTTATTCCAACAATCCGATTATGTAACTTTGCATTTGCCTCGCACACCAGAGACAGAGAATTTAGTAAATATAGATGTGCTTAAAAGTATGAAAAATAGCGCAAAATTAATTAATTGTGCTCGAGGAGGGTTAATTGACGAAGAGGCATTAGCAGAAGCTTTAAATCAATCATTGATTGCAGGCGCTGCAATAGATGTCTTTTCTAAAGAGCCTTTGGAATTTAATTCACCACTTTTGAAGGTTGAAAAGAATCTTATTCTTACCCCTCACTTAGGAGCATCTACTCGGGAAGCACAAGAAAATGTAGCTGTTGATGTTGCAGAACAAATAAGAGATGTCTTGCTTGGTTTATCTGCTAGAACTGCAGTAAATATACCGGGTTTGAGCCCTGATATTATGGATAGTCTAAAACCTCATTTGCAGTTGGCTGAAACAATGGGTCTGCTTATAAGCCAGCTTTCAGGTGGACAGATACAGAAACTAGAAGTAAAACTTCAAGGTGAATTTGTTCAACATCCTTCTCAGCCATTAATAATAGCTAGTCTAAAAGGCCTTCTAAGTAAAGCTTTAGGAGATAGGATTAATTATGTGAATGCATCGTTAGAAGCAGATTCAAGAGGTATTTCAGTAGTCGAGAATAAAGATGAGGCAAGACCTGAATTTGCTAGTGGCTCGCTTCAGTTAACCACTTATGGAGATAATGGCGACCATAGCGTAGCAGGAAGCATTTTTGCTGATGGGGAATTAAGAATTATTAGTATTGATCAATACCCAGTTAATGTATCGCCAAGCAGATATATGTTGGTTACTAGGCACAGAGATATGCCAGGCATTATTGGCAAGCTGGGATCTTTATTAGGTAGCAACAATGTAAATATTGCCTCAATGCAAGTTGGGCGCAAAATTGTTAGAGGGGAAGCTGTTATGGTCCTAAGTATTGATGATCCAATACCTAATAAGCTGCTTGATACTATTATTGAAGTAGATGGGATTACCAACGCTAATCCAGTTACTTTATGAAGTGGCTTGTCCTAGTTAATGGAAACTAAAGATTGGTATAAACTGACTTTCCTGATAGAAAGTGATTCTGAAGAAATTATTATTTGGAAATTAAATGAGCTGGGAATATTTAGTTTTTCATTTGAATATTTAATTAAAAATGAAAATAAAAAAGAGGTGAATATATGGCTCCCAAGTAATGATTGGGGCGAGACTTCTAGGAGTGGTTTTGAAAAAATAATTAGCAAACTTCTCAACATTAATGAGCTTAATAATCAATTTTTTGACTGGAGTATTATTAAAGAGGAGGATTGGTTGACAAGCTGGAAAAAGTATTGGGCGCCTGAAATAGTAGGAAATCATTTTTTAATATTGCCTTGTTGGATAAATCTAAATGAAAAATTTAAAGAAAAACAAATTATAAAAATTGATCCTGGAGCAGCCTTTGGTACAGGAAGTCATCCTTCGACTTATCTTTGCTTGGAAAAAATGGAGAATATTTTATTTTCTGATAAAAAGGTGTTAGATATTGGGAGTGGTAGCGGGATTTTGAGTGTCGCCGCAAGATTGCTTGGCGCTAAAGAGGTATGTGCAGTAGATAATGATTATTTAGCTATAAATTCAACTAACTCTAATTTTCAACTAAATTTCGGTAATTTAAAAAACTTAAATACATATTTGGGATCTTTTAATGAGGTAATTTTAGAAAATCAACTCAAACAATTTGACGTTGTTTTATGCAATATTCTTGCTGAAGTAATAAAAGAAATGATTCCAAATATTTTTAAGTGCTTGAGAAACAATGGGGCAGTCATTTTAAGTGGAATTCTGAATTCACAAAAAGATGAAATTATAAAAATATTAATTCAGAATGACTTGAAATTGTTGGATGTATCAACTAAAAAAGATTGGGCATGCATTTCTGCGCAAAAAGCCAGCGATCAAACCTAAGTATAAGTTTTTCTTATAAATACTCATTAATACATTTTATTGTGTCATTTTTTACTTCAAAATCTCACATATCGACCCAATCGATGTTAAAAATGTAGTTGATAGGTATTAACTACCAACAATTTTTTATTTAAATGGCTTCTTACAAAGTTACACTCATCAACGAAGGTGAAGGTCTTAATTCAACTATCGAAGTACCTGATGACCAGTACATCCTTGATGCTGCTGAAGAACAAGGTATCGACCTTCCTTATTCCTGCAGAGCTGGAGCATGTTCAACATGCGCTGGAAAAGTTACTTCAGGTAGTGTTGATCAATCAGATCAAAGTTTCTTGGATGATGACCAACTAGAAGCTGGTTTTGTACTTACATGTGTTGCTTATCCAACATCTGATGTAACAATTACAACTCATGCTGAGGAAGAATTGTATTAATTATAAAAAATTA
This sequence comes from Prochlorococcus sp. AG-402-N08, assembly GCA_003216535.1. GTDB lineage: Bacteria > Cyanobacteriota > Cyanobacteriia > PCC-6307 > Cyanobiaceae > Prochlorococcus_A. The sequence goes on from QCIS01000001.1 coordinate 172,636, forward strand.
ACTTTTCTACGTTGATTATTCATTATTTCTCTGCCACCCTCTAAAAAGGTGGTTTTTTTTTATGGATGAATAAATTTGAATTTTTCAAGACTGGTAGTGTTCAATCAAGTTATGGAGGTCAGTACAGTTATAGGGTAATCGGACCATGTTGCAGACTATATGATAGGGAAGAGTTACCCTGGCCCTGTTCAAGACTTGCTTGGAGAAGTAAGGAGCCTAGTTGGAGAAGAATAGGCTCTAGGTTCGTTGCTGATATGGCTTCACGAAAATGCCCATCTTACTCAGTTCAGATTTTGGAGCCTGGATCAAAACCTGTTGAAACAGTTATAACTTTTTTTTCGAAGAAATTTTCTTCTGATATACAAGAATGGTGGTATAGCAAAAAACCAGACTCAAAAGAGCCTGGTAATATCCTCCCATCTTAAGTTAGTTAGCTTTAAATCTTATGCTTTTGGCTTTGGTGGCATGTAACCTTTTAAGCCAGTGCATTCAAGACTATCAATTGTATTAACTCCAGTTTGTGGGTTAGTTCCACTAGCTCTTTCACATAATGATTTTCTCTGAGAAAGATCAAGATTTGCATCTGTAAAGTCTGCTCCATCTATAATTGCTCCATCAAAAACACTTTTCATTAGCTCACCATTTGTAAGATTCGCATCAGATAAATCAGCATTATCAAAACGTACAGCATATGCAATAAGATCTTTCATGTTGGCGCTTTTGAAACTAGAATTTTTTGCAGTTGTCACGCTCATATAGGCGCCTTGTAGATTAGCTTCACCTAAATCTTGATAAGATAAATCATATTTTACAAATTCATTATTTTGAAGATCTGCTCCATGAAGATCTTCTTTCAATCCATCTACTGATGAAGGATCACTAGGATATAGTGCATTAGCAGAAATTGGATTAATAAGTAAACCAACAATTAAAGGAAGAAAAATAAATAGTCTTTTGAAAGACTTATGTAGTGATGAAAAAATAGATACCATTTCGATCGACATCAAATAGAAAAACCTAAGACTATTATTTCATGGGTTGGTCATTTACAACGCTCCTGCTAACGAACTGTTGCAGTTTATTTAATTTCAGCAGTTAGAAAATCTTTTGCAAGCTGAGTATTTGGGAAAACTTTTTGCGCCTCTTTAAGCAAATCACTTGGTGTGATTGAATTCTTATTAGTGTATCTTGGACTTAAATGAGTAATAATTAATTTTTTTGTATTAGATAATAATGCTGTTTTGGCAGCCATGATTGTTGTGGAATGTAATTTTTCGTAGGCCATGCTTTCATCTTCCTCTGAAAAAGTCGATTCATGTACGAGTAAATCAGCATTTTTTGATAGTGAAACAGCTGATTCACTAAAGACTGTATCTGTGCAATAGACAAAACTTTCACCCTCTCTAGGAGGTCCACAGAATTCTTTCCCATCAAATGTCCTACCATCCGCTAATACTACTTTTTTACCTTGTTGCAGTTCTGAATAAATTGGTCCAGGTGCTATTTTTTGAGACTCTGCTTTTTTGATATCAAATATACCTGGTTTATCTTTTTCACTAACTCTATAACCATAAGCAGGTATTTTATGTTTAAGACAAGCGCAGTTTACTTTTATTTTGTTGTTTTCAAATAGGATTTTATTTTCTGATGCAAAATTTTCAACTTCCACAAAATGTAATGGGAAAGATAATTTGCAAAAACTACTTTTAAGTGCAGAATTTATAAAACTTCTCAACTCTGAAGGACCGTAAATTTCAATACCTTTACTATTTCCTGATAAACCTAAAGTAGCTAAAAGTCCAGGCAAACCATAAATATGATCTCCATGCATATGAGTAATAAATATTTTCTTGATTTGTGAAGATTTAATATTGCTTTTCATTATTTGATGTTGCGTTCCCTCTCCACAATCAAAAAGCCAAACTTCTGATGACTGTGATAATTTAAGTGCTAGGGAAGAAACATTTCTTGTTAAGGATGGGACTCCTGAGCTTGTTCCTAAGAAGGTGATATTCACTTATTTATGATATTTTTATTTTTATATCTGGATTAAATCTAGACTTTTAGTCAAACTAAGGCAAATTAAGCATTTGTTTTTTAAACAAAGTGATACTTAAATTTAAAAATTACTATAGCAAATGTTGTCTGATTAGTATCTTATTTATTTGTGTTTTTCAGAGTGAAAGTGTTTTCGCATCTAGAGAGCCAAAGATTAGAGTTTTGATATCAAAAAATAACAACTTAAGGATCAGATCAGATAGATCAATTCCTTTAACCATAGAGGGGAAATTTTTTTCAAGTAAAAAAATAAAAGGCTTAACTTTGAAAAATGAGAAAAATAGAAAAATTTTATATTTTGATAAAAATAAACAAAAAAAATATGACTTAAAAAGTAATCAACAATTTCAAGTTAGATCTTCTGATGGAAGAGGTATATGGGTAGGTCAGAAGAGATTTTCTGGTAAGCTTAATCTCTTTGTACTTGATTCTGAAATATTGGTAGTGAATGTTTTAGGAATAGAAAAATACCTTAGTAGTGTAGTTGGTTCAGAGATGCCAACAAAATGGCCTATTGAAGCATTAAAGGCACAAGCAATTGCCTCAAGAACTTATGCTTTAAAGCAAAAGGGGAATAATTTATTTGATATAGATTCAACCCAGAAAAATCAAGTCTATAATGGCTTGGAGTCGAGAACTTATAAAACTAGTAGAGCCGTTAAAAGTACAAGATCTTTGGTTCTGACTTATAAAAATAAATTAATAGATGCATTATTCCATAGCAGCTCAGGCGGAATGACAGAAAACAGTCAAGATGTATGGAAGAATAAATATCCATATTTATCAAGTGTGAAAGATTTTGATAAAAATAATCCAAATTTTAGATGGCAAAAAAATTTTTCGAGTAATGAATTAACAAATTTATTTCCCAAGATTGGAGGTTTAAGAAATATAGAGATTCTAGATATCACTAGCACGGGGAGGGTAAAAAATGTAAAACTTATTGGGGCTTATGGTTCTGATCAAATGTCTGGGGTAGTTTTAAGAAAAAGATTAGGCCTCAAAAGTAATTTTGTGAGATTTAAATTTTTTGAGGAAGAATTAAACAATAAATTTCCTATAAAAAAAGGTTTGATAGTTTTTGGACAGGGATCAGGTCATGGAGTAGGAATGAGTCAATGGGGTGCAAAATATCTGGCATATAGAGGCCAAAAAGCTGAAAGAATATTAAAGTATTTTTATAGGGGTGTGCAGATTAAACCTTTTAGGAAAGATTACCAATAGAAGTTATTTAGCATTAAGGACTAATTTTGGATTTATACTAGATTGATCCTTATTTAAGAAGCCTATCCCGAGAAGTGTTTGTTTTTTATCTATTACTTTTATGGGTTTTTTATGGTCAAAAGATTTTCTTTCCTGGAAATAATTATTATCAACTTTAATTGCTCTTCCTGTTTGCCAAAAATTGATTTGTTCTTCATTACTTAAAATAAATGTTGAAATGTGATTAAGAGCAGAAATTGTTGGAATAATAAAATTTTTCGATTCCCCCCCCCTTTTTTCTTTTTCGATATCAGATATTTTTATCGAGTTTTGTTCATCAAAGCCACAAGCTGAAATTCTTTTAAGTTGTAGAAGGCAACCTTCGGTATTGAGAATTTCTCCAATATCTCTTGCGATTGATCTTATATATGTGCCAGCTGAACATTTTATTTTTATTTCTATGATTCCGTTAATTTGGTCCCATTTCATTAAAATAAGTTCGTCTATTTTTACTTCTCTTGGTGCTAATTCAAAATTTTCATTCCTGAAAGATTTTGTATAAGCTCTCTCTCCATTGACGTGCACACTAGAAACTTTCGGCGGAATTTGTTTGATAATTCCTCTAAATCTATTTAAGTATTGATCTAATTTTTCAGCACTGATTTTAGGCCAATTTTTTTGATTAATTATTTCTCCGTGAATATCATCAGTGTTAGTTCTTATCCCTAATTTAATTTGTCCTACGTAAGTTTTACCCTGAGGAAGATATTGAATAAATCTTGTTGCACTCCCTATAGCGATTGGTAATGTTCCTATAACTTCTGGGTCAAGAGTTCCTGTATGCCCGACCTTTTTTGTATTTAGTAACTTTCTTATTTGTTTAACACAATCATGAGAGGTACAGCCTTTATCTTTATTAATTACTAAGAATCCATCTTTAGTTTCCATTTTAAATATTAAGAATACTTTGAGAAAGATTTATAACCATTCTATGATTTTGGTATTGGAAATTTAGAGTAAGAAATTGAAAAATAATAATTTTATTTTAAAAGAGTTTTTAGACAATGCTTTTAATTTGAAATCACATTTAATGGAATACTTATCTATTAGAGAATGTGATTTAGATGGATTCCTTGCAAATGCAAAGATAAATTTGGCAAATTCTCATCCTGGGGATGCTTTGAATGATGTTACAGATTTTTATACTGAGATTGTAGGAGAAAGACATGTAGCTGATTTAGCTGCTTGGCATATCACAAGTAGGGACTACATCGCCGATACTTTAAAACTTCAGCAGAGATTTTCTAGAGATTTAGTTTTGGATTTTGGAGGGGGTATTGGTACACATGCCTTAGCTAACGCTATGTCTTCAAAAGTTGAGCATGTTTTTTTTGTAGATATTAATCAAACAAATAGAAATTTTGTTGAATACAGAGCTAAGAAATTAGGGGTCGAAAAAAAACTTACTTTTTGCAAGACAATTCAAGATACACAAATATTGAAATTTGATACGATAGTTTGTCTTGATGTTTTAGAACATCTTGCAGATCCAGCTTCTCAAATTAATAATTTCAGTGAGATTATGGATGGAAATTCTATTGCTCTTTTCAATTGGTATTTCTACAAAGGAGATAAGAATGAATATCCCTTTCATATTGACGATAGTCAAATTGTTGAAAAGTTTTTTGAGACTCTTCAATCAAATTTTTTAGAATTATTTCATCCTATTCTTATAACTACAAGAGCTTATAAGAAAATTAGATAACTACATTAACTCTTTTTCTATTTCTTAAATTTCTTTTAATGCTTTCAAAACTTACGGTTCCCTCTTTTAGTGCAAAAAGAGTGTCATCTTTACCTTTACCTACATTGCTTCCTGGCAAAAATGATGTGCCTCTTTGGCGAATTAAAATTGATCCCGCAGTTACTTTTTCTCCACCATAAGCTTTAACACCCAGTCTTTTGGAATTTGAATCTCGACCGTTTCTTGTAGAACCTGTCCCTTTTTTATGTGCCATTAGAAATGTTTAATTTGTAGATTATTCGGATTTTGGTTTAGTTTCCTTTTTAACAGTTTCTTTTTTTGAAGAAGACTTAGGAGCAACCTTACCTATTGAAATAGATTTTACCATAACTCTAGTAAGTTCTTGTCTATGTCCCATTTTTCTTCTTGTCTTTTTTTTTGGACGCATTTTGTATACAAGAATTTTCTTATCTCTTTTATGGGAGACTACTTCTAATTCAATTTTCGCATTCTTAACGTAAGGTTTTCCAACAGTTATAGAGTCCTTATCTTTTAAAAGTAAAACTTTTTCTAGTGTTATCTTATCTTTCTCTTTTGCATTTAACCTGTCTATGTCATAGTATCTGTTAACTTCGAACCAAAATTGTTGACCCGAAGTTTCTGCTATCGCGTACAATTCATTACTTTTTAAAGAATTGTTTGAAGAGTTTTTAGAATTTGTCATATCTTAAAGACGCTTTTAGGCTCAAATTAATAATTTGATTAAGCCAAATAAGCAATCATAATCGTTTGTTTATTTTCATATTTTGTAGTGTAATAAGTCAAGGGTTTTTTAAAAATCTTTTATATCAATTAAGGAACTATAACAATGGCAGCGAGAAAAACATACATTTTAAAACTCTATGTTGCTGGAAATACTCCTAATTCAATGAGAGCTTTAAATACTTTAAAAGAAATTTTAGAAAATGAATTTAAAGGAGTTTATGCTTTGAAGGTTATTGATGTACTTAAGCAACCACAACTTGCAGAAGAAGATAAGATTTTAGCCACCCCAACCTTAGCTAAAATTTTACCGCCACCAGTGAGAAAAATAATTGGTGATCTCTCAGATAGAGAGAAAGTTTTAATTGGTTTAGATCTGCTTTTTGATGAATTAACTGAAACTGAATATAGTGGAGATAAATAATATATTTAAAAACTTTTTAATTAAAGATAAATTCAAAATTTATTTTACTTTTGTTTAATTAGCACAAAACTATGAATGATAAGAAATTTGGCAAATCAAATAAAATGCACGTACAAAAATTGCCAACTGGAATAGAAGGCTTTGATGATGTTTGTAGGGGTGGGTTGCCTGTATCTAGAAGTACACTCGTTAGTGGTACTTCAGGAACTGGTAAAACTGTTTTTTCTTTGCAATATTTACACCATGGAATTTGTAATTTTGATGAGCCTGGAATCTTTGTAACATTTGAGGAATCACCTTTAGATATTATTAGAAATGCCGCAAGTTTTGGTTGGGATTTACAAGAATTAATTGATCAAAATAAACTTTTTATTTTGGATGCTTCTCCTGACCCTGATGGTCAGGATGTTGCCGGTAACTTTGACTTGTCTGGACTTATTGAGAGAATTAGTTATGCAATTAGAAAATATAAAGCTAAAAGAGTTGCAATAGATTCAATAACTGCGGTCTTTCAACAGTATGATGCTATTTATGTTGTTAGAAGAGAAATATTTAGACTCATAGCAAGATTAAAAGAAATAGGTGTGACAACTGTTATGACTACAGAAAGGGTTGATGATTACGGACCAATTGCTAGATATGGAGTAGAAGAATTTGTATCGGATAATGTTGTCTTATTAAGAAATGTTCTTGAGTCAGAAAAGAGAAGAAGAACTCTAGAAGTTTTGAAGTTAAGAGGTACTGTACATATGAAAGGTGAATATCCATTTACTATGGGAATGGATGGAATAAGTGTGTTTGCCCTAGGAGCAATGAGATTAACGCAGAGATCCTCAAATATTAGGATTAGCTCTGGAGTTAAAGATCTTGATGATATGTGTGGTGGTGGATATTTTCAAGATTCAATCATTCTTGCCACTGGAGCTACTGGTACAGGTAAAACAATGCTTGTATCAAAATTTGTTGAAGATGCTTATAAAAATAATGAAAGAGCAATACTTTTTGCATATGAAGAATCTAGGGCTCAATTGCTTAGGAATGCGACCAGCTGGGGAATAGATTTTGAAAAAATGGAAAGTGATGGGTTATTGAAAATTATTTGTGCATATCCTGAATCAACTGGTTTAGAAGATCACTTACAAATTATAAAAACGCAAATTAATCAATTTAAACCAAAAAGAATGGCTATTGATTCTCTCTCTGCATTAGCCAGAGGTGTAAGTTTGAATGCATTTAGACAGTTTGTGATTGCTGTTACGGGTTATACAAAACAAGAGGAGATAGCAGGCTTTTTTACTAATACTGCAGAAGAATTTATGGGGAGTCACTCTATAACTGATTCTCATATCTCAACAATTACAGATACCATATTGTTGCTTCAATATGTAGAAATAAAAGGTGAGATGGCACGAGCTTTAAATGTTTTTAAAATGCGGGGATCATGGCATGATAAACGAATAAGAGAATTTATAATTACAAATAGTGGTCCAGAAATAAAAGATTCTTTTTCTAATTTTGAACAAATATTTAGTGGTGCCCCTCATAGAGTTGTGCCTGATCAAAATGTTCAGAATGTTCCAAATGTTTTTAAAGGATTAGAAAATAATTAGATAATTTCTTTAATTTCAAAGCTTGAAAAAGAATCTGAATTATTAATAGCTTTTGTCAATAATTCATCTTTATCAGATTGTGCTAGGGCTAAATCAAACCAGAAAGTTGTTCCTACTCCTAATTCACTAGCCATACGAATCTCCCCACCGTGTTTTTCAATTATTCCCCGCACTATAGATAGACCTAAACCGGTACCTTGCTCAGTATGAACTGAATTCTCTACTCTATAAAAACGATCAAATATCTTTTCTTGATCAGCCTGAGATATCCCTGAGCCAGTATCAGCAATCTCAATTCTTACTTTTGGTAGCGGTGAAACTAATTCACATTGAGGGGCTGCATCGTTCTTAATACTTGGAGGGAAAGCAGGACAGGAGTCTGGCCAAGTATAAGCTCTTATAATTAGGGAGCTATTTTTTGGACTGAATTTTAATCCATTACCAAGTAAATTATCAAAAACCTGTAAAAGTAAATCAAAATTTCCAAGAATTGGAGGAATATTTTCCTCTATGTCCTGAGCTAATGAAACATTTTTTTCTGTAGCATTAAGTCTATAATTTCTAAGAGTCTGTTCTATTGATGGTTTTATGTCCATTTGCTCTAGCTGAATAATTTTCCCAGACTCCAATCTTGACAAATCTAATACATCATTTACGAGTCTTGTTAACCTATCAGTCTCTGAATTCGCAATACCTAAAAATTCTATTTGTTCTTCATCTGAAAGTTGATCTTTTAAATCATATAAGGTCTCTACATAGCTTTTGATATTAAAAAGTGGTGTTCTTAATTCGTGCGAAACATTACTAATAAATCTATTTTGTGCAGCGTTAAGTTCAACTTCTCTAGTTAAATCTTGGATTGTTACGGCAATTCCTTTTAATTCAACTTTATTTGTATCTAAAACTGATTGTAAGACAATTCTTAAGGTTCTTGCTGGTTCTCCTAAGCTGAATCTTAAATCGTCCATCTCCTTTTCCCTGTTTAGGATGGATTCTATATTCGTATGTAAGTCGTTGGATAAAATCTCGGGGATTTCATTTAAAAAATGTTTACCCTCTAGGAATCTTCCTTCCCAACGAAATAATCTCTTCGCTGTTGGATTAGTAAGTACAATCTTGCCTTGTGAGTCCAATAATATTGCACCATCAGCCATTGTAGCAATGAGGGATTGCTGTTTGATTTGTGCCGCTTTTAGTTCTTCTATATTAGCTTCATCATAATTTTCTAACTGTGTGGCCATTCGGTTAAATCCATTTAAGAGTTCTCCTAGATCACCTGTCATAGGTAAAGAAATTCTGGACTTGAAATTTCCTTTTGAAATTTCTCTAACACCTCTCACTAACTCTCTGACTGGTCTTGTAATTGTTAGTGCATTGAATACAGCTCCAAGTATTACTAAAACCCAAATAGAGATAAAAACTGCAATGGTTACTTCTCTAGTTAAGGCAGCACTGGCTAGTGCTTTTTTATTTGGGGTAACTCCCAAAGCTAAAGTTCCAAGATATTTGCCTTTCCACAACATTGGGACAAATACATCTGTTACTTGACCTTGAGGTGTCGCATGCTGCCTAACCAAAGGGAATTGTGGTCTCTTCTTTAATTCTGAGGGCAATTTTAATCTTCGAGTTAGCTGAAACTGACTGCCTGAGCTTGTAGGTGTTGCACTGATCGGTATCCCAAGTTGAACAATGTCTTCAGCATCAGTGAAGAATATATAACGCAGGTTTCGACTTGATCTCCAAAACTTTTCAGCTACGTTTGAGATTTCTTTTTTTTGGTTATTAGCGACTAATTCTGTAACATTACCAGATAACAATAAGCCAAGATCTCGAGCATATCTAGTATCATTCATTCCTGCATCCCTTTGAATACTATTTAATGCAAAAAAAGTTATTCCTGTCATTAGGAGACTAACGACTAGAGTCGCAATAGCTAATAACTTTGTTCTTAAACTGAACCCACTCCACCAAGTAAGGAGTCCATTAATCCAATAGTTATTATTCATATCTTCACTATCAGAATTGTTATATTTTCTACTTTCTCGATTATTGGTATCCACCATAAACTTAATTCTCCTTAGAAAAGTTTTTTCTGACTTGATGACCTATGTCATTTCTAAAGAAAATACCCTCAAAATGAATTTCTTTTAAATTTTTGTATGCTTTTTCAAAAACCATATCGAAATCTTTATCTTGACAGACAACACTTAAGACTCTTCCTCCATCTGTCAATAATTTGCCACTTTCACTTAAAGAAGTACCTGAGTCGAAAATTTGACAATCATTTGAGTCAATCTTACCTATTTTTATTTGATAGCCAATTTTATATTCGTTAGGATAACCATTGGAGGTCGCTATTACACAACCACTAACTTTATCAGAAGTATTAATTTTTTCATCACCAGTTAAATTTCCCATTGAGCATTTTTCTAAAAGAAATACAAAATTTTGATCCATTAAAGGCATTATTGTTTGACATTCTGGATCACCAAACCTGCAATTATATTCTATAACTTTCGGACCAGATTTTGTGATCATTAACCCAAAATAAATTACGCCTCTATAGTCAATATTTCTTTTATTTAGTTCATTTATTGTAGGTTCAATTATCTCTTTTATGATTCTATTAAGGTAATCTTCTGTTAATAATGGGGCAGGAGAATAAGCTCCCATACCTCCTGTATTAGGGCCTTTATCTTTTTCGTTAAGTCGTTTGTGATCTTGGGCGGTTGGAAGTAATGTATATCTCTCTCCATCACATAAAGCAAAAACTGAAACTTCTGGGCCTTGAATTTTTTCTTCTAGAACAACTACATTCCCAGAATTGCCAAATCTACCATTAAAAATTGATTCTGCTGCTTTAAAACATTCATCTTTTGAATTAGGGATAAAAACACCTTTACCTGAAGCCAGCCCATCAGCTTTGACTACCAGAGGAATTGATGATGAATTAATAATTTTTTTGGCTTCTTCTAGAGAATTGACTTTCCAAAAGTTTGCAGTTGGAATATTTGCATCTTGCATAAATTCCTTCGCCCATGATTTGCTAAATTCTAATTTTGCTCCATCTTTATTAGGACCAAATACTTTAAAATCTTTTTTGCGAAGATAATCAGCTAATCCATTTGCTAGAGGTATTTCTGGTCCGATTACAATTAGATCTATCTTAAGAAAATCAAGCTTTTCTACTAGTTCATTTTTATTATTTATATCAATTTTTATTCTTTCACATTTATTTATTCTTTCTGAACCAGCGTTGCCAGGTATTAAATAAACTTTTTTAACTAATTCATTTTTTTGAATAGCCCAAGCCAAAGAGTTTTCTCTCCCGCCACTTCCAATTATTAAGATATTTTCTAATCTAATAAAGCTCCGAGAACTTGGTGAATGAATTCCCATATATGTATTTTTTTAAGGTTATGAGGTTTGGATGAATAATCAGTTAAAATGAAATAAAATCATTTGAGTCGATCTTTAATAATTATGTTAATTACAAAAAGTACTTTAGTAATCATGATGAGGTTTTAAATTAATGAATAAAAAATATGAGTTGATATATGAAGGCAAAGCAAAAAAAGTATTTACTCATGATGATGTAGATAAAGTAAAAATTGAATTTAAAGATGATGCTACAGCTTTTAATGCGTTGAAAAAAGAAAAATTTGAAGGTAAAGGCAAACTTAATTGCCTAATAAGTGCACGAATTTTTGAGATTCTTATTAAGAAGAATATTCCAACTCATTTCATTGAACTTGAAAATGAAAATACAATGATTGCAAAAAAAATAAAAGTAATTCCATTAGAAATTGTTCTAAGAAATACTGCTTATGGTTCTTTGTGTAAACAAACTACTATTAGACCTGGAACTTTCCTATCGAAACCATTAATTGATATCTATCTTAAAAATGATGAACTAAATGATCCCCTTATTACAAAAGATAGAATTGAATTAATGAAAATATTAAACTCTGATGATTTAGAGTTAATAATTAATTTAACTTTAAAAATTAATTTAATCCTGAAAAGTTTTTTTAAAAATATTCAACTTCAACTTGTGGATTTCAAGTTGGAATTTGGTTATGATTTTAGAAATAACATTCTTCTGGGGGATGAAATAAGCCCTGATAATTGTAGACTGTGGGATTTAAACCAAAAAAATGATACGATTGTAAGCTTAGATAAAGATAGATTTAGGAATGATTTAGGTGGTCTAATTGAAGCTTATAGTGAAATTCACCGAAGAATAAATGATTTTCTTTGACCTAATTGAATAAGTAATGACTTATTTATCTTAATCAGAAGTACTATGCCAAAACATTTTTTAAAATTTGGAAAGGTTTTCACAAATGTTGCCTGCTCTCCATTGATTTTGATATCAAATAATTCAGAACTGGCTGCTAAGTATATTCCAAATGACGTTGATCAAACAATAACAACCTTAGAAATACCAAATTTTAATAATAATTTTTATCAAGGGTTTGATCTCAAAAAAGAGAAGAAATTCTTTCTTGCTAAAAATAATAATGCCATTAATGAAGAAAGTGTTCTTATCTCAGAAATAATTATCGAGGGTTGGGAAAATCATCCTGAGGGTAGAAAACTAGAATTGGCCGCATATGATTCTATGAGTATAAAGCCTGGAAGTATTGTTGATAATCGAATTTTAAATCAAGACCTTAATGCAATATATGCTAGTGGTTGGTTTTCAGGAGTTAAAATAAATTCTCAAGATGGGCCACTAGGCGTGAGGCTAATAGTAAATGTAGTGCCTAATCCAATTTTGAAGAAAGTTGAACTTAAACCAATAAACTCTGTAATTTCTAATGAATACTTAGATGATATTTTTAATAATTATTATGGGACAACCCTTAACTTAAATGAACTTCAAAATAAGATAGGATTAATAAAAAAACGTTATGAAAAAGAGGGTTATTCTTTAGCTAGAATCATTGGACCCGATAGAATCTCTGAGAACGGAGTAGTAACATTAAAAGTCTATGAGGGCATTATATCTGACGTAAAAATAAGATTCCCAGATTCTGATGGTGAATTTCTTATTGATGGAAAACTTAGAAAAGGGAAAACAAAAGACTGGGTTATAAAAAGAGAATTAAAATCACAACCTGGTTCAATATTTAATAGAAAAATTTTAGAAGCTGATATTGGTAGATTATATGCCACATCACTTTTTGATGATATCAAGGTATCTCTTGGTCCTGATAATTCTAATCCTGGTCAAGTCATAATTTTTCTAGATTTGAGTGAGCAAAGAACAGGTTCTTTAACAGGCGGCCTCGGTTATAGCAATAGTTCAGGTATATTTGCCTCAATTGGTTTGCAGGAAACTAATGCACTAGGCAGAGCATGGTCTACGAACATCAACCTTAATTTTGGAGAATATTCAACTACATATAATTTTTCTTTAACTGATCCATGGATTAAAGGAGATAAACATAAAACTTCTTTTAGAACAAATGTTTTTTTAAGTAGAAATTATCCTCGAGAATTTAACAGTGATACTAATGGACGTATTTATGCAGTTGATGATACGCAACCTGAGAGTACCGATTCATTTTCTTCAGTAGTTTTGGAAAAGACTGGAGGTGGATTTTCTTTTTCGAGACCTCTCAATGGTGGAGATCCATTTAAGGTGGCTAAATGGAGAGTGAATGCTGGGATGAACGTCAAAAAAGTAAGCATGATCGATAGTAGTGGAAATATTAAGCCTTATGGTGATATGACACCTACAACTGGAAACATTAGTGAAATTATTTGTATAGGATATAGTCCAAAAGATGGTTCCTGCCCCTCTGAAAATACTTTAGTTAGTTTTGTTGCAAGTACATCGAGAAATAATTTAGATAACTCTATTAATCCAACTTCAGGGAATAAATTAACTCTAGCGAGTGAACAGTTTATATCTATGGGTAATAATTCCCCAACATTTAATAGAATAAAATCATCATACTCATTCTTCATTCCAACAAGATTAATTAATTTAACAAAAGGATGCCGCACAAATGAAGATTGTTCTCAAGCTATTGGGTTTCAATTTAAGGCAGGAACCATTCTTGGGGAATTGCCTCCTTATGAAGCATTTTGTATGGGAGGAACTTCATCCGTCAGAGGTTGGGGATCTTGCGATTTGGCTGTAAGTAAAAGTTTTGTTGAGGGCACAGCAGAATATAGATTCCCTGTTTGGAGAATGATATCAGGAGCTCTCTTCGTTGATGCAGGAAGTGATTTAGGCACCCAAAATGATGTCCCAGGAAAGCCTGGTAAATTATTGCAGAAATCAGGTTCTGGTTATTCGCTAGGAGGAGGAGTTGGGGTTAAAACACCAATAGGTCCATTAAGATTAGATGTTGCTAGCAAGGACCTTAGTGGAGATTGGAGATATACACTTGGAGTTGGATGGAAGTTTTAAGTGTTTTCTTGGCCTGCTAATTATGATTCTTGTTATACCTTGGCTGGTGTTGTCTCCAGAGAGGGTATAGGCCTGCACAGTGGAGAAAAAACGAGAGTTACAATTTCTTCTTATGAGAAAGAAGGATATTATGTCTCCTTTAGGGATAAACCTAACGAGATTTTTAAGTTAACTCAGGATTTAATTGGAAGTACGATGCTTTGTACGGCAGTTAAATTAGGGGGGAGAAATTTGTATACTATCGAACACTTATTATCTTCAATGGCAGGATGTGGGTTGAGCTTTATACATATTGAGGTTGATGGGAAAGAGATTCCTCTTTTAGATGGATCGGCAATCCAGTGGGTTAGAGATTTTGAAAAAGTAGGTATAAAAAAGGCCCCTAAACCAGAAAATTTTTTTCGAGAGATTAATAAATCCATAATCTTAAATAAAGAAGGTTCAGTTATAGCGGCAACTCCTTCTAAAAAAACTACAATTATATCCACTATAAGTTTTGCCTATAAAGCAATTGGAAATCAAACTTTTGTGATTGATTTAAATCCAAAAAGTTTTGTTGAAATGATTGCTCCTGCCAGAACATTTGGTTTTAAAGATCAATTTCAAGAGTTGAGCGAACTTGGATTAATAAAAGGCGGAAGTTTGGAAAATGCCCTTGTTTGTGACGGTGATAAATGGGTAAATCCACCATTAAGATTTGATAATGAACCAATAAGACATAAAATTTTAGATCTAATTGGGGACTTGGCTTTGGTAGGGTTACCTAAGGCTCAAATTTTAGTTTATAAAGGATCACATTCTTTAAATGCTTTATTGGCCTCATCGCTAAAAAATTAACTTTATCTTTAATTGTTTTGGAAAAGAAATTATCCAGTGAAAATAATCAACTTTCCTCTGAGCACATACTAGGTTTATTACCTCACAGATATCCTTTTGCTCTTGTGGACAAAGTCATAGAGCATATTCCTGGGGAGAGAGCTGTTGCAGTAAAAAATGTAACTATAAATGAGCCTCAATTTCAGGGACACTTTCCTGAGAGACCCTTGATGCCTGGGGTTCTTATTGTTGAATCAATGGCTCAAGTTGGTGGAATAATTGTAACGCAAATGCCCGATCTTCCTAAAGGACTTTTCGTCTTTGCTGGAATCAATAATGTTAAATTCAGAAAACCAGTTGTGCCTGGAGATCAGTTGATAATTTCTTGTGAGTTATTGTCTATTAAGAGAAAAAGATTTGGCAAGGTTAAAGGTGAGGCGCATGTTGATGGGAAGTTGGTTTGTACTGGAGAATTAATGTTTTCATTAGTTGATTAGGGATATGGATCATAAAAATACTGAATTAAACTCAAGCTTTAGTGGTGTAAATGTACACCCAGATGCGTTTGTTGATCCAAGTGCTGAAATAGATGATGGGGTTATTATCTCTCAAGGAGCTATCGTCGGTCCTGATGTGACTATCGGGAAAGGAACCCAAATAGGACCGAATGCTGTTATTTCAGGAAGAACTCAAATTGGTATAAACAATAAAGTTTTCCCAAGTGTTTTTATAGGTCTTGATCCCCAGGACCTTAAATATAAAGGGGCCCCTACTGAAGTAATTATTGGAGATAATAATACCTTCAGAGAATGTGTAACTATCAATAAAGCAACTGATGAAGGAGAAAAAACTATTATTGGCAATAATAATTTGTTGATGGCTTACACTCATATTGGCCATAATTGTGAACTTGGTAATAGGATAGTTTTATCTAATAGTGTGCAAGTTGCAGGCCATGTAAAGATTGAAGATAAAGCTATTATTGGCGGTTGTTTAGGTATTCATCAATTTGTGCATATTGGATATTTAGCAATGATTGGAGGAATGACTAGAGTAGATAGAGATGTACCTCCTTTTTGTTTAGCCGAAGGGCATCCAGGAAGATTGAGAGGTTTGAATAGGATTGGAATTAAGAGAAGTGGTTTAATAGAAAATAAAGATTTTGACTTAAAAATACTTCAAAGTACTTGGAATCTACTTTTTAAATCTAATGATGCGATTTCAACTTCATTAGAAAAAGTAATGACAGGAGAATTAGATCTTTCATCTTCGAAATTATGTAGTTTTTTAAAAGAGTCAATATCTAGAGAAAGACGAGGACCAATGCCTGTAGTGAATTAAATTTATGAATAAAAAGATATTTATTAGTACTGGAGAAGTTTCTGGAGATTTGCATGGAAGTTTGTTATCAAAAGCGTTATTAGATGAAGCTAAAAAAAAATCAATAGATTTAGAAATTTGCGGATTAGGTGGGGAAAGGATGAAGAAAGAGGGTGTAAAAATTCTTCAAGATACTACATCAATTAGTGCAATAGGAATTTGGGAGGCTTTACCTCTTATTATTCCAACAATAAGAATTCAAAAAAGGTTCTATAAATTAGTAAAAAAATATCCTCCAGATTGCTTAATTTTGATCGACTATATGGGTCCTAATATAAAAATTGGTACTAAATTAAGAAGATCAAAGACTAAAATTCCAATTTTTTACTATATAGCTCCTCAAGAGTGGGCTTGGAGGGTTGGCAATAATACTACAACAAATCTAGTAAAGTTTTCTGATAAAATTTTTGCGATTTTCAAGAAAGAAGCAGCTTTTTACAAAAAGAGGGGCGGAAATGTTTTGTGGGTTGGACATCCAATGATTGATTTGACAAAAAAACTTCCTCTAAAGATAGATGCCAGAACTATTCTAAACCTTAGCCCAGATCAAAACATCATACTTTTAATGCCTGCATCAAGATCTCAAGAATTGCGTTATTTATTACCTACTTTTATGAAAGCAGCTAAAAAATTACAACAAAAATATCCAAGTTTGGTTGTCTATATTCCCTCCTGTCGGAGTGCTTTTGATCAAATATTCAAAAAAGCCTTTAAAAAATATCAAGTTAAAGGACTTGTGATTTCTCAAAAAGATAGTACAAAATTAAAGCCTTATATTTATTCGCTCACCAAAATTGCTCTTTGTAAATCTGGGACAGTTAATATGGAATTAGCTTTATATGGAATCCCACAGATTGTTGGTTATAGAGTAAGTAGGATAACTGCTTTTATTGCTAAAAGAATTCTCAATTTCCAAGTAAGGTTTATTTCCCCAGTAAATTTGCTAGTTAATAAATTAATAATCCCTGAGTTTGTGCAGAGAGAGTTTGACGAAAAGAAAATTTTCTACAAGTCTTGTAGAATTCTTGAAGGGAAGTCAGAAAAAATAAAAATTAAAAAAGGTTATGCTTTTTTAAAAAAAGAATTAGGAGAAGAGGGAGTAGTTCAAAGAGCTGCTAAAGAGATTATTAATTCTATTATTTGAACTTTATAATAAAAAAATGAAATATTTCTTACATCTAATAATTGCTCTTTCAATATTTATTAATCCTGCAAACGCTTTTGCAGAGGAATTGATTCTCGCAGGAGGTTGTTTTTGGTGTTTAGAACATGATTTAGAGTCATTAAAGGGGATAAATTTAGTACAAAGTGGCTATTCAGGTGGGGATTTACAAAATCCTACCTACGACAATCATGAAGGACACCAGGAAGTAGTTTTGGTGGACTATGATTCCCAACTGGTAACTTTACCCGAGATTCTTAGGCTCTATTTGAGAAATATTGATCCTCTTGATGGTAAGGGACAATTTTGTGATCGGGGAGATTCTTACAGGCCAGTAATCTTTTACAAAGATTCAATTGAGAAAAATGATGCAAAAAATGAACTTATTTCGGCCTCTAATGAATTGCGAGTGCCATTAGAAAAGATATCAGTAGAACTTAAATCGAAAGGTCAATTTTGGTTGGCTGAAGAATATCATCAGGATTTTGCTGAGAGAAATGAATTAAAATATAAGTTCTATAGATTCTCATGTGGGAGAGATCAGAGGTTGGATAAATTATGGGGGGATAATGCTAGAACAACAAATCTTTGGACTGAATAATTTTTAATGTAGTTATTTATTTTTAATCCATTGAACAAGAGTTTTAACTCCAAAACCGGTTGCACCTGATGGATTAATACCCTTATGCTTATCAGTCCAACAAGTCCCAGCTATATCGATATGAGCCCATTTAATCCTTGTATCAAAGAATTCCTCTAAAAACAAAGCAGCAGTTATTGACCCACCTGCTCTAGGACCTGTATTTTTCATATCTGCTATATGAGACTTTAACCCATCTTTATAAGATTTTTGTAAAGGCATTTGCCATAATTCTTCTCCAGCCTGGGCTGATGCAGCTTTTAGATCATTTGCTAGATCATTATTATTGCTCCAGAATCCAGCCACATCATTCCCTAATGCAACAACAATAGCTCCTGTTAAAGTGGCGAGATCTATTATTGAATCCGGCTTTAAATTTGATGCGTAAGTTAAAGCATCAGCTAATGTGAGCCTACCTTCTGCATCAGTGTTATTTATTTCAATTGTCTTACCATTAGATGCCTTAACTACATCTCCAGGATGTACTGCAGATCCATTTATCATGTTTTCGCAAGCAGCCACAATAAAATGTATTTCTAGTCCCTTCGGTTTTATTGCTCCAAGTGCTTTTGCTGCTCCTAAAACTGCAGCGCTTCCGCCCATATCATATTTCATCATTTCAATTTGAGAGGCTCCTACTTTCAGGTTGTATCCTCCAGAGTCAAAGGTTAAACCTTTCCCAACAAGCGCAATCTTTTCTTTTATAGCCCCCTCTGACTTCAAAGTAAGGTGTATAAATTTAGGATCTAGATCAGAACCTTTTGCGACAGCTAAATATGCACCCATGCCTAAATCTTCGCATTCTTTTGCCTCTAAAATTTTTACTTCTAATCCATGATCTTTAGCTATTTGAGAAGCCTGTATAGACATTTCTTGGGGTGTAAGACTATTTGGGGGGGCGGCTACAAGTCTTCTAGCTAGTTCTACACCTTCACATATATTTTCTGTCTCTTCAAAGCTAATATTCTCAAATTTTTTTAAGTTCAAAAACTCTATTTCTTTAAGAACTTTCTTTTCATCTTTTTTCTTATTGAATCTATTATCTTTATAAGCAGATAATCTAACTGACTCTGCTAATTGATTTACTTCTAGTCGTGAATTTATTAATTCCCAAGGTAGCAAGATGCTGATTTTTTCATTTTTATCAACAGTTTTCCTAATTAGATTTCCTATAGAGTTTTCTATATCACTTTTATTTATGGCTTTTGATTTGCCAAGACCAACTATTATTAAATTTTCTAATTTTTGATCTAAAAATTCAAAGCTTAAAGTTTTTCCTTTTTCTCCTTTAAATTTTTTCTGAGTAACTTTTTTTAGTAATAATTTTGGGTCAACAACAAATTTTATTTTTTCAAGTTGGCTTGCAATTTCTTCCTCTAAAACTCCAAAAATTAATGAAGCACCTTGCCAGTTATCTAGATTTTTTTG
Organism: Prochlorococcus sp. AG-402-N08; assembly: GCA_003216535.1. Lineage (GTDB taxonomy): Bacteria > Cyanobacteriota > Cyanobacteriia > PCC-6307 > Cyanobiaceae > Prochlorococcus_A. The sequence goes on from QCIS01000001.1 coordinate 192,290, forward strand.
AAATGTGGAAAATTGCATTTGTAAAATTGATTTAATTAACTTTTAATTGTTTGTGAAAGTAGTTGCCCACCTATCTCGAGTTTCTTTATTAAAAGGTGGTAACCATAAATATATCAGTTGCTGTTCTAATTTACGTCTTAATTTTACTTCTTTAGGTACATCTAAGAAGAAACGAATATCTTGGTGACTGGAGAGGTTGTTATGAGCTAGGGCTTCTTTATAGTTCATGAGGTAATTTTTACAGTCATGTTCACCCTTCCATCTTTTATTGGCTGAATTTGTTTCTCCTATATAAAGGATTATTTTAGAATTCTTTAGCGTGTCAATTACGAAGTACATTGCTGGACCATTGTGTATATATTGATTGGTTCTCCAAAAGTTCAATGATAATGGCTGCAGGGAAAACGGATCAATTTTTCTTTCATTGGAAGTTGTATTTATAGGAAGACTAGTTTGGTACGAAGTTTTATTGTGACTATCTTTTGAAATGTTGAATTGGTGATTATGGACTCTATTTCTCCATGCAGTTAGGATATCGCCTTTGATTTTTATATTATTTGAGTGTTGAAAATTAATTAATGTATTTACATTTGAACCAAATAATTCAAATTGTCTATTTTGATTTGAATTATTTTTTACGTTGAATTTTTCCAATATTTATGAAACATGTTTACTAAATTTAATTCTGAAAAAATATAAATCAAAGAATTATTTATAAACTAAAATTTATTAATGTTCTAATCAATTTAAAAGATTCTTGTTATCTTGTAATTGAGCCTTAATATTGCGAAGTAAAAAAATAGAAATGGGATTTTTTGAGTCAGACATCGTTCAAGAAGAAGCTAAAAAGCTTTTTACTGATTACCAAGAACTTATGAAACTTGGATCTGATTATGGAAAATTTGACAGAGAAGGTAAAAAAATGTTCATAAAAAAAATGGAATTTCTAATGGATCGTTATAAGGTTTTTATGAAGAGATTTGAATTATCTGAAGATTTTCAAGCAAAAATGACAGTAGAACAATTAAAGACACAGTTAAGTCAATTTGGGATTACTCCTGATCAAATGTTCGATCAGATGAATAGAACATTAATAAGAATGAAGGATGAACTTGATAAAACTTCTTAAATTTAACTTTTAAAGCTTCATGTCAGATAATTTAATATTGCCAGCATGGCTGTCAAGAGGAATAGAAGAATACTTTCCAATCAAGGGAACATATCAAACTTTTTCGGAGATAATTGATCTTGCGAAAAAAAATAAAAAGAAATTGAGGGTTAAACTCGGAATCGATCCAACAGGAACTGATATTCACATTGGTCACAGTATATTGTTTAAAAAACTTAGGGCATTTCAAGATAATGGACATATTGCAGTTTTAATCATTGGTGATTTTACTGCTCAAATTGGAGATCCAACCGGAAAAAACAAAACAAGAGTTCAGTTATCGGAAAAACAAGTAAAGGATAATGCAAAAACATACTTAACCCAACTAGGAATGGGAAAGCCAGCTAATGAATCTATTTTAGATTTCGAGTCAAAAGATAGAATAGAAATTAGATATAACAGTGAATGGTTAAAAGGTTTAAATCTTAATTCAATAATTGAATTAATGGGTAGTGCAACAGTTAGTCAAATGCTTGCTAAGGAGGAATTTAACAAAAGGTATCATTTACAAGTACCAATTGCCTTGCATGAATTCTTATATCCATTACTACAAGGTTATGATTCAGTAGTAATTCAATCAGATATTGAGCTTGGAGGTACAGATCAGAAATTTAATATAGCAATAGGAAGGGATCTGCAAAGGCATTTTAAACAAGAACCTCAATTTGGCCTTCTTTTGCCAATTTTGACAGGTTTAGATGGAATTAAGAAGATGAGTAAATCTGAATCTAACACCATCGGTTTGACTGAAGATCCTCTTTCAATGTATTCAAAATTAGAAAAAGTACCCGATAATATAATACCTATTTATTTTGAGCTACTTACTGAATTAGATTTAAGTGTTCTTAATAATGCGAATCCTCGTGAATTGCAGAGAAGAATGGCTTTAGAAGTTACTACTTTATTCCATGGTTCTGAAGAAGCATTTAAGGCGCAATCAAACTGCGAAAAATTATTCCTTGGACAAAAAGAAAAAGTTGGAGAAATTCCAGAAATTTCATTAAAAGAAATAGTTTTTCCAGTTAAGTTTTTTTACTTGCTAAGTGCTCTAAAACTTTTTAAATCTAGCAGCGAATCCAAAAGATCTATTAAAGGTGGGGGCGTAAAAATTGATAGTCAGAAAGTAATAAATCCTGATTTAGTTTTTGATTCAAAAAATGATTTGGAAGGAAAAATTTTGCAAATTGGAAAAAAAATAATTAAGAGGTTTGAAAACTGAAAATTGATAAATAACAGATTTAATTCAGAAGATAAAATAATATTGGCAATTGATGGACTTGATTTAAATCAAGCAAAATTACTTCTTGAAAAATGTCCTAATATTAAGTGGGTGAAAGTTGGTTTAGAGCTTTTTGTTAGGGAAGGTCCAAGAGTTATTAAAATATTAAAAAGTTTAAATAAAAAAATTTTTTTAGACTTGAAATTTCATGATATTCCAAATACCATGAGTGCAGCATGCTTCCAAGTTTCAAAATTAGGAGTTGATATAATTTCTATTCATGCTTCAGCAGGTCTAAAAGCACTTAAGGATTCGAAAAAAGCATCTTTAGAAGGAGCCACCTCAGTCAGTGTAAAACCTCCATTGGTTGTAGGAATAACAGTTTTAACAAGCTTTTCTCTTAAAGATTTTCAAACTGATCTTGATAGAAATAATTCAATTGAAGAAAATGTATTGAGACTTGCAAAGTTGTCTTTTGATTCTGGATTAGATGGATGTGTCTGTTCCCCTTGGGAGGTGAAAATGTTGAGATCTATTTATAAGGATAATTTTGAACTAATTACACCAGGTATCAGGTTAAAGATTGAAAATAAAGATGATCAAAATAGAATTATGACTCCCCATGAAGCTATAGATAATGGCGCTTCTAGATTAGTCATTGGTAGATCAATATCAAAAGCAATAGATCCTAATAAAGCTCTAATAGAAATATTTAAATCTATTAATTCTGATTAATTTTGGATTCTTCTCCTTTGAACAATCTTTTTATATTCGTTCTATGTTTCCAGATTACTAATATTGCCACAATTAAACTTATAAAAAAGTATGAGTTATTAAAATTACCTAGGTAAAAAAACATAAAAATAGGGAGTAAGATTGCAGCTGAAATACTAGATAAAGAAACAAATTTAGTTTTTGTAAGGACTATTAAAAAAATGCCAAGAGATGCCAGTCCAACTTTCCAAGAAAGAGCCAAAAACATACCTAATCCAGTAGCAACAGCTTTCCCTCCTTTACCTCTAAGCCATATTGGCCAAATATGTCCTGAGATTGCGGATATGCCTGCTATAACTTCTATTATTCCTTGATCTGTGTAATATTGAGCAATTTTTACTGCAATAAGGCCTTTACCAACGTCAATGATAAATACAAAAAGTGCTGGCCATTTCCCAACATTTCTTAAGACATTTGTGGCACCTGTAGATCCAGAACCTATAGTTCTTAGATCTATATTTTTGAGATATTTTCCAATTAAAAAACCTGTCGGAAGTGAACCTAAAAGATAACTTGCAAAAATTATTAAGATATTCATACAGATTAGTTTAATTCAAGATCATCATAAATTTCATTATCTGAACCAGCAAATGCAACCCATAATGGGAATTGAAGTATTGGAATTTCAACAGAGGTTTCTGCTGCATCAATAATAATAAATGGCAATTCTTCGTTGGCTTCTAATCTGTCAGCTCTTTCGATGACACCTTCAGCCCTTTCAAAAAGAACAATCCCACTATTAGGTCCAAAGTCATCCCTTGTGAGACCAAGTGAATCTTGAAGAATTCTTCTCCATTCACCTAATCGTTCAGGCTGCGAAGCTAAAATAAGAGTCTGAAACTGATCTCCATATAATTCGCCAAGAATAGAAATTAAACCCGCTGATAACAAGGCATTTTTTTGTCGAGATCCTCTACTTTCAAGGGAACCTCTACCGCCCATGTTAAAGAACCAATCATTCATAATTTCTATATCTGATGCATCAAGACTCCTTCTTAATTTCCAAGGTTCAGCATAAAAATCAGGTTGTTCTATGAAACTAGAAAAGCAACTTTTTATAATCTCTTCATCCGGCTTAAATGTTTCCGAAAGAGCAGGAACATTAATCACATTATTTGTGCTATAGTTTTGCTTTTTCTCATCAAGGGGAGATGGCTTTACGATTATTGGTTGAGAAACTAATTCAAGTTTCTCTACGTTTTGTGAAAGATTCTGCAAAGCTCCAGTTAAGTACTCTTGAAAGCCTTTTACTCTTTTAGCGATATTGTCTGACTGTCCTTTAAAATTTAGCTCAATATCTTTTTCTATTTCATTTTTTTTTGTTTCTAACTCTTTTATTTCTTTAACTAAAAAGTCTTTTTTTGTAATGAGATCTCTAAAAATTTCATTAGAAATTTCATCAAAGGATATAGTTGATTTGTCTTTTTTTAGTGCAATTTTTTTATTTTGCGTTGTATTTTTCTTACTAATTAGTTTGGTTTTATCATCTGAAATTGACTTATCTATTATTAATTCCTTTTCAGGATTATTTTCGGAAATTTCTTTATTGGTCATTTAAATAATTTTGATGATTAGGCAAAGTCTGAATTTTAAGAATTTTTAATTTCTAGGGAGTCAACTTTTTTTATGAGCTCATCTTTTAATTGCTTTGGATTAAATAATATTGGTAATAAATGTGGACTTGACTTTTCTCTAAAATAAAAAATTCCTGGGATTATAGGGAAAAAGAATTTCCATGATATCCAGTTCTTGAATGGAAAAGTTCTAATCTCCTTCCCTAATTGTAAAACGATAAAATCATCATTTGTTATTTTTATTCTTAAGGTGAATGACTGAAGTAATAAAAAAAAGCTAAAAGAAGCAAAAACTATTGTTGGCAAAGAACCAATATTCAAAAACAGAAGCATAAAACTTAAAACTATTAGGATGATTGGTAACTGAAATGAGGGAGATATTATTACTGGGTCCTCTTTTTTTGATTTAGTGTTAAACATAGAATTATCCAAATAAAATTTGTGTTAGTAATACATCCATTAAAGATACAGTAACGAGAGTCATAACAACTGCGCCTGTTGTACTTGTTCCAACTTCTTTTGGACCACCTTTAGTTGTGAGTCCATATCCACAAGCAATGATTGAAATAAGTAATCCAAACACTACAGATTTTATTAACATTGAAGTTAAGTCTGTGCTGGTTAAACTCACATTACCTGATCTTACAGATGTCCAAAAAACTATTGGAGGAACTTTATAAAAAATTGTGCTCCAAATTTGTCCACTCCATAAAGCTACAGATAAAAACAAAAGACACTGTATTGGAGACATTATCACCATCGATAGTAACCTTGGGACTACCAAATATTGGACTGGTTCGGTCCTTAACATGGTTATTGCTTCAATTTGTTCTGTAACTTTCATAGTGCCCAGTTGGGCGGCATAGGCAGTAGCAACCTTTCCAGTCATTAAAGTGGCAGTTAGAAGAGGAGCCATTTCTCTCGCCATGCCTACTGCTAATAAACCTCCAATTTCGCTTGAAACTCCCATACTTGTAAGTTGTGATGCAACTTGAATATTAAAAACTGTACCTGCGGCAATTCCTGTTATTAATACAATAAGCAAACTTCCAGGACCTGACTCCATAAGTTGGTCAAAAAGATCATTTTTGGAAATTTTACCTCTAAAGATAAAATTAATAGCTTGCCCACCAATGATTAAGCTGCCTAGAAGTCTTTTAAAAAAATTAGGGTAATACATATCTTTATATTAGTTTGTAATTAATTTTCGTTCCCATTTTCTCATGATTAAAAGACCAATTATTACCAATATTGAGGGTATAAATCCAATACATAATCTAATAGTTAATTGGGCTGGGTAGCACTGTTCCATAATATTAAGACCATCTTTATCAACAAAGCATGCCTGATAGCCAGATAAATACAACAAAAATCCTAATAATTGAACACTAAACGCGATACCAATCTTCTGAATAAGTACCATCCAAGCAGTATATAATCCTGCTGGTTTCTCTGGATCTTCGTCTATTGCATCAGGAAGTAGCGACCAAGGGATGAGGAAAGCGGTTGAAGCTCCAATGCCAATAAGACAGATTATGAAAATTAAAAGAATGAATAAAATTATATTTCCTGAATTTATAAATAAATTATTCCCAACTCCTGAAACTATAGATAAAGAAGGTAAAAATAATGTTGCCGTGCATGAAAGAATCCATATCATCGCGCCATAGTTTAAAGCTGAAATCCTATTCAATTTATTCGATACTCTGGTCCATATTTGTAAACCCAATAAAGCGCTAATTTGGAAAGGTATCGGGATCCACTTCGCAATATAAGTTGGTACATTCAATACATCTTCTACATAGATTAACGCTACAGTTTGCATCAATTGCAAGGCGCACCAGAGAAGAATATAAAGCGTAATAACTTTTAGAAATTTTTTATTTCTGAAGATCCTCTTTAATTGTAAGGTTATTATTTCTACCTTACCTGAAGGCCTTCTTGCTTTTTTTGCAAATGGAGCCAATCCCCAACAAGAAATTAGTGTTGCAGCAACTGCAATACATCCACTTATTTTACCCATTAAAAAATATTCATTATTTGCTGATCCTTCAGAACCCAACACAACTCCAGCAATTATTAAACCAGTGAGTCCTGCAATTATTGAGCCAGTAAATCTAGATGCGTTTAGGCTTGTTCTTATTGCTGTTTTGTCAGAAATTTCTGTTGATAGAGCTGCAAAAGGAAGATTAATACTTGTATAAGCAGTCATTACGACTATAGAAATTATGGCATAGTAAATGGTCTTGGTTAGCACTGAACCTGGTGGTGTCCACCATATTGCAGCTAAAGAAAAACCAAGAGGAACAGATGCCGCTACCATCCAAGGTATCCTTGGCCCCCATCTTGATTTAGTACGATCACTTAACCATCCAATTAACGGATCATTTATTGCATCCCATATCTTTATTAGCATCAATAAAGAACCTGCAATTAACACTGGTAAACCAGCCGAAATAAAAAATTTGAACAGAAAAAAACCAAATTGTGTAGCGACTAAACCTGTTCCTGCATCTCCAAGCCCGTAAGAAAACATTAACCTTTTTGTTGATCTATTAATATTTTTTTTTGAGTGTGAATTTTCCAATCTTTTTACTTTGTTGATTGTTTGATAATGTATTATTGCAATGGTAATTCTATTACTTAATGCGGGCGTGGTTTAGTGGTAAAACCTCAGCCTTCCAAGCTGAAGATGCGGGTTCGATTCCCGCCGCCCGCTTTTAGAGTAAATTATTTTTTGTTCCAAGTACTTCTTCTGAAATCATTAATAAAGAACTTCTACTTTTTATTGAAACAGATTTTTCATTAAAAGTTAAGGGCGCGAAAATCTCAGATATACTAGTATCAATTACTTTTAACCAATTATTTTTACATTTTGGCAAGGGGAAATCGATATTTTTTGAATATGCATTTAAACCTATCCAGACCAGAGGGTTATTTTTGCCTTTGTTTATGCTGAAGGTAACGGTGTGAGACCAACTACTCCAATCGGGATTATCTAGCTTTGTTCCATGCCAATGATATATTGGAATATTTTCATGTTTTTGATTGTTCAGTAATAATGATGGATTAAAAATGTCTATAAGTTTTTTTCGAATTTTTATAACGTATTTAAAGTATTCTAATAATTCCAAATCTTGTTGAGCATGCTCCCAATTCATCCAACCTAATAAATTATTTTGGCACCAAGAATTATTATTCCCTCCTTGAGACCTTCCTATTTCATCACCCATAAGTATCATTGGAACACCCTTAGAGATAAATAAACTAAGAATAAGATTTTTTTGTTGTCTTTTTCTTAAATCATTGATTAATAAGTTTGTAGTTGGACCCTCTATCCCATGATTCCAAGAATTGTTATGGTTATCACCATCTCTATTTTGTTCTCTATTGGCAAAATTATGTTTTCTATTGAATGTTACTAAATCTTTTAGAGTGAATCCATCATGTGAAGTAATAAAATTTATTGTTTTTGGGAAAATATTTTCTTCTTTATAAATGGATGGTGTCCCTTTTAATTTATCACTCATATTCCAAGCTGTATCTTTATCTCCCTTCCAAAATCTCCGCAAGTCATCTCTAAAATGACCATTCCAAGTGAAAGTATTCTTAGATGGGAAATCACCTAATTTATATAAACCGCCACAATCCCATGGTTCACTTATGAACTTGATATCAATAAGTTCTGGTTCACATTCTATATCTTCAAAAATTGGCGGATTATCCAGCGGTGAAAGATTTTCTCCTCTTGATAGGGCAATTCCTAAATCAAATCTAAAACCATCAACTCCTAATTCACTCGCCCAACATTTTAATGATTCAATTATTAGTTTCCTAACTAATCCTCTGTTTGCTGCAATAGTATTACCACATCCGGAGACGTCCTGATAATTTTTATCTTTTCCAATAAAGTAATAAAGATTTTCATCTATACCTTTCCAAGATATTGCAGGCCCTTTTGAATCACCTTCAGACGTGTGATTGTACACAACATCTAAGATGACTTCTATGTCTGCTTTGTGACATTCCTCCACAAATCTTCTAAATTCCTCTCTATTCTTTTTAGCGGATTCATTCGAAAGATATTCAAAATGCGGAGTAAACCAATTGATTGGACTGTAACCCCAAAAATTTTTTAGACCATTTGGGGCATCAGTAGGATCAAAACAAAAAATTGGAAGTAATTCAATTGATGTAATACCAAGTTCTTTGAGATACGGAATTTTATTTAAAAATTTAATAAAGCAACTTTCATCTTTGTCAGTTGATTCAGTGAAAGCTTTGATATGGAGTTCATAAATAATTGTTTCTTCCCAAGAATGTTTCGGTCTTGGATAATCCTTAAAATTAAATAATTTTCTATCGCAAACAACGCTTTTAAGACAAGAATTAGTATTTTCTTGCGTTTTTAATGCATTTTCTCTTTTATAACTTCCCCATCCGGTAATACCCCTTGAACATGGATCAAGTAATACTTTTTTTTCATAGTTATTATTAATTTCATTATTTTTTTGTTTTACTCTAAAAGCATAAATACAACCTTCATCTAGATTTTTTATTTCCGCATGCCAGTAAGGACCTTTATTATGAGTCTGATCTAGTTTGAATATACTTTTTGGGGAAATAGAGTCCTCTTTCTCAAACAATAAGATTTCTACATATTCTGCATTTGTGGCTATTAGGGAAAAATTAACCCCTTGTGAAGTTAGAGAACTCCCTAAAGGAAATGGTTTACCTTTATTGAGATTAATCACTTTCTCTTTATCATTGATTAATTAAATATTGAGATAATTTATTTAAATTACTGATATTTAAATATTAGATGCAAAATTAAAAAAAAAACTTAAATTTCAGGCTTCACTAATCAACTTTATTAGATCTTGGAGAGTATTAATTTTCTAATTTGTTATAATTTATTCATCTTCTGCTCAGTGCATAAAACGATTTAGAGAGAAAGTTTAATAATGAAAAAACCAGATTTTTCTTGATTTCAAAATACAAATTATGCTTTTTCATGTGATGAGAAGGAAATATATCTGAAAATTAATAAAACATAATAAATATCTCAAATTCTTAAATTCATCCCCATTTGATATTTTTTACCTTTGCTAAATTTAGTTAGATTTTTTAAGACTAAATCTAGTGCCACCAATGCTTTTAGCTGTTTTTTAAATGAATAGGCTATTTTTTATAAAAGAAAAAAGTGCAGCTATAAAAATAGATAATGCTGCTAAAAATGTCCCTAAGATTTGTATAAAGCTTTGCGCCGCCGGCATTTTCGGTTGCCGTATTTGTATTTGCTCCATATGATATGGAAGTTCGAGGTTTAAAACTCGATTTAAATCTTTTTTTTTAAACCTTTGCTTTAATTTAAATTTCAATGAACAAAGCTGATTTAGTAAACCTGGTGTCCGCTGCAACAGGGGAAACAAAAACTGTTGTCTCTTCAATAGTTGATACGACTATTGAAACTATTGTTGATTCAGTAGTGGAAGGCAAAAAAGTCTCTTTATTAGGATTTGGTTCTTTCGAGCCAAGAGATCGTTCTGCAAGACAGGGATTAAACCCTAAGACAGGCGAAAAAATAGCAATACCTGCTAAAAGAGTTCCAACATTCTCTGCAGGTAAACTTTTTAAGGATAGAGTTCAAGGGTAATCTTTTTAATCTATTTCTTCCCTTAATAAATAGGTGCTCTTTTAGGGCATCTTTTTTTTTAATCGCAATAAAATGCAATTAGCTCAATGGCCAAAACTCTTACAGAGGTATCCAACATTTTGAAATCTTAAGAAGTAATGAAATTTTTTACTATTTTATTCTTAAAATTTTTATTGTTATCAAATTTTCTTATGGCAGAAACAATTCCAACAAAGTCTAAGATTTTAAAACAATCTAGTGATTGTTTTAAAGATTCTCGAACCCAAGTATGTAAAAAATTAGTTTCTGAAATAGAAAAACTTCAATTATTAGTATTTGACCAAAATAGATTCAAATGTCAATCTAGTTTATTGGGGTTGCAATCGGAAATTATTGAAGCTTATTTTTTTAAAAATTACTCAAAGGATAGTATTTCATTAATGACCCCTTATGTGAATAAAAATTGTTAATTATTAAAATAATTTATTTTTTTGGAATATTATAAATTTGTTATTTAATTTGTAATGGTAAAAGGTTTCTCTGATAATAAAGTTAAAAATGATGCTGAAATAAAAGAATCAAAAAAAGAAAAAAAAGGCTTAGCTGGTTTTCTTAAAGGCAAGAAATTTACTTACACTTTGCCAGGTAAAAAACAAATAAATATTTTTGGATCAATAGTAATAGTCTTAAATATGATTTTAGTATTGTTAGTCATCCTGTATTTAAAGAATCAAGAATTCCATGACTTCGTTTTTAATGTTGGTCGCTAGCTATATTTTTAGGTCTAAAAATTTTATTAGATGATATATTTAAATTTTAGAACATTTTATGAAGATAGTTAATTTAGTTTCTCAAGTATTTTTTTTGTTGATAACTGTTCTATTTTTGATGTATTTTTTAACAGCTTATGACTCTGCTTTTGAGGCAGACCAGTATTGTCACTCAGATTTATCAAGCTACGATAACTTATCTGGTAATTATGGTTGTGATCATGATATTGAAACACATCAGTGGATACTTTACGAGTCCAATGAAAGTAAAGAACCAGCAAAAATTATTAAGAAATTTAGATACAAGTTTTTATAAATCAATTTTCTTATATAAAAACTTTGCACATATAAAGGAAATCATCGCCGTAACAATGAAAGTAAGATATTGATATATGCTTCCTTCTAAATAAATTTTATTTTTGTATAGAGGATAATCGATAAAAGAACCTAAAGTGCCCCAAATTATTACCCATACAGATATGTATAAGAATACTTTTATTGGATTAGATTTTTTTGCTTCCATTTTTAATTAATACCAAAAATTGAAGAAGTCACGGGTCTACCGCTAAAAACTAACTCGGTTAATATGAGCATTATGAAACCGATCATTGCGGCTCTTCCATTTACAAGCTCAGCACTGCTATTAAATCCAAAGACATTTTTTACTTCATCCCCCTGATTGTCTACCCATTTTGAGTATTCATTATCAGTTGATGATATCTTGGAAAGATCATCATTTTGATTTCCCAATCGAGAGGCGTCTTCTTGCATAGAGCATTTATGATTTATATTAATAACTTTAAGACTAATTTATTATTAAAATAAAATCGAAATTATAAAAAAAATTAAGACAAAAATTATTATCCATAAAAATTTTAATCTCAAAATTAATTGACAAATTAGTTGAATTTTCTCTCCTGTGCAATTATTTCCATTCGCATTGATTATTGGCTTTTCAATAATCTCATTTTTATATTTACTTTTTCCACCCAATTTAATACCAGAAATATAAGCAAATATAGCTTCTGAAATCCCAGCATTAGGTGAATCATATTTTTTACCATCAAGATAGCTTTTTTTAATGATTGATCCATACTCATTAACTTTGGAACTAACTAAAGGTAATGTGATTAAAACTAATCTTGAAGGAACAAACGTAAAAATATCTTCGATTTTTGCACTGAAAAAACCTAAATATCTAAAATAATCATATTTGTAACCTATCATTGAATCTAAAGTACTTATGGCTTTATAAGAAAAACCAAGTGATAAAGGCCCTGGTAGAAAAATTGAAAATTTCATAAAAATAATCCCAATAAAAATCCAAAATATTGGCCCAAATATTCCATCAACAGAATTTTCGGTAAGACTCTCTGTACTTGATCTCAAAAGATGTTCAATAGAAGATGAGCTTACATCCCTACTTACTATCCTTTGTACCTTCTCTTTGATTATTCTCTTATTTTGGTCATTAATTTCTTCGCGTTTTATTAGTTCTGCAATCTCTTTCACACTTGAAATAAGTCCCTTAGTTGCAATACAACTTGAAAGTCCAAAAAAAATTAACAATCCACCAAAAAAATTATTACTTGATTTTACATAACTGAGTTCTATCAATTTTCCCAAACCAAAACTTATTCCAATAGTTGATATAGCTACGATAAAACCGCCCCAAAACAATATATTTTTATTTTCTCCAAAATTATTTATGAGGTAATCAGATATTTTTTTTATATAAAAGCCAATTACTTGAACAGGGTGGATTAAGAATCTTGGATCGCCGATTAAAAAATCAAAACCAATCGACCCAAGAAATATTAAAAATAAATTTATTTCAGCCAACTGAACATCGAGCGTAGACCTTTACCTACTTTCTCAATTTCATGTTGTGAGTTCTCTTCTCTTAATTTTGTCATTAAGGGCTTGTTTTTATCGCATTCTTCCACAAAATTTTTAGCAAAAGTTCCATCTTGAATATCTTTTAGAATTTTCTGCATTTCTTTCTTTGTATCACTATTGATAAGTCTTTTACCACTTACATAATCTCCATATTCCGCAGTATTTGAAATGGAATCTCTCATTTGAGATAAGCCTCCCTTCACCATTAAGTCAACAATAAGTTTAACTTCATGCAAGCATTCGAAGTAAGCAAGTTCAGGTTGATATCCTGCCTCTACAAGAGTTTCGAAACCTGATTTGACGAGTTCTGATAAGCCCCCGCATAAAACGGCTTGTTCGCCAAACAAATCAGTTTCTGTTTCTTCTTTGAAATTTGTTTCAAGTATCCCAGCTCGCGTTCCTCCAATCCCTTTAGCGTAAGCCATCGCTAATGATCTTGCACTTCCAGAATAATCCTGTTCAACTGCGAACAATGCAGGAACACCTTGACCATTTTGATATTCCCAGCGAACAGTGTGTCCAGGCCCTTTTGGGGCGATCATTACAACATCCACAAAACCAGGAGGTTTGATAAGTCCGAATCTAATATTAAAGCCATGAGCAAAACTTAATATCTTTCCTTCTTTTAAGTTTGGTTCTATTTCTTTAAAGTAAACATCTTTCTGAAACTCATCTGGGAGGAGAATCATAATCCAGTCTGCTTTTTCGCAAGCTTCAGAAACGCTAAACACATGTAGACCATCGCTAGTAGCTTTGTTTTCAGACTTACTTCCTTTATATAATCCGACAATTACATCCATACCGCTATCTTTAAGGTTTAGGGCATGTGCATGACCTTGTGATCCATATCCAATAATCGCTATTGTTTTATTATTTAAAAGACTTAGATCTGCATCTGTGTCGTAAAAGAGTTGGGTCATTAGTTGTAGCTTCTTTGCAATTGATAATTAATATTTTAGACATTAAAGGTGTAAATAAACCAAAATATTATTAATTTAAAAATACAAATTAAAATATTTATTTAGCAATTTTAAGGCTGATTTGCTTCGCTGGGATGTGTGATTACTCTATCAATTAAGCCATAGCTTTTTGCTTCTTCCGCACTTAGAAAATAATCTCTATCAGTATCCTTTTCAATTTTCTCAAATGATTGGCCTGTCATATCTGCCATAGACATATTTAACATATCTTTAATTCTTAAAATTTCCTTAGCTTCTATTTCAATATCACTTGCTTGGCGTTGAGATGTTCCTCCAAGGGGTTGATGAATCATTATTCTGCTATGAGGCAGAGCAACTCTTTTACCTTTTGTGCCAGCAGCCAATAGGAAAGCTCCCATGGAGGCTGCGAGACCTACGCATATAGTTACTACATCACTTTTTACGTATTTGATAGTGTCATATATGGCCAAGCCAGCAGTTACTGATCCTCCTGGGCTATTTATGTATAAATAGATAGGTTTGGAATTATCATCAGAATCTAGATAAAGCATTTGTGCAACAAGGCTATTAGCAATACCATCATTCACTTCTTGTCCAAGAAAAAGAATTCTTTCAACACCTAGTCTTGTATATATGTCGACCCATCTTTCATATTGACTTCCGGGAAGTCTGTAAGGCACGCTTGGAGTTCCTATTGGCATGATTTTAAAGTAGTTGTTTGTGAGGGTTAAATTTTATTTGGTAAATCTTTTTGACTTGTGAGTATTCTATCGATAACTCCATAATCTAGGGCTTCTTGGGGATTGAGATAACTCATTCTGTCAGAGTCTTTTGAGAGTTCTTCGATAGTCTTTCCAGTATTACGAGATAGAATCTCCAACATTGATTTTTTATTTTTCAAAACTTCCTCAGCTCTTATTTGGATATCGGTTGCTTGGCCTCTGGCTCCGCTTATAGGTTGATGTAAAACAATAGAAGCATGTGGAAGAGCGGCTCTTTGCCCCTTGGTGCCAGATGAAAGGATAACTGCTGCAGTACCCATTGCTTGTCCGATACATATTGTGTGTACTGGAGGCTTAATGTAGCTTATTGTATCGCATATAGCGAAAGCTTCTGTTTCAAAACCGACTGCGTCACCAGTGTACCAACTTGTCCCTGTTGAATTGATATAGAAATAGATTGGTTTTTCTGGATCTTCAAACTCTAGATAAAGAAGTTGAGCAATGATTAGCTCAGTAACATCCATTCCTAGTTGTCTTTTTGCATCATCGTCTGAAAATAATGGTAAACCAAGATAAACAATTCGCTCTTTTAGTAAAAGAGAGGGAAGATCAGGGGGCGGGGTCCTCATAACGGTGTTTTCACCGTAATAAGGAGCAGATACAGTCATTTGTATCACGAAAATAAGAATGATTTGATTCTAGCTAGATTTAGCCCTGTGTCGCTGGTGATTTAAAAGATTTGTTTGACTCAGGATTATTTATTAGTTTTCCAAAGATCATTCTTCCCGTAGGAGTTTGTAATGCTCCTGTGATGACAATATCTAATCTGCTTCCCACAAAATTCTTCGCTTCATCAATGACTACCATTGTGCCGTCATCTAAATATCCAATACCTTGCATTTTTTCCTTGCCTTCTCTCACGATTTTTATATTAAGTGATTCTCCTGGTTGTACTTCTGGCCTTAAAGCAATAACCAAATCACTCAAATTCATAACTTTTAATTCTTTAACTTCAGCAATCTGAGAAAGATTATAATCAGCAGTAATTAAGGTTCCTGTCATATCCTCAGTAATTTTCAAGAGTTTTTCATCTACTCCATTACCTTCATACCTTGTTGGATTTATTACAAGTCTTCTCCCATATAAATCTCTTAATTCTTTTAATAACTTCAGTCCTCTTCTGCCTTTCGACCTTTTTTCATTACTGCTTGAGTCAGCTAAAGTTTGTAATTCGTCAATTACACTTTGAGCAACAATTAATTGCCCTTCCAATAAGCCGCAACTTAATAGTCCATTGATTCTTCCATCAATAATTACGCTAGTATCTAGAATTTTTGGACTTGCGGCAGGGAGGATCCCCTCATTTACTAGATAAGCATCAGTATTATTTGGATTAAATAATCTTAATAATGTCCTGCCATGAGTATCTGCTAACTTATAACCAAGCACACCAAAGAAAATATTGCTCAATATAGCTGCTAAGGGTTTTGCGAAAAAAACCTCCCTAGGGAAGGGAATTAATAGTATTGGAGCAAGTAGGAGATTCGCAACAAGTAATCCTAATATTAATCCAACTGACCTACTTATTAGTAAGTCTGTAGGCATCGTTCTTATTTGATCAAGAAAAGTCTTTCTAAGTTGAAGGAATACAAAACCAGCTGCTAATCCTATAAAAAACCCAATTATTGCTAAAACAATTCTAAAACCCTCTACATTAGATACCTGTTTGAGTATGTCTACTGGTAATAAATCAACACCAAGCCATCCTGAAGCAGCCCCAGACAATACAAATAAAATTAATACTAAGGTATCTGTCATATCTATAATCTACTAGGATTTATTAATTGAGTAAATAAGGATTTAATTTTTTTCGATCCTTAATACTTTTTTGGAGCTTAAAAATGAATCTAGATTATGAATAAGTTTCCAAGAAGTGCTTATGTACACATTCCTTTTTGCCATAGAAGGTGCTTTTATTGTGATTTTGCAGTTATTCCATTAGGAAACAAAGTTGAAACTTTACAAGGTTATGGAAGCAAAACTGTTAAAGAGTATCTGCACTTTTTACATAAAGAAATATTGTCAATTAAACATAAATCCCCTTTATCGACAATTTATATAGGAGGTGGTACACCATCAATTTTGGATCCTACCCAAATCAAAGAATTAATTGATCTTTTTAAAGAAAATTATGGAATTGACTATGGTGCCGAAATCACTATGGAGGTTGATCCAGCTAGTTTTACTCAAGCTGATCTTTATGGATTCATAAATGCTGGGATAAATAGATTTAGTCTCGGAGTACAAACTTTCAATAATCAGATACTTCAAAAATCGGGAAGGCGACATTCAAGAGAAGATGCTGAAAAATCTTGTTTATGGTTGAAAAGAGAATATGATTCTGGTTTAATAAAAAGCTGGAGCTTAGATTTAATTCAAAACTTGCCACTTAGTGGATTTAAAGAATGGCAAGATGACTTAAAAAAAACAATAACATTTTCACCACCGCATATATCTATTTACGATTTAAATATAGAAAATGGCACTGTTTTTAAAAAATTAGTTAATTTAGGAAAATTAAAACTTCCAAGTGATGAAGAAGCTTTTAAAAATAGTGAATCAACTCATTTAATTTTAAAAAAATCAGGGTATTCAAGATATGAAATCTCAAACTATTGCCTCCCGCGACATCAATCGAGACATAATAGAGTTTATTGGAGTGGTTTAGGCTGGTGGAGTTTTGGTCAAGGTTCCACAAGTTCACCTTGGGGGGAAAAGTTAAGTAGACCAAGAGTTAGTAAAAAATATAAAGAATGGGTAATTAGACAATACGAACTTGATTTAGATTCATCCCTTACTAATAAGGAGTTTGTCTACAAAGAACTTGATGAGAAAATAATGTTGGGATTAAGACTCAAAGAGGGTGTAGATATCAAAAAAGTGTTTAAAGAACAAAACTGGGAAAATAAAAAATTTGAAAGCAACTTTAGTAAATTGCTTGAAGAATGGGAAAGATTTCTTGAAAGTGGACTTTTAGTAAGAAAGGGTAATAGATTCTATTTAAGTGAGCCTCAAGGAATGGAACTAAGCAATCAAGTTCTTGTCTCTATGTTTAAGTGGTGGGATGTAATTAATTAAGTCTTTCAGAGTCTACCCATTCTTTTAATTTATCCTTAAATAATTTCTTCCCTTGAATAATCGGTTGGCAAAATGGTGGTTGATCATCATTGAGGCCTAACAAATCTGCAGTTACTCTTACTTGCCCATCGCAATAATTACCTGCACCGATACCTATTATGGGAATTGTTAAAGAATTTTGTATTTCTTTAGCAAGTAAATCAGGTATATGTTCAAGAACTATTGAAAAACATCCTAATTTTTCAAGAATTGAAGCCTCTTTCTTGATTTTTTCTTGACTTTCTAAGCTTTCTCCTTGTTTCTTTAATCCAATATTTAGATAGCTTTGTGGTGTAAGACCTATATGACCCATAACAGGTATTCCCATTCTTATTAATCTAGAAATAACTTTTTGTATTTCCGGTTCAGCTCCTTCTACCTTTACAGCTTTTGCATAAGTGCTCTGAATGATTTTCCCTGCATACTCAACAGCTTTATCCTCTCCACATTGGTATGTCAGAAAAGGCATATCTGAAACGACCAAAGGTTGTTCCTCAATTTTCTTTTTAAATCCTCTTGAAACTGCATTAGTATGATAAATTATGTTTTCTAAAGTTAATGGCAATGTAGATTTGTATCCCAAACAGACCATTGCTAAGGAATCTCCTACTAGGATAAGATCAACATTGGCTTGTTCTGCAATGGATCCCGATATAGAGTCCCATGCAGTTAGTGCAATGATTTTTCGAGATTTTTTTTTATAGTTAACTAGGTCTGAAGGTAACATAATAAATTTATGTATCTTTTTGGATCAAGAATTGCTAGTATATCCCTGACTCGGCCTTTCGCGGTTTTAACGCCTAAACCTGGTCAGGACCGGAAGGTAGCAGCCACAAGGGATGCTTGAGGCAGGCGAGATAACCGAGTCACCATATTTTACCTTTTAACCTATATCTTTTTTATTTTGCCTTAATCTCAAAAATTCTGGAATATTAGCTCCTGATTCTTTATTGTCGGAAAAATTATACAAAGGTTGATTTGATAATCTGTTTTTTATTCTTTGTTGGTTTATTGGTTGATTTGTTTCAAATCCGGTAGCAATTACAGTAACTTGTATCTCCCCTTCCATTGCTTCATCGACCACTGCACCTACAATAATATTTGCTTCTTGATCAACAACATCATAGATAATTTCAGATGCTGAGGTCATATCCTCTAAAGTCATGTCTTTGCCACCGGTAATATTTATAACGCAACCTTTAGCTCCATCAATTCTAGCTGCTTCTAGTAAGGGACTATTCATTGCTGCTTGTGCCGCCTCTAAAGCTCTCGATCTTCCTGAGCCAATACCTATCCCGAGAAGAGCTGTGCCTGCTTCCGTCATAACTGACCTTACATCTGCGAAATCAACATTAACTAATCCTGGGCAAGTAATTATGTCACTGATACCTTTGACACCCATCCTTAAAACATCATCAGCATTCCTAAATGCTTCTTGAAGGGGAGCTCCTGCTATAACATCTTTTAATCGGTCATTTGGAATAACTATAAGTGTATCAACGTTTTCAGCCAGTCTTGCGATTCCCTCTTCTGCTTGACGCATTCTTCTTTTTCCTTCAAAAGAAAATGGTTTGGTTACTATACCTACTGTTAAAGCACCACTTTGTTTAGCTACTTCTGCAACTACCGGAGCTGCTCCTGTACCCGTACCTCCACCCATTCCTGCGGCTATAAAAACTAAATCTGATCCCTCTAAAGCTTGTTGAAGCTCTTCTTTAGATTCTTCCGCAGCTTTTTGACCAATACTTGGATTTCCACCTGCACCTAAACCTCTAGTAAGGTTTTGACCAAGTTGAACCCTACGCTCTGCTGAAGACTGTAGTAAGGCTTGTGCATCGGTATTGAGGACTCTAAATGAGACGCCTTCTAAATCACTATTTATCATTCTATTGACTGCATTACTGCCACCACCTCCTACACCAATAACTTCTATTTTGGCGTTTTGGCTTGGAAGGATTTCTCTCGATTGATCAAAGTTTGGATTGTTACCGAAGCTCATCTCTTAATTAGAATCTAAAACTAGTATTGGGTGCATTATGAACTTACTGAGCTCATCTGTAGGAATTTGTTGAGGAAAATCCTAAAAATATTTATTTATTAAATATTTTGTTTTGAATGCAAAACCCATATCAACACTACAATAATTAAAAAAAATTATTCAAAATCCTTTTTCAAATATTAGGGTTTGAACACTTTTATTTTTGGTTTATTTGGATTAGTAAGATCAATATTATCAATTTTTATTGAATAGCTATTTTTCTTAAATTCATTTTTTAAATTATTGATTATTTGTAATTGATAGTTGATTAAATTTGGTTTTAATCCTAAGAATATTGTTCTTAAATCTTTTTCCTCAATAGTTAGAAACCCATCGGGAGAAAAAGTTATTTGAACTATCTCAAATTCATAATTCTCTATAGCGATGAAAATTTCAGATAATATTTTTTTAAATTTTTCATTCCATCCAAAAACTTTTATGGTTAATTCGTTCAAATTTTTTTCGTCCGCATTATTTTTGTTTATAAAAATCCCATCTTTATCAATGAAGCCTAATATTTTTTCGTCGTTTATTATTTTCTCACCATAAGCTATTGGAATTCTTGTATTAATATGAACTTTCAAACCAAAAGGGAATAATTCTCTGTTTACCGAAACATTCTTAAGAGATAAATTTTGTTTTAACTCTTTTTCTAACAAATTAGTTTTGACAAAAATTAATCGGATCGGGAATTTTAAAGATGAATTACTTACCAAATCATTCTGCGAAAATAATTCACTACCAGAAATCCTAATGTCCTGCATATCAACTTTTTCAAAGGTTTTTACACTTAATAAGCTCGTTAAAAATAAAAATGAAATTAGAAAAAAAAAGCTTCTATTTTTAATTATTTTTTGATTTCTCACAAATCACATCGAGCTTTTTCCATCAATTGGTCCATCCACTCTCTCGCTTGCTCTGCATCTGAAAATGGGACATCCATTTCTTTCCCATCTCCTACTAATCTCAATCTGCACTTGCCTTGAGATTCACTTGTTAGAGGAGCTTCTCCAGAAGTAAGTGCCATAAGTTCAACTAATTCTAGTTTCTTGATTGTAAAACTATCTTTTTCTTCAAATTTACCAGCTTCAAATGCACTCCACCTTAGCTCCCCATCTTTTAAGGATGCTGCACCTGAACTATCTAACTTGCACAGTTCAGAATCAATCGCCCAACTTCTAAAAAGATTTTGCCTTCTTCTTTCTAACCATCCAAGTGCAGTTAACAAAATGAAGATTAAAAGTAATGGTAACCAAAGAAGTCCATGCAACATTTGATTTAAATTACAAATCTAAAGATATATCTACCAGTTTAGCCACAAGTTGTTCAATTTTTAAACCTGAAGCCTCCCAAAGCATTGGAAACATACTATTTTTTGTAAAACCAGGAATTGTATTTATTTCATTTAACAAAATTTTATTTGAAGATCTTTCTAAAAAGAAATCTACTCTTGCAAAACCGAAAATATTTAGTGCTCTACAACTTTTAATAGCAATTTCTTTAATTTCTTTCGTGATTTTATAATCTATTTCGGCTGGGATAATTATTTTATTATTTGAGTAATATTTTGAATCGTAATCATACCAATCACTTTCGTAATTTACTTCGCCTAATTCAGAGGTGAAGAGTTTTGAATTCCCAATTATTCCGCATTCAATCTCCCTTACCTCTAAACCTTCCTCTATTAAGATTCTTGTATCTATTTCCCTAGCCTTTTCTAATGCTTGTAATATTTCAGATTCATTTATGACTTTGGAGATGCCAAGTGATGATCCAGAATTCGATGGTTTTACAAAAACAGGAAAATTTAATTTTTTTAAAATTTTATTAATTAACTTATTTTTGACTTTCTTATCATTGAGATCTTCATTTTGAAAAACAAGATAATTAACTTGTGGAAGTTTAAGATTTGAGAAAATTGTTTTCATTAATATTTTATCCATTCCAAGTGCTGAGCCTATAATTCCACAACCCACTAAAGGTTTCTGTGTAAATCTCAGTAAGCCATGAATTGATCCGTCTTCACCATTAAATCCATGTAAAAGAGGAAACCAAACATCAACATTTTGAAATTCAAGTCCATCAAGAAAGTTAATTTTTTCTTGATTAAAAATTTCTTGTTTTTTTGTTTTATTTTTTTCAATTTCACCAATTAGGACTTTTTCTGAACTATCACTATCAAGCCAGTCTCCATATTTGTTTATATAAAAGGCTTTAACTATAAAGCGTTCTTTGTTTATTTCTGAATTAAATGCTTTATAAACTGTTTTTGCAGAGGATATCGATACTTCATGTTCATTGGAATTCCCGCCAAATATTAACCCAATACATTTTTTCTTTCCCCCGATCATTTAGAAAAAAATCATATATAAAGTTCGCCTGTTAAAGAAAAAGGTCTTGCTTCATTTATTCTGACATCTATTTCATCTCCCAATGAAAAATTAAAGTTAATGTTCTTGGGAATCTCTACGAAAGTTAATCTATTTGTTCTAGTTCTACCCATAAGTTGCGAGGAATTTTTTGGATTTAAACCCTCAATTAAAACGCTTTCAATATTATTGATATATCTTTGATTTCTACTCCTAGCAGTTTTCTCGACCAGATCATTAATTTCCTGCAATCTAGCTTTTTTAACCTCTTCCGAAAGTTGATTCGACCAAACTGCTGCAGGCGTGTTTGGTCTTGGAGAGTATGCTGCTGTATTCACTTGATCAAAGCCAATTTCTGATATTAGCTTTAATGTATCTTGGTATTGTTTTTTGGTTTCTCCTGGGAAAGCAACTATTGCGTCAGCTGTAATTGATGCATCTGGCATTAATGATCTTATATTCTCGATAATATTTTTATACTTTTTGATAGTGTATCCTCTGGACATTTGCTTTAAAATTTCATCATTTCCACTTTGGAAAGGAATATGGAAATGTTCACAGACTTTATCAAGTTCATAACAAGCTTGAATCAACCTTTTTGAAAAATATCTTGGATGACTAGTAGCAAATCTTATCCTGCTAATTCCTTTAACATCATGTATATAATATAAAAGATCAGTTAGAGTATTCTCTTTCCTCCCCTCTTTTGTAGTTCCTGGAAGATCTCTACCATAAGCATCAATGTTCTGACCCAAAAGAGTAATTTCTTTAAAATTTTCATCAGCTAATTTTTGGATCTCACTTTTTATGGCATTTGGATATCTTGATTGCTCTTTTCCTCTAACAGAGGGGACTACACAATATGAACATCTTTCATTACATCCATAAATGATATTAACCCAGCCACAAATAGAGCTTTCTCTTCTTGCACTTGTTATGTCTTCAGAAATAAAGGTTTCTTCTGTCGCAGCAACTTGATTTCCTAAATCAACTTTCCCCAGAAGATTCTCAAGATTATTTACGTGTTGAGGCCCCATAACTAGATCAAGTTCTGGGACTCTTCTTAGTAAGGACTCTCCTTCTTGCTGAGCAAGGCAACCTGCAACAATAAGTTTTAAGCTAGGTGTTTTGTGCTTTCTTTTTGCTTGTCTTCCCAGAAAGCTATAAACTTTTTGCTCCGCATTATCCCTGATCGTGCATGTATTGTACAAGACCAAATCGGCATTTAATTCATTATCTGCTCTGGTATATCCCATTTTCTCCAATGTCCCAGCCATTCTCTCAGAATCAGCCTTGTTCATTTGGCATCCAAATGTGGTTATCCAATATCTGCCAGTAGTTGAATTCTTTTGAAATTTTTTTTCGTCTGATTTTGTTTCTGTTAGCACTTTGCTAGGAATTTTTTATGATTCTTTAATTCAAAATTACAAGTTAAATAATTTTGCTGCAATTTTTTTGAGGGCGAGCGAGGGGATTCGAACCCCCGAATAGCGGCGCCACAAGCCGCTGCCTTAACCACTTGGCGACGCCCGCCGCACATTTATAAATCTAACAACTCAACGGTAACTTTACATAGTTATTTTATCTTTTAGCGAAATTTGAATTATTTTCTAATTCAGTAAAGTTTTCTTATGTTTTAAAATAAAAGAAAATTTTAAAAATTTGAGTAATTCCTGCAAAGCTGAGGTTCTTATTCCCAGAAGCCTTTGTTCAATAGAAGATCTTGATAACCTCATTATTGATGTAGAGGATTTATGTTCAGTTTCCATAAGTTGGGAGGATGGATTTGTTTCTGAGTTAAAGCCTTTAAAAAATAAATTTACAAAACCAAAAAATATTTTATTCCCAAGATTTGTTGAAACCCATTCGCATTTTGATAAGTCTTTTACATGGGAAGATTTTCCTAACCTGGAATCAAACTATGAAGGAGCATTATCAGCAAATCTTGAGGAGCATAAAACTAGAACTACAAATATAGTTCTTGAAAGAGTTGAGAAATCATTAAAACTTGCCATACAAAATGGATACCGAGCTATTAGAAGTCATATTGATACATACAAAAGTCAATCTATTGATATTTGGATTGAACTTTTTAAATTACAAAAAAAATTTTCATCTGAGTTGACTTTACAATTCGTTGCTCTAGCCCCATTGGAATTCTGGGATACAAGTAATGGAGAAGAGTTGGCAAAAATATTTTCCGCCAATGGAGGCATTTTAGGAGGAGTTATTGTACCCCCTTTCAATAAAAAAAATACAAGCAAATTTCTCACAAAGATGCTTCTTCTAGCGAGTAAATACAAATTAGAAATTGATTTGCATATAGATGAGTCAATTATTGAGCCTGGAGCAGGAATAAAAGTTTTATTGGAGACAATTGAAAATTTAAAAATTAATAGTATTCCGATCACTTGTAGTCATTTGAGTAGTCTTATAGCTTTAAGTCATAGAGAGATTTTAAATTTAGGAGAAAAAATGGCTGAGAAAAATATCAAGGTTATAGCTTTACCTCTAACAAATTTTTGGCTGCTAAATCGAAGTAATAAAACTACCTCATTAAAAAGACCAGTTGCGCCAATAAAGCAATTACAAAAATCACATGTGGATGTATCTCTAGGTAGTGATAACGTTCAAGATCCCTGGTACCCATTTGGTGATTTTGACCCTTTTTATATGTTGTCTTGCTCGATACCTATGCTTCAACTAAATCCATGGGAGAGAGTTACTCTATCTTCTATTTTCTTAGCCCCAAGCAGATTATTAAATTTAAAATGGGATGGTTTAATTAAAAAGGGTTGCCCTGCTGACTTTGTAATTTTAAATGCACAAAGATGGGCAGATGTCTTTTCAAGCAATTTAAAGAGAAAAGTATATATTAAAGGCGATTTATATTGCTAATCGACTAATTTATATATCAAACATAAGAAATTTTATTAATGACATTTAATAGTCTTAAACTTTTAGATAAATTTAGGGAAGTCAAAAACTTAGAGGTTATTGAAAGCCAATCCGACGTAAAAAGACTTTCAAAAGATTTTTATAACTACTCTCCAATCCTTACTGAAAAATTAGACGAATGCATCGCTGATTTGGTGGTAAGACCTAGTGATCATAACGCGGTGAAGAAAGTAGCAGAAATTTGTTGGGAATTTTCTATACCTCTTACTTTAAGGGGCTCAGGTACAGGTAATTATGGACAAGCTGTCCCATTGTTTAAAGGAGTTGTAATGCAGATGAGTCACTTTAATAAATTAGAAGAATTTGATCCAAATACAGGCTTTGTAAAAGTGCAGTCTGGCTGTGTTATGGGAGATTTGAATAAACAATTAGAAAAATATGGGAGGGAATTGAGGCTACTTCCTAGTACTTGGAAAACTGCAACAATCGGAGGTTTTATTGCAGGTGGATCAGGAGGTATTGGGTCCATTAGGTGGGGATTTTTGAGAGATCCAGGAAATCTTATTGGTTTAGAGGCAGTAACGATTAAGGAAAAACCTGCATTATTAAAATTTGATGCTGAAGAATCCGAACCTCTAAATCATGCTTATGGGACTAATGGAATAATTACTTCTTTATTACTTGCTACTGATATCAAACGTAAGTGGTATTCATTAGTTATCGACTGTATTGAATTTGAAAAAACAATAGAAATATTAAAAACTCTTACGAGTGCAGCAATTGATCTGAAACTAGGAGCAATTCTTGAAGAAGAAATTGTAGATCAAATGCCAAAATGGTTTAAAAGTAAATCTAGAAGTCACAAGATATTAGTTCAATCTACTCTTGGAGGAACAAAAACAATCGAGTTGATTTGTAAAAAATTTAAAGTTAAATTTAACCTCCTTGGGGAAGAAGAAAAACTCGTTAATGGAATTTCTGAAGTCGTATGGAATCATACAACTCTTCATATGAGGTCTAGGGATAAAAATTGGACCTATTTACAGATGCTTTTGCCACTTAATAATGAACTAGAATTGATTAGTTTTTTGAGAAAAAAATGGAAAAAAAAAGTTCTATGGCACTTAGAGGCAGTTTCTCAACAAGGAACCCCGCGAATAGCGGCTTTGCCTGTATTAAAGTGGAATGGGATAGATGAATTAAATGAAATAATGGAAGATTGTAGGGAACTTGGTGCGTTTATTTTTAATCCCCATGTTTTAACTGTCGAAGGCGGAGGCCTAGGAGTAGTTGACGCAGATCAAGTAAAAGCGAAATTAAAATTTGATCCTAAAGGGCTATTAAATCCAGGAAAATTGGAAGGTTGGGAAGTAAAGGAACAATTTAATATTTAACGTTTCTGTTTATTCGCAAATTTTATAAATTCAGCAACTAAAAAAATGGAACCTGATAGAACAGGATGATTAGGTGGCCATTTTTCTAAGGAAAATAAATACTCAATGGCAAGTTCAAATGTTTTAAATTCAATTGTTTTTTGAAAGTCAATTTCTTTAATCTGAGTGAGATCATTTAATTGCCAACTAGGTTGGTTTGGAACTGGCACTAGCAATAAGTGATCATTTTTCTTTAGAAGTGTTTTTAATATTGCGTAAATATCTTTTTGTTTTTGGACACCTAAAATCCAATAAATTCCTTTATCTTCATTCTCCCAATTGCTTCGCTCATTAGAGAGTGCTTCTGCAGCAGGATAATTATGTGCACAATCTACAAGAATCTTTTTGTTGAAATAATTTATTATTTCTAGCCTTCCTTTCCAAGATGTCTTTTTAAGACCTTGATATATGTGTTTTTCTTTAATATTAAATCCCAAATTATTCAGCGCTTCAATTGCTCCAACAGCTACTGAAGCATTTTGCTTTTGAAAAATTCCTTTTAATCCAAGCTCATAGCTGTTTGAAATTGAATCTTTCCAGATAATTTCTGCTCCAACCTCTTTAACTTTTTTAGTTATTAAATTTTCAACTTGACTATTTTGGTTGCATGAAATGACAATTGAGTTTTTTTCAATAACTGCTAATTTTTCTTTGGCAATTTTTTCAATCGTATCTCCAAGAAATTCTTTATGGTCTAAGCCAATATTCCCTATAGCAATTATTGGTCTAGATTTATGGGCTGTTGTCGCGTCTAATCGCCCCCCTAAGCCAGCTTCAAGAATGAGTAATTCAACTTTTTTATTGTCAAAAAAATTTAGGGCACAGCAAATGATTTTTTCAAAAGGAGTTAATTCAAATTTTGAAAAATTTTTTTCTATGATTCTATAGATTTCTTCAAAATCAGTTTTATTAATATTTTTTTTATTAACTCTAATCCTCTCGCATACGTCCAAAAGATGAGGAGATGTTGTTACACCAAAATTCCTTTTAGCTTCAAAAAGTATACTCTCTAAATATGCCGCAATTGATCCTTTCCCATTAGTTCCAATAATTTGTATCGCAGGGATATTCTTGCAAGGATTACCAAGTTCTTGAAGTGCTTTTTTAATTCTTGATAAACCTAACTTGATATTATCCCTCTCATATTTAGGTGACAATAATTCAAAAATTTTTAAATTTGCATTTTTCAAAATTAAATTGCTATAACTCTTCAAAAATTGAATTTAGTTTATCCAAAAGAATATTAATTTCTCTTCGAGATATAACTAATGGTGGGACAATCCTTACAACATTTCCTCCTGCAGGAACTACCAGTAATCCTTTATCAAAAGCTTTTAATGTAATTTCTTTTGCATCAGCATAATCATCATTGATCACAAGACCTTGTATTAAACCTAAACCTCGTTTCCCTCTAATAATATTTGGAAATTTTTTTGATAATTCTTTAAACCCAGCACTTAATTGTTCCCCTCTTAGATAAACATTATTTATAAGATTTCTTCTATTTATTTCTTCTAATACAGTTAGGGCAGCTTTACAGGCGAAAGGGTTCCCCCCAAAAGTGCTTGCATGATCTCCTGGAGAAAAAATATTGGCTTTTTCTTTAACTAATAATGCTCCAATTGCATGACCTCCTCCTAATCCTTTGGCAAGGGTGAATCCATCAGGTTCAATTCCTAAATTTTCATAACCCCACATTTTCCCAGTTCGACCTACGCCACTTTGGACCTCATCTAAAATGAGTAGAGAATTATATTTATCACATATATCTCTCAGGCTTTTAAAAAATATTTTACTTCCAGGAATTACGCCACCTTCTCCTTGTATTGGTTCAACTAAAACGCCGGAAATTTTTTGATCATTATTTTCACACTCTTCAAATAATTTTTTTACCGAATCAAAATTGTTAAATTTAAAAAATTTGAACCCTTGAATCATCGGTTCGAAACCTTTTTGATATTTGGGCTGACCAGTCGCACTCAAGGCTGCAAGCGTCCTTCCATGAAAGCTGGATTCAGCTGATAGAATAATTGACTCTTTACCTTTATTTGTTGTATTACCATATTTTTTAAGTAATTTAATTGCTGATTCATTTGCTTCCGCACCACTGTTGCAGAAGAAGACGCTTTTTGCACAACTCATATTTGTTAGAGTTCTGCTTAATTGTGCTTGTTCTTCAATGTTGTAGAGATTGGAAATGTGCTGAATCTTTTTTAGTTGACTTGATAGCCTTCTTCTTAAAACCCTATCGCTATGTCCAAGACTACAAGTTGCAATACCAGCGACTGCATCAAGATACTTTTTACCTGTTTTGTCCCATAGCCAACAACCTTTTCCTCTTTTGAAAGATATATCGAATCGACTATAGGTATTCATCAAAGTGGGAGCGGTCGGACTTGAACCGACATACCCGAAGGTGCCGCATTTTGAGTGCGGTGCGTCTACCAATTCCACCACGCTCCCAAGGCTTTTGAAAAAATGAACTTATTTATTATAACAAAAATCACCTTATTGACTATTGTTATGGCCAAGGAACATTGATCAAGATAAAGTTTATTAATAGTTAATCTTTTTGATAAAAACATAGAATTATATTTATTGAATTTGCTGACAATAAATAAGTAAAAAAATGAAGGTTAAAACATTTATGATACATTTTTGTGTTTAAATGTGAGTAAAAGCCCTTTTAAAAGGAGATAACTTCACAATTAGTAATATTGTGTTATATTAAAGAAAAAAACTAAAATGTCTAAAGTTCAAGCTAAAAAATTATCTTTAAAGATCGTCCCTTATCTTTTTGTTGTAGTAACCATATTGACGGCATTCGGAACTAATGTTGGAACTTGGGTATGAATGAATTTAAGTTTAATGGTTTGAATAAGATTTGGTCTAATCGCTTTTTAGTTTTGTTGTTATTATTTTTGTGTTGTATTTCACTAGTCAATATCGCTTACGTTTAAACAACTTTTCTAGTTTTAAAAATCTTTTGTAATAAGACTAAGCTGCTTCAAGTTTTGAAAAATTCTCAGATTTGGGTTTAATTTTATATCCATTTTCTTCAAAAGTACTTTTACTAATTTCTCTAATTATTTTAACACCTAAATTTTTTAGTTTTAATTCAAAATTTTCATAACCTCTATCTAAATGTTCTAATCCATAGATCTTACTACTACCTTTTGCGATGATTCCTGCAATTATTAATGCAGCTGATGACCTTAAATCTGAGCCAACTAGATTCATCCCATTAATTGTTTTAACTCCTTTGATGTGAGCTACGTTTTTATTTAGTTTTATACAGGCACCCATTTCATTAAGTAAATAAATATGATTCATTCTGTTTTCGAAAATTGTTTCGGTTATCTTTGATTCACCATTTGCGATTGTCATTAGAGCTGTAAATGGTGCCTGCAAATCAGTAGGAAAGCCTGGAAAAGGAGATGTTTCAATATCTACTCCTTTAATCTCTTTACTCTTGATTGAAATCGAATTACCTTTAATCGTAATTTTACTCCCACTCTCTTGAAGCTTATTAGTAACAGCTTCAAGATGATGAGGGATTACTGGAGAAATTGTTATTGAAGAGGAAGTTGCAGCAGCAGCTATTAGAAAAGTTCCAGCTTCTATTCGGTCTGGAATTACTTTATGGATACAACCGTATAGCTTATTAACACCATCAATAATTATTGTTTCTTTACCGGAGTCATAAATTTTTGCCCCCATTTTATTAAGCATTTGGCATAAATCTTGAACTTCAGGCTCTCGAGCAGCATTTTCAATAGTAGTTCTTCCTTTGGCTAAAGATGCTGCCATTATTAAAGTTTCAGTAGCACCTACACTTGGACACTTTAATTTAATATGAGTGCCATGAAGTCTATTTTTGTTTCCCCTTATTTTTGCCTTGACAATTCCCTCTTCAATAATAATGTCTGCTCCTAATGCGATTAGTCCATTAATGTGCTCGTCTATTGGTCTTGAACCAATATTGCATCCACCTGGTAAGGGTACTTGAGCTTCTCCAAATTTAGTTAATAGTGCACCTATACAAAAGAAACTAGCTCTTAATCCTTTAACAAGTTCATATGGAAGTTCTTTAATCGAAATAGTTGTTGGATCTATTTCTAGTTGGTTGTTTTTATGAACTAAATTCACTCCTAAATTTTTTAGGATATTCCCCATTTTTTCAATATCAGTAAGAAAAGGCACATTTTCAAGAATTATTTTTTCATTAGTTAGAAGTGATGAGGCTAATAAAACTAAGGCCGAATTCTTCGCACCACTTATTTCAACTATTCCATTTAACTTGCCTTGGCCAAGAATCTTTAAATTTTGCGATTTAAGATATGACTTCGTTTTGCTTCCGCAAATCATTAAGACTTAATTTATTAGGCTCATCATGACAAACTAATAATATTAAGTCCACCCTATGTAACGTCATGAATATTAATTAAAAGTGAAAATGTATCTTTTTGATTTTTTGGGAAATAAAAATTTAATAAATAATTGATCAAAATATTTATGTAATTAAAATATAGTTGATAACGAATTTTTTAAATTACTCATAGAAAATACTTTTTTAAAAATAACTAGTAAAAACAATAATCTAGTTAAAAGATTTAGATCACTTAAAAGAGGATCATCTCCCAAAGATCAAGACTTTTTTTGCATAGAAGGTACACATCTCATTGAAGAATTACTTAAGTCTGGAAAAAATCCCTCTAAAATTTTAGTTACCGAAAAATGGCTAAGAAAGAATCAAAATTTAAGCAAAAAATTTGATCAGTCATTAATAAATATTGTCTCAGAGGAAGTCTTGGCTTCTGCGATTTCAACAATTAATCCAGATGGGATAGCAGCTTTAGTAGAGATTTCAGCAATACCTAATTATCAATTTAATGTAAAAGATGATTTTGTTCTTGTTCTCGACAGGATTCAAGATCCTGGGAATATAGGTAATCTTTTTAGAACTGCTTTAGCTGCTGGTGTTGATGCAATTTTTTTAGCTGGAGGTGCGCACCCATTAGGCCAAAAGGTATTAAGGGCATCCTCTGGTGCAGTTTTTCATCTTCCATTTTTAAGATTTGATGGAACTGAAGAAGAAATATTAAATTCTTTACTTAAGTCTTTGTCTGAATTATCAAATGTAGGATTTAAGATTTTTTCTACTAGTAGCCATAATAAGAGTTTAAAAAAACCTTCAAAACCTTACTGGGAAGTTGATTGGTCTAGACGTACAGCATTAATTTTGGGTAATGAAGGTCAAGGTATCCATAAAAAAATTCAAGAAGCTTTTAATGAAACAATTACAATTCCGCATAGTGAGCTTGTAGAATCATTGAATGTGGCTTGTGTTGCAGTTCCGTTATTACTAGAACGAAAAAGAGTCGCATACACCTCTAATAAATAAATAAAAAGTGACTGATTCAAGTTTTGATTTTGATTTAATCGTAATAGGAGCAGGATATGGAGGTTTTGATGCCGCTAAACATGCTGCTAGTAAGGGACTTAAAGTCGCAATAGTAGAATCTTCTGATATGGGAGGCACTTGTGTTAACAAGGGTTGTGTTCCATCTAAAGCTCTTTTGGCTGCAAGTGGAAAAGTTAGAGAAATAGCTGATTATGAACATTTAGCTAAATTTGGTATTCATGCTTCCCCAGTAAGGTTCGAGAGATCAAAAATTGCAGATCATGCAAATGATTTAGTTTTAAATGTTAGAGAAAATTTAACAAAAACTCTTAAAAGGAGTGGAGTTGAAATTATTTTGGGCATTGGCAGAATTGAAGAAAATCAAAAAGTAGGTGTAAGAGATAAAAACGGAATTGATAAAATTTTCACATGTAAGAATATTGTGATAGCAACTGGTTCTTCTCCTTTTGTGCCCCGTGGAATAACTTTGGATAATAGGACTGTATTTACTAGTGATGATGCGGTTAAACTTGAGTGGCTTCCAAGATGGATAGCAATTATTGGAAGCGGATATATAGGACTAGAATTTGCTGATGTTTATACCGCGCTTGGTTGTGAAGTTACCATGATCGAGGCTTTGGAGAATATTATGCCAACATTTGATCCAGACATTACTAAAATTGCTAAGAAGAACCTTATTCAAGCAAGAGATATAGACACAAAATCAAATGTCTTTGCGACAAAAATAACACCTGGATGCCCTGTAAAAATAGAACTGACAGATGCAAAATCTAAGGAAGTTGTAGAAACTTTAGAAGTTGACGCTGTACTAGTTGCAACTGGCAGAAGTCCTAATAGTAATAACTTAAATCTTGAGTCGGTTGGTATAGAAACAGTGAAAGGTTTCATTCCTGTAGATGATCAAATGAGAGTTAAGAATGGTGATAAAATAATTCCTAACATTTGGGCTGTGGGAGATGTAACCGGCAAGCTAATGCTTGCCCATACAGCTGCAG
The DNA here is from genome assembly GCA_003216535.1 of Prochlorococcus sp. AG-402-N08. Lineage (GTDB taxonomy): Bacteria > Cyanobacteriota > Cyanobacteriia > PCC-6307 > Cyanobiaceae > Prochlorococcus_A. Next base: position 225,327 of record QCIS01000001.1, read on the forward strand.
CGCAGGGTACTATTGCTGTTGACAATATTTGCGGTGGAAATGTCGAAATTAACTATAAAAGTATCCCTGCAGCAACCTTTACTCACCCAGAGATAAGTTCAGTTGGTCTCTCTGAAGCTGAAGCTAAAGAGATATCTTCAGCAGAAAATTTTACTTTGGGAGTTGTCAAAAGTTTCTTTAAGGCTAATTCAAAAGCACTGGCTGAGTTAGAGAGTGATGGATTGCTAAAGTTGATTTTCAATAAAGATAATGGAAAAGTGTTAGGTGCCCATATTTTTGGATTACATGCAGCTGATTTAATTCAAGAAATTTCGAACGCTATTTCAAGGAACCAAGATGTAATTGAATTATCTAAAGAAGTTCATACTCATCCTACTCTAAGTGAAGTAGTTGAGGTCGCATATAAACAAGCGGCTTCTCAAATCAAATAATATCTAAAATTAATGGAGATAAGACGCAGGCCACCAAATCCAACAGTAAGGGTAGAAAATTTAGAATATGCTGTACCTCATAGAGAAGCACAAGCAAAAAATATTCTGGAAGAAATTGTATGGCACAAGGACATTGAAATTAAGAATTTTAAAAAAATAGTTTCTTTAGAAGATCTCATCAAAAAGATTAAAAACCTTCCTGCTCCCAAAGATTTTTATAAAAATATCTTGGAGTCAAAAATAAAACCAGGAGTAATTGCTGAAATAAAAAAAGCTAGTCCAAGTAAAGGAGTTATTAGAAAAGATTTTAACCCTGAAGAAATAGCAATTTGTTATGAAGGATTAGGTGCATCATGTATCTCGGTACTTACCGATAAAAGGTTTTTTCAAGGTAGTTTTGAAATACTTGAAACTGTAAGGAAATCAACTAATCTTCCTCTACTCTGCAAAGATTTTATTATTTCTGCTTATCAGATTTATAAAGCAAGGGTATCTGGTGCTGATGCAATATTATTAATCGCTGCGATTTTAAGTGATAACGATTTAATTTATCTAAAGAAAATAGCTGATAATTTAAAGATGAGTGTTCTTGTTGAAGTTCATAACGATAATGAATTAGAAAGGATTCTAAAGTTAAAATCTTTTAATTTGATTGGAATAAATAATAGGGACTTAAAGACTTTTAAAACGGATTTAAAAACATCAATAGAATTGATGCATACATATGTTGATATATTTTTAAAACAAAATATTCTTCCCATTAGTGAATCCGGAATTAATTGTGCCGAAGATTTAGAATCGCTTAGATCTATTGGAATCAAGGGAGTATTAATTGGTGAAACTTTTATGAGAGAAAGTGATATTGAACAATCTTTCAAGAAATTATTTAACTCAATTTAATTTTGACTTCAAATCGTGCTATAAAATTGAATAAACAGGGTTGTATTAAAAATATATGCAGGCTGTAGTTTTAACAGGTATAGTTGCAGGATTTGTGCATGTTGTTAGTGGCGCTGATCATTTAATTGCAATGGCACCAGCAGCGATTATTAATCCCAAAAAAGCTCTTAAAAATAGTTTCTCATGGGGTTTGGGACATTCTTCAGGTGTCCTCTTGTTAGCTTTCCTAGCGATTTTTATTAAGGATATTACCCCATTAAACAAATTTTCCAATATTGCCGAATTCCTAGTTGGAATTTCTCTTCTAATTGTTGGAGTATTTGCTATAAAAAATTCTTTTCAATTAAGTATCCACTCGCATTCCCATAAGCATGAGAATGGAATTGCGCATCGTCACTTTCACTTTCATGTTAAGGAACAAAAAAATAATGTTAAGCACTCTCATGCTTTGACAGGTTTAGGCTTGCTACACGGTATAGCTGGAGGTTCGCATTTTCTTGCAGTTATTCCTGCTTTAGCACTACCTTTAACAAGTGCTTGCTTATATCTATTTTCATATTTGATTGGTTCACTAACAAGCATGAATCTTTTTACTTTTTTAATATCTTTTACCACCTTTAAAGCAAGTCAAAAATTTATAAAAAGATTAATAGCTGTAACAGGAGGGGTTTCCTTTTCTTTGGGATTATTTTGGATTCAAAGAAGTGCTTCTGTTTTTTTGAATTAAAAAATTTTTTAATTTAGGAATAATTAATTTAGAGGTGACAATCCCAATTATTTTTTCGTTATTGATTAATCCAAATTTATTGCTATCTTCGCTAAATTCAATATTGTCGCCAATAACTTCAATATTATTTTGATTCACTGAATTTATCCTTTTAATTAGGTTTTTATGTTTAAGTGGATGGTTGAAAATAACTATTTGCCGATTTTTTAGTATTGATACATTCTTTTTATATTTTTTAAAAAATACAATATCCCCTTCTTTTAGGTAAGGTAACATTGATTCACCACTAATAATGGCAGTTTTTCTTAAACCCAAAAAAAATAAAATAAAATCAAAAAAACTTTTGGAAATAATTCTGATTAACTGGCTTTTACAAAAACGTCTGATCTTCCTTTTGAAGCCCAGAAAATATTATGAATCTTTTCTACATAACTCATGAGTTCTTCAGCTTGAGCTACATCAATATTAACTTTGCATGCACTGCATAATTTGGCCGCCTTCCAAATGGTTTCATGTAAGTCTGGATAAGTTTCTAAGTGAACTGGTTTAAAGTAATCTGTCCACAAAATTAGAATTTCTTTCTTTGTTTCTTTTGCTTGCTCTTCTTTAACTGCAACATATCTAGAAAATGTATTACTGTATGTAGCCCACTCTGCTGAATCAGTGTTAGAAGGAGCTTCTAGTGCAATAAGTTTTTTTGTCATTGATAAAACTGCTTCAGCAGCAACTCTCGTAGATGCTGGATCATAAACACCACAAGGTCCATCACAGTGTGCATGTACTGTCATAGAGGATTTTTTTTCTAGAAAAGAATTGATTAATTTACTTAGCATTTCAAATATTTGGAATTGTATATATATTACTTGGATATTAACTAAATTGAAAAGTCTTGGATATTTTTCTTACTTAATTTAATTGACTTTTAATAATTCAACTTCAAATATCAAAGTTGCATTCCCAGGAATCACATTTCCCGCTCCTCTTGAACCATAGCCAAGTTCTGGTGGGATTGTTAATTTTCTTTTACCTCCAACTTTCATACCTGCAACACCTTCGTCCCAACCTTTTATTACTCTTCCAGCACCCAAGGGGAAGCTGAATGGAGCTCTACCGATGCTTGTATCAAATTGAGTACCGTCTTCTAGAGTTCCTGTGTAATTTACGGTAACTGTTTGTCCTGCACTGGCTTCATCTCCTTCCCCATTTACGATATCAGAAATAATTAGACCACTTTCTGTAGTCCTTGAATTGCTCTCTGAATTGGTTTCTTCTGTCATAGCGAAAAGTATAGGATTTGGATCAGATGGGTCTAGTTCAAATAAATTATTATTTGAGACATTTGATGATTTTGCAACAGGTGTTTTTTGAACTAACTTAGTTTCTGATTCGGCAGCATTAACAACTTGTGGTGAATTAAACTGACTGAAAAGAGTTAATGAAACACAAAAAACAAAAACCGCAAAACTAATAAAGACTTCTCTCACTTAAATTTTGAAATTTACTAATACTAAGTCTACAGAATGAAGGTACAATAAATGGGTGATTATAAATTTAATTTCGTAATTTTAGATTGTTAATCCCGAATCAAATTAAAAGTTTAAGACAATATTTTTACCCTTGTTTAGGAGGAATTCTAGGAGGAATTTCTGTTTCAACTCACTTTTGGCTGATTTTCATGCCGATTTCTTTATTTATTTTATGGAAGGGAAGTGAGAGAAAAATAGCAAATTTTTGGTGGGGTTTTTTCTTTATTTTAATAAGTCATTCATGGTTATATGATCTTCATCCATTGACATGGCTTGGTTTTTCATGGATTGCAAGTTTAATAATCACCATTTCAATATTATTATTTTGTGCTTTTTTGGGTGGGTTATTAGTTTATTTATGGGGATTATTAGTTGAAATGATTCTCTGGAAAGAGGATGTTTTTAAAATGAAAATATTACCTTTAACAGTAAAAGTATTTTTTCTATCTTTGACTTGGGGGATTGGTGAATTGATACTCTCTCAAACGCCTTTTTTTTGGATAGGTTTAGGAGAGAGTCTTGTTCCAGGTGATATTTATCTTGCGGGTTTGGCAAGATGGTTTGGTGCTAGTGGTTTATGCGTATTACAAATATTAATTGGATTTTGGATTTTTTTTATTCACGGTAGATTGATAAGAAAACTTCACTTTAAAAAAATATTTCTTTCGGGACTTTTGGTTATTATTTTCTTACATTTATTTGGAGGTTTAATAACTCCAATTAAAAGAAATTATGAATATCCAGTAGCTATTTGGCAAACGAATATACCAACAAGAGAAAAATTAAAAATAGATGATGAATTTATTAAAGAAAAACAATCTATTGCTCAAAAATATGCTTTATCCAACAAAGCAAAACTTCTTGTCGCTCCTGAAGGAACTTTATCTAATAATTTTTATTTATCTAAAGGCATTAAGGTTAATACGTTGGCAGGAGGTTTCAGAAATTCGAATAATGAATTAAGAAGTTCTTTACTAGGATTTCAAATTGGAGATAAATCTTTTACCTCTTTTATAGATAAAAATAGACTTGTACCATTAGGTGAAAAAATACCTAGATTTCTAGTTGGTTTTTCAAGAGGATTATCTGCAGTAGGAGGAATTCAAGCAGGCTCTGATTCAAGATTTTTTGATCCTAAATTTACACCCCCATTAGCAGTAGCTATCTGTTACGAAATTAGTGATGGATTGAAAATAAGAAAGGCTATTAATAGCGGAGCAAAACTAATAATAACTGCAGCAAATTTAGATCCCTATCCAACTAAGCTTTATAATCAATTCCTATCTTTGGCTAGATTAAGGAGTATTGAAAATAAGAAAAATAATTTACTAGTATCTAATACCGGCCCTTCGGGTTTAATTCAAGATGATGGAAAAATAATTAAACTTCTAGATTTAAATGTGGAGCAAAATAAAATAGTGTATCCTAATTTTTCATCCAAAAAGACTTTCTATACAAAATTTGGAGATAAACCTATTTTGTTATTATTTATATTTTTTATGGGATTAAATTTTTTTTGGAAAATTAATTAATTAATCCGCCGCCTAATAAAATTTCTCCTTTATAAAAAACTGCAGCTTGTCCGGGCGTTACCGAACTTTGACTTTCTTCAAAAATTAATTTATATGTTTTAGTTGGATTATTTAAATTTTTCAAAGGTAATAAAGTTCCTTTTACTGGATGACTTCTATACCTGATTTGTGCTTCTACTTCTATCTCTTGCATAGGTTCTTCGATTGAAACCCAGTTAACCTTACTAATTATTGCTTCTTTATTAAATAAATTACTTTTATCTGCTACATAAACTATGTTTTTTACCCTATCTAAACTTTTTACATATAATGGTTCAGGCCAAGCAATGCCCAAACCTTTTCTTTGACCTACCGTAAAGTGCTGAATACCATTGTGAGTGCCTAGGACTTTTCCATTTACATGCACAATTTCTCCTTCTTTGGTTTCAATATGTTTGTCGATAAATCTCTGCATTGATCCATAATGCTCAACTAAACATAAATCTTGACTTTCTGGTTTTTGAGCAGTTCTAAGGCCTAATCTCAGGGCTTCCTTTCTTGTTTCTTCTTTTTTCATTTCGCCAAGAGGAAATTCTAATCTGCTTATTACTTCTTGTGAAAGAGAATAAAGAAAATAACTTTGGTCTTTGTTCTCGTCAGCACCTCTGAGAAGAAGGAAGTCCTTAAATACAAAGCTATTACAATCAAGTTTTGCAGCATAAGATGATTTTTTTATCCTTGCGTAATGTCCGGTCGCAATATGAGTAAAGTCTTTCTTGTTTATTGCGTAATTAAGCATCTCTTCAAACTTCACATTCTTGTTACACATCGAACATGGAAGTGGAGTGAATCCTTTCTCATAGCTTTCAGTAGTTTTTTTAATTACCTCTCTTTCGAAAATTTCTCTTGAATCTATTATTTTATGATTAATTCCCAAATCTTCACAAATTCCTGCAGCATCTACTAATCCTTCAGAACAACAGGATCCTTTCCCTTTGATTAGCCAAAGAGTTAGTCCCTCAACATTCCAGCCTTTTTCTATAAGAAGAGCAGCTGAAAGGGAACTATCTACGCCTCCAGAAAGACCTACAATAATATTTTTCTTCTTTTTAGTTTTATTATTAGTAGAAAAATAGTTCTCTAATTTTTTATCTTTTTGTGTCTTTAACATGGAAGTTTAAATTTTTGAACAGTACTTCAATTGCTTTGTACTTATTATGAACGAAATTGTGTGGCCAACAATTGACTCTGAAAATTTAATTGTTGATTCAAAGCAAATGTTGATATTAGAGAACGAAATGTTTTCTGATGGAATGCCACAAGAAGCCTTGATGGAAAAAGCTGGTATTCAAATTAGCAGATGGCTCTTAAAAAGGAAGCCTCTTCTCAAGCACGGAATAACTGTTTTTATAGGTCCTGGGCATAATGGTGGTGATGGTGCCGTAATAGCTAGAGAGCTTTTTTTGAAAGGGTATTTAGTCCAGGTATGGTGTCCATTCCCGATAAAAAAAACATTAACAAATAAACACCTTAATTATCTTACATCTATTGGTGTCACAAAATTAGTAGAGCCCCCTGATGCAAATGGGAAAGAGCTTTGGATTGATGCGGTTTTTGGTAATAATCAAAAAAGAAAAGTTGATAATAAATTAATTAAACTGTTTAATCTAAAATTTCATAACAAATATGGGAAGGTAATAAGTATTGATATTCCGACAGGATTATGTCCTGATAAAGGAGATCCTTTTTTAGATAAAGCAGTAAAGGCAGACTATACCTTGGCTATTGGTCTTCATAAGATTGGGTTGACCCAAGATTCTGCTTTACCTTTTATTGGAGAATTGCACTATATAGATGTTGGGGTGCCTATTAGTAAACTGTCCAAAGTTGATAAAAAGATTTTTAAAGTTACTTACAAAGATATAAAAAATATTGATTTACCTTCTTTACCAAAAAATTCCAACAAATATAAAAGAGGTAGAACATTACTAATAGCAGGAAGTGAAAAATATCCTGGTGCTGCATACTTAGCATTAAAAGGGGCAATATCAAGTGGAGCAGGCTTTATCTCTGCGGCCTTGCCTGGGATAGTTGCTGAATCTATTTGGCAAGTTGCCCCAGAAATAGTTTTAAAAGAGACTATGCAATCTAACCAAAATGGAAATGCATCTTTATTTAGTGCATTAAAGAATATTGATTTAAGTGCATTTGATTCATTAGCTGTTGGTCCAGGAATAGGAATTGATAATGATGATTGGCAAAAATCAGAGGACTATCTTATGGCTTTTGGAGGTTTATTGATCTTGGATGCAGATGCACTTAATAGAATTTCGGAATCTAAGTTAGGGTCAAATTTCTTTTTAGAGAGAAAATTTAAAACATGGATTACACCACATAGCAAAGAATTTCGAAGGTTATTCCCTCATATCAAATCTGAGACCAATGTAGGGCTAGCTCTTGAAGCAGCAAAAGAATTTAACATTAGTATCTTATTAAAGGGAGCTAACAGCATTGTTGCTGATAATCAAAAAGTATGGCAACTTTTTGGAACCGATTCTCAGACAGCTCGAGCAGGACTAGGTGATCTTTTATCTGGATTTATAGCTGGCAGCTCTGCGATTGATTTAACCTTTTGTAAAAATATAACAACAGATTTTTTTGCTAAGTACGTACTTTTGCATTCATTTGCTGCATCAAAGTGCATAAAAGGTTCAAATGCTTCAGCTATTGGTGACGAATTGTCAAAATTAATGAGAAATACAAAAATGAGGCAAATATCTTGAAAGAAACAATTTAACAGACTTATTTATGGTTTTAAACACATAACTATACAAATATTACTTGAAATCTGAAGCGCGTATTAAATATTTGGCTATTTCTTTAAAAGTGTAGGAAAGTCTTAATACCTAATTAGGTTAAAAAAATGGTTTCATCATTACCCACTCAAGCAGAACAACCTAAAAGAAGGAGTAATGATCCAATAAGTTGGTATTTGCAAAACATAGGTAGAGTTCCTCTATTAACACCAGCCGAGGAGATCGAATTGGGGAATCAAGTTCAGAAAATGATGATTCTTACAGAAGATGGACAATTAAATGAAAAAATTAATGAATTTACAACTCATCAAAAAAGAACAATAAAAATTGGTCGAAGAGCTAAAGAAAGAATGATGAAAGCTAATTTAAGATTAGTTGTCAGCGTGGCTAAAAAATATCAAGGTAAAGGATTAGAACTTCTTGATTTAGTACAAGAAGGTTCTCTTGGGTTGGAGAGGGCTGTTGAAAAATTTGATCCGACAAGGGGATATAAATTTTCTACTTATGCTTTTTGGTGGATTAGACAGAGTATGACAAGAGCAATTGCCTGTCAATCAAGAACAATCCGTTTACCTGTCCATTTAAGTGAAAGGTTAGCTTCTATTAGAAAAGTTAGTAGAGATTTGGCTCATAAACTTGGTGCTATGCCTAGCAGAATTGAAATTGCAGAGGCGATGGAAATTGATGTAGATGAATTGGATTCTGTTTTGAGACAAGCCTTATCGACAAGTAGTTTAGATGCTCCAGTAAATGGTGATGATGGCAGGAGCTTTTTAGGTGATTTGATTGCAGATAGTACTAATGAGGAACCTTTAGATCAAGTTGAACAAAAAATGCATCAAGAGCAACTTGGGAAGTGGTTAAGTCATTTGAGCGAGCAAGAACAACATGTTCTCAAATTAAGATTCGGACTTGATGCAAATGAGAGACATACACTTGCTGAAATTGGAAGATTATTAGAAGTTTCTAGAGAAAGAGTGAGACAAGTTGAACTTAAGGCACTCAGAAAATTAAGAAATTTAACTAGAAAATTACCTAGCGGAATTTAATTTAATCTTCTGCCCAAATATATTTAGTTAGTTCTTCTGAAGGGGGTTCGGGTGCTTCAATAGCATTCTTAACTGACTCAGATATCTCTGTATCAATTTTCTTTTCAATTATTTTTAATTCTTCTTCCGTTGCGAATTTACCATCAATAATTTCTTGAGCTAATTTCTTAATAGGATCTCTTTTCCCCCAAAAATCCTTCTCTTTTTCAGACCTTAATTCATCTGGATCTGCAAGAGAATGCCCTCTGTATCTATAAGTCAGGCATTCTAAAAGTGTGGGCCCTTCTCCTGCTCTAGCTCGCTCAATTGCTCTTTGTGCGGCCCCTCTAACCGCTAATACATCCATTCCATCAACTTCCTCCCCATGCATACCAAAAGCAGAAGCTTTTCTCCAGATTTCAGGATTACTAGTAGCTCTATCGTGAGCCATACCAATAGCCCATTTATTATTTTCAACAACAAAAATTATGGGTAATTTCCATAACTGGGCCATATTTAAACATTCAAAAAACTGCCCATTATTACAAGTCCCATCCCCAAAGAATGCTGCAGTTACCGCATCACTAGAATTATTACCAACAACTTCCTTTTTGTATTTACTTGAAAAGGCTGCCCCTAAGGCAACTGGAATTCCCTCTCCAATAAATGCATATCCTCCGAGTAAGTGATGTTCATTTGAAAATAAGTGCATAGATCCACCTCGGCCTTTGCTGCAACCGGTAGCTTTACCAAAAAGTTCACTCATTACTTCAAATGAGGGAACACCTGCACTTAGTGCATGAACATGATCACGATAGGTGCTACAAAACCAATCATGTTTTTTTTTCATGGCGCCAATTACGCCCGTACTTATAGCCTCTTGACCGTTATATAAATGAACGAAACCAAACATTTTGCCCCTGTAATACATTTCTGCACACTTATCTTCGAACCTACGACCAAGCGTCATGTCTTCATAAAGAAATAATCCGGTTTCTCGATCTAATTCGGCTTTTTTTATATCTTGAAGATTTGAGATTCTCTCTACGTGTGTTTCCAAGAAAAATACCTTAACGAAGTTTTGATTTGTTAACATTCTAAGGTGTGAAGGGCGATTTTCATGATTTTTTTTAATAACTCTGTAAGACCTTGTGAAAAAAATTTTTAACTTGATAAAATTTGTCTAAGAATTTTCAATAGGATATTTGTTTGGAACTTCCTTTAGACCATTTTCGTTTAATTGGCGTAAGCCCCTCTGCAACTTCTGAGGAAATTTTAAGGGCGTTTCAATTGCGGTTAGATAAAACACCCGATGAAGGTTTTACTTATGAAGTTTTAACCCAAAGATCTGAGTTGCTTCGCCTCACTGCCGATCTACTAACAGATCCTGAAAGCAGAAGAGAGTACGAAAATTTGTTATTAAATGGGAAATCTGGATTGGAGTTTTCCTCAAATAGAGAAGTAGCAGGACTTATACTTCTTTGGGAATCGGGTTCACCAAAAGAAGCATTTAAAATCACGAGAAAAGCATTGCAGCCCCCACAAACTCCAGCCTTGGGAAGTAGTAGAGAAGCTGATTTAATATTATTGGCTGCTTTAACAGCTAGAGATTCTGCAATTCAAGAACAACAGCTTAGATCCTATTCGAACGCGGCAGACTTTTTATATGAAGGTATACAAGTTCTCCAAAGAACGGGAAAGCTTGGAGACATAAGAAAAGAACTTGAAGAAGATTTGGTTGCGCTGCTACCTTACAGAATCCTAGATCTACTTAGTAGGGATCTAATTGATCAAGAGTCTCATAAAAAAGGCATAAGTATGTTGGAAAATTTAATAATCAAAAGAGGTGGTTTGGAAGGTAATAATAAATCTGAATATAAAGACTATTTAAATCAGCAAGAGTTTGAAGCTTTTTTTAAACAAATTAAGCCATTTTTGACAGTGCAAGAACAGATTGATTTGTTTCTTGAATTACAAAAAAGAGGATCATTAGAAGCAGGATTTTTAGCTTTTCTATCCTTAACAGCTATTGGTTTTTCTAGAAGAAAACCGGAAAAATTATTTGAAGCGAGGAGAATTTTAAAGAAACTAAATTTATCCGGTCTTGATTCAATGCCTTTAGTTGGTTGTTTAGACTTGCTTTTAGCTGATATTGACCAGGCCTCTGCAAGGTTTTCAAGTAGTTCTGATGAAAATTTACGAGATTGGCTTAATAATTATCCCGGAAATAAGTTAGAAGCGATATGTATTTTCTGTAAAAATTGGTTAGAGAATGATGTTTTAGTTGGGTATAGAGATATTGACTCAAAAGAGGTGGATTTAGATTCTTGGTTTGAAGATAGGGAAATTCAAGAATTTATAGAAAAATTAGAAAAGAAATCAAATAAAATTGTAATTAGATCAAATCTTCAGAACCAACAAATTGAGAATGAATCTTCGACAAAGACTAATGAAGATTTTGATAATAAATTAGGTAATACTGATGAAAGAAGATTACCTTTGCCTGGTGGCATAAAACAAGATTATGAAAATGTTGAGATCAAAGAAAACCTATTCAATGAGGAATACTTCAAGAAAAAACCAATAGATTTTTATAATTTTTTAATTGAAAAAATTGCTGAATTAAAGTTTAGTTTTGGGGAATTCTTGAAGGATAAAGAGATTATTAATCGGTCACATTATTTAATATATATTTATGCTTTTTTGATCTTATTTGCTTTTGGTATGGGTATTGGATTTATTAGAAATAATTTAAAAAAATCTATTGAGGACGAATCTATTGCTGAAAAACCTTTAATTGCTATAGATAAAAATCAAAAGCTTAGTGAGAAAGATATTATTCAAGAAATAAAAAAAAATACTTCAAGCAAATTGAATTCTATTCCTGAGAAATCTGCTTCAATTATTTCCTATGAATTCAAAGAACTTAATACACCTTCTCCTTCTTTGGAAGATATAAGGATTTTAATTAATGGATGGCTTCTAAGTAAAAGTAAATATTTAGAGGGAAAGAGTGAAATTAATCTCTCTAAGATTGTTAGTAAAGGTCTGATTGATCGAACAATCGAAGAAAGACAGAACGATATCAAGAAGGGAATTTATAAAGAAATTAATTCTCAAATACTTAAGATTGATTTGGAATCTCAAACTTCATCTCGGATAGTTGTTTTAATCGAATTAAATTATTTAGAGAAAATACTAAAGAATTCTGGAGAATTTGTTAATGAAACATCATTGAGTCCCCTTAAAGTTAAATATATTTTAGGTTTTTCAAATAAATCATGGAAATTGGTTGATTTCGTGAGTGGCTTATAATTACAAACTTCAAGATCACCTATAATAATTAAAATTTCTTTTTAATTATGTTTGATGAACTCTCGTCACGCTTTGAAGACGCAGTAAAGGGTTTAAGAGGCGAAGCAAAAATTAGTGAAAATAATATGAACGATGCCTTGAAGGAGGTAAAAAGAGCACTCCTTGATGCAGATGTTAGTTTGTCTGTAGTCAAAGACTTTATATCAGATGTCAAAGATAAAGCTATCGGAGAAGAAGTAGTTAGGGGTGTAAACCCAGGTCAAAAATTTATAGAAGTTGTAAATAAAGAATTGATTAAAATCATGGGGAGTGAAAATTCTCCATTAATTGAAAATGAAAATAGTCCTACAGTGATTTTAATGGCTGGACTACAGGGAGCTGGTAAGACAACTGCAACAGGAAAATTAGGCCTTTATTTGAAGGAAAAAGATAAAAAAGTCCTTTTGGTTGCAGCAGATATTTATCGACCAGCAGCTGTAGAGCAGCTTAAAACATTGGGAAGTCAATATGAATTGGAAGTTTTTTCAGCTAAAGAAAAAAATAGCAAACCCGAAGAGATAGCAAAGGAAGCATTGAATTTTGCTAGTGAAAATGATTTTAATTCGATAATTATTGACACCGCAGGAAGATTGCAAATTGATGATTCCATGATGAGTGAAATGGTTCGGATAAAAGAAGTTTCTAATCCTGATGAAGTTTTACTTGTTGTTGATTCTATGATTGGACAAGAAGCTGCTGACTTGACAAAGTCATTTCATGAAAAAGTAGGCATTACAGGGGCGATACTAACTAAGTTGGATGGCGACTCTAGAGGTGGAGCTGCTTTATCAATAAGAAAAATAAGTGGTAAACCTATCAAATTCATAGGTGTCGGCGAAAAAATAGAGGCACTTCAACCATTCCATCCAGAGAGAATGGCTAGCCGAATTTTAGGAATGGGTGATGTATTAACACTTGTTGAAAAAGCACAAAAGGAAGTCGAGCTTGCTGATGCAGAAGCTATGCAAAAGAAACTTCAAGAAGCAACTTTTGACTTTAATGATTTTGTTAAGCAAATGAGATTAATAAAAAGGATGGGCTCACTTGGTGGATTAATAAAATTAATACCTGGAATGAATAAAATCGATGATGGGATGATAAAAGATGGAGAAGATCAACTAAAGAAAATAGAATCTATGATCTCATCAATGACTCTTGAGGAAAAACAAAAACCTGAAGTTCTTGCTGCTCAGCCTTCCAGAAGACAAAGGATTGCTCAGGGTAGTGGTTATGAAGCAAAAGATGTAGATAAAGTATTAGCTGATTTTCAAAGAATGCGAGGTTTTATGAAACAAATGTCTAATGGAGGAATGCCTGGAATGGGAGGAATGGGAGGAATGGGAGGAATGGGAGGAATGCCTGGAATGGGAGGAATGGGAGGTATGGGAGGAATGACTAATAATAAACCGATGAAAAAACAAAAAAATAATAAGAAGAAAAAAGGGTTTGCTGATTTATAGTTCCTAAATTTTTACCTTTAAATGATATTATTATTAAAAACGCATTAATTTAAGATGATTAAATTGCGCCTTAAGCGCTTTGGAAAGAAAAAAGAGGCAAGTTTCAGAATTGTTGCATGCAATAGTACTTCCAGAAGAGATGGTAGACCTTTACAAGAACTAGGTTTTTATAACCCAAGAACTAAGGAAACTAGGCTTGATACAGAAGCTTTAAGAACAAGACTTACTCAGGGTGCTCAGCCAACTGATGTTGTTAGGACTCTATTAGAAAAGGGAGGGTTATTAGAAAAGATAGAAAGACCCTCAATCGCTATTGGTAAGGCAAAGATAGAGAAGGAAAAAGTTGCTAAAGCTAAAATAAAAGATGAAGAAAATGATGGTTCAAAAGCTGAAAGCGATAGTAATGAAGCTTAAAACTAATAGTTTGATAAATTTTTATTATTATTCAATAACTAGATGAAGGAAGTTTCCAAAACTGGTCACTTCACAATAGATTTGCCAAGCCCTGATGCCGCTACAGCACTATCAGGTCCAGGGAATTCTTTTTTAAAAAAGTTTGAATCACTCACAGGTGTGTCTCTAACTATTAGAGGTTTACAACTTGAGATGAACGGTGTCATATCTAAGATTGAAAGAGCATCAGCATTAGTGGAGTTGACAAGACCAATTTGGGAGCAAGGCCTAGAAGTTCCAGAGGTAGATCTTAAAGCCGCCCTAAGTTCTTTAAACATGGGAGAGTCATCATCGCATGCTGAACTTGGGAAAAAAGTTCTTGCGCGTTCTAAAGAAGGAAGATATTTAAGGCCAAGAACCATAAGGCAAAAAGAATATGTTGAATCAATCGAAAACTTTGATCTTACGTTTGCGATTGGTCCGGCTGGTACTGGTAAGACATTCTTAGCAACTGTATGTGCAGCAAGATTATTGAACGAGAAAAAAATAGAAAAAATTGTTTTAACTAGACCAGCCGTTGAAGCTGGGGAAAGTTTGGGATTTCTTCCTGGAGATTTGCAACAAAAAGTAGATCCATATTTAAGACCCCTTTTTGATTCCTTACATAGTATTTTCGGATTTGATAGAACAAATTCGTTAGTCGATAAAGGAATTATTGAAGTTGCCCCATTAGCATTTATGAGAGGCAGAACCTTGGATAACTCTTTAGTAATTCTAGATGAAGCACAAAATACCACCTGCTCTCAAATGAGAATGTTTTTAACAAGATTAGGTGAGAGGTCAAAAATGGTTGTAAACGGAGATATTACGCAAATTGATTTAAAAAAAAATCAGGAAAGTGGCCTTATAGAAGCATCAAGAATTTTCTCCGAAACTGAGGGGATCAAATTTTGTTATTTGACTGTTGAAGATGTAGTTCGTCATCCTTTAGTACAGAAAATTATTGAGGAATATAAATAACTTTATAACTCTGGAGATCCGTACCCTGAAATCTTAAAAATCAAGTAGAATAGATTCATATTTAATAAAGAAAATGCCAGCAAGTAGTAATTTCAATCAAGCTATTCGTGAAGCACAAACCAGTTCAATTGTCGGACCTAATGTTGTTCAAAAAGCTTTACCGTACGTCGGTGGAGGTATGGTATTAACTTCTTTAGGAGTTTTAGCAGGTGTATCACTCATAGCGACAAATCCTGGGCTTTTCCAGCCTCTCTCAATAGTTGCCTTAATTGCAGAATTGATTTTGTTTTTTATAGCCACAAGTGCTGCAAATAATGCAAATAATGCGAAGGCCCTGCCCTTGTTAACAGGATTTAGTTTGTTAACTGGATTCACCTTAAGTGGAATAGTTGCTTTAGCAATAGGAACAATTGGTATTGGTTCTGTTGGAACAGCTGCCTTAGCTACGGGTATAACTTTCGTTATTGCCTCTTATACTGGTCAAAGAATGAGTGATAGTGTAGGTCAAGCACTAAGTGGGGTAGTTGGTCTTGGGTTGATTGGACTGCTTATAGCAATGTTTGTCCAATTAATTGGAGGATTTTTTGCTCCAGGAGTTTTTGGAGGTTCAGGGCTCGAATTGATAATTGCAGGATTTGGAACTGTACTATTTGTTGCAATGTCTTTCGTTGATTTCTATACAATGCCAAGAAGATATAATGATGATCAATACCTTGCAGGGGCTTTAGGTATGTATTTAACTTATATAAATCTTTTTGTTTTTATATTGAGATTAATGATTGCACTCCAAGGCGGTGGAAGAAGGGACTAAACAATTGTCTTTAAATATATTTTCTAAAGCGTAGAATACTTTCTACGTTTTTTTATTGGGCGATATCAAGAATTTGTTTTTTTATGAATTCCTTTTGCTCTGAATCATATTTCATAGAATTATCAAAACTATTTCCCATAGTATCTAAGTCTCTAAGGACTTGATTGACAGACGTTGTAACTGACTTAGTTTCTAGCAGTCTCAAAATAGCTTTACATCTATCTGAAATGTTCTCTGATGCCGTCTCATATTCATGATTATTTTCTCTGCGATGAAAAATAATTTGGGCGGAACTCATTATTAAATTTTTTACTACTATGTTTGTTACAGGATCCCCACCTTCATTAAGTTTGAAAATAAGTGAAAAAGGAAGTTTATCTAATAAAAAACAATTTTTATCTGATAAAGCGTATGCAAAAAATCCCCTGAGTCCTTTTTTTGTTTTGATTAGCTCTGCAATTCTATCTGCTAAAACTTCTTCGCTAAGTAAATCTTCTCCCCACTCTTTGCACCATTGTGCGGATATATTTATTGCCTGAGCAAAAGTAGCTTCTTTTAAATTTATAGCTTTTTTTTCCATTTTTGATCAGAATTTTATTATTGATGCATTAGAAGTCTTTGACTAATTATAGATCTGGGTTTGTAACTTTACTAGGAAGGCCAAATGTGGGGAAATCTACTTTAATAAATAAGTTGATTGGAGAAAAAATAACAATTACTTCTCCAGTAGCACAAACTACCAGAAATAAATTAAAAGGAATACTTACTACAAAAAATGGACAAATAATTTTTGTCGATACACCTGGTGTTCATAAACCTCATCATCGACTTGGAGAAATTTTAGTAAAGAACGCAAAATCAGCAATTGATGGAGTTGATATGGTTATTTTTGTGATTGATTCAAGTGAAGAGCCTGGTAGAGGAGATGAATATATAATGAACTTCTTAGTAGCAAATAAAACTGAGTTTATTGTTGTATTAAATAAGTGGGATTTGGTAAGTAAAGAATTTAGAAATTTACGAATAGATCAATACAGAAGATTTTTTGGAATTAATAGAAATTTTCAAATTGTAAGTGCCTCGCAAGGAGAAGGGTGTTCTGAATTAGTCGATATAGTACTTACTTTTCTTCCAGAGGGACCAAAACTTTACGATGAAGAAATGATATGCGACCAACCATTAGATAATTTATTATCTGATTTAGTAAGAGAGCAGGTATTAATAAATACAAGAGAAGAAGTTCCTCATAGTATTGCAGTAAAGATTGAAAAAATAGAAGAAATGAAAAGAAAAAATGGCAAAAGTTTTACTGCTATTTTGGCTACTATTATTGTTGAAAGATCAACTCAAAAAGGAATTCTTATTGGAAAGAAAGGTTCAATGTTAAAAATGATTGGTCAGTCAGCAAGATCAAATATGTCAAAATTAATTGATGGTCCAGTTCATCTAGAGTTGTTTGTGAAAGTTGTTCCAAATTGGAGAAAAAAAGAATCAAGGTTAATTGAGTTTGGTTATGAGGAAGATTTCTAGATGAGTGGTTTTAATTTTGATGTAATTACATTGTTCCCTAAAGCTTTTGAATTAATAAATAACTTAGGGGTCATAACAAGAGCTCTAGATAAGAATTTGATCGATGTAAATTTACATGATTTAAGAGAATATGGAGAAGGTTCTTACAGGCAAGTAGACGATAAGCCTTATGGAGGAGGAGCAGGTATGGTATTAAAACCTGAACCTATTTATAAGGCATATGAATCAATTAGAAAATTACCGAAAAGTAAAACTTTGCTGATGACCCCGCAGGGTAAAGTCTTAAAGCAAAAGGATCTTGCAAGATGGTCCACTTTGGATCAAATAATAATTATTTGTGGTCAATATGAAGGTTTTGATGAAAGGATTAGATGTTTAGCTGATGAAGAGATATCGATAGGCGATTATGTACTTTCTGGAGGTGAAGTACCAGCTATATCAATAATTAACGGTTTGACTAGATTATTACCAGGAACTCTTGGTGATCCAGACTCCTTAGTTGATGAGAGTCATAATTCTTCTTTATTAGAATATCCTCAATACACAAGGCCGTTAACTTTTAAAGATATGAAAGTGCCAGATGTTCTAGTGAGTGGGAATCATGAAGAGATTAAATCGTGGAGAAGACGAAAAAGTTTTGAAAGAACATTGGAGAGAAGAAGTGACTTAATTTCAAATGAAAACTACAAAAAATCCCCACAAAGTAAGAGAATAATAAAAGAATATAATCAATTCATGAAATTTAGAATAGGTAATGGATACGATATTCACAGACTAGTAGAGAATAGAGATTTAATTATTGGAGGAGTAAAATTGCATCATCCTGAAAATTTAGGATTGGATGGTCATAGTGATGCTGATGTTTTAAGTCACTCAATAATGGATGCATTATTGGGAGCACTTTCGCTGGGCGACATAGGTAAGTATTTCCCCCCATCTGATGAAAAATGGAAAAATGCTGACAGCTTGTTTTTGTTATCAAAAGTAAATAACTTGATAAGACAAGATGGTTGGGAAATAAACAATATTGATAGTGTTCTTGTTGCTGAAAGGCCAAAAATCATGCCACACATAAAACTAATGAAAAAAAATATTTCTGAAATATTAAATATTGATGAAAATTTAATTGGGATTAAAGCAACCACGAATGAAAAATTGGGTCCAGAAGGGAGAGAAGAGGGCATAAGTTGCCATTCAGTAGTTCTACTTGAGAAAAAATGAGATTTAATTTAAATTTGAAAAAAAAATTTCAAAAATTTTGTTTATTATTCATTTGCTTAGTAGTTTTATTTTTTCAATCTGATATTCCCAATCTAAAAGCTTTTACAATGGATAATTATCAAAGTGAAATGGTTATAGAGGAATTAAGACTTAAAGTACCTGCCGATGCAAAAGCAGCTTGGTTAAATGCTGAAAAAGAAATATGGGAGCCATGGTTATCTTCTCAAGATGGTTTTTTGGGAAGACAATTATTTTGGGATAAAGAAAAAGAAGAAGCTTTAATATTGGTAAATTGGAAAAGTAAGAAATTATGGAAAAGCATACCAATGTCAGAAGTAAATGTAGTTCAACAAAAATTTGAAGATAATGTTAAAGCTGCTCTAAATGTTGGCGAAAATCCTTTTGAATTAATTTATGAGGGAGAATTAGATAAGCAGAGATGAATTTTGATATTAAGTTTGATTTTCAAAGAAGAGATAGGCTTGGAATCATTGAGGCTATTTGGGGCCAAGATAAGAGTATCGACCAATTAGAGAGATTATCTGAAAATGTATTAAGTAAAAATGAGGTTGTTTTCATTACTAGGATTAATAGTGAAAAGGCTAATTATCTTTTAGAGTTGTATGATGATGCACGATTCTATGAAGAAGCAAATTGCTTAATAATTGGGAAAAATCTGAATAAAATTAATACGAATAAAAAAGTTGCCATAATTTCAGGCGGCACAAGCGATTTGGCCGTAACCCTTGAAGCAAAATTAGCGCTTGAAATTTATGGAGTGAATTGTCAATCTTTTTTAGATGTTGGAGTAGCTGGACTTCATCGATTGATGAGTCAGTTAGAAGAAATTAATAAATATGATGTATTAATAGTTTGTGCTGGAATGGAAGGAGCTTTGGCAACAGTTGTGGGGGGATTGTTGGCACAACCGATAATTGCAATACCTGTCTCAGTCGGCTACGGGGTTAGCAAGGATGGGAGTACAGCTTTAAATAGTATGTTGTCAAGTTGTTCTCCAGGTATTGCAGTTATGAATATAGATAATGGTTATGGAGCAGCAATGGCGGCTCTCAGAATTATTAAAGTTATTTCCTGAATATTTACTTTTTTTCTATTTCTAATAGGTTTTCTATCCATAAATTAAGTTGTTTTGATAGCATTCCTTCTTCTCTCATTTTGATTGCTTTTATCACTACTTCTGTATTTACCCACTCTGGAAATCTTTTCGGCATTTATTTTTATATTCAGTAATTTTAATTTGGTACAAATTTTTAAAAAGACAAGATCTAAGTAACAAATTTAATCTTTTATGTTTAATTTTGTACCTAATCTAGACAGCTCAGAAGAGTTACGTTCACTTTCTACATTTTTTAATCTTTCAATTAACTCAGAGAGATCTTTGTGTGCTAACTCCCCATTTCGCTCCCATTTTAAAGAACTTGAATTATTGTCAGTTTTTTCTTTCATTATTTTGATGAAGTAATAAGAATATAAAACGAAAAAAGAAAAAAATAGGTAAATGTTTCAAGCTTAAACTTAAAAAATTATGAAGATTTTTAATATAAAAAAGTTTTATATTTTAACCACCCCCAACTATTGAAACGATTTCTAAATTATCCCCATCTTTAAGTTTCACTTTTTCCCATTTTATTGAATTAATAATTAAATTATTTAACTCCACGACAATTGTGTTGGGTTTATATCCCATTAAATTTAAAGCTGAAGATAGGAGAGCATTTTCTTGATCAAGTTCTATTTTTTTTTCTTCTCCATTAACTTTAATTTTCATGAGACAGCTCTTTTAGGATCATAATAGCGTCTTCTTTAGGATTTTCAGAATTCATTAATTGCGAAACTAAGGCAACTTTTTTAATCCCATTTCTTCTTAAATATGAAATATTATTTACCTTAATTCCTCCGATGGCAAACCAAGGAATTTTTAAATCTGTAGTTAATGTTTTGATCTTTTCAATATCTAAAGGTTTTTTGTTCTTTTTAGTTGCAGTTTCAAATACTGGTCCTATTCCTATGTAATCACAACCCTCCTCAAGGGCATAAGAAATATCAATTTCATTATTTGCGCTAATACCAATAATTTTTGAATATCCTAATAATTTTCTTGCGGTTTTTAAGTTTAAATCATCTTGTCCAAGATGAATTCCATCCGCATTTGATGCTAGAGCTATATCGAGTCTGTCGTTAACGATGAACAAAGAATTATATTTTTTACATAGATTTTTAATCTGAATCGCTTCTCGAAGATGATCTTTATCAGTTCCCGTTTTAAATCTATATTGAATTATTCTTACTCCTGCAATTAAAATCTCTTCTATGACTTCTAATAAATTGTCTAAATTGTCCTTTTGATCTGTTATGACATACAAGTCATTTTCTTTTAATATTTCCTCTGACTTCATACACTTGTTTAAACTTAATAAGTCGATTTCTATAGTGTAAATTTCATATCTAATTTCCGAGGCGACTTTTGAAAGCTCATGGTTATTTAGCCTTGAGAATTCTTCTATGACTCTTAATGCTTCTTGAACTCTTCCTGAATTAGAACTTATAATTTGCTCAGAAGTTTTTCTGTTGATTTGCTCTTGATGAGTCAATCCTTTGGATTTGTCCTCTATGTGATTTCTAGATTGTTTATAAACTTCTAAATGATTTTTTCCTAAAATTTGTCTAAAATTTTTAATCCTTTCAACATATTTTTCTTTGCCTAGACCAAATCTAGCCCAATCCTCTAGTACTCTTAATCCTTCTCTAGCTCTATCTAGATTAGCGTCAATAATTTGATAAATTCTTAAATCTTCAGCGTTTGTAGGATTGGAATTCGGCATTCTTAAATTATTTTTTGTTTTGTTTAAAAATTTTTAGAGCATTATCTCTATCTTTTTTAATTTGATTAGAAAGTTGCTCTATATTCCTGAACTTGATTTGAGATCTAAGCTTTTCAACTGGTTCTACAGAGAGATTTAAACCATATAGATCGATGTCTTTATTAATTAAATGAACTTCAACTGCAGATGGTAATGAAGGATTTATTGTTGGTTGAGAGCCAAGATTCATGACAGATTCAATTTTTTGGTTGGAATTTTCTATAGTTGTCCAAGCTGCATAGACTCCTTCTCCAGGTAAGAATTTCCTGCCATCTATTTCAAGATTTGCGGTAGGCCAGCCTATACTTTTCCCAATCCCTTTACCTTTAACAACCTTTCCATTAAAACTATAAGGCCTTTTAAGCATTTTGAAAGCATTTTTCAGATCACTTTTATCTAATAAACCTCTTATTCTGCTGCTGCTGATTCTACCTTCTTTGTCTTCTAGAATTGGAGTAATTTTTAGTTTTATGTCCGTATCTTTAATAGTATTTTCTATAGTATTTATGTCTCCACTTCTTCTAAAACCAAATTTAAAATTAGCACCCACAGAAATATTTTTTGCTTGTAATTGATTTATCAAAATATCTCTTACAAATATTTCCGCACTTAATTTTGATAGTTCCTCATCAAAAGGAATCAGAATCAACTGTTCAATCCCGAGCTCTTCAAGAATAGGTAGTTTTTCATAAGGAAGATCAAGTCTAAGACGCGTTTCTTTGTATAGAACTTCTCTAGGATGAGGCCAAAAGCTTGCAATTGTTGGGGTATATTGATTTTCTTCAACTACACTTTTTATTAATTTCCTGTGACCAGCATGTAGGCCATCAAAACTTCCAATAGCTATTGAAGTAGGATTCTTAACTTCAGATGGCGATATTAAAGAGATCAAAAGATTACGTGCAATTTTATGATTTTGATGGCAAATTTGAATAGATAATAGTTTATTCAATCAAATGAATGTCTGACAAAATTGATTTTCAGTCCCTTTCATTTGGAATGCGACGCATTGGATGGATACGCTTTTGGGTTCAATCCATTTTAGGTGTTGTTGTTGCAGCTGTTTTGCTTTTTTCAAATGTTGTAAATAATAGCGAAGGACAGCTTGGCTTGGCTCCTGGTCTATTACTTACTACAATATCTTTGATTTTACTACTTATTAGTCTTTGGCAAGGTTGGTTAATAGTTAGAACAGGAAGAGCAATCGGAAGCAACGCAAGACCCTCAAGAGGACAAACCAGTAAATTAATAAAAAGAGGTCTAATAGTTGATTTATTAGGAATTTTATTTGGATTAATTGGCTATCAAGCTCTTATGGGCGCCTTATTTATACAAGCATCCTCTCAGACGACTGGACAATTGATAACAGCGACATCTGATATCCCAATTACTGGACTTGAAATATTATCAGTTCTCAGCAACACACAAGTTATTGCTGCTCATTTCTTTGGACTTTGCTTTTCTTTATGGCTTTTAAGAAGGATTTACAAATGAATTATTAATTTTAGGTAAGTCTTCTAAATTACCTCTCCAAAATAAATCTGGTTCTAAAGGTGTAAGTGATATTTTATTATTTTGTATTTGAGATACATCACTTGGCCAATTCTTGGGACCATAACCTTTTGACTTAAGATCTAAAACTACCTCACCTGCTAACCAATAATAATCATCACCCCTCGGGTCTTCTCTTTTGGAAAATTGATTTTTATATTTTCTTACCGACAATCTAGTCCAGGATAATTCTTTTATTTTGTTTTTCGCGCAAGGGGGTATATTCAAATTTAATAGAAGTGAAGCTGGCCAACTATCCTTAATGGCTTGTTCGGCAATATTCATTGCAATTTCTCCAGCAAATTCAAAATTCTTCCATTTAAAACTAGCGACACTTATTGCCATGGAGGGAACATTTTCTAAAGTGCCTTCCATAGCTGCAGCAACTGTTCCTGAACAAAAAATATCCGTTCCTAAATTTGGCCCATGATTTATTCCAGATAGAACTAGATCAGGTTTATTATCTAAGAGTTCAGATAGTGCTAATTTGACGCAATCAGCAGGCGTGCCCGAACATCCCCAAGCTTCAATTCCTTCCTCAAATAATTCGTTTGCTTTTTCCACTCTTAATGGAGACTGTAAAGTAAGACCATGACCAGTAGCTGATCTTTCTTGGTCAGGACATACTACTTTTACCTTATGACCTTTTTTTTGCGCTGCTTTTGCTAGAGCTCTTATTCCCGCTGCAAAAACTCCATCATCATTGCTAATTAATATATTTAACGGTTTCATTATTCAATAAATTTTATTTATGGACAATATTTAAGTAAGATAAAGCAATACTTATTTTTACTATATCAGTGAGTCAAATTGAATCATTAAGTCAAATTGAGGAAAAACTAAATAATCTTTCTCTAACAGCAAAAAATAATATAGATAATGCTAATACTCATGAAGAACTGGATCAATTAAGAGTATCCTTGTTAGGAAAAAAAGGTGATTTGTCAATTATTTTGAAAACAATGGGTCAATTATCTGCTACTGATAGACCAATTGTTGGCCAGAAGGCAAATTTAATAAAGATAAATTTGCAAGAACTAATAACTGAAAGAAAAAATCAACTGAATAGTGAAGCCTTAGACAAAAAGATTAAAACAGAAAAAATTGATGTAACTATCCCTTCAGTTGGAACACCTCCTGGGAACAAACATCCTTTAATATCAACTCAAGATGAAATAATAGATATTTTTTGTGGTTTAGGATACTCAGTTGAAAGTGGCCCTGAAATAGAAACTGATTTTTATAATTTTGAGTCTCTAAATATACCTAAAAATCATCCCGCAAGAGATATGCAGGATACTTTCTACTTAGATGAAAATCGACTTTTAAGGACTCATACTTCTCCTGTTCAGATAAGATACTTAGAGAACAATCCTCCTCCAGTAAGAATTATTGCTCCAGGGAGAGTTTACAGGAGAGATGCTGTAGATGCTACTCATTCCCCTGTATTTAATCAGGTTGAGGTTCTATGCATCGATCAAGATATTAATTTTAGTCATTTAAGAGGAACAGTTCTTACATTTTTAAAGACCTTTTTTGGAGATATTCCTGTAAGATTTAGAGCTAGTTATTTCCCATTTACTGAACCTTCAGCAGAAGTAGATGTTCAATGGAAAGGTAAATGGTTAGAAGTAATGGGATGCGGAATGGTAGATCCGAAGGTCTTAGAAAAATTAGGAATAGATTCTGAGAAGTGGACTGGATTCGCAGCTGGATTAGGAGTTGAAAGATTTTGTATGGTAAGACATCAGATTGACGACATCAGAAAATTTTATACAAATGATCTTAGATTCCTAGAACAGTTCTAATAAAATTGAGACTTTAAATTAGGATTGTCCAGCAAATTAGTTTAAGATATTAATAGGTTTAGTTTTTTTGATTGGTACGTAAAGCAGGGCTAATAGTTAATGATGGGAAAGAACTTGCTGTTCAAACTGCAAGTTCTGTTCAGAAAAAATTGGAAAAATCCAATTATGAAGTTGTAAGGGTTAGTAGCTCTGGTGGAATGGTTGGATTCGCCAATCCTGATCAACATGTTCGTCCTTTGGGATATACGAACTGCGTTCCCGAGGGGTTTGACTCGTCAATGGAATTTGCAATTGTTCTTGGCGGAGATGGAACCGTCCTTTCTGCAGCAAGGCAAACAGCACCTGCTAAAATTCCAATTCTTACAATAAATACTGGTCATTTAGGTTTTCTTGCGGAAGCTTATTTATCAAATCTTGATGAAGCAATAGATAAAATCATTGCTGGAATTTGGGATATTGAAGAAAGAACTTGCTTTATTATTAGTGTAATGAGGAATGATCAGAGGAGATGGGAGTCTCTCTGTCTTAATGAGATGGCTCTTCACAGAGAACCTCTAACAAGTATGTGTCATTTTGAGATTTCTATAGGACGACATGCACCTGTGGATATCTCAGCTGATGGAGTAATTTTATCTACTCCAACTGGTTCTACTGCATATTCGTTGAGTGCTGGAGGGCCAGTTATTACTCCTGATTGCCCAGTCGTACAATTAACGCCAATTGCTCCACATTCATTGGCATCAAGGGCATTGGTTTTTAATGATTCAGAGCCAGTAACTGTTTTCCCTGCAACTCCTGAAAGGTTGGTAATGGTTGTTGACGGGAACGCTGGTTGTTATGTTTGGCCTGAAGATAGAGTTTTAATAAGGAAAAGTAAACATTCAGTTAAGTTTATTAGGCTTGAAGATCATGAATTTTTCCAAGTTTTAAGAAATAAACTAGGATGGGGTTTACCCCATGTGGCTAAACCTAACAAATAAAAGTTGTTTAAATTTATTTTTTTCCTTTTAATAAAAAAACAGGATTATTTGCTTCTAATCTTATTCCCTCAGCGATACTTAAGCTTTTATAAGTCTGAATTAAATTTAAACTTGTTTTGAAATTTTTATCTTTTAATTCATCTTTTAATTCTTTAATAGTTTGAATGTCAATTATTGGAATAACGATTATATCTCCAATACTCATAACTGTAGCCAGTTTTTTAATAATTTTAAGTTTACTCTTTTTATCACATCCTCCAATTATTAATCTATTAGGTTTTTCAAAAGAACTTAAATTTCTCGTATTCAAAATATTATTTATGTCTTCTTCAAAAATAAATTTTGGTTTAACACAAAGCCTTTTTGAGTTTTCTAGTATTAATGACTTTGAACCAATCCTTTTATCGAAACAATACAAATCTAAATCAGGCCTTAATTTTAATGCCTCTAAACCAATTGACCCACAACCTGCTCCTATATCCCAGATGACCCCATTTTTGGGAAGATCTAGATCAGCTAAGATTTGAACGCGAACCTCCCTTTTAGTAAATAAATTTGGTCTATCATCAAAAGTTTTAAAAATATGATCACTGATTCCGAAAAGAGGGAGATTATAATTTGGATAATTTTTATTCGTTTTTGTAAGAACAACAATGTTCAAACTTGATATATCAGAGGGTAATGATTCTTTAAGATTTAACTTTCTTATATTTTCTTTGTCGAAGCCTATTTCTTCACAGAGCCAAAAATCATAGAAGTCAATCAGATTTAATTCTGATAAGTTTTCTTTGATTATTTCTATACTTTTATTGTTTGAATCTGTAATAATAGACAAACTAGAAGGCCTTGCTTTAAGAGCCTCAACTAACTTAGTAGAATCTCTGCCGTGAATACTTAAATTAATAGTATCTTGCCACGGAATCTTTAACTTACTAAATGCCAATTGAATGCAAGTATTTGAAGGGTAGAAATTTAATTCATCTTTTGAAAAATTTTCTAGTAATATTCTCCCAATTCCAAACCAAAGTGGATCTCCTCTTGAAATTAAAATGACATCAGTTTTTTGAGATCTAAGCCAGTTAAGAAGTTCGTTATTACTTTTGCTCGAAAAAAATGATTTCTTTTTCAATAAACCATTTTCGCTCCATAATTTAATTTCTTCAAAATATGAATTTGGAACTGCAATATTTTCTGTTTCTAAAAATAAATTTTGTAATTTGAAAGATAGATCCTCAAATTTATAAGAATTAATCCCAATTACATGAATTTTTTTATTAACTTCAGTCATC
>QCIS01000002.1 GCA_003216535.1 Prochlorococcus sp. AG-402-N08
TATTCTTTATTCTTTTCCTATAGAAAAATTTCTCACCACAATTTTGGCAAGTTCCTATGTATTTTAATTCTCTCCTTTCAATAGGAAATGAGTGCCTCACAGAAATTTGAAAATTCTTCTCTTTCTTATTAATTTCATTCATCTTTTCTAAGAAATTTGGACCATGTATCTCATTTTTTTTTAATATCCGATCTACCCATGCATGAATCATTTCATGACATAAAGTACTGTTTATTTCACTAGTAGATAATTTACTCAAAATAGGTTTCGATAAGATAATTTCAGAATCTACAAGACCATTAATTCTTTTTCTTTTATAAAAACCTGCAGTGGTTTTTAATCTATTATCACTCCATCTAACTTTTACTAAAGGTTGATTATTAACCGCTAGAGAATTTTCAAAATATTGGCTATTAAATTTGTGAAATAAAGGTAAAAGAGGAATTACAGGCATTATGGATTAAAATTAGTATTATTTTGACAAAAAAAGCCATCAAAAACGATTTCTTTTCTTAAAGTAATAAAAAACTCAAATCAACATGGATGCAACACTAGTTAAAGATATAGGAATTAAAGCACTATTAGTTGGCGGAGCTGTACTAGTTTCTTTTTGGACTTTTAATGCAGTCAAATTAGTTATAAGCGCCAGAGGAATTAATCCGTTAGTAAGAAAGTTTTTTGATCAAATAGCTGCTGGCAGAATTGATGCAGCTTATGGCTTGACTACAAAAACTTATAAAACTCATGTTAAGCGCCAAGACTTTCTTAAATTTTTAGCTAGTTTAAATCTCAATAAATACAGAAATTTAAAATCAGGAAGACCTAGAGTCCAAGAAGATCAAATCATAATAACTTTGAATTTAAAATCAGAAGATAAACAAGATGAGCTCCCATTGGATTTTACTTTTGCAAAAACTGACAATGATTGGAAAATAGACAGAATAGCAAAAGTGAATTAATAATTTCTTGTGAGGCAAAAAGAATTGTATAAAGAAGAGATAATACATCAATTAGAATTACATCCAAGTAGATTAGATAAAGAAAAAATCATTTCAGAAGCAATGGAACAAGGTTTAGATGATTTTTTTGAAGGAATCCGTATGGCGCTTGATCCATTGGTAACTTTTGGTGTAAAAATTGTTCCTGAAAAAGAGAATGAAAAAAGTCAAAATTTTTTATGGAAAGATTTTAGGGTATTAGCAAATAAGCTTATTCAAAGAGAACTTACTGGTTACGCTGCTCGCGATGCAATTATTACGGCTATGGAATCTGCCAAAAAAGAAGAGTGGAATGGATTTTATAGACGAGTTTTAATTAAAGATCTTAGATGTGGTGTATCTGAAAAAACAATCAACAAGATAGCCAAGAAATTTCCCAAATATGCGATTCCTATTTTTTCATGTCCCTTAGCTCATGACAGTGCAAATCATGAAAAAAAAATGATAGGAAAAAAGCAAATTGAAATCAAATTAGATGGAGTGCGCGTCTTAACTATTATTAGACAAAATAATGTAGAAATGTTTTCTCGTAATGGGAAACAATTCCATAATTTTGGTCATATTATCTCAGAAATAGAAAACGTGTTAAAAGAAAATCCTGCACCCCATGACTTAGTCCTAGATGGTGAAGTAATGAGTGCTAACTTTCAGGATTTGATGAAACAGGTTCATAGAAAAGATGGCAAACAAACAAAAGACGCAGTTCTTCACCTATTTGACTTATGTCCCCTTGAAAACTTCCAAAAGGGGAGATGGAACACTAGTCAAACAGCAAGAAGTTTATTAGTAAAAGAATGGGTAGCAAAATATTCTAAGCTTCTAAGACATGTAAAAACACTTGAATGGGAAAATGTAGATCTCGACACCCTAGAGGGACAAAAAAGATTTGTAGAGCTAAATAAAGCTGCCGTGGAAGGAGGATATGAAGGAGTAATGATTAAAGATCCTGATGCTATGTATGAATGTAAAAGAACACACAGTTGGTTAAAAGCAAAACCTTTCATTGAAGTCACTTTAAAGGTTGTATCGGTTGAGGAAGGAACAGGTCGCAATAAAGGTCGACTAGGAGCTGTCCTAGTAGAAGGGGAAGATGATGGTTATGAATACAGTCTTAGTTGTGGAAGCGGATTTAGTGATATCCAACGTCAAGAATATTGGTCAAAACGGAGTCATCTTATAGGTCAACTTGTAGAAATCAGAGCTGATGCTAAAACGAAATCCAAGGATGCGGTAACTTTTAGTCTTAGATTTCCTAGATTCAAATGCTTTAGAGGATTTAAAGCTGGAGAAAAAGTTTAAATTTTAAAAAATAATACTCAACAAAGTAGTCAAAGAAAAATGTGGTTTTAAAATAAAAAAAATAAAAATCTTGGCTATAAAATATAGGAATAATTATCAGGACTTTTTGAGAAAATTATGACGAAAAAAACAGTTTTCAACTTCATAAAAACACCTTGTGGGCAGGCAAAATATATCGAATTAGAAGCCAACAAAACCTTACTAGGTAAATTTAGACTGTTGTGGTTTATCTTATTTGCATCAATTAGAGATTGGAATATTAAAGAGTAGATTCTTAGGATTTTTCAAAATATTCTCTGGAGTATTTAGCTGAGAAATATACAACTAAAAAAGTTGAAATAATTCCAATACTAGTAATATAAAAATTATTTGGTGATTGCACATTTTTTAACTCCTGAATACTTTTTGCCAAACTACCTATTGAGCAATAAAGAAAAGTGCCTGGAATTATTCCAATAAGGCCAAGAGCAAAATCTCTAAATTTAACATTATTCAAACCATAAAAATAATTAAGAATACTGAAGGGAAATATCGGCGATAATCTGGCTAAAAAAATTAATTTAAGTCCGCCTTTTTCTAATACTTTTTCCATGACACTTAATTTTGGATAACGGCTAAAAAGATTTTTTAGCTTTTTTGCAAAAAAACTTTTTGATACAAAAAAAGCTACTGATGCTCCTATGGAAGCGGAAATGAAAACGATAATTGATCCTAAATATGAGCCATATAAAAAACCTGATAATAAAGATAACCAAGAGGCTGGAAGTATTAATAAAACAATTAAAATATAAATACAAACAAACAAAAAGATCCCAAAACCAGTATTAAAAAAAAAAGACAAATTATAAATATTTTCAAGAAATATATTCATTATCAATTCAAAAGTTCGAGTTTTTTAGTAATTCTTTCCTTTTGTACCGAACCCTCATTTAATTTAAATCTGCATTCATCAACAATATCTTTTGGAGCCTTATCAACGAAATTGTTATTAGATAATCTCTTATTTAAATTTTCTAATTCAATATTCACCTTTTTTAAATCCTTGGTTAACCTTTCCTTTAATGCATCTATATTTACAAAATCCTGAAAAGGTAAGTAAACCTCTAAATCACTAATTATCCCGGAAAAAGATTTAGCGAACTCTTTTTTATCAACAGCATTAGTTTTAAAAATAAATACTTCAGAAGATTTAGTTAAGGTTTGAATATCATCAACTAAAGTTTTTAAAAAATCAATCAATTCATCATTGTCTGAAATTAAATATACAGGACTTTTTTCTGATGGCTTAAGACCTAATTCAGCTCTCAAATTTCTAATCAACCTAATAATTTCAAAGAGTTGCTGAAAGGAATTATCAAGCTTATTATCAACAAATTTATTTTCGTGAATTGGCCATTTTTGAAGAGATAATAATTCTTTATCTGGTTTTAGTTGCAACACATGCCAAAGTTCCTCAGTAATGTGCGGCATAAAAGGATGAATCATTACCAAAATATCATTGAGCACTTTTATTAAAACTTTTTCAGATATTTGTCTATTTTTAATCTCTTTATTATTAAACCTTTGTTTAGCAAATTCTACATACCAGTCACAAAAATCATTCCACGTAAATTCATATAGAAGTTTCGCAGATTCTCCCAATTTATATTCTGTCAACAAAGCAGCGACTTTTATATTTACCTGATTCAATTTCGATAAAATCCATTTATCACATAACTCTAAAGAAGTTTCATCACTCTCATTAAGCGAATAATTATTATTAGAAGTTTTATTAATTAACACAAATTTAGTTGCATTCCATAATTTATTCGCAAAATTTCTTGAAGCTTCAACGGTTGAAGATGTATCTTTTTTCCTATCAAAATCAAGCCGGATATCTTGTCCAGCGCCTGCAACTTCTCGAATTAAAGCAAATCGTAGAGCATCAGAACCATATTTATCAATTAATAGTATTGGATCAATACCATTACCTGAACTTTTACTCATTTTTTTATTGTTTTCATCTCGCACTAAACCATGAATATAAACATCCCTAAAAGGAATATTCTTTGTAAAAGTATTCCCCATCATTGTCATTCTCGCCACCCAGAAGAAAATAATATCGAAACCAGTAACAAGAACACTATTTGGATACCATTTTTTAAAATCAGGATCATTTGTATTTGGCCAACCAAGGGTTGAAAAAGGCCACAAACCACTTGAAAACCATGTATCCAAAACATCTTTATCGCGAACCAATTTAATATTTAATCCAAATTTTTTATTAGCTTCGATTAAGGCATCCTCTTCATTTCTTGCAACGATATATGGAGTATTTTGTTCTATTGAGTCTTGAGATTCATCTAAAACATACCAGGCCGGTATTTGGTGCCCCCACCACAATTGCCGACTGATACACCAATCATTAATATTCTCTAACCAGTCCTTATAAACTTTCTCCCAGCGTGGAGGAATAAACGATGGTTTTTTAGAATCAATTTCATTAAGACATCCTTGTGATATATCATCCATTTTCAAAAACCATTGTGTTGACAATAAAGGTTCAATTGGCACCTTACCTCTATCAGAAAAAGGAACAGTATGTTTATAATCCTCTATCTTTGTCAGCAGGCCTAAGTTATCCAATTCTTTGATAATTTTCTTTCTAGCGTCATATCTATCTAAATTTTGAAAAATACCTGCATTAATATTTAAAGTTCCATCTTTGTTCATTACATTAATCTGTTTTAAATTATGCCTTTTTCCTATTGCAAAATCATTTGGATCATGCGCTGGAGTAACCTTCACACAACCCGTACCAAAATCTTTATCAACATGTGAATCAGCGATAATAGGTATTTCTCTATCAACAAAAGGAACTTTTACTTTGAGACCAATAAATTCTTTATATCTATCATCATCAGGATTAACTGCCACAGCAGTATCACCCAAAAGAGTTTCTGGTCTTGTTGTTGCAACTTCTAAGTACTTATCTAAGTGTTCAACACTTTCAGAAATTAAAGGGTATTTAAAATGCCATAAATGACCATTTACTTCTTGCATTTCAACTTCAAGATCACTTACGGCAGATTGAGATTCAGGGCACCAATTAACCAAATATTCGCCTCTATAAATTAAATTCTTTTTATAAAGAATATTAAAAGCCTCAATAACTGCTTCATTTAATTTTTGATCAAGAGTAAATCTTTCTCTAGTCCAGTCAACTGAATATCCTATCCTTTTTAATTGAGAAACTATTCTTCCACCACTTTGTTCTTTCCAGTTCCATGCTCTTTTAAGAAACTCATCTCTTCCAATATCCACGCTTGTTTTGCCTTCACTTTTTAATTGTTTTTCGAGAATAGTTTGAACAGCTATTGAAGCATGATCAGTTCCCGGCAAACACAAAACATTCTTACCTAAAAGTCTTTGAAAACGTACTACAACATCTATCAAAGCCGTATTAAATGCATGCCCCATATGCAAAGATCCAGTTACATTTGGTGGCGGGATGACAACACAAAAAGGCTCACCATCATCCTCAGGGTTAGGACTAAACGCCTTTAGACTTTCCCATTTTTCTTGCCACTTTTTCTCTACTTCAATAGGTGAATAATTCTCTAAAGATAATTGATCATTCATCTCTGTCATGTGCAAATTTTATTTCAATAAACTTTTTGTTTATTTTATCTTGAGAGCAGCCAATTAATGAAAATAATATTAGTTTGCAAAAAAAGACAAATCCATTCTACAAAAGTTTGAAACCAGAACCACAGGAACAACGTTTTGCATTTTTTGGTGTTGAAATAAGAAATCCACCACCGCTCAAATCACCGTAATAATCTAATTTTAAATCTTTCAGTAAATTAAACTTTTTTACATCCGCGTATAAAGTTACTCCTTCAGTTCTTGAAATAGGGGATCCATTACATGTACCTGGCCTTAATTTAATATGCATCCATCCTTCGGAACAATTTTTATCCTCTACCAAATCAATGGACATTTCTCCTGGAGAACCTCCAAAAGAAGCTTGCCTAGATAGTTCTGAAGCAGCATTTTGACTGATTGAAAGATTGACGATCTCAGTCATTAGAAAAATAATAAATGGGCGATCCAGGGTTCGAACCAGGGACATCCTGCTTGTAAGGCAGGCGCTCTACCGCTGAGCTAATCGCCCTCATAATAGATCATTCTAATAGATGAAGTTGAAAAATTTATACTAAGTATTTAAATATTTCATGATTGAGGCAAAATTTAATTAATAAAATATATCCTATGTCCTCAAACAATAGATATAAATTGGAAAACAATTCCGATTTAGAGACTTTAGAGAACTTTAAAATTTTAATATCTAATATCAAAGCATTAAAAGATAAAACATGGGGCTGCCCATGGCAGAAAATACAGTCTCATATATCGTTGATCCCATTTTTGTATGAAGAAAGTAATGAATTTATAGATGCTATATATGAAAAAAATGCAGATAACATGTGTGAGGAGTTAGGAGATCTTTTATTACAAGTCATGCTTCATGCTGAAATCGGTTACGAAGAAAAAGAATTTACACTAAATGATGTCATACAAAATCTAAACAAGAAAATTATTAATAGACATCCATATATTTTTAACAAGAAAGAAAAAGTATCATTAAAAAAATCACAACAGATTTGGGTAAATATAAAAAATTTAGAAAAAGAAGCACCTCATATGAAATCTTCAATTAGTAGAAATTTAAATTTGAAAATCAAAAATTTACCCCCAACGGTTGGAACAGGTAAAATCACAAATGTTGTTAAAGAACATGGCTTCAAGTGGGAAAGTACTGATGAGATTTTTAAAAAGTTAGAAGAAGAGATTAATGAATTAAAGGAAGCAATTAAAAGCAAAAATGATTCAGAGATAAAAAATGAATTTGGGGATATTTACTTTACCCTTCTTAATCTCTCAAACTTTTTAAAGATCAATCCTGAATCAGCTCTTCAAAAAACTAATATAAAATTTTTAGACAGATTTTCAATCGTCGAAGAGCATGCAGGAGATAATATTAAAAAACAAACTCCCAAAGACTTTCAACGGCTTTGGCAAATAGCCAAACAAAAACTGGCGGGAAAAATTCCTAAAAGCAAATGACAGATATTACAACATGGATAGATGAATATCATAAAGGCTCAAGATTCGGCCTAAATGGGAAAATTCTAATTAAAAAAACCTCAAAATATCAAGAAATTATTGTTATTGAAAATGAATATTATGGTAAAGCTTTAATGTTAGATGGTTGCTGGATGACATCATTAAAAGACGAGAAATATTATCATGAGTGTCTTGTGCATCCTGCATTAAGTAGCATTGACGAAAAATCTAATGTACTAATTATTGGAGGTGGTGACGGTGGTACTGTTAGAGAATGCGTTAAATATTCTCAAATATCAAAAATTGATCTAGTAGAAATTGATGAGGAGGTAATCAAAATATCTAAAAAATTTCTAAAAGAAATTGCAGGCGAAGCATGGAATGATAAAAGATTAGAAATACATATTGATGATGGCGTTAAATGGGTAAAAAAAACAAAAGATAATTTTTACGACGTTATATTTATAGATTGTTCAGATCCCTCAGAATTTTCAAATTTATTATTTTCACGTTCTTTTTATAAAGAATGTAAAAGAATACTTGCACCAAGGGGGATATTAGCAACTCAAAGCGAATCTCCTGAATCCTTCAAAAATATTCACATAAGTATTTTGAAAACCCTGAAAAAAATCTTTAAATTCTCTGAAACTATGTATTCGTTTGTGCCTATATATCCAAGCGGTATTTGGAGTTGGACATTCGCTTCTGAAGAGGTTCTAAATTTATCAAAGCAAAATTACATTGAAACCCTGAGAATAGAAAAAGATTGTGAAATTTGGAATTTGAATTTTCAAAATGCAGCATTCAAAATGATGCCAAATAAAATTGTAAAAGAACTAGATTCATAAGATGACAAAAAATTTATTTGATAACGAAAATGCAATTTATATGGGAGCAAAAAGAAGTCCTGAAAATTGCTCAATTGGAATATTTGGAGTTAATTATGACGGGACATGCTCGTTTAAACCAGGAGCAAGATTTGGTCCAGAAGCAATAAGACAAGTCAGTTCTTGTTTAGAAACATATTGTCCAAAAATAAAAAAAGACTTAGAGGATATTATGTATGTTGATTTTGGATCAATACTAATTGATAAAAATGACTCAAAGTCCGTTATTGAATCGGTTAAATCAGCAACAAATTATTTAATTAGTAAACGCCTTAGTCCTATTATGATTGGCGGCGAACACTCTATTACAAGAGGTGCAATTGAAGCATTAGTAAAAAAATATCCAGATTTGATATTGGTTCAACTTGATGCTCATGCAGATTTAAGAGAATCATATATAGGAAATGAACATAGTCATGCTTGTACTATGAAAAGGTGCTTAGAAGTGCTACCTGAAAAGAAAATTTTGCAAGTAGGAATTAGAAGTGGGACTAAGGAAGAATTTGAAATTATGCATAACAACAACCAATTAGTTAACTTTTGTCCAGGCGGAAATGCACATGAGTTAAAACAAGCTCTTCTACCATACGCTAAGTCTCCAATCTATTTAACAATAGATTTAGATTGGTTTGATCCCAGTTTATTAGCAGGGACGGGCACTCCAGAACCGGGAGGATTTTTTTGGAATGATTTTGAAGAGATACTTAAAACTTTAAAAGACCTTAGAATCGTGGGATCAGATATTGTGGAATTATCTCCAGAAATTGATAAAAGCGGAGTAAGTAGCATAGTTGCAGCCAAAGTACTTAGAAGCTTAATTTTGTCATTAGAAAATATGCAATAAAAAATTTCTAAACTAAAGTGTAGAAATACTAAATAGAAACTAAATATTTCATGGATTTGCTAAAAAGTCCTCTTTATTCAAAATATGTTGAATCCAATGCAAAATTAGTGGATTTTGCAGGTTGGGAAATGCCCATATCATTTTCAGGATTAATTAAAGAGCATGAATCAGTTAGATATTCAGCAGGATTATTTGATATTTCTCACATGGGTGTGATTTCTATCAAGGGAATCAATCCAAAGGATTATATTCAAAAACTTTTTCCTACTAATTTATACTCCTTTTGTGAAGGTCAGGGACTTTATACAGTAATGCTCAATGATAAAGGAGGAATAATAGATGACTTAATAATTTATGACCTTGGTATACAAAAAAATGACATATCAGAATTATTGTTAATAGTAAATGCAAGTAGATATGAAGAAGATTTTCAGTGGATAAAAAATAATTTAAATATGTCTGAAATTTCGATAACAAACTTTAAAAAAGACAAAGTACTTTTAGCACTACAGGGAAAAAACTCATTCGGTTTATTTGAAGAATGGATTGAATCTTCGCTCTCACATATCCCTAACTTTGGATGCGAATATAAAATTTTTGAACATATTTCGCCTAAGGAAAAAATTTTCTTTTCAAAGACAGGCTATACGGGGGAAAATGGTCTAGAAATACTTTTATCTAAAAAAGCAGCAATTAATTTATGGGATTTCTCAATTTCTAAAAATGTTGCACCTTGTGGTTTAGGAGCTAGAGATACTCTTAGACTTGAAGCAGGCATGCATCTTTATGGCCAAGACATTAATGAAGAAACTTCTCCATATGAAGCAGGGTTAGGATGGCTAGTACATCTAGAAAATAATCACGAGTTCATTGGCAGAAGAGTTCTTGAAGAGCAGTCAAGATTAGGCATTCAAAAAAAGTTAGTTGGTCTCTCTATAAAAGGTAAAGCAATAGGAAGAAAAGGGTGCGCAGTGCTTAAAGGGGATGAGAATATTGGAACTATCACTAGCGGCAGTTGGTCTCCAACTAAACAACAAGCTATTGCTTTTGCATACATCAATACTTCGCATGCCTTAATAAATAATGAAGTTGAAATATTAATAAGAGGCAAAAAATTCAACGGGGTTATAACAAAAAGAGCGTTTTATAAAAAGAATTATTAACTAAATTTACCCTTAAAGAATTATTATAAGTTATTGATAAATAAACCATACTTAGATGAGAAACAAAATTTGTGAAGAACTCAATAATACAGATATTGGTAAATTAGTTAATTTATGCGGATGGGTAGATAGAAGAAGAGATCATGGTGGTGTAATTTTTATTGATTTAAGAGACCATAGTGGATTCCTACAAATAACAATTAACCCGGATGATGGTGCAGATCTATTTAAACAAGCAGAAACTCTAAGAAATGAAACAGTAATAATGGTAAGCGGAATTATTAATGAAAGGCCCAAAGATTCCATTAATACAAATTTAAGTACTGGAGAGTTAGAGCTTAAGGTTAAAGATTTGCAAATTCTCAACCAAATTAAAAACAACTTACCTTTTCCAGTATCTATACATGATTCTGAAAATACAAAAGAGGAACTCAGATTAAAATATAGATACCTTGATTTAAGAAGGGGAAAATTACTAGAAAATTTAAAAACAAGACATAAGATTATTAAAGTTGCTAGAGAATTTCTTGATAATTTTGGATTTACAGAAGTAGAGACCCCATTACTTACAAAGTCAACTCCTGAAGGGGCTCGCGATTTTCTTGTTCCTGCACGTCTTTCAAATGGAGAATTTTTTGCTTTACCTCAATCCCCACAACTCTTTAAACAACTTTTAATGGTTGGGGGCTTAGATAAGTATTATCAAATCGCAAAATGTTTCCGTGATGAAGACTTAAGGGCAGATAGACAGCCAGAGTTTACTCAATTAGATATTGAGATGAGCTTTATTAGTGAAGAAGAAATAATTTCTTTTAATGAAAGTCTCATAAAAAAAATTTGGAAAGAAGTGTTAAATATTAATTTTAATAATGCTTTTCCAAGAATGACATGGCAGGCAGCAATGGATAATTACGGCACTGATAGACCAGATACTAGATATCAAATGTTATTGAAAGATTTAGGAGGAGTATTAGGTGATATTGGATTTAATATTTTCACCAAGGCAATTAAGTCTGGAGGGTATATAAAATCCATAACAGTCAAAGGAGGCAATTCAAGTATTAGCAACGTAAGAATTAAACCGGGAGGTGACATCTTCCAAGTAGCTCAAGACGCAGGAGCTGGTGGTTTAGCTTTTATAAGGGTCAAAGAAGATGAGCTTGAGACTATTGGGGCAATTAAAAATAATTTAAGTGAAGAGCATATAGCTGATATTTTAAAAATCACAGAAGCACAAAATGGAGACTTAATCCTCTTGGGAGCTGGAGATAAACAAATTGTCAACCAATCATTAGATAGAGTGAGACAATACATCGCAAAAGACTTAAATCTCATAGATAAAAGTAAATGGAATTTCTTATGGGTCACAGATTTCCCGATGTTTGAGAGAAATGAAGAGGAAAATAGATATGAAGCTTTGCATCATCCTTTTTGTTCTCCAAAAAATATAAAGTCCAAAGATTCTCAAAACTTGAAAAAAGAAATTGAGAACTCTATAGCCAATGCTTATGACTTAGTTCTTAATGGATTGGAGTTAGGAGGTGGCTCTTTACGTATTCATGAAGCGAACTTGCAACGAGAGGTTCTAAAAACGGTAGGACTTACTGATAAAGAGATTGATGAAAAATTTGGATTTTTAATAGAGGCCTTAGAAATGGGTGCTCCTCCTCACGGTGGAATAGCGTTTGGGTTAGATCGTATTACCATGCTGATCATAGGTGCAGATTCAATCAGAGAAACCATCGCTTTTCCAAAAAATCAACAAGCAAAATGTCTTCTCACAAATGCACCTTCTAATGTCTCTGAATCACAATTAAAAGAATTGAATATTGAAATAACAATTGATGAATAAGAATATATATGGATGTTCTAAAAGTTTTTTGTTTAAATAAAATATAAGGAGGCTGTGCTTAATTAAAAATATTTAATGTCAAAATTTGTTTTTGTCACCGGTGGAGTAGTTTCTAGCATTGGTAAAGGAATTGTAGCTGCAAGCTTAGGAAGATTATTAAAATCTAGAGGATATAGTGTTTCAATATTAAAACTAGATCCATATCTAAATGTTGATCCAGGCACAATGAGCCCTTTCCAACATGGAGAAGTATTTGTAACCGAAGATGGTGCTGAAACCGATCTAGATTTAGGTCACTATGAAAGATTTACTGATACTGCAATGACTAGGTTAAACAGTGTGACTACGGGATCTATATATCAAGCAGTTATTAATAAAGAAAGAAGAGGCAGTTATAACGGTGGAACTGTGCAAGTAATACCTCACATAACGGGAGAAATAAGAGAAAGAATTCATAGAGTAGCATCCAACAGCAATGCAGATATTATTATTACTGAAATTGGTGGAACAGTTGGTGATATTGAATCTTTACCTTTTTTAGAGGCAATAAGAGAATTCAAAAATGATGTCAACAGAAATGATGTTGCATACATACACGTAACATTACTTCCTTACATCAAAACCTCTGGCGAAATAAAAACTAAACCAACACAACATTCAGTAAAAGAATTAAGATCTATTGGAATTCAGCCAGATTTACTTGTATGCCGAAGTGATAAATCGATCAATGAAGGTCTTAAAAAGAAGCTTAGTGGATTTTGCGGTGTCAGTATTAACTCTGTAATTGAAGCTTTAGACGCAGACAGTATTTATTCTGTACCTCTTTCTTTAAAAAAAGAAGGTTTATGCAAAGAAACCTTGAAGTATTTAGAACTTGAAAATAAAAAATGTGATTTAAAAAATTGGGAACAACTGATACATAATCTAAGAAATCCTGGAGCTCCAATAAAAGTTGCTCTCGTTGGTAAATACATTGAACTTGGAGATGCATATTTATCCGTTGTTGAAGCTTTAAGGCATGCATGCATTGAACAAAAGGCTTTATTAGATTTACATTGGGTAAGTGCTGAAATGATAGAAAAAAATTCAGCAAAAACTTACTTAAATGAAGTTGATGCAATTGTCGTACCTGGGGGATTTGGCAATAGAGGAGTCAATGGAAAAATTTCGGCTATAAAATTCGCAAGAGAAAATAAAATTCCCTTTTTAGGTCTGTGCCTTGGTATGCAATGTGCAGTTATAGAATGGGCTAGAAATGTAGCTAATCTTCCAGATGCATCTAGTTCAGA
The DNA here is from genome assembly GCA_003216535.1 of Prochlorococcus sp. AG-402-N08. Lineage (GTDB taxonomy): Bacteria > Cyanobacteriota > Cyanobacteriia > PCC-6307 > Cyanobiaceae > Prochlorococcus_A. The sequence continues at coordinate 13,442 of QCIS01000002.1, forward strand.
ACTAGACCCAAAAACTCCCAATCCAGTGATACATTTATTACCAGAACAAGAAGATGTAGTAGATTTAGGTGGGACAATGAGACTTGGAGTTTATCCATGTAGATTGACAAATAATACAACTGGAAAAAACTTATATGATGAAGATGTGATTTATGAGAGACATAGACATAGATATGAATTTAATAATTACTACAAACAAAGTTTTTTAAATTCTGGATACAAAATTAGCGGTACTTCACCAGATGGCAGATTAGTAGAGTTAATTGAGTTAGAAAATCATCCTTTCTTTTTAGCATGTCAATATCATCCTGAGTTTTTATCAAGACCTGGTAAACCTCATCCTTTATTTAAAGGATTAATAAAGGCCTCTCAAGAAAAGTTAACTCAATCAAATTAATATTCCGTATTTTTTTGAATGAAAAAATGACAAATTTTTTACCCTTAGTCGAACAATTTCATTCATTACAAGGTGAAGGCTATCACGCTGGAAAAAGTGCTTTTTTTGTAAGATTAGCTGGTTGTAAAGTTGGCTGTTCATGGTGCGATACCAAGAATTCATGGGATGAGAAAAAGTACCCTTATATATCAATTGAAAAAATAATAGATCGCATAAAAATTGCTAGAGGGAAAGGAGCATCTTTTTGCGTTATTACAGGTGGAGAACCTTTACAACATAACTTGGATAATTTTTGCAAAGCCATAAAAAAAATGACTATGGGAGAAAAACAAAACCCAATGAAAATACATATTGAGACAAGTGGAGTTAATTCGATTTCAGGAAGTTATGACTGGATTACTTTATCTCCTAAAAGACACTCACCTCCAAAAAATTATTTTTTAAAAAACTGTAATGAAATAAAAATAATCATAAATGAAATAGAAGATATTGAATTTGCTATTCAAATTAAAAAAGAAACTTACAAACAATATCAACTCTCAAAAAGCGAAGAAGGCTTAAAAAAAGAAGATAAAATTTTTTATTTACAGCCGGCATGGAACAATAAGAATGGTTTTTCTCTTGCTATTGATTTCGTAAAAAATAACCCCGATTGGAAATTGAGCCTTCAAACTCACAAATACTTAAAAATTAAATGAAATTATATGACTCTTCAAAATAAATCAATTGTAGTTTTATTATCTGGAGGTTTAGACTCTTCTACGGTAACTGGCATCGCAAAAAAATCCAAAGCTAAAATTTTTGGCCTTTCATTTGATTACGGTCAACGCCATAAAAAAGAATTAAATTCTGCATCAATTATTGCAAAACACTTTGATATCGAAGAATTTAAAATTATTAAGCTTGACTTGTCTTTATGGGGAGGTTCTTCCTTAACTGATACTGAAAAAAATATTCCGATAGAGGGAGTACAAACTAATAAAATTCCTAATACTTATGTTCCGGGGAGAAATACTATCTTCATTTCCGTGGCACTAAGTTACGCCGAAGCAATAGATGCTGATTTTATAGGATTAGGAGTAAATGCACTTGATTATTCTGGTTATCCAGATTGCAGACCTGACTACATTAAGAAATTTCAAGAATTAGCAGATCTAGCCAACAAAAGAGGAAGAGAAAGTAACCCAATAAAACTTTGGACACCTTTATTAGATTTAAATAAAGAAGAAATTATTAAATTAGCTTTTGATAATCATGTCCCTTTAGAGAAAACATGGAGTTGTTATTCAGGAAATTCAAAACCATGCGGAAAGTGTGATAGTTGCAGAATTAGAAATGCCGCTTATGAAAAATGGCTTAATAACAAAAAGAAAAAATGAAAATAAAAAAAATAACTCTAGAAAAATGGATAGATCCAGCATGGATTACGCATCATCTAACAAAGAAATTCGGAGATAAAGGATTAGCTTGGCTAGACAGTGATGGTAAAGAAAATGGTGAATGGTCAATCATTGGAATTAAACCTAAAAAAATAATCCAATCAAGAAATATTAATAACATAGACAAAACTAATAATCCCTTTAATAATTTAAAAAATATTGAAAAAGGATTTTGGATCGGATGGTTAAGTTATGAAGCTGGAGTATACATTGAACCAAAAAACCCATGGCGACAATCTGATATGGCAACTTTATGGATTGCATCATATGATCCAATCATTAAATGTAATCTAATAAAAAAAGAAATAATTATCGAAGGCACAAACTCATATGAACTGATGAATTATAAAAATATAATCAACAGTATAAATACAATTGAAGAAGAAAATAATATTAAAAAAAATTTGAATTTTGATTTTTCAAAAATTAATTTGGAAGAAATGTCTGAAAAATTTCAGGAAAATATTTTAAAATTGAAAAAATTAATTTCATTAGGAGATTTATTTCAAGCAAACCTAACAACTAAATGCGAAATTGAATCTTCCAAAAACTATAGTCCTTTAGATATATATTTAAAAATAAGAAGCAAATTAAGAGCTCCCTTTGGCGGAATAATTATAAATAATATTAATAATTCTAGAGAGGCAGTATTATCTACCTCACCAGAAAGATTTATAAAATTAGATAATAAAAATTTTGTAGAATCAAGACCCATCAAAGGAACTAGATCCAGAGATAAGAATTTAACTCAAGATGCACTAAATGCTATCGATTTAATAACAAACGAAAAAGATAGAGCGGAAAATATCATGATCGTCGACCTTATAAGAAATGATTTAAGTAAAGTTTGTGAAACAGGAAGTGTTATGGTGCCTGAAATATTAAAACTTGAAAGTTTCTTAAAAGTTCATCATCTAACTTCAGTAATCAGAGGAAAATTAAAAAAAGGCAAAAACTGGATTGATTTACTAAAAGCCTGTTGGCCTGGGGGTTCTATAACTGGAGCACCTAAATTAAGATCATGCCAAAGACTTTTTGAATTAGAGGACTGTGAACGTGGACCATACTGTGGCTCATTTTTGAAACTAGACTGGAATGGTGAGTTTGACAGTAATATACTAATCAGATCATTTTTAATTAAAGACAAAAAAATTAATATATATGCTGGTTGCGGAATAGTCATTGACTCTAATCCTGAAGAGGAAACTAATGAACTAAAGTGGAAACTTTTACCATTAATTGATTCATTAAAATGAGAGCAGCATTAGGATGGTATAAAGATCAATGGCTAGATATTGATAGAATATTAATCGCTGCAAATAATAGAGGATTAAAATTTGCTGATGGTATATTTGAAACCATTTTAATAAAGGAAAACAAACCTATTCTTTTTGATGAACATCTGAAAAGGTTAGAAAAAAGTAGCAAAATTTTGAATATTAATCTCAAAATAAATAAATTAACTTTGAGACAACTTATTAATGATGGAATTAAAAAGTTATCTCTTAAGAATGATCAATTAGCTTCAGTCAGGATAAACTATAGTCGAGGAATTAATAAAGGTCGAGCACTAACAATTAATAGCACTTTAGATACAAAAGATTTAGATAATTTATGGCTTGAGTTTTACAAAATAAGACCTAATTTTAATCCTATAAGCGTTTTTATTAGTCAAACGGAAAAAATAAATGAATTCAGTCTTATAAGTAAATGCAAAACATTTTCATATAATCAAGCAATACAAGCGTTGACAGAAGCTAATGAAAAATCATTTGATGACTCTATTTTGTTGAATACATCAGGTGAACTTTGTTGTGGAAGCACATTTAATCTTCTAATTAAAAGAAATAAGCAATGGATAACACCTAGAAAAGAGAGCGGATGTTTAGAGGGGATCATGATTGCCAAGGCTTTGAAATTAAAAATTGTAAAAGAAGAATTAATTTCACCAGAATTTCAAGATGATGACATAATAGTTGCAATAAATAGCTTATCTTGTAGACAAATTAATAAGGTTAATGATTTAAAGCTTAGCCCTAAATTAGATCCAATTTACTTCTGGGATTTATTATATAATTGAACTTTATTGATATCCGATAAATAGACATCAGATACTTTAGTTATATTATTGTTAACTTTAAAGTCAACAATTTTTCCAATAATGATAATTGATGGAGATAAAAATTCTTTAACTTTAATTTTGGCAGCAAGATTATCTAATTTCTCTATAAAACATTTTTGATTTTTCAAAGTAGCTTCTTGAATTACTGCGCATTTTGTATTCTTACATAAACCACCTAAAATTAATTCTTCAACAATAAATTCAATATTTTTAATACCCATAAAAATAACTAAGCTATCTGAAGATTTAGCTAAATCTCTCCAATTGACGCTCTTTTTTTCCTTATCAACATGCTCATGCCCAGTCACGAAAGTTACAGAACTAGCAGCATCTCTATGGGTAAGTGGAATACCAAAATATGTGGGGGCAGCTATACCAGAAGTAATACCAGGTACTATTTCAACTGAAACTCCATTTTTTTCTAAAAACGATACTTCTTCACCGCCCCTTGAAAAAACGAATGGATCTCCCCCTTTAAGCCTTACAACATTTTTGCCTTCTTTTGCTAATTTTAAAATAAGAGCATTAGTTTCAACTTGAGGAACAGAACACTTACCAGCTCTTTTGCCTACATGAAAAATTTCTGTATTTATTCCTGCCTCTTTTGTTATTTCATCAGGGATTAATGCATCATGAACTAATGCATCACAATTTTTTATTAAACGTAAAGCTTTTAAAGTTAATAGCTCAGGGTCGCCAGGACCTGCTCCAACTAAATAAACAATGCCAGACACATTAATCTCCATTAACAAGTATGGTAGTAGAAGTTAATCGCAATGAAGGTAAATATTGTGAAAGAAAGTTTATTGAAACCAAATAAAAAATTTACTCTCCTAAGTGCTTTTATCACTCTTCTCAATGACCGTTTAAGTGAAAGTATACTTTTACCCATTTTACCCTCTTTTGTCTTACTTTTTGACTCTAAAGCTAGTACATATGGCTTATTATCCTGCACTTACCAATTAGCTCAATTTACAGCTTCTCCATTTATAGGACTTATGAGTGATAGATATGGAAGGAGACCTGTCACTCTTGTTTGTATTACTGGTTCAGTAATAGGAATATCAATATTATCTTTTACGGTTCTTTTTAATTGGTCAAATTCAATAGCCTCTATCCCGTTATTTTTATTATTTTTAGCGAGACTAATTGACGGTTTAAGTGGGGGGACTGCAGCTACTGCAACAACTATTCTTGCAGATATTTCAAGCCCTGAGAAAAGAGCAAAAACATTTGGTCTTATTGGCGTAGCTTTTGGTTTGAGTTTTTTCTTAGGTAATATTTTTGTTGTAATTTTTGCAAAGAATACAAATAATAATTTTATTATTCCAGTTTTGATAGCCTCAATCATTCCAATAATCAATTTCCTCCTTGTATTTTTTTACTTACCAGAAACGAAACCTAGTAGTAAATCAAATAACTCAAAAACTATTTTTAAAAACCCTTTAAAAGAGCTGTTCACAGTGTTCAAAGAAGAAAAAATTAAAAAATTATCATTAGCTTTTTTTATTTACTTTATTGCCTTTACTGGATTGACCAATATCCTAATATTTTTCCTGCAAGAATCTTTAAACTGGACGACAAAAGCATCAAGTGGAACTCTTGTTGTAGTAGGAATCATTGCAATTATCGTTCAAGGAGGTCTTATTGGCCCTCTAGTAAAGCAATTTGGCGAAATGAGATTAACACTTATCGGATCAGGCTTCATTCTCGTGGCATGTTCACTTTTAATAACTGCTCCAACAGAAAATGCGACGACTAATATTTATTCAGCTGTTTCATTTTTAGCCGTTGGGGCTGGGCTAATTACGCCTACCTTAAGAGCACTCATATCAAAGAAATTAGACGTTGATAAGCAAGGATCAATTCTAAGTAACCTTCAAGGGCTACAGAGTCTTGGAGGGGTTTTAGGCATTGCAATGGCCGGGAGAGTTTATGATAGTTTTGGTCCTAAATCACCTTTTATAGCTGGTTCCGTTATCTTACTTTTCATGATATACCTTATTGCAGAGGGAAAAAATAATCATTCTTTTAATAATCAAAAACCAAAAGCAATTTAATGAAAAGCCAGGCCGATGTTTTTATTAATAGAGAATTAAGTTGGATTGAATTCAATAAAAGAGTACTCCTAACTGGGATGGAAAAGGAGTATAAAATCCTAGATAAAGTAAAATTTTGTTCAATTTTTAGCAATAATCTTGATGAATTTTTTATGGTTAGGGTAGCTTCATTAAAGGCTCAAGTTGATGCAGGAATTACAAAAAAAAGTATTGATGGACTCACCCCTAAAGAGCAATTAACAAAAATCAATAAAGAAGTAAAAAAATTAACCACTCTTCAAGAAAACTACGTAAATAATGAACTAAATAATGAATTAAAAAAGCGCGGAATAATTTTAAAAAAATATGAGGATCTAAGTGAAAATCAAAGAAATTGGTGTAATAACTTCTTTACTTCATCTATTTTTCCTTTATTAACTCCATTAGTTGTTGATCCAGCACATCCATTCCCATTTATAAGTAATTTAAGTCTAAACTTAGCTGCTTTAATAAAGGATGGGGAAAATTCTAAAAATCAGTTTGTCAGAGTCAAAATACCAACAAAAAATATAAATCGATTTATACAAATTCCCAATGAAATTATTCAACATAGTGATGAAAGTTCTCACGTTTTTATAAGTGTTGAAGATTTAATTGGGAATAATATAAATACTTTATTTAAGGGAATGGAATGTATAAATTACTCTTTTTTTAGAGTGACAAGGGATGCTGATTTAGAATTAAAAGAACTTGAAGCTGATGATCTTCTTTTAGCAGTTGAACAAAGTCTGCAAAAGAGAAGATTAGGTGGAGACGTAGTTAGATTAGAAGTTGAATCAGATATACCAGTAAATATTCTAAAATTACTAATTGGAAGTATCTCTATACAAGAAGAATATATATACTTTTGCAAAAGTTTATTAGGCCTTGACGATTTAAATCAGCTGACAAAAATTAATAGAGATGACTTAAAAGAAAATCTGCTAATTGGGAAAACTCACTCACAATTAAAAAAATTAGATTTATCTTCAGAGAAAAACCTCAATTCTATTTTTAAGATACTCAGGAAAAAAAATATTCTGCTTCATCATCCCTACGACTTATTTAAAACTTCAGTGGAAGAATTTATAAACAAAGCAGCTGATGATCCACTTGTAATGGCTATAAAAATTACTTTATATCGAGTTTCCAGGGATTCTCCTATCATCGCAGCCTTAATGAGAGCTGCCGAGAATGGGAAAGAAGTAATGACTCTTGTTGAACTAAAAGCAAGATTTGATGAAGACAATAATATTCAATGGGCAAAACAACTTGAGCAAGCTGGCGTTCATGTTGTCTATGGAATCATAGGATTTAAAACACATACAAAAATAGCTTTAATAGTTAGAAAAGAAAAAGGACGATTAAGAAATTATTTTCATATTGGAACTGGAAATTATAACTCTAATACTTCAAGGTTTTATACAGATTTAGGATTTCTTTCAACAGATCCAGATATTGCGTCAGATTTACTTGAGTTATTTAATTACTTATCAGGTTTTTCTAAACAAAAACGTTATAAAAAGTTATTAGTTTCTCCCTCATCGATGAGAGAGAAATTTATTTTTCTCATAAAGAGAGAAATTAAAAATGCAGGAGAAGGTAAAAAAGCTGAAATAATTGCAAAAATGAATTCTTTAGTAGACCCAGAAATAATTAAACTTCTTTATTTAGCATCTGAATCAGGTGTAAAAATTAGTCTTATAGTAAGAGGTATTTGTTGTTTATATCCTCAAAGAAAAAATTTAAGTGAAAATATCAAAGTCATAAGCATTATTGGGCATTTTCTTGAACACTCAAGAATTTTTTGGTTTTGCAATAACGATGATAATGAAGTTTTTATTGGTAGTGCAGATTGGATGAGAAGAAATCTTGATAGAAGGATAGAGGCTATTACTCCAATAGAAGATTCGGAATTAAAGTCTCAACTAAAAACTCTTTTGCAAACATATATTAATGATGATTACTTTTCTTGGATAATGAAAGAAGATGGTTCTTATACAAAATATGCATTAGGTACGACGAATAATCGTTCACAGATTGATCTCATAGAACAATAAAAAGAATATTGATTTTTATGACATTTAAAAAAATACTTAATATTTAAGAATATTTTTTATTTTTATAAAAGCCTTTCATATCAATAAATTTCAAGAAATTGATGCAAAAAAATCTTTTTTTGTCTTTAAAGTTTCAACGTAAAAGTAGTTTTTATTTCAATTTCAGTGCTAGCTTTTTAAAAAATCCATTATTTAGGAGGCCAGGGTGATGGGGATCCCTCTGGAATCGGCAAAGAGCTCTTCAGATAGTAATTTTGACGAGCCAAGATTACCAAACACTGCGGGCAAGTCTCGCAAATCTAAAACCAGTCTAACTACAAAACAAAACCAAAAAAAATCTGGAAGACTCGCTTCAGATTCTATCGGCTATTACTTAAGTAGTATTGGTAGAGTACCTCTTTTGACTCCAGCAGAGGAAATAGAGTTAGCTCATCATGTTCAGAACATGAAGAAGTTGCTTCAAATTCCTGAAACTGATAGAACGCAACGAAATCTTTATCAAATTAAGATTGGCAAAAGAGCCAGAGATAGAATGATGGCAGCTAATCTAAGACTAGTTGTTTCCGTTGCAAAAAAATACCAAAATCAAGGGCTTGAACTATTGGACCTTGTCCAGGAAGGTGCTATTGGCCTTGAAAGAGCTGTAGATAAATTTGATCCTGCTATGGGATATAAATTCTCAACTTATGCTTACTGGTGGATTAGACAAGGAATGACAAGAGCTATTGACAACAGTGCACGAACGATCCGTTTGCCTATTCACATAAGTGAAAAACTATCCAAAATGAGAAAAGTCTCTAGAGAATTATCACATAAGTTTGGTAGACAACCTACCAGATTGGAAATGGCAACTGAAATGGGAATTGATCAAAAAGATTTAGAAGATTTAATTTCGCAGAGTGCTCCTTGCGCCTCCCTTGATGCTCATGCAAGAGGCGAAGAAGACAGAAGTACTTTAGGTGAGCTCATACCTGATCCAAACTGTGAAGAGCCTATGGAAGGTATGGATAGAAGTATTCAAAAAGAACATTTGGGAACTTGGCTTTCTCAATTAAATGAAAGAGAACAAAAAATCATGAAACTCAGATTTGGCCTAGATGGTGAAGAACCATTAACACTTGCAGAAATAGGAAGACAAATTAATGTTTCAAGAGAAAGAGTAAGGCAACTAGAAGCCAAAGCAATATTAAAACTTAGAGTAATGACAACTCATCAAAAAGCAGCTTAATCAAATTGATAAAATTTTCAGTAGTTTTATTATATTTATTTTCAATATTTTTAATATCAATAGTTTTTAAAAAATATAATGAAGATAGCAAAGAAATAGTCAGAAAAATAATACATATTGGAATAGGGCCATTAATACCGGTTGCACAATTTTTAAAAATTGATCAAAATTCAGCTCTTATTTTTACAGGAATTGTTTCGTTAATGGTTTTCATCAATTACACCTATAAATTATTTCCAACAATTGAGGATATTGAGAGGAAGAGTTATGGAACATTATTTTATTGTCTAAGTTTATTTATTTTGATTTATCTATTCTGGGATAAAGATCCATATGCATTAATTACTGGATTTTTTACAATGACTTTTGGTGATGGATTAGCTGGATTAATAGGAAAAAGCTTTAAATCAAAAAGTTGGATTTTTTTTAAACAAAAAAAATCTTTATTTGGAACTATGACAATGTTTTTAACAAGTTTGATAGTAGTTTGCTCAATAGGATACACCCAACAAAATAGTTTTAATTTAAATTATTTTACAATGGCTTTTTTTGCGACTTTGATCGAACAATTTAGTGTTTTAGGAATAGATAATTTAATAGTTCCAATTTTTTCAGCATTATTTTTTAATTTTTTTATAACTAACTAAGAGAGTTGTATAAAATAGCGAGTAATTCTTTTGTTGTTTCTATATCTATGCATGCATCTGTAATGCTTCTACCGAACTGAAGATCATCTTTTTTTAAAAGTTTTTGATTTCCTTCCTTCAAATGACTTTCAAGCATAACTCCTAAAATATTTTTTTCACCATTACTAATTTGAGAAGCTATGTCTTTTAACACTTCCGACTGTTTTCGGAAGTCTTTATTAGAATTTCCATGACTACAATCAATCATCACTTTATGAGGAAGATTACATTGCTTCAATTCAGCTGAAGTTCTTTTAACATGTTCACTTTCAAAATTTGGGCCTTTTGAACCTCCTCTTAAAACAATATGTCCATCTGGATTTCCCGTAGTATTAACAATAGAAGCCATCCCATTTTCATTTACACCTAAGAAATGATGCGATTTTGAAGCTGACTGCATTGCATTTATTGCAGTAGTAAAAGAACCATCCGTACCATTTTTAAAACCTATAGGCATTGATAATCCTGATGCCATTTCCCTATGAGTTTGACTTTCAGTAGTACGCGCACCTATGGCTGTCCAACTTATTAAGTCAGCAATATATTGAGGAACAATTGGATCTAGTAATTCTGTAGCAGAAGGTATTCCACGAGTTGCTAGATATGAAAGCAAACTTCTTGCCCTTCTTAAACCAGTATTAATATCATAAGAATCATCTAGATGAGGATCATTAATCAAACCCTTCCAACCAATAGTTGTTCTTGGCTTCTCAAAATATACTCTCATAATTATTTCTAATTTATCTTTATAAATTTCTCGAAAGTTTTGAATATATTTTGAATATTCCTTTGCCGCCTCTAGATCATGAATTGAACATGGACCAACAATGACTAAAAGCTTCTTATGATTATGATGCAGAATATTTTGTATCGATCTTCTAGTGTTAGATACTGTATTAGCAGAAGCGTGATCTAAAGGTATATCATTATGTAATCTGCTTGGAGGTATTAATGGACGTGTTTCAACAACATGTAAATCTGAAGTCTTTTCTAAAGCTGAATTATTTGATGATGTCGTCATTGATTAATTAAGAAGTTTGAATATTTAAAAAAGCATTTATGAATACTCTCCTTTTCAATATTAAAAATAACAATAGATTAGGCATTAAACCTTACTAATGAATAATTTGGAAACATTGCTAAAAGAATATGCAGATCACGTAGCTGAAAGAGCTACCAAAGGTATACCTCCTTTACCTTTAAATGCAGAGCAAACAAATTGTATTACTAAATTACTAGAACAAGATAGTACTTACGATTCATCTTATTTACTTGATTTACTAATAAATAGAGTACCACCAGGAGTTGATGAAGCTGCTTATGTAAAAGCAAGCTGGCTTACAGCAATTGTTAATTCCGAAAAATCTTGCAAATCAATTAATCCTGAAAAAGCAGTTGAAATACTAGGAACAATGATAGGCGGATATAATGTAAATTCATTGGTTGAAATACTTAAAGGAGAAAATAATTTTCTTGCTAAGAAAGCGGCAGAAGTTTTAAAAAATATTATTCTTGTTTACGACTCAGCTAATGAAATTTATGAATTATCTCAAAATAATATTTATGCGAAAGAGGTTGTAAATAGTTGGGCAGAGGCAGAATGGTTCAAAAATAAAAAAGTTTTAGAGAAGGAAATTGTATGTTTAGTGTTTAAAGTTGATGGGGAAACAAACACAGACGATTTATCTCCAGCTATACACGCTACAACACGCCCAGATATTCCAATGCACGCGTTGGCTATGTTGGAATTCAAAAAACCAAATGGACTACAGATTCTTGATAATTTAAAAAAACAAAACTTACCAATAGCTTATGTTGGAGATGTTGTTGGAACAGGAAGTTCTAGAAAATCTGCTATTAATTCACTAATTTGGCATATAGGCGAAGATATCGCTTATGTTCCAAACAAAAAAACAGGTGGAATAATAATTGGTAGCAAAATAGCCCCTATTTTCTTTAATACAGCACAAGATTCAGGGACTTTACCTATAGAAGCTGACGTATCTCATATGAAAACAGGAGATATTATTAAAATATATCCTTATGAAGGCATCATAAAAAAAATTGAAAAAGATTCAAATACCGAAGAATTAATAAGTAAATTCGACTTATATCCATCAACTCTTACTGATGAAATTCAAGCTGGCGGTAGGATTAATCTTATGATTGGAAGATCTCTTACGGACAAAATTAGAAACAAATTAGATTATCAACCGAGTGAAATATTTATCCGACCACAAAATCCAACAGAAAGTAATTCTGGCTTTACTCAAGCTCAAAAAATAGTAGGAAAAGCATGCGGTTTAGATGGAGTCAGGCCAGGAATGACCTGTGAGCCAATTATGACAACAGTTGGCAGTCAAGATACTACTGGGCCAATGACTAGAGATGAACTAAAAGAACTAGCTTGTTTAGGATTCACTGCGGATTTAGTAATGCAAAGTTTTTGTCACACAGCTGCATATCCTAAACCAGTAGATCTCGTTACCCATAAAGAGTTACCTGATTTTATATCTCAAAGAGGTGGAGTAGCTCTTAAGCCTGGAGACGGCATAATTCATAGCTGGCTTAACAGAATGCTTCTCCCTGATACTGTTGGCACAGGTGGAGATAGTCATACAAGATTTCCACTTGGCATTTCATTTCCTGGAGGCTCGGGCATTGTTGCCTTTGCAGCTGCAATAGGATCAATGCCATTAAATATGCCGGAATCTGTGCTGGTTAAATTTAAGGGAGAATTATTACAAGGAATTACTCTTAGAGATTTAGTCAATGCAATCCCTCTTTTTGCAATTAAAAAGGGACTCTTAACTGTTGAGAAGGCAAATAAGAAAAATATATTTAACGGGAAAATCATGGAAATTGAGGGATTACCAAACCTAAAACTTGAACAAGCTTTTGAACTCACTGATGCTACTGCAGAACGCTCGTGCGCTGGTAGCACAATACTTTTATCACAAGAAACTATTCAAGAATACTTAAGAAGCAATATTTGCCTGCTAGAAAAAATGATTGAAAGCAATTATGAAGACTCAAAATCGATTTCAAGAAGAATAAAGGATATGAAAAATTGGTTAAAAAAACCATCATTAATGCAACCTGATACAGACGCTCAATATGAAGAAATCATTGAAATTGATTTAGCAGAAGTAACACAACCTATAGTTGCTTGCCCTAATGATCCAGATAATGTAAAAGAAATCACTGATGTTGCAAATACAACTATTAACGAGGTTTTTATAGGTTCTTGCATGACAAATATTGGTCATTACAGGGCAGCCGCGAAAGTTCTTGAGGGTATACAAAATTTAAAAGCTAAATTATGGATTTGTCCACCAACAAAAATGGATGAAGAAACTCTAAAAGCTGAAGGCTATTATAAAATATTTGAAAATTGTGGGGCAAGATTAGAGTTACCAGGCTGTTCTTTATGTATGGGGAATCAAGCCAGAGTAGATGAAGGATCTGTCGTATTTTCAACTAGTACAAGGAATTTTGACAATAGGCTTGGCAAGAATGCCCAAGTATTTTTAGGTAGTGCAGAATTAGCAGCAGTTTGCGCACTCCTTGGAAAAATCCCTGAAATAGAAGAATATCAGGATATTACTAAAAATAAAATTAATCCATATTCAGATGAACTTTATCGTTATCTTCAATTTGATGAAATACTCGATTTCAGTTTGTCAAAATGATCATGGATTATGCAAAACCTCATAAAAGAAAATATTCAAAAAACCAGTAATAATTCTTCTCGTAGCATTAAAAAATTATTAAGACAAAGATCTCTCGTCGTTGCATTGTCGCTTTTATTAACAGGTTTAGGAGCTTCAATTACAAGCATATCTTTTAAAACTGGAATCTACTTTATAAATAATTGGAGATTAGCACTTTTAGACCAATTGCCATCTATTGCAGTATTACCAATTTTTGGAGCTGTAGGAGGAGCAATTGCGGGATATTTGATTAAAAATATTGCACCTGCAGCAAAAGGTTCGGGTGTGAGTCAAATCATGGGTTTCTTAAGGCATAAAAAAGTGCCAATGAGTATAAAAGTAGGATTAGTAAAGCTCATATCAGGAATTATCGCTATTGGTAGTGGATTCCCTTTAGGTCCAGAGGGTCCATCGGTTCAAATGGGAGGATCAGTTGCTTGGCAAATGGCCAAATGGCTCAAAGCTCCTACAGCCTTCAGAAGAGTCATAGTAGCAGCAGGTGGTGGTGCTGGAATAGCTGCAGTATTTAGCGCTCCATTAGGAGGGTTTGTTTATGCAATAGAAGAGCTATTAAACTCTGCAAGACCAGTAATTTTACTATTAGTAATAATTACAACTTTCATTGCAGATTCCTCCGCTGATATTATTCAAGCCTTGGGATTAGATCCTAAAGCAGGAGGCTTTGATTTTAACCTCGGATTTTTGATTCAAAAAGAATATGACCCATCAGTTTTTTTCTTACCCATAGATTTTATATACCTAGTTTTATTAGGAATAATTATTGGGATCTTTGCAGAATTGTACAGCAGATATGTTTTATTAATGCAAAATCTTGGGCAAAAGTGGTATAAAAATAAATTTGTTTTGAAAATGAGTATCTGTGGACTTATTTTAGGAAGTATTTATTCTTTTTTACCCAGTACATTTCATAATTTAGATGAATTACAGAAAATAATAGCTGAGCAAAATATAAGTATTGAAATTGCTTTGTTAGCAGTTTTAGTATTATTTATCACGACAGGTTTAGCTGCAGCATCTGGAGCTCCTGGAGGATTGTTCTATCCTATGCTTACTTTAGGCGGGTCAATCGGACTAATAATGGGGAGCTGGGTAGAAATTGCAACAGGACATGCACCTAGTACATACATTTTTGCGGGAATGGGAGCTTTCGTAGCAGGATGTTCGCGAACCCCAATTACAGCTATGTTTTTAGCTTTTGCCTTGACAAAAAATTTATTAATAATGAAACCTGTCTTAATAAGCTGCATTGCAAGTTTCTTGATAGCAAGAGCTTTTAATGAAGAATCAATTTATGAAAGACAAATACAAATAGAATTAGAAAACTAGAAATTTATTATCAATCAAAAACAGCAGTTTTGCTGTTGTAAACAAATACTTGATGATTTAGATGTAATCTAACCGCTCTTGCTAAAGCAATTCTTTCAATATCTCTTCCTTTTCTAATCAGATCATCAACTTCGTCCCTATGACTTACATTAACTGTGCATTGCTCTATTATCGGGCCTTCATCTAGATCTTCAGTAACATAGTGAGCTGTAGCACCGATTAATTTAACACCTCTCTTCCATGCTCGATGATATGGTTGCCCGCCCTTAAATGCAGGTAAGAAAGAATGATGAATATTTATTATTGTTGAAAACTTTTTTAAAAAAGAGTCACTCAAAATTTGCATATATTTGGCTAATATTACAAGATCAATTTTATATTTTCTTAGTAAACTTAAAAATTGATCTTCAACCATAGATTTATCATTATTAAAGGTATCAATGTGGACAAATTGTGCATTAAAGTCATTTGCAATATTTTCAAGATCAGAATGATTTGAAATTATTAACGGCACTTTCATTTTGAGTTCACCATTTCTTACTCGCCAAAGTAAATCAATCAAACAATGATTTTGTTTACTCACGAAAATAGCGACATTTGGAATTTCATCAGAATAATTTACATTAAATTTTCCATTTACTTTATCCGCAATTTTTTCAAATTCTTTATAAATTTCATCTCTATTAAAAGATGGATTTTTACTATTCCATTCAATTCGACTAAGAAACAAACCCGCATCTTGGTCTGTGTGATGATCAGAATGTTTTATGTTGCCACCATAATTTGAAATCCAACTTGTAAGTAAACTTACAAGGCCAGGACGATCGGGACAAACAATTTTGAATATAATTGAAGGATGTTTCAAAAAATCTTTAACTATTAAGTCAGATAAGCAAGTATTTCTAATATATCAATGAAAAGGTTAAAAGAAAATTTTCAAAAAACACACATAGTTATTGTTGGATCAGGAATTATTGGAAAATTTAACGCCTTAGAATTATCAGAATTAGGGTTTCAAATAACAATAATAGATCCATCTCAAGTACAAAATAGTAGCAACGCAGCTTTAGGCTTACTAATGGGTAATATGTATCAAAAAAGAAGAGGCAGAAGTTGGGATCTCAGGAAGCAAAGCATTGAATTATGGCCACAATGGATTACATTCCTGCAAAAATTTAATAATCAATTAAATATCGAAAAGCCATTAATACAACTTACTACGAATGAAGAAAAATTTAAAAAATTGGAGAAATTTATTTCTGAAAATAATGATATAAACTTAAGAATTTTAGAAAAAGACTCAAAATTTATCAAAAATATAAATGAAGCCTTCCAAACAAAAAATATAAAAGGAATGATTTCCTTCAAGGATGGAAGAATAAATGCTACGTCGTTACTCAAAACGTTAGATAAATATCTAAAAGATAAAAAAATTAATTTTTTAGCAGAAGAAATAATAAAAATAAGAAAATCAAACAATCATTGGATTTCTACAACAAGAAACAATGAAAACATCAAGTCTAATATGGTTATTTTATGTAATTCTCTAAAAGGAGTTGATTTAATAGATAATCTATCTCACAACATCAAATTAAAACCAGTTTTAGGTCAAGCTATAGAAGTTGAAATAAATGAGGCAGAAGTTGATTTATTATCCCTTCCAAAACAATTCAATATAGATGGTAAAAATTTCATTCCAAAATCAAAAAATAAGCTCATAATTGGTTCAACTGACGAATATAGTACTAAGCCAGAAGAAGATACATTCGAAAAACTCACAAATTTTCTCGATCAAAAACCAAATTGGCTGATGAAAGGAAAAATTTCTAAAAAATGGTACGGAATAAGGTCAAGACCAGATGGTGAACCCTCACCAATAATGAAAAATCTTGAAGATGGACTAATAATATGCACAGGTTTTTATAAAAATGGGATTTTACTGGCTCCGGCTTGTTCTAAATGGGTTGCAAATGAAATTAAAAATTACCTTTACTAATCTTTTGTTTCAGTAAAGTCTGCATCAATTACATCATCTCCACCTTTTTCATTTGAATCACTCTGATCAGTCCCGCCTGTTGGGCCAGGTGATGGTGGTTGATTACCTGGTTGCTGATAAACAGATGAACCAACCGCATAAAGTTCTTGCTGAAGTTCTTCAAGAAGTTTTTTCATTGATTCATAATCTTCTTTTGAAGTTGCTTCTTTTAAAGCATTACTTTTTTCTTCAACTTTAGACTTTGCTGTAGCATCAATTTTATCTCCTAACTCACCAAGTTGCTTTTCTGTCTGATATACAAGTGTTTCAGCTTGATTTTTTAAATCGATTTTTTCTCTTTTTTCTTTATCTGCAGATGCATTTGATTCAGCATCCTTTACCATTTTTTCTACTTCATTATCAGATAGAGTTGAAGCACCAGTGATAGAGATACTTTGCTCTTTGCCACTTCCTTTATCTTTAGCAGTAACGCTAAGAATACCATTTGCATCGATATCAAATGTGACTTCGATTTGCGGCACGCCTCTTGGTGCTGAAGGTATACCATCCAATCTAAAAGTTCCTAAGCTTTTATTATCAGAAGCCATTTCTCTTTCACCTTGTAAAACATGTATTTCAACATTTGTTTGACCGTCTACAGCAGTTGAATATGTTTCAGATTTCTTCGTAGGTACTGTGGTATTTCGATTTATCATTTTTGTCATTACTCCACCTAAAGTCTCTACACCTAAAGAAAGTGGAGTAACGTCAAGCAATAATATATCTTTAACCTCTCCTGCTAAAACTCCTCCCTGAATAGCGGCTCCAACAGCTACTACCTCATCAGGATTTACAGTTTGATTTGGTTCTTTGCCAATTATTGTTTTAACTAAATCTAAAACAGCAGGTATTCTTGATGAGCCTCCTACCATAACAACTTCATCAATTTCACTAGTAGAAATTTTTGCGTCACTTATAGCTCTCTCAACTGGAGTCTTACACCTATCGATTAAAGAAGCTGCTAATTCCTCAAACTTTGCTCTAGTAAGGTTCAAATCCAAATGTTTTGGTCCTTCGGGCGTCGCTGTAATAAAAGGTAAATTTATTTCACTTTGCGTAGCATTTGAGAGCTCTATTTTTGCCTTTTCTGCAGCTTCAGTCAATCTTTGCAAAGCTTGCTTATCTTGTCTAAGATCAATTCCCTCGTTTGATTTAAAAGTACTAGCTAAATGATCTACGATACATCTATCAAAATCATCACCACCTAAATGTGTATCTCCAGATGTGGATAGAACTTCAGTTACTCCATCACCAGCCTCAATAACTGAGACATCAAATGTTCCTCCCCCTAAATCAAAAACAAGAATTTTTTCATTTTCTTTATCCAAACCATATGCTAAAGCCGCAGCAGTTGGTTCATTAACAATTCTGAGGACTTCTAAACCTGCAATCTTTCCAGCATCTTTCGTAGCCTGTCTTTGGGAATCATTAAAATAAGCTGGAACTGTAATTACAGCCTGTGTAACTTTGTCACCAAGATATTTACCCGCATCATCTGCTAACTTTCTTAAAACTTGAGAACTTACTTCTTCAGGAGAAAACTGCTTATCCAAAATAGGACATTTTAATTTGACACTAGAACCAGATTTTTCAACAGAATAACTAACTTCTTTAGATTCTTCATTAACTTCATCAACCCTTCTACCGACAAAACGTTTTGCAGAATAAAAAGTATTTTCAGGATTCATTACAGCTTGTCTTTTTGCTATTTGTCCAACAAGCTGATCTTGATTTTTTGTATATGCAACAACTGATGGAGTAGTTCTGAAACCCTCAGCATTTGCTATTACAGTAGGTTTACCACCTTCCATTACGGCGACACAACTATTAGTTGTTCCTAAATCAATTCCTACAACCTTACCCATGGGTAAATTCTCAATATTTGTTATTCTCCATAATCGTTCATCGTCGTCATTATTGTTACTCAAAGACGGGGTGTGGTTCCCGAACAGATCAGTATTTTTAAGGAAAAAAGTCTAAACATGATTTCAAGTAAGACATCTTTTATAGCATTAATTGGTAATCCAGTAAGCCATTCTTTGTCACCAATTATGCAAAATGCTGCCCTTCAATATTTAGGCTTAGATTTAATCTATATTGCTATACCATGTAAAGATGAAGATCTAGAATTAGTTCTGAATTCTTTTAAAAAGATTAATTGCAAAGGTTTAAACATTACAATTCCTCACAAAGAAAAAGTATTTAACCTTTGTAGTGAAATCTCACCCATTGCTAACAAACTTAAAGCAATAAATACCCTGAAATTAAATTCTGAAAAAGAATGGAGCGCAACTAATACTGATGTAGAAGGTTTTATTTATCCATTAAAAAGTTTAAACTTAGCAAAGAAAAAATCAATAATTCTTGGCTCAGGGGGCGCAGCACGATCTGTTATTCAAGGTTTAATAAATTTAAATCTTTCAACAATTTCAGTAATATCACGTAACAAATCATCACTAGATGAATTAGTAAAAAACTTTGATAATCAAATTCAACTACAGGGTTTATTAAATAATGATGAACAAGCCCAAATTTTAATTCAGGAAGCAGATTTGATTGTAAATACAACACCAGTAGGAATGAAAACAACTAAATATGAAAATAATGAACTGCCATATGGCAAAGCTTTTTGGAGATCTCTTAACTCAAAAGCAATTGTTTATGATTTAATCTACAATCCTGCCCCAACTCCTTTATTAAAATTAAGCGCCAAAAAAGGATGCATGACTATAAATGGTTTGGAAATGCTTGTTGCTCAAGGAATGAAATCAATATCATTTTGGACAGATGGTTTAGAAGTGCCCTTTCATGTAATGAATGACGCACTAAAGAAATATCTTTAAAAATGATCCTATTTTTTAAGAAATTGCCTATCGTAATGTATCGTAAATAATGAACAGACGCTCATCACACAGATTTATGAGCCAAAGACCTTGTCTGAAACCATGAACAATCAACAATCTTATTACGAAACCATGTATATCCTCCGCCCAGACATTGCGGAAGATGAAGTAACTAATCACATTGATAAATACAATAAGCTTTTAGAAGAATTTGGCGGTATAATTCTTGATAGTCAAATGAGAGGTAAGAGAAGATTAGCCTATCAAATAACAAAACATAGAGAAGGTATTTACGTGCAACTAAGTCATCAAGGTGATGGGCAACATATTTTCAAAATTGAAAAAGCAATGAGACTAAGTGAAGATGTTATTAGATACATGACCGTTAAACAAGAAGGTCCTTTGCCAACCCCAAGACCCTCGAATAAAAGTACAACTCAATCAGATAATAAAGATAATCCAGATGTCAAAGTTGACTCTAAAGAAAAAAAACCAGTAGCAAGTGCAGAAACTTCAACTTCTGGAAAAGATGATACTGCAACTAAAGAAAATGCAGAATCTTAAATGTTAATCTTTTGTTTTTGAATTTAACTCAGCCCATATTTTATTAGACATACCCCACATATAAATAAAACCCTCAGCTAAAGAATGATTGAAAACGTCATCTTTGCTATAAGTTGCCAAATCTTCTCTGTAAAGTGAATTATTTTCTGACATTCTCCCAATAACTATTGCGTTCCCCTTATAAAGTCTAATCTTTACTCTTCCATTAACTGAAGTTTGAGTCGATGATATAAATGCATCTAAACTTTCTTTAAGAGGTCCAAACCAAAAACCTTGATAGACTAATTGACCCCATTTTTTTTCCACTATTCCTTTAAAATCAACAACATCGGGGTTTAATGTTATGCTTTCTAATTCTTTATGAGCTTTGATTAAAAGTAAGAGGCCAGGTGTTTCGTAAATCTCTCTACTTTTAATTCCTACTACTCGATCTTCAATCATATCTATTCTTCCAAAACCGTGATTACCTGCAAGATCATTAGCTTTTTGAATAATCTCTACTGGAGTTAAGAATTCATCATTAATTCCAACTGGAAAGCCATTTTTAAAAACAATTTCTATATCTTGATAGGAATCAGGTGAATTATCAATTGATGATGTCATCGAAAATATATCTTCAGGTGCTTCTTGCATTGGGTCTTCTAATATGCCTGCTTCAATACTCCTACCAAGTAAGTTAACGTCGATTGAATAAGGTGATTTTTTTGATACTGGTGCAGGAATACCAAATTTTTCTCCATACACTATTGCCTCTTCTCTACTCATATTCCACTCCCTTGCAGGAGTAATTATTTTTAAATCAGGGCCTAGAGCATTAATTGCTAAATCGAACCGAACTTGATCATTCCCTTTACCAGTGCATCCATGAGCTACTGCATCGGCATTAATCTCTCTAGCAAGATTCACGAGATTTTCAGCAATTAAAGGTCTAGCAAGAGCAGTAGATAAAGGATATTTATCTAAATATAATGCATTTGCTCTAATTGCTGGGAAAGCGTATCTTTCTATAAAACTATTAACTAAATTGCCAACGATTGATTTAGATGCACCAGAATTTAAAGCTTTTTGCCTAATAAGTTCTAAATCCTCGCCTTGTCCAAGATCTGCTACAAAAGTAACCACTTCTGAAATTCCATATTCATTCTTTAAATATGGAATACAAACGCTCGTATCTACCCCGCCAGAATACGCTAGTACAACTTTTTTTACCTGCTGCATCTAAATTTGCTCCATAAATTTAAATTTTTGACGTAATTAAGAATTTGAAAACTTATTAAAAACTAATATTATTGTAACTAAAAGAGCTGGACCAAAAACTAGTAAGAAGATAAGAAAGTTATTAATTATTAAAACATTTGGATTCAAGTATCCAATAAGTTTAAATAATCCAGACAGCAACAGTGAAATTAGCCAGATAAAAAAGTATTTTAAATTTGCTTTATTAAACAAAGTTTTTCGTGTGCGTCTTTATGTATTATCTTATATATAGAGCAAAACTTTTAATGGACTCAAATAAACTAAAACTTAGATTAGACGATATTTCTGAAGTCAATCCTGCTTTAACTTGCTACCACAGAGATGATCCTGCTCCTGTGTTGCCATTAAGAGATGAACCTGATCTGTTATCTTGGCTTGAAACGACAGGGAGACTTGTTGCAGAGAAAGAAGGAGATTCACAAGAGATTAGTACTATAGAAGAAGAGGAGCTTTCAGCGCTAATGGGAGAAAAAGAAGATTATAAAACTGAAGAAGACCCTTCAGAAGATGATTGGGAAGATTAAAAAATTTAACTTTAAATCGTTATTAATATTAAATACTTTTGCTTTAATAATAACCTCCTATTTTTTTAATAATTTTATTTATATAGGAGTTTTCACATTATTTTTTTTTATTTCTTTATTCACAACAAAGAATGGTTTAAAGATAATAAGAAAATTAAATTTACTGCAAAATATTCGAACTGAAGGTCCTGCTGATCACTATAAAAAAGGTGATACCCCAACAATGGGTGGGATTTTTATGATAATCCCTTTTTTAATTTTTCTTTTGATAATAACTATAAATTTAGGTTCTCTAAAATTATTTCTTTTATTCCTGACTATTTTTGGGTTCTTTTTTACAGGCTTTCTAGATGATTATTTAAGTATAAAAAACAAAAAAAATACAGGATTAAAAACAAAACAGAAATTTACCTTACAAAGTGGCATCTCAATAATTTTTATATTTTTAGCCTATGAAAAAAATTTAATCGATCCATTAATAACAGTATCTGACTCCTGGGGGATAAATATGAATATTTTCATATTGCCAATTTCTTTTTTAGTACTAGTGGGCATAAGTAATTCAGTAAATTTGACTGATGGACTAGACGGATTAGCAGCTGGATGCAGTGGGATTGTATTTTATGGATTAGGAACAGAAATATTAATGAAAGAACAACAAGAGCTTTTTGTTTTTAGTATCCTATGTTATTCAATGTCAGGCATATGCTTTGGATTTCTCAAGTACAATAGTTATCCTGCAAAAATATTTATGGGTGACACAGGATCTCTAAGTATTGGTGCAATTCTGGGTTCTGTCGCAGTATTAACTAATAGCGTTTTTACCTTATCTATTTTCTCAGGAATATTTATTATTGAATCACTATCAGTAATGATTCAAGTAGGGGTTTTTAAAATTACAAAAAAATTATTTCACAGAGGTAAACGTATATTTTTAATGGCTCCACTGCACCACCATTTTGAACTTAAAGGAGTTAAGGAACAAAAAATAGTTGAAAATTTTTGGAAAATCAACATTTTACTTATAATTTTAGGTATAGTTTTAAAAATCAGTCTTTAAAAAATTTGTTATGAGTTTTTTTACATGGAAAGATAATGGATTAACAAGTGACTGCTCAAGTCTTGAAGCGATGGCATCAAGATTCGAAGAAACTGCTAACTTAATGAAAAAACTTTCTAAAAAGGGCTTCAAACTAAAGAAAACTCAAAATAATCAACTAATTCTTCACTCAGATCCTAAGGTATTTGATCAATGGGGTTTTATAAGTGAAGAACTTCCTTTTAAACAACTATGTTTAATGTCAGATGAAGAATAACTATTTGAACTTGAAAATTCTTCTTTAAGTATTGATAAATAATTGCGTACATGAGTGTTCCAGCTAAAGTGCCTGTTAACACCCTCAATTCCATTTCTGCTCCATAATTTCCACATATTATTATTTGAAATTCCTTTTTCAAGAATAACTTTCAACTCATTAATATCAGTAACATCTACCAGAAGTCCATTTTCACATTTTGAACGAATTTCTTTTGGCCCTCCGTCATTTGTTGATATTATCGGTAATCCACATGAAGAAGCTTCAAGAAGCGTTAAACCAAAAGGCTCTGTTAAAGCTGGATTTACAAACACACCACCTCTGCTAGCAGCCCACCTATATAAAGCAGGAATCTGACTTGGAAGATGTTTTTTTGGATAAGCTACCTTTCCATACAAATTATATTTATCAATTGTTTCAAAAATAGTATTGAAAACATCTTTTTGTTGAGGGTCAAGTTTAGAAGTACTATCTCTACAACCCAAAATCAAAATTAAATTAGTTTTTCTTTTTAATTTTTCAGATCTTCCATATGCCTCAATCAAAGAAGGAATATTTTTTCTTCGTACAGCTCTAGAAATATTCAATAATGGAGGTTTAGTAGTATCCTTTAGAAAAGGTTTCATCATATTTTCAATTTCAGCTGTCTCTGTTGTCGAGTGAATATGGTGAAACTTATTGTGATCAACACCAGGAGGAATTACTTTAGCTTTGTGAGGTGAAAAAGAAGAATATTGGGAATATTGATACACTGACTCTTGTTTAGTGCTTGTAACAACAATATCTGCAGACTTCAATGCTTTTTCTTCTGCTTCAATTCTTTTACTTATGGAATAAAGCTTTTCTATTTGATTAGTTTTTAAACCAGTATCAAGCAATTTCCTTTTTTTCTCTCTTCCTAAAGAATGACCAGTAAAAATAAGTGGAACGTTTAAGTATTTACTTAGTTTAACTCCTACATATCCAGCATCAGCATAATGTGCATGAATGAAATTAGGCTTTTTGTTTTTTTTATAGTAAGAAATAAGGCTTTCAACTAAATGATCTAAATAAGACCAAAGCAATTCCTTTCTTAAATATTTATTTGGTCCAAATTTGAATCTTAAAATTCTAACTCCAGGTTCTACAAATTCTTCCTCTTGAGAATATTCATCGCCTACTTTAGGATCGTTTATTAAACGAGTGACTAAATCCACTTGATCAACTTCTGAAGTATTAGCCAAACTTTTAATTAACTCTAAAACGTATTGTGTTTGCCCTCCTGTATCTGCATCCCTGCCTAACTCAAGATTTTTAGAACGTATAAGACCATGTAAATGTAAATGTAAAAATTTCAACCTCATTAAGCAAATCCTCCGATCAACGGCCTTTAATACAAATAAGCTGAATTTTCTAATGAAATATTAAGAAAGGATTATGATTTTAAATTCGTTTAATACGAAAATTTTTAAAAAAGTAGTTACAGACTAGATTTATACCCCTCTAAAAAAGACTTTCGTTTTTCTGAAATAATTAAAGATACAAAGAAATACAACAAGGATTTCTTATTTCAGAACCTTCTTAAGATATTTTGCTGTATGACTTATAGGATTTTTTGCTACATCCTCAGGAATACCTTCTGCAATAATTTCTCCGCCTTTATCCCCACCATCAGGTCCTAAATCGATAATCCAATCTGAACATCTAATAACATCTAAATTATGTTCAATAACAATTACTGAATTACCTTTATCTACCAAACGTTGTATCACATCCATTAATTTATGAACATCATAAAAACTTAACCCTGTAGTTGGTTCATCAATCAAATATAAAGTTTTTCCAGTGGCCCTTTTTGATAATTCCGTAGCTAACTTAACTCTTTGAGCCTCTCCACCAGATAAAGTAGGAGCTGGTTGGCCTAATTTGACATATCCTAAGCCGACATCTACCAATGTAGATAATCTATCAGAAGCTTGAGGTATAGCAGAGAAAGTTTCTGCAGCTTGTTCAACAGTCATCCCTAAAACATCAGATATATTGAAACCTTTATATTTAACTTGAAGAGTTTCCCTATTAAAACGAGCTCCTTTACATACTTCACATTGAACATACACATCAGGTAAAAAATTCATTTCAATAACATTGACTCCCTGGCCTTTACAAGCTTCGCATCTTCCTCCTTTCACGTTAAAGCTAAATTGACCAGCCTGATAACCTCTTGCTTTTGCTTCTACTGTGGCAGTAAATATCTGCCTTATGGGGTCAAAAGCACCGGTATATGTAGCAGGATTTGATCTTGGGGTTCTTCCTATTGGAGACTGATCAATAACGATAACTTTATCAATTGCCTTTATACCCTTTAACTCTTTTACACCTTGAGGAAAAGGGACTTTTAATCCTAGAGAATGACACAATGCAGGATGAAGTAATTCATTTATCAAGGTGCTCTTGCCACTTCCACTCACACCAGTTACAGAAACTAATCTTCCTAAAGGAAATTCCACAGAGATATTTTTTAAATTATTTTTAGAGCAATTATTTAAAATTAAACTTTTTTTTACAGATGATCTTCGTTCTTTTGGAGTAGGAATCGACTTCCTACCACTTAGATACGCTCCAGTTAATGATTTTTCTGAATTTAAGACATCTTGATAAGACCCTTTAGCAATAATTTCCCCACCATAAACACCTGCTCCTGGACCAATATCTACTAAATAATCTGCGGATTTCATAGTATCTTCATCATGTTCAACCACAACCAAAGTATTTCCCAAGTCTCTTAAGCTTTTTAATGTTTCTAATAATCTGTCATTGTCTCTCTGATGCAAACCAATACTAGGCTCATCTAATACATATAATACGCCAGTAAGACCTGCACCTATTTGTGTAGCCAATCTAATACGCTGAGCCTCACCACCAGACAAAGTCATGGCTGGTCTATCTAAAGTCAAGTAATCTAAACCTACATTAATTAAAAACTTCAAACGTAAACGAATCTCTTTTAAAACCAGCTCACCTATCTGCTTTTGTTTTTCTGATAAAGATATATTTTCCTTCTTTGTTTTACCTAATCCCATGATACGTTCGATATGAGTTAAAGTTTGAGAAACGCTTATAGAAGTTAAATCAGTTATATTATAAGGACCAAGTTTAACCGCTAATGCCTCTGGTCTTAGTCTTTTTCCGGAACATGTCTTACAAGGCACTAATTCTAAATATTTTTCTAACTTTTGTTTAACTGATTCTCCATTAGCTTCATTCAATTGCCTTTCCAATATTGGTAAAATTCCCTCAAAAGGTCTTTCAAAACCACTAGAAGTTTTAAAACGACTATCAGCTTGAATTAATATTGGTTTATCTGATCCTAAAAGTAGTACTTTTTTTTGCAAATCACTTAAATCCTGCCAAGGAGTTTTTAATTCAAAACCATACGCTTGGCCTACAGAATATAGTAAAGAAAAATAATAAGTATTATCTTTTTCACTCCATGGAGCTATTGCGGCATAAACAGGTAATGTTTTATCTGGTATTACTCTGTCCGCAGTAAATTTTTTTAGATAACCAATTCCATGACAATCTGGACAGGCTCCATATGGGCTGTTAAAAGAAAATAATCTTGGAGAAAGTTCTTCTACAATAGAACCATGAACAGGACAAGCATAATTTTCTGAATATAATTTTTCTCTTTCTAGGTTAGGAGGTAGATTTTCCCCTTTTTTAGGAACAACTTCTACTATTGCTAAACCATCACCTCTTTTGAGACAAGTTTGCAAAGAATCATTCAATCTTTCTTGTATTCCTTCTCTCGCGATTAATCTATCAACTACTACCTCAATATTATGAATTTGATTTTTGTCTAATTCAATACTATCAGCAAGTTCTCTTACCTCCCCATTAATTCTTACCCTAGCAAATCCCTCAGCGGCTAATCCACTTATTAATTTTGTGTGAGTACCTTTCTTGCCCCTTACAACAGGTGCCAATAACTGGTACCTTGTTCCCTCTGGTAATAAAAGAATTTGATCAACCATTTCATCAATTGTTTGAGGCGAAATTGGCATACCGCAGTGATGACAATGCGGCTCACCAGCACGGCCAAACAATAACCTTAAATAATCTTGTATCTCTGTTACTGTTCCAACTGTTGATCGAGGATTATGACTTGTAGATTTTTGATCAATTGAAATAGCAGGCGATAATCCCTCGATATTATCAACATCTGGCTTATCTACTTGCCCCAAAAATTGTCTTGCATATGCTGATAAACTCTCAACATATCTTCTTTGACCTTCAGCGAAAATCGTATCGAAAGCTAAAGAACTTTTTCCACTTCCACTAACACCTGTAAAAACTATAAATTTATTCCTAGGTAAGGAAAGGTCAATATTTTTTAAATTATGCTGACGAGCTCCTCTAATATTGATTGCATTACCTTTCTCAAAACTATTATTAATTTTTTTGACCATGTTCAAATCTATTTATGATCTAAAAAAACCTATTATAGTGGAATTTTTTTTATTTTATGCAGCGGCTTTCTCAAGAAGTCTAGAAGCGTAATCATTTGCTTCGCCAAAACCTCCCCCAATGAGTTCTACTAATTCATGTTTTCTTTGTTTATTTGTAGTTAATTTCGATATTGAAGTATAAGTTATTCCATTCATTACATTTTTATTAACTTTAAAATGAGCTAATCCTCCAGCCGCTAAAAAAGGCTGATGTGTAATACATAAAACTTGTTGATCTTTAGAGATTTCTTTTATTAATTCAACCAAAGAAAATAAAGATTTGCCACTTAAGCCATTATCAATTTCATCTAAAAAGAGAGTATTAGGTTTTTTAGAAATACTAGATTTTATCGCTAATAAGAATCTTGACATTTCTCCACCAGAAATAACATTTGATAGAGGAGCAAGCTTCTGATCAGGATTAGCCGAAAACAAAAAATTTATATTGTCAATACCATAGCCAGACGGCTTGCCTTCGGAAAATTGAATTGAAAAATTTGCATTTTCTAAACCTAAATTGCTTAAAATCGACATTACTGAATTTTGTAACTTATTAGCAATTTTTTTTCTTTCGGTGGATTGAAAAACAAATAGAGAATTTAAATTACTTTGCAAATTTTCAATTTGAGCTTTAATCCTGAAAATCTCATTATCTTGATCATTTTGTTTTATATACGTCTTTAATTGATCGCGCTTTTCAATTAGTTTCGGTAAGGTCAAAGAAAAAGTTCTCTCTAAATTTTTTAAAAAAAATAATCTTTTTTGTATTTCTGGAAGATTAGTTTCATAATTGTCTATGTCTCGCAAATATGTGTTTAGAGCAAAAATTAAATCTTCAACATCAGCATGAATATTTAATAATTTCTCTCTAAATTTTTGAATTTTTAAATCGTACTCTGCTGTTTTATTTAAAAATTTTATTGATTGATTTATCAAAAATGTTACTGATGGTTCTTCATGACTAAAGTTATTTAAGTTTTCTAATGATGATTGAATTGAATTGTTAATTTCGAGATTATTTACAAGTTTATTTTCTAATAACTCCAATTCTAAAATTTCTTCACTGGAATTTAAATCTGCTTCTTCTAAACTCTTCAACATTTGTTTAATTGCCAAGTTATTTTCTTCTTGATTCCTACAGGATTCTATTTTTTCATTCAATAATCTTTTTAAAAGTTCACTTTCTCCCCATATCTTTTTAATCCTTTCGCTAGTTTTTTTTTGTTCTTGAGAACATAAGTCATCAATAATTAATCTTCTCTTATCTAAAGAATCAAACATATATGTATCAGACTGACCTGCGAAATCTATCAAAAATCGTCCAAGTTTTTCTACTGATTGTCTATTCATTGAGATATTATTAAGACTATATTTAGATAAAATTTTATTATTTTTTTTATAAGATTTTCTTTTGATTTTTAGTTCTGAAGAGCTTACTTCTAAACCATTACTAATTAACCAATTATTAATTTCGGAAGAAGAAGAAAATATTGCCTCAATAACACAAAAATCTTTTCCTGGACGTATTAAATGTTTTAGAGGTATATTAGTTCCACCAAATAAAGCATTTAAGGAATCCACAATTAGTGATTTTCCTGAACCTGAATCCCCGGTTATGATATTCAAACCTTTTTCAAAATTAATTTCTATAATTTCTATTAAGGCAATATTTTCTATTTTGAGTTGTATTAACATGATAAATCTTCCATATAAAAAAATTAACTTCTTTTTTAAAAAAATAAAGGTTTTACATACATAAAGTTATGAAAGAAGATTTTACTGATTTTATAGAGGTATCTGGCCTCTTGAATTATGATCCAGAAACAATTTCTAAAATTTACAAAAAAAATCCTAAAAGACTTTTAAAAAGACTTTGGCAAACACTTATACCTATTTTTGCTTATATCTTTTATGTTGGATGGGATAAATTAACTGGACGATTAAAAAATGAACAACAAGCAAGAATTAGAGCTCGAGAATTAACAAATTTATTAGTAGAACTTGGACCTGCATTTGTCAAAGCAGGTCAAGCTCTATCAACAAGACCAGATATAATTCCCGGGATTCTTCTAGAGGAATTATCTGAATTACAAGATCAACTACCTGGGTTTGATGGAGATAAAGCAATGGAATTAATTGAAGAAGATTTAGGATCCAGAATAGATGACATTTTTTTAGAAATTGATAAACAGCCAATTTCCGCTGCTTCTTTAGGACAAGTGCATAAAGCTAAATTAAAAAATGAAGAGATCGTTGCAGTAAAAGTACAAAGGCCAGGTTTAAGAGAACAGATAACTTTAGATCTTTACATAGTGAGAAATATTGCGTTTTGGCTAAAAAACAATATCGGATTAATTAGAAGTGATCTAGTTGCTTTGATTGATGAATTAGGCAAGAGAGTTTTTGAAGAGATGGATTATTTAAACGAAGCTGCAAATGCAGAAAAATTTAGAGATATGCATAAACATAATAAAATGATTGCCGTACCAAAAATTTACAAAGAAGTAACGTCAAGAAGAGTTTTAACAATGGAATGGATAGACGGTACAAAATTAACAAATTTAGAAGACGTAAAAAAATTAGGAATCAATCCTGATGAAATGATTGATATAGGGGTTCAGTGTAGTTTAGAACAGCTTTTAGAACATGGTTTTTTTCATGCAGACCCACATCCAGGAAATTTATTAGCCTTGGAAGATGGAAGATTATGTTATCTAGATTTTGGAATGATGAGCGAGGTTTCCAGAGAATCTAGATCAGGATTAATTCAAGCAGTAGTACATTTAGTAAATAAAAACTTCGATAAGTTATCTCAAGATTTCGTAAAATTAGGATTTTTATCAGAGGAAGTTAATCTAGAACCCATTGTTCCAGCATTTCAAGATGTTTTCATTAACGCTGTTGAACAAGGAGTTTCAAAAATGGATTTTAAGAGTGTTACAGACGATATGTCTGGTGTTATGTATAAATTCCCTTTCAGACTACCTCCATACTATGCACTTATAATTAGGTCATTACTTACATTAGAAGGAATAGCTTTAAGCGTAGATCCTAACTTCAAAATATTAGGCGCAGCTTATCCATATTTTGCAAGAAGATTAATGGAAGACCCTGATCCACAATTAAGAGAAAGCCTTAAAGAGATGCTTTTTGATAATAATAAATTTAAATGGGACCGTTTAGAAGATCTACTTTCTAACGCTGCAAAGCAAACAAATCTTGATTTAGAAAAACTTTTAGACGAAGTTATAAATCTTCTCTTTTCTCCAAAAGGAGGATTTCTTAGAAATGAGATAATTGAAAGTTTAACAAATCAAATAGATTTACTTAGTCTTAAAATATTGAAAAATTTGAATAACTATCTTCCTCAATCTATTAAATTAAATACGATTAACGAAAATAACAGCTTAAGTGACGTAATAATGTATGTAGAACCATTGAGAAACTTTTTAGAGATTTTACAAAAAGTACCAGGCTATTCAATTGACATTTTTCTAAAAAAGGTTCCAAGAATTATAAATGAGCCATATACAAAAGAAATGGGTGTAAAAATTGCAAAAAAAGTAACTGAAAAAGGAGTAGTAAGACTTGTTAAGATTGCCGCTGGTGCAAATATCTAAATGAAATTTAGTAAATTTTTAATATTCAAAACATTTTTTATTTTAGCAAGTTCTACATTATTTTTTAATGTTTCAAAGGTAAATGCTGCCGAAGAAATTAAAATCACATACAGCATATTTTCTAGAACAATTAAAGTAAATTCTTTAAAAACTTTTGCTAAAGAAGGTAAATCAACAAAAAATTTAAAAAAAATTTTGAAATCAACCGGGTCTCCTGATAAGGAAATTAGAGCAGTTTTAAATAAAAATTTTGAAGTTCCTATTACGATTGCAAGCAAATTAGTATATTCCGAAATAGGAAATGTTTTTTTAACAAGACTTTCATCTGTTATCCACCCTCCCAGAGCAAATGATGAAAGAACAGGCATGTTGGCCCTTAGAGCAAGCGTAATTGAAGGAATTAATATAGGAAATGGAAAAATAAATCTGATAAATTTTTTTGAAGGATATCCAACTAAAACTGTAATTTTAGATGTCAGCGCTTTGAGCAAAGTTATGAATAAAGTAGAATCAATTTCAGAATTATTAACTTTTTTCACCGATTCTCCTCTAGAAAAAATTAAAACAAATTAAACAACTATGGTGTTATTAAATAAAATCAAAAATAAACTACGTATTAAGTACAGAAAAAAAAGATGGCCGGGTCTAATCGAAGCTTATAAACAATATCTCCCAGTTACAAATAAAACACCTATTATTTCCCTCAATGAAGGAAATACACCACTAATTCTAAGCGAGTCAATTAGCAATTTAATTGGAAATGGAACAAAAGTTTTTTTAAAATATGATGGCCTTAATCCTACAGGATCTTTTAAAGATCGTGGTATGACTATGGCAATTAGCAAAGCAAAAGAAGAAGGTCGCGATGCAGTAATTTGTGCAAGTACTGGAAATACTTCTGCTGCTGCTGCTGCATATGCTTCTAGAGGCGGATTAAAACCTTATGTTTTAATCCCAGAAGGATTTGTTGCACAAGGAAAACTTGCGCAAGCTTTAATGTATGGTGCTGAAATAATATCTATTAATGGAAACTTTGATAAAGCTCTTGAAATTGTTAGAGATTTATCATCAGAACATCCTATAGAACTTGTTAATTCTGTTAATCCATATCGAATACAAGGACAAAAAACAGCAGCTTTTGAAATAGTTGATGACTTAGGTATTGCTCCTGATTGGCTTTGTATTCCAATGGGCAATGCAGGAAATATAACTGCTTATTGGATGGGGTTTAGAGAATATTCAAAAATAAAAAGAAATTTAAAATTACCAATTATGATGGGTTTTCAATCCGAAGGCTCTGCACCATTAGTAAAAAATATAATAGTAAAAGATCCAGAAACAATTGCAACAGCAATAAGAATTGGAAATCCTGTAAATAGAGAAAAAGCAAAAAAAGTAAAAAAAGAGAGTAAAGGAGACTTTCAGTCAGTTACAGATGAAGAAATAATCAATGCTTATAAAATTCTTGCCAAAGAGGGAATTTTTTGTGAACCTGCCAGTGCAGCATCAGTTGCTGGACTTATTAAAAATAGAAATAGAATTCAGAAAGAATCGACAATTGTTTGTGTTCTTACTGGAAACGGCTTGAAAGATCCTGATTGCGCCATAAAAAACAATGATGCAATTTTCAGGAAAAATGTTGATCCTTCATTAAAAAGTATAACTAAAATATTAGGATATTAAAATCCAAAAAAAATAGTGTCTGTGGAAATCAGTTAAAAACAAAGATCATTTGTTGAAAATTACATAATAAATAATTCAATTTGTTGAATAAATTTAAATTTTTCTATTAAATAAAAAAATATTCAACAAATAAAAAATTTTTTTCACATCTTTCAATGTTCTTAAACTATTTAGACAAGCTTTTTAATTCAAGAATTCCACAGTTTCCACAGTAACTACTACTATTATATTTTTTATTTAATTATTAATTTTTATATTAGAAAAAGGGAAAAAATTATTTATTGAATTTAATTTACGAAAAAAGTATATTGTATTTGTAAAAAGTTCCAAATTCCCATGGAAATTATTTGTAATCAAAATGAATTAAATAATTCTATACAACTAGTAAGCAAAGCAGTTGCTTCAAGACCAACGCATCCAATTCTTGCAAATATACTTTTAACAGCTGACGAAGGAACCAATAAAATTAGCGTGACAGGATTTGACCTTAATTTAGGAATTCAGACTTCTTTTGATGGAAATGTTAAAAATAGTGGAGCTATTACTATACCTTCAAAACTTTTATCCGAAATAGTAAACAAACTACCTAATGAAACTCCTGTTTCTTTAGAAGTTGATGGGAATTCAGATAATATTTTAATAAAAAGTGACAGAGGTTCTTTTACTCTTAAAGGGATCCCTTCTGATGAATATCCTAATTTACCATTTGTAGAAAGTGGTACTTCTTTGAATATTGACCCTAGTTCTTTTTTAAAAGCTTTAAAATCTACCATTTTTGCAAGTAGTAATGATGACTCAAAGCAATTACTCACAGGTGTTAATTTTACATTTAAATCAAATTATTTAGAGTCTGCTTCTACGGATGGTCATAGATTGGCTGTAGCTTTAATTGGCAATGAAGAACCTACCGACAATAAACAAAACTCATCTTCAAATGATGGTGATTTGTCAGTAACTATTCCAACTAGATCATTAAGAGAAATTGAAAAACTAGTATCTTTGAGAAGCTCAGAAAATTCAATAAAGCTTTTCTATGATAAAGGTCAGGTAGTATTTATTTCTTCTAATCAAATAATTACGACAAGAACCCTTGAAGGTAATTATCCTAATTACTCACAATTAATTCCTGATACTTTTTCTAAGATTTTGAATTTTAATACAAAAAAACTAATTGAAGCATTAGAAAGAATTGCCGTTTTAGCTGATCAGCAAAGTAGTGTTGTAAAAATTAAATTAGATAATAAAGATTTAGCTTCAATCAGTGCAGATGCCCAAGATATTGGAAACGCAAATGAATCAATACCAGTTTCTTATTCTGGAGAAAATTTTGATATTGCATTTAATGTTAGATATCTTTTAGAAGGGTTAAAAGTGATTGCTTCTGAAAATGTACTTTTAAAGTGTAATATTGCAACTACTCCAGCTGTTTTTGTACCAGAAGATAATCTTAATTCTTTTACTTACCTAGTTATGCCTGTGCAGGTTCGTTCTTAACTTGAAATTACCAAAAGAAATTTTATTAAGTGAATTACTAAATTATAGTGTTAAGGGTGATATGGTCCTTAATTATGGAAATGGCGAAAATGTTTGGATGCATCCTCCAGTTCATCGAATTTTAGGTTGGTACTCTCGCCCTTCAAATTTTGATTTAAAAAGAAATGTTTGGCGATTAAATCAAATTACTCAAATCATTGATAATGAAATTTATGTCAAAGGTGATCCTGCTATTTCTGATTTAGCTACTTTAAATAGGTTTCCAACTTTAATAGAAGCTAATTTGATAAATGTAAATGGATCAAAAATAGGAGTTATTGCAGATTTTCTTTTTGAAATGAAAACGGGTAAAATTCAATATTATTTAGTTTCTAGATCTAATCCTAAGATTCCAGGTTCTAGTAGATGGCAATTAAATATTGAAAATATTAAGGATCAACAACCTGGATTGGTATTTTGTGAAAGTAATTCTTTAGATGATTTATCTTTAATTAAATCAAGTATTAAAAATGAATTTATGCAAAAAGGGAAAAAAATTATTGATAGATTTGATGATATGAAAAATATTGCTTCTAATAGATTAGAGGACTGGCTTGAAGAAGATGAAGATATTAGCCAAAACTTAGATTTTAAACAAAAAAGTTTTTATAATGATGATGTTAGAACATCTATACCTTTTAGTGAAAAAAAAGAAGATGACCCTTGGATATAAAGAATGATAAATAAAGAAAATCATGAACTTTATGATCTTAATGAGGCACTTAAAGTTGAAAATTTAACGCTTTGTGATTATGAAGAAATTTGCAAAAGATTAAAAAGAAAACCTAATAGAACCGAATTAGGAATGTTTGGTGTTATGTGGTCTGAACATTGTTGTTATAGAAATTCAAAACCTTTATTATCTAAGTTTCCTACTAAAGGTAAAAATATTTTAGTTGGACCTGGAGAAAATGCTGGCGTTATTGATGTTGGCAATAATCAAAAACTTGTTTTTAAAATAGAAAGTCATAATCATCCTTCTGCTATTGAACCCTTTCAAGGTGCAGCAACAGGTGTAGGAGGAATTTTAAGAGATATATTTACAATGGGTGCAAGGCCTATAGCAGTATTAAATTCATTGAGATTCGGGAAACTTGATAATTTATCAAATGTTGATTTACTGCGAGGAGTTGTATCTGGTATTGCACATTATGGGAATTGTGTAGGTGTACCAACCGTTGGAGGTGAAATTGACTTCGATGATAGTTACTCTGGAAATCCTTTAGTCAATGTTATGGCTTTAGGACTTTTAGAGACTAATGAAATCGTTTGTTCTGGAGCTAAAAATGTAGGATCCCCTGTGTTATATGTTGGTAATACTACTGGCAGAGATGGTGTTGGTGGTGCTAGTTTTGCTAGTTCAGAATTAACTACAACTTCACTAGATGATAGACCAGCAGTTCAAGTAGGTGATCCATTTATTGAGAAAAGTCTTATTGAAGCCTGTTTAGATGCTTTTAAGACAGGAGATGTAATTGCAGCTCAAGATATGGGTGCTGCAGGTTTAACATGCAGTAGTGCAGAAATGGCTGCAAATGGAAATTTAGGGATATCTATTGATTTAGATTTGGTTCCTTCTAGAGAAGATGATATGTCTTCATATCAATATTTATTATCTGAATCGCAAGAGAGAATGTTGTTTGTCGTTAAAGAAGAAAAAATTAATGACCTTACTGAAAAATTTAATAAATGGGGATTATATGCCAATGTAATTGGTGAAGTAATAGGAACTAATGAGGTAATTATTTCTCATAAAGGCAAAATTGTGGCCCAAATACCTACTTCTGCCTTATCTGATGATACCCCTGTTAATTTTCGCAATGTGGTTAATAATCCACCTGATGATCTTTTAAAGAAATGGGAATGGAAAGAAAATGATTTACCAGAAATTAATGAACAACAAATATTTTCATTGAAGGAAAATAAGAATTTTTCTTATTCACAAATAATTTTAAAACTACTTTCTAATCCATCAATAGCTTCTAAACAATGGATTTATAAACAATATGACTCTCAAGTGCAGGCAAATACAGTATTTAAACCTGGAAAATCAGATGCAGCTGTAATAAGACTAAGGGAACAAAATAAAACAAATAAACGTAAATTATTTAATGGAGTTGCTGCTTCAGTTGATTGTAATAGTAGATGGGTTTCTCTAGATCCTTTTAGAGGAACTATCGCTGCTGTCGCAGAGTCGGCTAGAAATGTTAGTTGTGTTGGTGCTGAACCAGTAGCAATTACAAATAATTTAAATTTTTCTTCTCCTGAGAATGAAATAGGTTATTGGCAACTCTCATCTTCATGCAATGGAATTGCTGAAGCCTGTAAAGCCTTAGAAACTCCTGTTACAGGAGGTAATGTTTCTTTATACAATGAATCTAAAAATCAAGATAATGAAATTACTCCCATCAACCCTACTCCAGTTATTGGAATGGTTGGAAAAATAGATAATGTCGAAAAAGCTATAAGTAGTGAATGGAAAAATATTGATGATCAAATCTGGTTAATTGGTTCTTATAAATCAGAAATAAAAATTGCAGCTAGTTCTTACTTGGAATATTTCCATGGAGAAATTACAGGTCGGCCTCCAAAAATAGATTTGCAGGATGAAAAGTTTTGCCAGAGTTTTTTAAGAAATTCGATTTCAAAAAGTCTTGTAGTTTCTTCTCATGATATCAGCGATGGTGGTTTAGCTATAGCTTTAGCAGAGTCTTGTATTTTGTCTGCAAAAGGTGCAACGATAGAATTAAAAAAAGAATTAAACAGAGATGATAATTTATTGTTTGCAGAAGGAGGTTCTAGAATCATTTTTTCAATTAGCAAAATGAAACAAAATGAATGGCTTAATTATTTAAAACAAAATCAAATAAATTTTCCTTCAAGTGTGTATGTAAAGAAAATAGGATATGTCTCTAGTGATTCGTTAAAGATAAAAATTCAAGATAAAAATATCTGCAATATTAGGGTTGAGGAATTATCCGAAAAATTTAATAATAGTATTTCAGGTTACTTTTAAATATGAAAAACATTTCTCAACTATTAAAATTTTTAGATATTAAGTTATGTGCGGAATAGTTGGAATCCTTTCTTCAGATGATGTAAATCAACAAATTTACGATAGTCTTTTGCTTTTGCAGCATAGAGGTCAAGACTCAACAGGTATAGCCACAATGGAAAATACTGTTTTTCATATACATAAGGCTAAAGGTCAGGTTAATACTGCTTATAGAACGAGAGATATGAGGAATCTAATTGGTAAAATTGGATTAGGTCATGTTAGGTATGCCACAAAGGGATCAGCAGAAAGCGTAGAAGAAGCGCAGCCTTTCTATGTTAATGCTCCTTATGGAATTGTTTTGATACATAATGGAAATTTGACAAATACTAGAGAATTAGACAAACAATTATTTAATATTGATAAGCGGCATACAAATTCTTCAAGTGATACTGAAATGCTTTTAAATGTATTTGCGACAGAATTACAAGAACAAATTCATAATCAAGAATTAGAACCTGACATTATTTTTAATGCAGTCAAATCTTTACATAAAAGAATTCAGGGATCATATGCTTCAATTGCATTAATTTCAGGACATGGGTTATTAGCATTCAGAGATCCCTTCGGTATTAGGCCTTTAGTCATAGGAAAAAGACTTTCACTAAATACAAAAAAAGAAGAGTGGATGGTTGCTAGTGAATCTCTAGTGCTGGAGAATAACGATTATCAAGTAGTTAGAGACGTAGATCCTGGAGAAGCTGTTTTTATTAATCTTAATGGGGAGTTTTTTTCTAAGCAATGTTCTGAAAATCCAATGTTATTTCCCTGTGCTTTTGAATATGTTTATCTAGCTAGGCCAGATTCAATTATGAATGGAATTTCAGTGTATAAAGCTCGTTTAAAGATGGGAGATTATTTGGCAGAATCAATAAAAGAGACAATTAATTCTGGAGATGTTGATGTAGTTATGCCTATTCCTGATTCTTCTCGACCTGCGGCAATGCAAGTTGCAAGACAGTTAGGGATAGAATATAGGGAAGGTTTTTTTAAAAATAGATATGTTGGCCGAACATTCATAATGCCTGGTCAGCACAGACGTAAGAAATCTGTAAGACAAAAATTAAATGCCATGAGTGCAGAGTTTAAAAATAAAAATGTATTAATTGTTGATGACTCGATAGTAAGAGGTACTACTTCAAAAGAAATTGTCCAGATGGCTAGAGATGCAGGTGCAAATAAAGTTTTTTTTACATCAGCAGCTCCTCCTGTTCGTTATCCTCACGTTTATGGAATTAATATGCCTAATAGAGATGAATTAATAGCTCATGATAGAACTATTAGTGAAATTGCTGATCAACTTGAAATTGATAACCTTGTTTATCAAAGTATTGAAAGTTTGCGTAAATCTATAATAAGTGATTCACCTATTAAAGATTTGGAAATGAGTTGCTTTACTGGTTCTTATGTAACAGGAACAGTAAATCAAGAATACTTAAATTGGGTTGAAAATGAATATAAATCTTAGTCGAGAAAGTTTTCAAGTCGGAAACAATTTTCAAGGTATTCATCCTTATCTAATTTTAAAAAATCAATTAAAAAATTTGATTTATTGGATTTGAAATTTAATTTTTTTAGGTCTAATCTTGCAGATTTGTTTTTATTCGTTTCAATATCAACGATATGGTTACTTGTTATTATTTTCAGGAAGCAATCGTTTTTAAGTTGGTTTTTTTCATTTAAATATCCCAAACTGTATTCATTTGAGTAATAAATTTCATTACTATTTATACAAAAGATTTTTCCTTTTCTAGATATTAAAAAAATATTTTCCCCATTATGATATGTACAACAAGAAACGATTTTTTCAGTTGGTAAAAGTTTTGCAAGTATTAATCCTTGGGATTGTTTAGAAGTTGGCATTAAAAATTTATTTGATAAATTAAAGTTAAAAATTCTTCCTATAGAGGTTAATATTATTAAATCTTTGTTTTCATTAGAAATAAATGAATCAATTGTTTTTAAATTATTTTTTAATTTAGTAATTGTGAAAGATCTATTACTTTTAATCATATCTTCATCAAATAAAACTTTCTTAAATCTTCCATCTGAATTCAAGATGCATAAATAATTTCTAATTTCCTTTTTAATTGAATGAAAATTTATTATTTCACTAGGATGAATATTTCCAAGAATTTTATTATCTAATTTATAGTCCTTATGAATATTTGACTCCCAATCAATATTAAAAACTTTTCCTGTATTTGTGATTCCAATTATTTTTATATTTTTTTCAATATTGCATATAAATTTTTGAATATTTTTATTATCAATAGTTTTATTTAAAACGTCAAATGATTTCTTGTAGTTACCAAAAATCATTCTTCTTAAATAAAGTCTATTGTCTATATATAATTTAGTTTTTTTATTTATAAAGTCTTCTAATATTTGATTATTAAGCGTTTCTAATTCTTCATTTTCATTTATATTTTTAATTACTTTTGTTTTTCGTATAACATTATATTTTTTCTTTAATATTAATAATTCTTCTATAAGTAATTTAAGTAATAATTCTCTTTCGTTCAATAATTGTTCAAAATAATTCTTTTTTTCTTTCAAATTTTTTATTTCATCATTAATTTGATTCCTTTCTAAATTTGTTAATTTTCTTAGTGGCATATCCAAAACTGAATTTGCTTGTTTTTCACTTAAGAAAAATTTTTTAATTAATTTTGATTTAGCTTCCACCGAATTTTCTGATTCTTCAATAATTTCGATAACTTTTTTTATGTTTTTCGTGGCTTTAGCTAAACCTTCTGATATTTCTAGCTTTTCAAGAGTATTTTTTAGAAAATAATAAGTTCTTTTTCTAATTGTCTCTTCTCTAAATTCAAGAAAATAGTTGAGATATTTTCTTAAGTTTAATTGTACAGGCTTACCTTTAATTAAAGCTAAGAATATTGCGCCATAGTTAGTTTGGAGAGTTGTTTTTTTATATAAATTAGAAATAATAAGTTCAGAATTAGAATCTTTTTTTAGCTCTATTACAATTCTCATTCCATCTCTATCACTCTCATCCCGAATATCAGAGATTCCATCAATTTTTCCTGAATTAACAAGTTCTGCGAGTTTTTCAATCCAACCTGCTTTATTGATTTGGTATGGAAGTTCCGTAATGATTAGTGCCTTCCTTTTATGTTTCCCTTTACCTAAATTTACTTCCTCCGAATTTATAACACCTCTTATTGTTAAAGATCCTTTTCCTGTTTCATATAGTTCCTCAATTGCTCGACTATAAATTAATTCTCCGCCTGTAGGAAAATCAGGCCCTTTAATAATGTTAGAAAGTTTTTTATCACTTATTTCTTTATTTTTTATTAGAGCAACTAAACCATCTACAATTTCGCCTAGGTTGTGAGGGGGTATGTTTGTTGCCATGCCAACAGCAATCCCTGATGAGCCGTTCAACAATAAAAAAGGAAGTTGAGCTGGAAGAACATCTGGTTCTTTTTGAGAACCATCGAAGTTATTTGAAAAGCTTACTGTTTCTGAGCCAATTTCTTCAAGAAATCCTTTATTCGCTATCGGGGCTAATCTGGTTTCAGTATATCTCATTGCTGCTGGCGGATCATTATCAACAGATCCAAAATTTCCATGGCCGTCAAGAGTAGGATATTTAGTAGAAAAATTTTGTACTAGTCTCACTAATGCATCATATACTGCTTGATCTCCATGAGGATGGTACTTTCCAAGTACATCTCCAACAACTCTCGCACACTTTCTAAATGGTTTATCAGGTGTTAAGCCTAATTCGTACATCGCAAATAGTATTCTTCTCTGTACAGGCTTAAGACCATCTCTTGCATCAGGTAGAGCTCGCCCAACTATTACGCTCATTGCATACTCCAAATAAGAACGTTGCATTTCTTCTTGAAGTGAGATAGAAGTGAAGTTTTTCTTATCCATTAGAGCGCAAAATTTAAAAATTATTGATTAACTAAATTAAGACTAATAGGTAAAAAAATATTTACCAGTATTGAAAATTAAGATGATTCAATTATTTTGGATTTTGCAAGTATTACATCTTTTTTTAGCTGTTCATTTTGTAAAAGAATTTCTGTAGAGGCTTGTAATTTTTCTCCCCATAACTGTTCTTTTCTATAGCCATAATTGACATATTTGGGATCTTTAGATAAAGCTTTTTTTGCTAGCTCAATTGCTAATTTAGTATCATTAATTCTTAGACATGAGGCCAGTCCTAGTAATGGTTCAGCATTTTCCTGAATTGAGATTGCTTTTTCAAAAAGTTTTATTGATAGATCTATATCGTTTTTCTCGAAATAAGCTAAACCTTGATTATTTATTGCTTGCCAGAAATCAGGTTTAATTTTTATAGATTGATCAAACAATTTGATGGCTCCCAAGTAATTTTTTTCCATTAAAAAAATATTTCCTAATTGAAAAATAGCATTGTGGTTATTAGGTTCTATCTTTATTCCTTTTTCCAAAGCACTCTTTGCCTTTGTTTGTTGGGAAATTTTTAAGTAAATATTACTTTTAGCAAAATATATTTCGCTTATATTTGAATTTATCTGTTCTGCTTTATTTAGAGAATTTAATGCGTTTTTGAATTGTTTGTTAGCTATTTGTGCTTCAGCTAAAATTAACCATGGTTGTTCATCTTGTGCATTTATTTTGACTGCTAATTTTGCTAAGTTAAGACTGTCTTCATATTGTCCAAAATAAAGTAGTTGATATGCTTTTTTGCTTATATATAAACTTTGCTTTTGTAAATTTTTTATTGTTGGGAAATAATAATAATAGGGAACTATTGCTTGAACTTTTTCAATTTGATGAAAGTAAAAAATGATCATGAAGATTGAGATTAGTTGTTTTAAAAACTTTTTCATTTTTTTAACTTTTTATTTTTTTATTTTTTAGATTCGCTTGCATGTTCCTTTTCCACATCCATGGTTTAATTCTTTTTAATGTAGTTCCTTTAAGATTTTCTTTCCAAGTTTTATCGTCCCAATTTAAAGACTCAATATTCAGATTTTTAATCCATTCTTTCGGTGCAGTTTCAGAATTATTGTTGTATGGCACTGACTTATTCCAAGGGCATACATCTTGACAAATATCACATCCTGCAACCCATCCATCCAAATTTTCTTCTATTTTTTTCGGAATAGTTTTTTCTCTGCTTTCTATTGTGTGATACGCGATGCAAAGATCTGAGTTTATTACAAAGGGTTCTACTATTGCTTTTGTGGGACAATGTTCAATGCAGATATCACATTTTCCGCAAAGTGATTGATGAGGTTCATCTGGTATTAAATCTTTTGTAAGAATCAAAAAACCTAAAGTAAACCATGAACCATTTTTTGTGTTTATTAAATTACTATTTTTCCCTATCCAACCAATTCCTGACTCTTCAGCCCATGCTTTTTCAAGTAGAGGTGAGGTATCAACACATATTTTCCATTTGCAATCAGGAATTTCTAGGTTGATCCATTTACCAATATTTTTTAATTTTTTGTAAATTACTTTATGATAATCTTCTCCTTGACTAAATTTAGCTACCTTGAAAAGATTATTTTTGTTTTCGTTGTTGTGTGAACTAATGTAAGAAAATCCAACGCTTAAAATACTTTTTGCATCTTCAAGAAGAGAGCTTATATCTTTTCTTCTTTCTGCCTCCATCCATTTCATTTCAGCATGGTGGTTGTTTGACAACCATCTTTCTAATGCATTAGTTCTTAATTTGATCCGAGAACTCCCTGGTATTGATGCTATTCCAGCAATTG
Organism: Prochlorococcus sp. AG-402-N08; assembly: GCA_003216535.1. Classification (GTDB taxonomy): domain Bacteria; phylum Cyanobacteriota; class Cyanobacteriia; order PCC-6307; family Cyanobiaceae; genus Prochlorococcus_A. Next base: position 57,173 of record QCIS01000002.1, read on the forward strand.
TAAAACCTTCAAAAATTGCTCTTTCTTTTAATTTTTTACTTATTTCTTCTATGTTTTGAATGGTATCAATCATTTCTTTATTATTTATAGCATTTCTTTTAAAAGTTAATTTTTGGAGAATAAACTAATAAATAAAATAAATATATTAAAAAAAAATATATCCTAACTTAGGAAAAACAGTTAAATTATTAGTAAGGTTATTATAGTTAGAAAGTTTATTTTGGTTGAATCTAATCAAAATCAAGATTCCAATTTAGGATCTAGGCTGCAACAGGATCTAAAAAATGATCTTATTGCTGGATTGTTGGTTGTAATACCTCTAGCTACAACAATTTGGCTGTCATCATTAGTTAGTAAATTTGTATTAACATTAGTTACTTCAGTTCCAAAGCAATTAAATCCTTTTATTACTTTAAATCCTTTATTACAAGATTTAATTAATCTTACCTTAGGTTTAACTGTTCCTTTATTAGCTATTTTGCTTATAGGCTTGATGGCGAGAAATTTCGTAGGAAGATGGTTATTAGAATTTGGAGAGGGTACTTTATCAAAAATTCCTGTAGCTGGAGCGGTTTATAAAACTCTCAAACAACTGCTAGAAACTTTCTTAAGTAATAAATCTAATCGATTTAGAAGAGTTGTTCTAGTTGAATATCCACGTGAAGGACTATTTAGTGTAGGCTTTGTAACTGGTGATGTAGGACCTTCTCTTCAGCCAGAATTGGAAGAAAAGTTACTTAGTGTTTTTATACCTACAGCACCAAACCCAACTACCGGGTGGTATACACTCGTTCCCGAATCATCCGTTAAGGATTTAGATATTTCTGTTGAAGATGCTTTTAGAACGATAATTTCGGCTGGGATAGTTAATCCTGATGAAAAAAATAATACTACAAATCCAACATTTTCAAAATTGTTTTCTCAATTAAGAGCTTCCACTAATACTTCTTCTTAATTGATGCATAATAGATCCCTCTCTAGAGAATTATCTCTAATTTCTCTTGGCCTGATAAAAGATAAAGGTGATTTTAAATTAAATAAATTTCAGATAGAAGAAATTTATGAATCTGCTTTGGATTCTCTAATAAACCATTGCAGAGAGGAATTAGACAATTGCGAGTCAGAGTTAGAAAATGCATCACAAAAAATATTAGATAGTGAATTACAAGAAGGTTTTGATTCCTCTTTGTCAAATGTTCGAGATGAGTTAAAAAAAGCACTAACAAAAATTGAAACTGTAATGAATACACTCTCAGTAACTTTAGACTTTCCAAAATTAATTGTTTCTAGCGGTCAAATAGATATTAAAGAGGATGTGAATCAGAGGATTTGTAATATAATCAATAACATTAAAGTCATCGATTCTGATATTGATCAAGTAATGGATGGCTGGAGATTAAAAAGATTACCAAGAATTGATAGGGATATTTTGCGTCTAGCTTATGTAGATATCAATTTTTTGAACACCCCTATCGCTGTTGCTTGTGATGAGGCTGTTAATTTAGCTAATAAATATAGTGATTTGCAAGGAAGAAAATTTATTAATGGAGTTCTAAGGAGATTACAAACAGTTAAATTGCCATGATTATTTGATATAAATAAATAGTAATTTAAAATCACTAAATACGAATTATAAATATTAATGACTAATACTGATTCCGATAATTCTCGTGAGTGGGCTGCACAAGCTTATGCACTTTTAAAAAAACGACAGGAAGAGCAAAAGCAAGAATTACAGAAACAGGAAGAGCAAAAGCAAGAATTACAGAAACAGGAAGAGCAAAAGCAAGAATTGATTGATATTGCTAATAAAGAAAATATTCCTGGACAATCTAAAACTATTTCTGAACCAGAATTAGGAGAATTTGATGATAATTTTACTTGGTCTGCAATGGTATTAGCTGCTCAAGGAAAAAAAATAAATCAAATATCGATTGATGAAATTGATTGGTTAACTAAATTACGAAGAGGATTAGAAGAGACCCGAAAAGGATTTGTTACTGAATTATTGGATAAATTGGGAGATGATCCTCTTACTCCTGAATCTCTTGATGATTTAGAGACTTTATTAATAAGAGCTGATGTAGGGATTGATTCAACTGATAAGGTTATAAGTTCTCTCCGAACAAAATTAAACGAGGAAGTCGTGGGGGGAGAAGCAGGAATAAAATTCTTGAAGAAAGAATTAAAATTAATTATTGATAAACCAATAAAAAATTCTGGTACTGATCTCTTAGTTCCCCAAAAGGGCAAGTTAAATGTCTGGTTATTAGTTGGAGTTAATGGTGTTGGTAAAACTACTACCTTAGGAAAATTAGCATATTTGTCATCCAAAAGTAATTATAAAACGTTGATAGCTGCGGCTGATACTTTTAGAGCGGCTGCAGTAGAGCAACTTAAAGTATGGGGAGATAGAAGCAATGTTGACGTTATATCGAATCAATCAAAAAACGCTGATCCAGCTGCTGTAGTTTTTGATGCAATTAATTCTGCAAAAAAAAGAAATGTTGATTTATTACTGGTTGATACAGCGGGTAGATTGCAAACAAAAAATAATTTGATGGATGAATTAGCAAAAATAAAAAAAATTATTGATAAAAAGGTTCCAGATGCAATTATTGAATCATTACTAGTTTTAGATGCGAGTCAGGGCCAAAATGGCTTAAAGCAAGCAAAAAGTTTCGCTAAATCAGCAGATTTAACTGGAGCAATTATTACTAAATTAGATGGAACCTCTAGAGGAGGAGTTTCTTTAGCTGTATCTGAAGAAGTAAATTTGCCTATAAGGTTTATTGGAGCTGGAGAAGGCATAAAAGATTTGAGACCCTTTAATAGTTATGAATTTGTAGAGGCTTTGCTTGCAGATAAATAAATATTTAATTAATTTTTTTTAAAAATTTAAATTTAATGTTAAAACATACTTATCTATTAGATTTGTTTTGACAAATAACCAAAAAGAAAAAATATTTTCGAATAAATTTATTCAAAATTTTTTAGAAAACGAATCTACAGTAACTTTAAAAAATAAATATAAATTTGCTGAAATTGCATCTTCATTAGCATACTATTTAAAATCATTTTCAAATATAAATAAATTACTGGATTATATATGCTTAGTGTTTAAACATATTTTTGCTGAGAATATAATCTTAATTATTCCTTTAAATTATGAGGGGGAGGTATGGAACGAAAATATAAAAATATCTGCTAATGATGAATATTTAACAATTCAAGAAGAAATTAATAGTTTTTTGAAGCAATTTCATTTTTCAAAACATTTTAAAATCAAAGAAATTCTTACTTTTGAAAATTCTTTAAAAAATAATTTTAAAGATTTTAAAATTGAAACAAAAAAAATACTATCTAGAGGTAAATGTAGAGGATTTATTTACATTTTTAGCAAAGATATTTCTAGGCAGTCGATTACAGAAGATAGTAATTTTAATTTTATTGAAAATTGTCTAGCTGTTGGATTAGAAAATCACTACTTAATAAAAACAAAGAAAAAGCATGAAAACGTAGATAGAGAAATTTCTACTGGTGCAGAAATTCAATCTCAATTACTCCCGGATTATTGTCCAATTATTCACGGTATAGACCTAGCTGCACATTGTAGACCAGCTCTCCAGTTGGGGGGTGATTACTATGATTTTATGTGCTTAAAGACGAATATCTCTGAAAAAAGAAAAGAAAAATCAAGATGGGCTTTTGTAATAGGTGATGTCATGGGTAAAGGGATTCCAGCTGGTCTTTTAATGACTATGTTAAGAGGAATGCTACGCGCAGAGGTTCTTACAGGTCTGCCTCCAGATAGAATTTTGCATGATTTGAATCAACTAGCAATAAATGATTTAGATCAATCGCATAGATTTGTGACATTATTCTACTCAGATTATGATCCTAGAACTAGAAAATTGAGATTCGCTAATGCAGCACATAATCCTCCCCTGCTTTGGAAAAGTTCAGATCAGAAAATCATAAAGTTAGACGCAGAAGGATTTGTACTTGGACTCCAAAAAGATGCTGAATATCGTTGTGGTGAAATCAAGCTTAATCAAAATGATTTAGTTCTATATTACACAGATGGAGTTATTGATACTTCCAACTCTTTAGGTCAAAGATTTGATGAGGAAAGATTAATTAAAACTCTTACAAAATTATGTAAGCAATCTTATACATCCCAAGAAATTTTAAATAAAATTTTTAAAAAGTTAGATGATTTTACAGGGCAAAATAGACATCTGGAAGATGATGCATCGATGGTTATTTTTCAATTGAAATAGATATTTTTTGTCACTTATATAAAAAAATGCTTTATTAGAGATACTTAAAGTAAAAAATTAATATGGCAAAAGTTTGGAGTAAAAGGTTTAATAATGCTCTTGACCCTTTTATTGAAAAGTTTAATGCCTCAATTGGTTTTGATAGAAAGCTTATTTTAGAAGATTTAGATTGCTCGATTGCTCACGCGAAAATGCTTGGCAAAACTCAAGTTTTATCTTCTTCTGAAGCTTTGCAAATTATTAATGGTTTAGAGTCAATAAAAGTTGAGTATTTGGAGGGTAAATTTTCTCCTAGTCCACCTTCTGAAGATATTCATTATTGTATAGAAGAAAAACTGATAAGTTTAATTGGCGAAACTGGAAAAAAATTGCATACAGGTAGAAGTAGAAATGATCAAGTTGGTACTGATATAAGATTGTGGCTAAGAAAAGAAATTGACAATATTGAAATTTTAATAATTGATTTGCAAAAATCCTTCTTAAATCTTGCGAAATCTAATATTTATACCTTAATTCCTGGATATACCCATATGCAAAGAGCTCAACCATTATCTTTGGCTCATCATTTATTGGCTTATATAGAAATGCTCCAAAGAGATCGTCAAAGGTTTAAAGAAGTACGCGCAAGAGTAAATATTTCTCCTTTAGGAGCTGCAGCATTAGCTGGAACAAAAATAAAAATAGATAGGCACTTTACAGCTGCAGAATTGGGTTTTGAAAAGATTTATAAAAACAGTATTGATGCTGTAAGTGATAGAGATTTTTGTATAGAGTTTGTTTCTGCATCTGCTTTGTTAATGTCTCATTTAAGTAAAATTTCAGAGGAAATAATTTTATGGGTAACTGATGAATTTTCTTTTGCAAAATTAACAGATAAATGTGCTACTGGAAGTAGCTTAATGCCGCAGAAAAAAAATCCTGACGTCCCAGAATTGATAAGAGGTAAAACGGGGAGAGTGTATGGACATCTTCAAGCATTGTTAACTATGGTCAAAGGGGTACCTCTTTCATACAATAAGGATTTTCAAGAGGATAAAGAGCCAATATTCGATACTGTAGAAACAGCATCTTCTTGTGTTAAAGCAATGACTATTCTCATTAATGAGGGTATTGAATTTAATATTAAAAATTTATCTGATTCTGTAGAAAATGACTTTTCTAATGCTACTGATTTGGCAGATTACTTAGTTGGTAAAGATGTTCCTTTTAGAACCGCCTATCAAGTTGTTGGAGAAATAGTTAAATATTGTCTTGAGAGAAAAATATTATTTAAAAATCTCAAAATTGATGAATTTAAAAAATTTCATCCCAAATTTGAAGAGGATGTTTTTATGGATCTAAAACCTCTTAATGTCGTTAAATCAAGGAATAGCGAAGGTGGCACAGGTTTTGTTCAGGTAGAAAAAGAGTTAAATAATTGGCAAACAAAATTGTTACTTTGAATCTCAATTATTTTTCTCCAACAAGGGTATGCTTTGAAGTAGAATAGTAAAGCAACGTTATTGGACTACTTATTGTAGTTTTTTTATAAGGTAATTTTTCTTTGTTGAGTTTAAAGTGAGTATTTTTGTTGGCAATTTGCCGTTCCGCGCAGAGCGCGAAGATGTTATACAGTTGTTTGCCCCTTTTGGTGAAGTTTTAAATTGTTCTCTTCCCTTGGAGAGAGATACTGGAAGGAAAAGAGGATTCGCATTTATTGAAATGGCAGATGAAGCAATTGAATCAACAGCTATTGATGGTTTGCAAGGTACTGAACTTATGGGTAGGCCATTAAGAATTAATAAAGCTGAGCCAAGAGGTTCTAGTGGATCTCGTAGAGGAGGAAGAGGTGGCTATGGCGGCGGCGGCAATAGTGGTGGCTACGGTGGTGGTAATAGTGGTGGCTACGGCCGTGGTAATAGTGGTGGCTACGGCGGCGGCAATAGTGGTGGCTACGGTGGTGGTAATTCTGAATCTAATAGCTCTTACTCAAATAAATCTTCTGGAGCAGAAGGTTGGGAAGACAGAAGTTATGGAAATTCTTCTGAAAACTCTGAGTATGAAAGTGGGAGGAGCAGGAGAAAAAGGGGAGTATCCAATGATGCTTCAAAAGAAACAAATTAGAAACCCATCTCTTCAAGAGATTTCGTTAATTTAAATAGATATTCAATATTTAATTCTTTTTTTATAGATTTATTTGAAATTTGATTTCTCCAAATTTTTGCTTTTGGTATTCCTTCAACTAAATTTATGAGATGTTTACAAATATCCCAAGATTTACCTCCGTTACTTAAATGATTTTCTATATATGGAATTAAGGAAAATATAATATCTGAAGCAGATTTGGTTTTTGTATTAATTCCATAAATTTTTTGATCAATTTCAGACCATCTTAAGGGATGTTTATACGCTGACCGTCCAATCATGACTCCATCAAAATCATTTAAGGCTTTTAATGATTGATCGATATTGGTTAAACCTCCATTGATTTCTATTAATAATTCTGGATTTGATTTTTTCAATTTTTTTACTACTTCGTAATTTAGTGGAGGTATTGTCCTGTTTTGTTTTGGATTTAGACCTTTTAATATGGCTTTCCTTGCATGAACAGTAAATCTGTCTGCACCAGCATTTGAGATAATTCTTACGAAATTATTCAACTTAACGAAACTATCATCGTTGTCTACACCGATTCTGTGTTTGATCGTAACCGGTAAATTGCAATTATTTTTTAAAGACTCTATACATTTTGCTACCTTGTCAGGGTCTTTCATAAGTGAAGCGCCAAAATTTCCAGAACAGACCCTCGGACTCGGACAACCAACATTAAAGTTTATTTCGTCATAACCCCAATCTTGTGCTATTCTGGCTACCTCTTTAAGGATTTTAGGATCGTCCCCACCAAACTGAATCGATATCGGGTGTTCTTCACTATTAAAATCTAGAAAATTTTCTTTTTTTTTCGTATAAACTAAACTCTGGGCTACAATCATTTCTGTATACATTAGAGCTTCAGAACTTATTTTTCTCATTATCATTCTGAAGTGTTTATCAGTACAATCCATCATTGGAGCAATACTTAATTTATGAATATTTTTAATAGAATTAGGTTGAATGAAATCCATTACTTATATGTGATTTAAATATATGAATCAATTTCTATCAAGAAGAACTTTTATTCTAATTCCTACCATGTCAATCTTAAAAAAAATCTTTAAGCCTATGCAAGTATTAGCATCTTCACTTGCTTCAAAAGAAGATTGGAATTTTTCAAAAGAAGAATGGAAATCTAGGCTTAGTCCAGAATCTTATTATATTTTGAGGGAGGAAGGGACTGAAAGATCTTTCAGCAGCCAATTAAATAATGAGAAAAGAAAAGGTATTTTTCACTGTGCGGGGTGCGATTTGCCGCTTTTTTCCTCAGATACAAAGTATGATAGTGGTACAGGATGGCCAAGTTTTTGGAATTCAATTCAAGGATCAGTAGAAACAAAAGTTGATTTCAAGTTAATTGTCCCTAGAACAGAATATCATTGCTCCCGATGTGGAGGTCATCAAGGGCATGTCTTTAATGATGGGCCACTTCCCACTGGCAAAAGATATTGCAATAACGGATTAGCATTAAGGTTTGTTCCTGACTAAATATTTGTGCGGCCTTCCGTAACTTGTTTTGTGCATCACTTTATTAGAGAATAGTTTTATTAAATTTTAGAAAAATGGTTGAAAATCAATCAGACAATATTGATAATAAAGAAAATGATGTTTCTAATCAGGATAATGCTCTTGAAGGCACTTCATCTACAGTAGATCCAACTATTGAAAATGATGAATTATCTTCTCAAAAAACAGAAGAAATAAATACCGAAGAATTAAAAAATACTATTTCTAATAATGATGCAAGATTAGAACAATTAGAAAAAGAGCATGAAACATTAAAAAATCAATATGTAAGGATTTCAGCAGATTTTGATAATTTTAGAAAAAGGCAGTCTAGAGATCAGGATGATTTAAAAATTCAACTTGTTTCAAAGACTTTAACTGCAATACTTCCTATTGTTGATAATTTTGAGAGAGCAAGACAACAACTTAAACCAGAAAGTGAAGAAGCTCAAGCTCTTCATAGAAGTTATCAAGGATTGTATAAACAATTGGTAGAAGTCTTAAAACAACAGGGAGTGTCACCCATGAGAGTTATTGGACAGCAATTTGATCCAAACCTGCATGAAGCTGTATTAAGAGAGCCTAGTGAAGAGTTGGATGAAGATTTTATTATTGAAGAATTGCAGCGAGGATATCATTTAGAAGGTAAGGTTTTGAGACATGCTTTGGTTAAGGTTTCTATGGGACCTGGCAAACAAAATTCACAACAGGAAGTAGAAAAGGATAAAGTTGAAGAGGATACTAATTCAGAGGTAAATACTTCTGAAGATGTATAAATTCCAAATTTTTATTTGAGCATTATCTAATGGCTGATTTTTACCAAATACTTGGAGTTTCACGAGATGCTGATGCGGACACCTTAAAAAGGGCTTATAGAAAATTAGCCAGACAATATCATCCCGATGTTAATAAAGAACCTGGTGCTGAAGATAAATTTAAAGAAATTGGTAAGGCTTATGAAGCATTAGCTGATCCTGAAACAAGAGCTAGATATGATCAGTTTGGAGAGGCTGGTCTTGGAGGTGCAGCTGGTATGCCTGATATGGGAGATATGGGTGGATTTGCTGATTTATTTGAAACCTTTTTTAATGGCTTTGGAGGACAAACCCCACAGGGAGGAAGAACTCAAAGAAGAGGTCCTCAACAAGGAGACGATTTAAGATATGACCTTAATGTTGATTTTAAAGATGCAGTATTTGGCCAACAAAGAGAAATTACAATTCCTCATCTTGAGACATGTGAAGTCTGTAGGGGAACAGGTGCCAAACCAGGAACCGGACCCAAAACTTGTACAACTTGTGGAGGAAGTGGACAAGTTAGAAGAGCTACGAGAACACCTTTTGGTAATTTCACACAAGTAGCTGAATGTCCAACATGTAATGGGACTGGTCAAATAATCTCAGATCCATGTACAACTTGCGGTGGTAATGGAGTAAAGCAAGTCAGAAAAAAATTACGAATTAATATTCCTGCAGGAGTTGATACTGGTACTAAATTAAGAGTTTCTGGTGAGGGAAATGTTGGTTTGAAAGGTGGTCCACCAGGAGATCTTTATGTTTTTATCAAGGTGAAGAAAGATTCAAAATTAAAAAGAGATGGTTTGACTATTTACTCAGAAATAGCTGTGAGTTATTTACAGGCTATATTAGGAGATACTGTTGAAATTACTACAGTTGATGGCAATGTTAATTTAAAAATTCCCAGTGGAACTCAACCAAACACAACTCTCTCACTTGAAAATAAAGGCGTACCTAGACTTGGTAATCCTGTTGCTAGAGGAAATCATGAAGTCTTAGTAAAGGTAAAATTGCCAACTCGTATAACTGATGAAGAAAGAAAGCTTTTAGAGGGTTTAGCTTCTCAATATTCAGATAAAAATATTAATTCCAGTAGTGGACTTTTTAGTAAATTATTTGGTAAAGAATCCTAATGACTTCTTTAAAGCATTTGGATCTTAAATCTGTTCCATGTCCTTTAAATGTTGTCAAAATTAAATTGGCTTTAGAGAAGTTATCCAAAAATGAACAACTTATAGTTGAACTAGATAAAGGTGAACCAGAAGAAATGGTAGTAAAGAATTTAAAAGAGATGGGATTTTTGTTTACACAAATCAAAGATAATGAAAAATATATAAAAATTAAAATATTGAATGAAAACTAATAGTAAAAATTTAGGTTTAGTTACGAAAAAATTTAATGATTTTTTTTTAGTAGACTTAAAAAATCAAGAAAACTCAGGAAATAGTGAGAAATTTTTATGTAAGGTAAGGAAGTCTATAAATTTTAAGGATCAATTAATTTATGTTGGAGACGAAGTAGTAATTGAAAATATTGATTTAAAAAGCAAACGCGCAGTAATAACAAGTCTAAAAAAAAGAAAAAATTTATTAGTTAGACCCTCAGTTGCAAATATTTCTAACATATACATTACTTTTTCCGTTGAAGAGCCAGCGTTAAATTTATCTCAAGTTAATAGGTTTTTGATATCAGCAGAATCGATGGGAGTTGAAGTATCATTAGTTTTGACGAAATGTGATTTAATTTCAGATAAAAGAAGATCTTTTTTAATTGATAAATTTGGGAAATGGGGTTATCAAGCAAAAACTTTAAATTTACAGAAATCTGATTACTTTAATAATTTATTAATTGAGTTAAAGCAAAAAGAGTGTTCAATTTTTATGGGCCCATCCGGTGTGGGCAAAACTACTTTGCTTAATATGATAATTCCAGGTCTTCAAAATAGTACTGCTCCAGTTTCCAATAAAATTAAGAGAGGTAAAAACACCACTCGAAATGTTGAGTTATTTTCTATATCAAATAAAAGTTATATTGTGGACACACCTGGTTTTAATATGCAACCTCTAGAGGTTGATATTAGGTTGTTACCAAATCTTTATTCGGAAATATATAAACAGGTAATAGATGAAGAAATTAAGTGTAAATTTCGTAACTGCTTACATTTAAACGATGAGGGTTGTAATTTAAATAAATCCTTCGAAAGATATTCTTTTTATAAAGAAATGATTGAGTCTTCTAAGAGTCACTATTTTCAAAACCAGGAAGATTAAGATTTAATCCGCCAGTCAAATCATTCATTCTTTCTTTCATAGTTGTAGTAGATAATTCATGAGCTTTTTGAATAGCTTGTAAAATGTTTTGCTCTATTTTTTCTTTATTTGAATTTAAAATATTTTCTTGCACTTCTACCTTTAAAGGAAGTTGGTTACCACTTATCCAAACTCTTATCATCGCATCATCACTTTTCCCTTCAATCTCCATGTTTTCAAGTTCATCTTGTAATTTTTGAGCATCTTGCTGAATTTGTTTAGCTTTTTTAAAAGCTTCTGTAAGTTGTCCAAAGTTAGGAAGTCCAAAACCCGCCATTTTGTAAAAAAAGTTTCTTTAATCAGGATAGTCAAAACCAATCATTCTTACTTCCGGTTGCAAATAAATTCCTTTGTTTTGTAGTACTTTTTGTTGAATTACAGTTATTAATTCATAAATATCTTTTGAACTTGCTGAAGAAGTGTTAATAATAAAATTTGAATGCATTGTAGAAATTTCTGCCCCGCCAATTTTAAATCCTTTTAATCCCATATCATCAATCAATTTTGCGGCATAATTATTTTCAGGATTTTTAAAAACACTACCAAAACTTGGTTGATGATATGGTTGTGTTTCTGTTTTTAATTTAAGGTTATTTTTGGTTGTTTCAATTAATCGTTCTAGATTTCCATTAGGCTCAAAATATAGTCTTGCACTAATAATTGTCAAATCATTTTTTTGAAAAGAGCTAAATCTATAGTTAAAATTGATATCTTTTTTTTCAATTACAAGTTTTTCATGAGTTTTTTTATTTATAACTTTTACCGAAATAAGATTTTTTGCCAGCGATAAATTACCAGTGCCAGCATTCATATAAATTGCTCCTCCTAATGTTCCTGGAATTCCAACAGCCCATTCACCTCCTTGTAATCCATTTTTAGCAAGAGAATTTGATAATGTTGGGAGCATTACACCTGCTTCCGCTTCAACAATTCCTGAATATGGCTCTATCTTTAAGGATTTCATTTTTTTTGTACATATAACTAAACCTTTTATGAATATATTATTTATTAAAAGATTTGAACCCGCGCCAATTATTTGGAATCTTTGTTTGTTTAAATCAGCCCATTTTATTAGATATGAAAATTCGTCAATGCTTCTTGGCTCAGCAAAATATTCAGCTACCCCTCCCACTTTTATAGTTGTAAAACTACTTAAATTACAGTTCTCAGAAACAATCTTTTTATTCATAAATTACTTTAGTATTTTAATTGTTTTTTCCATTTAAAATTGACCAAAAATTATGACAATCACCAGCTCCCATATTCAAAATCAAATCCCCTTTTTGAGTTAATTCGTAAAAATTTTTTTTAATTTCATGATAATTATTTATGTAACTAACATTTTTATTTTTTTTATAAATTAAATCAGTGATAATTTTTGATGTAATTTTATCTTTGTTTCCTTCTCCTGCTCCATAAATATTGGTTACATAAATAATATCTGCTTTTGATAATTCTTCAGCGAATTCTTTAGTAAATTGCTTTACTCGAGAGTATCTATGAGGTTGAAATATAGCAATTAATCTACCTTTTTGACTTTTATTATTATGTTTTTGCTTAATAAATAATCTTCCTAATTTAATCGTTTCCTTTATTTCGTTTGGGTGATGTGCATAATCATCATAGAAATGTCTTTCATCTATTTGGCCTCTGAATTCAAATCTTTTTTTTGGCAGTTTAAGAAATTTTATATTTTTCTTAATTTCTATAAAATCTACACCTATCATTCTTGAAGCTGCTATTGCAGCGGTAATATTAGATAAGTTGTGTAATCCTGGAATAGGTATATTTAAACTACTAATGAAATTTCCATTTTCATAATATTTTCCAATGGTATGACTTTCATTTATATTGGTAGGAATTAAGGCATAAGCAACGTTGATTGGTGTAGTGTTTGACCACTTATTTTCAGAATAAAAATTATTCCGTGTGATTTCACAATCAAAATTAATTAATAATTTTTTTGAATTTGAAGCGAAATCTTTAAAAGAAGATATAACTTCTTCTAAATTAGAGAAATGATCACAATGATCAAAATCAATGTTATTAATTATTCCAATATCAGATTTATATTTTATTATTGTGCCATCAGACTCATCAACTTCAACTACTAAGAATTTTGTATCTTCTAAATGACAATTAGAGTCGTAGATAGGAATTATTCCCCCAGTTATTGAAGAAGAATTATGCGTACATAACTCAAGCAATGTGGAAAGAAATGTACTGGTTGATGTTTTTCCATGGCTGCCTGCTACAGCCAAAGCAGTATAAGACTGCATTAAAAGAGCAAGAATCTCTGAACGATGTCTTACTAGAAAATTTTTTTCTCTACAATACATTAATTCTTTATTGTCTGGCTTGATAGCTGTGCTTACAACAAAATTAATCAATTTGTTGTTAAATTTTGAAGTTATAAATTCAATATTTTGTCCAATTTGAGAATTAAAGATAATTGCACCTAATTTTTCTAATTTATTAGTTTCATTGTTTTTAACTAAATCAGATCCTGAAATTGAATACCCTTTTTTCAGTAAGCCCATTGCAATTGCTGACATTCCAATACCTCCTACTCCAATAAAATGAAAATGATTTTTATGTATTAATTCTTTATCCAATGTTTATCTTTTTCTTCAATTAAAATAACTTCAAAGGAAGATTTTGGTATTTTTTCTTAAAAAAAAATGATTTTTTTTCTGGAATTAATACAAAACTAGACTTATTTGCTTAATAAATCAAAAAAACCTTACGTTATTGCACAAAATTCAGTATGATCAGCAACTTAGGTTAATCATTTAGAAATTATTAGTTATGACTTTGCGTGTTGCAATTAACGGGTTTGGCAGAATTGGTCGAAACTTTATGCGTTGTTGGCTCAGTAGAGGTGCTTACACCAATATTGAAGTAGTTGGTATTAACGTAACTTCAGATCCTAAGACTAATGCTCATCTATTAAAATATGACTCAGTCCTTGGTCAACTTGATGATGTTGATATTCAGTATACTGATGACACTTTTGTAATTAATAACAAGACAATTAAGTGTTTCTCTGATAGAAATCCAATGAATCTCCCTTGGAAAGACTGGGGTGTAGATTTAGTTATTGAATCAACTGGAGTTTTTAATACTGATGTTGGAGCAAGTAAGCACTTAGATGTTGGAGCAAAAAAAGTCATCTTAACGGCTCCTGGTAAAGGCGATGGTGTTGGTACTTATGTAGTTGGAGTTAATGCTGATACATATAACCATAAAGATTATGATATTTTGAGCAATGCAAGTTGTACTACCAACTGCTTAGCTCCAGTAGTGAAAGTTTTAGACCAAACGTTTGGGATTAATAAAGGTCTGATGACTACAATTCATAGTTATACAGGTGATCAAAGAATTCTAGACAATAGTCATAGAGATTTAAGAAGGGCGAGGGCTGCTGCTACTAATATCGTTCCAACCTCTACAGGAGCTGCTAAAGCAGTTGCACTAGTTTACCCAGAAATGAAAGGTAAATTGACAGGTATTGCAATGAGGGTCCCTACTCCTAACGTTTCAGCTGTGGATTTCGTATTCGAATCTTCTAAATCTGTCTCAAGCGAAGAAGTAAATAATGCTCTTAAGGAAGCATCTTTAAATTCAATGAAGGGCATTATTAAGTACGGTGATGAACCCTTAGTATCAAGCGATTATGCAGGTACAAACGAATCATCAATTGTAGATAGTGACCTAACTATGTGTATAGGAGATAATCTTGTTAAGGTCCTTGCATGGTATGACAATGAGTGGGGTTATAGCCAGAGAGTTGTTGATTTAGCAGAGATTGTCGCTAAAAATTGGGAATAATTAAAAGTGCTTAAAAGGTTTATTTTCTAACAATACATCTTTCTTATTTTCTTTAAATCCTACTGATGGTTCACCATTAGCGAAATATCCAATTTCATTAATATTTTTATCCAGTCTTATTAAATTTGTTGCCCATTTTTTGGGTAATGAGAAAACTAATTCGTAATCTTCACCTCCAAAAAAATAATATTCATCCCATTTATCACCTTTTGGCCAATCCTTATCTTTAGGTATTTTTTCATAATTCAAAATTGCTTTACATTTGCTAGCGATGGCTAAATCTTGCACAGCTTGAAATAGTCCATCACTGCTATCAGTACATCCTAATTTGTTTATTTTTTTGTTTGAACGAGTTTTAAGGAGATTTTTTAGAAAATTTGGGTAAACTTGAGGGCGACAAAAATGTTCGATGGACTTACTTATTATTCTTTCATTAAGAGAAATATTATTATCGAAATTAATTTTACTCTGTATCATAAATCCCAATTTGCTAAGACCATGAATCCCTGTAGTTAAAATAATTTCTCCTGGTTTACACGCATCTCTTCGTAATTTAAGTTCGCCTTGAATCCCAAAGGCTGTTATTGATATAGCTTTTTGATTCCCCTTCGAGCAATCTCCTCCAAGAATTATCCCTCCATATTTTTTTAAAGCTTTATTTATTCCTTGATATAACTCTTCAACCCACAACCACTCAGTTTTAGCAGGTAGTATTAGGCTGATTGTAATCCCTATGGTTTTCTTGCTTCCACTAGATAATAAGTCAGAAATGTTGCTCACAACTGCTTTCCATCCAAGGTCTTTAGGGAGAATAGTAAGGTCATTGAAATGAATATTTTCAACTAAAGAATCATTATTGATAAGTAAGTCATTATTTTTAGTATTGATTAAAGCGCAATCATCTAATGCTTGATTTTTAGGCATAAACTTTCTAAGCCTATTAATTAATTCTTTTTCCCCTATATCTTCTAATGTTTCTTTATGCATTTAATTTGAGGTTTTCAATCCCATCTAAAACATCTATTGAAATTATTGTGTCATCTTTGGTTAGCTCTTCTAATACATCAAAACCATCTACAACATAACCAAAGGCAGCATTCCTTCCATCAATTAGATTTCGACCTGCTGGATTTAATTCTGCTTCATATAAAAAAAAGAAAAATTGCGATGACCCATCATCAACTGCCGTATTTGAATGGGACCACCCTAGAGTTCCAAGTGTTGCGAAAGGTAATGTTGGTGTCTCTGTGTAAAGACCTAAATCTTCAAAAGTTTGATTATAAAAAGTTTCTTTTTTATCAGGAATTCTAATTTCTAGAGGAACGTGACGTTCTTTATTTGTGTTGGGATCTATGTAACCAATTGCTTCACCAATTGGATCACCTGTTTGTAGTACAAAAAATTCTTCTGCCCTATTAATCGGTAAATCTTTATAGAAATTCTTTGAAGATAAATCTACAAATGCTCCTGCTGTAAGTGGGGCGTTAAATCCATCTACAATAGCTTTCATTTCTCCTTTAGAGGTTTTAATATTGACTTTTGCTCTGCCAAGCAATCTTGGAAGATCATCAAACTCTTCTGGAATATAGTAAGGAAATTGATTTGGTAGGAAATATTCTTCTAATCCACCTATTTTATCTAAAGCCTCTTTGCGGGTCGATACAAATGAGTACTTATCTTTTGCTTTGGAATGATCTTGAAGGCTATCAAAATTTTCTTTAAGTTCTAAAAATGTTTTTTCAGCAATTTTCTTTTTATCGTTTGGTAAATCTTTGATAATTCGACTTTGGTATTTTTTTAGTAAAGATTGACATTTTGTAACAGTTTTCGTGAGAGCGGGCCATCTTCCTCCTCTAACAAGGTCACTAGTTTCTTCCAATTTATGTTGAATTTCTTGCAATTCAACTTGCTTGATAGGGAGCGCGTTTCTAAGGATTGCATTAGGATCTTTTACCGCATTTCCAGTTGGCAAATCAGCTAGTACTTGGATAGGTTTAAAGAGAAAAACCTGTAAAATTATGATTGAAAAAATTAAAAAAAGTTTGTTCTGATTTGATAAGAATTTTTGCATAGTACTCTTGCAGGTTTATGATCCTTGGGGATGTAATACAGGAATGATTTCCAGTAACGATTTTCGCACAGGTACCACCATCGAATTGGATGGACAAGTTTGGCGTGTTGTAGAATTTCTACATGTCAAGCCTGGCAAGGGTTCTGCTTTCGTGCGAACCAAATTAAAATCAGTTCAAAGCGGCAATGTGGTTGAAAAAACTTTCCGAGCCGGAGAATCAGTACAGCAGGCTATCCTTGAGAAGTCTAACCTGCAACACACTTATGTGGAGTCTGGAGATTTTGTTTTTATGGATATGACAAGTTTTGAGGAGACAAGACTTTCTTCAGAACAAATCGGTAAGGGCGCTAAGTATTTGAAAGAAGGAATGGAGGTTAACGTTATTTTTTATAATGGTAAGGTTTTAGAAGTGGAACTTCCAATATCAATTACCTTAAAAGTTACAGAGACTGATCCTGGAGTTAAGGGGGACACTGCTAGTGGGGGCACGAAACCAGCTATTCTAGAAACAGGTGCTCAAGTTATGGTTCCTTTATTTATTTCTGTGGGAGAAATGATTAAAGTTGATACTCGTAACGATAGTTATCTAGGACGTGAAAATTAACGGCTATGAAATTAGATCATGAAGATTTAAATCGCTTAATAGAGAAAATCTCAACAAGCGATATTCAAGAGTTCTCACTAGAGGGAGAAGATTTTAAACTTGAAATAAAAAGGAATTTATTTGACCAAAAACAATTATCCAATAATTCAGTTTCAAATACTTCATTTGACAAGCCATCAATTACTCAAAAACCCATAAATGATAATGTCTCAATAGTTAATGAGCCTGAGGCGCCTCAGGTGGCACCCCCTGGGCGTTCAGATCTTACTGAAATTACTTCTCCCATGGTAGGAACCTTTTATAGGGCTGCAGCGCCTGGTGAGGATCCATTCGTAGAGGTAGGAAGTAATGTTAAGGTCGGCCAAACTATCTGCATTTTGGAAGCTATGAAGTTGATGAATGAAATTGAATCTGAATTTAACGCTGAAATAGTAGAGATTCTTGTTGAAAATGGAACCCCAGTTGAATTTGGACAAGTTTTAATGCGTGTTAAGCAGTCTTGAATTTTTAGCCATTTCCATTGCAGCCTTTATAGCCTCAATCATGCTTTGCGATTGAGCTATCCCTTTGCCAGCAATATCAAATCCCGTTCCATGATCTGGTGATGTTCTTATAAAAGGCAAACCTATTGTTGTATTTACTGAGTAATTAAGAGCTATAACTTTAATTGGTATTAAACCCTGATCATGATACATAGCAAGAATCCCATCATGTTTTTCAGCATCTTTGTGTCTCCACGCTTTTGCGCTGGAGTTCCAGCAACTATCTGGTGATATAGGTCCTAATAATTTAATATCTTTATTCTTTTCATTCCAAGCAATCAATGAATCATTAAGCCATTCTTTCTCTTCACTACCTAAAATACCCTCTTCGCCAGCGTGAGGGTTTAATCCCGCAACTTTTAAAATAGGTTTTTTATTATATTTAATACAAAATTCTTTGAAAAGATCTAATTTTGAGTGGATTAATTTTGTATTTAGCCTTTTTGGGACTTCACAAAGTGGTATATGGGTTGTAGCTAGTAGGGTATTGAATCTCCAACCTGTGATTGGCGATTTAGCTGTGAATAACATTCCAACATTTTTTATTCCACATGATTTTGCTAATACTTCAGTCTGTCCAGAGAAGTAATGACCTGCTAGTGACCATGATTTCTTACAGATTGGGCCAGTAACAAGTGCTGAATTAGGATATTGTTTTACAATTTCGATCGCTTTTGTTAAGTAATAGAAACTTGAATTACCATAACTCGATTTAGATTTATCATCAGATGGAGAAATTTCGAGATCATAAATTTTTAAAGAATTTGGATTTGCTAGTTTTTCTAAACCAAGAGCCTTGAGATTTTTATATGTATTAAATAGATTTTTTTTGGAACCTACTAATGTGAAGTCAATATTCTTTTGTAACTCATCAGAACAAAGAGCTTTTAAAATTATTTCAGGACCTATCCCAGACTCATCTCCAACGCTTAATACAATTTTAAAAGTATCATTAGTTTTTTTAATGTTCATAAAAAGTTTTTAAATTTATTTTTTAACTATTTAAAAAGCAGTTTTTCAAGCCTAGTTTATAGTTTTTATAAACTAGTTTGTATCCAAGTGTTTCGCATAATAATTTATTAGAGACTCTTCTATTTTCCATCCAAAATGATTGCGCCATAGGTGACAATTCTTTTTTTGCGTCTTCAAATAATATTGGATTTGGCATTTTTAAGCCCAGTAGATCGTAACAATATTGAATTACTTCTATTTGAGAAGAGGGTTCATCATCTGCAATATTAATGATTTGGTGAAACTTTAAACAATCTTTATTTTGTAATAAATAAATAATCGCATGTGTAATATCGGCAACATGAATTCTTGAAAATACTTGAGCTTTTTTTGAAATAACTCGAATTTTCTGATTTTTGATTGCTTCAAACGTGGATCTTCCAGGTCCATAGATGCCAGGTAATCTAAAAATTTGTACTGGCAAACTAGATTCAATCCATTTTTTTTCGCAATTTAATCTATTATGGCTTCTTTTTTGAAAAGGATTAGGCTGATCTATCTCAGAAACCCAACCACCTTCGGCGTTTCCATACACTCCTGTGGTAGATAAATATCCAACCCATTCAAGGGATATACAATTTAGTTTACTTAGAAGGCTCTCTAATACGGGATCATTACCATTTTTATCAGGAGGTATGCAACTAAGAATATGCGTGACTCCATCAAAAATTTTATCATCAGGAACCACACCGTTTTCACTATTGAAAACAAAACTATTTGGATCTTTACTTGCAGATCTTGAGCTTGTTAAAACAGTGCACCCAAATTTTCTTATAGTTTTTGCAAAAAAACTACCACTGAAACCACATCCTAAGATTAAAAATTTATTTTTATTTCCTAGTAAACTTGCAGGTTTCTTCATGTCTAGTTAAAGTAGTACATATGTATTAATAAATGATGAAGACAACTCTTAAGCCCTATTTTAAATCAAAAACTTTCTGTATCAGCAAAAGTTATCCCCGTGTTATAGAGAAAGAAATGAATTTAGTTAACTTTAAATTTTACCAAAAATTATTTGTATTTCTTCTTTCATTTTCGACAATTTTAATATTCCCAGAATTGCCTAATGAATTGGAAAATATATGTGAGAGTTATAATTCTAGAAAAATATGTAATGTTTGGTAGTTAAGCTGCTTTATATTCTGATTCATCTTTTTCATAATTTTTATTTTTTACCTTAAAGTTAGGATTAGCCCATTGCAGTAATCTAATAGCTAATCTTAAATCTCCTTCTAACCAAGCTCTTATAGCCATTGCTCTTCGAGGATCGTAAAATTTTTGCCTTCTGTACCAATACAAAGCATTTTCATCTGATTTATCTCCATTACAGGAAAGACATGCAGGGACGCAGTTTTCTGTTGTACTTAAGCCTCCTTGGCTTCTTGGTATTACATGGTCAATAGATTCAGATGGTTTTCCGCAATATATACAACTTTTTCCTGTAAACCTATGAATAGATTTTCGCCATTGTCTTAATCTGAACTTAGGACATAAATCCTCTAAAAAAACCGCATCATTAATATGCATTCAGAATATTTAGTTAAGTAAATAATGGCTTGAATATATTTAAAGTCAATATTTATTGATGCTTTAAAGCCTAAATTTGCCAATAAGAATATGATTTAGTGTTTTTAGATACAAAAAAGTTATTAATTAAATTAAGAAAAAATTATTATCTTTCTGAAACCTTTTTTAATAACTATATCTATCAAGTGTTTCATCAGTAAATTCATCAGTAAATTCTTCATTCAATTCTCCACCAATTTTTTCATTAGTTTCTTCTAATTCTTTTTCTAATCTTTTTTTCCTCTCTTCTCTTTCTTTTGCTTCTTTTTCTTTTCTTTTTTCTTCTTTTTCTAGATCTCTTATGAGTTGCCTATTTGGATGAAGACTGTCTAAGTATTCAACACAATAACTAAATTTGTCTTTTTCCCTTATAACTGTCTCAGTAATTTGGGCTGCTGCGTTTTTAGGTGAAATTTTGAAAAGGCCTCCTTTTTGTTTTTTGATATAAGAATATGCCGCATCCCAACTGCTTTCATGATCATTACCACCATCTCTCATAGTACAAAAGATTTCTGCTCCAAATGAACTTGCATTCACTTTGTTAGTAGTAAAAGTACAAGTAGTAAATACTCCTAAAGTAAACAAGATTAGTTTTTTCTGCTTAAATCTTTGCATTAAACTTTTTTCTTCTATTTACTATTTAAAAGTATCTTTTATTGTGGATATGTCTATAGAAATTTAAGATTTTATTACTCCTAATAAATTCAAGCCTTTCACAACTAAAGGAAGAATTAGAAGCACAGTAATTAATCTTACTGCATGAAGAGTCGCTACTGCAGCACCTACTCCGTATTCAGACCCTACAAGACTCATCCCGCTAATTCCTCCCGGTGCAGCTCCTAGGATTGTTGTTATTACATCAATATTAAGTAATCTGCTGGTCCATAATCCAATTGCTAATCCTGTAATAACTAAAGTAAATGTTATTAATATGGCTGGTCTCCATAAGTTTTGAATATCAACTAATGAAGCTTTTGTTAATGAAGTACCAATGACTGTTCCAATTCCAATTTCTAAAATTGTTCTTGTCCCGATTGGCCACTCTGCTATATCTACTTTGCCACTGATGCTAAGTATGCTTGCTCCTATTAAAGCACCTGCAAGAGGAGCCGCGGGAATTCCTGTTTTTAGAGCTAAAGCTCCAAAAATACAACCTGCAATTAGATAATAGATTAGATTTATATTAGGCATAAATTTGAAAGATGTTTAAACATAATTTTAGAAAAATTTTTTTTTGTTTAAGTTTATATTCAAATAATATTTTTGGTTTCCTCTCATAATGTCTCCTTTTGTTGGCATAATATTAACTAAAGCATGAATTATTATGTCTTCACGGATTTCATACAAAGATAATAAAAATCGCATAAAGAAAAAATTATCTTTTTTTGAGGGTGGTCACCAGCTTGAAAAATTAGAGTTTGCCCTTGCAATAGCTCAAACAAATGGTGATGAAAAAAAATCAATCTCTCTTAGAAAAAAGATTGTTGAATTAGGCGGGAACGTTGAAGAGCCAGGTACTTAACTTAATTTCCCTCAAGATATCTAGATACCACAACTAATGCTTCACCAGCTTGTTCGGCTGTAATTTTGCCAAGGTCGAGAAGTGTATTACTTATAGCAGTAACTACCGTAATAATATCTCTATCGTTAACATAACCTAGATGTCCGACTCTAAATATTTTTCCTTTTAAGTGATCTTGACCACCAGCAAGTAAAATATCAAAATTATTCTTTATTCTTTTTCTAAATTCTTCAGCATCTATTCCTTCTGTTTTTATTGCAGTAACTGAAGGGCTTAAACATTTTTCATCAGCAAATAATTTTAGATTTAAAGCCTTGGCAGCATTGCTCATCGCTAATTTATGTTTATTATGTCTGAGGAAAATCTTATCTAAGCCTTCTTCTCTCATCATTTTTAAAGCTTCATCTAAAGCAAAAACCAAATTAACTGCTGGAGTATATGGATTACTGTTACTTAAAAGACTTTTTCTGTAGGATTTTAAATTTAAATAAAATTTTGGTAAATTAGATTTTTCTGCAGCTTCCCATGCTTTTTGGCTCATTGCTATAAAACTAAGCCCTGGAGGTATCATATATCCCTTTTGTGATCCTGAAGCAACAATATCTAATTCCCATTCATCTACTGGCACATTGCATGCTCCAAGACTTGTAACGCAGTCAACAATTGATAAAGCTATGTTGTGTTCGCGAATATATGAACTTATAGTTTCTAGATCATTAATTACACCTGTTGAGGTTTCAGAATGAGTCAAAATAACCGCCTTTATTTCTTTTTGTTTATCTTCTTCTAAAACCTTTTTGAATACTTCCGGATCAAGTGGAGTACCCCATTCTGAATCAATTTTTATTACTTCTAAACCAAATTCTTTAGCAACTTTTACCCATCTTTCGCCAAATTTTCCATTTTCTCCACAAATTACTTTATCTCCTCTACTTAAAGTATTTATTATTCCAGCTTCCATTGCAGCGGTGCCACTACCAGTAATTGTTAGAACATCATTTTGAGTTTGATGAAGCCACTTTAAATTTTTAGTAGTACTTTCTACGAGATATTGGAATTCTTTACTGCGATGGCCTATTGGATGCTTACTTAATGCTTGTAAAACTTTTTCTGGAACTGGTGTGGGTCCAGGAATCATCAATGATAATTTTTGTTGTATGGCCACTTTTTGTTAAATAGGTCATTCTTAGATTAGTTCTCATTAGATATTTTTCAATTACTTGATTTGAAAAAAGGATTTTCTTTACCTGTGTGGGTTGCTGGAGCTGCTAGGTCAGCATTAAAAAAACTAGTAGGGCTACCATTTAAGAATTATGAACTAATAAAAATTCCTAAAGAAAAAAAAGAAATAAAAATTGAGATTCATTCTGTTGGACTAATTAAAGATGACTCGCATGCATTAGGAATTACCTTTGCAAATTCAGGTTTAGATCTTGACATTACACAAAACTTAGAAATATGGACAATAGCGTCTTTAGAAAAAATTTCTTTTAATAATCCTGTTCAAACAATTCCAATAAATATTATTGCTGGATCAGGAGTAGGTATAAAAGAAGATACATCAGAGATATGCATTTCTAATTTTGCAAAAGAAGTTTTATATGAAAATTTATTGGATAGTATTCCGGAGGGCTTTAATCTGAACTTAGAAATTATTTTTCCAAAGGGAGCATTCTTAGCCGAAAGAACTAGTAATAAGTCATTTGGTATTGTCGATGGATTATCTATTATTGGTACTTCTGCTGAGACTTATTCGAGTGCTTCACCTGATCAATTAGAAGAAGCTAAAACTAATCTAGCAAATTTAATTCAAAATGATTTTAAAGGAGAAGTTGTTTTTGTAATCGGTGAAAATGGGCTAAATTTGGCCAAAACTTTTAACGTTAATTTGCCAATTATCAAAATTGGAAATTGGATAGGACCATTATTAGTCGATGCTGCAATAAGAAAAGTTAAAACTGTAATTCTTTTTGGTTATCACGGAAAATTGATTAAATTAGCAGGTGGTATTTTTCATACACATAATCATTTAGCTGATGCAAGAATTGAGATTCTTGTTTATTTAGCTGTTCAAGAAAAGGTACCGCCTGAAATAATAGTTGAATTATCTCAGTTAAATAATCTTGAGGATGCATTACTACTTCTTGAAAGATTTAATCAATCTTTAGCTGATAAATTATTCAAGAATTTATCCAATAAGATTGAAAAGCGTTCTTTTAATTATGTAAATAGGTATGTAAAAACTGATATGGAAATTGCATCAATCATTTTTGATAGAAAAAGGCAAATAAGGTGGGCTGGAATTTATGGTAATAAGTATATCTCTTATTTTCAAGAAGATTAATTCGTGATTCATTATGCTTTTGCAAATAAATTGAGCTAACTTTTATACATGAGTCAAAAATCTTTAAAAAAAGAACGAGATCCTTCAATATTAATTTTAGATTTCGGATCGCAATATTCTGAATTGATTGCAAGAAGAATTAGAGAAACTAATGTTTTTTCTCTTGTAGTAAGTAACCGTATTTCAATTGAGGAAATTAATGATATTAATCCCAAAGGGATCATTTTGAGTGGAGGCCCAAATTCTGTATATGAACAAAATGCTCCTAAATGTGATGAAAAAATTTTTAATTTAGGAATTCCTATTCTTGGAATATGCTACGGAATGCAATTAATGGTCAAAGAACTTGGAGGAGCTGTTATTTCGGCAACCAAAAAAGCTGAATATGGTAGAGCACCAATAAATATAGATCAAGAATCTGACCTATTTTTTGATGTAAAAGATAAATCTATAATGTGGATGAGTCATGGCGATTCAATTTATTGTTTGCCTGATGGATTTAATAAAATTGCTCACACCGAGAATACACTCCATGCTGCAATCTCAAATGATATAAAGAAATTATTTGGCGTACAATTTCATCCTGAAGTTGTTCATTCAGAGTTTGGGATGACGATAATTAAAAATTTTGTTTATAAAATTTCTTGTTGTGAGGCTGATTGGACAACCGAAACCTATATAGAAGAAACTATTCCTAGGATAAGAGCTAAAGTTGGTAATAAAAAAGTTTTGCTTGCCTTGTCAGGAGGAGTCGATTCCTCAACTCTTGCTTTTCTTCTCAATAAAGCAATTGGAAATCAGCTTACATGTATGTTTATAGATCAAGGTTTCATGAGAAAAGGTGAACCTGAATTTTTAATGGATTTTTTTGATAGGAAATTTCACATAAAAGTTGAATATATTAACGCAAGAGAAAGGTTTATTTCAAGATTAAAAGGGATTACTGATCCAGAACAAAAAAGGAAAATTATTGGTGAAGAATTTATTAGAGTATTTGAAGAAGAAAGCAATAGATTG
Source organism: Prochlorococcus sp. AG-402-N08 (assembly GCA_003216535.1). GTDB lineage: Bacteria > Cyanobacteriota > Cyanobacteriia > PCC-6307 > Cyanobiaceae > Prochlorococcus_A. Next base: position 82,709 of record QCIS01000002.1, read on the forward strand.
GGGCCTTTTCAGTATTTAGCCCAAGGTACTCTTTATCCTGATGTTATTGAAAGTGCTGGTACTAATATTGATCCTAAGACAGGTGAAAGAATAGCTGTAAAAATAAAGAGTCATCATAACGTGGGTGGATTGCCAAAAGATTTACAATTTAAATTAGTTGAGCCATTAAGAAAACTTTTTAAGGATGAAGTCCGAAAAGTGGGAGCTGCTTTAGGTTTGCCGGATGAAATTATAAAAAGGCATCCATTTCCTGGCCCAGGATTAGCTATAAGAATTTTGGGAGAGGTGAATAATGAAAAACTTGATTGTTTAAGAGATGCAGATTGGATAGTAAGAGACGAAATTAAAAAAGCAGGCCTTTACAATGATATTTGGCAAGCTTTTGCAGTATTGTTACCTGTAAAAACTGTTGGAGTGATGGGTGATAAAAGGACTTATGCATGGCCAATAGTTTTACGTTGTGTATCTAGTGAAGATGGTATGACAGCCGATTGGTCAAAAATTCCTTTTCAGATTTTGGAGAGGATTGCAAATAGAATCGTAAATGAAGTAATTGCAGTTAATAGAGTTGTTTATGATATTACCAGTAAACCTCCAGGAACTATAGAATGGGAATAGTCCAAGAGTAAAAACCTAGTTATAGACTAAAAAACCTGTGCTCACCCGAAGATAAAATAATTTTTTTCTAACCTATTTGCAACGCTTTTCGATGGCAGTGTTTCAAGTTAGTTTCAGGTTAAGAAAAAAGTACTTCTCTATAGAGAAATCAAAAAAGAGCATTAGCCTCTAAACTTTTTTGTTTTATTTTAAAATTTTTTTTTATTTAATTTCAGTAATATCCGATAGTGCTGCTTTTATTGGTAAAACAAATTCTTTGTTATCAAAATCTAAAATTGCAACTTGTCTATCACCATATTCATCTTTATGAATAATGGTGAAAACATGCTGATGTTCTACTTTGGTAAAGAGTAAACCAATGATCCCTATCCTTTGAGCTAAGCCCACATCCATTTTTCTGAGGCTTGAATCTGAATAATTCCAATGAACTATATTCTCGTAACGAACTTTATTAGAACGTCCAGACCTTGGATAATTTAATTTCATAAATTTCCTATAGAAACTTACGTTACAGGGATATTTTGATTTTATATCTGACATGCATTGAAGGTCTAAGAATTCTTCTGCAGAATTTATTTTTACAGGAAAGCTTACGAATCCAAGACAAATTAGAAGAAAAAAAAATTTTTTCATTTTTAAAGTTAATCCATTTTGTCGTCTAAAAATTCAACAATTTTATCAATTGTGTCATAAAAAGCTATTCTTGATTGATCTGCAGTGGATCCTGCTGAAAATATTTGTGAACCTGTAATTCCATCTAAAACATTAGCTCTCTCTTTACCTACTAAAACGCTTCTTCCTGAAAATGTTTTTGAAGCGATTATATCTTCTTCATAAGTGTTAATTATATCGATCTTTAAATCTACTTCAGCATTATTTTCGGTTTTCGTTCTTATTGCAGCACCTCCAAATACCATCACTCCTAGTGGATTTGCAGATGTTGAGGTCTTCGAGTTTGTGGAATTTTTAAGAATCACAGGTCTAACTACATAGCAAGCTCCAAGCTCTTTTGCGGCTGTTATAAGTTCATTAATATTTTCATCATTTACCTGAAAGTTACCACCTCCTACAGGCATGTAAGCACCATATATTGAAGTTGTATCACTATTATTTGCTTTCATTACTTCTTTTAATTTCTTTGAAACTTTAAACCAAGCAATAGTTTTAATACCTTCATTCCTAAAGGATTGATTCATTATTTCCGTAGCAAAACCTGTTAGATCAGGAGTAATCTGTCCCATACTATTCATTTGTGGTATTCCATATGCACCTGCACCAGAATTCGTATTTGTTACGGGCATTAAAACAACTTTTTTTGAAGTGTGACTCCTAATACCTCTTAATGAATCTTCACTGGTTGATTCAGATAGATTTTCATTAGTTTTATCTGTAGAGAGTTCACAAGGATTAATAGGTTTAGCTATAACGATTTCTTTTTCTTGAGATTCTTTGCTTATATAGTTAGATTCAGAAGTAGAGTTGGAAGAATTTGAACATCCTGCCAAAGGAACAAACGAAGTTAAAAGTAAAATAGTAAATAATTTTCTTATCACAATATAAATTGAATATTTAAGTTTGATATATTAAACGAATTGGTATATGAATGTAAAGTTACTTAATATACGCAATTAAACTTTGTGAGAATTTTACAATTGATTTCTTATTAATCTTTCCTATTTGATATGTTTTTTAAGAGTTCTGGTAATTCTTCGCCCATAGCAGCAGCTGCTTTCATGTTTTTAAATCTTATAAATGCAGTTTTTGTCCTTCCTCTATCTCCCTTAAAAGAGACTGCATAGTCAATAGTTCCCGATTTTTTTTTAACTAAGAAACCTAGCAAACCAACTGGCCCCAGTAATAATGTACTTACTGTTCCAACAACTATATTTGAGGATTTACCTAAATCTTCATAAACTTTTAAATCTAAAAAATTATCTTTATCAACATATAAATAATCAGTTGGCAAATTACTTTCTATATGGGTATTTGAAATTGTTACTCCGCAAGGAGAATAACCTGAATAGAAAGCACAGATTGCTTTATGTGTACCAGCATGTAGATTATTGGAAAATAAACTCATTGAGACTGTTGTCGTAAGCAAACTTTTTGAAACTAATCGCTTTAAGTTCATCTTCGAATTTTACTTATGATTAGGAACAACAATAATTCATTAATTTATGAATCGGAGCATTTTTAAAATATTATTTTCTGCTTATTTATTAATTGCAATATTTATCAATATTTTTAAGACTATTAATCGTATATTGTTCACTTTGTTTAATGGTTTGTTGCATGGCTTGTGGATCATTTTGAAGGTATTGTGCAGTCAATTCTAAATTTTCTCTAAATTCTTTTACTTCTCTAGGAAAGCTATATAGTTGTAATTTGCACATAAGTTTTTTATCTATCTTTTCCATAACCTTTTTTTCTAATAATTCATCGTCGTTTAAAACATCAATTAATTCAGAAACGGTTTTAGATTTAAAATCTTTTTTATTTATACCAGCATTAACTTCAAAATTTAAGAAGCTGATACTTGTTACTAGAAAGCCAATTAGATATGGAATAGATTTATAAGTCATAAATAAAAAACAATTTACTCAAAAATATCATATTTACCTCCAATGTTTGATTGATTAATTCCTGAAAATATTTCAAACAAAAATTTAAAAATCTATTACTCTTACAAAGTTTACTAACCAGATTTTTTGCATTATTCCAGAAAGACTCAGAATTTATTTTTGTAATTATATATTTATCCCATTTTATAGAATTGGTCGTTTATTTAGAATGCTTCTTAAAGTGATTAAGCTGTGTAATGCCGTACACCAACATATGTGAACATAAAGTGAACATGAATGAACATAAAGAGCGATATCTCTATCAAAGTATCTCCACAAACCTTTTTCCTTCTAATTGTTTGCTATGACTGGGTTTCACGAGGAAAAATACGCGTTATAATAAGTTTAAATACATTGCTAGGACTGTGTTTTCATATGCAACTTTTGGCGGTACTATTGAGTGGGAGTACGTGAACTAGTTTTCAAAAAATTTAAGATTTTTATTTTATTTAAGAAATATTTTCAATGAGATACTAATCGTAATGAGCGAGATGATTAAATTAAGTCGATCTACTGTTGAGAAATACCTTAGTTGTCCAAGATGTTGTGTACTTGACAAAAAATATCAAATAAAACCACCATCATTACCATTCACATTAAATATTGCTGTAGATAATTTATGTAAAAATGAATTTGATTACTACAGAAAAATTCAGGAGCCGCATCCTTTATTTATTGAACATGGTATTGATGCTGTTCCTTTCAAACACAAAGATTTAGAACGTTGGAGAAGTAATTTTCAAGGTATAAGATATAAGTCAATTGAACATAATTATGATTTTGGTGGAGCTGTGGATGATATTTGGCAGAAAAAAAATGGTGACCTTATTATTATTGATGTAAAAGCAACATCTAGAAATAATTTTGATTGGTCTGAGACATTTAATAAATACGAATATGCAAAAGCTTATAAGAGACAACTAGAAATGTATCAGTGGCTTTTTAAAAAAAACGGTTTTCAAGTAGCTAAAGAAGCTTATCTTTTATATTTCAATGGAAAGAAAAATGAAGAGTTATTTAATAACCAATTAAATTTTGATGTACATCTAATTAAATTAGATTGTTCTACTTCATGGGTAGAAAATAAGATAATTGATACTGTTAATTTAATACGTTCGGATAATTTTCCCAAACCTTCCTTAAATTGTGAATACTGTAATTATTTAAAGAAGCGTTGGCAGTTATCGATTACTTAATATTCATAAGATAATTTTTTCATATCTCTGGAAAAATAGTGAATAAAAGATAATCTTTAATTAGATTATTAATAAAGTCTTTTGATAAAATCGAAAAATTCTGAAAGAAAGATAACTAATCATCTTCAACAAGATGTTGTCAAAGTATCTGGTAAAACAATTTTTATTAATCCTTTTTTATATTGGCGGAGATTTGATGAAAATACTAATAGATGGCTTAGAGAACCTGGTCAAATGTCAGAGGATCAAATTTCACCAAACAGGAACCGTTTTTATCCAGAAATAGAGTGGGCTGATTTAAGTCATGAGCAAAAGCTCATAAAAGATGCAACTGTTGAGATGTTTTTAAAAACTCTTGAATTGATAAGTACATTTCATCCTTCTCTTAGTGCTGGACAATTATTAGAAGTGGAGAGAAAAATGGCGATTATAAAAAAGATTCCTTTCGAAAAGTGGGTAACAAAATCTTTTGCCAAAAAAGCGAGATTATTAGAAAATGAAAAAAGAAAATTTCAAAGAGAAAGATTTTTTAGTAGTTGGAGGGAATGGTTAAGTCTTGTAAATACACAACAAGCCATTTTGCCGTTAATCGTCACGATATTTATTTTTTCATTTATTGGATGGTCTTTAGGGATATCAAAGAATAGTTGTAATCCTTATTTTGAACAAAATATAGATCAATCAATTTAATTTGTTTTTGATGTTTTAAGAATCAAAGTTAAAATAATTTTGAAAAAATAAATTTATTATTTAAAATTATATTAATTAGAGTAATTCCTTAAAAAAAGATAAGTTTTATGAGTCGAAGTTTCAATTCAAATAATATTGAAAATAATGAGTTTAATCTCAACAATGAAGAAAGTGATTATAAGGTCTTAATCACTAGACTTAAAGAGATAAAATCAACCATTTCTTTATTGGAAAAAACAATATTTAAATAAATTTTATATTTTTGATAAAAACAAATTCTAATAAAAAACTTTTTGCATTAAAGAGACAACCTTTAGTCTTAATTATTTTTTCTTCTATTTCGTTTTTATTGATTCTATTTAGATTAATTTTTTTACAACTTTTAAATTATGAAAACTTTAAGAAGATGTCAGATGAGAATAGGATCAGACTTATTGCTTCACAGCCATTACGCGGAAGAATACTAGATAAAAATGGTTATGTTTTAGCAGATAGTAGAGTTAAATATTCTTTAATAATTAAGCCTCAATCTGTTAATAAAAGTAATTGGGGAAAACATAAATCAAGCATTTCTAAATTGTTAAATATTGACAGCATTGTAATTCAAAAAAAATATTCTGATGGTCTAAAAAATCAAAAACTTTCAGTAACTATTCTTGATGATTTAAATGTCGATCAATTAATAAAATTCAAGGAAAATGAAATTAATTTAAATAGTTTCGAAATAGCTACCAAATTAATTAGAAATTATCCTTATAAATCGCTTGCTGCCCATGTAATTGGTTATACTCAACCAATTACTGAATCAGAATATAAATTCTTATCTAAAAAAGGTTATAAATTAAATGATTTAATAGGACGAACAGGAATTGAATATGTTTATGAAGATTTTATAAGAGGTGAATGGGGTGGAGAAATGGTTGAAGTAAATTCATCAGGAAAATTTCAAAGATCATTGGGTATAAGACCTCCAGTTCAAGGTAATGATATTAAACTAACAATCGACTTAAATCTGCAATTAGTTGCTGAGGAAGTTCTTCAAGACAAAAAAGCTGGAGCGATAGTAGTAATGGATCCAAGAGACGGTGCAATAAGAGCGATGGTAAGTAGGCCTAATTTTGATTTGAATTTTTTTTCAAAGGATTTCAAGCCTGAAAAAGAATATAATAATATATTTAATTCTCCTGAAAAGCCTCTTTTTAATAGAGCATTAAATGCTTATGATCCAGGAAGTGTTTGGAAAATTGTAACTGCTTTAGCCGGCTTGGAAAGTGGAAAATTCCCTAGAGATACAATGTTAGATACGAAACCATGTATAACTTACGGGAGTCAATGTTTTAGAGAGCACAATGATTTAGGCTTTGGGGTAATAGGTTATGAAGATGCTTTAAGAGTTTCTAGTAATACATTTTTTTATCAAGTAGGTTATGGAGCAGGAGTTGATGAAATTTATAAGGTCTCCCGAAAGCTTGGTTTTAATTCTTTATCTGGAATTGAAATTTCTGAACAAGAAAATATAGGATTAGTAGCTAGTAGTGAATGGGCTAAAGAAGGGAGAGGATGGGGGCAACCAGGAAGAACCCCTTGGGTTCCAGAAGATATTGCAAGTATGTCTATAGGACAATTTGTTGTTCAAGTAACTCCAATTCAAATAGCTAGAGCATATGCAGCGATTGCTAATGGAGGTTATCTAGTTACTCCATATTTGACTAAAAAAGATGTAGAAATTCATTTAGATAAAAAACGTATTCCAATTGACATTGATCCAAAAAATATTCAATTGATAAAAAGTGGTCTAAGGAAAGTAGTGGAGTCTGGCACAGGAGTGTCAATTAATTATGGAGTTTCAAATTTACCTCCAGTATCAGGCAAAACAGGAACTGCTGAAGATGGTGAAGGTGGCTTAGATCATGCTTGGTTCGTTTGTTTTGCTCCTTCGGAAAAGAGTGAGTTGCTTATAGTCGCTTTTGCACAAAATACTCCCGGAGGAGGTTCGGTACATGCACTTCCTATGGCTAAACAAATTTTAAAAGTTTGGAATGAAAAAAATTGATAAGAATTTTTTGTCTTAAAGTTTATGTTTTTAATTTTTTCATTTGTAAAAGTCTTTGAATAATATCTTCAATAGTTTTTGTATCTACAGGTTTACTATATGAGGACAAAAGTTGTCTCCCTAATACTTGACTTCCTAAATGAACTAATTGAATGCGTAATGAGGTCAGCAGTTCTAACCCTATGCCACCAGAAAATGTTGCAATTGCAATCGGTTGACCATTAAATAAATTCCTAAAGTCATCTCCCGAAATAGAGAGCCATGCTATGAAGTTGGAGAGAATGGGAGGTATAGATCCATTATATTCGGGCGCACAAATCACCCACCTTTCAATCTTGAAAAGCTTTTTTTTTAATTCTTTTATTACATTTGGAATATTTTCTTTGCTGTGAATTCTTGGATTAAATAATGGAATATCAAGAGTTGTAAGATCTAAAATTTCAGAACTTATTTTAAGTTCATTACTTTTTTCAAGAAATTTTTCAGAAAGTTCTAGATTTTTACCACAACTAGCAGTAATGATTATTAGATCTTTTGTTTCAGTCATAAATAAGATAAATAAATTTAATAATTAGCACCTGTTTTGCGGTGATGAACTGCCGTTAGACTATCGGATTTTAGTATATTGCCGTGTAGTACTTCAGCGTATATTACCCAATGATCTCCACATTCCATTCTTTCTTTAACAGAGGCATCTAGCCATGCTAAAGAGTTAGGAATTATTATCTGTTCATTAGGAGTTAATTCAATATTTAATCCTTCGAATCTATCTTCACCTGGTGAAAAAGGTTTTGTGAATCTTTTTAAAGGTTCTTTAAAATCTTTTTCACTAAGAATATTTAATGCGAATGAATCACCTATTTGCAGAAGAGACTCTACTGATCTATCTTTTGCTACTGAAATACTTAATCCCGGTGGAGAAAAACTTGCTTGACTTACCCAGGATGCGAGTATAGCTCCTCTGATATTATTCTCATCTTTTCCTTTAGAAGCAGTTAGGACACAAAGTGAGCCGATTACTCTTCCAAGAGCTTGTAACTTTGGATCCGTTTTACTTGTAATCATTCCAGTATCTGATTTTCTAGGTTTTTTCCTAGCTTGCTTTATAATTTTTCTTCCAAAGTGAGTTCCTATTTCTTCTAGTTCTTTAATTTTTGGTTTATTTGGACTGAATTTAATTCTTATAGGGTCAAAACTAAAATGAAAACCGCCATCCTTTAATTTCGATTCAAGTAAATCTATAGCTTCGCCGCTCCAGCCAAAACTGCCAAAAATTCCCACTGGCTTATCTCTATTACCCTCTGCTAACAATGTTCCTAGAGCACTAACTATTGGAGTTGGTGCGTGACCACCCAATGTGGGTGAGCCTATTAAATATCCATCAGCATTTTGGATAGATTTTACAAGTACATCATTAGGTGTAAATTCACAATTGATACTTTCAACTTCAACAGAGGTTCTATTTATCCCTTTAGCCAATGCATCACCTATTGAGGCTGTATTTCCATATGCACTTGCATATATCAGAGCGATCTTAGGATTATTTGTTGAAAGATTTTCTCCCCATCTAATGTAGTCATTTAAAAAGCTTTTTAAGCTGTATTCGATCGCTGGTCCATGTAATGGTGCAATAGTTTTTATGTCATATTCTGCGATTTTTTCAGTAATTGATACTACTTGATTAGACATTGGTGCCATCAAGCAATCATAAAAATGTTTCCTATCAATTTCTGTGCTAACTCGATTTGTTTCAGACCAATAATTAGATGCAATGTGTGCAGAGAAAATTTTTTCACTAAGAAGTATTTCTTGATTACGTTCATAAATTATTAGGCCACCAGGCCAACGTGCTGTTGGAATAGGAATTAACTCTAGTGAAATGTTATCTAATTCTAAATTAAGTTCTTTTTTGATTATGTTTATTTCAGGTAATTGAATTTCAATAAAGTTCTCTAAGGTAGGATTTCTTTGATTCCAAAGTTCGCTAATAAGTTTATAGCCTGGATTAGAGCAAGTAATAGTTGTGTTTTGGAATTGGGTACTTATATTTTTTATAGTTTCAATAATTTGGGGATTAATATGACCAGAAATGAAGTTGATTTTATCTAATTTAAATTGATCGCAAAACCTAGAAATTACTTTATTAAATGAATTTAAATATAATTTCTCAGGTGGATGAATAATAAAAAGTTCCTCATGACTTCTAATGAAAAAAGTATTAAATGAGGTTCCTTTTTCAAGGTTAAATTCGAGTTCAAATCTTTCTTTATTTTTGTCTATGAATCTTACACAAGAAAAATTTTCGGTAATTTCAAATTCTGATAAGTTTTGATTTTCTGCAAGTAAGCCTATATTAATATCTGACATTTTCAAGACTTATTTTCTAATAGTGATTAGCAACTTTTCTGTGGTGAACTGCTGTCTTGCATGATAAGTCAGAAACATTACCACTTTCAACAATTCCGTAAATTATCCAATGGTCTGGAGTCTCTAGTCTGGAACTAACTTTACAATCTAAAAAGGCGAGTGAATCTGAGAGAACTGGACCTCCTTCAGCGATGTTGCTAATTACATCTACATCTGCAAATCTATCAGCTCCAGGGGCAAATCTCTTTAAAAAATGTCTGAACATTTTTTGATAGTTATCTTCTCTCAAGATATTCACAACAAAACCTTTCCCAACTTGCATATATGATTCAATAGCTCTATCTTTTGCTACTGCAACTGTAATACCAGGTGGAGAAAAGCTTGCTTGACTAACCCAACTTGCAACCATGGCACTTTGTCTAAATGTCGAACCTTCCCCTTGGCTCGCTGTAACTACATATAATCCCCCACTTAATCTGCCTAATGCTTTATCCAAATTTGAATCAAGGCTCTTCATAGAGGCAATATTCTTCTTTTTGTTGATCAATTGACCCAAGTCAGTTCCAGCTTCTTCGAATTGTTGATAAACAACGGGATCTGGAATATTTTTCACTCTTAAAGGAGAGAAAGCTTCTTTTTGACCAAGTTCTCTTAATTTATTTGCTAAGGAATCTATTGGTTCATCATTTCCACCAAATGCATCATAAACAGCAGTAAATTGTTTCGGTTTTAGTGCTGCAAATAAAGTACCGAGAGATTCTTTTAATTCATTATCTGAGTCTACCGGCCATGTTGGAATGACTACTGCCTTTGATTCGGAAATCAAACTTGTTAATTCTTGCGGGTCAGAAGATCTTAAATCAATTAATTGAACCTGTGCATCCGCTTTACTTATTCCATGAGATATCGCTTGACTTAGTCGATCACAATAACCATAGTCACTGATATAGCAGACTGACACAAAATCATTACCTTTGCTTTTATTGCTACTCCATTCTAAATATTTTCCTTTCCAAAAATTGACCTGATTATGGAGCAAAGGCCCATGACCAACAGCTATTGTTTTTAATTCAGGTAGCTTATCTATTCTTTTAATTGCCTGCAAAACGCTTCTAGCGTTTGGACCCATAAGGCAATCGTAATAAAAACGGAAATCATCGTATATTTCTTTTTGATCAGTGTCAAAAAATTCCTCTGAACAATAATGTAGTCCAAATGCATCGCATGTATAGAGAACATGTGTGCTGTGATCATATGAAAATATGGTATCTGGCCAATGTAAATTTGGTGCACTTAAAAATTCAATATTATGTTCTAAACCGCTACTAGGATTAGTTCCTAGATTTAAAAACTCTCCACTCTTTACCTCTAGACGTTTAAAGGGAATATGTATTTGGTCTTCAATAAATTTAAGGGCTAATTTTGATCCAACTACTGTGATATTTTGGTTTAATTCTAAAAGATTACCTATTAAACCAGAATGATCAGGTTCTGTATGGCTTGTAATTAGATAATCAACTTCTTGCGGATTTACCTTTTTCAGTAATTCTTCAAACCATAATTCTTCGAACTTTGCGTGACTAGTATCAATAATTGCTATTTTTTCGCCTTTAATAATAAAACTATTGTAAGTGGTTCCATTTCTTAAACCAAATTCAATATCAAATCTACTGCGATCCCAATCCAAAGATCTTATAGCACAAGAATCATCAGTAAAGTTTTGAGATTGGACTGTCAACTTGTAATTTATTTGTGCCAATTTAGAATTGCTTGTCTGGCCAGAAGCTAACATAGAATAATTCGCTTTATAAAATAACTTTAGTTATATAGAATATAGATCCGCGTGATCATTTTTGCGAAATAACCGAAATTACGCTTTTCTTTAATTTTTATTCTTCTTATTCCGGGTAAATGACATCTCAACTAATTAAAAAAATAGTTACTGGAGATGAGATAAGAAATGCTTTTTTAAAATTTTACAGTGAAAAATTACATAAAATCATTCCAAGTGCATCTTTGATTCCAGATGATCCTACGGTTATGCTCACAATTGCTGGAATGCTACCTTTTAAACCAGTTTTTTTAGGGTTAAAAGAAAGACCATCAAAAAGGGCTACATCTAGCCAAAAGTGCATCAGAACAAATGATATAGAAAATGTTGGAGTTACAGCTAGACATCACACTTTTTTTGAAATGCTTGGTAATTTCTCTTTTGGAGATTATTTTAAACGAGAGGCTATTCAATGGGCTTGGGAATTAGTTACTAATATTTATCAACTTTCTGTTGAAAATATAATTGTGAGTGTTTTTCACGAAGACGAAGAGTCTGCAAAAATTTGGAGAGATGAAATTGGCATTCATCCAGATAGGATAGTGAAACTAGGCGAGAAAGATAATTTTTGGTCATCTGGCAAAACAGGTCCATGTGGACCTTGTTCAGAACTTTATTATGATTTTCATCCTGAAAAGGGTCTGCAGAATATTGATTTAGAAGATGGAGATCGTTTTATTGAATTTTATAATCTTGTTTTTATGCAATATAATCGTGATCCTAATGGAAAATTGACAGATTTAAAATTTAAAAATATTGATACAGGAATGGGTCTTGAAAGGATGGCTCAAATACTACAAAAAAAACAAAATAATTATGAGACAGATTTAATTTTTCCTATCATTCAAAAAATTTGTGAGATTGCAAATATTAATTATTTTTCTTCAGATGATAAAAATAAAATTTCTTTAAAAATCATTGGAGATCATACTAGAGCTGTTATTCATTTAATTTCTGACGGAGTAGCAGCAAGTAATATCGGCAGGGGATATATATTAAGAAGGCTTATTAGAAGAATGGTCAGACATGGGAGACTATTAGGTATAATAAATGAATTTTTACCAAATATTGCTACTGTCGGGATCAATTTAATGCAAAATAATTATCCTGATTTAAAAAATAATAATGATTTAATTTTGAATGAGATAAAAATTGAAGAAATAAGATTTAGGGAAACTCTTGAAAGAGGAGAGAAATTGCTAGAGGAGGTAATTTCTTCAGGGCAGAAATTAATTTCTGGTTTTAAAGCTTTTGAACTTTATGATACTTATGGATTTCCTCTAGAACTTACTGTAGAAATTGCTGAAGAAAATAGTATCAGTGTAGATTTAAAGGGTTTTGAAGAAGAAATGAATGCACAAAAAGAGAGAGCTAAAGCTGCTTCAAGTAATATTGATTTGACATTAGAGGGATCATTAGAGCGAGAAATAGATCTTTTTAACAAAACTGTTTTTAATGGTTATGATTCACTGCTTTCGGAAGCTGAAATAAAGGGTATATTCTTGGATTCAACATTAGTTAAGCAAGCAAGTGAAGGTCAGAAAGTTTTAATTGTTCTTGATCAGACAACTTTTTATGGAGAATCTGGCGGACAAGTTGGTGATATTGGAACGATATTTTCAAAAGATGTAGAGGTCTTGGTTGATAATGTTATTCGAAAGAAAAATGTTTTTTTACATTATGGAACGATCAAAAAAGGAATATTAACTATTGGACAAAAAGTTAAGACTAATGTTAGCTCCTCTAATAGAGCTAAGGCTGCTGCAAATCATACGGCTACTCATTTATTGCAATCTGCTCTTAAATCAATTGTTAATGAAAGTGTTGGACAAAAAGGTTCATTAGTAGCTTTTAATAAATTACGATTTGATTTTAATTCCTCTAATCCTATTTCTAAAGACCAAATTTCTAAAATTGAGATTTTAGTTAACTCTTGGATTATGGAAAATCATGCCCTAGAAATAAAAAATATGTCCAAGATTGAGGCTCTTGAAAAGGGCGCAGTCGCCATGTTTGGAGAAAAATATGATGATGAAGTGCGCGTTGTTAATGTGCAAGGAGTATCAATGGAACTTTGTGGTGGCACACATGTTAAAACTACATCCGAATTAGGTTCTTTCAAAATAATCAGTGAGGAAGGAATCTCAGCCGGAGTAAGAAGAATCGAAGCATTATCAGGCCAATCAGCATTAGACTATTTCAGTGATAGAAATGCTTTAGTAAATCAACTAAGTGATTTGTTAAAAGCAAATCCTAATCAACTTTTTGAAAGGGTTAATAATTTGCAAGCAGAGCTTATTAATAAGAATAAAGAGATACAAAAAATGAAAGATGAAATTGCATATTTTAAATACTCTTCTATAAAATCATCCGCAGAAATAGTAAATTCTTTTTCAATTTTAGTAAATCAGATTGATGGCTTAGATGGAAATTCTTTGCAATCTGCAGCACTTAATTTAACTTCTCATTTGGGAAATAAAGCAATAGTGATTCTTGGGGGAATACCAACTCCAGAAAATAGAAAGTTGTTATTTGTAGTTTCTTTAGGTGATGATTCAGTAAAAATAGGATTGCATGCAGGTAAATTAGTTAATGAGATTGCAAGAATTTGTTCGGGAGGTGGAGGAGGAAAGCCTAACTTTGCTCAAGCAGGTGCTAAAGATATTGATAAGTTAAGTGATGCTTTAGATTATGCTAAAAATCATTTGCAAAAAACATTAGATAGTCATTCTGATAAATAACTACTTTTTCTGAGACTAATTTCGATTTGATCCATTAATTTCCTTGCTTCTTCAATAGTTAATTTTTTTTGATCAATTGCTGATTCAGTATTTATTCTTATAGATTCAACCAAAGAAGCTGAACTGTAATCTAATAATTGTAAAATTTCAGATTTACTGTCCTCTTTAATAATATTTTTTACCTTATATGAATTATCTTGATTTATATCTATATGAACAATATTTGTACTGCCAAATAAATTATGCAAGTTTCCTAATGCTTCTTGATAGGCTCCAGTCATAAAAATTCCAATTAGATAATCTTTATCTTCCTCTGGCTTATGTAAATTTAGTAATGATTTAATTTTTCCATCATCAATAAAATTATTTAGTTTCCCATCTGAATCACAAGTTAAATCTGCAAAGTTGCCTTTGCAGAACGGCTCCTCTAAGTGCCTATGTATTGGTACTATTGGAAAAATCTGATTTATTGCCCAGCTATCGGGGATAGATTTAAAGATAGATAAATTTGCATAATAAGTTGATGCGAGAGTTTCTGTAATTTCAGATAAATCAGGGTGATTGATTTCATCATTATTCAGGTTATTAGAAATTTCTTTTGCGCAAGCCCAAGTAAGTTCTTCGGCATAAGCTCTTTCTGCCAAGCTTAAAAATCCTAATCTAAAAGCGACTAAGCAATCTTCTTTAAACTTTTTTGCGTCATTCCATAGTTCAATTATTTGAGATAAATTTATTTTTTTATTTTTAAGTTTTTTTAATTCATAGAAAGTTTCAAGTAAATTTGAAATTATTAATTGTTGATTGTTTTTATCAAAAATTTGTAGTTTGGAACTGACATGGCTTGTTCCTAAGACATTAAAAATTAAAACTGAACAATGACTAATTATTGCTCTTCCACTTTCTGAGATTATGGTTGGATGCTTGATATTATTTAATTCACATGCATCCTTAATAGTTGCAATTACATCATTAGCATAATTTTGAAGAGAATAATTAGTAGAGGTGTTGGAGGAGGTTTTAGTTCCATCAAAATCTATCCCTAATCCTCCCCCAACGTCGATATATTGCATTGGGGCTCCTAGTTTGCATAGTTCAACATATATTTGACTTGCTTCTTGTAATGCGTCTTTGATCACAGCAATATCACTTATTTGACTTCCTATATGAAAATGGAGCAATTTCATTTCGTTGATAAGATCTGCTTCTTTTAGTTCTTTTATTGTCAACATAATTTCTGGGATTGATAATCCAAATTTGGAATTATCTCCAATAGATTTACCCCACCTACCACTACTTTTACTTGATAACTTTGCTCTAATTCCTATCAATGGAGTCGCTTTAAGTTGTTGAACTGCTTGAATAATTCTTTTTACCTCATCTCGTTGTTCAATAACTATTATTGGATTTTTGCCAAGTTTTCTGGCCAAAGTAGCAATTTCAATATATTTCTTATCTTTATATCCGTTGCATATTAATAATGAATTTTGGTTTTCAAGAAGTGCAAGGCCAATTAATAGTTCCGATTTACTTCCTACTTCTAAACCAAAATTCCATTGGCTACCAAACTCTATTATCTTTTCTAGGACATTTTTCTGTTGATTACATTTGACAGGAAAAACGCCTTGATAAATGTTCTTATACTTATAGGTTTTTATTGCTTTTAAAAAAGAGTCATGTAATGCATTTATGCGATCTTTCAAGATATCATTAAATCTTATAATTAATGGAGGATTGACTTCTCTACTTTTAAGTTCATTGACAAGCTTAAAAAGATCAATCTTATTTTCAGATTTTATATCTTTAGTTACTGATATATTTCCTTTGGAATTTATAGAAAAATATTTATCTCCCCATTTGTCTATGTTGTAAGTCGAAATACTATCTTCAATAGTCCAAATATTCTTTAATTTTTTCGACTCAAAATTGGTCAATTTATGTTTTAGTGATTAATAAATGTTGTTGAAAAGAACTCAAAACAATATCTTTTATTTTAATGATTACTTGCCAAGTTACCACCCAAAAGTTGAATATACATAGAGTGATTATTAACTAAATGACCAAAGAGAGAACCTTTATTGCAATTAAACCAGATGGAGTTCAAAGAGGATATGTTGCTGAGATTATTGGCAGATTTGAAAAAAAAGGATTTAAATTGGTTGGATTAAAGCAATTAATTCCTTCAAAAGATCTTGCTCAAAATCATTATGGAGTACATAGAGAAAGACCGTTTTTTGGTGATTTAGTAGACTTTATTTCAAGTGGCCCTGTTGTAGCAATGGTTTGGGAAGGCGAAGGAGTTATTTTGAGTGCTAGAAAACTAATAGGTGCAACAAAACCTCTGGAAGCAGAGCCTGGAACAATTAGAGGTGATTTAGCTATTGATATTGGGAGGAACATTATTCATGGTTCTGATGGAGAAGATACAGCAAAATTTGAAATTGATCTATGGTTTAACGAAGAGGAATTATGTGAGTGGGAAACTTCTGATTCGAAATGGCGATCTGAAAATTAAAATTTAAATCGCAAATCTATCTAAACTAAAATTTTCTAAAAAGCTTTTTTCTATTTCTTTGAGATTTTTATTTTGAACTATTTTCAAAAGAAGATCACTCGTTATTGCAGCAAATAAAACTCCATTTCTGTAATGTCCTGTAGCTATAAAAAGATTTTCAATTTTTGATTTTCCAATTATTGGTTTTAGATCTGGCGTGCAAGGTCTAAATCCCCACCAATGTTCCATTTGTGGCCAATTAATAGCTTCTGGCAATAAGGAGCGAATGCCTTCTTGCAGTTGTTTTATTCCATTAGGAGTATTACCCTGATTAAATTTTGAATCTTTTTCAACTGTAGCTCCAACTATAATCAGTCCATCATTACGGGGAACTAGATAAGTTTTTGGACCAAAAATAACTCTTTTCAAAAAATTTGTTGGACCTTGTATTGATAGCATTTGTCCCTTTACAGGAAAGACTGGAATCTTATTAAAAATTTTTTTACTCCAAGCACCACTGCATATAATTGCTTTTTCGCAGTTAATTTTTTTTAGTTCCCCAGTGGCACATAAAACTGTTGCACCTGTAATTTTGTTTTTTTCGAATGTCAAATCCTCAACTTCTGATCCTTCTTGAAATTCGACTCCATGTAAAGAGCATGCTCTCTCAAGAGCACGCATCAGTCTTCTTCGGTTATCTATTTGACCATCTTGTTCAAAAAGTAGCCCATGTTTCCAAATAGAATTCATTCCATTAATTTCTGTTTGAAGATCTTTTTGATTTAAATATTTTCCATATTCATAAGTGGGAAACTTTTCAAGATCTTCTTTGTTTTTAAAAGGAACCACTATACCACATTTGTTTAAACCGCATTTAATATTACTATCTTGTTCAATACTTTTTATCCACTTTGGAATTAGGCTTTGACTTTCTTGGCCAAATTTTAGTAATTCATCTTCGAGCCCTTCGGCATGAGTAGCTAACATTCCTGCAGCAACAAATCCAGCTGATTCATTTCTGTTTTTGCTTAAAACTAAAACTTTGAAGTTATTTCTAGAAAATTCATAAGCTATAGATAAACCTAAAAGTCCACCGCCAATGATTAATATTGAATTTTTGGTTTCTTGTGTCATTTAATAATTAATATTTTTATTTGTGTTTTGATCCTCTTTTACTTTATATCCAATAATATTAATAAAGAGACTTTTGATAATGAACAATTTAGAATCTTGGGAAGCTGTGATTGGTTTGGAAACTCATGTACAGCTTAATACGAAAAGTAAAATATTCACATCTGCGTCAACAGCTTTTGGTGATGCACCTAATACGCATATAGATCCTGTAGTTTGTGGGTTACCAGGAACACTTCCAGTTTTGAATGAGACTGTTCTTGAGTATGCTGTAAAAACTTCATTAGCATTAAATTTAAATGTTGCAGAACATTGTAAATTTGATAGAAAACAATATTTTTATCCTGATCTGCCTAAAAATTATCAAATTTCACAATTTGATGAGCCACTAGCTGAAAATGGCTGGTTAGAGGTTGAAATAATTGAAAAGGGCAAAGAACCTTACATCAAAAAAATTGGAATAGAAAGGCTACATATGGAAGAAGACGCAGGAAAACTAGTCCATTCCGGTAGTGATAGATTAGCTGGCTCTAAGTATTCATTAGTTGATTACAATCGTGCCGGAATAGCACTTTGTGAGATTGTCAGTAAACCAGATATAAGATCAGGTAAAGAGGCATCTGAATATGCTTCAGAGATTAGAAGAACGGTTAGATATCTAGGAGTATCAGACGGAAATATGCAAGAGGGTTCATTGCGATGTGATGTCAATATTTCAGTTAGAAAAGGACCTAATGCTCCTTTTGGTACCAAAGTGGAAATAAAGAATATGAATTCATTTTCTGCAATTCAAAAGGCTTGTGATTATGAAATATCCAGACAAATAGAAGTTTATGAAAATGGAGGAAAAATCTTCCAAGAAACAAGGTTATGGGATGAAGCTAAGCAATTAACAAAAAGTATGAGAATGAAAGAAGGCAGCAGTGACTATAGATATTTTCCTGATCCTGACTTAGGACCAATTGAAATAACAAAAGCTCAAAAAAAAATATGGTTTAAAGAACTTCCAGAATTACCTTCAAAGAAAAGAAATAAATACGTAAGTGAATTTGGGTTGTCTGCATATGATGCAAGGGTAATTTCTGATGAAATTAACATGGCAAACTTTTTTGAAGAAACTGTAGCTAATGGTGCTGAGGCCAAACTAGCTTCAAATTGGGTGACAAGTGATATTGTAGGTTATTTAAAATCAAACAAACTTAGTTTTAGTGACTTAAAACTTAGTCCTGAAAATCTTGCTGAAATGATTAGCATGATTTCAAATAACACTATCAGTGGAAAAATTGCAAAAGAAATTTTACCTGAACTAATTCAAAAAAATGTTTCTCCGAAAAAGTTAGTTGAAGAAAAAGGGTTGGCAATGATATCTGATTCTTCAAGTATTTTGCCAATAATTGATGAACTTATAAATGAACATCCAGATGAAGTTCAAGCATTTAAAAATGGCAAAACTAAGTTACTTGGTTTTTTTGTTGGTCAACTAATGAAAAGAACTAAAGGTAAAGCTGACCCTAAACTTGCAAATAAACTTCTTGCAGAAAAATTGAATAGCTAAAGCATCAAAGAAGTTCTCTTATTGTCTTGGTCCATTGATTTTGATCATCTGAATTATCCAAAATAATGTCTACAAATTTTCTTTTTTCTTCAAAACTTAATTGAAAATTTATCAATTCATATGCTTCTTTTTCGCTAATTTGATCTCTTGTGATAAGTCTTTTTTTTTGTAGTTCTTTAGGACATTTAACTAACCAAATTTCAGTGCAAATATCTTCAAATTTTGCTTCAAATAATAAAGGAATAACCAACACTATAGTTTGATTATTTTTGTATTGACTACATTCTTCTATCATTTTTTCTTTAATTAATGGGTGAAGCAGTTTTTCAATCCATTCTTTACTTTCTGAATCTTTAAAAATAATGTTCCTTAAAATTTTTCTATTTATTACCCTTTCTGAATTGCTTTTATTATCAATAATTTTGTTTCCAAAATAATCTAAAATTTTCTTATATCCATATGTGTTTGGTTTGATTAATTCTCTTGAAAAATGATCTGCATCTAATATTGGTATGTTTTTATGTTTTCTAATGTAATTAGTTATGGTTGTCTTCCCACTTGCAATACCTCCTGTTAAACCAATCCTTCTTTGGTTGTTTTTTAATTTTTGAAGAATATCCATATAATTAATAATAATCTAATTACTTAGTTTCTTTAGTATTAAAGAGTAGTTAGTATGAATTAAAATCCCAAAAAGTTTGAGCCAGTTAGATTCCAATTGGACGTTTGTTGATGACAGTAAGGTAACACCCAAGGGGTTTCTTTTCGCTGGGATATCTGCTGGTTTAAAAGCTTCTAATAAAAAAGATTTAGCACTAATACTCGCTCCAAAAGGAAGTATTTTTAGTGGGATGTTTACCCAATCAATAGTTCGAGCTTCTTGTGTGGATATTTGTGAGGAAAGGATTAAAACAACTTTAGGTTTTGTAAGAGCAATACTAATTAATTCTGGTCAAGCAAATGCATGTACAGGAAATCTTGGCATTCAACATTTTCAAATTGCTACAGGAAAGATTGCGGAACTTTTAGGAATAAAAGAAGAAGAAGTTTTAATGTGCTCAACTGGTGTAATTGGTGTTCCATTACAAATAAATGATTTAGTAAAAAATTTACCGAATTTAGTTAGTGATTTAAAGGGTAATAATTTTGAAAATGCAGCAGAAGCAATTTTAACTACTGATTTGACTTTGAAAAAAGTGTCAATAGAGACGATAATTCAAGGTAGAAAAATAAAAATAGCAGGATTTGCAAAAGGTTCAGGAATGATTTATCCCAACATGGCTACAATGCTTGCTTTTCTAACCTGTGATGCGGGTATTCAAAAAGAAGAATGGGACAAAATGATTGCTACGGCGGTTCAAAAATCTTTTAATGCAATATCAGTTGATGGAGAGACAAGCACAAATGATTCTTTTGTTGGAATAAATGCAGGAGAGAAAATTGAAAAAAGGTTTTTTCCAATTATCCAACAAGGGATTGATATTGTATGTCAGAACTTGGCAAAAAATATTGCAAGGGATGGAGAGGGAGCAAATTGTTTATTAGAAGTTTTGGTTCAAGGAGCAAAAAATACAGATGATGCAATTATGCTAGCGAAATCTATTTGTAATTCTGCCTTGGTAAAAACTGCGATACATGGTTGTGATCCGAATTGGGGACGAATCATTTCTGCTGCAGGTAATTCTGGCGTTAAATTTAATTTTAATGACGTTGACTTGTATATAGGAAACGCTCAGATTTTGGAAAACGGCAAGTTAAATAAATATGATCCACAAAAAGTCACAGACTATATTAAGTCCAGAATGAAAGGTAGATATTTAGTAGATGATATTGTAAAAATTATGATTAATCTAAATTCTGGCGAATCGAAAGGCACAGCTTGGGGGTGCGATCTTTCTAAAAAATATGTTGAAATAAACAGCGAATATACTACTTAAGTTTTAGTAAATCTAATGGTAGATATTCATTTATACAAAGAAACAGTATTGTTAAAGTTCCAATTACAGAGCCTATAAAACCTCCAAACAAATTAACTAATAATCCAGATTGTCTAATTATTGCTTCTTCGTATTTTTCTTCTTCAAAATTAGGAGAATCAACTACTTTTAGGCGCTGATTGGTTGTTGGTTGCTTAAGTTGTTGGTGTCGGATGAGGGCTTCGAAATCAGGCATGGAATTTGTGAGGCAATTGAACAATAAGCAGACCAGCCCGTCATTCGACGAGGATCTGATCTACCTAAATCGTCTACAGCTTCAAATACAGCATTGCCCGAGGCTTCTGCTTTATCAAATGCTGAAAGTAAGGGTATAAATGTATCAAAAACATATAAACCAAAATTTTCTAGAGCTGCTTTGGCTTGTTGCGCTGCTTTTTGCTGTCTAAAATCAACTTTTACTATTACTACAGCATGGTTAACTTTTAAGTTGCTTAATAAATTAGCTAGTTCAACAGTTAATTCTACTGATCTTGCTTTTGCAGTTGTAGGTAAGATAACTAAATCTGAACCATACGCTAAGTGTTTAAGTTCTTCTTGATCACTGCTAGCCTGGCCATCAGTTATTACAATTTCTGATGATCTTGAGGCTTTAGCAGCTGAACTGACGGGGAAAACTGGAAATGGAAGATTGCCTCTTGATGCGTATGCTAAAGCAGATCTATTCTTGTCGGCATCAACTATGCAAACTTTTTTACCTTCAGAATGCCAAACACTAGCAAGATGAATACTTGTACAGGTCTTGGCTACCCCCCCTTTTTGTCCGCAAACGGTAATGAACAAATTTTTTATTTTTATTTCTCTTACTTTGGAGAATAATTTCTCAATGTCAAGAGAAATTGATTTTTAATGCTTTAAAACTTATTTTTTGAAATATTTTAAAGAAGTTAATATTTTTAGATAACCTTATAAAGTTCCTTATTTAAATTGGCTAGTGAAGAAAAGAATTGGATTAGGTACGTGGTCTTGGGGGAATAAGCTTTTCTGGAATTACCAATCTACAAATGACGATGATTTACGTGAGACATATAATGAAGCGTTACGAAGAGGTTTCGATCTAATTGATACTGCAGATTCTTACGGTACTGGGAATCTTCAGGGTAGAAGTGAATTGTTGATAGGAAAATTTTTACTAAATACTCCTTCAGCCAAGAAAAAAAGAATTCAAGTAGCAACCAAACTTGCACCTTATCCCTGGAGAATAGGTAAAAGAGGTTTTAATAAACCTTTTTTGAAAAGTTTAGAAAGACTTAATAACAAATTAGATATAGTGCAATTACATTGGTCAACTGCAAAATACAATCCTTTGCAAGAATTAGGGCTGTTGAATAATCTTTGCGATTTAAAAGATGAAGGCTTTGATTTTCAAATAGGCTTATCAAATATAGGCCCTAAAAGATTGATGAAATTAATTAATTTCTTAGCAAAAAGAGATCAGAACCTAAAGAGTGTTCAAATACAGTTCTCTTTGCTTGCTCCCGATTTAGGAAAACAATATCAGGTAAAAAAAATTTGCGACGAAAATAATATCGATTTTTTTGCTTATAGTCCTTTGTCCTTTGGAATACTTTGTATTGATCCAGATAAAGAACAGATTAAAGAAAAAAGTTTTATTCGCAATGCATTATTTGAAAACTATAAAAAACCAACATATGAATTGCGGAGGTGTTTAAAAAGAATTGCAAATCAAAGATCAGTTTCCCAAGCGCAAGTGGCAATTAATTGGTGTTGTTATCAAGGAGCTATTCCGCTCGTTGGAATGCGAAAAAAATCCCAAGTTATAGATATATCGAATGTATTCAAGTGGAATTTAAATAAAAGTGAATTTAAAGTACTTCAGGAATCGTCAAATAAATGTTTAAAAAAAATGCCTAAAAATCCTTTTTCAAGCATTTAATTAAATTTTTAGCTAGATATTTCCTTATTTTTTTTTATTTGACACTCACTATTCCATAGTTCATTGGGAAATTTTTCGCCAGTGAATCTAATAACTTTTGGTTTGAGATTTATTATCAAGTCATTCAGTTTTTTATTAGATTCCATTTTGCAAGCTTCGATTTTTTAATAAGATAAATTAATTTATAACTTATCTTCTCAGTATTTATACTTATAAAATTAAAAAAATTCTTTTTAATACAAGCATTTGCAGCAATATTTACACACTAATAAATTATCTATTACAACTTCTTAGTTATTTAAAAAAAGTGGAGTCCTTCCAGACTCCTCGTATCATTTGGTTGATAAGGCTGATATAACCCCATCTCCTTTAGGATCAAGCAGCAACTGGTGCTGTTTGACGGGAGAAACTAACGATTTTGTTAGCATTTGTGTTTTTGCTCTAACCGAGCCGGCTTCAGTCACCTTCCTTATGCCCCGTCGAAACCATTACAACCCCAAATAGTGGAGTTGAGCGGAATCGAACCGCTGTCCGAAACATCGGTTGAGATCACCTAGTCCAATTGGACATTTATATTCTGACAGGCAAAATGGTTATTGAATAGTTTTTTTACTAAGTTTTATCTTATATGAATGTAGTGGCATCATCTCCGGAGGGACTAGAGAAATCTTTAGCAGAAGAAATTTCAAATTTAGGCGGATTTAATATTAATACTTATAAAAGATTTATTAATTTTGAATGTGATTTTAAAACTTTTTATAGAGTTCATTTCTATTCCAGATTAGCTTTTCGTTTTTATAGAGAAATTGCAAGTTTTAATTGCTATGACAAGCAATCTTTATATGCGGGGGTTAGAGATTCATTTGATTGGTTAAATTGGTTGCACTTTGATAAAACGTTTAATGTTCAAGTAACTGGAAGAACATCTTCTTTAAGTC
This sequence comes from Prochlorococcus sp. AG-402-N08, assembly GCA_003216535.1. Lineage (GTDB taxonomy): Bacteria > Cyanobacteriota > Cyanobacteriia > PCC-6307 > Cyanobiaceae > Prochlorococcus_A. The sequence continues at coordinate 106,832 of QCIS01000002.1, forward strand.
ATACTCATTTCACTGCTTTAGAAGTAAAAAATTCTATAACCGATTTGCAACAGGCAGTTTGGAATAAAAGATCAAATATTTCTCTAGATAATCCTGATTTTATAATTCATCTGCATTTAAATAATAATAAAGCAATTCTCAGTCTTCAAAGCAGCGTAGAAAGCTTACATAAAAGAGGCTATAGACCCGCAATTGGAAATGCTCCATTAAAAGAAAATTTAGCTTCTGGATTGATAAATATGACTCAATGGAATGGCAAAGTTCCATTAATAGATTTTATGTGTGGCTCGGGAACTTTTTTAATTGAGGCAGTCAACCAATTTCTTGGAGTTCCCATAAATATTGATCAAGTATATCTTTTTGAGAATTGGTTGGACTTTAGGAAAGATATTTATCTTAATGAAAAAAATAAGGCAAAAAATAAAATTATAAATTATGAAAAATTACCAACAATAATAGGGTGTGAAATTAATAAAAAGGTTTTTGAGCAGGCGAATGTAAACATATCATTAGCTGGACTCGAAAATTATATTGAGCTTATAAATAATGATTTTTTAGCACTCCAATTAAGTTGCACACCTGGGATAATCATATGTAATCCTCCATACGGCAAAAAATTAGGTGATGAAAATGAATTAATTTGTTTATATGAACAAATGGGAATCTTCCTAAAGAATAATTTTTCAGGTTGGGAATTTTGGCTGCTAAGTGGAAATCCAAAACTAACAAAATATTTGAAAATGAAATCTTCATTGAAAATTCCTGTTAGTAATGGGGGGATAGATTGTAGATGGATAAAGTATTTAATTAGGTAATTTATTTTTTGCCTAAAACGGCCTTTGTTGTCTTGCCTAAACCCTCTAATGTTTGAGGAAGATATGGTCCTTTGGCTAATTTTCCTCCCAGCTTCAAACTTAAGCCTGCAAGAAATAAATCGATAAATATCATGAGTAATAAATTATATTCAATATTCCAGTTATTATATTTCTCTAGAAAAAGATAAAAAATAATATGGATGCAAATTAGTACTAATAATAATAATGTGCTGCCAATTGCCAAAAATATTCCACCACTAATTAATCTTCTTTTTTCTCTATCTACTTCTTGAAGAGCTATTCTGACATGCAAATCCATCACTGAACTTGCAATGGCTGAAATTCTGGAGGCTGTATTCGCAAAGTTTTTATTTTTTGGTTTTTCCATATTATTTTCTGCCACTGTTTAGGAGACTTCCTATTAGTAAACCAATACCAGCTGCAATAGCAATAGATAATAGTGGTTTTTTTCTTATTGGACTTTCTATTTTTGGTCTAAGTGTATTGTTAAGCTCTTCTAATAATTCTTCTAATTGACTTTCAATAGGCTCAATTTTTTCTGATATTTCCCAATTGTTTTCTCTTATTGAATCAATGATTTCAAATAGTTGGCTTTTTATTCCAATTGCTGAGGTTCCACTATGGCTAGCTATTACTTCAACTAAATCATCAATACTTCCTTTTGTGGCTTCAAGGGTTTGTTGTGCAATGTTAGGCCATTTTTCTTTTATTAAAGGTATTAAACTGTCAATTTTTTCAAGTAACCATTTTTCCAAGATAACTTCTTTTTCAGGAAGATCAGATTTATCTTCTTTTTCTTCTTCTTCTTTGGGAGGATGGTAAGTCTCCATTATTTATACTTATTTATTTTAAGATTAGACCCTATTTTCTTAATTTGGAACCCTTATTTAAAGAATTGTGCGATTTATATAGAATAAAAACATATAAAAGTTTATTTACATTTTATTTATCTACTCTGTTCTGTAAGAAGGTTTTGTTAAGCTATTACTGAATTTATTAAATGAGTTTAAATTTCATCATGGATATTACATTTGCATCATTAATTTTTGCATCTCGCACAATCCCTACAGATTTTGGATTAGTAGCTGCAGCTATCGCTGGAGCTGGAAGTTTGCTATTTATTGCTTTAAGATTTGTTCCTGATGCAAGTAATTAAATAACAGGAAACACCTCTTAGAAAATATATCTTTACTCAACTTTGTTTTGAAAATAGATTCGATTTATTTATCAACTAGATAATGAATAAATGGGTTTTGCTTGAACATAAAGTTTATTCTGCTAAAGCTATAGATATTCATTATGATTTTCTTGTTGAAAATGGGATAGATTGTTTAACTTGGAAATTTTTAAAACTACCTTTATTAAATCAAGCTTCTATAGAAATTTCTAAACAGCCAAATCATAGACTTTTATGGCTTTCCAGGATAGAACATGAACTTTCTGATAATAGAGGGTTTGTAAAAAGAATTGATCATGGAATATTTAAAAACGTTTCTGATAAATTGGACTCTGAATATTATCGATTCATTTTGGATGGTGAACTTCTTTCTGGTTTGTTTGAAATTTCGGGTAATTCTTGTAGATTGAGCAAAAATTATTAATATTCATTTATAAATAAACGTAATATTTCTATTGAGAATTTTTGCAAATTAGTTATTCTTATTTAGCTATTGAGACTTGAGATTGGTACATATCAATCAGGTCGAGTTTGAAAATTTTAAATCTTTTGGGGGAAATGTAAAAATTCCTCTTGAAGAAGGTTTCACAGTGGTTACGGGCCCAAACGGTTCTGGGAAAAGTAATATTTTAGATGGAATTTTATTCTGTTTAGGTCTAGCTAATAGTAGAGGGATGAGGGCTGAAAGATTACCAGATCTAATAAATAACTCCAAAGTTAAAGAGGGTAAGTCATCAGAAACATCTGTATCGGTAAAATTTAATATTCAAGATTGGTCTCCCAGAGAAGATCTTCCGCCTTTGGAACTAGAAGAAGAAGAAATTGCCCTTAATAAAGGTCAAAAAGAATGGGTAGTTTCTAGAAAATTAAGGCTTATGCCAGGTGGTTCTTATGCTTCGACTTATACTTCTGATGGAAAACAATGTACTTTGCAACAAATACAGAGAATATTAAGAGATATTAGTGTTGATCCTGAGGGCAGCAATGTTGTTATGCAGGGTGATGTAACAAGAATAGTATCAATGAATAATAAAGAGAGGAGAAATCTTATTGATGAATTAGCAGGAGTAGCACTTTTTGATACAAGAATAGAACAAACTAATGCAAAGTTAAATGACGTTTTTGAAAGACAAGAAAGATGTGAAATTTTAGAAAATGAGTTGCAATCTAGTAAAAGTAAGCTTGAAAAAGAATGTGAAAAAGCAAAGCGATATAAAGAGTTAAAAGCAAAACTTTTTACTCTAATGGAATTAGAGAAAGTTCTTATTTTTGATAAACAAGTTAAGCATGTTGAATCTATAGAAAAAAAAGAAAGTGAAATTGAAAAAAATAAAATATTGTTTAATAAACAAAAAGAATTTATTAGTAAAGAAATATCAGTCTTAGAAGATGCTTTGAAAATACTGGTTGATGAGCTCAAGGATAAAGGAGAGGATAAATTAATAAAAGTGAATTCTGATATTGGAAGTATTAATTCTAGCTTGAGAGAACTTGATAGGATATCAAGTTTGAATAAAGAAGAAGGTATTAAATTACAAAAGAAGAGAGATGAAATTGCAATTTCTAAGAGGAATATCGAGTCAGAAAAGATGAGACAAGAAAATTTTGATGATAATTTTTTAAATCAATTGAACTTGCAAATTGATGATCTCACTCTAAAACACAAACTATCCAGAAAAAAACTTTCTGAAGCGGCTGGAGAATCTGGAGAATTCTCTAAACAAAGTATCAAATTAAATGCAGAGCTTGAAAGTATAAAAAATCAAATTGATCCTTTGGAAATAAAAAAAAGGAAAATTGAAGAAGAAACTATTCAAAATAATATTCAAAAAGATGAGATATTGTCTCAGATTGACTCCTTAGACTTAGAAAAGCAGAAACTTTTTGAGGGAAATCAAAGAAAAAAAGAGACATCCGATACAAAGAATAAAAACTTGGCAAGTAATAGCTCAGAAATTAACTCTTTAAAAAGTGAAATTGATTTATTAATTAAAACTAAATCAAGGCTAAACAACGAGCAATTAAGACTTGAAAAGGATTTATCTAGATTCGAAAGTAGGAAGGAAGCTTTAAACGAATCTAGAGGTTCATATGCTCTCAGAATTCTCTTAGAAGCTGGGTTAGAGGGTATACATGGTTACGTGGCTCAACTTGGAGAGGTCAGTGAGAAAAATAGATATGCATTAGAAATTGCTGCTGGAAATAGATTAGGACAAATTGTTGTTGATAATGATTATATTGCTGCTAAAGCAATTGAAATCCTTAAAAAGAAGAAAGCAGGAAGATTAACTTTCTTGCCTTTAAATAGAATTAAAAGTCAAAAAAAGAATTATGCAATTTCAAGATTTGAAAATAACAGGGAGAATGGATTTATTGATAAAGCTATTAATCTAATTACTTTTGATGAAGTCTATTCAGATGTTTTTCGATATGTTTTTGGAGATACTTTAGTTTTTTCAGACTTATCTTCAGCTAGGTTATCTACACAAAAAAATAGGTTGGTTACCTTAAGTGGTGAATTATTAGAAGCAAGTGGTGCTATTACAGGAGGCAGTAAGTTAAATAAAGATTTGGCTTATAGGTTTGGAATTAACAATGATATTGATGATTCCAGTCCTATAAAAGAAAGATTATTAGTTATCGAAGAAGCTTTAAAAGAGTCAAATAATGATTTGATAATAAAAAATAATAGACTTAGTAAATTAAATTCTATTCGAAGTCAAATAATTGAGGATTGTGCCTCATTTAATAAAGAAATTGAAGTAAATCAAGATTCTCTTAAGGCTGTCTCGCAAAGGATTGAGGATTGTAAATCTAGATTAAATAAACTTGATACTGCTAATAGTTTATTAGTTAACGAATTAGACCATTTAAAAAATGAATTGAAGCCTTATCATGATAATTTTGATCAATTACAAACCATTCAAAAGGCAAATTATGAAAAAAATCAAAAATCATCATTAATAGCTTTAAATAACGATTTTAATAATATTGATAAAAAACTTGAATTACTTATTAAGGAGAGAGATACATTACTAGATAAAAAGAATCAATTTGCTTTAAATAAAGAGCGTATCAATAATTCATTAAAAATTACTTTACTACAAGAAAAAAACTTCCAGGAATCTATTAAACAACTCGCAATTGCTCATAGTGAATGGATAGAAAAAAGAGATGAATTTAAAAAAGAGCTTTTAGATCTCGATAATCAAAAAAATTCTCTAGAGAAGGATTTAGGTTTATTGAGAAGGAAAAGAGATGAATTAAACTCTTCAATTTCAAATAAAAGGCAAGAACATAATAACTATCTATTGAAGCTTGAATATCTTGAAAGGGATATGCAATCTCTTAAAGAAGAGATGAGGAGTGAGAAAATAAAATTGGAAAATTACAAAAAAGATCTACCTAATCCTTCCCCGCAGTTTGGAGAATATGAAGGGAAGAGTCTTGAATCTTTGCAATCAGAAATCTCGATCATAAATGCAAAACTACAAAGCTTAGAACCTGTTAATATGTTGGCTCTTGATGAATTAGAAGAATTGATTGAGAGATTAAATGGTTTGCGAGAAAAATTAGAAATTCTATCTAATGAAAGATCTGAATTACTGCTGAGAATAGAAACTGTATCTACGATGCGTCAGGAGGCTTTTATGCAGGCATTTACTGAAGTTGATAAACATTTTAGAGAAATTTTTGCAAATTTATCTGATGGAGATGGATTTCTTCAACTTGAAAATCCTAATTCTCCTTTAGAAGGAGGTTTAACTTTAGTGGCTCATCCTAAGGGGAAAAATGTCAGAAGATTAGCCTCTATGTCAGGTGGTGAAAAATCGTTAACTGCTTTAAGTTTTTTATTTGCTTTGCAAAAGTATAAACCTTCACCTTTTTATGCATTAGATGAGGTTGATAGTTTCTTAGATGGTGTAAATGTTGAAAGATTGTCAAAATTAATATCTAATCAGTCATCAAATGCTCAATTTATAGTCGTAAGTCATAGAAGGCCTATGATTAGTGCATCTGAACGAACAATTGGGGTTGCGCAAGCAAGAGGTGCTAATACACAAGTTCTTGGGTTACCAAATGCTGCATAAACACACTTTTTTAAATTTATACGTCAGAATGATAAAAAGAAATTTATGAGTTTGTCTAACACATCTACTAATAATAATCTCCCTAACTCTGTTCCTAGCGAACGTTTATGGTTAAGGTCAGAATTAATGGGAACACAAGTTATAACTACTGATACTGGGAGGCGTTTAGGCGTAGTTGGTGAAGTTGTTGTTGATATCGACAGAAGAGAGGTGGTCGCTTTGGGACTAAGAGATAATCCACTTACAAGATTTTTGCCAGGTTTGCCAAAATGGATGCCCTTAGAAAGTATAAAGCAAGTTGGAGATGTCATATTAGTTGACTCCCTTGATTCTTTGAGTGAAAGTTTTTCTCCAGATAGATATGCGAAGGTAATTAATTGTCAGGTGATTACAGAATCTGGACAACTTTTAGGCAGAGTTCTTGGCTTTTCTTTTGATATCGAGACTGGGGATTTGATTTCTCTTGTAATGGGTGCAGTTGGTGTTCCACTCTTAGGTGAGGGAGTTTTAAGTACTTGGGAAATTCCTGTCGAGGAAATTGTAAGTAGTGGTACCGATAGGATTATTGTTTATGAAGGTGCTGAAGAGAAATTGAACCAATTAAGTAGTGGAATACTTGAGAAACTTGGAGTAGGGGGTTCTTCATGGGATGAAAGAGAAACAAATGGATACTCAGCAAATCTTGTGCCTGTTGAGAATCAGTTACTTTCAGGTTCGGAATCTGAACAGCAAAACAATTTGGTCGAGGAATATGAAGAAGTTGTTGAAGAAGATGATTATGAAGATGATTATGAAGATGAACTCGAATATGTTGAAATAAAGGGTTCTTCAGAAGAATTAAATAACAGAAAAAAGCTTTATATGGATAATGATTATTCTGATCAGATCGAGAATCAAAATAGTGTTAATCAAATAAATCAAGAAAACAATATTGATTTCAAGCAAAAGAAACAATCAACTACTAATTTACCTTCGAAAAGACCAATTCAAAATGCAACTGAAACTTTAGATATTGAACCATTAGATGAACAAAATTTAGTTCAAGATAATAAAAAATCAGAAAAGTTTGAAATTGATGATCCTTGGTAATTGTTAAAGTTTTTTTATTGAATTAACAATTATAGAAGCAAGTTTTTCTGCAGCACCATTATCGCCTCTCTCTTTTTGCAGATTATCCCTAATACTTTTTAACTGATCTTTATTTTTAATAAGAATTAGTACCTCTCTTGCAATTTTTTTAGGCGAAATATTACCTATTCTTTCAGGGACTATCATTTTTTTCGCTTTAATATTTGGCCAAGCAAAAAACTTCTTTTTTTTAAAATAAAATTTTTTAATTATAAAAGTTTGAAATCTATTTATGAATGAAATTTTCCCAATTACTCCAAAAATACCATCCCAAGCATTCATCATATTTAAATGTTGAGTTGGGAGAACAACTAACATTGGAAGAGCAATTGCTGCTAATTCTGCAGTATTTGCTCCTACAGTTGTAATTGCAAGATCACATTCTTTTAATATTTCATAGCAAGGATGTTTCTTGACTAGATAAATTTTTGTATTTTTTGATGTTTCAATTACATAATCAAAACAGGAGTCTTTGAAGTTTTTAATTGTTTTAATTTTTGATGAGTAATATTTGGCAATTGGATTTCTGTTGCTTTGAAAAAATAAATATTCACTTTTATCAGTGGTTGGGGCAATGGGAATTACAAAATTTATATTTTGATTTTCTTCAGCTATATGATCCGCAACCTCTAAGAAGAAAGGAATTCCAACAGAAAGCTTTGCTTTTTTAGAACCAGGCAACAATGCAATGTAGTGTTTTTCTTTATTTTGTAATGATATTTCACTTTTAAGTTTGATATCTGCCATCAAATCGCCAATGACTTTACATTTATATTTATATCTATAAGGTATTAACTCTTTTACTTTTATATTCATAGCAGCAATTTCGTTGGTCCATTTGGGCCATCGCGAAACCCATTCAGCATATGTGATATTTAAATAACCTAATCTTTTAGCTAATAAAATGCTCCACAATTGATCCCCACCAAGGAAAATAACTACCCCTTTTTTTGGCCAATCCGCAAAAGAATGTGGCTTCATTATTAATTTCCAAAAACTTTTGGATTTTGTAATTAATTCGAATTTATTCCAAGAATTTGCAACTAAAAATTCTTTACCAGTGGCATTTGGGCAAGGAACTAGAACTAACCTGAGAGTGCAATAGAGTTTATCGTCGTCAAATAGTGATTTAGTTATTTTGTAAAGTTCATCCACTACAGGATTTACCCATGTAGCTAATTCACCTGGACCATTGGAAACTATAACTACTGCAACTGATTTTTTTTTCATTGCAGTTAAACAAGATTACATTAAATGCGGACGGCGAGACTTGAACTCGCAAGGCCGAAGCCACACGCTCCTTAGACGTGCGCGTCTACCAATTCCGCCACGTCCGCAAAGGGTTTTCAGTAACCGGGTGATTCCTAAACCTTAAAAATATCATACATTATTGGCTGAAATAAGGATGTAGTTCTAAAAGAGTATTTTTGAATATCATGAATTATTTTTCTATTGCATAAAACAAATATTTATACATATATAACGTTCTAGGTTGTATTGTAAACAATGTGCTCTGAACACTAAAAAAATTTTGTTAAATACTTTGGCAAAGAATTTTTTATTTTAAGTCATTTTCATTTCTTCAATTTAATTTTCATAATGATTGAAAAAGTTTTAATTGCTAATCGTGGAGAAATAGCTTTGCGAATTGTAAGAAGTTGTAGAGAACTAGGCATTGGAACTGTTGCAGTTTTTAGCACTATCGATAAGAAAGCATTGCATGTTCAGCTTGCTGATGAAGCGGTTTGCGTTGGAGATTCGTTAAGTAATAAGAGTTATTTAAATATTCCAAATATACTTGCTGCTGCTACATCGAGAGGAGTTGATGCTATTCATCCTGGTTATGGATTTCTTGCTGAAAATGATAAATTTGCTGAGATGTGTAACGATCACGGCATAGTTTTTATTGGCCCATCTCCTAAAGCTATTAGATCTATGGGAGATAAATCTACAGCTAAAGAAACTATGGAAGTAGTAGGAGTTCCAACAGTACCAGGTAGTAAAGGTTTGTTATCAAATGTTGATGAGGCTTATAAATTGGCAAATGATATCGGCTATCCAGTAATCATCAAAGCTACTGCTGGAGGTGGTGGAAGAGGTATGAGGTTGGTTGAAAACTCTGATAATCTTGAAAAAATGTTTAAAGCAGCTCAAGGCGAAGCAGAAGCAGCTTTTGGTAATGATGGTTTATATATGGAGAAATTTATAAAAAAGCCAAGACATGTAGAAATTCAAATTTTGGCTGATAGGTCTGGTAATGTTATTCATTTAGGAGAGCGAGATTGTTCAGTTCAAAGAAGACATCAGAAGTTATTAGAAGAGTCTCCTAGTCCTGCAATCAACACTGAGTTAAGAAAAAAAATGGGAAATGCAGCTATTGCTGCTGCAAAAAGTATCGGTTACGAAGGAGCTGGGACGGTTGAATTTTTAGTTGATGATGATAATAATTTTTATTTTATGGAAATGAATACTAGGATTCAAGTTGAACATCCTGTTACTGAAATGGTTACGGGAGTTGATTTAATAGCTGAGCAAATTAAAATCGCAAGCGGAGCAAACTTGGAATTTAATCAGGATGATATCCATTTAAACGGTCATGCCATTGAATGTAGAATAAACGCTGAAGATCCTTCTCACAATTTCCGACCATCACCTGGAAAAATAACTGGGTGGCTTCCTCCTGGTGGTCCTGGTGTAAGGGTGGATAGTCATGTTTATACTGGCTATGAAATACCTCCTTTCTATGACTCATTAATTGGTAAATTAATAGTCTGGGGGAAAGATCGCAATACTGCAATTAAACGAATGAATAGGGCTTTAAATGAATGCGCAGTAACAGGTATCCCTACAACAATTAACTTTCATCTAACCTTACTGAATAAACCTAAATTTAAGGAAGGTAAGATACATACTAAATATGTAGAAGAAGAATTATTACCAAATTACTGAGAAATAATTATATGATCTCTATGAGATATGGCTATGCAATGCAAGTTTTATTAGACCTTGCTGGCCGACTAAAATTTCTCTTAAAAAGCTTATAATTCCAATCCAAATTACGGGGCCAACATCAACTCCTCCAATAGAGGGAATTAATTTTCTTGTTAAATTAAGAATAGAGCTTGATGGTATTGAAATTAATAACCATAAACCTTTACTTAAATCAATTTTTGGGTACCAAGTAAGAATTAATCTTATTAGAAAAACTATAGTTAGATATGAAAGAGAAATTCCTAAACTAACATCTAAAATTTGAAGAGATTTTACAAGCAAGGAAATCACAATTATTTAATTCATCTTAATAAATAACCCATATAAACGTATTTAATTCGTATTATAAATTGAGAATTTAATATTTAAAAAGTGTTTCAAATCTCAAATTTATTACTAGCTGCAGATTTTTCTGCTGAAGTTGCAAATAATTCCGCAGTTGGAATGATAGGTAGTTTTATTGCCGCTGCTTTACTTATCGTTATTCCAGCTAGTGCATTTTTGATTTTTGTCAGTCAAAAAGATTCCCTAGATCGTACTTCTACCGGTAGACGCTAGTTTTTGTAGAAGTTTTAAGTACACTATATATATAGGGTAATTTAAGCACCCCTTTAAAAAATAAATTTTGGAGAAAGAATGTGGTCAATGCTAGTCTCAATTGGGCCAGTATTGTTGGTATTGTCCTCGCTGTATGTGGAGGTGGCCTTTATTTCTTAAGGTCTTTTAAACCTGCATTAGCAAGAGATTATGATGTTTTTTTCGCAGCTATAGGACTTTTATGCGGGGGAATATTATTTTTTCAAGGCTGGAGGTTAGATCCCATCCTTCAGTTTGGTCAGTTTTTGTTAGCGGGAACTACAGTTTTTTTCGCATATGAAAGTGTGCGATTGAGGGGAGTTGCTACTGACCAAGCTAGAAGGTCATCTTATTTTGATGATGATCCTATTTCTGATGCGCCCAGAAATTCTAGAGGTCGATTTAATGAAGATTACGATAGGTTTGAAGAAACTGAAAGACCTTCAAGAAGATTTAAGCCTCAAGAAGATGAATTTGAAGAAGACTATCTAGAGGAAAGATCTCGTAGAAGGAATGTTTCAAGAGCTATACCTTCTGCGGCTGCAAGTAGAAGTAGGCCATCTACAAGAGAAGCAAATCAGTTTGAAAATGATGAACCTATAAGGAGAAGAAGACCGACTCCCCAAGACAAAAATAGTAATCAATCAGAAGGAAATAAGTTTGGTGAGAGACGTAACTTATCTCGTAATGAAGTTAAAACAGGATCAAGACCCAGGAGGAATCGGACAGTTTCTAGACAAGATAATATTACTTCTACTGATGATTCTTCTCCATCAAGAAAAAATCCTACAAGATCTCCTATTAGGCAGCAAATTTCAAAAGCTGGAGTAGAAGATGTTTCATTCAAAGACTCTAATCAAGTAAAAAAAACTCGTGAGAATAGTAGAGTAAGCTCTTCAGCTAGAGCAAGTTCAAAAAATCAAAATGGAAGATATACTGTTGGAACAAACAAAAAGAAACCTAGAGATAACAGTTCTAGATTTGATGATTAATTATAAGATTCCTGCCCATTTTAAAAACGATTGTTGACTAAATAATTCAATTAGTATTATGGCTATGAATCCGATCATTGCAAATCTTCCATTAGTTATTTCAGAATAATTACCCCACCCAAATTTGTATTCATCTTCAATATCTATTGATTTTTCTTCTAACTTGTTGTCTCTAGTTTGTTCATTGACGTAATTTCCATCTTGCTGCTTTTTTATAGAACTCTTATTCTCTAAATTAGTGACTTCTGAGTTAGTTTGTTCTTCTTTAGAATTCATTTTTTTTACTAATCCTTAAAATTATACTTATCTGAAGTCAATAATTTCCAATCTCCATGTCCATTTAATTCTAAAATATTTTCATGAAAATCTTTTAAGCTAGGTCTATGTCCAACACTGATAAGAGAAAGTTCTCGTTCTTTTAGTAAACTATATAGTTTTTTTTCAGTATCAATATCTAAAGCACTTGTTGCCTCATCAAGTACAGCAAATCTTGGAGAATTAAGTAAGAGTCTTGCAAAAGCTAATCTTTGTTGCTCGCCTAGAGAAAGAATTCTTGGCCAATCTTGTTTGATATCAAGATTAGGATAACGATCCACTAACGTTTTTAAATTTACTTCATGAAGTACAGAAGTGAGATGCTGATCACTAAATTTCTTAACTTCTGTGGGATAACATAATTGTTCCCTGAGAGAACCTAGTAACATATAAGGTTTTTGAGGAATAAATAATAATTCTCCAATTTTTGGTTTTTTTATTTCCCCATGATCCGGTTCCCACAAACCACTAATCATTCTTAGTAAAGATGTTTTTCCGCACCCAGAAGGTCCTACAACTAAAAGTGATTGATTATTATCGATGCTCAAATTTAAATTCTTAATTATTCTTTTATTTGATCCAGGTGGGCAAAGGTCAGCATTATTAATAAGAATTGAGGGATAATTTGAAATAATTTTTTGATTGCTTGTAGGGCTAGTTTGACTAATAGATTCTACTTTTGATTGGAATCCTTCTAATCTGCCGATCCCTGCAGTAAATTTTGCAAGTTCTTCAATTTGATTAACTATGAAAAATAATGAACCTTCGACCATTCCAAATGCAAAGCTTGCCTGAATAAAACGCCCATAATCAATATCACCTTTAAAGTAAGGGATAGCCATTATTAAATATGGGAAGAAATTTCCGGCATAATTAATGGATCTTCTCATGACGTCAATTATGACTCTCCATATAATTAGTAAATTAAAGTTTCTAACCACTTCTCCTAGGCGCCTTTCAGTTTCACTTTGCTCAGGATTCTCCCCAGAGTAAAAGGCTATTGATTCAGCATTATCTCTAATATGTACTAAGCCATATCGAAAATCTGCTTCATATCTGAGTTGATCAAAGTCAATCTTTACAAGATTTTTCCCAGCAATTAAAAGGATAGAAGTTGCAAATGCAGCGTAACCAAATAAAGAAAAAGTAAGTGTTGTACTTATACTCCATAAAATAAGAATATTGAGTGAAAATGTTAGTAGTGCATCAAAAATACCTAATGTGAAAGACAGACTTTGCCCGGTAAAAGCTCGGGTATCATCTGTGATCCTTTGATCTGGATTATCTACATCAGTTTGATCTTCATCATTGGGATTTAATTGGTAATAAGCTTTATTAGTCATATAATCTTTGACTAAACTTTTTGAAAGCCATTCTCGCCAAATTATTCCTAACTTATATGTAAAAAATATTTGGGAAACACGTATTGGTAAAGCTACAGCAAAACAACAAGCATAAATCCCCAATATCCGATAAAACCCATCTTCTTGTTTTTCTACCAAAGCATTTGTTAAATCTCTTGCTATAAATCCAATACCTGCGTTTATTCCGTTTACAGCTAAAAGCATTAATACAATTATCGCTAGGAATAACCAATGTAACCATCTACGGTTTTTTAATTGACGTCTTAAGCTAAAAAAGCTGCCTGATCCAATTAGAAATAAGGCAGAGAAAAGTAATCCCCAGCTGCCAGCCCAAATTGAATTTACAGTACTTACTACACCTCCGAAATACTTTTCAAGAAAAATTGGTTTAAAGCTCTCAAAAAAACTGATTATTCCTGTAAGACCAACAAGTACTACTCCGCCAACACAAAATAAAAGAGAAACCAAAAGCCACATAAATTGAAATCCATTACATTGATCTATGGGAAGAAAAAATGGTTGAGATAGCTTTCTTAATTTTTGTAATTGGTATAGAATTTTGGATTTATTTTTAACTGCTTTATTCATCACTCTACAAGTTTTATAAAATAAATTATAGCTTTTAAAAGTCTATTGACCAAAGCCAATAAATGAAAGTGCCCAGTTAGGTAAATTTAAGTAATTCAATATTGTTGCATCAAATTCATGAACTTTTGGAAATGATTTATCTAATACCCACCATAGTAGAAAAGGTAAATTAAATAAAATTTGTAATTGCCATTTATAAGTTAAAACGCTCCAAATTTTTATTAACTTGGTTTTGAGGGAATCATCTAACTCTTCCCAATTTTTTGAGATTAAATTTAATAAATTTTTGGATCCTGTATTTAGGGAATCTGGCGTATTCATTTGTTTTTTACTTATTTATAACCTATAAATATTTATTTCGAGAGTTTTAACCTGGAGGCCAATTCATTTTTCTTCCAGATAAAAAATGAATATGCAAATGAAAAACTGTTTGTCCCGATTCTGCTCCAGTATTAATTACTGTTCTCCAATTAGTTAAATTTTTTGATTTAGCTATTTTGCTACCCACAAATAGTAAATGCCCTAATAAATTTACATCTTCTTCAATACACTTCAATAAGCTTATAATTGGCTTTTTAGGAATCACTAAAAAATGCACTGGAGCTTGCGCTTGGATATCATTAAAAGCAATACAAAACTCATCTTCATAAAGCTTATCACATGGTATTTCTTCATTAATTATTTTTTGAAATATTGTAGTTTCAGTCACTAAAATTAATTAATAGAAATAATGTCTTTTTCGTTAAAACCTTCTTTTAAAAGTTCTTTATTTAAATCATCTTTTGATGTAACTCTATCAACAAATAATATTCCTTTTAAGTGATCCATTTCATGTTGAATACACCTTGCTAGAAGTCCATCTGCCTTCATTTTACGTGGTCTCCCCATCTCATCTCTAAATTTTAATTTTATAGTAGATGGTCTCACTACATTTAGATAGACACCAGGTATACTCAAACAGCCTTCTTCGTATGAATTCAGGGTTGTTCCATAGTCTGTAATTTCTGGGTTGATTAATATTAAAGGTTCTGCTGCTGAATCTTCAAAATTTACATCTATGACAAGAAGCTCCTTGTTAATTCCAATTTGAGGTGCAGCAAGTCCAATTCCTTTTGCTGCATACATGCTTTGAAGCATGTCTTTAGCAAGTTTTCTAATCGATTCGTCAACTTTAGTTATTCTTTTGGAATTTAGTCTTAATACATCATCACCAAGTTTATAAATGTCTAGAGATGGCTTACATGTTTGTTCCTTTGAAATTTTTTCCGAGATCCCATTTGTTTTGGACTTTTTTGCAAGTTGTGAAAAATGGTTCGCCACGTTAAAAAAAAGTTTTTAGTTAAGAGTTTAGCTATAAAAATATTAGCACTTTAATTTACTTTCTTTATAGTTTTTAAATGAGTAATGATGATAAGTTAAAAGTTAGGCAAAATATTTCTAAAAAAAAAGCTTTTAAGGAATTAACTATTATTAGGGATACCATTTTTTGGATTGACGTTGTTGGTGAAGGTCAAAATGAAAATGCCATTTTTGCAAGACCTTTTAGTCAGAAAGATGCATTTCCCCAAAAACTAACTGGTAAAAAATTTAATATTAAAAATAATTTTCATGGATATGGTGGTAAATCTTATAAATGTATAGATTTTAAAAATAATTTTTATTTGATATGGATAGATCAGTTGACAAAGGCAGTATGGTTTCAAATTTTTAAAGAGGCAGCATCAAATGATATAAATCAAAATAAATATCTTGATTCAGTTCAAGAACCTAAACAACTATCTAAATCAATTGAAGGCAATTTCGATTCTTCATTTGTTATTTCTGAAGAAAACTTTTTGTATGGTATTTGTGAAATAAACAATAGAGATTATTTATTTTCTTTAAATTTAAAGAAGACAAAACAAGATATTCGTCGAATAAAAAAATTTAAAAATTTTGCTGGAGATTTATCTTCTAATACCACTACTAGCTTACTTTCTTGGATCGAGTGGGATTCTCCATATATGCCCTGGGAGAAAAATGATCTTTTTTTTGCTCAAATAGACTTTGATGGAGAGATACAAAAAATAAAAAAATTCTCAAATAAGCTTGTTAATGTCAACAAAAAAGTTTCTTTTTTCCAACCTTATTGGATATGTGAAACACTTTTAGTATGTTCTGAAGATAGTTCTGGGTGGTGGAACTTATTGTTTTTAGATGTTAGTGAAATTGAGAATATTTTTATTAAGAAAAGAATAGAGCGAAATTTTATTGAATATGGAGTACCCCAATGGGTCTCAGGAATAACATTGTTTTCAGGGACCATAAAAAATTTATTTTGTTTAGCAAAAAAAGAAAATAGTTTAATAGTCGAACAATATAAAGATCTTTCATTAGTTAAAGAATTTCCTACTATTTTTACCTCAATAAGTGATTTCAGTGTTTTTCGGAAGAAAGTTCTTTTAAAAGGATATGGATCTGATTTTTTGGGAACTTTACTTGAAATCGATTTTGCAGAAAAAATTTTATCAAATTTTTCTGATCAGATATATTTTGATCATATAAAGGATTGTTCAAAACCTGAAACATTTTGGTTTAAAGGTTTTGAGGATCAATCTACTCATTCTTATCTTTATAAACCGATTGTTGAAAATTTTAGAAAGCCTCCGCTCCTTGTTAGAGCTCATAGCGGACCAACTTCATTTTTTGATGGATCATATAATTCTGAAGTTCAATATTGGACTTCGAAGGGATTTTTTGTTGCTGAAGTGAATTATGGAGGATCATCAGGATTTGGCAAGGCATATAGAGAGAGGTTGAATAATAAGTGGGGTATTGTTGATTCTTATGATTGCAAAGCACTAGCTCTTGAATTAATTCAACTAAATTTAGTGGATAGTGATAAAGTAGTAATTTTTGGTAATAGTGCTGGTGGGCTAACTGCTCTAAATTGTTTATTATATGGGTCTATTTTTACAGCTGCAATTTGTAAATATCCTGTAATAGATTTGAAGGATATGCATCACAACACTCATAGATTTGAAAAAGATTATTTAAATTCTTTGGTGGGAAATTATTTAAAAAATTATGATGATTACATAAATAGATCTCCAATAAATCAAATTAAAAAAATAAAAAAACCTATTTTATTGTTTCATGGAAAAAAAGATACAGTTATTT
Organism: Prochlorococcus sp. AG-402-N08; assembly: GCA_003216535.1. Lineage (GTDB taxonomy): Bacteria > Cyanobacteriota > Cyanobacteriia > PCC-6307 > Cyanobiaceae > Prochlorococcus_A. Next base: position 124,049 of record QCIS01000002.1, read on the forward strand.
CGTATCAACAAACTTTAAAAATTAAAGAAATTTTAATTCAGAATAATAAATATTCAGAAGTTATTTTTTTTGAAAATGAAGGTCATGGGTTTAAAAATATTGAAAATAAGGAGGTAGTAATGCAAAAATCTCAGAAATTTTTAAAAAATGCTTTGAACATTTAAGAATTGATTTTTAGGAAATTAATAGTATCTTTTAATTTTTCTATAAATATATCAATTTCTTCCTTATTGGTTGTGAAATTCATGCTAATTCTAGACGTAGATTTAATTCCGATGTATCTGTGAAGAGGTTGACAACAATGATGCCCACTTCTGATGCAAATTCCTTTTGAGTCAAGAATTTCAGCAATATCGTTTGAATGTATGTTTTTTATATAGAAAGTTGCAAGTGATGCTCTGTTTGGATCTATCTCCGGCGATGGGCCTATGATTTCAACATTTTTTATTTGATTTAATTTTTCAAATAAATATTGAGTAATAGACTTTTCATATTCATGAATTTCATCCAATCCAATGTTATTTATGTAATTAATAGCTTCAGCAAGACCTATTGCTTCTGCAATAGCAGGAGTTCCAGCTTCAAATTTATGTGGGAGCTCTGCCCAAGTACTTGTCTCTTCAAAAACATCTTGAATCATTTCGCCACCTCCAAATAGAGGAGGAATTTTTTCTAGAATTTCTTTTCTTGACCAGAGGAAACCAATACCTGTAGGACCGCAAAGTTTATGTCCTGACCCCGCTAAAAAATCTACATCAAGATCAATCACATCCATTTTTTGATGCGCCAAACTTTGACATGCATCTATTAACACTAAAGAGCCCTTTTGTTTAGCTAGTTTAGTTATCTCTTTGATTGGATTACAGCAACCTAAAGTATTACTAACATGAACTATGCTAACAAGCTTTGTTCTAGATGTTAGTTTTGATTTAAAATCATCTAGATTTAATTTTCCATATTTATCTATACCTACAAATTTTAATTTGCATTTATTTTTTGCTGCGACCATTTGCCAAGGAACAATATTGCTATGATGCTCCATAATTGACAAGAGAATTTCATCGTTTTCTTTTAATGAAGATTCACCCCATGATCTAGCCGCGAGATTTATTGCTTCAGTAGCATTTCTTGTAAAAATAATTTCTTTTGTTGAATTTGCATTTATATATTTACTTATTAAATATCGTGCATTTTCAAATTCTTCAGTCGCTTTAGCACTCAATTGATGCGCACCTCTATGTACATTTGCATTGAAGTTTCTATAATATTCATCAATTTTTTTTAAGACTTGTATTGGTTTTTGAGTGGTTGCAGCATGGTCTAAATAAATAATTTGCTCATTACTTTCTAAGTTCTTATTTAAAAGAGGAAAGTCTTTTTTAGTTATTTGAGGAAAATTTTGAATCGTTTTCATTAGTTCTGGTTTAAAACTGTATCAAGCAAATCCCATCTGTCTTTTGAAACGGGAATAAATGAAATTATTTCTTGAAAGTAAGAACTTAATTGTAGTTTACTTGCTTCTGCTAATGTGATTCCTCTTGTTCGCATATAAAAAAGTTCTTCTTCATTTAATTGCGAAATCGTGGCTCCATGTTTGCATTTGACATCATCAGCAATTATTTCTAATTGAGGTTTGGTATCTATTTGTGCGAGATTTGATAAAAGTAAATTTCTGCTTAATTGAGAAGCATCAGTTTTCTGTGCACTTTTAGGAACTATTATCGAACCTTCAAATATTGCATGTGATTTATCGTCAGCAAGTGATTTGTTGATTTGATCTAGAAATCCATTTGGACCATTAAAGTCTATTTTTGTATAAGTAGAAATTTGTTCATCGCTTTTTGTTATTTGCATACCTTTGATATTGGTTTTAGCGTTACCTACAGATTGTTTAATACTTATTTCAAATCTTGCATAATTAAATTTGAAATGTAAAGATCCTAAGTTGTATTCGCTGTTTTTTTGTTGAATAACATTTAGAGAATTTAATAAATTTGATCTGTTTTCACCATAAGAAACAACCCCATGATTTAAGGAACTATTTTCTTCTAAACAAAAAAATGTTGATTGAGATAATGAAGAGTTTTCTTTACCAAGATTTACTTGTAATAATTTAATCTCACAATTCTTTTCTAAAAATATTACGAGGGTTTTTGCGTTTAAAGAATTACTTGATGCATGACTAAAGATTTCAATAGGAGGGATTTTTGATCCATTTATTTTTAATCCCAAGATATTCTTTGCACAACTTAAGGAAAGATTAAGCAGGTCACTCCAATTTTCGTTTTGATCAAAACAAGATATTTGTTCTTTGATATATTTATTTAATTCATCCTCACTTAATTGCTCTATTGAATAATTTTTCTCTGTTAATTTAATTTTGAAATTTTCACCAATTATTAATCTAATAGTACTATGAGAATTTTTTGGATAGGGCATATCAAATTTTGAATCTTTTTCATTAATTGAGTAGTCTAAAAAGTTTGAAAATTTGGATTTATTTGAAAGTCTCCATAGTTCACTTTTAGGATTAGGGAGGGGACTAGATTGTAATTTATGAAGACAGATTTTTTGTATTTCTGTTTGATCGTCAATTAATTTATTAGTTTTTATTTTTTCAATAATGTTCATTTAGTTAGTCTCTTTTAAAAAGTTATCAGTCCATTCGTAACCTTTTTTTTCAAGTTCTAATGCAAGATCACTCCCACCAGTTTTTATGATTTGTCCATCTGCCATAACATGGACATAATTTGGTTCGATTTCATCAAGTAATCGTTGGTAGTGGGTAATTAATATAATTCCAGTTTGTCCATTAGATATTTTTTTAATTCCTGATGCGACTATTCTAAGAGCATCAATATCTAGTCCGGAATCAGTCTCATCTAATATTGCTATCTTGGGCTCAAGTAAAGCCATTTGCAGAATTTCATTTCTTTTCTTTTCACCTCCGGAAAATCCTTGATTTACACTTCTTGATAGAAATGCATGATCCATCTTGACAAGTTCTAACTTTTCTTTAACTAATTCCTCAAAATCAAAAGTGTCTAATTCTTCTTTGTTAAGGAATTTTCTTCTAGCATTGGTAGAAACTCTAAGAAACTCAAGATTACTCACGCCTGGAATTTCTATGGGATATTGGAAACCAAGGAAAATTCCTGATTGAGCTCTTTCTTCAGGTTCTGAAGAGTTGATATTTTCACCTAAAAATTTTATTTCTCCATTTGTAATATTATACGAGGGATGTCCTGCAATGATTTTTGAAAAAGTACTTTTGCCGCATCCATTTCTTCCCATAATGGCATGGATTTCACCAGGATATACAGTTAGTGAAACCCCCTTTAAAATTGGAAGATTATTAGTAGATGCAAAGAGATTTTCAACTTCTAATAATGGATCTGATTCTTTCATTTTACTTTGCATTTAAGTTTAGAAGTTGTTTAATTAACCTACTGATCCCTCGAGTTTAAGTGCCAGTAACTTATCAGCTTCAGCAGCAAATTCCATAGGTAATTGATTAAATACATCTCTGCAGAAACCGCTGACCATCATAGATACTGCCTCCTCAAATTCTATACCTCTGCTTTGGAGATAAAAAAGTTGATCTTCGGAGATTCTACATGTGCTCGCTTCATGCTCAATTTCAGAATTGGGTTGTTTAGATTTGATGTAAGGGAATGTATTTGCAGAAGCTTGATCCCCTATTAACATTGAATCACATTGACTGTAATTTCTTGATCCTGCAGCTTTTGTTCCCATTTTGACAAGGCCTCTATAGCTGTTGATTGAATTACCTGCACTTATACCTTTGCTAACAATAGTTGATTTGGTTTTAGGACCAATATGAATCATTTTTGTGCCGGTATCTGCTTGCTGAAGATTATTGGTGAGTGCTACTGAATAAAATTCCCCCACAGATTCTTCCCCTAAAAGGAGACAGCTAGGATATTTCCATGTAATTGCTGAACCTGTTTCAACTTGAGACCAGCTAATTTTACTTCTCTTACCTAAACATTTTCCTCTTTTGGTGACAAAATTAAAAATTCCCCCAACACCTTCTTCATCACCAGCATACCAATTTTGCACTGTTGAATATTTTATTGAGGCATCGTCTAGGGCTATGAGTTCCACAACTGCAGCATGTAGGGTATTCGTATCAAACATTGGCGCTGTACAACCTTCTAGATAACTTACAGAACTTGATTCTTCAGCTATGATAAGTGTTCTCTCAAATTGTCCAGAATCCCCACTATTTATTCTGAAATAGGAAGATAGGTCCATGGGGCATGTAACACCTTTTGGGATATAAACAAAAGAACCATCACTAAAAACAGCAGAATTTAGTGCTGCAAAATAATTATCACTAGCTGGAACCACTGTACCTAAATATTTTTCAATCAAATCCGGGTGATTTTTTACTGCTTCACTGATTGAACAGAATATAACTCCATGTCCAGCAAGTTCCTCTCTAAATGTTGTAGCTATAGAAACACTATCAAAGACTGCATCTACTGCTACATTTGTGAGTTTTTTTTGTTCAGTTAGAGGTATTCCCAATTTGTCAAAAGTCTCAAGAAGTTTGGGATCAACTTCATTCAAACTAGAAATTTTCTCCTTTTGTTTGGGAGCAGAGTAATAAATTATATTTTGATAATCGATTTTTTTGTATCCCAAACCTGCCCAATCAGGTTCATCCATTTTTTTCCATTTTTTAAAAGCTTTTAATCTAAAATCAAGGAGGAATTTAGGCTCTTCTTTTTTTTGTGAAATAAGTCTAATTATGCTTTCATTCAATCCCTTTGCAATTTTTTCAGTTTCAATATCTGTAACGAAACCATACTTGTAAGGCTCCTTTACTACGTCTTTAACTAAATTTTCATTATCCATGTTATCCAAAAATAACCTATTACAATTAGCTTTATATACTCTAACGAAAGATATCCCCAATATTGAGTTTTTTCTTTTATTAAAATTAAAAATTAATGTCTAATAATCTTGATCCTTTGTCAAATCCTCTAAATATCCAAAAAATTAAAGAAATTGACAATCTAGACTTACCAATAATGCAGAAACATCATGTAAGAATACTTGCTCATTGCCTCCAAATTTTAAAAATTATAAATGCAGATGATAGTTATGAATTATGGGATAATGATTCTCTGAGAAAATGGTGTGATAATCAATCTAAAATTTTTGGTGATAGAAAATTTAGTGACCTTTTTTATGACCAATTAGATTCCGCTGCAAAAAAATTAAATACTTTTTCAGAAAGAATAGGAAAAAATATTGAAGATTTAGAGATTGATGATTTAGTACTTCTAGTTGAACGAGGATAGAAATCTTCTAAATTGATCCCGAAGAAAAAATATATTTTTGTTGAGTTGTTAACAAATTTGGGTAATAAAATTTAAAAAAAAAGAAAATTAATTTACATTCAAACAAACTCTAAAAACTTACTGTTTCCTTTATTACCAACTGTTTTGAGGAGAAATAATAAATTTGTAAATTATTGAGTAGTCAGAGGATCCTGACGACAGGTCAAAAAGGTGCACAAATTCCAAAAAAAAAGAACATACTGATCCCAAACAAAAATGGAGATTTTAAAGTGGCTGATGGGATCATAAATAAAGATCAATTACTCGCACTAACCCTCAGACAATTACGTCAAGAAGCAAGTAAATTATCAGTACCTTTATACAGTCGTAAAACAAAGGCTGTTTTAGTTGACTTAATAATTAAATACCAGGAAAAATCTTCTGAGAAAATAAATACAAGTGCACTCAAGCCAAATTTTGAAGATACTTTTGAGACAAATACCATTATTACTAGTGAAGAAGTCAAAACAAATGTGGTCTTCCTACCACGAGATCCAGATTGGGCATATGTTTTCTGGCAAATTTCTGATGCTGATAGAGAAAAAGCACAATCTTTGGGAGCAAATAAATTATGTTTACGATTATTTGATGCATCTGGTTCTGAAGGAAGTAATTTGAATCAAGGAACACTAAGGGAGATAGCTGTAGATAGTTATAGTACTGAATGGTATTTACCAATCCCACTTGCAGATAGAGACTATAAAGTTGAATTAGGTTACAAATATGGATTTAACTGGATGTCATTGGCATTTTCTTCTGTAAGTCATGTCCCTGGATCACATCCTTCTGAGCAAATTCTTGATAAATTTGTACCTTTTAGTTTAGATTCTACATCTGAGTCAATTCAAGATATCTCAAACACTGTTACTCCAGAACAAACTGGTATACATGAAAGATTATATCAAGCAGCAACTAACATTCCCCTTAGAAGGAAAGTTGGTTCAGAAGAATTTATGGAAAATGTAAATTCAACAAATCTTAATGATAATCTTACTGATTCAGGTGCTGGTAAATGGTCTTCAGGTTTAAATGAATCTGGAAGTGGAATAGTAAAAAATAGATCTTTTTGGCTTGTTGCAGATGCTGAATTAATTGTTTACGGAGCAACAGAACCCTCTGCAAAACTCACAATTGGTGGAGAGGATGTGCCTCTTGCTTCTGACGGTACTTTTAGAATTCAGGTTCCATTTAGAGACGGCACTCAAAAATACGATATTAAAGCTGTTGATAAATCTGGTGAGCAAGAAAAAAATATATCAATGAAATTTGATAGAACTACTCCTCATGACGATACTAATGAAAAAGATAATGCTGAGAAAGAATGGTTTTAATTAATTAAATCTATGCTGAAAAAAATTGTAGCTTTCACTCCTTTATTTGGAGCATTGACATTTCCCCTTATTGTTCCAATTACAATTTCTAAATTTGGTATCAACTATGGAATTTTGAGCGCATTATTAATTTCTTCCTTATGGTTTATCGCTATGTTAAGAACATCTGAAATGCCTCATTAATTTAGTTAGATTTTTGGAAGTTTCTTGAAATTATGACTGTAGTTAATGTAATAAGTATCCCTTCTCCTTTCTTAGATCAAAAGCCAGGAACTTCTGGTTTACGAAAAAGTACTTTAAAGTTTCAGGAAGAGCATTATCTGGAAATCTTTATAGAAGCTATTTTACAATCTCTGGAAGATTTAGAAGGTTCAACATTAGTAATAGGTGGTGATGGAAGATATGGAAATATTGAAGCAATAGAAAAAATTGTGCAGATATGCATTGCGCATAAAGTGCAAAAGGTTATTGTTCCAAAATGTGGGTTATTATCTACTCCTGCTACATCTCACTTAATTAGAAAAGAAAATGCAATTGGTGGTATTATTCTTTCGGCAAGTCATAATCCTGGAGGGATTGATGGAGACTTTGGAGTTAAGTTAAATATCTCTAATGGTGGTCCAGCCCCTGAAATGATTACTAATAAGATATTCAAATCTTCACAATTACTAACTACTTATAAAATTTGCAAAATTCCACTACCTGATTTTAGTGAATATGGAATGTATACTTACGACGAAACTACTTTAGAAGTTATTGATGGATTAGAAGATTATTCAAATTTGATGGAGAAAATATTTGATTTTGATCAAATTAGTGATTTTTTAAAAAAAGACTTTTCATTAATCTTTGATGGAATGAATGCGGTTACAGGCCCATATGCAAAAAATATTTTTGTAGAAAAAATGGGTCTCGCAAATGATTGTGTTATGCATTGTAATCCTTTAAAAGATTTTGGTGGCTTACATCCTGACCCAAATCTTACTTATGCATCTCATTTAGCTGATTTATTATTAAATAAAAAATCTTATAGTTTTGGTGCCGCTTGCGATGGTGATGGTGATAGGAATATGATTCTAGGAAGTGGTTGTTTTGTAAATCCTAGTGATAGTCTTGCAGTTATTACTGCTAACACCAAATGTGTCCCTGGTTATAAAGATGGTATTACAGGTGTAGCCAGATCTATGCCAACCAGTTCAGCAGTTGATAATGTTGCTCGTGCATTAAATATACCTTGTTTCGAAACACCTACTGGCTGGAAATTTTTTGGAAATCTTTTAGATTCTAACTTAATTACTTTGTGTGGAGAAGAAAGTTTTGGAACAGGTAGTAACCATGTAAGGGAGAAAGATGGATTGTGGGCAGTTTTGTATTGGTTACAAGTTTTAGCTGAAAAAAAATGTTCTGTAAGTGATTTGATGCAGAATCATTGGAAACAATTTGGTAGGAATTATTATTCAAGACATGATTACGAGGCAATACCCTCAAATATTGCTAATCAAATTTTTGGTAATTTAACTTCTATGCTTCATAATTTAAAAGGAAATAATTTTGCAGGCCATTTAGTTAAAGTTGCAGATAACTTTTCATATTTAGATCCTGTTGATGATTCCATAAGTGACAATCAAGGTTTAAGATTGATTCTTGATGATAATTCCAGAGTAATTGTACGTCTTTCTGGAACTGGAACTAAGGGTGCAACATTAAGACTCTACTTTGAGAAATTTTTTAATCCTAAACAGAATCTTTCGTTAAATCCACAAGTTGCTTTGAAACCTCTAATAGATGATTTAGATCATTTATTAAATATTTCAAAACTTACTCAAATGGAAACTCCTACAGTAATTACATAAACTTTAAAGTAATGATTTTTTGATTTAATTTGTATGCATTCAGAAAATTTATTTACTGATTATTCTCAGATAGAAAATAATGCTCCATTAGCAGATCAATTAAGACCAAAGAATTTGGAAGATTTTTTTGGTCAACAATCAATCTTGAATGAGAATTCGCTATTAAGAAATGCAATTTTAAACGATAAGATCAGTAATTTTATTTTTTCTGGTCCTCCCGGTGTTGGAAAAACTACTCTAATTGAAATTATTTCTTTTAATACGCGTTCAAAATTAATTAAATTAAATGCAGTATTATCAAGTGTCAAAGAATTAAGAAATGAAATCTCTAATGCAAAAGATAGATTATTAAATTCAAAAAGAAAAACAATTTTATTTATCGACGAGGTACATAGATTTACATCAGTTCAGCAAGATGCTCTATTACCTTCAATAGAGAAAGGAACTATAACTTTTATTGGTGCTACAACTGAAAACCCTTTCTTTGCTGTTAATAAAGCGCTTGTTAGTAGGTCTCGTATTTTTAAATTACTTCCCTTGGCTGAAAATGATTTGAAGAAAATAATAAAAAAAGTTATAACTCACTATTCAAAACAAAAAGACTCAATAAAGGTTAATTTAACCCAGGATGCAATAAGTCATTTAATTAAATTTTCTGGTGGTGATGCAAGAACATTAATCAATGCCCTAGAGATGGCTATAGAAACAACTGCTAAAAATGATGCTAAAGAAATCAATATTAATCTCTCAATAGCAGAGGATGCAATTCAAAAGAAAAATATTGTTTACGATAAAAATGGTCAAAATCATTACGATATAATAAGTGCCTTTATCAAGTCCATAAGAGGTTCTGATCCTGATGCAACTTTATTTTGGCTTGCGAATATGCTGGAGGCTGGTGAAGATCCTAATTTTATTTTTAGAAGACTATGTATATCTGCTAGTGAAGATGTTGGAATGGCTGATCCTAATGCAATCGTAGTTGTAAAATCATGTTGTGATGCTTTTGATAGGGTTGGTTTTCCGGAAGGATTATATTTTTTAACGCAAGCTTCTTTATATTTAGCTATATCTCCAAAAAGTAATAGTACGAAAAGTATTTTTAAAGCAATTGAAAAAATTAAGAATATCAATGCTTTTGTAGTTCCAAGTCATTTAAAAAATAATTCTAATAGTTATGTCAATCCTCATAATTATCCAGGCAATTGGGTGGCACAAGAATATCTTCCTAAATCTGTAAGAGGTTTTAAAATATGGGAACCAAATAATAATGGGTGGGAGAAAATTAAATATGAAGAACTACTAAGAAGAAAAGAAAACTAAAAATTTTTCGAACAACAAATAATCTCAGGATTAAAAGAAGTTTTTTTTTCGTATGCTAAAGCAATAGTCCAATCATGGAAGGTAATCTGTGAATAAGTTAAATTTATGTTTTTCTTCTTATGAATTAACTCTTTTGGCTTTTCAAAATATTGCCAATGATTTATGTCTTTAGCTAACTTTCCATGATCCCATTTTATGGCTGCTTCAACAGCACACCATTGATTTAATATCATGTTTTTTGTCAATTTATTGCGAGTTGATTTATTAGTATGAGAAAAATATTTTTCCGCAAATTTTGTATGGTTGAAATCTCTATCTATTCTTTCTATATCAATACCTATTTTGCTTTTATGCCAAATTATAATTAAGGCATCTTTACAATGACTTAAGCTTATATTACCCATGCCAGGAGGTAATATTGGTGGTTCACCAGGATGAGCATTTATTGGAATTTCTAGCGGATCTAAATCAAAAAGTGTTGATAGTGATTGTCTTAAATATCCTCTAGTTTCTAAAAAAACTTTTGATCTTAAACCTGAAAGTTTTTCCGCAGTTTTAATTTCTTCTACTGTTACGACATCTTTTACACCTTTAATCTCATAAAACCAAATTTTTGGTATTTTATATTCATACTCATTTAATAATTTCAATGGCTCTTAAGGTTGGCGACAAAGCACCAGAATTTAAATTAAAAGATTCTTTTGAGAAGGAAGTATCTCTTGAAAATTTTAAAGGTAAAAAAATAATACTATATTTTTATCCTAAAGATAATACTCCAGGTTGCACTAAGGAAGCCTGTAATTTTAAAGAAAATTGGGATTTGCTCCAGAAAAATAATATTGTTGTGCTTGGAATTAGTAAAGATAATGCCTCCTCTCATAAGAAATTTATAGAAAAATTTAATTTACCTTTTATTCTTTTAACTGATCCTGAACCTTTTAAAGTTTCGTCTGATTACGATAGCTATGGATTGAAGAAATTCATGGGAAAAGAATATATGGGAATGATGAGAAATACTTTTTTGATTGATACAGATGGTAAAATAGAAAAAATTTATTTAAAGATAAAAGCAGCAATAATGGCTGATCATATAATTGCAGACCTTGGGTTAAAATAATTTTTTCATGGACAAGTGGTGAATGATCATCCCTTCCATAACTAAATTAGGAGCATTGATAATATTTTCTTTTTGGGTTTTAAGAAATTTAATAAGGAATTCAGAGTCTCCTCCACAGATTACTAAAATATCCTTTCCCGGATTAAATAAACTATTAATCACTCCAGTAAGAGAGTTGATTACTCCTTTTAATATTGCATCTTCTGTATTAATCAAAAAATCTTTGATCGGAATATCATATTTTTTGGGAACTTTAAGATTTTTTGTATTTTGTTCCATTGATTTTAATTGTGTTAGAAAACCTGGAATAAGTTGACCTCCAATAATAGATCCATTCGAATTTAATTTTGTTATTGATAATATTGTTCCAAAATCTGCAATTAGCAAATCCTTTTTAAAAGGGTTTTCAATAATTTTTAAAGCTGCAATACATGCAAGAGCTCTATCAACTCCAAAATAATCAGGGAGATTTGATAACTGAATATCTTTAGTTTTTATTTCATTTTCTTTTTTCAGCAAAAAATTAGGTAGTTTTCCTACTGAAGCCCAAATTAATTGATCAAGATCTATATTTTCGGGGACTTTTTGCTCTTTTTTGGTATGGAAGAATTTAGATTGATTTTTAGAATATTTAGCCCAATGAAGCCTACTATTGCCTACTAATAAAAAATTTACATCTGAGACCATCGTTCTATGATCAATTTAATTATTAGTGTGTATTCCACATTCTTGTTTAATCCCCCCGAATCTTGTATCTCTGCCTTTTGTTTCGATACCATCGGGACTACTTGAATGCCAATCGCCTACAGAAGAATAACCTTTGATAAAAAGTGGATGGGCAGGTAAATTTTTTTCTTCCATATAATAAAAAATATCTTTATTTGTCCAATTCAATAAAGGTCTTAAAGAAAGTCTTTGACGAACTAAGTCTAGGAATTTCATCTTGTTTCTATTTTCTGTTTGACTTGATCTAACACCGCTTGCCCAGCAGTAAATATCATATTTTTCTAGCCCACTCTCTAAAGGTTTTATTTTTCTTAACTCATGATACTTATCTAAATCACTCTCTTTATTTGTTTCCCAAAGTTTTCCGTATTTAGCCTCCATTCTTGCTGGAGATAATTCACTTTGCAGAACTTCTACTTCTAAGGATAAATTTTCAATAAGCTTTTCAGCGTAATGGTATGTTTCTAAAGGTAGGTAACCTGTATCTATCCAAAATATTTTGATTTTTTTTTGCAGACGTAATTTACTGACCATATTTAAAAGAACTGATGACTGTATACCAAAACTTGTTGTAATAGCAAATTGATTATCAAACTTTTCATAACCCCATGCAAGCATTTCTTGAGGCTTCATATCTACTAGCTTTTGATTATATTTCCTTAAGTTAGTTTGAATATCTTTGTGGATGTTTTCAATCATTCTTCAATTTGGTTATGAGTTTAATGTTATTTCGCTCAATTTAAAAATTATTCGTATATTTTAATAATACATTTACGCATAACAATATTTCTCTAATGAAATCAATACAAAAACCAATAGTAATAGTTGGAGCAGGTTTTGCAGGTATGACATTTGCTTTAAATTTAAAGAATCTCAATCCTTCTATACCCATTCTTGTAGTTGATTCTGAAACTAATTTCATATTTAAACCGTTAATGTACGAAGTTTTAAGTAAAGAAATAAGAAGTTGGGAAGCCACCCCAAAATTTGCAAATATTTTTTCTGATGCAGGTATAACTTTTTTAAGAAATTGTTTAACCAAGATTTCCTTCAAAGAAAATATTCTTGAATTTAGTGATGATTTAAAATTAAGTTATCAATATCTTGTTATCTGTACAGGATCTATTCCAAATAGTTTTTTAGTAAAAGGCGTAGATGAAAATTGTTATTTTTTTAATGATTTTCACGATCTAAATAAATTAAAATCTTTTTTAAACAAATCACATAAAACTACTTTTTATAAAAAGTTATTCATAGTTGGAGGCGGCCCCTCTGGTATCGAGTTAGCATGCAAAATTAAAGATATATTTACAAGCCAATTTGAAATTAATGTCATAGAAAAATCAAATGAAATCCTTAATAAAAACAAAATTTTTAATAGAGAACAAGCAGAGAAGGCATTAGAAAAAAGAAAAATTAACGTTTTTTTGAATTCTACAGTCAAAGAAGTCTCAGAAACTAAAATTATTATTTCTAGTGAGGTTGGAATAACTTCTTTGGATAAAGATATTGTTATTTGGACTGCAGGTGTTAAACCTAATTTGTCTTACTTAGAAACTGATGAAATAACAAAAAAATTTGGACGAATTTTAGTTAATAATAATTTGGAAATACAAAACCAAAAAAACTGTTTCGCTATTGGCGATATTTCAGTTATTGAAGGAATGGAGGATTTACCCATAACTGCTCAGGTTGCTATGCAGGAAGGGAATCATCTGGCTAATAATTTAGAACTTTTAATTCAAGGAAAGGATCCTTTACCTTTTGAATTTCAAGACAATGGTGAAATGATTAGCTTAGGAATAGGCGAAGCTTCAATTTCTGGGCTTGGGGTTACTTTATCTGGGAAATTGGCATTTGAGGCAAGAAGACTTATATATGCTTCCAAGTTGCCTGATATTACGGAAAGCTTAAAATCTGCATCTTCATGGATATTTCAAAAAAAATCTATTTTTAAAAAGTTTCTTAAAAAAGATAATTCCAATTAAACTTTTTTGAAATATTGTTTTTGGGTATATTGAGTTAAATAAGTTTTATATGAATTTAATTGCAGTAATTAGTAATAATTTTGATGCGTTTATAACGGTAGTTGTTTTAATTATGTCAATAATTTTGTTTATTAAGAATACTATCGCGCCAGAATTGACCGGTTTGTTATGTGTTGGAATATTTATAGCTACAGGGGTTCTTTCTCCTGAAAAAGCTTTAGCTGGATTCGGTAGCCCATCCTTAATTACCCTTATGGGTTTATTTGCAGTATCCTCTGCATTATTTAAAAGTGGTGCCTTAGACAGAGTAAGAGAATTGATTTCTTCTGAAACTATTAGAACGCCAAGGAAATTAATTTCTTTAATAGCTTTTTTGATTGCTCCAATATCTGGAATTGTACCTAATACTCCAGTAGTAGCCTCTTTGTTACCTTTAATTGAAGGTTGGTGCGAGAGGAGAAATATATCACCATCAAAAGTTTTATTACCTCTTTCTTTTGCTACTTTATTAGGTGGAACTCTGACATTATTAGGTAGCTCAGTAAATCTTCTTGTAAGTGATATTAGTCAACAATTAGGTTATGGAGCTTTGGAATTATTTAGTTTGACTTCGATAGGAATTCCTGTATGGCTTATAGGTACAACCTATATGATTCTTGTTTCTGACATGCTTTTGCCTGATAGAGGAAGAGATAAGGAATTTATTAAAAATGGTGATATGAATATATACTTTACTGAAGTTACTATTCCCTCTACTTCAGAATTAGTTGGACAATCTGTCAGAAATAGTAGATTGCAAAGACGATTTGACGTTGATGTTCTGGAATTGCAACGAAATGGAAAGGTTATTCTTCCTCCTTTGGCTGATAGAAAGATTGAACCTGATGATAGATTAATAATCCGCGTTACAAGGGCAGACTTATTTAGGCTGCAGCAGGAACATACCATTGTGTTAGGCGAAAACAAAACATCATTCGATGGAGCTAATGTTTTCTCAGATGATGAAGGTACTAAAACCTTTGAAGCCCTTTTACCAGCTGGCTCAACTCTAGCTGGTGCAAGTTTGAGAGAATTAAGATTCAGGCAGCGTCATAATGCAACAGTTTTAGCACTAAGAAGAGGTCAACAAACTGTGCAGGAGAGATTAGGCCAAGCTGTTTTAAGGGCTGGAGATGTTTTATTATTGCAAGCACCGTTAGATTCAATAAGAGGTTTGCAAGCTAGTAATGATTTGCTTATTTTAGATCAATTCGAAGATGATTTACCTTTCTTGATAAAAAAACCTATAGCGATAGGAATTACAATAGGAATGGTTGTTTTACCTTCGGTTTCTAATATTCCATTAGTAGGTTCAGTCCTTTTAGCAGTCATTGCCATGGTTGCTTGTGGATGTTTAAGACCTGCAGAGATACAAAAATCAATTAGATTAGATGTAATTTTATTATTGGGATCTTTATCATGCTTTAGTGTAGCTATGCAAGGAACAGGATTAGCAGATTTAATTGCAGTCAAGCTTAACTTTGCCCTTAATGGAATGCCTCTATATTTTGCACTAGTCGTAATTTTTGTATGTACAGTTATTCTTACACAATTTATAAGTAATGCTGCTTCGGTTGCTTTAATTTTGCCTGTTGCTATTGAATTCTCAAATGTTTTAGGCATTTCACCAAGCGCTTTAATAATGCTTGTTTTATTCGGTGCAAGTCAATCTTTCTTGACTCCAATGGGTTATCAAACAAATTTAATGGTTTATGGTCCTGGAAGATATAGATTTTTTGATATCGCAAAATACGGAGCTGGATTAACAGTTATAATGTCATTTACAGTGCCAGCATTGATAATTCTAAATTACAGGTAATATTGTGAAATTCACAAGTAGGGTTTATAAGTTAAAAGATGCTTACAAAAAGTTATCTGTACCTCAATTCACTATCGTTACAGGCTTGTTTATTATTTGCCTTGGAACTTTAATTTTGAGTTCTCCATTATGTTCATCTTCAAAGGTTGGTTTGTGGGAAGCATTTTTTACATCTACTTCCGCAATAACTGTTACTGGCTTAACCATAATAGATATTGGTGTTGATTTGAATTTCTTTGGCCAAGTTGTCTTGGCTTTTATGCTTTTATCAGGTGGTCTAGGATTAATGGCTATTACGACATTTTTACAAGGGTTTGTTGTAAAGGGCACAAAGCTAAAAACTAGATTAGACAAAGGAAAGACTCTAGACGAATTTGGAATTGGAGGAATTGGTCGAACTTTTCAAAGCATTGCTATTACAGCAATTAGTATCATATCCTTGGGCGCAATTGTTTTATATTCTTTTGGATTTATAGATATTCAAAATAATTGGGAAAGACTATGGTCCTCGATTTTTCACAGCATATCTGCATATAACAATGCAGGATTTTCTTTAAGGTCAAATAGTCTCCAAGACTATAGAACAAATTATTTGGTTAATATTGTTTTTGTTTTTCTTATTGTTATGGGTGGATTGGGATGGCGGGTTATTGATGATATTTGGAGTAATAAAAAAAATCTTTCTTATAAAAGATTAAACCTTCATTCCAGACTAGTTATTAGGACGAGTTTGTCTCTAATATTATTCGGATCATTAGGATTCTTTATCACTGAATCATTGCTCAATAGTCAATTTTTTTATGATTTGAATTTGTTTGAACGGTTATTGTCATCAATCTTTGAAACAGTAAGTGCAAGAACTGCAGGCTTTACAAATTACCCAATCTCTTTGAACTCTATATCAGATACTGGCCTATTGTTATTAATGACTCTGATGTTTATTGGAGCAAGTACTGGAGGTACTGGTGGAGGCATAAAAACAACTACATTTATTGCTTTAATGGCTGCAACTAGATCAACTTTAAGAGGTCAAAAAGATGTAATTATTTGCAATAGGTTAATTTCAGATAAAGTTATTCTAAAGGCAGTTGGAATAACAGTTGGATCTTTGCTTTTTGTTCTTTTAATGGCAATGCTGCTAAGTACAACTAATACTTTTGTTAAGAAAGAATCTTTCACATTCCTAGAAATTCTGTTCACTTGCATATCTGCATTCTCAACTGTTGGTTTTGATATTGGTTTAACTGCAAAATTAAATCATTTCGGCCAATTTATTCTTATTGTCGGAATGTTTGTGGGAAGACTTGGTATTCTTTTGCTTTTAAGTGCGCTTTGGCAGGCTCTTTATAAGAGTAGAATAGATAGACAAAAGAGAATTGGCTATCCTAGGGCTGATCTTTATGTTTAGATTGACTGAGTTTAATTATGGCTGATTGGTGGCAGTGGTCTCAAAAGAGAGAAAAAGAAGCTCTCACTTTTGCAGTTGTTGGCGTTGGAAGATTTGGAACCGCTGTTTGTAGAGAACTTATAAGTAATGGTGCAGATGTATTGGCTGCTGATTATTCGGAAAAAGCTATTGATGATTTGAGACAATTGGAACCTTCTATAGAAGCGAGAGTAGTAGATTGTACTGATGAAGAGTCTATGAAGGAATCTGGAATTCTTGAAATGAATACTGTTGTAGTAGGTATAAGTGAACCTATTGAAGCAAGTATAACTACAACACTTATTGCTAAAGATAGTGAAGGTAGCAAAGTGAAAAGAGTAATAGCAAGAGCTACGAGTGACTTGCACGAAAAAATGTTAAAAAGGGTAGGTGCAGACAAAGTGGTCTTCCCCTCCAGAATGCAAGGAGAAAGATTAGGTTTAGAACTGGTTAGACCGAATCTAATTGAAAGATTGGAACTCGATAACCAAACTGGTATAGATGAAATAACTGTTCCAGAGGAATTCATTGGAAGATCTTTGAGAGATTTAAATTTGAGGAAAAATTATTTAGTAAATGTTCTTGCAGCAGGACCTGCTGAAAAGTTAACAGTTAATCCTCCAGCAAAATATATCTTGGAAAGAGGAAATATTTTGGTAGTAATGGGAAAAACTGCAGATTTACAGAAATTGCCTCAGAATTAAGAATTTTTAATCAGATTTTTTATAGTATTTAATCCTTTGAGGTGGTCTTTTTAATCTTCTTACGTTTTGTTTTTCAAGTTCGTCTCTAAATTTATTCGTATTTAAATTATTTTCTGAGAACATTGATTTACTCTCTTTCTGAAAGTATTTTTTTATACCCTCTTGTATTAATACTTTTGCCATATTACTAACTGTCCTAGATTCATTGTCGGCTAAAATAGTTAATTTCTCACATATTAATTCTGGAAGAACTACTTGAATTCGAGGGGATTTAGGCTTCCCATTAGTTGAGTTTTGCCGGGTAGCCATTAGTCAAAGTTGATAACTGTTACTTATAAGTATACACAGTTAGTCAAGGATACTATCTTTGTGTATATTATTAGTAAGGAAATTTATGTCCGTATCAATTAATTATTGTATTGCCCCATGAAAAATTCAAGAAAACTTGATTCTCCTAAAAGGTCGATAATTGATAAAAAGAAAAAAAGATTAGTTAATTCTGATGCTCACGATAATGAAAATAGTGATGTTTTGGTATCGGCTGTAATTAGTCCATATTTGTTAACTCATCTTCATCATACTCTTCAGCAGTCTGAGTACTATGCTCAAAAAGATGGCAGAAAATCTCACGCAGCTAACTTTGCGAAACTAAGAAAAGTTTTATGTTTAGACGCAAGAAGTATGGCAGATGCCTCTGCAAAAGAAATAAAAGATGCCGATAATGATTTATCTATTAATAAATATAATGAACAAAATGTAGCTTGAAGTAATAGTCTATTAATAAATAGATTTTAAAAACATGTCCAGTAATGCTGAAAAGCTCTATAAGTTAATAGCCAACGATTCCAAAAAGAAACAAAGTTTGTTTATGACAGCATTAACTAATCCCAAAAAAGCCTTAGATAAAATATGCGACATTGGTAAGGACTTAAATATTTCTGTAACTAAAGAAGAGGTTATTGAATATTTGAGTACTATTGATGATCAGGCAACTAAAATGTGGTTAATCAAGGCTCGAGGAGGTCTTTAGGCAAAGGTTTCGAATAATTATTATTTGGATTAGTAATAGGTTTAATTCTTTTGTTGTAGCCACCTCCGCCAGCTAAAGTCCAAAAAAACCAGTAACTTGGTATTGCAAGACCTGCTGCTATGAAAATCACTACAATTTGTTCTATTCTTTTCATGATTTAATTTTATTCCACAAAATATTTTTTAGTAAATAAGCCACAGATTTTGTAAATTCTATTTTTAAAAAAGTGATTAGATTTGAAAGTGTAAGCAAAATTTATTCTACAGATGTTGTTTTAAAAAATATTAATTGGGAGATTAAGAAAGGAGAAAAAGTTGGCTTAGTTGGTTCTAATGGTGCAGGTAAATCAACCCAATTTAAGATTTTAATTGGAGAGGAAGAGCAAACAAGTGGAACAATCATCAAAGAGGGAAATCCTAAAATTGCCCATTTAAAACAGGAGTTTGATTGTAATTTGAATTTTTCAATAAGACAGGAATTAGAAAGTTCTTTTAAAGATATACAAATTGTTGCCATTAAACTTTTAGAAATTGAGAATAAAATGAAATTATTGGATATAAAAAAACATGCCGAAGAACTTGAAATATTTGTAAATCAACTCGCAAAATATCAAGCAAAATTTGAAGCTTTAGGTGGTTATAAAATGCAATCTGATGTAGAAAAAATATTACCAAAATTAGGCTTTTCTATAGAAGATGCTGATAAATTAGTTGGCAATTTTTCAGGTGGTTGGCAGATGAAAGTTGCACTTGGAAAAATAATCTTACAAAAACCTGATTTACTTTTACTTGATGAACCAACCAATCATTTAGATTTAGATACTATCTTCTGGCTGGAAGAATATCTATCTTCTCTTAAGATTGCAGTCATTATAATTAGTCATGATAGATATTTCTTAGATAAATTATGTAAAAAAATAATTTTTGTAAATCGAGGAACATCTGAAATCTATAATGGAAACTATTCTTTTTTTGTCGAACAGAAATCTTTAAATGAAGAATCACAAAATAAAGCATATCAACTACAACAAAAAGAAATTGATTTACAGAAGAGTTATATTGATAGATTTAGAGCAAGTGCAACTAGAAGTTCTCAAGCAAAGAGTAGAGAAAAACAATTAAAAAAGATTTCTAAAATTGAGGCTCCCATAACAAAATCAAAAAGTCCTGTTTTTAATTTTCCAGATTGCCCACGTTCAGGTAAATTAGTTCTAAATATCAAAAATTTGTCTCATAGTTTTGAGGATAAAATTCTTTTTTTAGATGTTGATTTAAAGATTTCTTCAGGGGAAAAAATAGCAATATTGGGACCTAATGGCTGCGGTAAATCTACATTGCTTAAAATTATTATGAAAAAAATATCTCCTGAAATTGGAGAAATTAATCTCGGTAAACATAATATAATTGCTAGCTATTATGAACAGAATCAGGCTGAAGCACTTTCACTTGAAGAAAGGGTTATTGATTTAATATATGATAAGTCTCCAGAATGGTCCCAAAAAAAAGTAAGAACATTTTTAGGAGGTTTTGGCTTTCAAAATGAAACTGTTTTTAAATATATTAAACAACTCAGTGGGGGAGAAAAGGCGAGATTAGCATTGGCGCTGATGATTATTAATCCTAGTAATTTTCTTCTTTTGGACGAGCCAACTAATCATTTGGATCTGCAATCTAAGGAAAACTTAGAATTAGCAATTAAAAATTATAAAGGTTCATTATTAATAATTTCTCATGATCGATATTTTATTTCAAAGGTTGCAAATAGAATTGTCGAAATTAAAGATTCAAAGTTATTTTCATATGATGGCAATTACGAATATTTTTTAGAAAAAACTCAAAGCCATAAAAAATTTGATTAGTTTTAATAAAGTGTAAATTTGGCAAAGTAAGATCACTCATTTATCTTTACATATTTAACCGTCCCTGAATAACCTTAAAAAAACAAAAATAAGTTTTTTACAATTTATATGAAGAATTTCGATTTCCAAGAAAAACAATTGCAAATTTTGATCCTATTGAAAGTTATTTGGAATACACTTCTTCCTGTGATATGAGGCATGGTAGATGTATTTCTAGGTACGTGGAAATACTGAAAAAGGATGACAATTAAATCTTTTAGTTCTTTTGTAGATTAGTTATATCAGTTGGTATTACTTTTAATTTAATAAATTTATTTCTACGCTTCAATAATATATTGACTTGTTTATAGATACCATTTTTACTTATTTGTTCAATAACGTCTGATGCCGTTTCAATATCTTTATTGCCTACTTTTATTAAAATATCATCTATCTTGATTCCACTTTGTTCAGCTGGACTGTTCGGTACAATATATCCAACTTTTACGACATTATTTTTTCTCTCAGGATTACTTTCTTCTATTAGGCTAATCCCAATCATAGGATGTATTACTTTTCCATTTTTTATTAGTTGATAGGCAATTTCCTTAGCTTTATTAATTGGGATTGCGAAACTCAAACCCGCTCCTGGCCCTGATCTTATCAAGGTATTAATACCAATTACTTCTCCATCGCTATTCAATAGTGGACCTCCTGAATTGCCAGGATTAATAGCAGCGTCTGTTTGTATCAGTTCAAGTTTTTTATCATATATTCCTAATTGAGTGACGTTTCTATTTAAATTACTAATAATACCAAGCGTAACAGTGTTTTCCAGTCCGAATGGATTTCCAACAGCTATGGCCCAATCACCAACTTTAATCTTTGCTGAATTTCCCAATTTTGCTTTTGGCCAAGGTCCTTCACCTTCAATCTTTAGTACAGCTAAATCAGTAAAAAAGTCCTGCCCTATCAGTTTTGCGTTTAATTTTTTGCCATTTGTTAAACCAACAATCACCTTATCTGATCCATTCACAACATGAGCATTGGTCATTACAAGTCCATCTGCAAATATAAATCCACTTCCCTGGTTTTGCTCTATCCTTGGTCGATTGTCATTAGGTAAATCTAATCCAAAAAATCTTTCAAAATATGGATCTAGAAATAGCTGAGAATTTCTTGGAAATTTTCTTTTTTTAATATATCTTTGCGTATCAATTGTCACCACAGCTGCGCCGGTTCTTTCTACAGCTTTAGTTATGAAAGATTTGTTTGAATATATATTAACTTCATTAATTTTTGGGTTACTTAATGGTTGGGATATTACTTTTGCAGGAAATGTAGTACCCACTGTAATTAATGAGGCCAGTAGTATTTGCTTTTGGATGTATCTTTTCAATTTTGATTGTCTTATGTTCTTCGAAAGATTTAGTACACCATACTAGTGTAATTTAAATATAACTACTAAATAAATTAATTTAATCTAGAGAATAATTAATTCACTTAAAAATAGCTAAATTTCTTTTTTTCGGGCTATGATATTAAACATATAACTAATTAATTTATAAGTTTGATGACTATTCTATTTCCCATCATATATTCTGCAGCATTAACCTATTTAGTGTGGAAAGCTTTTAAAGTAATGTCTAATGGTTGGGGTATATCAGATAATAAAAATAAAAGTTTTAGTACTTCCAGTTTTAAACAAAAAAAGTACACCATACATCCAGAACTTTTAGATAAATCAGGAAATATAACAGAAGAGGAGTTATTAACAGTAAGATTTTCGAATGACAATGACTCTACATTAGAAGAAAAAGGTTCAACAACTGATTAATTAAATCACATTCAAGGAAAAAAATTGGAATTAAGAACAAAAATTGTTTCAGCGGTAATAAGATCTCTCAAGTTGCCACCAAGGTTTCGTTTAAAAATGGTTAAAGAAGATCCAGTAAGACTTGAACTAAGTCTTACTCCTTCTTATGGTAAAAATCCAGTTATTGTTGGTTTAGTAGAATCATTAGACTTAGTCGCTCGTAGAGATAGAGAAGGTAGATTACCCAGAGATCTTCAAGGGACTTGGGACTGGACTGTAAGACATGGAAAAGTTAGTACTGGAGGTTGGAATCCTATGTTAAAAGAAGCATTGCAAACAATGTTTGATACAGGATTGCCCGCTATTGTATATGAAGAATTAACTGGAGATGAGTATCGACCTGTTGATGGTGTAAGACATGTTAAATAAATAAATTATTATTTATCATAAATTCTTCCTCAAAACGTTAAAATAATCTGATAAGTAATCTAGTTAATTATGAATAATGAAAATCAACCAAGATTTGGTTTCGTTAATTTCGCAGAAACTTGGAATGGGCGTATGGCAATGATGGGTATTTTGATTGGACTTGGTACTGAATTAATTACTGGACAAAGTATTCTTCGACAAATTGGAATAGGTTAGTATTTTAATTGATTTCTTCTGCTTTCACCTCAATAGTACTTTCACTAGGCTTTTTATCAAATTGATTGTTATTAATGGTATTTTCTAGATTTACCCCACAGTTCATGCAGGTTTCACTTAAGCCTAATGATATTGCACCACAATTATTACATGTATTAATTTTTGATTTGTAAGAGTTAAAACCTATAAAGGCTAAAATTACTAATAGTAGAGGAATTAAAAATAATAGGAGGAGGATATTACCTAGAAAGCTTATGAAAAAGTTTATTCCAAAAATTGGAATTAATATAAGTATGATCAATAAATATGTGAAAAAATTTTTATTAGCCTTAAGAAAATAATACATCTTATTTATTTCTAATATCTTTTTTTATTTAGTAATGTCATACTAGCAATAACTACGCTCCAGCACTGTCCAAAATATAAAATTACTCCTAATAGCCATACCCACAAAGTAAGTACAAGAAAACCTCCAATAAAACCATATGCTTGAAATCTTGCTCCAAGCGAAAGAATACTTTTACTTACTGCTAGGTTCAAAGTGGTTAGACCAATTCCAATCAGAATAGATCCAGGTAAAAGTGGTTTCAAAGGAACTTTTCTACTGGGTAACAGGGCTTGTAATAAAAGAGCCATTAAAGAAAATCCGATTAGTGGTATTGCAAACTTACCAACTTGTAATAGCGGCAACTTTAATAATAAATCAGAAATAAGATTGTTAGATTTTGAAAGATTTTCTAAAACGTTACTTGGGATCATTCTAAGATTTGCACTAATCTGATCTATTACCATTAAAAAACCAATAAAGAATACTATTAAAAAGGCTTCAACTCTATTTCTGAGAAACCTCGAGGCTTGCACTCTCCAAGCAGCATTAACTTTTTTAGACGGAATTTCGTCTTCCCAAAGCCTATCTGAACCTCTTTGAAGAGATAGATATGCATTTCCTGCTGTAAAAAGCAAAAACATAGCCCCTAGAATACCTGCCCCAAAACCTTGATCTATCAAATTAAATAATGTTGATTCTACTAACTCAACTACCGAAGGAGGTAAAAGCTGAGCAGCAATAGAAATTATTTGTTGATCTAATCCTTCTTGTTTTCCTAAGAACCATGAAGCTATTGAAAGAGAAATCAGAAGAATAGGAAAAAATGATTGAAGTGTATAGTATGCAAATGCAGCACTTAAATCAACACAATCAGATTTGCTCCATCGCTCACAAGCTCCCCATAAGCTTTTAAGTATCCAAGTAGAACTTCTCTGCATATTAATTTTCTTCAAATATTTATTTATTTATTTATTTATTTTTTATTGTATCTGATTAAGAAATTTTTCAAGCAATTATTTATTTATGATGCAACTATTTTTCCAATAATAAATTGCCCCATGGTTTTAAAATTTCAAATTTTTCTAAAGATCTACTAGCAATTAATGGAAAATTAACATCGCTCAAGTTTTCTCCTGAAACTAAATTTAGAGGATTTTTTTCTAACCACTCTATAGAACAGTTGAGTTCTTCTAATAGTAACCAGGCGGCTGCAATATCCCATATCTTGGGGGTTGATTCTATTGCTCCGAAAGTTTGTCCCATTGCTACACTCGTTAGATTTAAACTCGATACACCTAAGAGTCTGATTTTCCCAGGAAATACTGAGTTTGGTTTTTTTTGTAGAATTTTTATAGATCTACTGCACAAAGAAATGCATTCACTTTGACGATTATTTTGGCAAGGATCTATTTTTTGGTTATTTAACCAAACTCCTTTGCCTTTAATAGATACAAACTTTTTTTTCAATGTAGGAATTATTAAAAAAGAAGATTGCGGTTTACCATCAACGAACCTCGCCACTGATATAGACCAATAAGGAATGCCTGCAGCAAAATTTGTTGTCCCATCCAGTGGATCGACCACCCAATAAGCTTTTGAGTTTGGAATTAACTTTTGCCCTTCTTCACTAAGGACGCCCTCACCTGGAGCTATTGAAGCTAAGCCCTCTACGATTGTTTTGTCACTCCACAAATCACAACTTGTTAATAATGATCCGTCTGCTTTATTGCTGGCGCTAATATTTCCAAAATCTTTTTTCTGACGTTGACTAACTAATTCAAATAAAGAATCTAATTCACTTAGTTGCTTATTAGTTAAATTTGGTGGATTCATATTTTTATATTGCAAATAGAGTCTGTGTCTTTAATTTTAGTATTATTAATACCCAAACAATTTTTACTTATATCAATAAAAGTTAATCTTTCTAGTTCATCTAAATTCAAATTATAATTATATATTGCATTAATATTTTTTGATTTCGCATTACTTAATTCACTTTGCCTAATAAGAACATCTTTTAGAGTTGATATGCCAACATCATATCTAAGTCTGGAAAGCCTTACAGACTCTTTACTAGATTCAATTTCTTTAAGAGAAGAAATTATTTTCTCTTCATTTAATTTAAGATTTAAGTATGATTTGCTAATTCTTGTTGTTAAAACATTTTTTAGATTTTCGTAAGCAAATTTTTCAGCTTCAGCATCTGCTATTTTTGATTTGTAAGCGTTCTTATTTTGTCCGCCATCAAAAATACTCCATGCAAAATTTAGACTTATTGTATTTGTATAATTAGATCCAGATTTTGCAGAGTCGATATCAGTTGTTAGAGATTCACCTTTGGAAAATGTACTAGATAATGTATTGCTGATATAGATATTTGGTTTGTTTTGAGCTAAAAAACTATTTGCTTGGCTCTTTTTGATTGATTTTTGAAGAATAAGGTTTTTTAAGGAAAGATTTTTATCCAAACCTTCATTAATATTTTTACTCAATTTATGATTCCAAAAACCTATTAGATTTTGCCCTTTATTACTTTCAAAATCCCCCTTCATATTAAGTATCTCTTTAAGGGAAATCTTATCAATTTCATGTTCTATTTTCTTTTCATTGAGAGATTGTTTATCTCGAGACAATTGCGCCTCTGCTTCAAGAACTTCAAATTTAGTACCAATTCCAGATTCTAACTTTGTTTGAGCATTATCTAAACTTGTAATTGATAAATCAAGTGTAAATTTTTTGTTTTTGATATCTTGATATGACTTTTGGTATTTGTGATACCTCATTCTTGCTTCTTGAATTAAATCTTTTTTCTTAATCTCATAATTATTTTTTGCAATTTTGTAATTTTCTTTGGCAATTTTGATTTCGGAACCTCTTAGCGGGTCTATTAAATCCCATTTAATATTTAGAGACGGATTAGCCGAAAATTGAGATGTTTTCAAAGTTGGTGAATCACTACTGTAATTTTTCCCTGCGATATATTTTGGTAACCCATTTGCTTGAAAATCTAAGGATGGGTATCTTTGAGCAATTTGACTGGTAAGATTAAAGCTTGCAGAGGCTACTAAGTTTTGTAATGATTTTAATTCTTGATTATTTAATATAATTTTTTCTATTTCTTGATAATCAACAAAAGTAATATTTGATTTTTCTTCTAGGATATTATCAATATAATTTTTTGTTTCGCTCGATAGTAAATTAACAGAATTGAAACTTAGAGCAAGGGGCAATAATAAGATAGGATTTATTACTCTTCTAAGCATGTTTTATAATATCGAAGATACTCGATTAACCAATCAGAGTATTAATAATATCATTTGAATCATCAAGAACGTGAATTTTGGTATTTAATTTATTTTCAACTTCTTTAATATTTTTATCATCTAGAAATAAATCAGTATTAAGTTTTAACATAATAGATGGTATGAAAACAGCTTCTCCTAAATCCTGATTTTTTAGCCCGTAAATAATATCTTCTCCAGTAAGAAGACCTGTAACAACTTGATCTTGACCCCAATAAATACTTGGTAAACCATATAAATTAATTGTTAATCCATCAATTAAGTTTAATTTCTTAACTGTGGGAATTAGAGCTTCATAAACTAATTTACCAACAATCCAACTGACTTTTTTTGGCTGTTTTATTTTTTTTGGCAGGTTGTTAGAGTTCTCATTTAATATCTTTAGAAAGGATCTAATTGATCCTACTCCATTAGATTCTTGTGGCATATTTTCGTAGGTTTTATAACTAGGTAAATTTAAACCAGCTATTAAATACCATTCGTCTGCTAGCCAACAAAAACGAGTCCCAAGAGAAATTTGTAGAGAGGCTTGAATTCTCTCTACCTGTTTAATCGTTTTTATTGCGCATTCTGGGCTTATTGATTTTAATCCATCATTTTCAGGTCTGAATTTTGTAAGTCCTACAGGAACTATTGCAACTGAAAGTACTGTCTGAGTAGTTTTTTTATAAAATTCAGCAAGTTCCAAAATTGATTTCTCAAGTATATCCCCATCATTTATATCTGGACAAACAACAATTTGAGCATGTATTTGAATAGAGTTTTTTTCAAACCAGGAAATTTGATCAAGGATCACTCCTGCTTTTTGATTTTTTAATAATTTTTCTCTTGTAACGGGATCAGTAGCATGGACTGAAATAAAAAGTGGGGACAGTTTTTGCATAGCAATTCTTTCCCAGTCTTCTTTTTTTAAATTCGTAAGAGTTAGATAAGAGCCATATAGGAAACTTAATCTATAATCATCATCTTTTATATACAGGCTTTTTCTTTTACCATTTGGCTGTTGATCTATAAAACAAAATGGACATTTATTATTGCATTGTTTGATCGAATCAAATAATGCATCTTTAAAATTAATACCTAAATTAACGTCTTGATCTTTTTCAATACTTATATTGTGAATTTCATTATTTTTATCTAAAACTGATATTTCTAAAATTTCTTCACTAATGAGAATCTGATAATCAATTAAATCTCTTGGTTTTTTCCCATTAATACTAATAATTGAATCACCTGATTCAAATCCTATTTCTTGAGCAATGGAATTGGCTTCAATACTTTCAATTTCTGCAGGGTTTATTTTATAAGTAAGATTAGGAACCAAAAGATCATTGGGATCTTCTTTGTAATTAATTTCTTGCCACACAATTCAATGCCAAATATTCTTCTTTATATTTATTCTAGACTTATATGATGCTCAAAGTGTATTAAATACTTTTAAAATACTAATTACAAGGAATAAATGAAGTGCCTTTAATTTATTAAAATATAGCATTCGCAGTTTTTTAAAACTCGATTTAAATTAATTAAAATAACTCAAAAAACTTTATTCATTGAAAGAATTAATTACAAAAAATTTAGAAGTGAAAGATAAATTGAATTATGAATCACATAAGACAGTTGATTCATACGAAAATAGTTTTTTATCAAATCCTTTATCTTTAAGATTATGTTCTTCTTTCTTTGTAATTTTACCTATTTTTATACAAGCCCCTTGGGTTAGATTAGAACCAATAAGTGCTCTTTGTTTTACTTTTGTTATTCTCTTAGGGGCATTTGTTTTGAATCGGAAAGGATCACTTAAGTGGTTTATTTTGAGTTCATTATTGCTTGGTGTATCAGGCAGTTGGCTCGGTGGATGTTTGTTCTGGGGATGGTTAAGCCCATTTCCTATCCTACACATACCTGTTGAAGCAGTAGTTCTCCCATTAGCTTTAATTGGACTTGGTACTAATTGGAAAATAGGTTCAAGTTTTTATATCTCTTCTTTATTTGGAACTGCAGTTACTGACATTACAATATTTTTAATCGGAATAATGGATCAATGGAGGCAGGTTATTACAGCAGATTCTGAAACTGCACCTCAAATTCTACAAAATACCTCTGAGAATCTTATCCAAATAAAATCATTATCTATTATTGTTTTTATTGCTCTTATTCTGTGGTTTATTTCAAAAGAAATTTTTGATTATGCCACAATTAATACTACTAATGGTAGAGCACTCTTAGTTTCTAGTTATGTAATTCAAACGACATTAATCGTTGATGGTATTTTTATTGTTTTAGCAATTCTTCAACCAAATTTGAGTGGCTTGGTTTAATGTTAAGGCCTCCATTCTCGCAAGAACCAATTCCATTAAATAATTGGGATGTCATCGTTATAGGCGCAGGAGCTGCAGGACTTATGACTTGTCTTGAATTACCTGCAAATTTAAAAGTGCTGCTTTTAAATAGGAATACTAGTAAGATATCTTCCAGTAGATGGGCTCAAGGAGGAATAGCATCTGTAGTTAGACAAGACGATTCATTCGATCTTCACGCGGATGATACCTTAAAAGCAGGTGATGGACTATGTGATTTTCAAGCTGTAGAAATGCTGGTTAAAGAAGCTCCAAGTTGTGTCAATAGGTTGCAGAATTTAGGGATGATTTTTGACCAAAGTTCTGATCAGTTAGCCACTACTTTAGAAGCAGCCCATTCTCGAAGAAGAGTTTTGCATGTTAAAGATCGTACTGGAAGAGCATTAGTTGAAGTTCTAGAAGATCATATTGAAAATAAAAAAAATATTCTTCACTGTAGAGGTGTAAGAGTAACTGAACTTTTTATTGATAATGAAGAATGTAAAGGAGTTCAAGTTCTTGATGGAGCAAATTTATATTGGATTCAATCGAGAGCTGTTGTTTTAGCTACAGGTGGGGGCGGGCATTTATTTACTAATACAACAAATCCTGCTCAATCTTCCGGAGAAGGGATTGCTCTTGCATGGAAGGCAGGAGCTGCTATCGAAGATTTAGAGTTTGTTCAATTTCATCCAACCGCTTTGAAATTTTATGGTGCACCTTGTTTCTTAATATCTGAGGCACTTAGAGGAGAAGGCGCTATTTTAGTTGATAAAAATGGTGAAAGCCCAGTTAAAAATCTTAAAAATCGTGATTTAGCTACTAGAGATCAGGTAAGTAGAGCAATCATGAAAAATATGCATGATAATAATGTAGATCATGTTGGCTTAGATCTTCGATATATTGATCCAGAAAAAATCGTAGAGCGATTTCCTACTATCATAAGTCGATGTCTGGATTATGGAGTTAATCCTTTAAATGAGGTTATTCCCGTAGCTCCTGCAGCTCATTATTGGATGGGAGGTGTAAAAACCGATTTAAATGCTTCTTCTACACGAAAAGGATTATACGCTGTAGGAGAAGTTGCTTCCACTGGTGTGCATGGTGCTAATAGATTGGCAAGTAATTCACTTATGGAATGCCTTGTTTTTGCTAGAAAAATGTCCTCAATTGTTTTGAATGATCCTTCTAAATTTGTGAAATTTGATAGATCATTTCAAGAGTTTGATGTTCAAGATCCAAAAGAAGATCAAATTTCTCAAATCTCTGAAAAAATAGATGAACTAAGAAAACTATGTTGGTCAAATCTAGGTGTTTCTCGAAAAAAGGCAAATATGAGTAAATTTTTACATAATATTCAAGACGATATTTCTCAATTACAAAAAAATGCTTTACTTAGTACTCTTGAAAAAATAAAATTTCATCAAAAAATTAAACTTAGTGAGCGCAATAGGAGGGCCCTGAATCTTTTACTTGATTTAAAGAATAGACAAATAACCACCATAACTTTATTAAAAGCTTGTTTATTTAGAGAAGAGAGTAGAGGTGGCCATTATAGAGATGATTTTCCAGGTAAAGACAAAAATTGGGAATGCCATACTAGGCAACAGTTAGGTCAAAAAATTCAAAAAAGATTTATTAAAAATTAGAATCTCCTTGATATCCTGTCTGTATGGATAATTCATTCA
This sequence comes from Prochlorococcus sp. AG-402-N08, assembly GCA_003216535.1. Lineage (GTDB taxonomy): Bacteria > Cyanobacteriota > Cyanobacteriia > PCC-6307 > Cyanobiaceae > Prochlorococcus_A. Next base: position 154,732 of record QCIS01000002.1, read on the forward strand.
AATCGCGAGTACCACTAATGATTTCTCCATTTATTTCCCAAGAGGGAAATCCACTGATTCCTTTCGTTTGACATAGCTCATACTCACTATCTTTACCATCTTTGGCACATTCAACTACTTTTAATTCTTTAACTGCTTCTTTACCAAATAATTGTTTCTGATCGTGACAATGGGGGCACCAGTATGCACTATACATAACAATATTGCTTTCACTTAAAAACTTTGCAAATTTTACCTTCTGAGGAGAGCTTGAAGTGGTAATTTTTGGGGATACATTTTCAGTGGGGCTTGTAACATCAATAGCATTAGAGGGGTCAACATTTGTTGACCAAATTATGCCGCCAAGCAGGACACTAATGGCTACTATGAAACCTCTAAAAATCATGGGTTCTCTGCTTTCAAACTTTGCTCCAATCATAGAAATTATAAAGATAGAAAACGATAAAATTGCTGAAAGTATACAAAAAAAACAATATGCTTGAATCTTAAAAAACATTATATTAATCAATAAAAAGCTAAATGTTGATGACGCACAAGATATTAAAAATATTAACCACCATAAAAACTTATTTAGTTTTTCTTTTGGAGAAATTAAATTAAGTGAAAGTACAATTGTGATAACTAATATTGATAAGTACGTTATAAATCCAGCTAATGAGAGAGGTATATTAACTTGATTATTTTCAAATAAAGTACCCCAAGGACTATTTAAAACTGTTTCACAACCATTTTGTATCCCAGGGCATGAAAGCGAAGTAAATAATCCCCAGTTTTTTAAAGTAATCGAACCTGTGTCAACTATACCTATAGTGCTAAGAATTGCGATTATGATTTTTGGCCATTTCAAATCTTTTTTACTTCTTCTGTTTAAAGCTTTAAGGGCCATATAAAGTGAAAGTTTGTTATTTACATTATCTATCCTAATATTATCTTGGCATAAGAGTTATTTACGAAATGCTTTTTAAATTTTTTAATTCTTATTTTTTCAAGTTGTGAAACAAAATAGTCTTCAGGTAAAAGAAAAAAAACTATCTAAGATTGCATTCAGTCATGTTGGTTGCGAGAAAAACCTTGTTGATACTGAACATATGCAAGGCTTATTAGATAAAGAGGGCTATGAAGTTGACAGCAATATAAATGATGCAAATGTTGTCGTTGTAAATACTTGCAGTTTTATTGAAACAGCTAGAGAAGAATCTATTAGAAAAATTCTAGAATATACAAATCAAGGAAAGGAAGTAATAGTTGCAGGCTGTATGGCTCAGCATTTTAAAGATGAGCTTATAAAAGAAATCCCTGAAATAAAAGGTTTGGTTGGAACAGGAGATTATCAAAAGATAGCAAAGGTTTTAGACAGAGTAGAAAAAGGGGAAATCGTTAATGAAGTTTCAAAAATACCTGAATTTATTGCAGATGAGGAAATGCCTCGTTTTGTAGATAAAAACAAATTTGTTGCTTATCTTCGGATTGCTGAAGGCTGTAACTATAATTGCGCTTTTTGTATTATTCCTAAGTTGAGAGGACCTCAAAGAAGTAGAACAATAGAATCTATAGTTTCAGAAGCCAAAAGTCTTGCAAAACAGGGTATTCAAGAAATCATATTAATTAGTCAAATAACAACTAATTATGGTCAGGATATTTATGGAAAACCATCATTAGCCAAACTTTTGAATGAGCTTTCTAAAGTTTCAATTCCCTGGATAAGGATACATTATGCTTATCCAACAGGTTTAACTGATGAAGTTATCAGAGCTTTCAAAGATTCAAAGAATATAGTGCCTTACTTTGATTTACCACTTCAGCATAGTCATCCAGATGTTTTGAAGAGTATGAATAGACCTTGGCAGGCTTCTTTGAATGAATCAATTTTGGGCAAAATTAGAGAAGAAATCCCATCTGCTGTATTAAGAACCAGTCTCATTGTTGGTTTCCCAGGAGAAAAAAAAGAACATTTTGAACACCTTCTTAAATTTTTGAATAGGCATAAGTTTGATCATGTAGGGGTATTTATTTTTTCTCCTGAGGAAGGCACTTCAGCTTTTGATTTGCCAAATAGAGTATCCCCAGAGGTCGCAGAGGCAAGAAAAGATAACATTATTTCAGTTCAACAAAATATCTCTAAAGAAAAAAATCAAACATATGTCGGTTCAAAAATTAAGATTTTGGTAGAACAAATATCAGACAATAACGAATTAATTGGTCGTTCCTACAATTTCGCGCCTGAAATTGACGGAACTGTAATTTTATCTGTTAAAGAGAAAATTGATTTGAAAAAATATATTGGTAAATTTGTTGAAGCAAATATTTCTTTTGCGGATGAATATGATTTATATGGTGAGACTATTAAAATTTTGTAGTTTTTTAAATTAATTTAACTGCTCTTAATAGCTTATCTAATGCGAAAGCAGCTCCAAAACCAAAACCAATAAATGCAAAATAGAAAATGATGTTCATTAATTTTTTTATTTTTATTTAATTTAACATCAGATGAAAAGATTAGATTTTTTCGTTTAATTTCTTAATCTTGGATATATGGTAATTTTTTGTATAAACATTCTTCTGCTTTTTGTAGTTCCCTGCCTAAATATAAAGCATGATCGAATCTTGTTATTAAGTCATTTCTTTCTTCAGTGATCAATATTCCAAGTTGTTTCGCACTAATTCCTTCAAAAACTTCATTACAAACTCTTTTATTTTGAGAGTCGCATTTAATTGGTTCATTTGTTTCTGGGTCAAGCGCATATCCTTCATCATTAATATTATTTAGAAAGTGCTCTAAAATTATTTTATTTTCTTCTAAATCTACTTTTATAATGAAATAACCGTTTGGATCTAAGTCTATATATCGGTTGGATAGACTATTATCAATCTTTATTTTTTCATCTAAACTTTGATTTGAATCCATTTTGGGAATTTAATTTCAAACTATATTACTAATATAATCTTTGGTAAAGTCGAATAATTTTTTATTTAAAGGGTATAGATTTATTTTCAAAATCAATTTCCATCTCGGTTTGTTTATTCACCTCATTTAGCCAAGGACTAATTATATTTTCCATATTTTTATCAAACCACTTATGCAAGCTAATGGTGCTTTTTGCAAAAAACCCCCTACGTCTTTTATGTTTACCTCCCGCTCCAGGATCAAAAAAATGGATACTATTTTTTATTGCCCATTCAATTGGCTGGTAATAGCATAATTCAAAATGTAAATTAGATATTTCTTCTTGACTACCCCAATATCTACCCCATAAGTTGTTTTGATTTTTAACGCACATCGACATAGCAAAAATTTCATTTGAATCATGTTTTGATGCACTAAAAAGTAAAAGATTTTTTTTATTATCAACCAGTGTTTCGAAAAATGTAGATGTTAGATATTTACTTCCCCAAACTCCCCACCTCGAGCAATGCTGTTCATAAAAATTATGCATTTTTTTGAGGATTTCTTGGTTGATATCATCTTCATCAAAAATTTCTACTTTAATATCTTGTTTGGTAATTGATTTCCTCTCTTTTTTTATATTTTTTCTCTGATTAGAGTTAAATCTAGAAAGAAAATCATTAAATGTTTTTTCTCCATTACTCCTCCATTCACTGCTGGAATTTATCCATTCATGGTATCCCAAAGATTTAAGATGGTTGCCCCAGCTTTCATCAATATATAAAAAATTACAACTTAGAATTTTGTTTGTAATCGCAAAGCTTTCGATGTGGTTTATAAGTAAATTTGTAATTTCCTTCTTGTCTTTATTTTTTTTATAAAGGAATTGATATCCATTTACAGGACTATAAGGACTCATTCCAATTAATTTAGGGTAATAATTTAAATTCAGCTCTTGAGCCAATCTTGCAAATGATTGGTCAAAAATGAATTCTCCATAGCTATGATTTTTTAAAAAAAGTGGAGCAATTCCTAATATCTCTTCATTTTTAACAGCAACAAAATATAGTGGCTGCCAACCAGTTTCTCTTGAAACACTTTTTGATATCTCAAGGTTTTTAATCCAAGTCCATTCATAAAATGGATTATTAATTTCATTTGCTAATTCATTCCATATCTCCTTGGAGATTTCCTTGATTGATAATTTGACTTCAACTTTATGTATTGGTTGGTTCATTTATTATTGAATCTATTTTAAATTTTTTTGTAATGAATATGGATTTCATTATTCATTAAATTTTTAATTGATTTTATTTCCCATAGTCTTTCGAGATTAAAAATCGCATTTGTTTGTTCTGGAGGGATCCATGTATATCTACCTCCAATAATTCGTGGAATTATTGTAATTTTTAGATCTGTTATTAGATCCTCTTTTATAAATGAATTTATAAGTTTTGCACCTCCTAAAAGAGCTAAATCATTTATCCCTTGTTTTTTGAGTGAAATTAAAGTTTTTTCCCATGAATCTTCGAAAAAAAGTTCTTTCTCGAATTCATTATTCGACGAATTATCAACTTTACTTGAGCTTATTAGCCATCTTCTAATTGGTTGACGAAAGTATTTCCAATTACTGTTAAATTTTTTGCTATTTGAAGCAACTATAGAAATTGGTTGGCTTTTTGATATATTTACTTCGTCATTATCATTGAGATTTTTAACTAGGTAAGTTGATTGATGAGCTATTAAAGTACCTAAACCAAAAATGGTGGCGTCAACCATTGATAAGTTTTGATTTAATATTTTTTTATCTTCATCGCTTCCAAGATGCGATTCGCCACCTCCAGGAAATGCAATTCTCCCATCAAGACTTGATGCTATAACAATTATTACTCTTGGGATACTCAAGTTTGCGTTATTAAACTATTTTCAAATTTCAACTTCAATGAATTGGTTAACTTTTGATCAACATAGATTTCTGCAGCATTATTTGGACTCTCTTGGAGTCTTATTTTGTGTAATGTTGCACCAAGTTGATGTATTGGTTTTTTAAGAATATCAGAAATATATAAAGCTATATTTTCAGCAGTTGGAACACAATTATGGAAAAATTCGATGTCTTTATTAAGAAAAGTATGATCTAGTTGTTCAACAACTAAATCGTTAATTATCTCTTGAAGGGCAGATAAGTCGCAAACCATTCCTGTTCTTTTATCAATTTCTCCTTTTACAGTTATATCGACAAGATAGTTATGACCATGTCCATTAACTCTGGCACATTTCCCATAGATTTTTTTATTTTCATCAAAAGATATCTCTTCTTTTGCAAGTCTATGAGCTGCTGCAAAATGAGTTTGTACTGTTAAAAATGCTTCCATGTTTTTTCCAAAATAATCTGCCCATAAATTTGGGTTTTCATAAAGTCTTAGACTTGTAAGAGGTAAATCATCCTTCAGACGATGCCAAATGACCTTTACTAATGCTTCAGTTGTGGGAAGTATACCCTCTTGATTATCAACATTAAATTCAGGCCAGACATTATTTAAAAAACGAAAATCTAATTGTCCAGTAACCTTATCTTTAATGGAGTGTTTTACATCAGAGAGATTAAGTACCATTCCATCAGAGTCTAGTTCTCCACCCATTGAAACAATAAGTTCATAATTATGACCATGTCCTGGTGCAATACTGCACTTTCCAAAAAGAGATAAATTTTCTTCTGGGCTTTTTTCAGGAAGCCAATAACGGTGACTAGAACTAAAGCAGGCACGTCGAGTTATGACGCATTCACGTCCTTTTCCATGTAATGGTTTGGATTGTGTAGAAGTCATACCTGTCTGCGATAATACTATCTTAAGGTTTTAAATACGCTTTTGTCTTTATGGAACAATCCATTATCGAAAAAACAGTTCATACGATCAAGGGCAGAAGCATATTTTTAATAGGAATGATGGGTTCTGGCAAGTCACAAACTGGTTTGAAGCTGGCTGAATTATTGAAGTATAAATTCATTGATTTAGATTCATTAATAGAGAAGTTGGCAAAAAAATCTATCAATCAAATTTTTAATGATGAAGGAGAAGATAATTTTCGTGAATTAGAAGCAAACTGTCTTAAAGAAACTATCAAAATTCCTTCATTAGTAATCTCCACTGGGGGAGGAATAGTTACCAAATCAGAAAACTGGGGAATCTTAAGACAGGGAATAATTGCCTGGATAGATCTCGACAAAGATATAGCAATTGAAAGATTGAAAAATGAAATTAAAAATAGGCCACTTCTTCAGGGAAAGAATCTAAATGATCTATATATGAGCATTTTTCAATCTAGAGAAAATTTGTATTCTCAAGCAGATTTAAGAATTCAAGTAAAAAAAGAAAATATTGAAGAAGTTGCTATGAAAATAATTAATGCAATTCATAAAGAAATAATTAGTTAATCTGGTTCAATTCTTACTGCAAACCATTTGATAACGTATCCTAATTTTATTTCTAATTCATAAGTGCTTTCCAATAGTTCTTCAAAAAATTCCTGATCAGGATCTTCTATATTTTGATATATTGTTTGTGTCTCTGTCTTACTAAGCCAATTCTTTAACCATAAAATTGCTTCTTGCTTTGATACAATTTTTTCTTTTGAATCTGGCTCTAATAATACATAATGATCTGATGCTCTTATTAGTGGATTTGACATAATGAAAATTCTTCTAGGATTAATTCTTTGCTTGATTTTTCAAGGAATTTTTTTAGAAAGTTCTTTTGCTCTAGTAGATTCTAACCTACGAGAGTTTTTGGAAAATCGTGTAAATCAATGGCCAGAATTATATTTGCCAAATTTTAAATTATCGGATAATTCTAAGGATTTAATTTATCCTAAATGGTTCGAGGGGAATTGGCTTGTTACTTCTCAAGATATAGTTAATGATTCAGAAGAGCCAGTTATTTATAAAGTAAATTTCTTTAAGAATGATTCAGATTTAATTGTTGGTAATCGTGCAAAAAATTCTGAATCTATTGGAAAAGCAATATTTGGTGAAACCTTAATTAAGGTTGTAAATGATCCTCAATCTATTAATAATCAAATTACTTATTTAAAAGATGATTTTTATATCGATTCAAGAATTACAGGGAGAAATCAGATCCAAGATGATGATATTTTTTTCGCAGATGAGCTAGTTATACAAACAGCACATAAGCCAGGTGCTTCAAGGATTAATCAGGTAGAGACCATTAGTAAATTTCAAAAATGTTCCGAAGAAATATTGGAAGTTGATAATTCAATCAAACCATCAATTTGTGGAGTGCAATATGTTGCTTCTTATGGTTCAAAAGTTGGTGATCCTTCTATTCATGCTATAAAAACAAATAAATATAAATTGAAGTTTGAATTTATTGAGAGTTAGCACTAAAAAGATATTCTTCTAAGTTGTTCCTCCAAATGAAAAGATTTTCTAGATAAGGGTTATTGATGTATTCTTGACTTCCCTCTCCTGAAAGAATTGGCCCTGAAGACTTTGGAAATTTAAGAAGGGATAATTGAGCTGCAATTGAAATATCTGCAATTGATAAACTTTCTCCAACTAAATATTTTTTGTTAATCAAGGATTTTGATAAAGCTTCCAGTAATTTTTGAAGTTCTAAATTATCTTTAGAAGACAAAACTACATTAGAGATTTTACTAAGATTTTCAAACGGTAATTTATCAACAATACTTTTAACTGAAGAAGGTATTTCATCTGGAAGTAATGCAGTTCTTAGCTGTGGATTTTCTATTGCAGATTTTATTAAAGCTTTTCTACAAGTAGTAGCCATTGTAGTATCTGCCCAGTCTTCAATTAGTTTGCATTGTGCAAACAATATTGGGTCCTCAGGAAAAAGTTGATTGTTATCATTTTTTTTATCTATATATTCGCAAATAGTTGAAGAGTCATTAATAATTTGATCATTACTATCGACTATTACAGGGACTTGTTTTTGACCTGATAATTTAAAGATTTCAAATTGACCTATTCCAGGTGTTACTTCTTCAACTCGATATTGTAGTTTTTTTGCATGAAGAGCCATTCTTGTTTTTAAACAAAAAGCACTATGCCTAAATTGATATAATGTAATCATGCTGTTTAATGTTTGTTAAAACTTAGCTAAAAAAGTAATCTATTTGTGGAGCTGATGGGCGAATTTTTCTCAAATGTTGCAAGATATCCCAAGTATTTAATATCCATTATTGTTGGGGGACTTGCTGCATTACTTGAACCTTTATTCAAGAATCTATCAAATCCACTCACAATAGTAGGTTTGATATCCTCTGTCTTTAGTGCTTTCATAACTGTTTATTTTGTCTTGCAAGCGATGACAAATCCAATAAATTTACAATCATAATGCCAAATAATCACCGTCTTGCAAAAGTTTCTTCTCTTTTGAAGAAAGAAATAACCCTTATTTTGCAAAATGATTTGGAAAATGATCTTATTAGAGATCATTTCATCAATATTTCTAAGATTGATTTATCAGGTGATTTGCAACGCTGCAAAATTTACATAACTTCAACTGCTCAAGATAAAGTGAGGAAAGAGATTGTGGCAAATTTGAATACTGCTAAAAGCTCCATAAGGTACAGTTTAGGAAAAAGAATAGAGATGAGAAGAGTTCCAGAGATAATTTTTAAAGACGATGTTGTTCTTGATAAAGGATTATCAGTCTTAAAACTTCTCGATGAATTAAAAAATAAAAATCAAGAAAATAATGATGAGGATAAGGATAACGATGCCAATAGTTGATCTACCCCTTGATCAAAGAAATATAATTATAACTCGATCAAAAGAAGGGATATTGGATATAAAAAAGATATTTACAAGCAAGGGCGCTAATGTATTTGATTTGCCTGCAATCAGTATTGGTGATCCTGATGATTTGAATCCTCTAGACGAAGCATTAAATCAAATAAATGATTTTCATTGGGTTATTTTTTCTAGTAGTAATGGAATCAAATTTGTGGACAAAAGACTTAGATATTTTAATAGTTCATTAAAAGAGTGTTCAAAAAAAACAAAAATTGCTGTAGTCGGAGAAAAAACCTCAAAAACTCTTGATGATTTTGGAATTAAGGCTGATTTCATACCTCCAGAATTTGTTGCTGAAAGTTTAATTGATAATTTCCCTGTGTCAGGTTATGGACTTCGAGTCTTTGTACCAAGAGTCCAAACAGGTGGTAGGGATCTAATTGCAGATCAATTTAGAAAGGCTGGTTCCCGTGTATTTGAGGTTGCTGCTTATGAAACTAGGTGTCCCGAATCAATTCCAGAGGAAACAATTGATATTATTTATAATCGAAAAGTCGATGCAATTATTTTCTCAAGCGGTAAAACAGTATTAAATGCCGCTTTTTTACTAGAAAAAAAACTTGGTAAAAAATGGTTAGAGTATTTTGATCAAATTAAGTTGTTAACTATTGGACCTCAGACAACAAAAATATGTAACAAGATTTTTGGAAGAGTTGATAGTCAGGCAAAAAAATATACTTTTGAAGGTCTACTAGAAGTGGCGATTAATATTTTTAGTTAGAAAAATCTTTTGTATAGTTCTTTTCAACTAAATCCTTGAACCTATCAATATTGGCCTGCAATTCTTTTGTTACCATTTTGCCTAAAATATTTTCTTCCATAAACCGAGCAACCATTTTAGGTAGCTCATACGTTATGGCTAAATTTACCGTTGTGATTTGATCATTTTTACTTTCGAAAACTACTGATCCCTCAGTTGGTAAACCTCCAATTGATTTCCATTTTAGTTTGCTTTTTTCGACCCTTTCTGTAATTTGAGCTTTCCATTTAAACTTAAATCCATTTGCAGCTAAGGTCCATTCTGTTAGATCAGGTAACGTATTAGTTTCTTCATCAACAGTTTTTACAGATTCAATCCAGCTCATCCAAAGTGACATTGAGTCTAAATCGCTCCATGTATTCCAAACATTTTCAAGTGGCGCATTAACAACTGTTATTACGTCATGTTTTAGCCAAGTACCCATCAGTTAACTCACCGCAAGATTCTTTGCTAATTCTGCTTGCTTCTCTAAAATTGCAGCAGCAGCCAAATGCCCACTCATCGTAGCTCCCTCCATAGAGTCTATGTAATCTTGTTTTGTATAACTACCAGCCATGAAGAAATTAGATATGGATGTTTTTTGATCGGGTCTAAAAGGTTCCATACCGGGAGCTTCTCTATAGAGTGATTGTGGAATTTGTACCACGTTACTCCAAAGCAATTTAAGGTTTTTTGAGGATGGGAATAGACGGCGAACCTCTTTATCAATTTCTTTTGTAATTCTTTCTGTGGATCTTCCCATCCATCTATCGCCAGGAGTTAAAACACATTGGAGAAGCGATCCCATATCTTTTTTTCTATAGTCTGCTGGACTTGCTAGTGCTAAATCAGCAAAACAACTGAAAGAGGCATCAGCAGAATAAAGAAGGTTATCTAGTCCAATTGGTTGGTTTCCAGTATTATCTTTTTGTAATTCAGTAACCCAACCGTCATATCTTAATTGGATTGTGGCAACAGCTACAGCTCTAAGTTTTTTTAAACCTTCAAATTCTTTAAATTGATACCATTCTTTTGGAATTATTTTTTTTATTCCAGGAACATCACAGGCAGCTAGAAATTTATCTGCAAACACTGCCTTAATTCCTTCAGGAGAAGATATTTTTAATTGATTTACTGAATAAGAGGAAGATTCCTTTTCATAGATGATTTCATCTACCTTATGGTTAAGATGTATTTTTGCTCCTTTGTTTGTGATGTAGTCGACGATAGGTTGAGTTAACCACTTATGTGGGGAACCTTTTAAAAGATTAAGTTTTGAGGCTTCTGTTTTTGAAGCAAACATCATGAATATAGTTAGCATGCATCTTGCTGAAATATCTTTGCAATTAATAAAACCTAATGCATATGCAATGGGATCCCACATTCTTTCTAAACTTTTTTCACTTCCACCATGGTTTAAAAACCATTCTTTAAAACTAATTCTATCTAGATCTCTAATTATTTTCATTGCGCCTTCATAGTCTATCAATCCTCTAACGATTGGACTTGTCCCTAAAGCTAAGGCATTTCTGAACTTATCTACCCAAGTAAGTTGTTCGGTGGTAAAAAAAGCTTTAAGTCCGTTAAATGGAGCACCTAAAGGGAATCTGAAGTCTAACGATTTTAAATTACCACCATTATTGATAAATAGATGAGTATGATCTTTCGGGAGTAAATTGTTTAGAGCTCCCACTTTTTTCATTAATTTAAAAAGATTTGCATAATTGTAAAAAAATACATGTAAACCCATTTCTATGTGGTTGCCATCCTTATCTTCCCAACTTCCTACTTTACCTCCCCAAAATGACCTGCTCTCATAAATTTCTACTTCATGACCTTCATCAACTAAATTGACTGCTGCTGTAAGACCAGCTAATCCAGAACCAACTATTGCAATTTTCACTTTTTCTTAGAATTATAACAAATCAAGTTTGGATAACGTTTGTTCTATGCATCCTATCAATTAAGTTTTTATATTATAAATAGTAGAAATCCCTTGTTTATGGAAAATGTAGAAGTTAAACAGGAAATTAAAAATTCTGATGATGGCAAAGGTATCTTAATTACGAATGATGCTATAGAACAAATTTCAAATTTATTGAAGGGCCAAAGTGATAAAAAAGCACTAAGGGTAGGAGTAAGATCTGGCGGTTGTAGTGGGATGAGTTATACGATGGATTTTATAGGAACTGATGAAATAAATCCTGATGATAAAGTTTATGATTATTCATTAAAAGCTGATCAAAGCTTTCAAGTTGTTTGTGATCCTAAAAGTCTTTTATATATTTATGGAATGCAGTTAGATTTTAGTAAGGAATTAATTGGAGGTGGCTTTAATTTTGTAAATCCCAATGCCTCTCAAACTTGCGGTTGTGGAAGCTCTTTTGCAGTTTAATAAATAATGAATAACGAAATTAATCCCATCGAAGAGGATTTTAATGCGGCTTTATCAAGATATAAAGCAGGGCAAGATTTAATTCCAATTGTTCAAGATTTTCAAAAAATTATACAGCAAATTCCAAATCATTTTGCTGCTTGGACTTGTTTATCATGGCTTCAATTACTTTTGAAAAATAATGAAGAAGCTTTGTCAGCTGCCAGACAAGCTGTTCGATTAAATCAGCAAGATCCACAAGCAAGAATGAATTTGTCTTTAGCTCTTTTAGCTACTAATAATAAAGGTGTTAGGGATCATATTGAGTTAATAAAAAAAATGTCTATGATGATGCCAGATGTGAAAAGTGAGTTGAAAGAATCTGTTGAAGACGGATTAAGTAGATATCCAGATTGGCCTGAGTTAACCAAAGTAAAAAAATGGTTGGAATTTTAAATTGTTTAAGATTTTAATTTTAAGCAATGGGCATGGAGAAGATCTATCTGGCAGTCTAATAGCTAAACAATTCGTAAAAAGTGGTTATTCTATTCATGCTTTGCCAATTGTTGGTATGGGAAACCATTACGAAAAAGAAAAAATTAAGATTATCGGTAAAACTAAGGAATTTAGAACTGGAGGAATTGGTTATAATTCTTTTAAGGGAAGATTTACTGAGATATTAGGAGGAGAAATATTTTATCTTCTAAAAAGATTATATTTAACTTTTAAAATAAGAAAAAAATATGATTATTTTTTTGTAGTTGGAGATATTGTGCCAATTTTTTTTGCATGGGTTTGTAAGAAAGATTTTTTTACATATCTAGTTGCTTATTCCAGCCATTATGAAGGGAAGTTGAAATTACCATGGCCTTCTAAATTTTTCTTGCTCTCACAAAAAGCAAAAAAAATATATACGAGAGATTCCCTTACAGCTAATGATTTAACATTGCAATTAAAAAAGAAAGTGTCTTTTTTAGGCAACCCATTTATGGATAAGTTTTTTCCTAGAAACAAAGAATTAAATAAAGATGAATTTAGTGTTGGATTATTTCCAGGAAGTAGATTCCCTGAGATTTTAGATAATTTTGTTTTGATTTTAGAGGTATTAGAGGCATTGTCAGATTTAAAATATTTTCAAAAAATTCAGTTTAATTTTGCAATAGTTAATGCTCTATCTTCATCAAAAATAAAGGAGATATTTCAAAAAAGAGGATGGCTAAAAATAGAAAATATAAAAGATAATAATCTCTTGAAATTCCAATATAAATTTTTAGAAGTGAATATATATTGGAATAATTTTGACAAAATATTATTGAAAAGTAGATTCTGTATTTGCATGGCAGGAACAGCAGCAGAGCAAGCGATTGGATTAGGAAAACCGGTTATTCAGATTGAAGGTAAAGGTCCACAATTTACAAAAAATTTTGCAGAAGCGCAAAGACGTTTGCTTGGAAAATATGTTTTTTGTGCCAGTAATTATAAAGACAAAAATGATCAAATCAATCAGACAATTAAATTGATCATAAAAATAATATACCTTATACGGCTAAATAAGAAGTTTATGATCTCATGTAATGAAAATGCTAAAAAAAGACTGGGTGAAAACAAAGCTTGTCTTAAAATGGTTGATGATATGAATATTGTTATAAAAAAATGACTAAGGAGAATAATCAAAATAAGTTAAAACAAATTATCGATAATTTGTTATTAATAAATTTATTTACAGTCATTTTTTTTGCAATATTTTTTATTTTTGCAATCATCATGCAATTTAATGGGATATTTATTTTTATTAATTTGATTCAGATAGTTTGGAATCCTCTTGTAGTTCCATTGATAACAATTCTTATTATCGGTGCTTTAGTAAACGGTATTAATTCTTGGTGGAGGCGTAAATTGCTTTCTCAAGAAGAGGATATTTAAAATTATAATTTTTGATTTTACTGCTAATTACTTTTTGTCCTTCTAAAACAACTTTCGCTCCATCTCCTAACAATATTTTTAAAACCGCTCCAGGCACTGGAAGTAAATTAGGTCTATTCAGACATTTGCCTAAAGTCTGAGAAAAATCTCTCATTAATACTGGATTTGGTGCAACAGCATTAAATACTCCCGAATACTTTTTATCAACTAATGCTTGAATAATTAATGCACATAAATCAGTTCTATGAATCCAACTCATCCATTGCTTACCATCTCCAATTGGTCCACCTAATCCAACTTTGAAAATAGGGATCATTTTTCCTAATGCTCCTCCGTCTTTCTCTAGAACAATTCCAATTCTAAAAATAACTAACCTTGAGAAAAATGGTTTTTCAGCGGCGACCGCTTCCCATTTTTTGCAAAGATTAGATAAAAAGTCTTTTCCTCCAGGACTATTTTCAGTAAATTCATTAGACAAACTTGTACCGTAATAACCTATAGCTGATCCATTTATAATGACTTTTGGGTTTATTTTTAAATTTTTAAGGGTCTTCATCATAAATTTCGTGGTGTTAATACGACTATTTTCAATCTCCTGTTTTTGTTCAGAAGTCCATTTTTTTTCTGCTATGGGTTCTCCCATCAAGTTAATAATTCCATCTGTCTCTCTTAGAATATTTATAAGATTTTCGTTATTCCAGTTTTTTTCTTTTGATAAATCTATTTGAAAAAATTTCAATTTATTGAAATCTAAATCAAGCTTTAATTTACTTATGGGTTTTCTACTTACAATGTATAGTTCGTGATTTTCATTGAGAAGTGTTGGTACTAATTCTTTACCAATAAATCCAGTGCAGCCAAATAGTAAGAGACGCATATTTTATAGATATTTATCATTTAAGGCTATAAAATTTTTAAGACGTTTGTAATTATTATTCCGTTATCAATTCTTTTTTAATATTTATCAAACAAGTTTTTGTATAATAAATTTCTATAAACTTTGTTTACTTTATTATGACAGATTCTATTCCAAAGAAACCTCTCAAGAAAGGCAGCTTAGTTTTTGTTGATAGAGAAAATTATATAAAAAGTATCGAAGCCCTAGCTAGTGATAATGATCTACCTAATTATGTCTTTGAAGGTCCTGGAGAGATTCTTTCAGTAAAAGAGGAATATGCTCAGGTTCGATGGCGCAGACCTGTACCAGATGTTTGGTTGAAATTAGATCAACTCAAAGAATATCTTCAATAAATTTTTATATCTAAAAGTTTTTATTTTTTTTCTCTGTAGACATTTTTGATTGGATTCTTTTTGCTTCTTTGATCATTTCTTTACCATCAAATAAGTAATTATCCACATATCCTTGGGTATATCTATCAAATTCTGATAGTGCATCTTTAACTTGTGAAAAACAATGATAAAGATCGAGGCCTAAAGCTGAAATAGACTTTGGAACTATTTTTTTGTTGTAGATTTTTTCAACTTTTTCTATTTTCTTTTGTGAAAGAAGTATATAACTGCAAAAATTTTCCATTAGTTGGTCATCATATGGATCCGCAGATAGTTCTTTTATTTCGTTGCTCAAAGGTTTAATTATTTGACTAATTAGTCTATTTATCGGAGTGTAAATTTCTTTAATCCATGTTTTAACTTCTTTGTCTTTAATTGATGAATTATATTTTTTTGAATTAAATTTCTCTTCCCAATTTTCATTTAATGAATCAAATGATGAACTGGAAGAGAAAAAACTTCTATCATATTGTTTTTTTTTGATAGGGTCATTTAGAGTCTCCCAGGCATTTTGTATCGCAAGAAATCGTTCTTTTTTCCCGCCTGCATCAGGATGATGTTGCTTAACTAAAGAACGATATGAAGATTTAATTTCACTTCTAGTTGCATTTTTTTTGAGGCCTAATTCTTCATATAAATTTTTTTCCATTTTTATAAATTATTGATTAAAGATAACCATCTTTTCTAGCTTGAATAGAGGTATTCGATTCAAACATTGCTGTTGATAAATATCTTTCACCAAAACTTGGAAGAATAACTATCAATCTTTTATTCATTAGTTCTTTCCTTTTACCGATTTTTATTGTTGCTGCTAAAGCTGCACCGCTGCTGATGCCAGATAAAAGACCTTCCAATCGAGCTAATAAACGCCCATAATAAAATGCTTCATCATCATCTATTTTTATAATTTCATCAATTAATTTAGTATTCAATACTTTTGGTACGAAACCTGCTCCTATTCCTTGAATAGAATGAGATCCAGCTTTTTCTCCAGAAATCACAGCACTTTTTTTGGGCTCTACAGCATAAATTTTGCAATTTGGATTAACTTTTTTTAAAAAACGTGCGCATCCAGTAATTGTTCCTCCTGTGCCTACTCCTGTAACTAGTCCATCTAAATTGTTATTGGATTGGGACCAAATTTCTTGAGCCGTTGTTCTTTCATGTATATCTGGATTAGCAAAGTTTTCAAATTGATTAAATTGATAGCTATTTGTAATCCTTGAAGACAACTCATTAGCTAAATATAAAGCTCCTTTCATTCCTTCTATACCTGGTGTTAGCTGTAATTCAGCTCCATATGCTCTCAACATTGCCCTCCTCTCAATACTCATCGTATCCGGCATAGTCAATATCAATTTATAGCCTTTTGCCGCAGCTACCATTGCTAATGCGATGCCAGTATTCCCACTTGTTGCTTCTATTAACGTTGTTTTATCTGGTGTTATCAATCCTTCTTCTTCAGCTTTACATAACATTGAATAGGCGATGCGATCCTTAACGGAAGCTGATGGATTGAAACTTTCTAGTTTGGCTATTATTTCTGGATAACAATTAAAATACTTTCTGATTCGATTTAATTTAACTAATGGTGTATTTCCAACTAGAGAAGTTATATCATTTGCTATTTCCATGAAATGCTTTTTAATTTGATAAATAAAATCTCCTAAATACATAATAATTGTATTTAAAGATCTTTAATATAATTTTCTCAAAATAATTTAACTGAAAATAACTTTCTGCATAAAAATATTTACTATTATAAAAGATAGTTTTTATAATTACTATGTATTCGTTGGAACTAAGTCTGAGATATTCGCCTTTTCCACTTTCAATTCAGAAGAAAGAATTTGATGATGTTAAACGAATTTATGATGAAATAAAAAATTCTATGAATGAAACTTCAGACTCTTCAAACTTGATCGAATTAAGGTGTGACAAAGTGAAAGATAAATTAATTGCTGTCAGAGCTAAAGAAATTATTTCTGTTCAGATATATGAAAAATCGTCAGTAGCAGGAGGAGCTAAAAGACCAGGATTTTCTCTCAACATAGATTGATGGAATTAATGCGAGATTCTCTTGAAAATGAAATACCTCGTATTAAATTCAAAGATGTTTCGTTTTCATATCCTGGAAAAAAAGAAAATTTAATTTTTGAATGCAACTTCTCAATAAAAAAACCTGGGTTTTGGATGGTGGTAGGTAAAAACGGAAGCGGAAAAAGTACTCTTTTAAAATTAATTAATGGAATAATCAAACCCCAAAATGGATTTATTGATTCTAAAGCAAATATTGGCATGGTGTTTCAAAACCCTGATCATCAAATCTTGATGCCAAATTGCAGGAGTGAACTTCTGATAAATATTAATCAAAATATAAGTCAAAATGAAATTAATAAAAAAATTGAATATGTGCTTGATCAGGTAGGAATGACTGGTTTTGAAAAAAGGCCAATTCATACTTTAAGCGGTGGACAAAAACAACGCTTAACTATTGCATGCGCTCTTATTAGTAATAGAAATTTTATTCTTTTGGATGAGCCTACAGCGTTACTTGATCAAACCAGCCAATTAAAAGTTTTAAAAACTATTAAGAAACTTTCAAGTGACCATAAAAAACCTTTATCTGCTTTGTGGATTACTCATCGTTATGAAGAATTAACTTATGCTGATGCAGTAGCAGAGTTGAAAAATGGTTTTTTATCTAGCTGGCAAGAACCATCAAAATTTCAATATAATTAATTTTTTTACTTGTCATAAGGCACTTTGAAGAGTTAAATTCGTTTATATTCCTCGGTAGCTCAGCGGTAGAGCGATCGACTGTTAATCGATTGGTCGCAGGTTCGAATCCCGCCCGGGGAGTTCATTTTCAATATTTAACTTTCAGGAGACTCCATTAAGAGTCTTTTTTTATTTCTTTGAGATTCTCATGGTTGGGAAATGGTGGGGAAGTAATTTTCATAGAGAGACAAATCTATAATGAACCAAATTCGACGTCTCGATAGTTTGTTCGGAAAAAATTCCTGAAATTATTTTTTACATTCTATAAAATCAAGATATGCTTTCTTTTTGTACGTTAAAAATTACATATTGAAGGTAATTCTAGTCATCCCACATATCCGTTTTCTTTTCATCTAAATTATTCCTATCAAGTAATTCCATTCTTTGTTTCTGAGGATCTATTTCTGTTTCGAGAACGTTTTTATCGTCAATGTATTTTGATTGTATTTCTAATATAATTATTTCAAATTGTTCTCCAAAAAAATCTGACATTTCTCTCCATGCTTCCATTTCCTCTTCTTTGCCAATAGTATCGTTTATCTGATGAGAAATAATTTCTAGTACATATTCTTTAAGTTCTTGATGACTCATAGATTCAACTTTTTTTTGAACGTAAAGTTCTTTAAGATTGTCTAGTTGTTTTTTTGATAAATCAGAATAGATAATAGAATTCTTTTTCATAGATACTCAAATAATTTAAATATATACAAAATTATTACTTTAAATACTTAGAATAAATCAAAAACTTTAAACTCAGTTAAATCCTCTTTGAAAACTGAGATCACCACTTAATTTGATTTTCAGATTTCTTATTATGGCAATTTTAGTTAAATATTCTTTTAAAATAAATCATTTTCTTTCTAATATCCTCTTGATTATTAAGAAATAGTAAATAGAATCGAAAGAAATTGTAAAATTTAAACTTATTTAAAATTTGCAATTTCCCTCTAATACCCTGCAATTATTAAGTTAATTGATAAATCTAATTGATAAAATTGTTTACAGCAATTCAGCAATCTTTATAAATTCTTGAGAGAATTATATTACTAAAACTTAATTTTATTTTAATAGTCTATACAATATGAAAATTTCAATCCTCCTAATTGAAGACGATCGTGATATGCGTGATTTGGTGGCAAGACATTTAGAACATTCTGGTTTCGATGTCCAAAAAGCTGAAGATGGAATTAAAGGACAAGCATTAGCTCTTCAATACTCACCAGATTTAATACTCTTAGATTTAATGCTGCCAAGTGTTGATGGGTTAACTTTATGCCAGCGACTTAGAAGAGACGAAAGAACATCAAATATCCCAATTTTGATGATAACTGCATTAGGTGGTCTTAAAGATAAAGTGACTGGGTTTAATTCTGGTGCAGATGATTACATTACTAAACCATTTGATCTAGAAGAATTACATGTACGCATAAAAGCGTTATTAAGAAGAACTAATAGAGCACAATTGAATTCTAGTAATCAGCAAGAAATATTAAATTATGGCCCCTTAACACTTGTTCCAGAAAGGTTTGAAGCAATCTGGTTTGAGTCTCCTGTAAGATTAACGCATCTTGAATTTGAATTGCTTCATTGTCTTTTGCAGAGGCATGGTCAAACTGTATCGCCAGCATTAATTCTTAAAGAAGTATGGGGATATGAACCTGACGATGATATTGAGACAATCAGAGTCCATATTAGACACTTACGCACAAAACTAGAACCCGATCCACGTAAGCCTATATATATAAAAACTGTATATGGTGCTGGATATTGCCTTGAGTTACCTGTTGGCTCTAAAGCTGAAACTGCTAAGCAAGAGTTTATTCAAACAAGAAATCCTGATTTGATAAATACTGCAGTGGATTAATTTCATACATCTTCCATTGAAATTTTTAAAAAAGTAATTTCCCATGCCAACCTTGGTTGAATGTTTTTTCTTAAGAGATATTTTAATTTTTCAAGTTTTTTAATTAAATCAATATTTTTTGTATTTCTCCACCAGATAGTTTGAATTAAATTGACTAAAGAAATCTGTTTATAAATTTCTAGTTTTTCAGATATTAATTTAGATATTTCTAATATTTCCAAAATATTTTTTATTGGAAAATCTAATTTACTTATAATTTCATCTGAAAAATCATTCCAAATTTCAATATTTTTCAATAATTTATTTGGAGATCCATTGGCAGAGTTTATTAACTCTTCAAATTTTAATTTTGTATTGATATTTAATTTAGAAGTATCTAAATAATCTTTCAAAATAGACTTTATTTGTTTGCTAGAAAAGGGTCTAAATCTGACTATTTGACATCTTGAGATTATCGTATCTAAGAGAAGGTTTAATTTAGATGTTAGTAATATAAAAATTCCATTACTAGGTTCTTCTAAGGTTTTTAAAAGACAATTTGAGGCTGCTTCGTTTAAGAGGTGTGCATCAATAATTAAAACAATTTTTTTTTCTGAGTTTATTGATTTTTGACTAAGAAATGTTTTTATATTACGTATTTGAGCAATTTTAATAATCTCAGATTCACTTTTTATGATTTTTTTAAGATCAGAACTTTCTGAACTTTTTATAGCCAAGAGAGAATCAGGTTCGATAATTAAAAAATCAGGATGGTTATTGTTGGTAATCCTCTCTTCAACATTCTCGCTTGGTGAATACTGTTTGAAAATTTCTTTTATAAATTGAAGAGCAGTTTGCTTTTTCCCTACTCCTTCAGCACCATAAAATATATAACCATTAGCAAATGATTTGTTTTTAATTATGTTGTTAAGACAAGTATTTACTTCTTCATTCAATAAAAAATTATTTTTTTTAACCTCAATCATTTGTTAGTAGAAAAATTGTTTAGTACAGTCTCTTTAATTTGATTAGAAATAGTTTTAATATTTTGTGAGGCAGATATTACTTTCCAGTTTTTTTGTTTGGCAATTAGTTTGAAGCCTTCATTTACTTTTTTTAAAAATCTAATACCTTCAGATTCTATTCTATCTGGAATTTCATTTTTTCTTCGGAATATGCTCTCTTCTGGAGATATTTCTAAGAAGAAAGTTAGATCAGGAGATTCTCCTTGACACACAATAGATTCAATATTCTTAATTATTTCTAAATTTATATTTCTTCCATATCCTTGATAAGCCAAGGTGGAATCGGAAAATCTATCACTTATTACCCAATCATTATTATTTAACGCAGGTGAAATAATTTTGGAAACGTGTTCAGCTCTATCAGCTGAATAAAGCAATAATTCGGCAAGAGATGAAGGCTTGTTATTTTCATTATTATCAAGAATCAGTCCTCTAAGTTTTTTTCCTAGAAGACTGCCTCCTGGCTCTCTAGTTGTGATTAATTTAGACCCTTTCTTTATCAGACCACTATTAGGTAGCCATTTAGATAGTTCATCTATTTGGGTAGTTTTACCACATCCATCAATACCCTCAATAACTATAAATTTTCCTTTCATTTAATCCAAAGATAAAGCATTAATTACAACTGTAATAGAGCTAATAGCCATCAATAGTGCTGCTATTGAGGGAGTAAGAAGAATACCGTATTTAGGGAATAAAATGCCGGCAGCTAAGGGTATAGCTAGAAAGTTGTAACCAAAAGCCCAAAATAGATTTTGCCTTATTTTTCTTATAGTTTTTTTTGCAAGATTTAAGGCGTATGGTAATCCATTTAGTTGATCTCCCATCAATACTACATCTGCATTTGCTTTGGCTATTTGAGTCCCTGACCCCACTGCAATTCCTAAATCTGAGGATGCTAAGGCTGGGACATCATTAATACCATCACCAATCATTGCTACTTTATTATTAATTTTTAAATTTTCTATAGTCTTTAGCTTCATTTCAGGAAGAAGATCCCATTTTACTTCTGTTTCTTTACAACCAATTTTTTTTGCTAAAGCTAAAACTGTTTGTTTTCTATCTCCACTTAAAATATTAATTTTAAATTTGCTTTCTCTCAAATTTTGAACTGTTTTAATTGAATCATCTCTGAGTAAATCTCCTAATAAGATAAAGCCTAATAATCTATCTTTGATACTTACTCCAATGATAGTGTTCGTTTTTGTCTCTTCATTTTCAATAACTTTTTTTGCATCACTATCAAAAATTATTCCTTTGCTTAGTAGCCATTCAATATTTCCAATATTAATGAGCCCATCGATTGAATCTAGTTCTCCAGAAATACCTCGACCTGAATGAGTGAAAATTTTTTTTATTGGAAATAAATTTAAATTTTGTTTTTTTGCCTCTTGAATTAATGCATCCGCGATTGGATGTCTGCTTTCCTTTTCTAAACTGGCAGCTACTCTTAATAAAAATGAATGATCATTATTCTTTTTATAATCAACAATGAAAGGCCTACCTTTTGTTAAGGTACCTGTTTTGTCAAAAATAATGTGATTAATTTTTGAAGCCATTTCTATTTTGTCCCCGCCTTTAAATAAAACCCCTTTTTTTGCTGCTTTACCTGATGCGACAGTTATTACAGTGGGGGTGGCTAAACCTAATGCACAAGGACAAGCTATAACTAAAACAGCAATTGACAATTGAATTGCTAAACTCAGGAAATTCTCTGCATTACTACCAAGCGAACTATGAAGTGTATGGCTTGAGTGAGTGATCAATTGATTATTATGACTTAATAAATCAGGCCAAATATTTCTTGCCTCTTTCCACCAAAAGAAGAAAGTCAAAGTAGCAAAAATAAGTACAAAGTAAGTAAATTTTCCTGCAATTTCATCAGCTATTCTTTGAATGCGAGGTTTTCTAGCGTTTACAGATTCAATAAGATTTACTAGTTTTGCAAGAGAAGAATCACCTCCAACCTTTTGTACTTTAAGTCTAAGAGTTGAATTAAGATTTAAAGACCCACTAGATAGATTTTCGCCTTCTTTTACTTCGATAGGTTTTGATTCTCCAGTAATATGAGAAACATCAACATATGAATTACCTTGAGTAACAATGCAGTCAGCAGGAACCCTATCACCTGCTAAAACTTGAATCTCTTGATAAGGTCTTAAAGTGTTTACTCTTATTGATTTTATTTGATTATCTTTTGTGTAGATATTTGCCATTTCAGGTTGAAGATCTAATAACTCACCAATGGATGAACCAGTTTGATATCTAGCTCTTTCTTCTAAGAAACGCCCTATTAGGATAAATCCTAATAGCATAACTGGCTCATTAAAAAAACAAGGAAAACCAGTGGCAGGAAATATTAAGGATAGAAGACTTGTTGTATATGCGCTTGTTACTCCAAGAGCTACTAAAGAATCCATATCCGGACGATTCTTAATAAATGATTTAAATCCATTAATAATTATTCCTCTGCCAGGAAATAATAAAGCTAAGGTTGCTAATGAAGCATGAAAAAATATATTACCTAATATTGGAAAATTAATATATCTTCCTTCTGCCAGATGACCTAAAACTGAAAATAACAAAAGTAATAGGGCAAAAGTCAGTTTTTTCCATTGATTATTCCAATCCTTTTTTTTTTCTAATTCTGCTTTATTTATTTTCTTTGAAAAATCATTTATGTAAATCTTTGCTGGGAAACCATTCTCTTTTAGGTTTTCGAGAACTGTTTTTATTTCTATATGCTTCTGGGTAATTTCAAAATATGCACTTTCAGTGAGTAAATTAACAGAAACATTTTCAATACCATCAGAATTATTCAATATTTTTTCTACAGTACTAACACAACCTCCGCACTTCATTCCTGTTATGCTTAATTGAATGCTCTCCATGTTTTTCACTTTAGAAGCAAATTAATGCTTGACCTCTTTTTTAACTATAATAATAAATGTAGTAAACTTTTAAAAAAAGTTATTTTTTAAATTACTATCTTTATTTTATTAGAAATAGATCAGTGCCAAGTAATCAAAACAGAGACAATTTTATTGATAAAGCTTTTACTGTAATTGCTGAATCTATAGTAAAAATAATGCCTATTGCAGAAAAAGAAAAAAAGGCATACATATACTATAGAGATGGCCTAGCTGCACAAAATAATGGGGATTATTCGGAAGCATTAGAATATTACAAAGAGAGTTTACTGCTTGAAGAAAATAAAATTGATAGGGGTGAGACTTTAAAAAATATGGCAATAATATACATGAGTAACGGTGAAGAGGATTTGTCTATTGAAACATATGAAAAAGCATTAGTAGAAAATCCTAAACAGCCATCATGCCTCAAAAATATAGGCTTAATTTATGAAAAAAGGGGAAGATATGCTGAACAAAATGGTGATTTAGATCAGAGAGATATTTGGTTTGACAAAGCTGCTGAAGTTTGGTCTAAAGCAGTGAGATTATATCCTGGTGGTTATCTCGATATTGAAAATTGGCTTAAAAACTCAGGAAGAAGTTCAATAGACATGTACCTCTGAAATTTTTTACTTTGATAAAGAAAAATCTATTGCTTCTTTAATATTAGAAATTTCTTTGATATTTATTAAATTTTTAAAATTATTATTTAGTTCCTGCCCTAATTTAGGCACTACAATATTTTTGATCCCTAGTCTTACAGCTTCTTCTATCTTTGTTCGAAGGTTATTCGATTTTCTAACCTGACCGCTCAAACCCAATTCTCCAATAAATGAACTACTAGCTAAAGGAGGAATATTTTTTAAACTTGATAAAATTGATATTGCTACACCTAAGTCAGATGACGGATCACTAATTTCAAAACCCCCACCAGTAGCTATATAACAATCAAATTCAGATAATTTTATCCCTATGTGTTTTTCAATAACAGCTAGAATTTGATGCAATCTATTTATGCTAATTCCAGTTGTAGTTCGTCTTGGGTTAGTGTAGAAAGTTTTATTTACCAGTGCTTGTATATCAACTGCTAATGGTCTAGTGCCTTCATTTGTAATCGTAGTTGTTACACCTGAAATATTTTCTTTATTTGTAAAAATTGAACTTGGATTTTTTACCTCAACCAGGCCTTTTTCGAGCATTTCAAAAATTCCAATCTCAAAGGTCGATCCAAATCGATTTTTTATACTTCTTAGTAATCTATGTGAGGAAATATTATCTCCTTCAAAGTTTATTACTGTATCAACTAAATGCTCTAGAGTTTTCGGGCCAGCTAAAGCACCATCTTTGGTTACATGACCAATTATTAGAAGAGCAATATTGTTGTCTTTGGCAAGATTTTGCAATTCAGATGAACATGCTCTAACTTGAGAAACCGATCCTGGAGAACTTTGCATTTCATTATTATGGATGGCTTGAATACTATCAATAATTGCGAAACTTGGATTTACACGTTTGATCTCTTCAATAATTACGGATAAATTAGTTTCTGCAAAAACTTTTAAATCAATACTGTTTTGATTTAATCTTTCCCATCTAATTTTTACTTGTTCTAAGGATTCTTCAGCAGTTATGTATAAAACTTTCTCATTGAGAGATATTTTTCCTGCTGACTGAAGAACTATAGTGCTTTTACCTATACCTGGTTCTCCTCCAAGTAAAACAACAGATCCAGGTACTATTCCACCTCCAAGAACTCGATCGAATTCCCTAAAACCACTTGTAAATCTTGATATTTTTTTTGACGAGATCTCATTAAATGGTATAGATTTTTTACTATTTTTAATATCTTTTATTTCTTGATATTTAGAGCTCTTACTTTTTATTTCTTCTACAATGGAATTCCATGAGTTGCAATTCAGGCATTTACCAAAGTATTGAGAAGTCTCAGATCCGCAATTCTGACAAATAAAAGTCGATAATTTGCTAGACATTAGGTTTCTGAATGAAGTAATGGAACTAGAATGTTTGGGATATTGCCCCTCTACAAGTTAGATTAGGTTAATAATTAATTCTCTTACTGATTAGCTAATAGAAACAAATGGCTCTATCTAGTCAAACTAAAGAAACTATACTGGTCGCAGATGACGAGGCAAGTATTAGAAGAATTCTGGAGACACGTCTCTCCATGATTGGCTACAAAGTTGTAACTGCAAGTGATGGTAAAGAAGCACTAAAGTTATTTAAGGATTATGAACCTGATTTAGTAGTGCTTGACGTCATGATGCCAAAGCTAGATGGTTATGGAGTTTGTCAAGAATTAAGGAAAGATTCTGATGTTCCAATTGTAATGTTAACTGCATTAGGAGACGTTGCAGACAGAATAACAGGATTAGAATTAGGAGCTGATGATTATGTTGTGAAACCATTTAGCCCTAAGGAATTAGAAGCTAGAATTAGATGCGTTCTAAGAAGAATTGACAAAGAACAAATTCCTGGAATGCCTAATTCAGGATTAATTTTGGTAACTGATATAAAAATTGATACAAATCGAAGACAAGTTTTTAAAAGCGATGAGAGAATTAGATTAACTGGTATGGAATTTAGTCTTTTAGAGCTTTTGGTAAGCAGGTCAGGCGAGCCATTTAGTAGAGGTGAAATTTTAAAGGAAGTTTGGGGATATACACCTGAGAGACACGTAGATACAAGAGTAGTAGATGTTCATATATCAAGATTAAGATCAAAACTGGAGGCTGATCCAGCAAATCCTGAATTGATACTAACGGCAAGGGGTACAGGATATCTTTTTCAAAGAATCGTAGATATTGCTCCTTATGACGGTAAATAAATGGGCAAAGAAAATCTACAAAAAATTAATAAGCCCAGAGCTATTAGAAGATTAGTTATTTGGTACAAAAGAAACTCGGCTGTAACTTCAATAGTAGATACTGCTGCTAGTTCTGCGGTAACGGCTAGTAATGTGGCGGGTAATGTAGTTTCTGGTGCTGGTTCTGTTGTGAGCACAGCTAGTAATGTTGCGAGTAATGTTGCAGGTAATGTTGCAGGTAATGTAGTTTCAAGCGCTGAATCAGTTGTGAATACTGCCAGTAGTGTTGTTTCAAATGCTAGTTCGATAGCTAAAAATACATTACAGCCATTTGTTTTTGATCCATTAAAAAGATTACAAAATAATGATAGTATTTTAGACAGGGTGGAGGAATCTCAATCTAAAAGAATTTGGATCGCAGTTGATGGTATGGGTGGAGATTATGCTCCTGGTCCAATTCTTGAGGGTTGCCTTGAAGCAATAAGTAGATTTCCAATAAATATAAAGTTTGTCGGCAAAATTGAAAAAGTTAAAGATTCAGCAGAAAAAACTGGTTTAGCAGAATTATTAGAAAATGAAATAGATAATAATCGTCTTGAATTAATTGATAGTGGAGAGCCTATTGGGATGAATGAAGAAGCCACTGCAGTAAGAAAAAGGAAAAATGCGAGTATAAACGTTGCAATGGATTTAGTGAGAAATAATAAAGCTGAAGCTGTCTACTCAGCGGGCAATTCAGGTGCCATGATGGCTTCTGCCATATTTAGAATTGGGAGATTGAAAGGGATTGATAGACCAGCTATAGGAGCATTATTTCCAACAAGGGATCAAACTCGCCCGGTACTAGTTTTAGATGTCGGAGCAAATACTGATTGTAAGCCATCTTATCTGCATCAATTTGCTCTTTTAGGTAATATTTATGCAAAAGATGTCTTACAAGTAAAAAAACCAAGAATTGGCCTTTTAAATATTGGAGAAGAAGAATGTAAAGGGAATGATTTATCCCTAAAAACATTTGAATTATTATCTTCTGAAAAAAGTTTTTATTTTGGAGGTAATTGTGAGGGACGAGATGTATTATCAGGTAGTTTCGACGTAGTAGTCTGTGACGGATTTACTGGAAATATATTATTGAAATTTCTTGAATCTGTAGGAGGAGTTTTATTAGATATTTTAAGATCTGAGCTTCCCCGTGGAAGGAGAGGGAAAGTTGGTTCAGCTTTTTTAAAAAGTAATCTAATCAGAATTAAAAAAAGGTTAGATCATGCCGAACATGGAGGAGCCTTATTACTTGGGGTGAATGGTATTTGCGTTATCGGTCATGGTAGTAGTAAATCTTTATCAGTAGTTAGTGCTCTTCGCTTGGCTCACTCCGCAGTGAATCATGGCGTTATGGACAATTTAAATCAACTGCAAAAGCTTCAAGTTTTAAATTCATAAAACATATTGCATCAAATTTATGTTTGACTTATATAAGTAACTAAAAACTCTTTTGGAAGAAATAAAGTTTAATCAGATTGGAGTGTCATTTAAAGGAAGTGGAAGTTACGTGCCTGATCAAATACTAACTAATGAAGAAATAAGCCAAAAGGTAGATACGAGTGATGAATGGATAAAATCTAGAACTGGCATTTCTGAGAGGAGAATTTCCAGGTTAGAAGATAATGTTACGGATATGGGTTACAAGGCTGCATTAACTGCGATTGAAATGGCGAATTGGGATATTAAGACAATTGATTTGATTGTTTTAGCTACTTCTACTCCACATGATTTATTTGGTTCTGCGCCCTCTATTCAAGCTAAATTGGGCGCCTCTAATGCCGTAGCTTTCGATTTAACTGCAGCATGCAGTGGCTTTTTATTTGCCTTAATAACAGCATCACAATTTTTAAAAGCCGGTAATTTCAAACGGGCTTTAGTTGTCGGAGCAGATCAATTATCAAGCTTTGTTGATTGGAACGATAGAAGAAGTTGTATTCTGTTTGGAGATGGTGCGGGCGCATTAGCAATAGAAGCCACAAATAAATTTGATAATTTCATTGGTTTTGATATGAGAACTGATGGGGAAAGGGGTTGTTTTCTTAACCTTCCATCAAAAAATAATATGGATTCAATAATTGATAATATTGAATTCTTAAGTGGCAGTTTTTCTCCCATCCAGATGAATGGTCAGGAAGTTTATAAATTTGCAGTTAAAGAAGTTCCGATAATTCTTGATAAGTTGTTTAGAAAAACAAATTATAGTTCTGATGAAGTTGATTGGCTTGTCTTGCATCAAGCTAATCAAAGAATATTAGATTCTGTTGGAGATAGGTTAAAAATTCCTAGAGAGAAAATTCTTAGTAACTTAGAAAAATATGGCAATACATCAGCAGCAACAATTCCTCTAATGATGGATGAAGCTATAAGAAAAAATAGTATTAAAAAAAATGATATTATTGCAACAAGTGGTTTTGGTGCTGGGCTAAGTTGGGGAGCAGCCCTCATTAAATGGGGTTAAAAACAAAATAGGAACATTATGACAGTTGCATGGGTATTCCCTGGACAGGGTTCTCAAAAAATAGGAATGGCAAAACAGATTGAAGATTTACCAAACACTAAGGAAAGGTTTAGTTATGCTTCAGAGATATTTGAAAGAAATTTATTTAAAATATGTGAATTAAATTCTGAAAAAACAAATCCATTTGATGATTTGAATAACACAAGAAATACACAAATTTGTCTTTTTTTAGTTGAATCGATTTTATTAGATGCCTTAAAGGCAAATAATTTTAGACCAAATTATGTCGCTGGGCATAGTCTTGGAGAAATCACGGCACTGTATTCTGCAGATGTTTTTTCATTCGAAGATTGTGTATTACTAATAAAAGAAAGATCTAAATTAATGGTTAATGCTGGAAAAGGATCTATGGCTGCAGTAATTGGTTTTGATAGAAATCAACTTGATTTATTAGTACAAAAAAGTGATGATATTGTAATTGCAAATGATAATAGCTCTTCCCAAGTTGTCTTATCAGGATCTAATGAAGCATTAGATAATTTATCAAAGGAAATTTCTTGTAAAAGATTCTTGAAATTAAATGTTTCAGGTGCATTTCATTCGCCATTTATGAATGAGCCCTCAGCAAAATTTTCTGAGTATTTAAAATATATTGAATTTAAGAATCCTTCTTTCCCAGTCATCAGTAATTATGAACCTTCATTTTGTAGTGATCTAAATGAGCTTAAAATTAGATTTAAAAATCAAATGTGTAATGGAGTGAGGTGGAGAGAAACTATGGATTTAATGGCAAAAGATAGTGAACTGCATATTGTTGAAATTGGCCCTTCTAATGTGCTTAGTGGCTTAGCAAAAAGACATTTGAAAGATGTAAAAATTTCTCAAGTTTCATCTTCTGATCAACTAAGTTATTAATTTCGTATGAAAAATGATATTTTGCAAAAAATAATCTATCAACTAGTTAGCAAACTTTTTGTATTTCCTATTTATAAATTTGTATTTCAAGGTCAATTAATAGGTAGAGAAAATATTCCGCAAAAAGATTCTTTCATAATGGTTTCTAATCATGGTTCTTTACTTGACCCTCCTTTTTTAGGACATGCTCTTGGATGTAATATATCTTTTATGGCCAAGGCGGAGCTTTTTAAAATACCTTTTCTCGGCTTCGTTATCAAGGCTTGTGGAGCGTATCCTGTAAAAAGGGGGATTGCTGATAAAAATACCATTAAAACAGCATGTAATAAATTATCAAATAACAATTGTATTGGAATTTTTATTGATGGGACTCGTCAAAAAAATGGTCGAGTTAATAAGCCAAAACAAGGCGCTGCATTATTAGCCTTTAAAAATCAAAAATTATTATTGCCTGTTGCAATAGTTAATTCACATAGACTAATAAAGTTCAAATTCTGTATTCCTTTTTTTTCAAAAATAATTATTAAAGTGGGAAAACCTGTTCAACCGCCACAAAACTCATCGAGAGATGATCTAAATTTTGTCACTATGCTCCTTCAAGATAATATTAATAATTTGATTGGTTGAAAATTTAGTTAATTGGAGCAATAGGGTAAAGTGGCAAAACATTTTTCCATGAATTGAAATTTGCATTTAATAAATTTTTATTTGCTAAATCTAGTAATTCTCTTAAATCTTCTTCATCTTCATAATTAGCTTCAAAAAAAAGTTCTTTTCTCTCCAATTCTTGAATGACTTTTGGTATAACTATTTCTCGAATGACTAGATCCGCATTTTTTTCTTCCTCATGACAAATCTCATATTTACCTGCAATAAATCCCTTTCGTTTTAATTTTTTGTAAATCCAGAATGATTGTTTGTTTGTAAAAATATTATTTTTTGATGCAATTCTTTTTGCCATTAATTCAAATGAACTAAAACTGTCTAGAGGACAATTTATTTGTTGTGAAATAGTTCTTGCTAAAACTACAATAAGCCTTGAAGCATTAAAATTTGCTGGACCTATACTTACAGATATTTTATTTACTTTTTGTAAATTTTCTTTGGAAATGAATTTGTTGAATTCAACAATCAAGTTGTTGCACAAGTCATTATCAAATTGTTTTATAAATAATTTATCGGAATCAATCATATTGTTTTTTCTATATCCAAAGCCAAAGGAATTATCTGTACTATGTATCACTAATATATTGTAGTTTTTTATTCGTTCGAGATAATAAGTCATCTCTTACCTTTAAAGAGGTAATTCTAACCCAGGATTGATTTTAGACCACTTTCCATATTCTTCTATAAAACTTCCGCATGATTGTACATCCCAATCTGTTTTGTAAACACCATTATTATCCTCTACTATGGATACGTGTATGTATGGTTTAAGTGCTTTAAAATTAGGCACATCGCAAATATTATCAATATCATGATTATTTTCAACATCATGATATGTAATACATCTATCAACCCATTTACAGTTAATGCAAATGCACATAATAAAATTATTAACTTGAAAAATAAAAGTTATGTACACTGATCATACACTAATAATTAAAGAATTAGAAAGAAGTATAAAATTTAATAATTGGAATTCTATCTTATCTTTTTTACCTAGAGGATCCTATTTAGTTGGTGGTTATATAAGGGATATCATTTTGGGTAGAGTCACTGAAGAAGTGGATATTGATATTGTAGTACCCTTAAATGCTATTGAAATTGGGAAAAAAATTTCAGAGAATATTGGATCTAAATTTATAATCTTAGATAAAAAAAGAGAAGTGGTAAGAATTATTCTCAATCATGTATCGATTGATATTGCTAATCAGGTCTCATCCACCATAGAAGGAGATTTGAGTGCTAGAGACTTTTCGATTAATTCAATTGCTTTTTTATTTGATAAGAAGCGTTTGATTGATCCAATAAATGGCCTTAATGCTCTAAAACTTTCTTTGCTTAGAACGCATTCGGAAATAAATTTGCTGAATGATCCGTTACGAATATTAAGATGTTTTCGGTTTGTTTCAGAATTGAATTTTAAAATTGATTTAAAATTAGTCGACTTTATAAAAAAAAATAAAGGGAAATTAAATCTTGTTGCTAAAGAGAGAATTAATAATGAAATACAAAAAATTGTAAATGGGCAAAATGCCCATGAAGCTGTAATTTTGATAAAAAAATTTAATATATTTGGATCTGATGATTTCTATAAAAATTCTTTTTTTTTGGATTTACAGAAAATTAATTATACGGAACTTACTAAGAACGAAAAAGAGAAATTTTTACCATTATTTTTGTTGGCCCAAATTTTAGATGAAGTATCTCTTGAGAGATTTAAATTTAGTAGAGCTGAAATTGCAAAAACTAAGTTATTACGAAAATGGCACTTTTTCTTGGAGAAAAGAAATATCGCCCAATTAACTGAATCAGATAGATTTTCATTACATAAAGAATTAGAGATGTTTCTCCCATCTTTTATTTTTTATTTACCTCAAAACTTACGATTAGATTGGCTTTATAGATGGCGTGATAACGATGATAAATTATTTCATCCTTCAAACTTACTTAATGGTGACGTAATCAAAAAAAATCTAAAAATAAAGGATGGGCCTATCTTAGGAGAGCTTTTAAAGTATCTTTCTAAGGAACTTGCGTATAAGAGATTGAATAATTTTGATGAAGCTATTTATAAAGCAAAGCGATGGATTGAACAAAATGCGCCAAAATGTGATTAAATACACATAGCTTAGTCTTGTTTAGAAGTTTAGACTTCAAAATCATTTTTAAAATTTTATGAGCATTCGCATTTACATTGGAAACTTACCACAAGGATTTAATCCAAAAGAATTTGATACACTTTTAAAGTCAGTTTCTGATTCAATTAGATTTAAAGCAGTTCTAGATAAGGAAACTAAGGAATGCAGGGGCTTTGGTTTCGCGACAACTAATAATGAAGATAATGCTAATTTATTAATTCAAAAGTTAAACGGTTTTGAATTTAATGGTTCTAAATTAAGAGTAGAACTATCAGAAAAGAAAGATTCTGCTTCAAACAAAAAAAATAGTGGAAAATTAAACAAGAATAAGAAGAGAAAAGACTTTAAGAAAATTGTTCACAGTGATGCTCCTAACCTGGAAGCTCCTGATCCAAGATGGGCTGGAGAACTATCTAAATTAAAAGATTTGTTGGCTAATCAAAAGACGCCTGCTTAGTTATTTAATTCGAGAAATTAGAAAAGATATTGGAATCTCAAGAGCTTTTACTGAATTTTTTACAAAAGCCCTATTATTAAAAACATCATAATCTAATCTTTCGATAGAATCTAATATTCCTCTGTAAAGACGTAAAGAAGTCCATACTGGCCATCTTGCGTCAGAAGATAACCATTTAATGCCATCCTCAGACTTTTGGAACCATTCGCGAGCCCTAGTTAATTGAAAGTTCATCAGTGATTTCCACTGCTTGTTAATTTTTCCTTTCATCAGTTCTTCTTCAGAATAATTAAATTTTTCAATATCAGATTGCGGGAGATAAATTCTTCCTCTATGTCTATCTTCTCCCACATCCCTCAATATATTTGTTAACTGATTTGCAATTCCTAGAGCTATGGCTGCTTCAGAGGGGTCAGGCATAGCACTCCATGGGGCTGTTGTATAAGCGCTATCAATCCCCATAACATTCTGAGTCATTAAACCTACAGTCCCTGCGACTCTATAACAATACAGTTTTAATTCATCAAAATCTTTGTATCTAAATTTATTCAGATCCATTCTCTGGCCATCTATCATGTCTAGATAAGGTTGTATACTTTGCGGATATTTCTCGATGGTATCTAGTAAAACTGAGTCTAGTTCAGATCTAATATTACCTTTAAATACATTTTTAGTATTTTCTTCCCATTCATCTAGATTGTCTGAAAGCTCATCTTGCGATTTAGTTGAGGCTTCTACACTATCCATTATTTCATCTGTTCTTCTGCACCATACATAAATAGCCCAAATAGCTTTTCTCTTTTCCTGAGGTAGTAGAAGAGTTCCCAAGTAAAAGGTTTTAGCCCATTGTTGAGTTTCTTTTCGGCATATTTCGTATGCTTGATCTAGTTGAGAAATGGAATTTTTCAAAAAGTTTTAGCTAAATTTAAGAATTTTGTGAATGTTTTTAAGAAACATCTTGAAGGGTTTTCGAATACTCTTTATTGATTGATTCCGCGCATAATTTACCACTTAAAACAGCTCCCTCCATAGATGCTAAATATTTTTGCATTGTGTAATCACCAGCTAAGAAAAAGTTTTTTATTGGGGATTTTTGACTAGGTCTGAAATCTTGACATCCTGGAACTGCCTTGTAGACAGATCTTGGAGTTTTAACTACTTTATATTTTCTTAATTTTGTCTTATTATCACCCATGAAATGAGTTGGAAATAATTTCTTTAGCTCTTCCATAGTTGCTTCAACGATGTCTTGATCACTTCTATTTATCCAATCTTTTGCTGGTGCGAAAACTAGTTCAAGCATAGATCTATTTGGATCTTCGTATTCTTTACATGTAATACTCATATCTGCATAAACACTGAGAAGTGGTGATCTGCTAAAAAGTAGATGG
The DNA here is from genome assembly GCA_003216535.1 of Prochlorococcus sp. AG-402-N08. GTDB lineage: Bacteria > Cyanobacteriota > Cyanobacteriia > PCC-6307 > Cyanobiaceae > Prochlorococcus_A. Next base: position 189,230 of record QCIS01000002.1, read on the forward strand.
TCAATATCTGTTAATTTTTTGTCAAACCATAAGTGAATATTAATGACTGGCACACCATTTAAGCCATCTAATTTAGAAAAAGCATCTAAACCTTTCCATTGTTTAGGGAGCATTAATTTAAAAAGATCTACAGGCATCGCACTCACGTAAGCATCGGCAGTAAGCTCTTTCTTTTCATTTTTATCTAAAGAGGCAATAGTAAAACTTTTAACAGTGCTGTCATCATTAACTTTGATTTGCCTCAATGGACTATTTATGTGAACTTCTCCACCACGAGCAGTGATATAATCAACGATTGGCTGACAAAGTCTTTCTGGGGGAGCTCCGTCAAGGAATGCCATTTTAGAGCCATTTTTTTCTTGTAAAAATCTGTTTAATGCTGTTAATAAAACAGTAGATGATATTTCATCCGGCCCAATGAAATTTAGAGCTTTACTCATTGCTATAAAAACTTCATCATTAACTCTTTCTGGTATATTGTGCTCTTTTAGCCAATCTGTCCATGATTTCGTATCACATTTATCCAGGTACTTTTGACCTCTCAACATTGCAGGAACTAAACCCAATCCAAATAAAATTTTTTCATTCCATGAAAGCATATCATTATTGCTAAGTATCGCTGAAACTCCATTTACAGGAGCAGGTATATCGGGAAAGTCAAATCTACTGTAAGTTCCTGGCTCTGATGGCTGATTAAAAATCATTGAATGACTTTTCCATTGGAGTCTATCTTCAATATTTAATTCCTTGAAAAGTTGCAACATATTTGGGTAGGCTCCAAAAAATATATGCAAACCAGTTTCATACCAATCTCCATCTTCATCTTTCCATGCGGCAACTTTTCCACCTAGAACATCTCTTGCTTCGAGTACAATAGGTATGTGTCCATTATCGACTAAATATTTAGCACAAGATAAACCCGCTAAACCTGCACCAGCAATTACAACACGCATTATTAAATCAAAAAATAAATTAACACTTACTAATAAGCTACATTAAAGTTAGAACATAATAGTTTTTTTCGTTGATTATTTTGTAAAATTATGGAAAAAATGCTCTTAAAATCGACTACAAGACACGTAAGAATTTTCACTGCCGAAGTTGTTGGTGAGGAATTACAGTTTCATCCCAATAAACTGACTCTTGATTTGGATCCCGACAACGAATTTATTTGGAACGAAGATTCTCTAAACAAAATAAGTGAAAAATTCAATGAATTAATAAAAGAGAGAGAAGGAAAAGACTTAGATGATTATGAACTTCGAAAAATAGGATCAGAAATCGAAGGTTTAATTAAATTTTTGCTTCAAAATGGTCAGCTAAATTATAATCCTGATTGTAGAGTAATGAATTATTCAATGGGTTTACCAAAGACAAATGAAGTGTTGTGAATAGATCATCCTCAAATAGAAGGCCAAGGAGAGGCCCAAATAGAAGTTATAACCCTCCAAATCCAAGAGATATGGATTCTTATGGACAAAGAAACAATAGATTGCCTGCTTCTTCTGAACAAAAGATCAACTTCAGTACAGGAACTATTGCTGTTCTTGCGGGAGTTCTAATTTTAGGAGTTGGTATTGGGAGCGCTATTACCAGCACAACAGATGGTGGACAGGGAAATATAGCTAGTCAACAACAATTAGATATGGCTGTGCCAGACCCTGAATTTTGCAGACAATGGGGAGCCAGTGCTTTTGTAATTGATGTTGAAATGTATACAACTCTTAATCCATCTACGAGTTTTGTAACACAACCAGCTCTTCAACCAGGTTGCGTGATTAGAAGAGAGAATTGGACAGTTTTACAAAAACAGGGGGCAATTAGTAATGAAGATGTCAGAGAATGTAAGCAAAGGATGAATACTTTTGCTTATATTGGATCTATAAGAGATAAGCCAATAGTTAAATGCGTTTATCAGACTGATGTAAATGAAAATAAATTTATCATAAAGGGCGATGGACAAGCCGAAGACGGAGGAGTAGGAATTAATAAAGAAGCTATTCAGTTTTGATCAAAATTATAGATGCCTCAAAGGGCTTTCTAAACTAGCAAATTTTGGCAGAATATTTTTCTTAAATTCTTCTGATGCTCTTGATGTATATCTTGAAGGATTAGTAATTAATTTAAGTTCTCTTTTAACCTCTAAGTCAGCAACGAATGCTTTATGAATTGTTCCAGCCGATAATTCTCTTTCAATAGAAACAACAGGCAAAAAGGAAGCTCCTAAACCTGATTGAACTGCATTCTTGATTGCTTCAAGAGAGTTAAGTTCCATCTCAATTCTTAATCTTTGAATATCAAGCCCAGAATCTTGAAGAAGTTTGTCAACAACTTTTCTTGTTGTAGATTGAGAGTCTAGTGTTACAAAATTTAATTTGTATAAGTCTTCTTTTAAAAGCTCTTTTTTGGTCGAAAGGGGGTGTGTAGAGGGTAAAACCAATGCCAATTGATCTGTGGCATAAGGAATTACTTGTAGCAAATTTTCTAAATCTCCTGGTAATTGTCCGCCAATAATGGCTAAGTCAATTTGTCCATTGGCGACACTCCAACCAGTTCTTCTAGTACTATGAACTTGAAGTTGAACAGATACATCAGGGTATTTTTGCCTGAAAAGTCCTATCATTCTGGGCATTAAATAGGTTCCCGTCGTTTGGCTGGCTCCAATGACAAGAGTTCCACCTTTTAAGCTATTTAAATCTTCAATAGCTTTGCAAGCTTCGTCGCATTGATTTAAAATTCGTTCGCAATATTCAAGCAATAGTCTTCCTGCTTCAGTCAATAGAGCCTTTCTACCACCTCTGTCGAAAATTGTGATTTCAAGTTGTTTTTCTAGATTTTGTATTTGTAAACTAACGGCAGGTTGAGTTACATATAAGAGATCCGCAGCTTTTTTAAAACTTCCTTGAGCTGCTATCGCTTTTAGTATTCTTAATTGGTCAAGTGTAAATGGTAATTCTGGCATCTATTATGCCTACAATTACTTATAATTCTAATGCTTAGAAGCATTCTTGTTAAGAACAAAAATTATTTGAAAAATTTTAATATATGGAGACTCATAAAACTTCCCTAATAATTTTACTCTTGATTTTGATTTTTGCGGTAATTCATAGTGGTGGAGCTGCTTTAAGAATCAAAGCAGAATCTTTTATGGGGCCTAGGTTATGGCGGTTATGTTTTGTTTTTTTAAGTTTGCCATCTGCAATTATCTTGATTAGTTATTATTTAGCTCATAGATATGACGGAATCAGATTATGGAATTTACAGGGTAGTAATTTCGTTTTTATGATGGTTTGGTTCTTAACTGCAATAAGTTTTTTATTTTTATATCCCGCTACTTACAATTTGCTAGAAATTCCTTCTGTTTTAAAACCTAAAGTACGAATTTATGGAACTGGGATAATGAGAATCACAAGACATCCCCAAGCATTTGGTCAAATAATTTGGTGTTTTGCTCATACTTTATGGATTGGCACATCATTCACATTAATAACTTCTATAGGCTTAATTTTGCATCACCTTTTTGCAATTTGGCATGGGGATAAGAGATTAGCAAATAGATTTGGAGAAGAATTTGAAAAGTTTAAAAAAAATACTTCCATAATCCCTTTTATGGCAATACTTGAAGGGAGGCAAGAATTTAAGATTAAAGAATTTTTTAGGTTATCTCAACTTGGTATATTAATTGCAATAGGGGTACTTTGGTGGTCCCATCAGTATATAAATATTGCTGTTAAAACATTTAATTCATCATTTTTGTCTGAATTTTTCAATTGACAGTTTAAAATTAAAATACAAATCCTTTAAAAAATGCCTCAAGCTTCAGAAATTGCCTGGTTAATTCCTGTCTTCCCACTGATTGGTGCTGTGCTTTCTGGCTTGGGATTAATAAGTATTAATAAGAAAATTAATAATTCAAGAGAAATTGTTTCTGTGGGTCTGATTTCTTTCGTTGGGATTTCTGCGGTAATTAGTTATAAAGCACTTATTGAACAAGTTAATGGTTATCAATCAGTAGAAAAATTATTTATATGGGCTAATGCTGGGGATTTTACAATTCCAATGGGCTTTGTTCTTGACCCTTTGGGAAGTTTGATGCTTGCTTTAGTAACGACAATAACTTTGCTGGTAATGATTTACTCTCATGGTTACATGGCGCATGACAAAGGTTATGTCAGATTTTTTACATATTTAGCATTATTTAGTAGTTCAATGATGGGATTAATAGTTAGTCCAAATTTATTAGAAATTTATGTTTTTTGGGAATTAGTTGGAATGTGTTCTTATTTATTAGTTGGTTTTTGGTACGACAGAGATGGCGCTGCACACGCTGCTCAAAAAGCATTTGTGGTTAATAGAGTGGGAGATTTTGGATTATTACTAGGTATTCTTGGTCTTTTTTGGGCGACAAATAGTTTTGATTTTAATGAAATAGCTACTGGAATTTCTCAATCAATATCTGACAATTCAATACCCATTTGGGCTGCTTTACTACTTTGTTTTTTAGTTTTTTTAGGACCAATGGCAAAATCTGCTCAGTTTCCTCTTCATGTGTGGTTGCCTGATGCGATGGAGGGTCCGACGCCTATTTCTGCACTGATCCATGCTGCAACAATGGTTGCTGCAGGAATATTTCTTGTAGCAAGACTACAACCTTTGTATTCAATATTCCCCTTTATTCAGTTCATTATTGCTTTAGTTGGTACCATCACTTGTTTTTTAGGAGCCTCTATAGCATTGACCCAAATGGATTTAAAAAAAGGTTTAGCTTACAGCACAGTTTCTCAGCTTGGTTATATGATGCTCGCGATGGGTTGTGGAGCACCAGTAGCAGGAATTTTTCATTTAGTTACTCATGCTTGCTTTAAAGCAATGCTATTTTTGGGATCTGGTTCAGTAATACACGCCATGGAAGAAGTAGTTGGCCATGAGCCTGTATTAGCTCAAGATATGAGATTAATGGGCGGTTTAAGAAAAAAAATGCCCTATACATCAATAACATTTTTAATAGGTTGTGTCGCAATTAGTGGAATACCTCCTTTAGCAGGTTTTTGGAGTAAAGACGAGATACTCGGAAATGCATTTTTATCATTTCCAGCTTTTTGGTTTATAGGACTTTTAACAGCTGGCATGACTGCTTTTTATATGTTTAGGCTTTATTTCTTGACATTTGAAGGGGATTTCAGAGGGGAGAACAAGGAATTGCAAAAACAGCTTTTAATAGCTTCTAAATCAAATCTAGATGAAGAAAATGAAGAGAAACATGAACAACATGGCTCCCTTCATGAGTCGCCCTGGTCTATGACATTTCCCTTGGTTTTTCTAGCTGTACCTTCTTTAATTATCGGTTTTATGGGACTGCCATGGGATAGTAAAATTGCAAATTTACTTGATCCCGAAGAAGCAGAGACTGCTGCAAAAGCCTTCGAACTAAAAGAATTTTTGCCTTTAGCAATAGCGTCAGTTCTTATTGCATCAGTTGGAATTATTATTGCTTATCAGGCATATTTTGTGAAAAAAATTAATTTGTCAGTTTTATTTGCCGAAAAGTTTCCCAATATCAATCAATTTTTATCCAATAAATGGTATCTAGATGATATTAATGAAAAACTTTTTGTTAAGGGGAGTAGAAAACTTGCTAAAGAAGTCTTAGAAGTTGATTCTAAGGTTGTTGATGGAGTTGTAAATCTTACTGGACTTGTGACTTTGGGTAGTGGAGAAGGTTTAAAATATTTTGAGACTGGTAGGGCTCAATTTTATGCGCTCATTGTTTTTGGAGGAGTAATACTACTAGTTGCCATATTTGGTTTTCAATCCCCTCAAGTATCTTAATTACAATTGTGTGTCTTCACTGTCCATTGGGGTGAAAAAATACAGAAAATTTCTAGACTTTATTTAAGATAAATTTGTTATTAAATTGAGTACTTATTTTTTTACACATTTTGCGACACAAATGTTGGGAACTTTGGGACCTTTGGGAGCTGGATTGTCTAATTTTCCTTGGTTATCTGCCTCAATTTTATTCCCAATTGGTAGTGCATTTGTGATACCTTTTTTCCCTGATAAAGGGGATGGCAAAGAAGTGAGATGGTTTGCATTGTCTATTGCGTTAATAACTTTTTTAATAACTGTAGGTTCATATATAAATGGCTTTGATATTAATGATGAAAATGTTCAACTTAAAGAAAATATTAGTTGGCTCCCTGATTTAGGACTTACTTGGTCTGTTGGCGCTGACGGCATGTCTATGCCGTTAATATTATTAACTAGTTTTATAACTGCTTTAGCAGTTCTTGCTGCATGGCCAGTAAAGTTCAAACCAAAGTTATTTTTCTTTTTGATATTGGTTATGGATGGTGGGCAAATCGCTGTTTTTGCAGTACAAGATATGCTTTTATTCTTTCTAACTTGGGAACTTGAGTTAATTCCTGTTTATTTATTACTAGCTATATGGGGTGGCAAAAATCGACAATATGCAGCAACAAAATTCATTATATACACAGCTGGCAGTTCTATCTTCATTCTTCTGGCAGCTTTAGCAATGGGTTTCTATGGTACAGAAATTCCTAACTTTGAGTTTTCTCACTTGGCAGCTCAAGATTTTAGTCAAAAATTCCAAATATTATGTTACGTGGGACTATTAATAGCTTTTGGAGTAAAACTACCAATAGTTCCTCTTCATACTTGGCTTCCAGATGCTCATGGAGAGGCTACAGCTCCTGTTCATATGCTTCTAGCAGGTATTTTACTAAAGATGGGTGGATATGCTCTTTTAAGATTTAATGCACAATTATTACCCCTTGCTCATGCTCAATTTGCACCATTATTAATAGTTCTAGGGGTAGTCAATATAATTTATGCTGCATTAACTTCTTTTGCTCAAAGAAATCTTAAAAGAAAAATTGCATACAGTTCGATAAGTCATATGGGTTTTGTTCTTATTGGGATAGGGAGTTTTAGTAGCCTTGGAACAAGCGGAGCTATGCTGCAAATGGTTAGTCATGGATTAATCGGTGCAAGTTTATTTTTCCTTGTTGGTGCTACCTATGACAGAACAAAGACTCTTAAACTTGATGAAATGAGTGGTGTAGGACAAAAAATGAGAATCATGTTTGCCCTATGGACTGCTTGCTCCCTAGCTTCTCTGGCTTTACCTGGTATGAGCGGATTTGTCTCCGAATTGATGGTATTTACAGGATTTGTGACTGATGAAGTATACACACTTCCTTTTAGGATTGTGATGGCCTCTTTAGCTGCTATAGGTGTAATACTTACTCCTATTTATCTACTTTCAATGTTGCGAGAAATTTTCTTTGGTAAAGAAAATCCTAAATTAATCGAAGAACGAAAACTAATAGATGCAGAGCCAAGAGAAGTTTATATTATTGCTTGTTTACTTTTACCGATTATTGGAATAGGTTTGTACCCAAGATTAGTGACTGAAAGTTATATTGCATCTATCAATAATTTGGTTGATAGAGATTTAAACGCAGTTAAAAGTGCTGTGAAAACAAATATTTTTTCAGGAACTAAAAAAAATGACATCCTAAAAGCACCAACAATATAATTTTTTAAATTAATGCAATATTGTTTGGCATTAAATAAATTAAAAGATATCTTGTGAGTAGATTTTATCTATTTAAAAATATCTTATTTCAATCCTATTGATAGGCAACAATTAGGTCCTAGATTGTTGATTAAGTTCCTTCAAGACGCCGCAGGGAAAGGTGAGCTTGATCCATGGGATATTGATGTAATAAGTGTAATTGATAGTTTTTTGGAGCAATACGCACATACTTTCAATAGATCTTCAAATAGTCAAATCACATATCAAAAGGATTTGGCTGAGACAAGTGAAGCATTTTTTGCGGCTTCTGTACTAGTTAATTTAAAGGCCCAGGTTTTAGAATCTGATGTTTTTAAAGAAAATTCTTCAGATTTTGAAGATGAATTTGATTTGGATGATCAAGATTGGATTGATAAAGAATTTGATATTCCAAAATATCCTGAAAAATATCTGCGGAGAAGATCAATTGCACAACCAATTCTTAAACGTACAACAACATTGGGAGAACTTGTAAGTCAGTTAGAGTCAATAGCAGAAGTTATAGAAACCCAAGATCTTCTGCTCATGAAGAGAAAAAGAAATAAAAAATATTCTGATAAGGCTCTAATTTCTCAAGTAAAATCATTAGCACATCGCGAGAAACTTCCAGAAACCACTAAAGCATTAGGGAAATTTATTAATGAATGGGAAAAAACATTACAATGGACAGATTTTGAATATTTAGTCAAGAAATGGCAAACAGTTGTAAAAAATGATTTAGATAAAGATCGTTTGGGAGTTTTTTGGGCTTTGTTATTTTTATCATCTGAAAACAAAATTGAAATTAAACAAATTAATTCCTTATATGGTCCAATTCAAATTAAAAGAATAATACCTGATGGTGGCGTAGCTCAATTGCCTATAGAAAATCTTGAGGTAAGTAATGCTTCTTGATCAGCTGCTTAGAAGCTTAATAGTAATAACGTATAATTTAGAAAAATGATTTTGAAATTATGAAGGCAATGATACTTGCGGCAGGTAAAGGCACACGTGTTCAGCCTATTACTCATATTATTCCGAAACCGATGATTCCGATTTTGCAAAAACCTGTAATGGAGTTTCTCTTGGAACTTTTAAGGGAACATAACTTTAAGGAAATAATGGTAAATGTTTCTCATCTGGCTGAAGAAATTGAAAATTATTTTAGGGATGGGCAAAGATTTGGAGTAGAGATTGCTTATAGTTTTGAGGGAAGAATTGAAGATGGAGAATTAATAGGTGATGCTTTAGGATCCGCAGGAGGATTAAAAAAAATTCAAGATTTTCAAAATTTTTTTGATGAAACTTTTGTTGTTTTATGTGGTGATGCTTTAGTTGATTTAGATTTAACTCAAGCTGTTAAAAAACATAAGCAGAAAGGAGCTATTGCGAGCTTAATCACAAAGAAGGTAACTAAAGATCAAGTATCAAGTTACGGTGTTGTAGTTTCAGATGAAAATGGACGAATAAAGGCTTTTCAGGAAAAGCCATCAGTTGATCAAGCTTTAAGCGACTCTATAAATACAGGAATTTATCTTTTCGAACCCGAAATTTTTAATTACATACCTTCAGCAGAGAAATTTGATATTGGAGCGGATCTTTTCCCTAAACTTGTTGAAATGGATTTACCATTTTTTGCATTACCAATGGATTTTGAATGGGTAGATATTGGAAAAGTTCCTGATTATTGGAGTGCTATTAGAAATGTATTAAAAGGTAAGGTACGACAAGTGCAAATACCAGGTAAGGAAATTAAACCAGGAGTTTTTACAGGATTGAATGTTGCGGCTAACTGGGAAAAAGTTAATATAACAGGACCTGTTTATATAGGAGGCATGACTAGGATAGAGGATGGAGCAACTATTATTGGCCCTTCCATGATTGGACCAAGTTGTTGCATTTGTGAGGGAGCAACTATAGATAACTCAATTATTTTTGATTATTCTAAAATTGGTAAAGGTGTAAGGCTTATGGATAAATTAGTGTTTGGTAAATATTGTGTTGGGAAAAATGGAGATCATTTTGATTTGCAAGATGCCTCTTTAGATTGGTTAATAGCAGATTCAAGAAGATCTGATTTAACTGAGCCATCACCTCAGCAGAAAGCTATGGCAGAATTATTAGGTACTGATTTGATTAATATTCCAGATTAAGATCAGCTTTTTCAATAATCTCAGGAATTAAATGCTCTGCCTTTACGGCCATTAGATGCACACCATTTGCAATATTAATAAAATCATGAGCTTGTTCAGCTGCAATTTTAATACCTTCCTGTAAAGGGTCTTTTGCATCTTTCAGACGATTTAAGATATTTTCAGGGATATATGCCCCTGGAACGTATTTGTTAATAAAGAGAGCGTTTTTGTAAGACTTTAATAGGAATACTCCTGCAATTACAGGAATTTCAAGAGGATTGGTAATTTTTTTGCAAAATTCTATCAAATTTTGTTTTTCCATAACCATTTGAGTTTGTATAAATCCAGCTCCAGCCTCTTTTTTCTTTCTCATTCTATTTTCTAAACTTCTTTGATTTCTGCAACTAGGATCAGCTGCCGCACCTGCAAAAATAAATGTTTTTTTATCGGAAAGTTCTCCTAGAGTAGGATCAATTCCTTTATTGAAAGCTTGAATTTGTTGAAGCAATCTAACTGACTCAAACTCATGTACTGCCTTAGCATCTTGTTGATCCCCTGCTTTTACTGAATCACCAGTAATGCATAAAATGTTTCTAATTCCTAAAGCATTTGCTCCCAGAATGTCAGATTGTAAAGCAATTTTATTACGATCTCTGCAAGATATTTGCATTACTGGTTCTATTCCATTTTCCAGTAATAGTTTGGACATTGCCAAGCTGCACATTCTCATTACAGCTCTGCTTCCGTCAGTAATGTTAACAGCATGTACCTTATCTTTCAAAAGTTGTGCTATCTTAAGAGATCTTATGGGGTTTCCACCTCTTGGCGGCATTAACTCTGCCGTTATTACCTTAGATTTTTTTTCTAAAGTCTGCTGAAGTTTTGATTTCAATTGCTTTTGTTTCCTTGTTGGTTAACAAGTGTACTGAGATTGCTAAACTTTATTAATATAAAAAAGGAACTGTTTAAATGCAAATGGTTGAAGAAGAAGTAAACAACATTGATATGATGGGTCTCTCTGCTAGAGAGATGGAAATCATTGATCTCGTAGCTGATGGGCTCACTAATCAAGAAATTGCGGTAAAACTAACTATCAGTAAAAGAACTGTTGATAATCATGTAAGTAATATGTTTACAAAAACTGGCTCTAAAAACAGAGTAGCACTTTTGAATTGGGCAATGGACAACGGAAAGATTTGTAGAGATGGATTTAATTGTTGTTCACTCCCAGACTCTGATCAAGATTAGTATTAACTTTTTCTTTTTTTGTATCGTTAGCCAAATCCATTAAACAATAATTTGTAGAACCTAATTCGAAGAGTTCAGCATATGCAATACATGTATCTTTGTCTGAATCAACAAATCTCAATATTCCTTCCTTGTCGTAAAGACCATACATGTGGAGAAAAATAAAAATAACTTTACTTAAATATAAAGAAAATATAAAGGATGAGTGGCTCCTTTGACTAGTTACTTTTAAAAGTTGTCAAATAGTCTTCTTTCCATTCTGAAAAAGGATTCTTAGCGAGACTGAAATTGGAGTAATGGGTCAGCCCAGTAATTTCTTTTGAAATGAAAGATGGAAGAAATAAATCTTCCTCTTCATTGGAAAGTTCAATTTCTGCAATTACGAGTGGATAATTATTTTCTTTAAAGCAATCTATAATCCAAGATTTTTTTTCAACTTCTAAAAAGAATCTTTCTTTTTTAATTGTACTTGAAAGATTTGACATTATTGTTTCAGCATCGTTTCGCGGAATGGAGTATTCAAATTCAAAGTTGGTAAAGCCTTTGATATGTTTTTTGAGCGCAATTTTAGAGTCTTTCCCTGTAAACCTTAATCTTATAATCCAACCATCTAAACTTTTGGATAAATATCCTTGTTCAATATAAATTTTTTTAGTTATGAATTCTTTCCAATTATCATTTTTTATAAGAAATCTTCTTTCTATTTCTAAGGCCATTTAGTTGTTTGGATTTTTTTGAGATAAATCACCTTTCCAATCTAGTTTTTTTATTAAGGTATTATAGTAATTAGTGCTTTTTTTAAACTTTATTATTTTGCAGGGTGATTGCCCTTTTTTGATCTCACAATAATAATTCTCCTTAATAGTCATACATTTTGAACCGTCTCTCCATAATTTAATTTCTCCTTTACTTTTTTTTACAGGTTTAATTATTACCTTACTTGTATTAGGTATAACTATTGGTCTACTAGCCAAACTCATCGGGCATATAGGGTTAATTATCATTGCATCAATGCTGGGGTGCACTATTGGACCACCTGCAGCCATTGAGTAGGCAGTTGAACCAGTAGATGTAGATATGATTAATCCATCACCTTTATATTCATTGACTTTCTCGTTATCTATTTCAATTTGTATTTGGTTGGTAGGAGAAATGTCTTCTTCAATAGATTTAAAATAAAAATCATTTAAGGCGTCGTAGCTTTTTATAATTTTTTTCTCAGAAGTTGTCCCATTAATACAAACATTACAATTTAATCTATTACGAAAGTCAATTGTATATTCTTCTTTTTCAAGAATTTCAATAAAAGATTTGTCAAACAAAAAATCTTTTTCTTGCGTAAGGAATCCTAGATTACCACCAATATTGATGCTCAACAAAGGAACATCATAATCAGCTAAAGCATTTGCACATTTTAGGAAGGTTCCATCCCCACCAAGAACTATGCCAATATTTGGTGGTAATTCTGGATTACAAAAATGTTTTTCAATTTCATCTTTATGAAAATCACTTTCAATTCTTTTTGATTTTATATTTTTAGCTTTAAGGACTTCTTCGCAGAATTTAGAAGCCTCTTGAGCTATAAAACTATTTGAACGATATACAATAAGCACTAATGAAAGTTTCATTTAGTGGTTTTACCATTTTAATAAATTAAAACTTTCCATATCTACAGTCACCCTATTTCTGTAAAGAGATAATAATATAGCTAATCCAACAGCTGCTTCTGCGGCAGCAACAGTGATAACAAAAATGGTAAAAACTTGTCCTTGAATTAAATTATTATCAATATAGGAAGAAAATGCCATCAAGTTTATATTTACTGCATTGAGCATTAATTCAATGCTCATGAGAACTCTGACTGCATTTCTGCTATTTAATAATCCCCAAATACCAATACAGAATAGTGCTGAAGATACTATTAAATAGGCTTGAATAGGAATTGATTCTAAACTCATAATAAGAAAGTTGAAAGGTTAATTTTTATTGGTAAGTAGTGGTTCTGAAGATTTTTCAATTAACTCTTGATCAACAGGTAATCCAGTGGAAATATCCTTGGTCATTACATCTCTTCTAGCTAAAACAATAGCCCCAATCATTGCCATTAAAAGTAAAACTGAAGCCAATTCAAATGGGAGTAAATAATCACTAAATAGATGTTCACCAATTCTGATAGTTGATTCTTCTCCTATTGAGTTTTGAGGACTTGATAGGCTCCATACATTGGTCAAGTCAACTCTTATTAAGAGGCTTAGTAGGGTTAAGCATATTGATGTTGATATTATTCTTCTCGATTTAATGTCATTAATAGGTTTTAAATCTTCTTTTTTATTGACTAACATTATTGCAAAAATTATTAATACATTAACTGCACCCACATAAACTAAAACTTGTGCTGCAGCCACAAAACTTGCATTTAAAAGAAGATATAATCCTGCCACACTCATGAAAACCCCCCCTAGAAGAAAGGCTGAATAAACAATACTTTCGAGCAATACAACACCAAGTGCTCCAATAAGGATAATTAAAGAAAGAACTGTAAAACAAATAATTTGAGTTGTTATTGCAATGGACATAAATTAATGGAAATTAATTGCTTGGATTAGAAACTTTATCATTATTTTCATTGGATACAGGTTTCATCCAATCATAAACTTCTTCCGGTAATTTACCAACTCTAGTATCTGAAGCAGGGATTTCATGAGGGTCCATGACACCTTTAGGAAGATAGGCAAGTTCTCTTAGAGGTTTAACTGAGGGATCTGTTGTTACGTTTGTAGGTAACCTGCCAAGTGCAACATTATCAAAATTTAGATTGTGTCTGTCAAAAGTAGCTAATTCGTATTCTTCTGTCATTGATAGACAATTAGTTGGGCAATATTCAACGCAATTTCCGCAAAATATACAAACTCCGAAATCTATTGAATAATTTCTAAGTTCCTTTTTTTTGGTTTCTTTATTCATTACCCAATCGACTACTGGAAGATTAATGGGACATACTCTCACACAAACTTCACAAGCGATACATTTATCGAATTCATAATGTATTCTTCCTCTATATCTTTCAGAGGGTATTAATTTTTCATACGGGTATTGGACAGTAACAGGTCTTCTTCGAAGATGATCAAAAGTAACTGATAAACCATTATATAAATATTTGCCAGCATTAAATGCTTCTTTGATATAGCTATTTATTTGTTGAAGGAAATTTTTCATTTGAAGAATTTACTTAGTTATTTTATTTTAGTGGATTAATTTTAAATTTAAGTATTTTTACTTAAGTTTAACCACCAAAGAATTGTGGAAAAGCAAGTTTTAATCCTGCAGTTATCAAAAGATTAGCAAGAGAAATTGGAAGAAGAAACTTCCATCCTAGATCTAATAGTTGATCTATTCTTACTCTAGGAGTTGTCCAACGCAATAATATTGCAATGAAAACTAAAAGATATGCTTTCAATACAGTCATTACAATTCCTATTGATGCAGTGAAAACTTGTATGAAGGGTGCATCAATTGGCAAATTTAGAAACTTAGCTATTAATTCAACTGGAATAGGAAAACCCCATCCTCCCAAATAAAGTATTGATACCAATAAAGCTGAAAGTATTAAATTAATGTAACTACCAAGGTAGAACAATGCGAATTTCATCCCTGCATATTCAGTTTGATATCCTGCAACTAATTCTTCTTCAGCTTCAGGTAAGTCAAATGGAAGTCTCTCACATTCTGCAAGAGCGCAAATCCAAAAAACTATAAAACCAACTGGTTGTCTCCATATATTCCAACTTAGGATTCCAGCACCACTTTGTTGGTTGACAATATCAATAGTACTTAGAGAATTTGTCATTAGTACGATAGCTAGTACAGATAAAGCTAAAGGAATTTCATAACTTATTGATTGAGCTGCTGCTCTTAAACCTCCTAATAAAGAATATTTATTATTTGATGCATATCCGCTCATAAGAAGTCCAATTGGCTGGATACTGCTTAAAGAGATCCATAGAAAAATTCCAATACCAACATTACTTATTAAAAGGTTTTGTCCAAAAGGAACTATTAGCCAGGAGAGAATCACTGGGACAAGAACTAATATAGGTCCTGCAGTGAAGAGAATTCCATCCGCTTTAGCGGGAATAATATCCTCTTTGACAAGTAACTTAAGACCATCTGCAATTGGTTGAAGGACGCCAAGCGCTCCTGCATATTCGGGACCAATTCTTTGTTGAGCAGCAGCAGATATTTTTCTTTCAAGCCAAACTGTTACTAAGACCCCAACAACTGCCGCTACTAAAACCAAAAGCATAGGTAGAGGCAGCCAAATTATATGAGCGATATCACTAGAAATGCCAAAACCTTTTAAGAATTCATTGAAACTATATTCGAGATCTAATCCGTAATCCAAAATTTTTGTGTTATTTACTTAATACATTAACTCTTCACAAACAATATGTGTGTTTTTTATGAAAAGCTGCAAATATTATTTTCTATTATCTACGCTGATCCAATCTCTTGGTGATGAACCAGTATAGATTTGAGATGGTCTAAAAATTCTATTTGCGCCAAGTTGCTCTCTCCAATGAGCTAACCAACCTGCAACTCTAGAAATGGCAAAAATTGGAGTAAATAAATCGCGAGGAATACCAAGTTTTCTATATACAAGACCTGAATAAAAGTCCACGTTAGGGAATATACCCTTAGGGCCAAGTCTTGGTATTGCCTGTGCCTCTAGTGATTTAGCAACTTCATACATTTCATCTGCTCCAAATCTAATAAAAAGCTCTTCTGCCAGCTTTTGAAGAATAATTGCTCTTGGATCTTTGACTTTATATTCCCTATGACCGAAGCCCATTATTTTACTTTTATTTTTTATCGCGTTATCTAAAAAAGAAGCAGCATTTTCTGGCGTTTTGATTTCTTCTAACATTGCAATCACATCTTCATTCGCTCCTCCATGAAGCGGGCCAGCAAGGGTACCTACTGCGGATGCGATGACAGCATATGGGTCTGTAAGAGTGCTTGCAGTCACTCTAGCGCTAAATGTACTCGCGTTTAAACTATGTTCAGCATGTAGTATTAAACACCTATCAAAAACTTTTGCAGCTATAGGATCTTGCTCTTTTTCAGTCAGCATGTAAAGAAAATTTGATGAGTAAGTTAAATCATCACGAGGTTGAATAGGGTCTTGTCCTTTTCTAATAAGTTGAAAAGCAGCAATCATAGTGGGTATTTTTGCTATTAGTCTTATCACTGCGTTGTAGATGTAATTAGGATCATCTATTGCTCTACGTGAATAAAAAAGCCCCAAAGAAGCTGCGCTAGATTGAAGAGCGTCCATAGGATGACCTGTCGCAGGGAAACATTTCATCATATCTCTGACTCTAAAACTTAATCTTCGATGCATCTGAACTTCTTGTTCAAAATCTCTAAGTTGAATAGCTGTGGGTAATTCACCCCAAATCAATAGGTAAGCAGTTTCTAAAAAACTACTTTTTTTGGATAGTTCCTCAATGGAGTACCCTCTGTACAATAATTTACCTTTGTTGCCGTCAATATCACAGATAGATGAATTTGTAACTGGTACACCCTCTAATCCTGGTTTTAAAATTAGTTTCTTACTATCCAATTGCTTAATTCAATATCAAATACTTATAGATTAAACATAGTCAAATAATTTTTAATTAACCACAAGATATTAACTTCAAAAAATTAAAATGATTGAGGTTGAAGCTTGTTTGAATAAATTTAATTTAAAGAATTTTTAATATTGTTTTTGTATAAAGAATTGGATTTTTTTCGGGAATAGTTTGTCTTATGATTTCTAGCGATTCTTCATTTGATATTTTTAAAATATTTCTAATGAGAAAATTAAGGTCCTGCAAATTAGAAAAATATTCAATTTTATTAGAATTACCATCTTTGATATCAACTTTTGAATAAAGAAAAGCAGATTTATCTTTATTATTTTTTAGGTTAAAAAATTTTTTTGATATTTTCTCTAGTTTCTTACCATCAATTAAATAATTACTTATGGTTTGTAAATCTCCTGATTCTATTGAATAGATATTTTCATAAGTTAATTGTTTTATAACATCGTCTTTTTCTTCAAGAATATCTTTGGAATATATCGAATAGATATCTTCATTTTGTTTCAAAGTATATTTGTTAAAATCTTATAGGTAAAACAAATGTTGGTAAAAGCTCTTTATTAAATTTGCTTGCAAAAAAAGAGAAAGCAATCGTAACTAATATTCCTGGAACAACTAGAGATGTTATTGAAGTTAATTTAACTATTAATGATATTCCAATGAAAATAATTGATACTGCTGGCATAAGAGAAACTCATGAACAAATTGAAAGTATTGGAATTAAAAAAAGTTTTGGGAAAATAAAAGAGTCAGATTTTATAATTTATATTTATAGTCTTGAAGAAGGATTTAATGAAGAAGACAAAAAAATAATGCAAGAAATTCCCAAAGAAAAATTAATTACTATTTTGGGAAATAAAAAAGATTTAATTGATTGCAAAAATATTAATTCAAATGAGTTAAAAAACACAATTCTTATGAGTATTAAGAATAATGATGGTGAAAGATTATTAATAGACACAATTATAAAAAAATGCGGATTAAAACAAGTAGAAAATATCAATATATTTTTAAACGAAAGACATCTAACAAATTTGTCTGCTTGCTTATCTAATTTAAATGATACTGATGAAATAATTGAAAATAAATTGCCATTTGATTTGTTATCAATTGAGCTGAGAGATGGAATTCAAAACTTATCTAAAATAACTGGTCAAGAATTAACAGAGGAACTTCTAGATAATATTTTTTCTAAGTTTTGTATTGGTAAATAAATTTGAGTTAAATTACATAGTGATATATAGTTGATTCTCTAACTTCAGTTGAATTTTTATTAATTAATTATTTCTTAGTTTAGTGGATTTAAATACTCCAATAATAAGTAAAATCATTGATAATTGGATCGATGAAGATATAGGTAGGGGAGATCTTACAAGTTCCTCTATTACAGAAGAAAATGGTAATGCATATTGGATTGCAAAAGAAGAGGGTATATTCTGCGGGGTTGAAATTATAAAAGAAATTTTTAGAAAAATTGATTTAAAAATCAGTCCAAAATTTAATATCTCTGATGGAGATCAATTTGTTAAAGATCAAAAACTCTTAGAAATATATGGGCCTTCAAAAAGTTTGCTAGCTAGTGAAAGAATAAGCTTAAATATAGCAATGCATTTATCTGGAATATCAACATACACAAAGAATCTTGTAAATAAGTTAGAAGGTACAAATATAAAATTAGCAGATACTAGGAAAACGACTCCTGGCTTAAGAATATTTGAAAAATATGCATTCAAATGCGGAGGTGGAGTCAATCATAGAATGGGATTATACGATGCAGCTATGATAAAAGAAAATCACATTGCATGGACAGATAATCTTAATAATGCGGTAAAAAAAATTCGACTAAATTCGCCTTTTACAACACATATCATAATTGAAGCTGAGAATATCGAACAGGCAAAAGAAGCAGTATTAGCAGGAGCAGATAGTGTCTTATTGGATGAACTTAGCCCTGAAATAATCAAAAAAAATGTTCAAGAATTAAGAGATTTATCAATGAATAGCTTAAAAAAAGAAGTAAATAAAAATTTGATAATAGAAGTTTCTGGAATTAACCCTGAAGAAATTAGTAAATATCTAATAAAAGGTATTGATTTGATTTCAACAAGTTCTTCAATTACCAAAAGTAATTGGATTGATTTAAGTATGCGTTATATTAATTAATTATATAGATAAATAATTGAATAATTAATGCTAATCATTTTTAAAGAATTAACAAAACACTTTGAACAAGCTCTTTTAGATAGTCTTGAAAAAAATAATAAAAAAGGAGAATTCGAAAATCTTAAAAAAAATTTAATTACACAATCATCAAAAGAAGAGTTTGGTGATTATCAATGTAATGTTTGTTTAAGTTTATCTAAAATATATAAAAAGAAACCAAGAGAAATCTCTGATGATTTTGTTAATCTTTTAAATAAAAATAAAAGCATATTAAAATTATGCAAGAGTCTAGAAATAGCAGGACCTGGATTCATAAATATAAGATTAAAAGATGAAATTCTAATAAATGAAATCAAATCAAATATTCAATGCCAAAGGGCTGGCATACCTCTAATTAAAAAAAATTTAGATAGTGGTTTATCTAATAAAGTTATAGTAGATTTTTCTAGTCCTAATATTGCTAAAGAAATGCATGTGGGGCATTTAAGATCAACAATAATAGGGGACTCAATATCTAGAATTTTCGAGTTAAGAGGTTATGAAGTATTAAGACTCAATCATGTTGGTGATTGGGGAACACAATTTGGAATGCTGATTACTCAGCTCAAAGATTTATATTCAAATGATCTAGAAGAAATAGGAAAGATCAAAATAAGTGATTTAGTTGAATTTTATAAAGCATCAAAAAAAAGATTTGATAATGAATCTGAATTCCAACAAAGATCTAGGGAGGAAGTAGTAAAATTACAAAGTGGAGATTGTAACTCGATAGAAGCCTGGAAATTGTTATGTGATCAATCTAGAAAGGAATTTGATGAAATCTATAAAAATTTAAAAATAAAAATAAAAGAGAGAGGTGAATCTTTTTATAATCCATTCTTAAAGTCTGTTATTGAGGATTTGAAATTTAAAAAAATACTCATAGAAGACCAAGGAGCAAAATGTGTATTTTTAGATGGTATGACTAATAAAGAAGGCAAACCTTTACCGCTAATTATTCAAAAAAAAGATGGCGGTTTTAATTATGCCACCACAGATCTTGCTGCTATAAGATATCGATTCAATAAAGCTCCTAATGGGGATGATGCTTCAAGAATTATTTATGTAACTGATCATGGACAAGCAAATCATTTTGCTGGAGTTTTTCAAGTTGCAAAAAAAGCAAAATGGATCCCAGATAATTGTCAAGTAGACCATGTCCCTTTTGGGTTAGTTCAAGGAATTGATGGCAAAAAACTAAAGACAAGAGAAGGTAAAACAATACGGTTAAAAGATTTATTAAAAGAAGCTGTCAGAAGAGCAAAAGAAGATTTATCGAAAAGATTAGAAGATGAAGATCGTTACGAGAACGAAGAATTTATTGCAAATACTTCAAGAATTATTGGATTAGGCGCTGTTAAGTATGCAGATTTAAGTCAAAATAGGATTACTAATTATCAATTTAGTTTTGATAAAATGCTTTCCCTTAATGGAAATACTGCTCCTTATTTGTTATATACACTTGTAAGAATTTTAGGAATTAAAAGAAAAAATGATTTTGTTTATGACTCTAAAGATTTTCAATACATTAATTATGATAATAAATCTGAGTGGAAACTTATCAAAAAATTACTTAAGTTCGATGAAGTCATAATCTCTATTGAAAAAGACTTAATGCCAAATAGACTATGCAATTATCTGTTCGAGCTATGTCAGACTTTTAATAGATTCTATGATCAAGTTCCAATCCTCAAAGAAGAAAAAAATATAAAAATTTCTAGACTTAATTTATGTGACCTAACTGCAAAAACACTAAAATTAAGCTTAGAGCTTCTAGGAATTGAAACTTTAGAAAGAATGTAATGAATGATTTTGATCCATTAAAAAATCTTTTCCCAAAACCAAGAGAAGAAATAATAAATATGCAATCTTACTCTGCACCTTTAGAAAATAGAAGAAATTTACTCCGCTTAGACTTTAATGAAAATACTTTAGGTCCTAGTCCTAAGGTTTTAGAGGCATTACAAGCGATAAAATTAGATGAGATTTCAATTTATCCAGAATATAATTTTTTAAAAAAATTCTTATCTGATAAATATCTCGATTCAAGAAAATTTGATATTGATGAAATAGGAATTTTCAATGGAGCAGATGCAGCGATAAATGCAATTTTCAATTGCTTTGGAGAAAAAGATCAAATATTTCTAACCACAAATCCAACTTTTGGTTACTATTCTCCTTGTGCAGAAATGCGAGGAATGAAGAAAATAAGTTGTTCTTACGTTGGAGAAAATTTTCTATTCCCCATCGAAGAATTTAGGAAAAAAATAATAAAGCATAATCCAAAGTTAATATTTATTTGTAATCCAAATAATCCAACAGGAACAGTTTTAAGCTCCCAAGAGATAATTAACTTAGCTAATATCAAACACGATTCATTAATAATTGTTGATGAACTATATGAAAAATTTAGTGGAGATAGTCTTCTTGAATCGATAGATTTTGAAAAGACTAAAAATATACTAATAATCCAATCTCTTTCAAAAACTGCAGGTTTAGCTGGATTAAGAATAGGTTTTACTTTTGGTAATAAAAGTTTAATTCAGTACATTAATAAAGTTACAGGACCATATGATGTAAATAGCTTTGCTATAACAGCAGCATTAGCTGCACTTAAAGACAAATCATATATTGATAAGTATGTTTTGGAAGTAAAAAAAGCAAGGGAATGGATTTTAAATAAATTTAAATCAACAATAATCAGAACTCACTTTAGTGGAGGTAATTATTTCTTAATTTGGCCAAAAAAAGATTCTAAAATTTTAATACAAGAGATGAGACAAAAAGGAATTCTTATTAGAAGTATGGAAAACAAAAAAGATATTGGTAAGTCAATAAGGGTTAGTATTGGAACTAAAGAACAAATGATTTTTTTCTGGGAAAATTACAAGTTATTAGATTTAAAAAATTAATTACCGAAGATATAAATTGTATTTTGATCTATTCTTTTAGGTTTTATTTGAAAATCTTTTCCAACATACTTTACTTTAAAATCTTTCATATTTTCGATAAATAAATCAGCATTTGAGAAATCACATTCTTTATTAATTCTTTTGCCACTTGCAAAGTGAACAGGAATAACTAAATTAGGTTTTAAGATCTTAGCTATTCTTGAGGCTTCTTCCCCATCGTAAGATTTTATTCCTCCTCCAATGGAAATAAATAAGATATCTGGGCGAGACAAAATAATTTGACTATTAATATCAATATCACCAGCAGCTCCTCCCATATGAACAATTTTAAGATCATTCTGCTCCCAACTCCAAACAGTTGCCATCCCAAATCTTCTTCCCTCTACTCTGTCATGTGGTACAGAAATTCCATTTAATAAAATATCCTCAAATTGATAGATTCCTGGCTCAACAAACATTAATTGATCATTTGGGTTATATCCTTCGTCTGGAAGCCTAGAACTAGCCAAAATAAAATCTACGTTGACTTCTTTTGGCTCCTCTAAATTACTTGCACAACCTATTGCTTTAAACGGATTTATAAGAATAGATTTTTCTGCACTATTAATTAAAAAACTACCATGTCCCAAACTTTTTATTACTAAATTCCTTGCCAATAATGAGGTAGGTAAAAAGGAGCTAAAGAATATAAAAAAGAAAATATTTTTAATTTGAGAAATCATAAAATTAATTTTTTAGTATTTTACTTTTGTTCAGCCATTTTTAGAAAATTACTAATTAATTTATGACCAAATTGTGTTAAAACACTTTCAGGATGGAACTGTACCCCATGTAAATGTTTATATTCTTTGTGAGAGATAGCCATAATAGTTGATTCTTCTAAAGTCGCAGTTATCTCAAAACAAGATGGTAAAGAACTTGAATCAACTATAAGACTATGGTATCTTGTCGCAACAAATGGAGAATCGATATCTTTAAATAATCCTTTTTGATTATGAAATATTTTAGATGTCTTACCATGCATAAGTTCTTTCCCAACTACAACCTTACCTCCAAAAGCCTGAGCCAAAGCTTGATGACCTAAACAAACTCCTAATATCGGAATATTTTTAGATAATTTTTTTAGTATTGGCAGACAAATTCCAGATTGATCTGGATTCCCAGGACCTGGAGATAATAGGATACCACTAGGGTTTAGTTTGATAATTTCTTCTAAAGTGATTTCATCATTTCTTTTTACTATTAATTCTTTAGTTATTTCATGCTCAACAGAAAGTTCTCCTAAATATTGAACAAGGTTGTAAGTAAAACTATCGTAATTATCAATAACAAGAAACATATTTATATAGATTTAAAATAACAACTTTATTTTAGGAACAAAGATATATACAGCAATAATAACAGAATGAATTGAAGCTAATAATACAGCTCCTGAAGAAGTATCTTTTGAAATTTTAGCCAAACTACTAAATTCTCTTTTCACAACTAAATCAACTATTGATTCAATAGATGTGTTTAATATTTCTAATATTAAAACAGACATAATTGTGGCAATCAGAATTACAAAATCACTTAGACTAATTTGTAGTGAAAAACCAATTATTAAACATGTAACTGCAAAAATTAATTGAATTTTAAAATTTCTTGAAGTTTTTAATACGTAACTAATTCCACTGAAAGCATATTTAAAACTTTTTAATACATTACTAGAAGTTTTGTATGATTCTTTTCTATTTTCTAAAGAGTGTAATTTTTTTTCCATAGATTTTTAATCTAATCGAGTAATTAAATATTCCTGAAAATTTAACATATTTTCCAAATCAAAATCATTATTATGTTCCCATCCCAAAAGATGTAAAAATCCATGACTAGCCAACCAGAGCATCTCTCTATAGATTGAATGTTTATATTCATAAGATTGCTCAAGTGCCATCTCAAATGATATAAATATATCTCCCAACTCTATGTGATCAAAATTATTTAGAGATTCATCAGAAATGATTGGAAAAGATAGAACATCAGTTGGACCATTTTTTTGCATCCACTTTTTGTTCATAGAAGCAATTTCTTTATTAGAAATTATCTGTAAACCTAATGAAAAAGATTTTTTTTCAAAAATAAAATTTGGCAATTGATAATCGTCTTTTTTTAATATCGTATTTATCCAAGATAAAAAAACTTTCTCCCAAAAAATAGATTCAAAAATAAGTTTTGTTTTAGTATCTTTTAACTTATTTAAAAATTGAGAAAAATCATCACATTGAAAAACCAAATCTAAATTTATTTCAGAAATAATTTTTTCTTTCATACATTCTTATACAGGGATATTGGGCTTACCTATTGTGGCCACAAGTATTAATATCCCAATTAACACTAGAAAGGTTATTAAAAAATGAGAAATACTTTTTGAACCCTTCCTTACCATATTTCTCATAGCAAGCTTTATAAAGCTTGGAGGAGCAACTTTTTTTTTAAAATTTTCGTTTTTATTTTCCATTAGTTATTAAATAGATTCTTAAGAAGAAATATTCATGCGTAATAATTCATGAATAAATGGTTCAAGTCCACCATCTAAAACACTATCTAAGTCGTTGGTCTCCTGCATAGTCCTAAGATCTTTTACCATTTGATAGGGATGGAAAACATAATTTCTTATTTGATTGCCCCATGCAGCTTCCACAATATCACCTTTAATATCAGCGACTTCTGCAGCTCGTTGTTCTTTAGCAATCACTAATAGTTTAGACTTAAGAAGTAACATAGCTTTTTCTTTATTTTGTAATTGAGATCTTTCTTGGGTGCATCTTACTGAAATCCCTGAAGGCAAATGAACAATTCTTACTGCTGTTTCTACTTTATTAACATTTTGTCCTCCAGCTCCACCAGATCTACTAGTGGTAATTTCTAAATCTTTTTCAGGTATATCAAGTGAAATATTGTCATCTAATTTTGGCATAACTTCCACCCCAGCAAAGCTGGTTTGTCTTTTGCCATTAGCGTTGAAAGGAGAAATTCTTACTAATCTATGAGTTCCTTTTTCATGTTGCAAATAGCCGTATGCATATTTTCCATCAATTTCAAACGTTACACTTTTAATACCTGCTTCTTCTCCTTGAGATAAATCATTGATGATAAGGCGCATTTGATTATTATCGGCCCATCTTGAATACATTCTCAATAATATCTCTACCCAATCCTGTGCATCTGTTCCACCCGCACCTGCGTTAATAGAAACTACTGCTCCTTCCTTATCGTATTCACCACATAACAATCTTTCAAATTCCCATTTATCTAAATTCTCTCTTAATTTCTTTAAGCCCTGCTGGGATTCCAAAATCATATCCTCTGCAGGTTCTAAAGAATAAAGTTCAAGAGAGGCAATAGCATCGGAAATAAAAGTTTTCCATTTATCTAATAATTCGAGTTGTGCTTTGACATCATCAAGGATTAACATTTGTTTTCTAGCTTCTTCTTGATTCTCCCAAAATTCAGGCTGAGCAGAAATTTGCTCTAACTCTCGCCTTTGCGCTTTTAATCTTGGAACGTCAAAGACAATCCTGAGCATTACCCAGGCGCTCTGTAAGTTCTGAAAGATCTTTTTTGAAATCTGTAATATCTATCAAAATAGAATTTAATCGTTATTTATAATCTAACAAGCACTTTTATTTAATAGTATAAACTAAGTATTATTTTAAAAAAATGTCCAAAGTTGAAATTTATACTTGGCAATATTGCCCATTCTGTATTCGAGCAAAATCTCTACTCAAGAAAAAAAATATTAATTTTACAGAATATAAAATAGATGGCGATGAAGATGCCAGAACATTGATGACTGACAGGGCTGATGGTAGAAGAACATTACCGCAAATATTTATAGATAATGAGGGTATCGGAGGATGCGATGATCTCTACAAGTTAGAAAATGAAAATAAATTAGACGCATTATTAATCTAGATCTTATGAAATTTCTATTCGTAATAGATCCAATAAAAAATATTAATCCCTTAAAAGATTCATCTGCTGCTTTAATGCAAGCATCATCAAAAAAAAATATTGAAATATGGAGTTGTACTCCTCAAGACCTTGAAGCTAGAGGTGATGATGTATGGGCATCTTCCGTACAAGTTGAAGTAAATCCATGGATTTCTTTCAAAGAAAATGATTGCATACCTCTCGCTGAATTTAATTGCATTTGGATGAGAAAAGATCCTCCTGTAAATGAGGCTTATTTATATGCAACCCATCTTTTAGAAGTTGCCGAAAGAAAAGGTGTAAAAGTAATTAACAAGCCTTCATCTTTAAGAGCATGGAATGAAAAGCTAGGTGCCTTGAGATACAGCCACTTAATGGCACCTACAATAGTTGCGAGTAAAGTAAAAGACCTTATTAATTTTGCAAATATAAATCATGAAGTAGTCATAAAACCTCTCGGAGGAAAAGGTGGTCAAGGGGTTATAAGGATAAATAAAAATTCTCCAGGAATTAAATCAATCATTGAATTAATTACTTCTCAAGAAGAATTACCCGTTATGATGCAAAAATTCATTCCTGAAGTCATAGAGGGTGATAAAAGAATAATCATCGTAAATGGCGAAGCAATTGGATCTATAAATAGGATTCCTCAAGGAGGAGATTTTAGGAGTAATTTAGCTATGGGAGGAAAGGCTGAACCAACATCATTAACAGAAAAAGAAAAAAGTATCTGCTCAGATTTATCTCAACACTTCAAAGATGAAGGTTTATTTTTTGTGGGTATTGATGTAATAAATGGAATGCTCAGCGAGATTAATGTAACAAGTCCAACAGGTTTAAGAGAAATAGAAAATTTATCCAATAAGAATGTTTCAGACGAAGTTATTGAAAAATTAGTGGAAATTATCTAGGATTTTTAGCGAAAAATATTTGTTTTACTATAGATTCAAGTTTTAATTTAATCTCATCTATTTCTTTCTCTAAAACAGATCCTGAAACTATACCTGAACCGGCAGTAAATTCAATATTTTCTTCAATATATCTTGCGCCTCTTATTGCTAAAAGAAATGAAGCATTTCCTGATTCATCAACCCAACCCATTGGCGAAGCATAATTCCCTCTAGGAAAAGACTCAAGAGTGTTTATCCAATTCAATGCTGCATTTTTTGGGTATCCACAAACAGCAGGAGATGGATGTAGATTTTTCAGCAATTCAAAAGGACATATGTTTTCAACTTTAGAGAAAATGAGTGTTTGCAAATGAGAAATATCTCCAAATGAATTCACCTTGATATCACTTTTTTTAAAGTTTGTTATGTTTAAAACTTCTAAACATTGAATTAAGTAATGTATTACATAATTATGTTCCTTTAAGTCTTTAGTACTTTTTAGGAGTTTCTTAAAATTTGAATTAGTTAAGATAGTTCCAGCAAGAGCTTCCAAAGTTAAATTAGGTTTAGTAAAAGAAAATAATTTTTCTGGAGATGCTCCAAACAAAATATCCTTGCTATTCCTTTTCCAAACGTATCTGCATGTATTTGGTTGATTCTTTTTTAATCTTTTTAAAATTTCTACTAAATCTAATTTATTTTTAAGTTTTATTTTAATCCTATTTGCTAAAACTATCTTTTCGAGGATACCTTTCTCTACTAATTGAATTCCTCTATTTACTACTTTTTTCAAATTTGTATTAGAAGTTTCTAATGAGTTTAAGAAATCATCAATAATAGGAAAATCAAAACTAGTTTTTAAGCTAGATAATTTCATTAATTCTGAGCCAGAATTAATAACTTGATTTCTAATTGCCCATATTTCTTCAATTAATGTTCTTAATGATGATTTACCTTCAACATGACCATTGATTCTTAACCAGCAATTCTTACCACTTTTAATAATTAATATTTTTGGTAAGATGGCTTCCAAACTAGGAACATCTGAAGATAAATTCTTATTATTCAAATTTTCAGAAAAAGAAAATAAATAAATAATTTTTGAAAGTGCAGAATTATGTGATTCATCAGTTAAGTTAATTAAATTTTTAAAATTCTCAGAATTAAACTCTTTTGCTAGATCAAATCTTTTTGGACCATCCAAAGTAACATATTTACATTTCTCGAAAGCAATATATGAAATACCATCAGATTCCTCCCAAAATGAAGAAAACGGATATTTATTTATAAACAATTCATATACTTGAAATAAATCAATACAAGGAATCTCAACACAAATACTTACTAATCCAGAATTTTCCACTTTCTTATCGAAAGCGGAAAATACATCTTTTAAAAAATCTGTTAAGTTTAAATCATTTTTCATTACTTATTGAAAATAACTAAAAATCATGCAATAAAGTAAAAAATGTAACTCAATTTATAAACTACATTTAATAATTATCGAATTTTGTGTGTTAATTAAAAAATGGACGAAGATAAAAAAAAATTATGGAAACAAGCAATAAAATGGCCTCTTTATTCAGTTGCCATACTTCCGGTTTTAATAACAGGTGCTTATTTACTCAATCAATATGAAAAGGTAAAAATTTATAATTTGATTGCATTTACTTTAGCTGCAATTTTGATATTACTTTGGGAAAATCTAACTAACGATTTATTCGACGCAGAAACAGGAATCGATGAATTTAAATTCCATTCAATTGTAAATCTTGTAAAAAATAAAAAAATAATTTCATTTATTGCATATACATCTTTAGTTGTTGGTTTATTAATAATTTCAATTATTTCAGTATCAACAAGTATAAACATTTTGATTTTGGTAGCAGCTTGCTGCTTCTTAGGATATTTATATCAAGGGCCTCCTTTTAGATTTGGCTATCAAGGTTTAGGAGAACCATTATGCTGGCTTGCATTTGGACCTTTTGCTTACTCTGCAGTCTTAATTGCTTTAAATCCGTCTAATATTTACTTCGAAGATATTCCTTGGAAAATTTCTTTATTACTTGGTTCAGGACCTTCCTTGGCAACAACTCTTGTATTATTTTGTTCTCATTTTCATCAAATTTCTGAAGATAAAAAGCATGGAAAAAATTCACCTTTAGTTCGCTTAGGAGCAAAAAAAGGTTCTCAATTAGTGCCTTGGATAATTTTTATAATATATATTTTTCAACTTTTCATTATAGTTACTGGATTTATTCCAGTGTTTTGTATCCTTTATTTGATTAGTTTTCCTCAAGCAACAAGACTTGTAAATTTATTAAAAACTTCATATAAAAAACCCTCTGCAATAAAAAATTGCAAATTCGTCGCAATAAAATTTCAAACTCTTAATGGAGTTGGCTTAATCACAGGATTAATATTTAATTACTTATTTAATAAATGAACTTAATATTTAAAAAAAAATCTTATAGCTTTAAGTTATCTACAAAAGTAGAAAATTCTAAAACCACCTACCTTACAAAATCGGGTTGGATTATTAAATTAAAAAGTAATGATAAAAAAATTGGGTTTGGAGAAGTTTCACCGCTTCATAAAGAAGACTTAAAAAAATGTGGAAAACAACTCAATATGATCCCTGAGTACGTAGGATTATTTAATTTATCTGAGCAAATCAATATTTTTCATCCATGCATTCAATCTGCAATAAATTCTGCATTAGCTGAGATAAATGGAAAAATAATTTTTAAAGAAAACTATTTCTTTGATGAAATTGATACAACAGCCATACTTTTAAATCCTGAAAATGTAATTTCAGATCTAAATGAAATTAAAAAAAGACAATCTAATATTGGAAAATCATTAACCATAAAATGGAAAGTAGCATTAAAAAATAATCATAAGGAAGAGAGGATTTTAGAAGAAATTTTAAGCCAAATAGGGAATAATATTAAGTTAAGAATAGATGCTAATGGTTCATGGGGAAGAGAGATAGCTAATAGATGGGCTGAAATTTTGAAAGATAACAAAAATATAGATTGGTTAGAACAACCTCTCAGTGTTGATGATATTGATGGAATGACAGAACTCAACAAAAAAATCCCAATAGCCTTAGACGAATCACTTTTAAAATTTCCAAATTTGATTGATGAGTGGAAGGGTTGGCAAATTCGAAGGCCTTCTCAAGAAAATAATCCAGTTAAGCTTTTAAGAGAATTAGAAAATAAAAAAGCTCTAATATCTATAAGTACCTCATTTGAAACTGGAATAGGGAAGAGATGGCTTTATCATTTATCATCTCTACAATTACAAGGACCAACTCCAAAAGTTCCTGGTTTAGCAATGAATAAATTTCCTAATTCGTTTCTATTTTTAAATGAAGCAAAAAAGATATGGGATCAACTGTGAAAAATAAAATTTATACTATTGAAGTTGAAAATAATGAAACTCAATCTGTAGAAAAAATTATTGAAAAAATTAGAGAGAATAAAATTATTTATGTAAAAAACAAATTTTATAAAGACGAAGATGTATTAGATTCAATTTCTGAACATGGGCCAGCAATTATCTTAAACAGTAGTGGGAGTTCTGGAAAACCAAGAAAATGTTTTCACCATTTAAATAATCTTAAATTATCTGCAGTTACATCAGGACAGTGGTTAATTGAGCAAGGATTTGAATTACAAAACTGCTTAATTTTAAATACTTTACCCCTGAACCATATAAGTGGATTAATGCCAATTTTTAGAAGTCAAACTTGGGGATGTGATTGTATAAATATTTCTCCGAATTTAATGAAAAAAACTCGAGAACTTTTACTTTTTACGAATAAATCTAAAAAAAACAAAAAACACTTGATTACATCATTAGTACCTACCCAATTACAAAGACTTTTAGCTCAAAAAGATGGTATTAGTTGGCTAAAAGTTTTTGATCTAATTTGGGTAGGTGGAGCTTCAATTTCAGGCGAAACCGCTGAACAATGTATAGAAGAAAAAATAAAATTAGCACCTTGTTACGGCTCAACTGAAACAGCAGCAATGGTTACTAGTTTAAAACCAAAAGAATTCTTAATAGGTTTAAAAAATGTTGGAGAAATACTACCTGATACAAAAATAAGAATTAACGCACAAGGATTAATCGAGATAAAATCAGCCAGAATTGGAATCGAAATAATAGACTCTTCAAAAACAGAAAATTTCAAAAATAAAAATGGGTGGTGGCAAACTGGTGATTTAGGTGAAATTAATCAAATCAATAATTCTTTATATTTAAACTTTCTTGGAAGAAGTGATAACGCTTTTAATTCAGGAGGAGAAATCGTTTTTCCAGAGGTAATTGAAACTCGATTAAACGATTTTATTA
This sequence comes from Prochlorococcus sp. AG-402-N08, assembly GCA_003216535.1. Classification (GTDB taxonomy): domain Bacteria; phylum Cyanobacteriota; class Cyanobacteriia; order PCC-6307; family Cyanobiaceae; genus Prochlorococcus_A. Next base: position 220,181 of record QCIS01000002.1, read on the forward strand.
TAAAAGAAAATGTTCCAATTAATAAATTCATTATTTCAAAAATATCCGACAAAATTTGGGGAAATAAAATTAAAGTAATTGTTGAATTTAGAGAACTTACAAATCATAAAAATATTGAAAATTCATTAAATTTGTTAAAAAAATTTTCTCAAAGTTGGCCTAAACATGAAAAACCTGAAAAGTGGATTGTTAAAAATAAAAATACTAGTACAGAAAAAATAAACTATAAATTTAAAAAATAATAATTAGCATTCTTTTAAATTTCTACTTACATTAGAAGCCTCTATCCATCTTTCTAAATTATCGGGAAGTTCTGTTTTATTTCTTGAATCAACATCTAAAGAACAATGTATTATTTTTCCTTCTGCTACTTTATTTCCATTTTTTATAAAAAAGCTATTTACTTGGAACAAATGTGTATTAATTTTATGAGGGGAAATTTTTACTTTTAAGAAATCTCCAATTTTTATAGGAGCAAGAAAGTTTGCTTCGCAATTTACTATGGGAAAAATAATTTGGCTTTTACGTATAGAAAAATCAGGAAAAATATCTTGATAAGGAATTCCATAAATTTCAATACTCTCTTCCCAAGCTTCGTGAGACCATTTTAATAGATTATGAAAATGAATTACACCTGCAGAATCACAATCGCCAAATCTTACCTTCTTCTGCAATATTAACCAATCAGCGGGTTTCATTTAAAGAATTATCTATCAACAGATCCCATAATGACATCTATTGAGCCAAGGATTGCCATAATATCTGCGATTTTTGCACCTTTAAGAATATGAGGTAATATTTGCAGATTGTTTAAATCAGCTGCTCTGATTTTGAATCTCCATGGGGTAACTTCATTATTTCCTTGAATAAATACACCTATTTCTCCTTTACCGGATTCTAATCTTGTATACAATTCTCCGTTAGGAATTTTAAAAGTTGGAGCAACCTTCTTAGCTACATATTGATAGTCAATCCCAAATATTTCACTTTTCTTATCTTCAGTCGCCATTCTTTGAGCTTCTAAATTTTCTGTTGGACCTCCTGGAATCATTTTACAGGCTTGGCGAATGATGCTTAGTGATTGTCTCATCTCTTCAACTCTTACTCGATATCTTGCATAACAATCCCCTTCTTTTTCTGAAGCAATCTGCCAATCAAAATCGTCATAACATTCATAACTATCGACTTTCCTTAAATCCCAAGAAACTCCAGAAGCTCTAAGCATTGGCCCAGACAAAGACCAATTAATTGCCTGATCTCTTTGTATTGTTCCGAGACCTTCAATTCTTTTTCTAAAAATTGGATTATTGGTGATTAATTTTTCGTATTCATCTATCTTAGGACCGAACCAATCACAAAAGTCTATACATTTTTCTAACCATCCGTATGGAAGATCACATGCGACACCACCTATCCTAAAGAAATTATTATTTATTAGCCTTTGTCCAGTAGCAGCTTCCCAGAGATCATAAATCATTTCTCTTTCTCTAAAAATATAGAAAAATGGAGTTTGAGCACCTACGTCTGCTAAAAAGGGACCAAGCCATAAAAGATGATTAGCAATACGATTAAGTTCGAGCATAAGAACTCTGATGTAACTAGCTCTTTTAGGGACTGAAATATTAGCTAATCTTTCGGGAGCATTTACTACAATAGCTTCATAAAACATTCCTGCTGCATAATCCATTCTGCTTACATAAGGGACGTACATTACATTTGTCCTATTTTCAGCTATCTTTTCCATTCCTCTATGTAAATATCCAATTACTGGCTCACAATCAATGACATTCTCACCATCAAGAGTTACAACTAACCTTAAAACCCCATGCATTGAGGGATGGTGAGGGCCAAAATTGACCACCATTGGTTCTGTTCTAGTCTCTAGCTGAGCCATTCGGAATTTAACTTCTAAATAAATCTTAGTCGAAAGTTATGCAAACTGACCTATCTGATTCATCTTTTTTCAATCATCAATCAGTTATGAAAGATGAGATTATGGCCTCATTAGAGCATTACCCATTAATAAATAACAACCAACTTAAAGGAATAGACGCAACTTTGGGCGGAGGCGGGCACTCTTATCATTTATTGAAAAAATATTCGGATTTAAATATAATTGGACTTGATCAAGATCCATTCGCGAGGAAATCAGCATCAAAAAAACTTGATGAATTTAAAAATAGAATTGATATAAAGGCTTCAAATTTTGCTGATTTCGTACCAAAAGAAAAAGTTTCTTTTGTGATTGCAGATCTTGGAGTAAATAGTCACCAAATTGATGACCCTAAAAGAGGATTTAGTTTCCAAAAAGATGGTCCACTTGATATGCGCATGAATCCTTTTCTTGAGGTTGATGCAGAGAAATTAATTGAGACTTTAAATGAAAAAGATCTAGCTAACCTAATTTATAAATATGGAGATGAGAGATTATCAAGAAAGATTGCTAGAAAAATAAAAATAGATTTGAAGGAAAATGGGAAATATTCTGGGACAAAAGACTTAGCTTATTCCATTGCAGGCTGCTTCCCACCAAAACAAAGATATAAAAAAATTCATCCAGCAACAAGAACATTTCAAGCACTAAGAATTGCTGTTAATAAAGAAATTGAAGTATTAGAAAAATTTTTACAAATCGTCCCTGAATGGCTTTTGCCAGGGGGTATTATTTCTATTATTAGTTTTCATTCACTGGAGGATAGGTTAGTTAAAAGTTCTTTTAAGAATGATCAAAGACTAAAAAACCTGACAAAAAAACCAATAACTCCTTCTAATCAAGAAGTCGAACTAAATAAAAGAGCTAGAAGTGGAAAATTAAGAATTGCTCAACTAAATTAAAAGCCAATAATTTCTATCGTAATGATCTGATCGTATTTGTAAGAATATGAATTGCTTGTTTTATATCTTTTGAATTAGTGCTTAATCCAATACTTAACCTTATTGAAGATTCTGCTTCTTTAAAAGATCTACCTAAGGCTAGTAAAACATGAGATGGTTCACCATTACTACATGCAGATCCACTAGAACAAATTATTTTAGATTTTAAAAGTTTATGAAACTTTGCTCCGTTTAAATCCAATACAGTCAAATTTAAATTGTGAGGTAATCTTTTTTCTATGGAGCCATTAATTAATAAACCAGAATTATTTTTCAACAAACCCTTTAAAAGGTTATTTCTATACAAAAGTAATTTCTCAGCATTAATTTTTTGATTAAAAACTGCTATCTCTATTGCTTTAGCAAAGCCAACTACTAAAGGAAGAGGTAATGTACCAGACCTGAGACCATATTCCTGACCTCCTCCAAAAATTAAAGGGTCAAGATTAATTTCTTCATCAATCAAAAGAAGTCCTATCCCTTTAGGACCATATATTTTATGAGAACTCATAGTTATCATGTTTACATCTGATAAAAGATTGTCTAACTCGATATAACCTAAACATTGTGCAAAATCAGAGTGAAAGGTAATTCCATTCGATTTACATATCTTTGAAATATTCTCTATGGGCTGAATAACTCCTATTTCGTTATTTGCCAACATGACACTAACCAGAAATGTATCTTCTCTTATATTTTTTTTGAATTGTTCTTCTGAAATTAAGCCATCTTTCTCAGGATTAATTTCTGTAACCATAAATCCCTCTTTTTTAAGTTGGTTTAGGGGCTCCAAAACAGCTTTATGCTCCGTTTTTAAGGTAATAATATGTCCATAATTCCCTGTTTTTTTATAGTAATTTCTAGAAAAACCTAATAAGGCTAAGTTATTAGATTCAGTTGCCCCACTTGTAAAAATAATTCTTTTATTCTTAAGAAATAAATTGTGTTCTATTTTTTCTCTGGAGGCTTCTAATATAGCGCTTGCGTTAATCCCCGCCAAATTAGATTTGCTTGCAGGGTTAGAAAATATCTCACTCCAAAAAGGTTTCATAGAATCAACAACATCTTTAGAGCAAGGAGTTGAAGATTGATAGTCTAGTAGTATGGGAGTTGATAGCATTATGTTTAGTATATAAAATTCTTTTTATTACTAGAAAATCAAATTAAAGAATTTAAAAAATGAATGAAATTAATCAAATAAATAATGAACCGGCAAGAAAATCAAGAATTTTATTAGTTGATGATGAGCCTGGTTTAAGAACAGCTGTTAAAACATTTCTAGAAGATGAAGGCTTTGAAATATTTATTGCAGTTGATGGAGAGGATGGTTGGGAAAAAGCTCAAACTGTTTTCCCCGATTTAATAATTAGCGATGTTATGATGCCCCGATCCAACGGTTATGCTTTATTAGAAAAAATTAGAGAGGATGAAAAATTAGGAGGAACTCCAGTTATTTTTCTAACTGCAAAAGGAATGACCCTAGACAGAACCGAAGGTTATCTTGCAGGAGTTGATGATTATATTTCCAAACCTTTCGATCCCGATGAATTAGCTGCAAGAGTTAAAAATGTAATCAACAGACAAGAACGTTTACTAAAAGAAGCGGCTCGATTCGCAGATATTGATGTAAGCAAGATGGCAAAACAAATTACTGAAATAAAATCTATGCTTACAGACCAGAACCAGGCTAATCCAGAAAATAAAATAAATCTTCCTAGTTTTACTCCAAGAGAAGCAAGTGTACTTCAACTAGTAGCAGAGGGACTGATGAACAAGGAAATTGCAAGGCAGCTTGAAACATCTATTAGAAATGTTGAGAAATATGTAAGTAGACTTTTTAT
>QCIS01000003.1 GCA_003216535.1 Prochlorococcus sp. AG-402-N08
GCAAAAAAAAGCTTTTGAATTAGAAATTGTAAATACTTTAATTCATTACGATGTTGAACTTGTGGTTATGGCAGGCTGGATGAAAATTGTTACTCCATTTTTTATTAATAAATTTAAGAATAAGATAATAAATATTCACCCTTCATTACTTCCCTCATATAAAGGTGGTTCTGCGATAAAGGACTCTATATTAAATGGTTCAAAAATAACTGGCTGTTCAGTACATTTTGTAGAAGAGGAGGTAGATAGTGGATCATTAATAATGCAAGCTGCATTGTCAATTAGAGATGATGATGATATTGAATCACTTTCCAAAAGGATACAAATGCTTGAGCATAAAATTTTACCTCACTCAATCTCTCAAGCTGGTTTATTGATAAGAAGTGATTTTATGGAAAATTATTAGTTAAATCAAGACCTTCATCCATTGAAAATCCACTTATAATATTTAAATTTTGAATTGCTTGCCCAGTCTGACCTTTTAACAAATTATCAATTGCAGATAAAATAATAATCCTTCCATTTCGAATATCAACTTTAACAGAAAGGAAAATTTGGTTTGTATTTTTAACCCATTTTGTTGAAGGGTATGTATCTACAGGTAATACTTTAATATTTTTGAAATTTCTGTAATAATTATCTAAAAGAATTCTGCAATCATCAGAAGTTAATCCTGGATCTCTTAATCTCCCATATATAGTCGAATGCATACCCCTTGAAATTGGAACCAAATGAGGTGTAAAAAGCACTTCAATTTTATTTCCAGAAATTATAGATGCTACTTGCTCGATCTCTGAGGTATGTCTATGGTTTATCAATCCATATGCTGATAAGCCTTCACCACATTCTGATAAGAGTAGCTTTTGGTTTGGTTCTCGACCTCCTCCAGAGGTTCCGCTTTTAGAATCAATCACTATCCCTTCATTTTCAATTATTCCTTGCGAAAGATAAGGAACTAATGGAATAAGAGCAGATGTTGGATAGCATCCTGGACAGGCAATTAATCTTCCTTTTGAAATGGCTTCCTTATTTATTTCAGGAAGACCGTAGATTGCCTCTTTACATAAATCATCATCATTCCTTTTATAAATAGCAGCTTCTTTGGAATATACATTTTTCCATTCATCTAAAGACTTATATCTGTAATCAGCAGATAAATCAATAACTTTAAGTCCTCGATTTAATAATTTCCTTGTCAATGTTGAAGATAGGCCATTTGGTAAACAAAGCAAAGCAACATCAGCATTTTTTGAAATATTATCTACGGAAATTTCTTCTATATAAGGATCATTATCTAGATAAATAAAAGGAAAATTATCATTCCACTTTAATCCAGAAGTTTTATTACCTCCTAAAAATGAAATTTTGTATTTTTTAATTTTCTTTAAAAGATTTACCGCTTGAATACCGCCGTAACCAGTAGCACCTACTATTGCAACATTCATTTCTTTGAATTGGCAGACTTTGAGATAGGATTATAAAGTGTTGAATTTAAGGTAACTAAAACACTATTTTTCTATATTGATAGGAATAATGAAAGAAACAAGTCCCAAATCAAATAATGGAACAATTTTGGATATAAATGAATCTTTTAAAATTGAATTTGATCCTATCAGCGATGCGTTGGCAGCTATAAGAAATGGTGAATGCATAATTGTCGTAGATGATGAAAGAAGAGAAAATGAAGGAGATTTAATATGTGCGGCTCAGTTTGCGACTCCACAGCAAATTAATTTTATGGCTACTGAGGGCCGTGGTCTTATATGCCTAGCAATGCAAGGTGAAAAACTTGATTCATTAGATTTACCATTAATGGTGGATAGAAATACAGATGAAAATCAAACAGCTTTTACAGTATCAATTGATGCTGGACCTGAACATAATGTTACTACCGGAATTTCCGCTGAAGACAGAGCAAAGACAATACAAGTTGCTATAAATCCAAATACAAAACCTGATGATTTAAGGAGGCCAGGACATATTTTTCCATTAAGAGCAAAAAAAGGTGGAGTATTAAAAAGGGCAGGTCATACTGAGGCGGCAGTAGATATAGCCGCAATGTCAGGCCTCTATCCCGCTGGAGTGATTTGTGAAATACAAAATCCTGACGGTTCTATGTCAAGACTTCCTCAACTTAAAGAGTACGCAAAACAGTGGGGAATGAAATTAATATCAATAGCTGATTTAATAAGTTATCGGTTTCAAACTGAGAGATTTGTATTTAGAAAATCTGATGCTGTTCTTCCAAGTATTTTTGGCAATTTCAAAGCTTATGGATATGTTAATGAACTAGATGGTTCAGAACACGTTGCATTAGTTAAACAAAAATCATCGAAATTAAGCGAACCTGTACTAGTAAGAATGCATTCAGAGTGCTTAACTGGTGATGCTTTTGGATCATTACGTTGTGATTGTAGACCCCAGTTAGAGGCTGCTTTATCAAGAATAGAAAAGGAGGAAGAAGGAGTTGTTGTTTACCTAAGACAAGAAGGCAGAGGTATTGGTCTAATAAATAAATTAAAAGCTTACAGTTTACAAGATGGTGGATTAGACACTGTAGAAGCTAATGAAAAATTAGGTTTTCCAGCTGATCTCAGAAATTATGGAGTTGGAGCACAAATTTTAACTGATTTAGGTATAAAAAAATTAAAATTACTAACCAACAATCCTAGGAAGATTGCTGGATTAGGTGGTTATGGAATAGAAGTAATTGAGAGAGTTCCTTTAGTTATTTGTCCAAACGATAAAAATGCAGAATATTTGAGTGTTAAAAAAACAAAGTTAGGCCACATGATTGATGATGATAATTCTAATTCCAGTAATATTGATCCATTTATATCAATTTTTCTTGATGGAAAATATAAATCTATTGATTTAGTTCCAATAAAAAATAAAGTAATTAAATTCTGTAGTGAACAAAACATTAATATTAAACTTGAAAGTAGTCCAAGATTATTGGCGTTTTGGAACCGACCAAAATTAGTATGGAGAATTTTACATGATCAGAATAGAACCAATTCCAACATTAATGATGAGGAAATAAAGAATATAGAATCATTTATTCAGTTTTTATCCAAATATGAAAATAGTACAAAGATTGGAATTATTGTTTCTAGAAATATTGAACAAGCATTACACCCAAAAAGTAGCATCAAACTAAAAAATACAAAATTCACTATTAATAACGAAATCTTATATTCTTCTACAAGAAAATTTAATCTAGATAAAGAGACATTCAGTATTGTTTTTGAAGGCTAAATTACTGCTTTATAGTTGCCTTAATAATTTTTGAACCGTTAGTAAGCTTAAGCACAACATCCATATCATCTGTCTTACCAAAAACAGTATGAACTCCATCGAGATGAGGCTGTGGTTCATAAACTATAAAAAATTGACTACCACCTGTATCCTTTCCTGCATGAGCCATAGAAAGTGAGCCTTTTAGATGTTTATTGGAATTAATTTCACATTTAATATTATAACCAGGACCACCAGTTCCAGGCATGCCTGATGCTCCTTCACGAGTATTAGGACATCCACCCTGAGCCATAAATCCAGGAATAACTCTGTGGAATGCTAGACCATCATAAAAACCATCACTAATTAAACTGGTGAAGTTTTTGACTGTATTAGGTGCATCTTCAGAGAAAAATTCAATATTAATGTTCCCAACTTCTGTTTCAAATAATGCAGTTGTCATGTTTTATTTAATTAATAATTATTCTGATATTTTAATAGCTAAAGCAACTTTTCAAGGTTTTGCTTAATGGTATTTATATCAATGTTATCTTTATTACTATTTTTGTTTTCTTCCCAATTTTCAACTTCCAGGTTTTTCTGGGGTGGTGAAATTAACAACCTATCTTCTGCGGTTTTAGGTACAAAATTCTTTTCTACTAATTTGCATTCATAATCTAATTTAATGCAGAAATCTTTTATTTCCTCTATATCAATCATTTCAACTGTTGGTAAAGGAAAATCTTGGGCTTCTAGTAGACCACAATATCTTGTTGCATCATCCTTATCTTCAAACATAAGAACAATTGTCCTTCCTTTAAGTTCGATTGAATGAATTCCTTCTTTATCTGTTCCTGAATTATATAAAAGAACAAATATGTTCATAATTATCGATTTTTCTGTTTATATAATATTTGATTAAGAATCAGAAAGTGATAATTCTTGTAATCTTGTATATAAAGCAATTTCTTCATCATTAATATCAGCAGGTATCACTACCAAGATTTCAACATATTGATCACCTACATTATCTTCAAAAGTTAAACCTCTACCTCTCAAACGTAACATTCTTCCTGTAGATGATTTTGGTGGTACTTGAAGTGTGACATTTCCATCAAGGGTAGGAACCTCTACTGCACAACCAAGAAGAGCATCATGAGGAAACAACTCTAATTTATAAAGAACTCTTAAACCATCAATTCTTAGACCACTTTCCGTTTGAACTTTTAACTGTAGATAATGATCTTTACCTCCTCTAGCAATATTTTCAAGTCTTAATCGCCATCCATCTCCAGCAAAAGGAGGTGTATCAACTTCTACTACGGTTTCATCTTCAAGCTCTATTAAGATTGAAGCTCCATTAAGTGCCTCATCAGGAGTTAACTCAATAATTGTTTCGATATCTTGGAGGAGTTTAACTGGAGGGGGCTCTTCTGGAGAGGTTGTAGGATATTCGAAATTATTAAATTCGTCATTATTTGTATTTATCGATTCATCCTCAAATGATTCATTATCATATTCCTCGTAATTCTTTGGTGAATATTCATATCCAAATAATGAATCAAGATAATCTTGAAAATCAGGAAAACCTGTTTTGAAATTATTATTTTCGTTGTCATCATTGATTTTTTCATCCGAACTATTTTTACTTACATTAGGATCACGTAGATATTCGTATGCTTCGTTAATTAATTTAAATCTTTCTTCTGCATTAAGATCGTTTTTATTCAAATCTGGATGCCATTTTCTCGCTTCTCTTCGAAAGGCCTTTTTAAGTTCTTTATAATCGAAATCAGGGGATAAACCCAAAATCGACAAATAGTCTTTTTTAGAGGAAGTAGTCATTGTCCCATGGATCATCGTCCCTAGAATTACCATACCTCGAATTTCTATAATTTCTATTCATTTGATTATCCCAAGGATCATCATCCCAATAATCATCTGAAAAGAGTTCATCCTTTAATGATCCAAATGTATTTTTAATACCCTGTAAGGGATTATTATCAGTTTTCTTTTCTGCTGCAAATTTTCTGTTTAAGCCAAATAATGCTTCTTGTAGAGCACTTACTGAAATTTCTAATTCTTGAGGATCATCATCATCTATATATTCTTCAACATCTTGAATGGCTAATTCAACAGCTCGTTGTTGCCTTTCGGCCCCATAAGGGCCAAATTCTAATGAAGCATCCCTAAGTCTTCTTTCAGCTTGAGCAATAAGAGTTAAAGCACTATTTTTCCTATCAATTACAGATCTTCTCTTCCTATCTTCATTAGCTTTTTCTTTAGCTTCTTCAATTATCGAATTTATTTCTTGTTCATTTAAATTAGAACCTCCAGAAATTGTAACTGTTTGCTTTCTTCCTGTTGTTCTATCAGTTGCACTTACTTCTAAAAGACCATTAGCATCAATATCAAATGCTACCTGTACTTGAGGTATTCCTCTTGGAGCTGGAGGTATTCCTGATAGTCTAAATTTACCAAGTGATTTATTTTCAGAGGCTAAAGGTCTTTCTCCCTGCCGTACTTGAACAACCACTGATGATTGATTAGCTTCGGAGGTACTAAAAACGTCAGATTGTCTAACTGGTATTGGCGTATTACGAGGAATGAGTACCTTCATAAGACCACCAATAGTTTCCAATCCCAAAGATAAGGGAGTAACGTCATTAAGGAGTAAATCTTGTAAATCACCACTAATAATTCCAGATTGTATTGCAGCTCCAACTGCTACGACTTCATCAGGATTAACAGATTGACAAGGATCATTTGGAACAAGAGTCTTTACTAATTGTTGAACCATTGGGATCCTTGTGCTGCCTCCTACAAGAACTACCTCATCAATATCTTCTGCGTTCCATCCAGAATCATCTAAAGCTATTTGCACAGGCTCTAATAATCTATCTAGTAAATCTTGTGATAATGATTCAAATATTTTTCTATCTAAGGTTTCTTCTATATGTAACGGTCCCTCTTTATTTGTTGTGATAAATGGCAAAGATATTTTTGTTTTTTGCAATCCTGACAATTCACATTTAGCTTTTTCAGCAGCCTCAGTTAATCTCTGTAAAGCTTGTCTATCCCTTCTTAGATCAATATCATTTTTAGCAAGAAATTTTTCTGCTAGCCAATCAACTATTTTTGAATCAAAATTGTTGCCTCCTAGCTGTGTATCACCACAAGTAGCTTTAACATCAAATACACCATTAGAAATTTTCAATAGTGAAACATCAAATGTTCCTCCTCCCAAATCAAAAACCAAAACATTATTAGAAGAACTTTTTTCAAAACCATAAGCTAGAGCAGCAGCAGTAGGTTCATTTAGAATTCTATCTACTTTAATACCAGCTAATATTGCTGAATCCTTTGTAGCTTGCCTTTGAGATTCATTAAAGTAAGCAGGGACAGTAATAACTGCAGACTCAACAGTATCTCCAAGATATGTTTCAGCATCATTAATTAATTTTCTAATCAATGAGCTCACTAATTCTTCTGGTGCATACTCTCTTTCTGTATTTGGACTAAGAACCCTAACGCTACCATTGGTATTAGCCTTAACGTTATAAGGAACAGAAATACTATTCTCATCTAATTCATCCCAGTCACTACCAATAAATCTTTTTAGGTTATAAAAGGTATTCTTAGGATTTAGAACCAGTTGTCTTCTCGCTTGGTCACCTATTACTATTTCCTTGTCTTTTGTAAATCCAACTATGGAAGGTGTAGTTCTAGAACCCTCAGAATTTGCAATAACAATTGGACGACCAGCTTCTATAACTCCGACAACAGAGTTAGTAGTACCTAAATCAATTCCAACTATTTGCCCCATGATTTTAGATTGCTAATTTAAAGCAAAATTTACTAATAATTTAATTAATTTTTATCTTAGATATTTACATATAATAGTAAAAATCAAATATTTTCAACTTAATTTAAAAAAATAAGATTATTTATAACTTCTCAAAAAGATTTCTTTCTAGTGTAAAACAATCTTTACAGACAAATGTATTGATGTAGTTAACCAAAATAAACTAATATAAAACGGAGAGAGAGGGATTCGAACCCTCGATAAAGTTGCCCCTATACAGCATTTCCAGTGCTGCGCCTTCAACCACTCGGCCACCTCTCCCAAGATAACCATTTTAACCCTTTATCATCCAATTTTTGAGGAAAGTTATTTGAAAAAGACTTTCACAGTCACGATTAAAAATAAGGAAACCGGAAAGGTCTACCAAGAGCAGGTTAATAGTGATGAGTACATACTTAAGGAATTTGAAAAGAAAGGTTTCAAACTTGCATTTTCATGTAGAAATGGTTGCTGTACAAGTTGTGCCGTTAAGATAATATCTGGTACTATGCAACAACCTGAAGCCATGGGTGTATCTCAAGCCTTAAAAGATAAAGGTTATGCTCTGCTTTGTGTCGCTAAAGCGACTTCAGATCTTGAGGTGGAAACTACATATGAAGATGAAGTTTACGATTTACAATTTGGACAATATTTTGGGAGGGGAAATACAAGAGTTGCGCCACCTTGGGAATTTGAGGAAGATTAAATATCATGTTTGAATTAAGTGAAATAGAGGAACTTTCAAATCAAATAAACCTTTCAAGTTTGTATGAAATAGCCAAGTACTCCGCACAAATTGGTAATGAAATTCTAAAAATTAATTACAATAAAATTCAGAAAATATCATCAAAGGGTAGGAAAGGTGATCTAGTAACCAATGTAGATTTGGAAGTTGAAAATAAAATAAAAGAATATTTATTAGAAGAGACCCCAAACATATCTATCAATGCAGAGGAATCGGGTAAATTAAACAAATCCTCGGATTTAACATGGTGTATAGACCCATTAGACGGTACAACAAATTATTCTCATGGATATCCTTTTTTTGGAACTTCTATTGGTCTTGCATATAAAAACAAGCCAATTATAGGGGCTGTATCAGTACCTTATTTAGATGAACTATATTCAGCCTGTATCGGTTTAGGATCATTCTGCAATGATAGTGAACTTAAAGTATCGAGTCCTTCTAAGCTTTCTGAAAGTCTACTTGTAACTGGTTTTTCTTATGACAGATTTGAGACAGAGGATAATAACTATGCTGAATTTTGTTATTTAACACATAAAACTAGAGGTGTCAGAAGAGGAGGTGCAGCAGCAGTTGATTTAGCATTTGTTGCTTCGGGTAAGGTCGATGGATACTGGGAAAGAGGATTAGAGGTATGGGACCTAGCGGCCGGTGCTATCATTGTAAAAGAGGCTGGTGGAATTATTTCAGATTATCCATCAGGCAAATTTAATTTAAGTTCTGGAAGAATTTTAGCTTGTTCTCCAAGCCTTGAAAATGAATTAAAAAATGAACTAGATAAAGTTTCTCCATTTAAAAAAAATCTCTATACCTAAAATTCGTTAAATATTAAAATGACAGATATAAAGGAAATTAAATTAGTCGATGTAAAAAATAACTCCAACATCATAAATAATTTAAATAATATTTATAAACTTTGGGGCTATGAAGAGGTTTCACCATCATTTATAAACACCTTAGAGACGATAAAAGGCCGTGGAGTTATTGAAGAAAATCAGGTTGTGAGAATAGTAAGTAATAATTCATTATGTCTTAGGCCAGAAATGACAACATCTATTGTAAAATTGTCATCTACAAGATTAATAAATAAGAAAAGACCTATAAGATTATTCACCAATGGAATGGTCTTTGATAATAAACAAAATAATAAAAATTCATTTAAGTTACAAGAAAAACTGCAGAGTGGAATTGAATTAATTGGATACAATACAAAATACCCAGAAATTGAAGTTATTAATATTTTGTTTGATGCAATCGATAATATTAATTTGAAGGATGGTTGTAATTTATTTCTACTAGTAAGCACCACAAAAATAATGGATTTAGTCTTAAATAAATATAAGAATAATAATTTTGAAGAAATTAAGAAAAGTCTGGTTAATTTTGATCAAGATAATTTATCTAAATTAGGAATTGATGAAGATGATAAATATATTCTTAAAGATATCTTATTCACAAGAGGAGAACCAATTGCAATATTAAAAAAATTGAAAACTACATATGGCGCTAGTAAAACTTTAGATGACTTAAATTTTTTATTTGAAACATTATCAAAAATATCAAATAAATATGGTGTTAAATTACAACTTGATCCTACTTTTCAACCTCACTTGAATTTATATGAAGGAATAGTTTTTCAACTTATAGGGGATGATGGTAAAAATAAAAGCGTTATTGCAAAAGGGGGAAGATATGATGAATTAGTAAGATTCTTTAGTCCTAATGAGAAAATCTTAAATGGGATTGGATTTACAATTTCAATAGACATTTTAAGAAACTTAATTAGAGAAGAAAATACAGATAAAAAAAAGATTTTATTAATGTTTAAAGATTCTTATTTGTTAGAAAAAGGTATGAATGAACAAAAAGCACAACAGAAAAGAGGAAATATTGCTGTCTTACATTTAAATCCATGTGATGACTTGGCTAAAGCCAATCAAATAATGAATGAAAACAATTGTAGTGAGATTTTGTGGGTTAAATAAAACTTTTTAAAAGTTTATTTAGGTTTTTAAATTCATATATTGTTCGGACAATACTCCTAATTAAACTTGATTAACTAGGATTTAGGAAATAAGATTTAATATGTTTGATTTTTTTTAAATGGAAAAAGGCGAAATTCGAATTAATACCGAAAATATTTTCCCAATTATCAAGAAGGCAGTATATTCTGACCATGAAATCTTTTTAAGAGAACTTGTTAGTAATGGTGTTGACGCAATAAGTAAACGAAGAATGGCATCTATTGCTGGCGACTGCGAAAATACTGATGAAGCTCAAGTAAAAATATCTATTGACCGTGAGAATAATACCCTAACAATTTCTGATAATGGAATTGGAATGAATGATGAAGAAATTAAGAAGTACATAAACCAAGTAGCATTCTCTAGCGCAGAAGAATTCCTAACAAAATACAAAAAAGATAATGATGAATTTATAGGCCATTTTGGACTTGGTTTTTATTCAAGTTTCATGGTGGCAGATAGAGTTGATATATTAACAAAATCAGCAATTGGAGAATCAAAAGCTTTCAAATGGTCTTGTGATGGATCGCCAAATTTCACATTAGAGGAGACAAAAAGAGAGACAATTGGTACAGATGTGATACTTCACCTACTTGATGAAGAAAAAGAGTTTATTGAGCCTGAAAGGATTAAATCATTAATAAAAAAATATTGTGATTTTATGCCAATAGATGTCTTATTAGAAGGTGAGACAATTAACAAGAAAAATCCTCCCTGGAGAAAACAACCTAGTGAATTAAAAGATGAAGATTATATTGAGTTGTATAAATACCTTTATCCTTTTCAAGGAGATCCACTTTTATGGATTCATCTAAATACCGATTATCCATATGACATACAAGGAATATTATATTTTCCTAAGTTGTCTGGTAGAGCTGATTGGGAAAAGGGAGAAATTAAACTTTTTTGTAATCAAGTATTCGTAAGTGATTCAATTAAAGAGATAGTACCAAAATACCTTTTACCTCTAAGAGGAGTAATTGACTCTACAGATATACCGCTAAATGTTAGTAGAAGCGCATTACAAACAGATAGAAAAGTAAGGTCTATATCATCATTTATTTCAAAAAAAATCGCTAATAAACTGAAGGATATGATAAAAAATTCTCCAGAATTTTATGCAGAAATTTGGGATTCTATCTCTGCTTTTATTAAAATTGGTGCTATCGAAGATGAAAAATTTGCTGATTTAGTTGATAAAAGTATAATTTTCGAAACAATCATAAATTCAGAAAAAGATGTAACTAAAGATATTGAAAATAAATCACTTATTAAATCAAATGATAAATATTTCACAACTCTTGCAAATTACAAAGAACGAAATAAGATAACTGACTATAAAAAAATAATTTACTGTTCAGATTCGATTGCTCAGTCAAGCGCATTAAATATCTGCTTGTCTGAGAACAAAGAAGTTATTAAATCAGATCCCTTAATTGATGCACAATTTCTTCCTTGGTTAGAAAGTAAAAATGAAGATTATCAGTTCCAAAGAGTTGATTCAGAAATTAATGAATTAGAAGATAAAGAATCTAAAGAAATTGTAGATAAAGATGGTAAATCAAATACAGAAAATCTTAGAGATACGATTGTAAAAGCACTTAACAATGAGAAAGTAACGGTTAAAGTTCAGTCACTTTCAAGTAAAGGCGCTCCACCTGCCATGATCTTGCTTCCAGAACAAATGAGAAGAATTAATGATATGGGCGCTTACATGGAACAAAAAATGCCTGGCTTACCTGAATATCATGTGCTTTTAATTAACAAAGAACATCCTCTTATTATTGGTCTTAATAAAATTACAGGCAATAAAATAATTATTGACAAAAAAGATCCTGTAGAAAACCCATTGTCATCTAAAATTGCAAATCATGTTTACGATATGGCTAAACTATCTGTTGGTGGATTAGATCAAGAACAGATTATTAAATTACAAAATAATAATGCCGAATTAATTTCAGAATTGCTTAATTCAACAAATTGAGTCGTGTGTTAAAATTTTTACAGATATAACTCAAAAAATATGTCAAGAGTTTGCGAACTGACTGGTGCAAAAGCTAATAATGGGATGGCTGTGAGTCACTCACATATTCGTACAAAAAAATTGCAACAAGTTAATCTCCAAAAAAGGAGACTTTGGTGGGAAGAAGGCAAAAAATGGGTAAACATAAAAATTAGTACCAAAGCACTAAAATCTATACAAAAAGTAGGATTAGATAAATTTGCTAAAGCAAATGGGGTTGATTTAAAAAAATTCTAAATTTGATGAGAAATTTAGTTGTAAGTTTATTAATACCATTTATTCTTTTATTTAATTTTAATTCAGCCATCGCATTTGACTTTGCTCCTGAAGTTGGTGATACTGCTCCAATCTTTAAGTTAGAAGGTTTTAATAAAAACATAAAATCAAAAAAAATTTGGGAATTAATGGATTTTCAAGGAAAGTGGCTTGTTATATATTTTTATCCAAAGGACTTTACAGCAGGTTGCACTCTTGAAGCTAAAGGTTTTTCTGAATTAAAAAATGATTTTTCAAAATATAATGCCGAAATTGTTGGCATAAGTGCTGATAATCAAGATTCTCATGAAAGTTTCTGCAGCGAGAAATCCATAAACTACACTTTATTATCTGATCCTGAGGGAATTATTAGCGATCAATATGGTTCTTGGATTCCTCCATTTTCAGATAGAAATACTTTTTTGATTTCTCCAGAGGGGATAATTTCTTATAGATGGATAAGTGTTTTACCTATAAACCATGCCAAGGAAGTACTTAATGTACTAAAGAAAAAAATATAAATTTTGCACGAACTATCATTTGGAACTTGGTTAATTCATATCTCGTCAGTCATTGAATGGATATTTACCATCTTTGTCATATACAAAATTTCTACATATAAAAAATATAATATATTTTTTTGGTTAAGCTTAGCTATGGTCCCAAACTTAATAGGGGCTATGTGCGCTATAACTTGGCATATCTATGATAATCAAGATACATTATATGGATTAGTAACTCTTCAAGGGATATTTACATTTATTGGAAATTCAACATTAGCTATTGCAGCATTTAATATTTTTAAAAAGAAAGAGACTTATGAATGATTTATTTATAAAATTTATTGAAAAATTAGCTTCAATTGACAATACAGCTTTGTTCGCAGCATCTATATTTCCATATGCAATCTTTTTGTATTATTTATATAAAATTAAATCTGTAAATAAATTTGTAAAAACAGGTTATTCCTTAACAGTTTTATTTGTGTTTATAACAATAGTAGTTTCTATCTTCACCTTAAATTACTACAACAAAACCCTTGTTGAGGTTGACTTCTTGCATGGTTTAGCAGAATCCTTCTTAACCCTAAGCGATTTTGTTATTTTGTTTGGCTTCATAAAGATTTTAAATACCTTAGAAGTAAACAACTCTTAAGACCTTTTACAATTTTGTGTTTTTTAGGTAAAAGTATTAGAGAATATATGAAAATAACGATTTTTTATGTTTACTACATTATTTGCAGCTGCTTCTGCACCAGCAACATTCGAATGGTCACCAAAGTGTGCCGTTGTTATGATTGCATGTAATGTGCTTGCCTATGCAATAGCTAGAGCAACTATAAGAAAACCTAATGAAGGTTTTGAAATACCTAATTCAAAATTCTATGGTGGTTTAAGTCACGCATCAGTTGTAGGTGCTAATTGCTTAGGTCATATTTTCGGAATTGGAGCAATCTTAGGATTAGCCTCACGTGGTGTTTTATAAAAATTTATTTATTAAATTTTTAATTATTTAACTTAAATTTCTTAACAATTTTATCTGCCATCTGATCAGGCATAAGTCCTAATTTTTCTTTACTCTGGTCAGGTGAAGCATGATCTACTAAAACATCAGGTATACCTATTCTGTATACGGGTATGTTTATTTCATTATCGTTAAATAATTCAACTATTGCTGAACCAAATCCACCTATTAGGGTTCCTTCCTCCATAGTTACAACTTTTTGAATCCTACTGGCTAAAGGCGTAATAAGATTTTTATCGAGAGGTTTCACAAATCTTGCATTAACAATGCATGCATTAATGTTCATAATTTTTAGGATCTTTGCTGTTTCAATAGCTGATGCGACCATTGAACCATAAGCAATAATTAAAATATCTTCTCCTTTTTCAAGAATTTCAGCTTCGCCTATATTTAAAGGTTCCCAACCCTCATCCATTACAGCCACCCCTAATCCAGAACCTCTGGGTATCCTTATAGCTGTAGGACCCTTATGGTTAATAGAAGTTATTAACATTCTCTGTAATTCAGACTCATCTTTTGGTGCCATCAATACAAAATTAGGTATAGATCTCATATAACTGATATCGTACTGACCTTGGTGAGTAGGACCGTCAGCTCCAACTATTCCAGCTCTGTCAAGTACAAACGATACTGGTAGATTTTGTATCCCTACATCATGAATTAATTGATCGAAAGCACGTTGAAGAAAAGTACTATAAATAGCTACCACAGGTTTAAGACCATCGCAAGACATTCCTGCTGCAAGAGTAACTGCATGTTGTTCTGCTATTCCTACATCTATATATTGATCTGGAATATTTTTTTGCAATATATCTAACCCAGTACCTGTAGCCATTGCTGCTGTAATACCGACGACTTTGCTATCTTGTTCGCATATTTTCAATAAGGTCTGACCAAATATTTTACTATAACTAACAGGCTTAGGTTTCTTTGATGGAATAGATTTCCCAGTTGTCAGATCAAATGAAGACTGTGCATGATATCCAACCTGATCAGCTTCTGCATAAGGGTAACCCTTCCCTTTTGTTGTGACAACATGAACTAGAACAGGTTTTTTAAGTTTATGTGCAGCGTTAAAAGTATTAACTAAATTACCAATATCATGACCGTCAATTGGACCCATATATGTAAATCCAAGTTCTTCAAAAACAGCACCAACCTTAGGCACAGCTAAACGTCTAACGCTTCCTTTAATATTTTTTAGTTCTTCAGGAATATCCTTACCAATTAAGGGAATATTTTTTACACTTTCTTGGACACTCTCAGACAAAAATTGTAATGGTGGACTAACTCTTACCTTATTTAAGTATGATGAAAGGGCTCCA
Organism: Prochlorococcus sp. AG-402-N08; assembly: GCA_003216535.1. Lineage (GTDB taxonomy): Bacteria > Cyanobacteriota > Cyanobacteriia > PCC-6307 > Cyanobiaceae > Prochlorococcus_A. The sequence continues at coordinate 14,978 of QCIS01000003.1, forward strand.
ACTGGAGGTGAAATAGACATATCATTATCGTTTAATATTACAACTAAAGGAGTATTTGGTAAGTGACCAGCATGATTTATAGCTTCTAATGCCATTCCTCCAGTTAATGCTCCATCTCCAATAACAGCGACACATTTATAATTTTCACCTTTTCTATCTCTTGCTATCGCCATACCTAAAGCAGCAGAAATAGAAGTACTTGCATGTCCAGCACCAAAATGATCAAATTTACTTTCACTTCTTTTTAGATATCCAGCTACTCCATTTTGTTGTCTAAGAGAATCAAATTGACTGAAACGTCCTGTTATTAATTTATGTGGATAACCTTGATGTCCTACATCCCAAACAACTTTGTCGAAATCAAGATCAAGAGTTTGATATAAAGCCAATGTCAACTCAACTACACCTAATCCAGGACCAAGATGACCACCACTAGTAGATACTACTTGAAGATGTCTTTCTCTAATTTGACAAGCAATTTCCTCTAATTGTGAAACTGTTAAGCCATGAAGTTGATTTGGATGACTTAACTCACTTAAAAGCATTTAATAAAAATTGGTATCTATATAATCTAAAACGCCGAGGTGCAAAATGAGTATTTTTTTTGAAATAGATCATGTAATGTTTTATTAGATTAATAATTAATGCTAAAAATATATATATGAATGATTATTTTGAAAAAATACTTCAAGCTGAAGTCTATGAAGTAGCAAAAAAAACACCCCTAGAGAAAGCTCATAATTTGAGTAATACACTTAATAATGAAGTTTTTCTAAAAAGAGAAGATCTTCAAGATGTATTTTCATTCAAAATAAGAGGGGCATATAACAAGATGAGTAAGCTCAGTAAATCACAGCTTACTCAGGGAGTAATTACTTCGAGTGCTGGAAATCATGCTCAAGGTGTGGCACTTAGTGCTCTCAAGTTAAATTGCCAAGCAACTATATTAATGCCCATTACAACGCCTCTAGTAAAAGTTAATGCAGTAAAAAATTTAAAAGCAAAAGTTATATTATTTGGTGATAATTATGATGAAACGTACAAAGAGGCTATAAGAATTAGCCAAGAAAGAAATTTATGTTTTATTCATCCTTTTGATGATTTAGATGTAATAGCAGGACAAGGAACTATAGCTATTGAACTTGAACAGCAGCTAAAGGAAAAACCTTATGCGATCTATATTGCTGTTGGTGGTGGTGGGTTGATATCAGGAATATCTTTATACATTAAAAAAATATGGCCTGAAGTAAAAATAATTGGCGTAGAGCCTGAAGACGCTGACGCTATGACAAAATCATTGGAAGAATCAAAAATTGTGGAATTATCTTCTGTCGGTCAATTTGCAGATGGAGTGGCGGTTAAAAAAATTGGTAAAAATACTTTTAATATTGGAAGAAAATATATAGATAAGATGATTAGGGTTAATACTGATGAAATATGTGCTGCTATAAAAGACGTTTTTGAGGATACTAGATCAATATTAGAACCAGCAGGAGCACTATCTATTGCAGGAATGAAAAAAGATATTATGATTTCGAATCATTCAAATAAAAAAATGGTCGCTATTGCATGTGGTGCAAATATGAATTTTGAGAGGCTTAGATTTGTAGCAGAAAGAGCAGAACTTGGAGAGTGTAAAGAAGTAATGATGGCTGTTGAAATTCCTGAACGTGCTGGTAGTTTAATTGATTTTTGTAAGTTACTTGATAATAGAAATTTAACTGAATTTAGCTATAGAATGTCTAATTCTACGAATGCCCAGATCTTTGTAGGAGTAGAAGTCTATGGATTAATTGATAAAAAAAATCTTTTAAATAAATTTAGAAATTCGAAGTACCCATTTATTGACATAAGTGATGATGAATTATCAAAAAATCATCTCAGACATATGGTAGGTGGAAGATTACCAAAGAATTTTAAAGAAATGAATATTAAAAACTTTGTAGAGCTTTTATACAGATTTGAGTTCCCTGAAAGACCTGGAGCATTAATAAATTTCTTAAATAATATGAAATCTAATTGGTCGATAAGTGTATTTCACTATAGGAATTATGGTGCTGATGTAGGAAAAATTGTTATTGGAGTATTGATCGATAGAAATGAAATTTTAGATTGGAATAAATTTGTAAAAATTCTTGGGTACAAATTCTGGGATGAAACACAAAACGAAACATATAAATTATTCCTTGGTGCATCAGAATAAATATAAGGTATCTTAGGAAAGATTTCGGTAATAAAAAATCAATCAATCTGATTTAAATACAACGCAAATATCTGATATAGATTTAGTTACTAAAGTTGAAGCTGTTCTATATTTGAAAGGCAGACCAATAACAAAAAAAGATCTTTCAGAAATTACTAATTCAAATTTCATCTCAATAAATGATGCAATTAAAGATTTAAAAATTAAATACTCTAATCCAGACTCAGCTATTGAATTAAATGAAGTAAATAATAGTTTTTCTCTCGAACTTAAATCTAGTCTTAATGAATTCGTGGATGATTTACTTCCTTCTGATTTGAAAAAAGCAGAATTAAGGACATTGGCAACAATTGCAATCAAAAAAAAGATCCTGCAATCGGATCTTATACTTCTTCGAGGCTCAGGGGCTTATGATCATATAAAAGAATTATTAGAAAAGAAGTTTATTGTCAAACGTAAGCAAAAAGACGGTAGATCATATTGGTTATCCTTATCAGAAAAGTTTTTTCAAACTTTTGCTGTGAGTAATGAATATCTCTCAAAAATAGGAAGCCGTAATAACAAGCAGCAATAATAAGTAAATGTTAGAATAAATTAAAAATACGACAACATAATGTTATCTGAGATTCTAGCAGTTCTGGGCCAAACTTTATCGATTTATTCTTTCATATTAATAATAAGAATTTTACTAACATGGTTTCCAGGTATTGATTGGAGTAACGGTGTTTTATCTGCATTAGCTTCTATCACGGATCCTTACTTAAACATTTTTAGAGGTATTATCCCTCCAATAGGTGGATTTGATATTTCATCTTTATTAGCTTTTTTACTTTTAAATGTTATTCAAAACTTAATTACAAATCTCCAATATGCAAGCTTAGGATATAGCTGAATTTATCTATCATCACCAGAACCGCTTATCCTTCCTTTACTAGCTCTTAATTTTAATTTTTCGAGGTTTTGTAATGCAACATCTTCTAAGTTGAAATTTAATTCTGTACAAAGATTTGATACATACCACAATACATCTCCTAACTCTTTTTTAATACCTAATTTTGATTCATTATCAAATATTCCATTTTTATCTCTTATAACTTTTTTAACTTTTTCTGCTACCTCACCAGCTTCTCCAACTAAACCAAGAGTTGGATAAATATTATTTGAGCCTAAATTTGGATATTGTGCTGTTTCCCTCGCTTTTTTCTGATAAGTTTTAAAATCCATGACTTAAATAACTAACTTTGGGTATGGTAAATTTATTTATATCTAGCAATATTATCTATATATGTCGAATATTGATTTAAGAAGAAGAACAAAAATAGTAGCAACTATTGGCCCTGCAACTCATTCTGATGAAATAATTACAGAATTAATTAAAGCAGGAGTAACAACATTCAGATTAAATTTCTCACATGGAGATCATAAGGATCATGCTGAGAGAATAAAAACTATAAGAGAAGTATCAAAAAAATTAGATATAGATATTGGAATATTACAAGATCTTCAAGGTCCTAAAATTAGATTAGGGCGCTTTAAGGATGGTCCAGTAAAAATTAAGAAAGGTGATAAATTTACACTGACATCAAGTAAAGTTGAATGTACAAATACTATTGCAAATGTAACCTATGACAAACTTTCTCAAGAAGTTAGCGAAGGGAAAAGAATACTATTAGATGATGGCAAAATAGAAATGATTGTAGAAAAAGTTGATATAAAAGCTAATCGTTTAGAGTGCCTGGTAACTGTAGGGGGGGTTCTTTCAAATAATAAAGGTGTTAATTTCCCAGATGTTCAATTATCAGTTAAAGCATTAACAGAAAAAGATAAAGAGGATTTAAAATTCGGTTTATCTGAAGGAGTTGATTGGATAGCATTAAGTTTCGTAAGAAATCCATCCGATATAAATGAAATAAAAGATTTAATAAACAAAAATGGGCATTCGACTCCTGTAGTAGCAAAAATAGAAAAATTTGAAGCAATTGATCAAATTGATACTGTATTACCCTTATGTGATGGGGTTATGGTTGCAAGAGGTGATTTAGGTGTAGAAATGCCTGCTGAAGAGGTTCCTCTTTTACAAAAAGAACTAATAAGAAAAGCTAATTCATTAGGTATCCCAATAATTACAGCGACTCAAATGCTAGATTCTATGGCTTCTAATCCAAGACCAACTAGAGCCGAAGTTAGTGATGTTGCCAACGCAATTCTGGATGGAACAGATGCTGTAATGCTTTCAAACGAAACTGCAGTTGGGGATTATCCTGTAGAGGCAGTAGAAACGATGGCGACCATAGCAAGAAGAATTGAAAGAGATTATCCGCTTAAATCTATTGAGAGCCACTTACCTAGCACCATCCCGAATGCTATTAGTGCAGCAGTAAGTAATATTGCTAGACAGCTAGAAGCAGGAGCTATAATACCATTAACAAAATCAGGATCTACTGCCCGAAATGTAAGCAAATTCAGACCTCCAACACCTATCTTGGCAACTACTACTGAGAGGAGTGTCGCGAGAAGATTACAACTTGTTTGGGGAGTTACTCCCATAGTAGTTAAAAATGATGAGAGAACAGCAAAAACTTTTAGTTTAGCTATGCAAATTGCGCAGGAAATGGGGATCCTAAATCAAGGAGATTTAGTAGTCCAAACAGCAGGTACTTTAACTGGCATTAGCGGCTCTACAGATTTAATAAAAGTTGGTTTAGTGAGAAAGATTGTATCAAGAGGAATTTCAATAGGGGAAATTGGTGTTACAGGTAAAGCAAGAATAATAAATAATAATCTTGATATTTCTTTAATTTGTCCTGGAGAAATATTATTTGTTCCAGAGGAATTAATGGAAAATATTCCACTTAGTAAAAATATTGCGGGCATTGTTACGAACCAAAATGTAAATGATGTTTATGCTTTGTTTAACAAAAATAAGAAAAAGATTTCTACAATTTGTAATTTAGAAAATATGGATAATCATCAAATTAGTAATGGCGATCTTATTACGCTGCAACTCAATGAAGGTGTTATATACATGGGGCAAATTGAAGATGATGATGCAATAGATAAATATAAATATGTCTAGGAATATCTCAATAAAAGAAGCCTTAGGAATGGCAACAAAAACTTTAGTATCTAACAAATTAAGAAGTTCGTTAACAATGCTGGGAATAATTATAGGAAATGCATCAGTTATTACTCTTGTTGGACTTGGAAGAGGTGCTCAAACATTAGCAAAAAACCAATTAAGTAATTTAGGTGCAAATGTTTTATTCATTGTTCCTGGAAATAATGACACAAGAAGAAGAGGTATTTCATTTCCTAAAAATCTAGTTTTAGAGGATGCAGTAGCTATAAGTAATCAAGTCCCAACAGTTAAAAAAGTTGCTCCTCAAATCTCAGCTAACGAAATAGTTCAATCAAACTCTAAAAGCTTAAATATATCAATTGCAGGAGTTACTCCTGAATTTCTTGAAGTAAGAAGCTTTGAAGTAGATAAAGGACGATTTTTATCAAAAAGTGATATTAATAGTGCAAGAAGTTATGTAGTAATAGGTCCTGATCTTAAAGAAGAATTTTTTAAAGATAAATCTTCATCACTTGGAAAAAAAATCAGAATTAAAGATCATACTTATGAAATTATTGGAATATTAAAACCAAAAGGTGCTGTATTTGGAAGTAATCAAGACAAAAATGCTTATATTCCATTAACCACCATGGTAAATAGGATTACTGGGAAAGACCCTACCTATGGCGTAAGTTTAAGCTTTATTAGTGTGGAAGCGATAAATAAAAATGCTACTAGCGCCGCAAAATTTCAGATTACTAACTTATTAAGGCAAAGACATAAAATAATAAGAGATGATGACTTTGCAGTTAGATCACAAGAAGATGCATTAAATATAGTAACCAACATAACAAGTGGGCTAACGTTTTTATTGGCAGGTATTGGGGCAGTATCTTTAGTGGTTGGAGGTATAGGAATCATGAATATTATGCTCGTTTCTGTTAGCGAAAGAACTGAAGAGATTGGACTTCGAAAAGCAATAGGAGCTAAACAGTCAGATATATTAATTCAATTTTTAATTGAGGCATTGATTTTATCTACAATTGGAGGATTAATAGGAACAACAACAGGATTATCAGGTGTTTTTCTTTTATCTCTGATAACACCACTTCCTGCATCAGTAGGAATAACGACAACTTTTTCCACGATGATCATTTCAGGATCAATAGGTTTAATCTTTGGCGTGCTACCCGCAAAAAGAGCTTCTAAATTAGATCCAATTGTTGCTTTGAGAAGTTTATAAATAGAATTAATAATAATGCTCAATTTTTATAAATTAATTGAGATACTGGTGAGTCTTCAATCACTAGTAATAACAACAATGCTACCTGTTTATATTCCACTACCATTTATCGATAAATCTATTAAAAACTTTGAGTTTCCTATCACATGGCAAATTCCAACTATAATTTTATTAACACTTATATTTCAGAAAAAAGTTGTTTTCAGAGCATTTTCTATATATATAATTTTAGGGTTATTTATATCTCCAATCTTTCATCAAGGAGGTTCATTAGGATATTTGCTCACTCCAAATTTTGGTTATTTATTAGGTATATATCCATTAATCAAAATAATTGATAATTTAAATGCTGGAAATAAAATAAATGTTGGCAAATTTTTAAAAAATGGATTTATAGCAATAGGTGCTATGCATTTAACTGGAATATTTTACAACTTTATACAAATTATATTTTACAGTCAATTTAATTTATTTTTATATAATTTAGGGAAATACTCTGTAGGTAAAATTGGATATCATTTTTTAATGCTTTTTCCCCTTTTATTACTTATTAAACCTATAGAACTTTTAAAACATCGCAAATAATGATTAATAAAATACAAACGAAATCATATTTTTTATTTATAAGTATTTTTATTATTCTAATAGATCAATTTACGAAATATTTAATGTTTTATAATTATAAAATATTTATAAATAAAGATTTTCTTTTTTTCAAATTAGACTTTGTAAAAAATTACGGGGCTGCATTTAATATATTAAGTGGAAGTAGAATATTTTTATCTTTCATAAGTATTATTTTTTCAATATTACTTATTTATTTAATATTAAGAAAAAACACTTTAAACTCAATTGATTTATATTCTTATAGCTTTATTCTTGGCGGAACTATTGGTAATGGAATAGATAGGATATTAAAGGGTTTTGTAATTGATTTTATAAATTTAAATCTCATAAATTTTCCAGTATTTAATATTGCTGATATATCTATTAATATAGGTTTTATCCTTTTACTGTATAACATTTTTAAAAATAATCGATAATATGAATTTCTTGAAATTAAAGTATATAAAATATTTAATCTTTATTTTATTTTTATATATTTTATTTTCTATATTATTAAGAATACTAAATATTTATACCCTTTTATTTTTAATAATTGTTTTCTATATTTTTTATAATGTTGATAAAAAATTATTTAAAAAAATAGTTCATAAAGTTATTTATAAAAATAAAAAAAATACACTTTCATTCAAAAATAAATATGGTGCTGCCAAGATAAGTTTGGAAGGTGTAGAGAAAATCAATAAAAAAATTAACGATAAAGTAAAGGTTGAATTGTTAAATTACCAAAAAAATAAACTCGCGTCACAATTAAAAACAGGAGATTATAAAGTTACTCTTTTTGGAGCAGGTTCCTCAGGAAAAACATCTTTAGCAAGATCTCTATTGAAAAATATAGTCGGGCAAACTTCAGCAAAAATAGGTACAACAAAGCAGATTAATAGCTATAAAATTCATATCCCTATCTTAAAAAGAAACATTAATATAATTGATACTCCAGGATTATTTGAACCATCAAATTTAGGGGAAGAAAGAGAAAAAGAAACAATTATACAAGCTTCTTATTCTGACTTAGTTCTCTTTATATTAGATCAGGACATAAATAAATACGAAAATTTTTTAATTAAAGAATTATTGAAAATAGGAAAAAAAATAATAATAGTTTTAAATAAGTGTGATTTAAGATCTAGAGATGAAAATAACTTGATCAAAGAAAATATAATGTCCATAACTTCCGCAAGGAAAAATAAAATTTCAGTTATTCAAACAATTGCTGTACCTCAACAATCTCCTTATTTAAAATCAGATGTCTTAAATTTAGTTCCTGATGTGGGAAATTTATTTAAAGAAATAATTGAAACTCTCGATAATAATGGGGAAGAATTATTGGCAGAAAATATTCTTTTTCGCTCAAATAAGTTAGGTATTAAAAGTAAAAACTTCATAAAAGAACAAAGATATTTAATGTCAAATAAAGTGATTAATAAATATATGTGGATAACAGGTGGAGTAATACTAGTTAATCCACTTCCAGCGGTTGATTTTCTTACTACTACCTCTGTTAACCTTCAAATGATAATGGAATTATCACAAATATATGAAATAAAGCTTACTAAAAAAGATGCAAAAGATTTATCAAAATCATTGCTAAGTGCATTGGCAAAACAAGGCATACTAAAAGGGGGGCTCGCCATTCTTTCTCCTGCTTTAGCTACAAGTTTGACTAAAATAATAATATCTAAATCAATACAATCAATTACAGCAGGCTGGTTAATAAGAATAGTAGGACTAAGTTTGATTGAATATTTTAGTAATGGACAAGATTGGGGAGATGGAGGAATTCAAGAAGTTGTAGATAAGATCTACAGAATAAGTAAGAGAGAGGACATTTTAAATAACTTCGTAAAAGAAGCTATTTCAAAAATAGAAATTAAAAAGTATTTTAAATCAAATAAAAGTTTGCCTCCATTTCCTATGTAAAGTTTGATAGTTGATCATTAAGATAAGTTCTGAAATCAAAGATAGTTATAAAAAGCAAGTAAGCAATACAAATCACTATAGATATAAATCCTGTTACTATTGCAATAATTTTTGGTCTACCGATATTCATTGCTAAGCTTCTAAAAGTCTCAAAAGTTCTTCAATATGAGAATCTTTTGTATTGTAGTTACCCATAACGGCTCGTAAATAATATTTACCTTTGAATTTTGGTCTAGAAAGCATAAAATTATTTTTTATAAGTTCATTAACTTTAGATTGAGTCCAGGCATCAGAGTCCTTTGGCTCAAGTCCCTTTGGTAAGAATGAAACAATATGTAGAGGACCTGAATATATATCAAATTTATTTTTACTAATGTGTTTTATAAAATAATCTTTTCTTTTAATTGATGATTTTAATATATTTTCTATTCCATTAAGACCTAAAAAACGTAACCCAAGCCATAGTTTTATAACCTCTGCAGGTCTAGAACCTTGTATGCCTATTTCACCTCTATTTATAATATTTTCTTTAGATGAAATATATGGTAATCCAGTAGTAAAGGTATTTTCTAAAGTTCTCATATTGGAAACTAATAATAACGAAGATGTCTTTGTAATACCAATTATTTTTTGAGGATTTATTGTTATAGAATTAGCCTGATTAATATTATTTAAACCCTCTATTGGAATAGAAGTTACAGCAAAAATGCCCCCAATAGAACCATCGATATGTAGCCATATATTTCTTTCTTTGCAAATTTCACTTATATCTTTAATAGGATCAATTGCTCCTCTTACAGTAGTACCTAGCGTTGCAACAATAGCGAAGATTTTTTTATTATCAATAAAACATTTATCTATAGTTTTTCTAAGATTTTGTATATCCATGCTACCGTTATTGTCAGTTTTAATCCTGACAAGATTTCCTTCATCAAGACCCATTATTCTTGTACATTTAATAAATGAAGAATGAGCATCTGCACTAACAAGTAATACAGAATTAGGATCTGAACCTAAACCAGCATTATGTCTGGCTGCTATAAGTGCATTCAAATTACTTAAAGTGCCTCCGCTAGCTGCTATGCCTCCTGAAGAATCATTAAACCCTATTTTCTTTGCAAACCATTTGCATAATGATTCCTCAAGCAATGTAACACTTGGAGACAACTCGTAAGCAAGAAGATTATTATTTAAACCAGCAGCAATTAAATCTCCTAAAATAGAAAAAATCAAAGGTGGGGGATCAAGATGAGCTAATGAGCCCGGATGAACGGGATTAAATGAATTATTAAGAAGGGATTGAATGTCAGAAAACAAATCTTCTGTAGAATTACCAGCTTCATCAGGCATTAAGCACTTGAAATTCTCATCAAAGGGTAGTGGACCATATTTCTCTGCTTTAGAGAACCATTCACAAAGAATTTGAGTTGCTCTGTTGAGGAGTGTAATAAAGTTCTCGTTAGTCCCTAAATACGAAGGGAAGTATATATCTTTTTTATTAATTAAATCTTCAGTCATCAGATAAGATATCTAATAATAAGTCTATTCTCAATATTGCTAAATGAGGTATATTTTTGAAAATATAAATAGTAATAAAGATCAACAGAAAGGAATAAATATTTCAATATACTCTAAATGGATGAACTCCATATTAAGAAGATCAGAAGAAATTGGAAAAGTTGAGTTACCAATCTGTTCGATAATATTAGATGAGAAGGGAAGATGTATTGGAAGAGGGGTCAACAGAAGAAATAAAAATAAAGATCCATTAGGTCATGCTGAGATAATGGCATTAAGGCAGGCATCTCTAATAAAAAATGATTGGAGATTTAATGAATGTATTATTATCACAAATTTAGAACCATGTACCATGTGTGCATCGGCACTTATTCAAGCTAGGATGGGTAAAGTTGTTTTTGGTGCCTACGATAAGAAAAGAGGTGGATTGGGCGGCTCAATTGACTTATCAAAGCATAGTAGTTCTCATCACAAAATGGAAATCTTAGGGGGTATTTTAGAAGATGAATGCAGTCAAGTTTTAAAATTATGGTTTAAAAAGTTGAGGACTCAAAAATAGTATATTTTTTTAATTCAGTATCAAATAGGTTTAATAATCTGTCTACATTCTCCTCTCTTGAGTTAAAGCCCATTAATCCTATGCGCCATACCTTACCAGATAATTCTCCAAGTCCATTTCCTATTTCTATTCCAAAGTTTCTCAAAAGATGATTTCTAAAACCATCTCCATCAACTGCAGGTGGGATTTTAACTGTTGTGAGCGTTGGCAATCGATAATCCTTTGATACATGTAATTCAAGGCCTAGACTTTCTAAACCATCCCAAAGTTTCTTTGCATTAGAATTATGCCTATTCCAAACATTCTCTAAACCTTCATTTGCAATTAATCGTAAACCTTCTCGAATAGCAAAATTCATATTTACAGGGGCGGTATGATGGTAAACGCGATCAGAACCCCAATATTTATTTAAAAGGGACAAATCTAAATACCAGTTAGGAACTTTTGTTTTTCTTAAACTTAGTTTTTCTTCTGCTCTCTTGTTCATTGTAAAAGGACTTAATCCAGGCGGGCAACTTAATCCTTTCTGGCTACAACTATACGCTAAATCTATTTTCCATTCATCAATCAATAGTTCTAAAGCGCCAAGGGAAGTAACTGCGTCCACTAAAAACAAGCAGTTATTTTTTCTACATACATCACCAATTCCATCAAGAGGTTGTAAAACCCCACTAGATGTTTCAGCGTGAACAATCGCAAATATAGCTGGTTTTTTAGTCTCTATTTCATACTTAATTTCTTCATAAGAAAAAGATTCACCCCAAGGTTTTTCCATAATAGATACATCTGCTTTATATCTAGTTGCCATATCAACAAGTCTGTCTCCAAAATATCCTTTTTTAGCTATAAGAATTTTTTCTCCTTCCTCTATAAAATTCGCTATAGAAGCTTCCATAGCTGCACTTCCAGTACCACTCATTGGGAGAGTAAGACGATTATTGCATTGCCAGGTGTATCTTAGAAGATGTTGAACATCAGACATTAATGAAATATATGCTTCATCTAAATGACCAATAGGATTCAATGAAAGAGCGTTTAAAACTTCTGGATGTGCGTTTGAAGGACCGGGACCTAATAAAAGTCTATACGGAACATAAGTCTTTGAAAAATGAGATAAATTCTCTTCATTTAAAGCCGAAAAAAGTTTAGCTTCTGTCAAAGCATTACATTCAATTACTTTTAAATTAAACTAATATCGCCACATAAGCGATATTTATTTAAAGAAATTCATTCAATTTAAATATTTAGGTAAACAATTATTAAACTTTTGACTTGAAACACTAAAAGAAGTAATCTAGTCTTAAAAAAAGTGACCATTGATACATAACAAGATTCATCGAGTTATTAATTTCATATAAGGTATTACAAAATTATGTCTAAGTCTCCTCAAGATGTTTTAAGTCAAATTAAAGATGAAGGAATTGAACTCATCGATTTAAAATTCACAGATATTCATGGAAAATGGCAACATTTAACACTTACATCAGACATGATAGAGGAAGATTCTTTTACAGAAGGCTTAGCGTTTGATGGATCATCAATAAGAGGTTGGAAAGCAATTAATGCATCTGATATGTCAATGGTACCTGATGCAAGTACAGCTTGGATTGATCCTTTTTATAAGCATAAAACTCTAAGTATGATGTGTTCTATTCAAGAGCCAAGAAGCGGGGAGCCTTATGATAGGTGTCCAAGAGCTTTAGCTCAAAAGGCATTAAAATATTTAGACTCTACTGGTATAGCAGATACCGCATTTTTTGGACCAGAACCAGAATTCTTTTTATTTGATGATGTTAGATATGACTCTAAAGAAGGAGGTTGCTTTTATAGTGTAGATACTATTGAAGCACCATGGAATACTGGGAGAATAGAAGAAGGTGGAAACTTAGGATACAAAATTCAATATAAAGAAGGATATTTTCCAGTAGCTCCAAATGATACTGCGCAAGATATCAGATCTGAGATGCTTCTTCTTATGGGTGAATTAGGCATCCCTACAGAAAAACATCACCATGAAGTTGCTGGTGCCGGCCAACACGAGCTTGGAATGAAATTTGATTCTTTAATAAATGCTGCTGATAACGTCATGACGTACAAATACGTAGTTAGAAACGTAGCTAAAAAGTACGGGAAAACAGCTACCTTTATGCCTAAGCCTGTATTTAACGATAATGGTACTGGAATGCACGTCCACCAAAGTTTATGGAAGGGTGGAGAACCATTATTCTTTGGTGAAGGTGCCTATGCAAATTTATCTCAAACAGCTAGATGGTACATAGGAGGCATACTTAAACATGCCCCTTCATTCCTAGCATTCACTAATCCAACTACAAACAGTTATAAAAGATTAGTTCCAGGATTCGAAGCACCTGTTAATCTAGTTTATTCTGAGGGTAATAGATCCGCTGCTGTCAGAATACCTTTAACTGGTCCAAGTCCAAAAGCTAAAAGATTAGAATTTAGATCAGGTGATGCACTTGCTAACCCTTACTTAGCATTCTCTGTAATGATGCTTGCTGGTATTGATGGAATCAAAAATCAAATAGATCCTGGTGATGGTGTAGATGTTGATTTGTTCGAACTTCCAGCCGATGAACTCGCAAAAATTGATACAGTTCCTTCATCTCTTAATGATTCACTTAATGCACTCAAAGCAGATAAGGATTATCTATTAGCCGGAGGAGTATTTACTGAAGATTTTATTGATAACTTTATCGATATAAAATATGAAGAGGTGCAACAATTAAGGCAGAGGCCACATCCACATGAATTCTTTATGTACTATGACGCATAAATAAAATATTCTTTTAGTTTAAAAGATCAATTTGAGAAATATCACAAAATATTCTCAAATTGGTTTTTTTTTTGTTGGAATATAGTTATATATATTGAAAAATGGCTCAGGAATCTATTTCAAAAATTGCATATAAAACGCTTCAACAAAGTAAAAGCATTGCAGGTTTCGCTCACAAGCAGATAAGTTCAAGATTAATGAATTTTATTCTTCCCGATTCGAAACTTGAAAATTTTGATATAGATAAGGATCTTCTAATCCAAATCCAAAATTCTATGGATAACTTAAGAGAAGAAGATTGGAATGATGCTGAAAAAAATATATATCCAAAAAAATTATTGTTTGACGAGCCATGGCTTAGATATCTAACTCAATATCCTAAAATTTGGCTCGATATGCCTAATACGTGGGATAGACGCAGAAAACAAAACTTTGATGATCTTCCAAAATCAATTGAAAAAGATAATTATCCTCAATATTACTTGAGAAATTTTCATCATCAAACAGATGGTTATTTATCAGACTTTTCGGCTAGCATTTACGATTTACAAGTTGAGATACTTTTTAATGGAAGTGCCGACTCAATGAGGAGAAGAATAATTAAGCCAATAAAAGAAGGACTTGAAAATTTTAGCTGTAGAAAAAAAAGTTCTTTAAAAATACTGGATGTGGCAACAGGATCAGGAAGGACATTAAAACAATTAAGAGCCGCATTTCCTAAAGAAAAAATTACAGGAATTGATTTATCTGATTCATACTTAAAAGAGGCAAGTAGATATATTTCAGACTTAGATGGAGATTTAATTGAGTTAATAAAAGGTAATGCTGAAGAATTACCTTTTGAAAATGATAGTTATCAATGCATTTCTTGTGTTTACTTATTTCATGAATTACCAAGAACAATTAGAGCTAAAGTATTAAATGAACTTTTTAGAGTTCTTGAACCTGGGGGGAGATTAGTATTAGCTGATTCAATTCAAATAAGCGATTCACCTAAATTTACATCCATAATGGAAAACTTCTATAAATCTTTTCATGAGCCTTTTTATTGTGATTACATTAAAGAGGATATAGATTCTAAACTTGAGGAAGTAGGGTTTAAAGATGTAAAATCAAATTCCTTTTTTATGACCAAAGTTTGGTCTGCTGTAAAGTAAATAAAAAAACTTCTATGACCTATTGGGATAAAGATACTATTAAGCTTGTTCAAAATCTTAGTGGCAAATTAAAAATTGATCATTCTAAATGGCATAAAGATAAAGGGAATAAATATAAACGATCTGCAGAACTAATTTCGGCGGGATTATGCCATTTAATTATTTCTTGTAATGAGAAAGAAACTATTGAATATATAGAAGAAAGTATTAAATGGTTAAAAGAAATTAACGTAGATCAACCTTGCCCAAGTAAAAATCACCTTTTTAAAGCCAACTGAAGCCTATTACCTTTACTACTCCATCTTATGTCATCAAAACATTCATTAATAATGTATAAACCACGGCCATTTAAGCTATTTATTTTTTTTGGTAATTTGTAGTTTCTTTTTTTTATTTCTAAACCATTACCTTGGTCTTGAATTTGCCAAACACACCAATTAGGAGTAATTATTCTTCTTACTCTAATATTTTTTTTAGGATCTAATTTATTTCCATGTTTTACTGCGTTAACAAGAGCTTCATGTAAACCAAGTTTAATGAGATAGCTGGATTGAGAATTTTCAATAGGTTCTAATAATTGATCAACAAATTCATTTAACTGTAATGATGATTCAAGTTCGTAGTTTGACCAGTTTATCTTTGGTCTTTTAAAAAAATTTTTTAAAATATTTTTGCCCCGAAATAAGGACATAATAATATTTTGATACTATCTTAATTTTAACTTATTAAATACCTCATTTAAAGAATATTATTATGTCTCTCTGCAATAGCAGGATGTCGTAGGATGGAGTCCATAAGTCTTACTCCTCTTAGTTGATTTATTAAAGGCATATGACCATCAGGAGCATCCAATGACCAGCAAAAAGATCCAGGATATCTAGTCCATAAGCCCTCTTTTTTCCAACCTATTTTCGGCCACATTAATTCATATTTTTTTCCCACTGATTTTAATATCTTTGCCTGAATTGAGAATCCAAATCTACCAGTAGAATAAATATTCCATAATCGATCCATTGTTTCTAGATCTTTACCTGAAATATTCTTAACTTCACTATAGAAAACATATCCACGTTTTTCAGCTAATTTTCCAGCTAATTTTCGTAAATAGGAACTTGTTAATCTATCTGCCTCTTCAAATTTTTGCTCAACCAACATCAATTGCAAATCTTTATAATTAATATCAATATCTGAATATGTATTAAACCAATTATTGAATTTGGAGTTTTCAAAGAATTCAGGCTTAAATTTTTTTAAAACTTGCAATATCCAACCAGCAGCCCAGTCGTCTCCATCACTATCAAAGATATCAAACAGTGAAGGTCCAAGATTAAAAATATTTTCGACTTCAGATTCTATTTGAGTTAATGAATTTATTCTTTTCCTTTGATTGGAATCTACAAATTTTTTTATCAGATCTAATGTAGCATTATTAAAGTTATCTTGTTCTTTGTTATTCATTTTAAAAAAACCAATCTAAAAAAATAAAAACTATCCATGTATTTCAAAAGAAAAGAACTAGAGAAATTTAGAAGTTTTAAAGGACCACTTATAGATGTTAGAAGCCCGAGTGAATATTATAAAGGACACCTGCCTAATTCTATTAACATTCCACTATTTGATAATGATGAGAGATCTATAATTGGAACGATTTATAAAAAAGAAGGAAGAAAAAAAGCAGTCATAGAGGGATTAAATTTTTTTGAAAAAAAAATGGAATTACTTCTTGATAATTTATTCATGAATATTGAGTCCCATAAAACTATTGCTAATAAAAATAATGAATTTTCTATCAGAATATATTGCTCTAGAGGAGGAATGCGTTCACAAAGTATTGCTTGGCTACTAGAAAAATATAAATTAAATCCAATAACACTTAAGGGAGGATACAAAATATATAGAAGATGGGTATTAGATAGTTTCTCAAAAAAGTTGAATATAGTAGTTATTGGAGGAAAAACAGGAACAGGGAAGACAAGATTATTATCATTACTTGAGAAATATAAATATCAAACTATTGATCTCGAAGGATTTGCTTGTCATAGAGGAAGTACATTTGGAGGTTTAGGAATGAAAGAACAACCTTCAAATGAACAATTTGAAAATAAAATTGCAGAAAAATTAAATTCCTTTAAAATTTCTAATTATATTTTTGTAGAAGCTGAAAGTGCAAATATAGGCAAAAACAAAATACCTCATGAATTCTTCAATCAGATGAAAAATTCAAGAAGAATAGAAATTATAAGGAGTGAATCTAACAGGTTAGATGAGTTGATAGATACATATAGTGTTTTTAAGAAAGAGGAACTCCAAGAATCTGTATTAAGGATTAAAAAAAGATTAGGACCACAAAGAACAAAAACAGCTCTCGAATCAATTAATAATGAGAGATGGGACTTAGTTTGCAAATCAGTTCTAAATTATTACGATAAATGTTATGAATATGAAAAGGTTGGTAAAACAAATATAAAGATATTAGATTTAACCGACAAAAAATATGATGAAAGTATCCTAGAGTTAGTAAATAATGTTTTATAAATAACTACAAACGAATTTGAAAAATATTTCCTAAGATAATAAATTATTAATCTAACATTATGACAGAAAATAAAACTTCAAAAATACAATTTTATGAAGGAACTGATGAACCTGTAGTGCCTGAAATAAGACTCACTAGGAGTAAGGATGGTACCACCGGCCAAGCTTTATTTTTGTTCGAAAAACCTCAGGCATTATCTTCAATTACGGATGGTGAAATCACAGGTATGCGTATGATTGACTCTGAAGGTGAAATATTAACTAGGGAAGTTAAAGTAAAGTTTGTTGATGGAGAACCAATATTTTTAGAGGCAGTATACATTTGGAAGAACACATCTGACTTTGATAGATTTATGAGATTTGCAAATAGTTATGCTAAATCAAATGGATTAGGATATTCTGAGAAGTAGTAGAATATTTTAAAAATTGAGTAGTTCTTTATATTTCAAGTTAGTAGTAATTTTAATCACTTCGTTAATAGTTTGGACTCTAAGAGATTTTTTCCTATTAATAATTTGTTCCTTAGTAATTTCAAATATTGTATGTAATTTATGTAATCAAATACAAAAGGGTTTGAAAATTCCTCGACCACTGTCATTGTTTCTTGTCTTAACTGTTATATCAGTAATAGTATTTACTATTTTTATTCTTGTATTGCCTCCGTTTATAAAAGAATTCAATGAAATACTAGTTGATATTCCAAATGGTTTATCAAAAATAAATATTTTGATTAATACACATCTGAATAAATTTAATGTTTTATTATATGGTGAACAATCCGAAAATGTTATAGACATTTTCAGTCTTATAAATAATGTAGTAACTATTCCAGATGCCTCAACTATTGCAAAAGCTATTCAAGAAAGTTTTAAAAATTTAATAAATATTGCAGGGAATCTTGGTTCAGGTCTTTTGAAATTAATATTCGTATTAGCAGTGAGTTTAATGATTTCTATTGAACCAAAACAATATAAAGAAAATATACTTCTATTAATTCCAAAAAATTATCGTAACAAATTTAGAAATATTCTGGAAAAATGCAATACCGCATTAGCAAATTGGACCTTTTCTATGGTCATAAGCTCATTATCAGTAGGTCTATTATCATTAATAGTTCTGTCTATATTAGACGTTAAATATGTTGTCTCAAATGCTTTAATAGCAATGGTTCTTAACATTATTCCAAATATAGGTCCAGTTATTAGTGGGATATTTCCAATCTCAATTGCACTACTAGATAATTTTTGGAAACCACTGGCCGTTTTAGGAGCATATGTAATCATTCAAAATATTGAAAGTTATATAATAATGCCATCTATTATGAAGAAAAAAGCAAACTTACTTCCTGGTTTAACATTAATATCACAATTTGGATTTACCTTCATTTTTGGTCCATTAGGCTTAATACTTTCTCTTCCACTAGCTGTAGTAATTCAGGTTTTAATCAAAGAATCATTTAAAGATATTTAAAAACTACATTAATTTTTTATATAAATATGGGTAAGAAAAAAGTATAAAGAAAGCTAAGGGATGTTTACCAATAGCAAAATATAGTGAATTAAAAGTAAAATGATCAAATAATATTCTTAGCTCAGTAGAAAGATCTATTAAAACTAAAGAAAATAAAATTATTAAATAGTAATTCAATTTCATAAAATTAGAAGCCTAAGCTCAGTCTTTAAGCAACAAAGATGGAGCCAATAAAATACTTGAATAACTTCCAACTATAATTCCTAATGATAAGGCTAAGGAAAACCAAAAAAGCGAGTAAGATCCAAACAAAATTATGCTTAATAAAGGGATTAAAGTTGTAATACTGGTAAACGTTGTTCTCCTAAATGATTCGTTTACTGATAATTGAATAGTTTCGTTATAGCCTTCTTTCTTTGATTTTAAATTTTCACGAATTCTATCAAAAATAACAACAGTATCATTTACGGAATAACCAGCAATAGTAAGCAAGGATACAGCAAATAAACTATTTACCTCAACAGATAATATAATTCCCAACCAAGAGAATATACCGAAAACAATTAATAAATCATGGAATAAAGCTAATAATGCAAATAATGCATATTTTTTATCAAATCTAATAGTTATATATAAAGAAATTGCAAATAAAGAAACTAACAATGAAGTAACACAATTAATAAGTAATCTTTTCCCAAGCTTTGGACCTATTAATCTTGAATCCTTACTCTCATAATTTAGAGGTCCAATAATATTATCAAGATTACTAATAAGATTATTCGATTCTTCGATACTCAAATAAGGTGTTCTTATTGAAATCAATTTATTATTATTTTGGGATTGTAATTTAATGTTATTTAATAAGTTTTTATTTTTAGAGTTCTCTCTTAAATTTTCTAAAACTGAATCAGGAGAAAAGTTAGAACATTCCTCCTTACAAATTCTCTCTATTCTTAGTTCATTTCCCCCAACAAAATCCATCCCTAAATTTATAGGTTTCTTATAAGATGTATTAACAGTAGAATATAAAATTCCTAAAAGACTCAACAAAATAAGAACAGTTGAAAAACCAATTATCTTTCTTTTATTTTTTATTAGTTCAAGATTGAATTTCATGGGAAAATTAGAAATAAAAAATTTATTGTGATAAATTATTCCTGGGTAGATAGAGATTTTTTTGTCTGAAAGATTGATATGTTGTAAAAAATCGCAAGATAGTTTTAGAACAATTTAATGAGGTAAACAAGCTTATTAAGACTCCAATACCTAATGTTGCAGCAAAACCTTTAACAAAATTTGTTCCTAATAAAAACAATACAAAACAACTTAGAAGAGTTGTAATATGGCCATCAACTATAGATGAATTAGCTCTTTGAAAACCGCTATCAATAGATCTTGTAAGAGTATTACCATCATATAATTCTTCTCTAATTCTCTCAAATATTAGAATGTTTGCATCAACAGCCATACCAATGCTAAGTATAAGACCAGATATTCCAGGTAAAGTCAAAGTTACAGGAATTAAAGAATATAGAGCTAAGTTAAAAAAACCATAAAGTACTAGAGAAAGAACTGAAACAAAACCTAGAATTCTATAATTAAAAATCATAAAAATACCAACAAAAATTAACCCACTAATAGCTGCATAAAGACTTTTTAAAATATTTTTAGATCCCAACAGAGCCCCTATTGTGTTAGTTTCTACTATTTCAATTGGCAATGGCAATGATCCTCCTTTAAGTTGTACTTCTAATTCTCTAGCATTTTCAGCACTAAAATTACCGCTTATTGTCGCTGATCCACCTGTAATCCCAGTACTAGCAAACTGATTACCAACACTTGCTTCACTTATTGATTCACCATCTAAAATGATAGCCAATAGTTGATTAGTACCAGCAATTGACTTTGTAATTTCAGCAAACTTTTCACCTCCTGAATTACTAAAAGTTAATAAAACTTCCCAATTACTATTTGTTTGTTCTTGTCTCCTTCCTGCGTTAATAAGATCCTTACCAGATAAATCTGTTTTAATAAATAAATTTGTAATTTCTTTATCAACATATTTTTTTATTTCAATTAACTTCCCATATAAATCATTACTAGTAAATGAGTAATTGAATTCTTGCTCTATATCTTTAAGATCATCTTGAATAACTTTTAAGAAATTATCATCATTTTGACTTTTTTCTGCAAAGGAATATTGTTTTATTAATTCTTTAATACTCAATCTCTGAATTTGCAGGGTTTTTAAATCTGTAGATGTTCCTTCTTTTTGGGTTCTAAATTCTAATAAAGCAGTCTTTCCTAATACCCTTGAAGCAACTAATGGATTTTGTTCACCTGGTAATTCTAAAATCAATTGATCTCCGCCGAGGGTTTGCAAATTAGACTCAGAAACTCCTAAATTGTTAACGCGCTTATCAATAACCGAATTAACTGCTTCAAGTTCATTCCTTGTTACCTTACCTTCCTCTTTAATAATTTGTAGTGTAAGTTGAGAACCCCCTTGTAAATCCAATCCCAACTGTAAGGGATAATTTATTAATAGATAAACAGATAAAGTAAGTAGAAATATAATAAAAAAAAGCCAACCTTGCCTTCTTTTCATTGTTTATATACTCCCACTAATTAAGTGTTCAACTTTTTCAACTATTTGATGTGGTTGGATTATTGTCAAATTCTCAAGATTACCATTATAAGGAGTTGGAATATCCTGACTAGATAATCTAATAGGTCGGGCATCAAGATCATCAAAACATTCTTCTGTTATCAAGGCAATTAATTCTGCACCAATACCTCCAGTCTTCATACATTCTTCAACAATAATTACTTTATTTGTTTTTCTTATTGATTTTGAGATGGTTTCCATATCAAATGGTTTTAAACTTATTAAGTCTATTAACTCAACATCTATTCCTTTTTTTTCTAATTCTTCAACAGCTTTAAGGCAGTGATGTCTCATTCTTGAATAAGTCAATAAAGTAATATCTTTCCCTTCTTTTACAACGTCAGCCTGATCTAAAGCGCAAATATATTCACCCTCAGGTAATTCTTCAGACAAATTGTATAGAAGAACATGTTCGAAAAATAGAACCGGATTATCATCTCTTATAGCTGCTTTCATTAAACCTTTAGCATTTGTAGGTGTACTACATGCAACAATCTTTATGCCAGGAACTGCATGAAAATATGCTTCAAGTCTTTGACTGTGCTCAGCACCAAGTTGACGACCAACTCCTCCAGGTCCTCGAACTACTGCTGGTATTTTATAATTTCCGCCACTTGTATATCTAAGCATACCCATATTATTTGATATCTGATTAAAAGCTAAAAGCAAAAAACCCATATTCATTCCTTCTACTATTGGTCTTAAGCCTGTCATTGCTGCACCCACTGCCATACCTGTAAAACTATTCTCTGCAATTGGAGTATCTAAGACTCTTAACTCTCCATATTTTTCATATAAATCTTTAGTTACCTTATAAGATCCTCCATATTGACCAACATCTTCCCCCATAACGCAAACATTTACATCATTTGCCATTTCTTCATCAATCGCCTCTTTCAAAGCATTAAATAATAATGTTCCAGCCACAATTAATTACCCAACTAATCACATATATAATCCTACCACTTTGAATAATTCAACCTCCTTCAGCGAAGGTTATGAGTAGTAATATTGATAAAATCATTCCAGGCGAAAGTAAAAGGACTAAAAGGCCTAAGTCATGTAAAGACATTCAAAGAAAGTGTTTTCTTAATAATATTGGCAATTCAATTTTTCTTCAGAAAAAAACTGCGAATAAATACAATAAAAAGTCCTATACCTATAAAAGCAAAAGAGAAAGTTAGCAAAAATGATAATCCAATTATTAAGGTATTAATACTAGAAGAAATATTTTGGACTATTTCAGAAGAATTAGATGGTTTATGTACTGAAAAATAAATTGCAATTTTATTACTTAAAAAATAAAAAAATGTAAATAATAGAAAACTTGTTAATGATCCTACAATAAAATTTAATGGCCCTTTTTCGGGAATGTTTTTTTCAATATTCTCATTACTATTATCAGCCACAATAAAATTTGAATAAAAAAAATTTAAATGAATGTTATTCCCTTTTCAAGGAAAGTGCAAACCCATGAATCGTAGCCTTTATTTCTAAACAATTTATAATTTGCATTTAATTCTTTTTTAGCAGTCTCTATGTCTTTAAAGAGTGCAAAGCATGTAGGGCCTGATCCACTCATTGAAAATGTGAGACAATTTTCTAATTTAGAAAGTAAATATAATGCCTGCTTTACAGAATCATTTTCATTTTCAACAACTAACTGCAAATCATTTTTAATAGATAAATGTTGATTATCAAAATTTAAGTTATTTAAACCATTATCTATTAAATTTTTTCTTATGTTCTCAATCATTTCTCTATCAGTAAGATATTGATCACAAAATCTATTACTATATTTTTTATAAGTTTCAGCAGTTGATACTGATACATTCGGATTTTTTAAAAGAATTACTCCATATTCAAGGGTTGAATCTAATTTCTCCAAAATTTCGCCTCTTCCAAAACATAATTGAATACCACCATTTATAAAAAAGGGAATATCAGATCCTAAAGTTGATGCTAATGAACATAAAGTTTCTTGATCTAATTTCAAATCCCATAAATTATTAAGACCAATTAATGTTGCTGCTGCATTACTGGATCCACCAGCTAGTCCTGCTCCAATTGGGATATTTTTTCTTAAAAATATATTCGCACCGTAATCTGTATTTGATTTTTTCCTTAATAGATTTGCCGATTTAACAATTAAGTTATCATCAGATAAGCTTAATTCATTACAATCAGACTCAAGTTTAATTAAACCTTCATTATTAATTTCAAATTCTAAATAATCAGAAAGATCGATATTTTGCATAATCATTGCTAACTCATGAAATCCATCCTCTCTTTTACCAATAACTTCAAGGTGCAAATTTATTTTGGCAGGAGATTTTATATTGATTTTCTTTTTAGCTAAATCTTGCATATAATTAAATTTTTATTTTTTAATTTTAATACAATTTTCTGCAAGCTTAATCCATTGTTCTATTGAAATATCTTGTGGTCTTAAATTAAAACAAACTTTTGAAGATTCAGATAATTCATTTATCTCTTCATTTGAAAGTATTGAATTAAGAGTATTTCTAAGCATTTTTCTTCTTGAATTAAATGAAATTCGAAGAAGTTTATCTATATATTTTTCTAGACTAATATCTAATCTTAAATCATTTTTAATTGGTTCGAAAACTACTAAAGAAGAAAAAACTTTTGGAGGCGGACTAAATGATGAAGGAGGCACATCACATATTTTTTTTATTTTTGATAAAAGTTGCATTCTTATACTAAGCGCACCAGCATTGGGACTACCTTCTTTTGACAAAATCCTATCTACCACATCTTTCTGCATTAAAAATATTATTTTTTCGTAATTATAGTTTCTTATAATGCCCAATCGACCTATGAAAATATCCAATATTGGGCCAGTTATATTGTAAGGAATATTTGCAATCACTTTTGTAATCTTCTTATTAATCGAATCTAAATTTACAGAAAGAATATCTCCCTGCTGCAGTGAAAACTTATCATTATTATTGAATTTATCATTTAATAAATTTATTAAATCTTTATCTAATTCAATTGCATATAATTTTTTAATTTCTGAATCTAACAACTTAGATGTTAAAGCTCCTTTACCAGGACCAATTTCTAAAATAAAGTCATTTTCATTAAGAACTGCAATTTCTTTAATTTTTTCTAATATTTTTTTATTTACCAACCAGTGTTGTCCAAATCTTTTTTTTTGATGATAGTTTTTAGAATTCATCTAAAAGATAAATAATATGTTTAAATTAAATATGAATTTATTTAATACTTTATATCATGAGCTTATCAAAAAAAAATTTAGATAAACTCAATAAATTTAAAAATAAGAAAAATTTAAATAACGAAAGTAAAAATATAAATAATTACACAAATATAACTAATAATGATAATTTAATCTCCAATCCACTTAATTCAGAAGATCCCAATAAAATTTTTTATTCGTTAATTGATAATTCAGAATCTTTAGAAGAGACTTCTAACGTTAATAATTCACTAAGAAAAAGTGAGATTAATCAAATTAATATGTATTCTAAAAAAGATAATTTTTCCAAAAAATTAACAACCGAAGAGGAACTATATGATGAATTTAATTATCTTCTTGATGAATAATTAGTTTTAATATTTACTTATGCTTCAGAGTAATAGATTAGCAATTTATGCTATCGGCAAAATAAAGAAACTTTGGATTAGAGATGGAATTAATCAATACAAAAAAAGAATGCCTGAACTTATCATTAATGAGTTAAAGACTTTTAATTTAAATAATCTTAGATCCAATAACAATATTATTATCTGCCTAAGTGAAGAAGGAAAACAGTTTAATTCAGTTGAACTATGTTCCTTACTCTTGAATTTTAAAAATAAAAAAATTAATTTCTTAATCGGTGATACTGATGGAGTTAGTTCAGATATAAAAGAAAAATCAGATCTTATACTAAGCCTTTCTCCTTTAACTTTTCCTCATGAATTAGCTAGATTAATCCTAATTGAGCAAATCTATAGAGCTATTTCTATATCAAACAACTCCCCTTACCATCGTTCTTAAAAAGATTAGATTCAATCTAAAATTAATCTATAAAAGTTTAATAACTAACTATTTTTTGATTTCTGCTATATAGTACATATATACTATTAATTTAATCTTGGATTCTTTTGATTCAACTACTAAAACATTTAAAATCCCCTTATTAGCTGATTCGGTATCAGCAGGGTTTCCTTCTCCTGCAGATGACTATACAGAAGAAAATATTGATTTAAACGAACATTTAATATCTAATCCGTTTAGCACTTTTTTTCTTAGAGTTAAAGGCGATTCAATGATAAATGCAGGAATTAAAGATAAAGATTTAATAATAGTAGACAAGAGCTTAACAGCCAGGCCAGGGAATATCATCATTGCAATGATAGACGGAGAATTTACAATAAAAAGATTATCTATAAAAAATAATGAATTATATTTAAAAGCAGAAAATCATAATTATCCTGATTTTAGATTTAAAAACCATATTGATGTACAGATATGGGGAGTTGTTATTTATTCAATACATAGCTATTTATGAGAATTTCAAATATTGATGCAATAGCTCTTATAGATGCTAATAATTTTTACGCGTCATGTGAACAAAATATTAATCCTCATTTAAGAAATAAACCAGTAGTAATTTTATCTAATAATGACGGATGTATCATTGCAAGAAGCCCTGAAGCGCGAGCTTTAAAAATTAAAATGGGAACTCCGTATTTTAAGGTCAAAGAAAGACTAAATAAATTAGAGGTAGCAGTCTTAAGCTCAAACTACTCGCTTTATGGGGATATGAGCAGAAGACTAATGAATTTACTGAAAAACTACTGTGAACAAATAGAAATTTATTCCATTGACGAAGCATTCGTCTCGATTTCTAGACCTAATGATGAAAATCTATATCCTTGGGCAAGAAGCATAAGATCGTTAATATATCAGAATCTAGGGATTACCATAACAGTAGGAATAGGAGAAAATAAAGTAAGAGCAAAAATTGCTAATAAACTAGCTAAAAATATTGATTATTCAGCTGGAATATTTGATTTAGCTAGAACCGAAAATGAGAATAATTATTTGAAAAGAATTAGTATAGATAAGATATGGGGAGTCGGGAAACAAACCTCTAATTGGTTACAAAGTAAAGGTATTAAAAATGCGAGAGAACTAAGAGATATGGAAGAAAATGAAATCATTAAGAAATTAGGCATCGTAGGGAAAAGACTTCAATTAGAACTGAAAGGCCATAGATGCCTGCCCATAGAAAAAAACAAGAAATCAAAAAAAGAAATTCAGGTGAGCAGGAGTTTCGGCACGCCTATCACAAAATTAGAAGACTTAACTCAAGCACTGGCAACTCACGCAATAAAAGCCTCTGAAAAAATGAGAAGTCAGAATTTACAATCATCTAATATTAGAGTATTTGCTAGAACCAGTAAATATTCAAGTCAAAATTATCAAAGAAGTGCTCATAGAAAACTTACAAATGCAACAGATGACACAAACAATATTTTAAAAATAGTAGTTGAATTATCTAAAGAAATTTATAATCCCGAATATAAATTCTCAAAAGCTGGTGTTTTAATGCAGGATTTAACAAATAGCGAATATTTACAGCAATCAGTTATCAATTACAAATCTCAGAAAGTCTTAAAAAAATCAACAAATCTTATGAAAACGATTGATTTATTAAATAAAAGATTTAATAACAATGCAATTACATGGGCCATTACAAAAAATCCACAAAGTTGGAAGATGAATAAGAATTTCTTAAGTCGCTCATCTACAACTGATATAGAAAAAATCCCAACTATAGTGAAGTAAACAAAATAGAATGGAATTTATATTATTTTTGAGCAAATTAGATAAAGAGATTCTTAACTTATTAATGAAAGCAAACTACATAGTTGAAGAAAATAAAATTGAATGTCTATTAAACAAAGAAATAAAAGGGCTACATAATTTTAAAGAAAATAAAATAATAATATGTACTGAAAATGCTAAAAGGAAAACAAATTATAGAAATAAGAATCAACAACCAAATAAAGATAACTTCAAAACAGAAAGGGCGATAAGAAAAGCATTAAGACACGAAGCAACTCATGCGATACAAAAATGTAATGACAATAAAACAATAGGGGATATAAAAAAATTAGAAAGCAAATTGCATCAAAGTAAAAGAAAAGCATTAGAGTTCTCTAGTTCAAATTTTTCTGGGACTTATGCGAAAGAAGTAGAAGCTTATGTTCTTGAAGATAAACCCAAAAAAGTTAAAAACTTGATTAAAAAATACTGCCTATAAATTAAAAATTTTTTTATATTAACTAGCGAGGAAATTGCCACAACGTTGTTTGTCTAAGAAATTTATATGTTGTCTTTCTAGGTAATATAATTCCTGAAATTTAATGGCATCTGAATTTAAATCCTTAAAAAGATCATCTATCTCTTTATTTGTATTTGAAGAACCTGAAGAAGGATTATCAATTAAAATAGATATACAATTTTCTAAAGTTTTTAATCTTTGAGATCCCCAAGATTCTATTAAGTGTCTACATCTTTTTAGAGAATTATATTTCTCAAGAAGTGATAATGTTCCTAATAAATTGTCCTTAGAATTACTCAGCAATGTTAAAAACAACTCATTTGGATTAATAAAAATATTAATTTTATTTGATGATTCAGGATTATTGAGAGCTAAGTAGTCAGGCAGAAGTGAAATTAAGTTAATAGAAGAAAAATCTTTTTGAAGATTTTGACTATTTGATTGTTTTAAATCATTTAAGTAATTTAAACCTAAATTATTTTGTTCAATTATTGAAATCGCTTCCCATAGACTTTGAATATAACTAGTATTAAAACCATTAATTTCTCTTTTGAGAAATTCATCACGAATAAATAGCCTAAGATCTGGACAATGTAAATAATAAAAAATTATTTCCGATTCATTTTTCTCCCGTCGAGAAATTTCATTTGGTTGCTCAAATTTTTTTGATCTACCATGCCAACGAAATCCCTTTACTTGATTTCTTAAATCTTGTTCAAACTGTATTGCTAACCTAGCTTGTCCCTTACTTAATTGTTCGGAAACTTTTTGTAAATAATGAGTTCTGGTTGATGATTGAGGTAATTTACTCAACAATTTTACCAATGAGGAAATAACACTTTGGAAAATTTCAGACTTAGTTAAATCTTGATCTTTAAAGATCTGATCAATCTCCCAATCAATCCAAAAGGATGAATTATCAATTAAATTAAAATAGTCTTCAGGGGTATGATTATTCAAAAACTCGTCAGGATCTTTAAAATCATTAAGTTGAAGTATCTTAAGATTAATTTGATCATGGAGAGATAAGCTCTCGACTTCTTTTATTACCCTTTTTGTAGCTAATATCCCTGCATTATCAGAATCAAAATTCAAGATTATATTTTTATTATCTGTACATCTACATAGTTGAGAAATTTGATACTTATTTAATGCGGTACCAAGGGAAGCCACAGAATTAGCGATGCCTTTTGAATGAAGAGAAATTACATCAAAGTATCCTTCGACAATAATAGCTTTATCCCTTTTTCTTATATTGCTAGATGCTTTTTCAAATGCAAACAACATTTTCCCTTTTTCAAATATCTCTGATTCAGGAGAATTAAGATATTTGGGTTCCTGTCCATCAAGAGATCTTCCACCAAAAGCAACTACACGTCCCTGCATATCATGTATTGGAACGATTAATCTATTTCTAAAACGATCATAAATCTTGTCAGAATTATCTTTTGAAATTGCAAGACCTGAAGCCAATATTAGATTAATAGGAAATTTTTCTACCTTGGATAGATAGTTAAATAAATCATTCCATGAATTTGGAGCAAAACCCAATTCAAAGTCATCAATAATTTTATTACTTAAGTTTCTCTTAGATGTTAAATATTTCATAGCTTCAAAACCTAGAGAATTATTTAATTGAGACTTAAACCAATTTTTGGTGACTCTTAATATTTTATAAAGCTCTTCCTTTCTAGATAATTGTTTTTTATAAGCTTCTACTTGGGGACCCTCAAAATTTTCAACATTAATATTATTCTTCTTAGCAAGAGAAAGTACAACATCTGAAAAATTTGCACGAGTAAATTCCATTAAAAATTTAATAGAGTTACCTCCAGCACCACAAGAAAAACAATAATAGAATTGTTTACTTGGTGATACTGTCATAGATGGCTTAGTATCATCATGAAAAGGACAAATCCCAACGAATTCTTTGCCTTTCTTCTTAAGAACAATATGTTCGGAAATAACGTCAACAATATCTGCCTTTTCCTTAACCTCTTGAATAGTTCTTGGGTGTATAGAATGAACCATTGAGATTTTTATCAAAAATGAATAATGATTTATTTGTTATAGGTCAAAATCAAATAAGAATCTACTTAATTTCACAATAAAACTATTTTTTAAATGATAAACATCTCAGGATTAGAAAAAAATTTTAATTCATTGAATAAGTTTAATTTGGTATTTGCCTCATTCTTCTTTAGTTTGATGACTTTGTGCGTAAAAAATATTGATAAGAGGATACCTATTTATGAATTAGTTTTATTCAGATCATTGTTAAGTTTAATGATTACATTATTCATAATAAATTTAAAAAATATAAATCCTTTGGGCAAAAATAGACCATTACTTATCTTAAGAGGTGTTTTAGGAACTTTAGCTTTAGTTTGTATTTTTTATGCGATAAGAAATATGCCTCTTAGTATATCTACAGTCATTCAGTACACATATCCTATTTTTATATCTATATTTGCTGGCATATTTATAAACGAAAAAATAAATCGGAATATAATTTTTGCTTTAATTTTTGGCTGGATTGGAATATTAGTAATATTAAATCCAAGTCAATTATCAAATATAAACGTTGAAATTGAAAAAACTTCGATTTTGATAGCATTTCTTGGAGCAATCTGCACTGCGTTAGCTTACGTTACAGTTAAGAAACTTTCATTTACTGAAGATGTTTATGTAATTATTGAATATTTTCCACTTGTTTCTTTTATAACTTTATTGCCAATTGTATTAACCAACTGGGTTACCCCAAATTTGAATGAATTAGTTTGGATAATTGGCATTGGCTTATTTACCCAATTAGGTCAGACTTTCTTAACTATAGGATTAAAAAATTTACCTGCTTCTGAAGCTTCAACAATTAACTATTTACAGGTTTTATTCGGATCAATTTGGGGGGTTTTGTTTTTTAGTGAAATAATCAACATAAATTTTTTTTTAGGTGCTCTACTCGTTTTATTAGGAACTATAATATCTTCAACCAAAATACGTAAAAGGATATAAAATATTAAAAAAACTTGCTTAGTGATGAAATTACTTTTATTTACAATTTTTTTCTTCTCTCCATTTCTCCAAGCAAAAGCATCAACTCCAAAAGCTGCTACATGCACCAGAAAAGAATACAGAGAAGAATATATTCCTGGAACACAATCAAGTCCAGGCTATGTAAAAAATTATGTAGTTGATATAGAAATTCCTTGCGGAGGTGAGCAAGCACAAAAAGTTGATGATAATGATTGCAGTGAAGGTTCAGTTATAGGAGGTCTTCTTGGGGCTGGAATAGCTCTCTCCTCTACTAGAGGAAAAGATAGATTTTGGGCTGTACCAGCAGGAGGAACTGCCGGGGCACTAATTGGTTGTCAAGTGGATGGGGGTTAATTGATTAGTTGGATTAGTGGAAACCTAGTTGATTTTTGGCAAAATAATCAAAAGTTCTTTATTTTAATTAATTGTCAAGGATTAGGATACGAAGTTCAAATATTAGAATCCTTTTTTCTCGAATTAAAGAAAGACTCCATATCAAATAAAATAATAACCCTTTGGATAAAACATATTAAGAAAGAAGATTCAGATTTATTATTTGGTTTTAAATCGAAGAATCAAAAGAAATTTTTTATTGAAATTTTAAATATTAGAGGAATTGGAGCCCAAATAGGAATGGGGATATTAAATAAATTTTCTATTAATGAAATTATAAATGCAATTAATACACAAAACAAAAAATTAATTTGTTCTGTCCCTGGCATTGGACAAAAAATGTCAGAAAGGTTGATTTTAGAATTAAAAATTAAATTTAAAAATGAACTGCAAATTGAGAAAGAAAAAGACAAACAAGAATTTGAGATTAAGGATCCTGAAATTAATAAAATGATAGAGGACCTTCAATTAACCCTTCAATCATTAAATTACAAAAATAAAGAAATAAAGAATATTTTGCCAATTATTATTAAAGAAGTATATCTCCTTGATAAAAAAGAAAATAATCTATTATTTGAAAATATATTAAAATCAGCTATGAATTATCTAGATAAGGATAGTAGTAATTTAGCTAGATGACGTAGTATCATAAAGTAAGGAAAATAAATTTTATGTCATTAGATACAGCTGAGAAACAGAAGCTTATTGAAACTCATCAAGTTCATGCAACTGATACAGGTTCAGTTGAAGTTCAGGTGGCAATGCTCTCTAAAAGAATATCGAAATTAAGCGACCACCTCCAAGGAAACATTCATGATTTCGCTTCAAGGCAAGGATTATTAAAAATGATTGGTAAAAGGAAAAGATTACTATCTTACATAAAAGACAAAAACGTTCAGAAATATAATGATTTAGTAAAGAAAATTGGAATCAGAGGATGATTTCAATTAATGAAAAAAAAGCAATCTAAAAAAAAGACACAAAATAAAAAGAAAAAAAATTTTTCTGAGAAAACTGCTTTTACTAATCTAGAAAAAACATCTAATACAGTAACTATTCCAAAGCAATCATCAACTGGGATACCTAAATATGTTGCTGATAGAATGGCAAGAAGAATATTCTTTACAGCAGGAATACCAACAATATTAGGAATGTCGGTTTTTGTTGTTAGCTACATTATCGTTACAAGAAATATTGCTGAAATACCTCCTTCCTCAACAATTGCGATTTCAGCGTTGTTTTTCTTATTAGGTCTCGCAGGATTAAGTTTTGGAATATTATCGGCTAGTTGGGATAAGGAACCTGGATCTTTTTTCGGTATTGAAAATATTCCAATGAATATACAACGAGCAAAAGCAGCCTTTAAACCTGCAACTCAAAATTTTGAGGAAAATGGTTAATTTAGGAAACTAAAGATTTCAAATTAACTTGAAATGATTTATCTTCTAATAATTTGCATGCTCCCTTTATATCACCAATACAAAATTGTTCCCCAAATTTAACGTAGGTCACACTATTTTTATTTTTAACTGCAGCTAAAACTGGAATCTTTATTCCACATCTACCTTTATCTGGTTTAAATTTAATTAAACAGTCTCTCAAAGTATTTTGGACTCTTACATCTGATGCTTGAGAACTTTCAAGGTTAATAATAAGCAATTTAAGGTTATCTATTTCTCTACAATCATCAATTATTAATTGAGTCTTATCACTTTTTTTATCTATTGTTCCCCAAAGCAATAATCTAGTATCAGTCAAAAGAAATTCTGATAATCTGACGTAGGTTTTTGGAAAAACTATTGCTTCGCAACTTCCAGAAAGATCTTCTAGCTGAACTATGGCCATCCTATCTCCTTTTCTCGTTGTGATTTGCTTTAGATCAGGAATCATTCCAACTAAAGAGACTTTGGTTCTATCTTTTGTGTCTTCTAACTGCGAAATGCTTATAGGAGATATAAGTTTTGCTGGCTTAGTTAAATGTTTTAAAGGGTGATCAGATAAATAAAAGCCTAATAGCTGCTTTTCTAACTTCAACTTCTCAATAAGTGAATAATCCTCCACCTTTGATAATTGTGAATCTGAAAAAGCTACATTAGAAAATTCTTCTTTAGAGTCAAATAGATTTCCTTGTCCAGATAATCTATCACGATTTCTTGAAGAGGCCCACTCAATAACATGTTCGAGATCTGACAATAACTGAGCTCTATTATTATCATTTGAAAACTTATCTAGTGCTCCACAATGAATTAGAGATTCAAGACTTCTTCTGTTAAGAACATTAGAAGGTAAACGATCGCACAAATCTGATAATGACTTAAAGATTCCAAAACTATTTCGGTTTTCAATTATATTTCTTATTGCAGAATCTCCTAAATTCTTAATTGCAGATAGCCCGAATAAAATCTGATTATTCTTAATAGTGAAATCAACCCCAGAAAAATTAATGCTTGGTGAAATAACTTCTATTCCCATCGAATAACAATTGGAAATATATCTTTGCATCTTGTCACTAGAGCCAGAATTTACGCTTAGAAGGGCTGCCATATATGCGACAGGAAAATGAGCTTTTAAAAATGCAGTTTGATAAGTTACAGCACCATAAGCCGTTGAGTGACTTTTGTTAAAACAATATTCTGCGAATAAAACCATTTGATCAAAAAGATCATTTGCTAATTTTTCATTAACACCTTTCTTCATAGAACCGTCTACAAAAATATTCCTATGCTTTACCATCTCAGATACTTTCTTTTTACCCATTGCTCTTCGTAGTAAATCAGCGTCACCTAAAGAATAACCAGCCAGGTCTTGAGCAATTTTCATAATTTGTTCTTGGTAAACCATAATTCCATAGGTTTCAGTGAGAATTGACTTAATAAAAGGATGAGGGAAATCAACCTTTTCGTTCCCATTTTTACGATTTATGAATTTAGGTATGAGGCCTGCATCAAGAGGACCAGGTCTATAAAGAGCCAGTATGGAAGATATATCCTCTAGAGAGTTAGGTTTGAAATCCTTAACAACCTGTTTCATACCAGAAGATTCAAGCTGAAAAATACCTTCAAGATCTCCTCTCCCAATAAGTTCAAAAGTTTTACCATCATTTTGCGGTAACTCATCAATATTTATTTTCTTTCCAGTAGATTGATTAATAAGAGAAACTGTCTTTTCAATCATCGTAAGATTCTTAAGACCTAAGAAATCCATTTTCAATAATCCAAGTGATTCGATATCATCCATAGAATATTGGGTTATTATTTGACCTTCATTATTCCTTTGAAGAGGTACAAGTTCGTCAAGAGGATCTGATGCAATAACAACTCCAGCTGCATGAACTCCATATGTTTTATTAGTTCCTTCAATTCTCAAAGCTAAATCAACCCATTTTTTCACCCTATTATCATTAATATATTTGTCTCTAAACTCTTGGCTAGGAGAATTCTTATGAATCATTTCATTTAGTTTATAAGGTTTCCCTCTTACAACCGGTATTAACTTAGCCAATTTATCCGCCTCTCCATATGGTATATCTAAAACCCTTGCGACATCTTTCAAAACCGCCTTAGATGTCATTTTATTAAAAGTAATTATTTGCGCAACTTTATCTTCTCCATATCGATTAGTAACATAATCAATAACTTCATTTCTCCTATCAATACAAAAGTCGGTATCAATATCTGGCATAGACTTTCTTGCTGGATTTAAAAATCTCTCAAACAACAATCCATGCTCAACAGGATCTATATTTGTGATTTGAAGGGCATAAGCTACTAGTGAGCCTGCGGCAGAACCTCTACCTGGTCCAACTGGGATAGAGTTATCTCTAGCAAATTTGATATAGTCCCAAACAACCAAAAAATAATCTGGGAAACCCATATCTTTTATAATTTTTAATTCGGAAGATAGTCTTCTTTTATAGTTCTCATCAACTTCTGTAAGATCATTTTTTTTAAGTCTTTTTAAAAGACCTTTGTTAGATAATTTTGTCAGGAAAGAAAATGAATCTTTATTTTCGTTAAGAGGGAATTTTGGCATTCTATAATTACCAAACAAATCAAATACTTCAACTTTTTGAGAAATTTCTACTGTATTGTTTACTGCCTCATTAATTGATTCATCATCAATATGATCTTTAAAAAGTTCAAGCATTTCATTTTCACTTTTAATGTATTCTGTACCCGTATATCTCAATCTTTTTTCATCACTTATTAGTTTTCCTGTTAATACACAAAGCAAAGCATCATGTGCTTCAACATCCATATTTGATAAGTAATGAGCGTCGTTGGTAGCGATGACTTTTATTTGGTGCTTCTTCCCAATATTTATCAATTCAACGTTAACAATTCTATCCTCAATAGAGCCGTGATCTTGTATTTCTAGATAAAAATCATCTGCAAATAATTTTTTATACCAAAGAGCTATATCCTCTGCTACGTCTAATCTACCTTTTAAGATAGCCTGAGGTATCTCTCCACCAAGACAAGCTGTAGAAACTATAAGACCATCACTATATTTACTTAAAAGAGATTTATCAATACATGGTCTAGAAAAAATACCTCGACCTCTCATCCCATTTAGGTGACTAATTGTTGTTAACTTCACTAGATTCTTATAACCAGTATAGTTTTTTGCTAACACCACCAAATGATATCTTTTTTCTTTTTTAGGTTGAGGATCATCAATAGAACCATTAATCACGTACATTTCATTACCGATAATTGGTTTTATGCCTTTCTCCTTACACTTCTTGACCAAATCAAGAACTCCATACATAACTCCATGATCAGTAAGAGCTATAGATTCCATTCCAAGATTAGAAGCTCTATCTACAATTTTTGAAATTTGACTAGCTCCATCAAGTAAGCTGTAGTCACTATGATTATGAAGCGGAACGAAACCCATATTCAAATGATTTATATATATAAGATAGAGAAAATTTCTAAAAGATCTATACTTTGTGATTACAAATTAATTATTAATACAACTTTAGAATAAAGGTCTATTTTTAATTACCTGAGCATCTATCTCAAAAATATTTGCGGCATTCAATATTCTTTCTTCTTCTAATACATTACCTATTAATTGCATTCCTATAGGTAATCCTTTAGTGTCAAAACCACAAGGGATACTGATTGCTGGGAGTCCGGCTAAATTAGCAGGAACAGTTAGTAGATCAGACAAATACATGGAAAGTGGATCATTCACGAAATCACCCTTCAAAAAAGCGGTAGTTGGACAAGTTGGGGTTAATAAAATATCTACTTTTTTAAAAGCATTGTCAAAATCTTTTCTTATTAATGTCCTAACTTTTTGTGCCTTTTTGTAATAGGCATCACTGTATCCAGCCGACAAAGCATAAGTTCCTATCAGGATTCTTCTTTGCACTTCATCTCCAAATCCTTCTGCTCTACTTTTCGAAGTCATATCAATAAGATTTGAACCTTCATTCGATCTGTAGCCATATTTGACTCCATCATATCTAGCTAAATTTGCGGAGGCTTCAGATGGTGCAATGACATAATACGTGGCGATTCCGTCGATAAATCTAGGACATTCAACTTCTATAATTTCAGCTCCTAAAGTTTTGAATCTCTCAACTCCAGAAAGAACAGATTCTTTAACTTCTGGATTAAGGCCTTGGTGTTCAAAACATTCTTTAATGATTCCAATTTTTATTCCCTTTATAGATTTATTTAAATTACTTAGATAATTCGGCACTGGTTTATCAAGACATGTTGAGTCAAAGGGGTCCTTCCCAGATATTGAATAAAGAATTTCAGCAGCATCTGAGACAGTATTTGTAATTGGGCCAATTTGATCAAGAGAGCTAGCAAATGCTACTAGTCCCCATCTGCTAACTCTTCCATAAGTAGGTTTAAGCCCAACAACACCACAAAAAGAAGCTGGTTGTCTTATTGATCCTCCTGTGTCAGACCCTATAGCAGCCGCACAAAATCCAGCAGCGACTGATGCAGCACTGCCTCCAGAACTTCCTCCTGGAACTCTATTAATATCCCAAGGATTAGAAGTAACACCAAATACAGAAGTTTCAGTCGAACTACCCATAGCAAATTCATCTAAATTTGTTTTTCCTAAACAAATTCCTCCTGAAGACCATAATTTACTTGAAGCTGTAGCTTCATAAGGTGCAACAAAGTTTTTAAGCATTTTACTTGCACAAGTGGTTACTACACCTTTGGTGCAAATATTATCCTTTATTGCTATTGGTATCCCGGCAAGTGGAGGAAGTTCTTCTTTTTTTTGAATTAATTTATCTATATACTCAGCTTGCGCGATGGCACTATCTTTTGTGGTACAAATATATGAATTAATTTCAGAGTCTTTATGATTAATTCTAGCAAAAATATCATCAACTAATTCTTTAACAGAAGCATTATTGCTAATAATTTCCTTTCTTAAAGAATTAAAATTCATTTCTTAATTTAGTTCTTAAAATAAAGTTATCAAAAAGTTAAAGGTTCTTCTTTTTTGCAGCGAACCAAACTATGTTTAATATTTTTAGACCCTTCATCGGAAAGATCTTTAATAAAAGAAGACATATTTTCTTTTAAACTACGTCTAGTCATAAATGGACCGAACCAGTAAGTACCATTAGGTTGTTCTGTCTCAATTTTAGCCCACCAAGCTAATCCGAGTTTGTTTCCGAAGTTGCTAATCAATTTTATTGGCCTATTAGACCATTAATTCTTGTTAAATTCTATACAATTTTGAAGTAAAAATTCAATAAATTTTTATTAATCATAAAAAATTGTATTGAAATAACAATATTTTATAAATTTTAGACAATCTTATTATAACCATATCAGATTATTTACTTGTCAAATGAAATAGTGATATTGCTGCCGCCACAGAGGCATTTAAACTTGAAGTCTTACCTTTAAGAGGAATGCTTAATAGAAAATCACATTTTTTTTGTGCAAGCAAAGAAATACCTTTGTCTTCAGAACCAACTATAACTACCAAGGGTGCTTTTTCTAGGAAATTTGAGATAGGTAATTGACCGTCTCCAGATAAACCAATAACAAGAAAACCATTTTTCTTAAGCACCTCAAGTGCTCTATTTAAGTTAACAACTCTACTTACTTTCAGGTGTTCTAAGGCTCCTGCAGCTACCTTAGCGACTGTTCCCGTCAATCCAGCAGATCTTCTCTGAGGAATAATGATGCCCTTGCAATCGAATGCTTCCGCTGATCTTATAATTGCGCCAACATTATGTGGATCAGTTATACCATCTAATGCAAGTATTATAGGATTTGCACAGTTGTGTTTAGAAAAATCGATTAGTCTTTCTAG
This sequence comes from Prochlorococcus sp. AG-402-N08, assembly GCA_003216535.1. Taxonomy (GTDB): domain Bacteria; phylum Cyanobacteriota; class Cyanobacteriia; order PCC-6307; family Cyanobiaceae; genus Prochlorococcus_A. The sequence continues at coordinate 53,793 of QCIS01000003.1, forward strand.
GGATATTGTTTTAGAGCATGCTAACTGCAATGCAACACCTTGATGTGATGCGCCACAAGTCAATTGAGACAGCCTGTTCCAAGAAACTTCTTCAATGAGGACTCCTTTTGATTTAAGGTCCTTTAGCAAAATATAGAATTTGTCTGAAGAAAAGATTTCCGAAGTACACCAAATCCTATTAATGGCACTTTCACTCCTAAGAGCCTCATAAACCGAATGTTTGCCCCATATCCAATCATCAAAATTTCTCTTATGTGTAAACTCTTGATTAATATCAGGATTTTTATTAGAAAATTCTGTATTAGATTTAAATATTGGTTTTCTTCTTCTTAAAGATGAAATAGTATTATTTTTATCATTTTTATTCAAATTTTCAACATTCTTATTTTTAGCAGAATTTTTCAAAAATCTTTCATTTTTTTCTGAACGATTTGTATTTTTTGAGTAATAACCAAAATCTGAATTTTTTTTGTTGTCTTTATTATTTTTTCCGGAAATTTTTTTTTTAGAGGAGTTTTTCATAGTTTCAATTCATTTTTAATTCTAAATATTCAAAAAGTGTTGATAATCTTTGAGGATCTTTTAAAAATAGCCAACCAATGAGAGTTTCAAAACCAGTTGCTCTGGAATATATCGTAGGGTCTGAAGATTTTTGATATCTCTTTGTTTTATTTCTAGCACGCCTAATTAGATCTATTTCATTTGCATTTAATAAATGTTCAATTTGACTTAATGATTTTGACTGAGATTTTGCCTTTACTTCATTTACTACAGATAAATGGAGATCTTTAGATTTTAAAGGGAAATGAACATGTCTTAGTCTTTGGTGAAGTTCCCATACCGAATCTCCAAGCCAAGCAAGTTGAATAACACCTATATCATCGGGTGATCCATATGGAACCAAGTTTTGAATCCAATAATTCAATTTTTTAAATAATTTAATGCATCTTCAAGGCTTGACTTCAAATTAAGAAAATCCCCTAAACGAACGAGTTTAATTGTTTGAGCCACTCTAGAATTACCAACGACAGAGAAGCGAAGTTTCGACTTTTTGGATTCTTTAGCGGTCTGAACAAGAGCTCCAAGACCCGAGGAATCCAAAAAATCTATTTTTGTAAGATCAATAACGAATGGAAGCTCATTTTTTAAGTTATTAGAAACAAATGTCTTAAATTGTTTTTCTGAGAAAGCATCAAGTTGCCCTTTAAAAGAAAAAACAATAATGTTTGTTTTAAACTCAAGGTTTCCTCTTAAAGAAACCGTTAACTTCTGGAAATCTTCTATGATCTAATACCTCCAAAAAATTAATTTATTAAATGTAATTATCAAATCAAAAGAAAACAATATGTCAACATCTTGCTAACATTAGAGAAACAAATTTTTTAAATAAATAATCTGAATCATGCGGGCCAGGTCCTGCTTCTGGATGATATTGCACACTAAATATTGGCTTATTATTAACTTCTAAACCAGCCACAGTATTATCGTTAAGGTTGTAGTGGGTTATTTTAACTATGTCCTTTGAGAGAGAATCAGGATCAATTGCAAAACCATGATTCTGACTAGTTATCTCAATCTTATTATTTTCACCACACGGGTGATTTAAACCACGATGTCCAAAAGGTAATTTATAAGTTGAACCTCCTAATGCTAATCCAAATATTTGGTGGCCAAGACAAATCCCAAACATAGGTATTTCACTATTTTCAATAAGTGATTTTGCTAAGTCTATACCTTCAGAAACAGAAGAAGGATCGCCTGGACCATTTGAGAAAAATATACCATCCGGCTCGTTAGATAGAACATCTTTTAGAGAAGATCGAGAAGGTAAAACCAAAACCTCACAACCATGTGATACGAGTCTATTCAGAATTGAATTTTTAATTCCAAAATCAATTGCTACTATTTTTAATTTTTTAGACTTTTCAGCATATCTTTTTCTTAAATCAAAAATTGTTTGTGTATGACTTTTCCATAAATATTTTTTCTTTGTTGAAACTACTTTCGATAAATTTAACCCCTCCATCTTTGGCGTATCATGAATTATCTTTAAACAACTTTCATCTGTTTTATCTAGAGAGGTAATAACTCCATTCATCGCGCCACTAGATCTTAAAATTTTAACAAGCGCCCTTGTATCAATTCCATAAAGACCTATGATGTTATTCTCAACTAACCATTGATTAAAATTCTTTTTAGATCTCCAATTACTGTTATTAGATGAAAAATTTCTAACAATTATTCCTTTAACATTAATATTAGATTCTGAATCTTCAAAGTTTATACCAGTATTTCCTATTTCTGGATATGTGAATGTTAATATTTGCCCATAATAACTTGGATCAGTAATAACTTCTTGATATCCCGTCATTCCCGTATTAAAAACTATTTCACCAATGGCTGTGCCTGAAGCGCCAAAAAAGAATCCTGGGAATACAATTCCATTACTTAAAACTAATTTTGCATTTTTCTTATATGGATTAATCATCAATTAGAAAATAATTCATTTGAGGATAAATAATTTTTTAAGAGTAAAAACTGTTTCCAAGGATCTCCTTGATTAATCGAAAACAAAGCTTTATTAAATCCTTCATTTAAATTATCCTCAATTCCTGCTACCCAAAGCACCAAAGCAGCATTTAAAGCAACAACATCAATATGAGATTTTTGTCCAGAACCATTTAAAACAGACTTTAATATTTCCTCGTTAGACTCAAGATCAGAAACCACAAGCTTTTCGTTAGAAATATTTTCATAATTAAAATCTGAAATATTTATTTTTGAAAACCGTAATTCACCATTTTCAACAAACACTAATTTATTTTCTCCTTGAAGCGAAGCCTCATCAAGGCCGCCAGAACCATAAACAACTATTGCTCTATTCATCCCCATTTTTAAAAGGGCGCTTCCCATAGGTTTTAAAAGATCCTCAGAAGCTACACCTAAAACTTGCGCATTGGGTCTTAAAGGATTTACCAATGGTCCAAGTTGATTAAATACTGTCCTTATTCCAAGGGTCTTTCTTAATGGAGCAAGTTTTATTAAAGATTTATGCCAAACAGGCGCGAACAAAAAAGTTATTCCAATTTCACTTACGGCTGCGACTACTTTTTCTAATGAACAATTTAAATTCAAACCAAGATTCAACAAGACATCAGCAGAGCCAACTTTCCCACTAGCACTTTTATTTCCGTGTTTTGCAATTTTTACCCCACAAGATGCAGCTACAAATGCTACTGCGGTTGAAATATTAAATGTATTAGCTCCGTCCCCACCTGTTCCACAAGTATCTACCAAATACAAATTTGGTCTCGCTACTGGCAATTCGCAAACATTTAAGAGTTCCTCAGCCATAGAACTTAGTTCGACTCCTGTTGAGCTCTTAGTTCTCAAAGCACTCAAAAAAGCTCCTGTTTCAACATCTGAAATTTCATCATTAAGCCATCTTTGCATTAAAGATCTAGAAGTTAAATCATCAAGGTTTCTTCCCTCTAACAAATTATTTAGGATTTCAGAGTTTGATAGATTAGAAAACATTGATTTATTGAAGAAAAATTATGCAGATAAAATTTAATTTGAGGTATCAAAACCTGAGCCAACTAAATCTTTATTTGTATTAGAGGGTCTGAAGCTTTTTGACCAAATATTTTTTGTTTTTGAAAAAAGTTCATTTTTAGTGATTTTCCAAAATTTTAAAATTTTTTCAATATCATCTTTAATTTCAATTTCTCCAGGAAAATTGGTATAACGATTTATTAATCTAGCTAAATTTATATAGTCTAGATCTTCCGGTGTTTTTTTAGCGATAAGTGAATCTATAATGTTCTTGTCGGTTTCATGCAATGGATGAGTTTGTACATTACCCATAAATAAATACTAAATCATTTATAAAATTAGCTCACATATTCAAAAATGAAACATTATCTTAATCATATCGGCAAACAAAAATGAAAAATTTAAAGTTAAAAGTTATATTTAAATACCTAAGACCATATAAAAAAGAATTCTTATATGGAGCTTTAGCACTCTTGGTAGTAAATATTTTAAGTGTCGTAATACCCTTAGAAGTAAAAAATATAATTGACCAATTACAAAATGGGTTTTCTTCAGATTTTGTTATTTCTAAATCCTTGTGGTTAATATTTTTAGCTACTTGCATGGGTTTAATAAGATTATTTTCAAGACAAATTGTCTTTGGCATAGGTAGAAAAGTAGAGGTAAACCTTCGTCAAAAACTTTTTGACCATTTACTTATTCAAGATCCAGAATGGATCCAAAAAAAAGGTAGTGGAGACATAATTAGTAGAGCTACAAGCGATGTTGAAAACATAAGAAGACTTTTAGGATTTACTGTTTTAAGCTTGTGCAACATTGTATTAGCTTATTCATTCACTATTCCTTCAATGTTTTCCATTAATAAAACATTAACAATATCAGCATTAATGATATTTCCATTAATCCTCGGAATTGTAAGTCTATTTGGCGGCAGAATGGTTAATCAAAGAAAATCTCAACAAGAATCATTATCAAAACTTAGTGATCTAATACAAGAAGATCTTTCTGGAATAAGCGCCATCAAAATTTACGCACAAGAGAATGCTGAGAAAAAAGAATTTAACATATACAATAACGACTATCGAAATTCAGCTATAAAACTTGCAAGAACAGCGAGTACCCTATTCCCATTGTTGCAAGGTATTTCCTCAATTTCATTATTGATTTTATTATCATTAGGTACCTTTCAACTAGAGAGTGGATTTATTTCGATAGGTGGTTTAGTAGCTTTAATTCTTTACGTAGAAAGACTTGTCTTTCCTACGGCTCTATTAGGTTTTACCTTAAATACTTTTCAACTAGGTCAAGTAAGTTTAGATCGTGTGGAAGAAATTCTTCAGAACACGCCAAATATTGTAGATGGAGCAGACACAAAATTTTTAAAAAGAAAGATTAAAGGATTGTTAGAAGCAAAAAGTTTAACGATAAAATATCCAGGATCAAAATTTAATTCATTAAATGGTCTCAATTTTAAAATTTATCCTGGAGAACTTATTGCAATAGTTGGCCCAGTAGGATGCGGCAAAACAACACTAGCAAAGTCTCTAGGAAGAACTATTGAAATTCCAGATAATCAATTATTTTTAGACGAAATTGATGTAAAAACAATAAAATTAAGTGATCTTAGAAAACATATTTCAATCGTTCCTCAAGAAGCATTCTTATTCACTTCTACGATCTCAGAAAACCTGAGTTTTGGAGAACCCAAAGCTTCTGAATTTTTAGTTAAAGAAAGTGCTACAAAAGCTGGATTAATTGATGATATCAATAGTTTTCCTCAAAAATTTAAAACTATTGTTGGTGAAAGAGGTATTACGTTAAGTGGTGGACAAAGGCAAAGAACTGCTCTAGGAAGAGCACTACTTGTTAATTCTCCTATTGTTGTTCTTGATGATGCTTTAGCAAGCGTAGATAATAAAACTGCTGCAAGAATAATAGATGAAATGAGTGATAGAAGTAATAAAACAATAATAATGATAAGTCACCAACTTTCTGTTGCAGCTACTTGTGATAGGGTTTTTGTAATGGATAAAGGAAAAATTGTACAAGAAGGTAACCATAACAATTTAGTAAAAGTGAATGGGCTGTATAAACAACTTTGGGAAAGAGAATTAGCTACCAGAATTGTTAAGAGCTAAAAGTAAATTTTTTTACTTATAATATTAAGAATTAAATGATGTTTAAATTCCTAAAAAAAATAATGAATAACGAGGAGGTTAACTTAACTAATGATTCTTATTCATTACATAGAATATTAAAAACAGATATTAAAAAAGATCCTAATAGCCAAGAAGATGAAATAATTTTTGGATGTGGTTGCTTCTGGGGAGCTGAAAAGTGTTTTTGGAAACTTCCTGGAGTTGTCACAACTTCTGTAGGTTATGCAGGTGGTAAAAAAAAGAATCCAACTTATTATGAAGTATGTTCCGGATTAACTGGTCATTCAGAAGTTGTAAGAATTATATGGGATAAAAGGAAAATAGATATAAGTGATTTATTAAAAATGTTTTGGGAATGCCATGACCCTACTCAAAAAAACAGGCAGGGTAATGATATTGGAACTCAATATAGATCAGCAATATATTACAAAAATGAATTTAATTTAAAAACTATATTAGCCAGTAAAGAACAATATCAAAAGGAATTAAACAAAAATAATCTTGATTTAATTGAAACGGAAATAAAAATAATTGATGCATATTTTTATGCAGAAAAATACCATCAACAATATCTTGCATCAACTGGAAGCAGGCAGTATTGTTCTGCTTCTCCTACAAAAGTTAAGTTAGGAGTTTTTACTGGAAGCAACTACAAATTGAAAGACCATGTATGGGAAAACTTTAATTGGGAAGTTGATAAATGTGTATTGAGATCTGATAACAATCCTATAAATAATAACATTTAAATCAATCTTATCTTTATATTAAAGACACGGGGCGTAGCGCAGTTTGGTAGCGCACCACTTTGGGGTAGTGGGGGTCGTGGGTTCAAATCCCGCCGTTCCGATTACTTTTCGTCTTCATTTATAAGCGATTTGTAAAGTTTATATGAACTTATGGCTACAGCTATAAATGTAAAAGAAGAAAAAAACGCTAAAACCAATATAGTAAGATTTGAAACTTCCACTTCACCTAGTTGGAAAGATATAAAAATATTCATTAGAAAGAATTTTTTTAAACCTTAACACAATTGCAAAAAATTTTTTAAAACCAATTATAAATTCAGAAGAATTACAACACCAAAAATAACTCGATAGATAATAAATATTTTCAACCCATTTGAAGATAAATACTTTAATAAGAAATCTATAGCTAATAATGAGGACAAAAATGTCGTAATAAGACCAACAAAAAGAGGGAGAAAACCTAATGAAAAAAAATCATTAAAAGAAGAACTAAACTCAACAATCGCAGCAATAGAGATTGCTGGCATCCCTAAAAGAAAAGAAAATTTCGCGGCATCGCTTCTTTCCCATCCTGATATTAGAGCGCTAGAAATAGTAACACCCGATCTTGAAACACCAGGGAAAATGGCAAATGCTTGAAAGAAACCTATCAAAAAACTATCTGAATAATTATGATTTTTAATATTAATAGAACCTCTTTTCGAACTATCTGCCAAGTACATAAAAAAAGCCATTAGGAATGATACCAAGGCTATTGATAAATTTGAACGAAGTACATTATCGAAAAAATAAGGGGCAAATAATTTTATACCCCCACCAAGCAAAATAATTGGAATAGTACCAATCAAAATAGATTTTAATAATCTTTCATGTAAGATATATTCAAGAAACTTTCTTGAAGATGGACTTCTGAAATTAAAAATATCATTCCTAAAATACCAAACTACAGCCAAAACACTTCCAAGTTGAATAGTAGCGGACAAAGATGCCCCTGGATCATCAATACCTAAAAAAAGAGATATAACTTTTAAATGAGCTGTACTACTTACAGGAATAAATTCAGTCAGTCCTTGAATTAAGCCATATAAAATAAATTTTAAATATTCCAAAAAATTACTAAATTATCTAATTAATTAATAGCAATTTACATTTAATAATTAAAAGCTATTATAAAAAAATGAAAAAAAATTTTATTTTAATATTATTTTTTCTTTTTTCCTTAATCTTTTCTGATTCTGCAAAAGCTAACTATTGGTTAGTAATTGGAACTTATAGACAGGGACCAGGAAGAAGGCCAGAGGTAAGTGGAATCACAAGTCCTTCTTTACATTCTATACCAATGAAAGATTTAGAGGCATGTAATAAGGCGGGTGAAAAAATTACAAATGAAATATATAAACCTATTTGGCAATTTGATAGTAGATGGACATGTGTATTTAGAGGTAATTTAAAATAAAGTCACCTTTTAACATCGTGTGCACAGCCATCACCTTTATAGTTTTCACTATCGTAAAAATCATTTTTTGTACCAAAGTAAACTGTTAATAAAACGAATGGCAGGCTTAATATAAATAAAATAGTTGTTAAATCCATAATGTTAATTTATTTAGTTAGGTTATGAAAAATTAAAATAACCATTTGTTCATTAAACTAAACTTTAATAATCTGTAGGTCCTTTAATACCAAGATAAAAGAAGGCTCCTAAACCAACCAAAAGTAAAACTCCAGCAATAGCTGCAGAAGGAACAAAACCTCCTATTGCAAAGGAAGAAAAATAATACATCTATAAAACTAAAACTAGTTAGATAATATCAATAAAAATTAGGTGTTTTAAAAAAAATTTTGACTCGAAGACAATTAGAGAATATCTGTTCTAAGCTACTAAGGTCGAATCTTCATTATCAGCAGAAATTCTCATTCTCTCTTCCAACTTAGGGCCATATAATTCATTACCCCAGATTTCAACTCTTGAATCATTAGGGGCCATAAAAGTAAGAATGTCAGTAGGAAATAAAACTCTCTCTAAGAAAAAATTTGACGGGCCAATACATCTCAGAACTACCATTCTACAACCTTCATTTTTGTAAGAGAACTCAACCATCCCTGAACAGTAAAATATAAATAATTAAACACCATTTAGTGTTAAAAAAAATGTATAAAAAATTACTGAAAAAAAAAAAATTTAGAAAATGCTACAAATTTAATCCAGCCTCAACTAAATTTCTTTTTTGATCAATTAATAAAAGAGCATAAGATTTTATAACATCAAAACTTTTATGCGGAATTGACACATTAAGCATTCTTAAGAAATTAGATAATTTTTCATTTTGAAGGGCGTTACCTTTATGTAAAAACATTTCTTTTTCTTGATTTGTTTTCCACATATTCATATATTCAATCTTCAAAGGCTTTAAGTGCCAAATATTGTCTATTAAATTCCAAATATCTAAATATTCGTTTAGATTATTTTGAATTTTTAGTACATAAGAAGATTCTTGAAGACTCAAATTTGTTGTATTTATGGATCGATCATTTATGTCAATAGAGTATGGTTTAATTCCTAAAAACCATCCCTCAAGAATTAATAAATCAGGATTATCTAATCTCCAATGAGATCTATCTCCTAAACCATTTCTTAAAGATTTATCGAAAACTGGTACGTTTAATTCTCCATTTATCTTCCAATTTAATAATTTTTCATACATCAATTTTACTGAGTGACTACCAGGAAAACCTCTTGATACATTCCAAGGGTTATTCTTAATTGCTAATTTCATTTCATCTGATGGGAGATAAAAGTCGTCAATTGAAATAACCGCAATTTTGAAGTTTAATTTTAACGATATAGCTTCGAGCCATTTACCTAATGTTGTTTTACCTGTACCAGGTAGAGCTGAGATTCCAATTATTTTTCTATCAGAAAAATTATTTTGAAATTTATAAGACTGAGATAAAAGAGGTAAAGCTAAACCCCAAATCCAATCATCATTCACTTTTTTGTTCCAATATTGATCAATTGAAAGAATGTTTCTTTGATCATGCCAAAAATTGAACCAATCATCTAAAGTTTCCCAACCAATATCAATAATTAATTTTTCAAATTTATCAAGAGGAAAATTAATATCTAAATCTTTCATCTTTCTAACTTATTTCTAGCTTATTTATCAATTTATTGATTTCATTTTTCCAACCATATCCATTTGATTCAGAAGCTAAAGTAAATTCTAAATCTTTTAATTGATCTAGTAAAGTTAAATTAGGTCCGTCTGTTCCAGGAATAACAATTTTAATATCTGAGTTTAAAAGTAGAGGCAAATCATTTGGTGAATCACCCAAACCTATAATTTCAATATTTTCTATATTTGAATATTCTTTAAGAGCGTTTATTGCTTTACCTTTATTTGATTTTGTAGATAATAGATGACTCATTCTATTTCCCTTGAAAATATCAACATTGAACTTTTTACAACAGATATTAATTTTCTCTTCTAGATAACTTGGCGGATTTAAAAATGGCATGCTCCAGTGTCTATCACGCATTAAGTCCAATGAGTTACCTTTTAAACCAGTTAGCTGAGTGGCTTCTTGATCAGTGAGATTATTAAGAGGAGTAAGTTTGTAATCAATTTCTTTAGAAATAAAATTTAAGATTTCCTCAAGAAATTCGTATTTTATTCCAAGAATAATTTCTCCATTAACTCTATTAAGAGATTCACCATATATTGCCGCACCATTTTCAACAATATAAGGATCCGTTAAATTTAGTTCATTCCTAATAACTCTAACCTCTGATGCCGTCTTGCTTGTACAAAGAATTACGGGTATGGATAGTTTTTGGAGTGTTTTTATAGTTTCCTTAGCAGGTGTTAAATCATATGAATGATCCATTAAAGTACCATCTACATCACTCACTACCCAAATAGAAGAATTTTCTATCATATTTATAAAGCACCAAGCCAAATAACTTGAAAAGGATCAAGACTAATATTTTTCCAATTGTATTTAGTGGATGTTAAAAAATCTTGGGTATTGAAATCATTATCAATTATTTTTGGTAGATCATTATCATTCAATTGATAATTAATTTTATTTTCAGTCATGTTATGGATTGCAAAAACAGACTCAGGACCTTTACTTCTTTTGATTACAACAATATCACTTCTGCCTTTAGACAAACATTTCATTTCTGAACAAGGGTGAAATTGCCTTAATTCTGATCTGACATCCATAGCATTACGAAGATATTTTAAATTTTTATTAGCATTAGATTCAGGATTATTTAAAACCGATAAAAGATTGTCTAATTTAAATTTTTCTCTATTGAGGTCTCTTCTTTGACCAGTCATAGAAAATTTTTTAATATCATTTTCTGAAGCAAGTAAGGCTGGCAAATAAAAGGCAGGGACACCTTTCAGGGCCATAACTAGTAACTGAGTCAAGATAAATCTCTCAAACTGGAATCGATTAGAATCTCTACTGGAGTCTTCCATTGCGCTCCACCAACTAATATTCAATTCATAGGGTTTATCATCACCATTTGATAGACGTCTATGACTGACTAAGCCCCCTCTTTTTTCACAATTAATTAATAAATCTTTAATTCTCTGTTCATTCATTAAACCTTCAAGAGCTCTTAAACCAACGCCATCATGTGATGCCGTGAAATTAAATAGTGTAGTAACTTCAGGTAATATCGGCCAATCAAAAATCCATGAATTTAGAATATCAGCTCTTGAAGTAATAATTGCCTCTAGGAGAAGAGGAGGCAATGGGAAATTATATGCCATATGGGCTTCATCATCAGGGACCAAATAAGATAAATTTTCCTTCTGAGGAACGTTAGTTTCTGTAATTAAAACTCCATCGTCAAGAAGATTATTTAAAAGAACTCTTAAGAGTTTCACAATTGAATGAGCTTTTGGCAAATGTAAGCAGGTTGTCCCTGATTCCTTCCAAATAAAACCTACAGCATCAAGCCTAAACCACTTAATTCCATTAGATAAATAAGTAATAATTAAATTTAAGAACTCAATAGTCATTTTTGGATTATGCCAATTCAAATCAATTTGATCTGGACCAAAAGTTGTCCAAACTTGTTTGGGACCATTTTCAGTATTTATTTGAGAAAACAAGGAGGAACTTCTTGGTCTAACAACATTTGACCAGTCAAGATTTTGTTTCGGTGAAAAAACGTTTGATATGCCTGGCTCTTGGGATTTAATAAATTGTTGAACCCATGGATGAGATGATGAAACATGGTTTAATACCAAATCAGCCATCAAATCATGATTTTTAGAAATACTTTTGAGATCATCCCAACCACCAAATTTTTCTTCTAGAGAATCATAACTTGACACTGCAAAACCTCCATCGCTTGATGATCTCAGAAAAGGAAGAATATGTACAACTTTAGAAAGACTGCCAAAATATTTACTTAACAACTCCCTAAGAGTTATTAATGTTGCCTGGCCATTTTTATAAATACTATCTGCATAAGTTATCAAAACCGAATGAGATTCATTCCACCTTTCCTTGTCTCTTATTTCTTCAAAAGCAGATTTCTCTGAGAAATCATCCAAAATCTGTAATAATTGATTTGAAATAAAATTAATTTCTTCTGTAGTATTATTTGAATAAATTGTTTTTAACAATTTATCAATTTTTAATCTATCTAATTTTTTCTCTGAATCAATTTGCTTCACTTTGAAAAAATCATCGAAGTATTAATACTATTCTGCACATCAATTAGAAAATGGACTTTCAACAAGGGTTAATCACAACAATACATGAATATGGAGTTACAAGAAATTTACTTAAAGAATTAAACAAAAGTCTTAAAAAAAGATCAACTAGCATTTTAATACCTTGCTTATATGAAGAGTTTGAGCGCCCGGCATTAAAAGATATAAGAGAAGTTTTAAAAAACCTTACAGAATTAAATGAATTAGTTATTGCTCTCTCTGCAAAAACTATTGAGCAAGTTAAAGCAGCAAAATCATTTTTTGACTCAATGCCATTTCCAGTTCACGTTCAATGGACTAATTCTCCCTCTGTAATAGAGCTATTAAAAAGCCAAGAAAAAAATGGGTTAGAACTTTTAGGAACTCCAGGTAAAGGATGGGCTGTTTGGCAAGGTATAGGAGTTGCTACTAGAAAATCAGATGTTGTTGCTCTTTTTGATGCTGATATAAGAACTTTTAGTCCTTTATATCCTTCAAGAATGATACTTCCACTTCTAGATGAATCATATGGAATATCATATGTTAAGGCTTTTTACAGCAGATTATCCTTAGAAACGAATCAATTGCAAGGTAGAGCTACAAGATTATTTGTAGGTCCTTTATTAGCAAGCCTTGAGCAATTAGTTGGGAAGGGTCCCTTTTTACAATATCTTCAATCATTTAGATACCCATTAGCAGGTGAGTTTGCTTTTACTAAAGACCTTGCTATGAATTTAAGAATACCTTGTGACTGGGGTTTAGAGATAGGTTTATTATCAGAGGTTTATAGAAACGTAAGAACCTCAAAAATAGCTCAAGTTGACCTAGGTTTGTTTGATCATAAACATAAGAATATTGGTAATTCCTCTAAAGAGGGATTGCAAAAAATGTGTACAGAAATACTTTCAAGTGTTTTAAGAGGTCTCATGGAGCATCAAGCCGAGACCTTAACTAGTACTCAACTAGCAACTTTAGAAGTTCTCTACAAAAGAGTTGGAGAAGATCGTGTAAAACAATTTGGATTAGATTCAGCAGTTAATCAACTTCCATACGATAGACATGAAGAAGAGCTATCAGTACAAAAGTTTGCGAAACTATTGAGACCTGCTACAGAAGATTACCTAGCTTGCCCTACGACACAGCAGTTACCAAGTTGGTCAAGAGTTCTATCTTGTGAGAACAAACTGCAAGATGATTTAGCTATTGCTGGGTCAAAAGACATAAAGACTAGTGAAAAAGAATTAATTAAAAACTTCTAAAGCAAAAAATACCTTTGAGCCATTGGAACTTCATCTAGTGGTTCACAAGTAAGAAGTTCCCCATCGGAAAAAACTTCGTATGTTTGAGGATCAACTGAAATATTTGGTAGTTTACTATTAAGTTTTAGGTGTGATTTATTGATATTTCTCGTATTTTCTACTGCAATACATTCCTTTTGTAATCCTAATTTTTTTGGAATATTTTGATCAATTGAATTTTTACTTAAAAAGGTAAAAGAACTCTTAGTTAAGGAATTACCAAAATTTGCAAACATAGGTCTACCATGAACAGGACCTGGAGTAGGTATTGAAGCATTTGCATCACCCATTTGGGACCAAACTATAGATCCTCCTTTAACAACTAATTCAGGCTTTACTGCAAAAAATGAAGGTTTCCACAATACTAAGTCTGCAATTTTTCCCTTTTCTATAGATCCAACATATTTATTGATACCATGAGCTATTGCAGGATTAATTGTAACTTTAGAGATATATCTCTTTACTCTGTAATTATCATTCCTATCAGAATCCTGTGACAGAGGTCCTCTTTGTACTTTCATTTTATGGGCAGTTTGAAAAGTTCTTGTTATTACTTCACCAACTCTTCCCATAGCTTGAGAGTCACTAGCGATAATAGAGAAGGCGCCCATATCATGTAAAATATCCTCTGCAGCAATGGTCTCTCTTCTTATCCTTGATTCAGCGAATGCAATATCTTCGGGGATTTTTGAATCTAAATGATGACAAACCATTAGCATATCAAGATGTTCTTCTAGTGTGTTTCTCGTAAAAGGTCTTGTTGGATTAGTACTACTTGGAAGAACATTTTTTTCTCCACAAATTTTAATAATATCTGGAGCATGACCTCCACCTGCCCCTTCGGTATGAAAAGTATGAATTGTTCTTCCTGCTATAGCATTAATGGTATCTTCAACAAAGCCTGCCTCATTTAGAGTATCAGTGTGAATACAAACTTGTACATCAAGGTTATCTGCAACATTTAAACAAGAATTTATAGTAGATGGAGTCGTTCCCCAATCTTCATGAAGCTTCAATCCGCACGCACCAGCTTCGACTTGATCAACAAGATTTCTTTCATTCGTTGAATTTCCTTTACCAAAAAAACCTAAATTCATAGGAAATGCTTCTGCAGATTGAAGCATTCGAGAAATATGAAAAGCACCAGGAGTACAGGTAGTCGCATTTGTGCCGGTTGCAGGTCCAGTTCCGCCTCCCAACATAGTTGTGATTCCTGAAGCAAGTGCTGTTTCAATTTGTTGGGGACATATAAAGTGTATATGAGTATCTATTGATCCTGCAGTAAGAATATGCCCCTCACCTGCTATGACTTCTGTTGAGGCGCCAATAACAATATTAACGTTATCTTGGATGTCAGGATTACCAGCTTTACCGATTTCAAAAATCTTCCCATCCTTTAATCCTACATCCGCCTTTATTATTCCCCACCAATCTACTATCAAAGCATTTGTTATTACAGTATCTACAGCTCCATCTCCTCTTGTAACTTGAGACTGTCCCATCCCATCTCGAATAACTTTGCCACCTCCGAATTTAACTTCATCTCCGTAATTAGTTAAATCTTTCTCTACTTCTATAAATAATTCGGTATCCGCAAGCCTTACTCTATCCCCAGTAGTGGGTCCGTAAGTTTGAGCATAAGTTTTTCTGTCAATTTTATAGGACATAATTTTAAGTATCTAAAGATCCGTTAACTAGTGAATTAAAACCATATGCATTTCTTAAACCTGAAAATGGAACTAATTTGACATCTGTCGTATCTCCAGGTTCAAATCTAATTGCTGTTCCTGCAGGTATGTCAAGACGCATACCAAGTGTTATTTCTCGATCAAAAATTAGGGCCTTATTAGCTTCAAAAAAATGAAAATGAGATCCAACTTGTACAGGTCTATCTCCAGAGTTAGAAACTGTTAATGTTTTAACTTCCTTACCAAGATTTAGTTCGATTTCACCTCGATCAGGAATTATTGCGCCAGGAATTAAATTACTCATAACTAATTAATCGGATTGTGAATAGTAACTAATTTAGTCCCATCAGGAAAAACCGCTTCTATTTGAACTTCATCAACCATTTCAGGAATACCCTCCATAACTTGTGATTTTGAAAGCCAGGTAGTTCCCTCTGACATTAATTGGCTTACACTTTTTCCATCTCTAGCTCCCTCAAGAACTTGAAAACTTAAAAAGGCAATTGATTCAGGGTAGTTCAGCTTTAGACCTCGATTAAGTCTTCTTTCAGCTAAAAGTGCAGCAGAAAAAATCAATAATTTATCCTTTTCTTGAGGTGAAAGATGCATAATAAAAAATTAATCTATAAATTCTTAAAAAAGGTTCTCTCTGAACATAATTAATAATTCATAGAATCTTGTAAAGGCCATACACCCTGATATTTTGGCTCACAAAATCCACAAACAGATCTAATTTGTTTCCAAATACAAAAAAAACATTTCCTAGCATCTTGAGAAGAACTTCCTAGGAATCTTACAGAAATTCCATTTTCAAGAATTCCAATAGATAAATTACCTTCATTTTCATTGAAAATCTTTTTTACTTTCCCCACTAGATTATTTATTTTTGATTTAGAAAAATCTTTTTTGCAAATCCAAATTAAGGATCCAAATACGGGCATGTAATCCATGCCTGATTTGGCCACAAAACTTGCTTTAGTTAATTCAATTTGATCAACATATTCCCAATCATCATATAGATCATTATTTCTCATGATTTCTAATTTGGACCTAAAAACTCCACTTTCAATAGACTCTCCAGAAGAAGATCTTCCAAGTCTTATTAAATCAGTAAATAAAAAACTTGAGGTTTCTGAAATAGATACTTTAAACTTTTGATCATATAGACCATTAGCAAATATAATTGTTTCTTGAGGAAGATATTCCAAATGAGAATTCTCAAGAATTTTTATGAGATTTTTTTGCTTTGAAAAACTTCCTTTTGGATTAATTTTAGATCTTCCAACTGATCCATATACTTTCTGAGCTGAAGAAGTAGTCAACAAAACCTTAGAGTTTTTTTCAAGATTTACTTCAAACTCGAGCAAATCTCCTCCAACCAATCCCCCTGCAGTATGAAGAACAGGTAAAATACATCTACCTTCTTCATCATGAGTAGACTTTAATAACTTATAAGGAGAATTTGATTTAGATTTAAAGATTGTTTTATCAACATTTCCCAAACTTGCATTATTATTAAAAAAATTTAAGAAACAACTACCTTCCCATGAAGTTTTTATCATAAATACTTTTCTTTAATTACTAAATTAAAGTAACCAAAAATTTTGATTATGAGAATGAATAAACAAATAGTTGTAACTGATTGGATTAAGGAAAAACCGCGATTAGGTTCATTTTTAAAACTTACCTTAAGTTCTGATGAAAGAAGAATCTTACGAGGTAAAAGATTAACTGATTGTGATCAAGAAATAATTTTACAATTACCTAGAGAGGGAGAATTAAATGATGGAGATATTCTTTCAACTAATGAGTCCAATTTTTATGTAGAGATAATTTCCAAAATAGAAAATTTAATTGAAATAAGTTCAAATTCTAAAATTGAGCTTATTAAAACTGCTTATCATCTAGGAAATAGGCATGTAGAAGTAGAAATTCAAGAAGACATTCTTCTGACAAAAAGTGATTACGTTATTGCAAATATGCTTAAAAATTTTAATGTTGATATCGTAAATACCCAAAAAAAATTTTTTCCTGAAAGAGGTGCACATAATCATGAGTAAAAGTCACTTATTAAAGTATTTATTAATAAGCCCTAACTTACCAGTTGGAGGATTTTGTTATTCTGAGGGAATGGAGAGTTTTCTTCATTGTAAAAATTTAAAAGACTCAAATTCGGTAAAAGAATTAATCATAAGTGAACTCAAAATTGGCCAGATAAGACTAGATGCAAAACTATTACTAGATTTTTTTGATATTTTAAATGAGCTAAATGACGGCAAAAATTTAAAACGTAATTTGCAAAAGCTATTGAGTATGGACAAGTGGTTACTCTCATCAAAAGACTCTCTCGAAATTAGAGAACAACAAACTCAAATGGCAAAATCTCTCTTCGATTTAACCAAAGAATTTGGATTTGAATATCCATATAAAAATAATAAAAAAAGCTCCTGGCCATTGGCGTGGAGTTGGGCTTGTTATTGTTTTGAAATTACGAAGTTAGAAATGGTTGAGAATTTTTTCTACGCCTGGAGTGCAAACCAACTAAGTGCAGCATTAAGGATTATTCCTATTGGTTCAACAAAAGCACAATTAATTCAGAGAGATTTATTAGCAATAATTTCAAAAGTTTCTAAAGAAATTATGGACAAAGAAATTGATGACATCTATTTTGGCAATGTAGGTTTAGCTATGTCACAACAAAATCATAATGACCTTTATACAAAACTTTTTAGAAATTGATTTATGAGCAGTAAATTGAGAGTAGGAGTTGCTGGGCCTGTAGGTTCAGGAAAAACTGCATTAATAGAGACTCTAAGCTTAAACCTTAAAAAAAATTATGAGATAGCAGTTGTCACTAATGATATCTACACCAAAGAAGATGCTAATTTTCTTATAAATAAAAAAGTTCTAGATGAAGGAAGGATCATTGGTGTAGAAACAGGAGGTTGTCCTCATACAGCGATAAGAGAGGATTGTTCCTTAAATAAAAATGCAGTTTTAGATTTAGAAAACAAATATAATCCTTTAGATTTTGTTTTTGTAGAAAGTGGTGGAGATAATTTAGCATCTAGTTTTAGTCCAGAACTTGTAGA
The DNA here is from genome assembly GCA_003216535.1 of Prochlorococcus sp. AG-402-N08. Classification (GTDB taxonomy): domain Bacteria; phylum Cyanobacteriota; class Cyanobacteriia; order PCC-6307; family Cyanobiaceae; genus Prochlorococcus_A. The sequence goes on from QCIS01000003.1 coordinate 72,051, forward strand.
TTTATCAATATATGTTATTGATGTAGCTGCAGGAGACAAAATTCCTAGAAAAGGGGGACCAGGGATAACTAGGTCAGATTTATTATTAATAAACAAAATTGATTTAGCAGATATGGTTGGTGCAGATTTAAATATTATGAAAAGTGACACGGAATTTATGAGGAAAGGGAAACCTTGGTTTTTTACCAACCTAAGTTCCGGCAAAGGAGTTGAAGAAATAACTCAATTTTTAGAATCACATATACCCAACAATCGGAACTAGAAAAATCTTCATTACTAATATATTGGATTCAACAAAAAGTTACGACTGATACAAAACTAATCCTCACTCGTTTATAACTTTTGATTATCCCCCTAATGAGGGTCAATTACCTAATTTATCCTAATTCATGAGAATTTCAAGGCGTATTTTGGCAGGATTAGCTACTGCCTCTCTTGCGGTCACAGCTACTTCATGTGGTGGAGGTGGAACCTCCGGAAGTTTCGATGACACAGTAACCGTTGGTATTTTGCATTCGTTATCCGGAACAATGGCTATCTCTGAATCAACCCTTGTTGATACAGAAAAAATGGCTATTGAAGAGATAAATGCTGCTGGTGGTGTAACAGTTGGCGGCAAAAGCTACAAAATAGAGTACATAGTTGAAGATGGTGCATCTGACTGGCCTACTTTTGCTGAAAAATCCAAGAAACTTATAGACCAAGACGGAGTTCCTGTCGTATTTGGTGGTTGGACATCTGCGAGTAGAAAGGCGATGTTACCAGTCTACGAATCAAAGGATGCTTTCCTTTACTACCCAATTCAATATGAAGCCCAAGAATGTTCTAACAACATTTTTTATACTGGAGCCACACCAAACCAACAATCTGAACCAGCTACTGATTTCATGTATAAGCGTTCTCCCGCTGCTGGTGGAGATTTCTTCCTAGTAGGCTCAGATTATGTTTTCCCAAGAACTTCCAACACAATTACAAAAGCTCAGGTAGCACAGTTAGGAGGCAAAGTTGTTGGAGAAGATTACCTTCCTTTAGGAAATACTGAAGTTGCTCCAATTATCTCTAAAATCAAAGTGGCATTGCCTAATGGTGGAATAATCATTAATACACTTAATGGTGACCAAAACGTTGCATTCTTCAAACAGATTCAAGACGCAGGTATTACTCCTTCAAGTGGTTACTACGTAATGAACTATTCGATTGCTGAAGAAGAAATTAGCACAATTGGTCCTGAGTTCCTTGAAGGTCACTACGGTGCTTGGAACTACATGATGTCAATTGATACTCCTGCATCTAAGAAATTTGCTGCAAGTTTCAAGAAAAGATGGGGAGCTGATCGCGTTGTAGCTGATCCTCAAGAATCTGCTTATAATATGGTTTATTTATGGAAACAGGCTGTTGAAGATGCTGGCACATTCGACGACAACGCAGTAAGGGAAGCCCTAGTTGGACAAACTTTTGATGCCCCACAAGGTCCTGTTGAAGTCATGCCTAATCACCACCTATCTCAAACAGTAAGAATTGGAGAGATTAATGCGGAGGGTGGATTTACAATACTTGAAGAGACAGGAGTTGTTCTTCCTCAAGCATGGAACCAAAAGCATCCAAGTTCAAAAGGATTTGCATGCGATTGGACAGATCCTTCAAAAGGAGAAAAGTATAAGCTTTAATTTAATTAAAACCTATACTACAAAATAAAAGGAGGTTAACACCTCCTTTTATTTTATATATTCAAATATTTTCTTTTTCTAAATTGGAGTTACTTCTCGATAGTCTTTTTAATGGTGTTGCAATCGGATCTGTACTACTTGTTGCTGCATTAGGTCTTGCAATTGTATTTGGGCTTATGGGTGTAATAAATCTTGCTCATGGAGAACTTATGATGCTTGGTGCTTACACAACATACGTTACACAATTAATTTTCAAATTACCTATATTAAAACCTTTCTACAATTCATACATATTAGTTTCAATTTTCCTTGCTTTTATTGTTAGTGGAGTAGTAGGAATTCTCCTTGAAAAAACTATAATTAGAAAGCTTTATGGAAGTCCTCTAGAAACCCTTCTGGCAACATGGGGCGTAAGCTTAATTCTTCAACAATTCGTTAGAAGTGTGCCTTTAGCATATGGGACTGGTCTGGTTATAAGTCTGATAATAGGTTTGTTTTTACCAACAACATTCCCTTCAAAAGTAAAAGAATCAATAAATTTTAAATATTTTAAATTTAGTACTTGGATATTTGCTGCTTTAACAGGTGTTCTTACCGGTAGCGTAATTTCTTCCAATGTAAGCAAACTTAGTAGAGCTAGTGCTCGTAATGTTGATGTAACCGCTCCCTCGTGGATGAGAGGTCAAGTAGAAATTCTTGGAACTGCATTTCCTAAAACAAGATTAATGATAATTTTAATTACACTAATATCAGTAATAGTAATAACATTATTTCTTAATCAAAGTGCTTGGGGGATGCGTATTAGAGCAGTTACTCAGAACCGACAAATGAGTGATTGTCTTGGTATATCTACCGAAAAAGTGGATATAATTACCTTCGGAATTGGATCTGGCTTAGCAGGAGTTGCGGGAGTAGCAGTATCACTTTTAGGTTCTGTAGGACCGAACGTTGGCGGAAATTATATAGTTGGTTGTTTTATGGTTGTAGTTCTTGGAGGAGTAGGAAATTTATTAGGAACAGTATTTGCTTCCTTTGGAATAGGAATAATGACAGATTTAATTGGAGCTGGAAGGCTTTTATCAATATGGCCCGATATGCCTTTGCCTCTATCAAACACGATCAACTTTTTTGCCACAACAAGTATGGCGAGGGTGATGATATTTGCATTAATAGTTATATTCTTACAATTTAAACCCACAGGTTTATTTCCCCAAAAAGGCAGGATGGTTGAAAACTAATGTCTCTAAGTAAAATTAAATTTGATAAAAAAATAGTATTATCATTCTGGATAATATTAATAGCTCTAATTATTGCAGCACCCACTCTACTCCCTGTATTTAGACTAAATCTTCTTGGTAGATACTTATCTTTGTCCATAGTTGCTCTTGGCGTAGATCTTATCTGGGGATATACAGGTTTATTAAGTCTTGGACAAGGCATATTTTTTGCTCTTGGAGGGTATTGTGCAGCAATGTATTTACAAATAACCAGTTCTTCTGAGTTTCCAAATAATATTCCTGAATTTTTTGCTTTATATGGTGTAGAAAAATTACCTTTTTTCTGGGAACCATTTAGATCACCAGCTTTCACATTCTTCTCTATCTGGATTATTCCAGCATTAATTGCAGGTTTAATTGGATTTCTTGTTTTCAGGAATAGAATTAAAGGGGTTTATTTTTCTATACTTACTCAAGCTTCTCTTCTTGTATTCTTTAATTTCTTTAATGGGCAACAAAAACTTATAAACGGAACAAATGGGTTAAAAACAGATGTAACTCAACTATTTGGACAAATGGTAGGTTCTGAGTCTATGCAAAGAATATTCTTTTGGGTAACAGCCATATTAGTAATAGCAGCATGGTTTTTTGCAAAGTGGATAGTTAAAGGAAGATTTGGGAATATTCTTATAGGAATTCGAGATGATGAACCAAGAGTAAGGTTTACAGGATACAATCCAGTGATTTTCAAGACGATAATATTTTCTATCGCTGGAGGTCTCGCTGGAATCTCGGGAGCTTTATATACTGTTCAGTCTGGAATAGTATCACCTCAATTTATGACTGTTCCCTTTTCTATAGAAATGGTTATTTGGGTTGCAGTTGGAGGGAGAGGAACTTTATTGGGCGCGATACTAGGGGCAGTTTTCATCAACTATGCAAAAAGTCTTGTCAGTGAAGCTCTACCTGCTAGCTGGATGTTTATTCAAGGAGGGTTGTTTATTTTAGTTGTTACAGCATTACCAGAAGGAGTTTTAGGATGGATCCAAGGAGATGGTCCTAGGAATCTTCTTCAAAGATTTGGATTAAAAAGAAAGATTGAAACCTATCCAAGCTTAGAAATTAATAATAAGGAGAAAAAATAATGAATAGAAATGATTTACTAAATTTAATAGATATTACAGTTAGCTTCGAAGGTTTTTTAGCTCTTAATAAACTTAATTTGAATTTAAAGAAAGGAGAATTAAGAGCTGTAATTGGACCAAATGGCGCTGGTAAAACAACATTTCTTGATGTAATAACTGGAAAGGTTAAGCCAACAAAAGGAGAAGTAATTTTCAAAGGAAAATCCTTAATAGGTCAAAAAGAACATAAGATTGCTCGACTTGGAGTAGGAAGAAAATTTCAAAGTCCAAGAATCTTTGAAAATCTAACAGTTAAAGAAAATCTTGAGATATCAGTGACAACTCCTAAAAGTCCCTTAAACCTCATTAATAAAAATATTAAAGAGAATCAACTTGATGAGATTGAACGTCTTATGAAAATTGTTAATTTAGCTCCAAAAGTTGATTCAAAAGCTGGTTCTTTATCACATGGCCAAAAACAATGGCTTGAGATAGCCATGTTAGTAGGACAGAAGCCCGATTTGATGTTAGTAGATGAACCAGTTGCTGGCTTAACTGATGAAGAGACTGATCTTACTGCCGATTTATTAAAATCATTATCAGGAGAAAATACTGTAGTTGTAATAGATCACGATATGGAATTTATTAGAAGACTTGATAGTAATGTTTCAGTATTAAATCAGGGCACAGTATTATGTGAGGGAACGATGGAAACCATACAAAAAGACAAAAAAGTCATTGATGTTTATTTAGGCAGACCAGAGGACTAGTTATGGAAAATTTACTGGAAATAAAATCCTTAAATACTTATTATGGCGAGAGTCACATTCTCAGAGATGTAGATTTAAATGTTAAATCAGGAGAAATGGTTTGTTTAATTGGTAGAAATGGAGTTGGGAAAACAACTTTATTGAAATCACTTATTGGTCTGTTAAAACAAAAAAAAGGTGATATTTATTTGATTGGCGAAAATATCAATAGAAAAGCACCACATCTGAGGGCGAGGAAAGGAATGGCTTACGTTCCTCAAGGAAGAGAAATTATTCCATATCTATCAGTTGAAGAGAATCTTATGTTAGGAATGGAGTCTCTGCCAGGTGGATTATCTAATAACAAGAAAATAGATCCCTTTATCTATGATCTCTTCCCAATCCTAAAAGATTTTCTACAAAGGAAAGGAGGAGATCTTAGTGGCGGACAACAACAGCAACTTGCTATTGCAAGAGCATTGCTTGGCAAACCTCAACTTCTACTACTTGACGAACCAACGGAAGGTATTCAGCCGAATATAGTTTTAGACATAGAAAATGCAATCAATCAGATAATTAGAGATACAGGAATTGGTGTTTTATTAGTTGAGCAACACTTGCATTTTGTAAGACAAGCCAATCGGTATTATGCGATGCAACGCGGAGGTATTGTTGCTAGCGGAAACACTAGTGAGTTGAGTCAAGCAGTTATTGATAAATTCCTAAGTGTTTAAATAGATTATCATTTTAAATTATTAAAAAATTTTATTCATTTTTCACATCTTATAAGGTCTATACTGTTTGGATGCTCATTAATATACTTATTAAATTCCATTGCTAACGTTCTAGCCTCGTAAGCGTCAAAAGCATAAAAACAATTTTCTAATCTTATATTTTGGAAATCACGGTAATGCACTGTATATGGCTTCAACATAATATTTTTGTTCATTTTAATTTGCTAAAAAGCAATTATTTTATATCTCAACCATGCATATATTCATAAATTTAAAGTATATCTTTTGTTGTTATCAAAATATATTTACTTAAATTATGTATATAAAGATACTTTTAAACAAAAAAACTGATTAATCTTTTTTTTTATTTTTAGAATTTTGCTTCTTACCTTCTATTAGAAAAACAAATTTTGATAACATATAACCAAAAACAGGTACCCAAAATTTTTCATAAAAAAATTTCATAAAAAATTAAGCAGCCAATGATTCGTTATCTTCAATTTCAGTTTTATTTGTAAAATTCAAATCTATAGAATTAAATAAATGTTGCATAAGCAGAAAATCAAGTTCCCCTTTCAACAGATTAACATCGGATGATAGTAGATCATCAACAAAATTATCAAAAGTATCTGAATGAGTACTCACAATTAAAAATTTATTTTTGATATTATCATCGCATTAACAATAGAAGTCAACCAAATTTGAAAATTAATGAATAAAGACTAAAGTTTAAATAATAAAAATAAACAAGCAAAATAATAGATTTAATAACAAGCTCAGGGTCTTTGAATTAAATTTCATTTATATTGCTTTTATTAATTTTATATTTCTTGTGATTAGCATTATCAAAACGACAATCCACATATTTGCTAAAAAGAAATTTAAAGAAATCATCACCAAACCATTTAATTTATTTATAGCAAGACTATTGATGTGCCAATTCGAAAAGAATCACTTAAAAAGTTTTTATACACAATAATTTTTAATAGCAATCATATTTGATATTAAAAGAACTAATTTTATAAATTATTTTTAATTAGCTCGAAGTAACCATTTTTATTTAATAAGTACTTATCAAACCAAAGGTTTAGTAGATTGTCTAATCCTATTCCATTCATTTTATTTATTTGAGAAGTCTTATAGTCTGAAAGTGCAAGCAATAAATATGGAAAAATCATATCAGAAACTCCTTTTGGCAGTTTTTCTAAAGGGACTCCATGCGCCCTATCCCACAAAATTTGCATATCCTGAGAGAAAAAAGAACTCCAATAACTAAAATTACAATATAACTTGTCTGGAGGGAGAAGATTTACAGATAAAACCGGGAGAGAAGAATTCATAGGAATTAATATTTTTTGGATAAATTTAAATTAGTTTTTTTGAAATGGCGATAAATAGTTTCTAATATGCAAATCTCCCATAAATATAAATTAAATTTACCGCACGGTGCAGCACTTAGCAACACTTTTTAAGTGTTATACTTATCCATCATTTCCTTAAATTTAAGGAATGATATAAACTTTTTATAAGTTTGCAAGTCAAAAGCTTCCTGATTTTCTTCATTTAAAAAGGTTGATTTATAAAGATTAAATTGATTTCCTAATTTATTATCAATTGAGAGTTTTGAATTATCTATAAAGTCAGCAGAATTACCAGATAAACTTTGTAAATTATTATTAATCAGTTGGTATGATTCACTTAACTTACCATTTTTTTTATTAAACATTCCTCTTATAGAAAGTGCTTCTTCTACCAAAATACTTATTATTTTTGAATTACTTAAATTATTTTCTATGCTCAACTTATCAATTATTCTCATAACATCTTCCCTAGGAATAAAACCAACTCTTTTTTTCTTTGTGGGCATTTAAAAATTAATAAAAGTTCAGCACTTGACTGTAATAAGTGTTGCACTATATTCATTATAAGTCAATTAAATGCTAATGATTTTACCAACAACCTTACTTTTAGGAGCCCTTGGATATCTTTTCTACACCTCAAAAAAAGAACTGTTACTAGATCACCATGATACTGTGGAAAACCAAAAAGAGAATGAAGATTTGGAAGATCTATTTATTTAAAATTACTGCATATGTATTACAGAACTTTGTTTCTTGACTAAAGATATACAAAACCTTAAACATTATTAGAATAGATATAATAGATATAAAATTAATGACTGTTCATCAAGATTACGAAATAAAAATCAATTTGAATGAATTGATTGAGAAGAGAATTCCATGTTGTGATTTACTTCATCCAGATCATTGTCTAACAGAACAACAAGTCTCTGAAATTGCACATGATATACGTATGGATTTAAATTTGCATGATCTTTACAAGCAAGTGGATCAACACATTATGAATTATGTAAATGCAGCTGGTATTGATAACAAAGATCATTGGGTTGAGCCTCATCTTCCAGATTTGGAGAGAGATTTAAAAGAAGAAGTTGGAATAGAATTTGATTAATCTCTCTCTTACAAAAGAGATTAATATATGTATTTTTTTTCTAAATCATCTATTAATTTATAAATACTTTTAGCTGATCGCTTTCTTTTTTTTAAAATTGTAAAAAATACAAATCCAATCAATAAAGCAGAAATAGGTGTGAAAATAATAATTTCATAATTCATAACCATCAAAAAGATTCATATTATTTAAATTATTAAAAAATCTGCATCAATAAAATAGGTACTTTATACAAATATTTTTCACTATAAACAATTAAGATTTTCTACATAAAAGTGAAATAATTAAAAATTTTTTTTAAATTATTTAAAAATAAATTTTAATTTAATTAAAATAATGATTAATTATTTTGCCTTAACAGTAACTGAAATGGGGATCGGTAAAATAGAGTTGACAGTTATTGGAGTAGTAATTTTAGGATTTCCAATTTTGTTTGTTTATGCATCTAAAAACCTTGATGCTAAGGGAGTTTTCGAATGGATGATGGAGAAACCCAATGATTGGATAGGTAAAAAATAAGACTTTAACAATTTACATTTTTCTTAGTAAAATTTTAAATTTTCTAAACTAGTAATAGCAAAATCATAAACCTGGCAATTTTGTTCTAAATCATTAACTATTGAATTTTTTAGTAAAGAATAATCTATAAACTTATTAAGTTTATTATTTCTAAATTCCTTATTAGTCTCTCCAATAGCAAATGCCAAAGCTCCTTCATAAGAAATACCGAATTTGGTAGTGTTGCAGAAAGTTCTAGTGAACTTATTAGAAATCTTTTTAGTATACTTATCAAGAGTTTTAGAGTAAGTATCTAATGAGTAAACTGGGCTACTAAACACAAGAAGCAAAGTTAAAATGAATATCGTAAAAACTCTTTTGATCATAATATTTCATAAATTGCAAATTTAATATAGTTTAGAATTTATCTTTGCCGAATATGTTTTATTAAAAATATAGAAATTAAAAAGTTCTTTACAGTAAGGTCTAATTCATATTTTAGAAGATAAAAACTCTCTAAATGAGTATTTTATAGTTTGAATTTTTTTTGGTAGTTTTTTTAAAAAACGCCTAAATGCTTTTGGCATAATGAAAAATTTATATAAATAATAAATAACAAATATTAATTGGAAATTCAATAAATAATTATCCAAAAATAAGTAAATTAATTATTAAATATATAGATTGAGATATGGAAATGTATTTGAACATGAATTATTGTTTAATTAAATATTAAATACAAAATTAATATGGCATTACCAGAACTTATTTATGCTCCTATAGATGGCGGAACAATACATAGATATGAAATTAGTGGTGGCAAAAGAAAATTCTTAAGATTTATAGGTTGTTATTTGGGCCAGTGCAATTTCCATAAAAATATTGATGATGCTATTGATTACATAAAAAATTTGAAAGAATCACAAAAGATACAAAAAATATGAAATAAAGATACTTAAATACGACAAGGACTCAATATTTTTCAAGAACTACATAATTATTGCTACAAATAATAGAGAATTTTCTTTTTATGAGAAATTGATTATTTACTTGGGTTATAGTTCCGAAAGATAAACAGTCAATTAAAAAAAGAAATTAATTTATGGAAAACAGACAAATTAATTTTTTTAAATCAAAAGACTTTAATACCGTTCTTAAGCCATTTAAAAAAGGAACGGTAGTAAAAATTGACTCGTTTGATATTCGAGAAAATCAAAAAGAATTAAAAATAGGTTTATTTGGTTGGTATGCAATTTATCCCTCAAAAGAACTAAAAAAAAATAAGCTTCATTATTTTTCGCTTTATGATGAGCCCCTTATTCTTTATAGAGATGAAAATGAAAATGTTAGGTGCATTAAAAATATTTGTCCACATAGAGGAGCCTCCTTTTATGGAGGAACCTTATCAGATGGAGTAATAACCTGTCCATATCATGGAGCTAAGTTCTCATCTGGGGGAAGTTGTCAAAATCTCGATAGAATAACATGCAGCCATATAGTTGATAATAACTACGATAACTATGCCAAAAGAATTCATTTATCTCAATACAAAACTTCAGAAAAAAATGGATATATTTTTGTACATTTTTCTAAAAAATCTGAGACTGATTTAAATAATATAAGTGAAGATACACCTATTAGTAACTACGAATTATATGAAAATGGGTTTTCACATAAAGATTATGTCTATGAGGAGGTATTAGTTGACTTCAAATGTGATTGGTCAAGGATTATTGAAAATCACTTAGATATACTTCATATTTTTTGGGTTCATGGCGATACAATCCCTGATAAAGATGTTAATAAAAACGTACTAGTTAGTTTTAACCAGAAAATTAATATTAATCCCAAATACATTGAAAGTATTTATTATTACAAGAATGACCCAACAAAAGAATTTATCCGGATAAAATACATCCCTCCAGGAAGGATATTAATTTACAAAGGAGATCCTTCCACATCAAGATATTTACAAGTTTTAGATCATATTCCTCTAGGAAATAACAAAGCAAGAGTAATAGTGAGGCACTTTAGGAAATTTCTACAAAATAAAATACTTAATAACCTCTTATTATTTAAAGAAAATCAAAGAAAAATTTTTTATAAGATATTCGATGAAGATTATATGATTTTAAAAACACAAACATATAATCACAATATGGGATTTATAAGTAAGGATGAAATAAAATTATTAGGAGAAGACAGAATAATAAATTATTTTTGGAAATGGTACAAGAAGTCTGAAGATAAAGATGAACCATGGAAAAATATTATCAAAACCCAAAATCATGATGTATATGACAATGTAATATTTAAATATCCTCCTGAGGTAAAGAAGTTAGAAAACATGAATAATTTAGATATTATTAGAAAAACATTTGTACGTTTTGCTGCTCCGCTGATATTTTTTATGTTAATAATATAATTCATGAAAAAAGTAAATAGACCTCCATGGTTGAATTGGCTTTATCTTTTTATATTTATTTTAAGCTCAATTCAACTGATTATATTTTGGAGCAATAAATTTTAGTGGTTAATAACTTTTGGTTTAATGCAAAAAATATAAATTGTTTTAAAAATGGCATTAGAGTAATTAAAGATTTAAATTTAAAGATATCGTATTCAGAGAATGTAATATTAATTGGACCAAATGGTTCAGGTAAATCATCCTTAATAGAAGTAATTAATAGAAACATTTACCCAGTAATAGCTTATGAATCGAAACTGAAGATATTTGACAAAGAACTTATAAACTTATGGGAGCTAAGAAAAAGAATAAGTACCGTAAATAATGATATAAAAAATAGAATCAATCCAAATCTACAAGTTTTTGATTTAATTTTAAGTGGACTATATGGTAGATATTCTTACATAAAAAATAAATCCGAAAGAGATTCATATGAGGTAAAGAAAATCATGAAGGAAATGAATATATCGAATTTATGTAAAAAAAATTTTTCTAATTTATCAGATGGAGAAAAACAAATATCTCTCATTGCTAGGGCGTTAATCAAAAAACCGGATATCTTAATCCTAGATGAACCAATTGCAAATTTAGATTATAAATCAAAATTTTTTGTAGTTGATAAAATTAATGAATTATCAAAATTAAATACCAAAATTTTATGCATTACTCATGATATATCAACCATAACAAAAATTTATGACCGGGTAATAATGCTAAGAGATGGCAAGATAATTGCTGATGGACATCCAAATAAGGTTATAAATAGTAAAAATCTTAATAAGTTATATGGTATTCAAGTAGAGGTAACTAAAAATAATGGACTTTGGAATATTAAAAGATTATTTAGATAATTATTATAAAAATAGCTATCGCAATAGCAAAAAATATTAATTTTTTACTTTTTAAAAATGATGAGGATTTATTTTTAAATGAAGAAGATCCACATTTAGAGCACACAATCTTACCTCCTAAGGATCGATCTGAGACGAATGAAGAACTTCCACAATTAAAACAGACTTTATTTGTTCTCATCTAAAATAAAATTTTTAACTATTCTATTTAAATTATATTGATAAAGACTATGTAAAGAAAAACTTCAATTATCTTATGATAATGAGAATCCATTGCAATAAGTATTTTTTTAGTGCATAATTGATAATAATTCTCATTATCAAATATAAATCCATGAATTTCAATAGTTATGGAGAACCTCCCTCAAAATCAGTGAGGATAATAACTGGACAATCTGTTTTAATAGACCCTTCATCAAGACCAAAAGGTACATGTCTAGAAGTTGAAAGTGGAATTGCTAGAGTTTATTGCCCTTGTGAAGAAACTGAAGGAATGACACTTGCATTTTTACAATCAGGCGATCAATTAAGAACGGAACTTTTATGTAGCGATGGCGTCTGTGTTGAGGCTTTAACAGATTTGTCGTTTCATAGCAATGTAAATATTGAAGAGAATATTGGTTTCGATGCAGTAAATGAATGGACTTTGCAACTCCTTAGGATTAGACACTTAGGAAATGCAGAACAGCGATTACAAGCGTTGTTTTCAATACTAGTAAATCGTCTAGGCAGAAGATGTGGACAATGGTGTGAGTTACCTTTTAGGTTAACTCATGAAAGAATTGGTGAATTAATCGGCTCTACACGAGTAACATCAACAAGATTAATTTCTAAATTAAGATCATCTAACTTATTAATAGCGCCTTTGGGAACCCAAACAGTCAGTGTTGCTCCTTCCTTTATTGAAACATCGCCTCTATAAAAATATGAAGGAATCACAATCACTTACTAACAGCTTTTTAATTGAAGTTGATTTTTTATCTAATAGACTTAAAAATATCAAGCAAACCTACAAAACTACAGAAAATAAAGCCTTGAAGGTAAGGTTATTTTCTGAAAACAAAAATATTTTTAAAAGAGTTAATGAGATTTATAAAATAGCTGAGCTCCTAAATAAGAAAAATACTGAGAAAATTAACTTTTCTAATTTACTTGTTGAAATAACCAAAAGAACTTTAAATGAAAATAAATTTGAAAGTAATCTATTTTTTCTTTAAATCGCTATCTATCAGCAAGATTGCAGAAGGTTGATTAGAAGCAAACTTTACTTTGCCAAGTATGTTTGCGAATTCATCTTCTGATTTTGTTTGAGCCTCAATGATTGGATCTAAAAATACGTTGGTTCTTGTATCTGAAATTCTTTCTGAAATAGAATAAAGTTGTTGGAGAGATGAAGTTAAATCAGCCTCCATATTGAAAGAATAAGAAATCAGATCCTCTATTGAATCCCATGTTTGAACTGGTGCAGGAATTTCATCTAATTTTACGCTTTGTCCTCTTGCGATTAAGTAATCTGCAAATTTCTGAGCATGTTCCATTTCACCTTGTGATTCATTGAGAAAATGAGACGCAAATCCATTTAAATCACGTTCTTGAAACCAGAGGTATATAGAAAAATATTGAACATTTGCATATCTTTCCATTGTTAAATGTTCAAAAATATTATCCAATAAACTTTTGTCAATAGGTTGTGCTACAGCCCTTCCAGATGGACCAAAATTAATTAATTTTTTTACCTTTAGATTATTTTCTTTCATTTCTAAATAAAACACTTCTTAAATAATACAACATTTTGTATAAATTAGTAATTAATTAATCCTTTTAATTAAATTAAATAATATGATAATGAAAATCAGTCGCAATACTATAAATGAATTTTGAATACAGTTTTTCTGAACTGCTATTAACTAATAAAATATATAAAAGTAAAAAGAAGAAATGTAAAAAGAAAAAATGCTCTAATTGGAAGGGAGGGAAGTGTAATTGCCTATAAATAAAGTCTATATATAAACCTTATATGCTCCGGGATATAAAAAATAATAACTATTTTTATTAATTGAAAGAGAACATTTATCACCATTATTTAGGTGATTATTAATATCAGTTCTAACTCTTAATGTGTTTCCATTAATAGTTACTTTATATACAAGAAATTCTCCAAGAAATTCTTTAGAAATAACATTTGCAGTACCAGATTCTGATCTTTTAATTGAAATAAATTTAGGTGAAATTGACATACTTTTGATATTTTTATTTTTAAAAAACCCTGAGCTATTTATTTCACCTAAACAAGAAATATATGAATTACCATTTTTTATGAGATTAATAATATTATTGCCCAAAATAAAACTACTAACAAATATGGTCTTGGGATTATTTAGAAGGTTAATTGGTGTATCAATTTGATGTATTCTTCCTTCACTCATAACGGCCACTTTATCGCAAATTGACATGGCTTCTTCAGGATCATGAGTTACCATCAATCCGCTTGCATTACAACCTTTTAGAATATTTGGGAGTTCACTTCTCAATTTTAGTTTGACATGCAAATCAAGACTACAAAAGGGTTCATCTAATAAAATAAAATTTGTACCTGGAGCAAGAGCTCTCGCAATTGCGAGTCTTTGTTTTTGGCCTCCGGATAATTCATGTGGGTACCTTCCAACAAAACTATCAAGACCAACAACATTTAGTAAATATTTAATTCTTGATCGGTCTTTTTTGTTTTTCAAACCAAACATTACATTTTCCAAAACAGTTAAGTGAGGAAAAAGTGCATAATCTTGAAAAACCATACCAATATTTCTTTTCTCAGGACTAAGAATTTTTTTCTTATTTGAAATTTCCTTATCATTAAGAGAAATTCTCCCTTTTGAGGGATATTCGAACCCCGCGATTAATCTTAAAAGAGTTGTTTTTCCGCAGCCAGAAGGACCAAGCAAACCTAACAATTTGCCTTTTTCAATTTTCAGGTTAATTTCGTTTAATATCCAATTTGAACATTCTCGCTTATCATATTTATGATGCAGATCATCAATTATTAACGCATCATTTTTCACTAAGTTCTTCTTATTTAAATATATTAAGTTAGCAGAAAATATTCACCAAGAATATCCCTTGTATAATTTTATACACCATTTAATTTTCAAATTTTAATGAGAAAGTCTGAAAGAGCAGAAATAATACGCAAGGAACTCAAAAAGCTATATCCATCGCCCCCCATACCTCTTGATCATACAAATGCATATACACTTCTTGTCGCCGTAGTTTTAAGTGCTCAATCAACAGATAAGAAAGTTAATGAATTAACAAAAAGTCTATTTAAGGTTGCTGATAATCCAGAAAAGATGATGCAGCTAGGTATTGATGGCATTTACGAATACATAAAATTTTTAGGTCTATCTAATCAAAAATCAAAGAATATCTATAACTTATCTAAACTATTGATTGAGAAGCATAATGGTATGGTCCCAGATTCTTTTGAGAAGCTTGAATCTCTTCCAGGAGTAGGCCATAAAACAGCATCAGTTGTAATGTCTCAAGTGTTTAAAATCCCCTCATTCCCAGTTGATACTCACATACACAGGTTGTCACAAAGATGGGGTCTATCAAATGGAAAAAGCGTAGTTCAAACAGAAAAAGACCTAAAAAAAATATTTCCTGTTAATGATTGGAATACCTTACATTTGCAAATAATCTTTTATGGCAGAGAATACTGCACCGCAAGAGGCTGTGATGGAACAAAATGTTATTTATGTCGTACTCTTTACCCAAAAAGAAAAAAGAAATTTTTATGTAAAAAGCCCTAAGAAATTAATATAATAATTCTATAAGTTTTTAAATCATGAAAATAGCAATTACTGGTGCATCGGGGAAAACAGGTTTTAGAATTACTGAAGAGGCAGTTAAGAAAGGATATAATGTTAGGCAAATTATTAGAAAAAATTCAAAAGTTTCAGAAGGTCTAGAGAGTTTGGAAACAATTAGAGTTTCATTAGATAATAAAAAAGAACTTGATAAAGCGTTTAAAGATATTGATGCTTTGGTAATTGCTACTGGTGCGAGAGCAACGTTAGATTTAACCGGTCCTGCAAAGGTTGATGCCTTAGGGGTGTACAGGCAATTGGAGAGTTGCAAAAGAGTTGGCATTAAGAGAGTCATTTTAGTAAGTTCTCTATGTACTGGAAAGCTATTTCACCCATTAAACTTGTTTGGTTTAATACTTATTTGGAAGAAAATAGGTGAAAACTTTGTACGAAATTCAAATTTCGAATGGACTATTATTAGACCTGGAGGATTAAAGGAAAATGAAGATATTAAATCAGAAAATATAAATTATTCAAGGGAGGATACTCAAATTAATGGATCAATCCCAAGAAGATTAGTTGCACAATGTTGTATAGATTCTTTAAAAAACAAAGAATCCATAAATAAATTAATAGAAGTAACAAGTTCGAATGATAATAAAAAGATATCTTTTAAAAAAGCTATGCAAATGATTTAAAAGATGTAAATATATAAGATAAAACTATGAACATAAACCCCAAAATTGACGCATTACAACTAATGCTTACTGATTTAAGAACTAGAAATGAACCGATAAGACATAAAGCTGCATTTAAAGGCTGTCAACCAGAATTTCAAAGTCTTGTATCAAGGTTAATAAAGCAGTTAGAGGAAGAATTAGTTGCTGAAAAACTTACTAATCGTGAAAGTTAAAAAATTTAGATTACTTAAATGAACTTAAGTTATCGAATTTTGCTTGTTCTGAAAGTTCATCATATCCTCCAAAAAATTTATTATCCAAAAATATTTGAGGGAAAGTATTATGGCTACTTTGAGTCATTATTTTTTGAAAGCTCTCATCATTGTCTATTAAAGTAACTTCATGAGGGATAGATAAAGAATTAAGCAACCTAATTGCTCTTTTTGACCAAGGACAATCCTTTAAAATATATGCTTTTACGCGTGATTTATTTTTATATAAATCATTACTTAAGATATTAATAATTTTTTGTTCAAAAGAAAGTAATAAAATATCAGTACCTTTTTTTACAATACAGCCCTCCTCAAGATGCCCGCCAAAGACATTACATCCCTCATCTGCAAAACTCAAATGTAAATGAACTTCTCCTTTATTAAAATGTCCATTTAAAGAAACTATCTCTAGATTTCCCTCAAATTTATTTATCTTTTGATTTCCTGGGCATTGAATACAAACTGTTTTAAGATTACCAACCACTCCAGAAACATACCCGTATAAATTATTCGATAAAGAATATTCTTTAATTGAATTTATTAAATCAGATTCAGGAGATAGCTTTAGGCTATGAGGCTGCATTAGATGTAAGGAATAATTTTGTAATATAAAACATCATCAATCATAAAGAGAAGTTGAGTTTATAATCTTTAGGATTCAGATTTAAATTGAATTTTAGAATCTATCATTAAAACCATTTAAAATTTTTACTGAAAATTTAAGCTTGTTGAGAGTGTAATATATTTTTTACATACAAAAACAAATTTGTTATTTAGAAAAAATCTTAAAAATTTGGCATTGAATATTCCCAACTTATTATCTATATCTCGCCTTTTACTTGTATTTCCATTAATACTTTTTTTAGAAATTAACAGACCTTTTTATGTTTTTATATTGATTATTATTGGAGGTTTAACTGATTATTTTGACGGGTTAATTGCAAGGAAATTTAATCTTAAAACCAGATTAGGAGCTATCCTTGATCCCTTAAGCGATAAAGTATTCTATTTAATTCCTTTAACCTTCCTTTGTAAAAATAATTTAATACCTTTCTGGTCTTTGTCATTAATTTTATTTAGAGAATTAATTATCTCTAGCCTGAGGAACTCTACAAAAGACGGTTTACCAGCATCTAAGTTGGGTAAATTTAAAACATTTTTCTTTTTTATTTCTGTAATCACCTTCTTTACACCATTAAAAATAAGCTTATTGAATAATTTGGCTTTAATTTTTTATTGGTTAGGATTCATCCTGACTTTTGTGACTTTATTAAACTATTTAAGAATCAAAAAGAATTTGATCTGAATTTTCATCAAACTCCTCACTCTTTTTATTATTAAAATCTTTCACATAACTATCCTTTAAACCATTAAGTAAATCAAAATTTGGCATCCACTCTAAATCACGTTTAATCTTAGAGATATCAGTCTGATAATGATTTAATCTAATAGGAAATCCTTTTCGAGATTTAGGATCTAATTTTTTATAATCAAATGCTCTTAAAGAAATCTCATTTTGGTTTAATCCAAGTACATTCGCACAGAAATAAATTAAACCCTTGATTGTTACTCCTTTTTCACCTGAACAGTTGTAAATATTATTTTTAGAATTTTCAAACTTCATGCACCTAATCATTACATCAGTTAGATCCGAAACATGGCCTAGCTGAGTAATTAAAGACCCATCCCCAGGGATTGGTATAGATTTTTTAGTAAATAACCTTTCAAAAAACCAATTTTCAATTTTATTATAATTTCCTGGTCCATAAATATAAGTAGGTCTAAAACTTGTAAAAGGAATTTTTTGGTTTATCAACCAATTTTCTGTCTCAAACTTTCCTTTGTGCCTACTATCTGTATCAATTGGATCAACTTCGGATAAGGGTAGTTCACAATTATCTTTATAAACACCTGCAGAGCTGACATATATATATCTCTGGAAAGAGTTATCTAAATTTCCTATAAGAAGTTTAGTTTGTTCTAACTCTCGTCCAGAAATATCATAAACAACATCATACTTTTTATTTCTTAACCTGACTATATCTTCCGAACTATTTCTATCACCCTTAATTAAATTTGTTTTTTCAGGATTACTTTTATTCCCTCTCGTGAAAATATCAATATCATGATTATGACTTAATAACTTTCCAACCAAAGACTTGCCAACAAATCTAGTGCCACCCATTACAAGAATTTTCATATTCAAAAAATATTTAACTGAAGTAGTAATCTTAAATAGAATTACATATTGAATAGTACTACTTATAAGTAATTAATGAAAAGGATGATTCTATGGACTTAATACCAGCAATTGATTTAATGAATGGTAAGTGTGTAAGGCTCTTTAAAGGCGACTTTAATAAAAGAAAAGACTTCACCAAAGAGCCTCATGAGCAGGCTAAATTTTGGGAAAGCGAAGGGGCAAAATATATACATATAGTTGATTTAGATGCTGCAAAAACTGGATCCCCAACAAACGATAAATCAATAAAAAAGATTGCAAAAACAGTTAACATACCTATTCAAATAGGTGGGGGGATAAGGTCTCAAGAAAGGATAGAACAATTATTTTCTTATGGTATTGAGAAAGTTATCATGGGAACTTCTGCAATAGAAAATAAAGAATTAGTTAAAGACTTATCAAATAAATTTCCTGGAAGAATAATTGTTGGTATAGATGCAAAAGATGGAAAAGTTAGCACAAGGGGTTGGCTTGAGCAATCTAATATTTTAGCCACAGATCTAGTAAAGGAGTTTTCTTCATTTAAAATTGCTAGTTTTATTGTTACGGATATAAATACTGATGGGACGTTAGAAGGAACAAATGAAGAATTCATAAAAAGAATACTTGAAATTACAGATATTCCAGTAATAGCCTCAGGAGGTGTTGGGTCAATTTCTGATTTATTATCATTAGTAAAATTTGAAAATTCTGGACTCTTTGGAGTAATTGTAGGTAAAGCTCTATATGAAAATAAATTCACGATAAACGAAGCGAATGATGTATTGTCATCAGAGAGATTAAATGACTTTGATTTAAACAGAAATTACTACGCTTAAAAGAGTATAAAATTTGATTTAAGGCTGGTATTTGCAGTAATTGTTAGTTAATTTTGTATAAGAGATAAGAAATCTAGTCTTGGAATTAATTTCAAAAAAATCGATATTGATTATTGCTCCAAGCTTAATAGCAGAATCTTTATCGCTTAAGTTAACATCACTAGACCAAAATTTAGACATTAATCTTAATAATGGAACAGGTGATAAAACTCCGGATTTAGTTATATGGAATGTTCTTAATTTCCAATCAGAAGATCTTATAAGGTTAGAATTATTAAAATTAAGAGAAAGATATGATGAGTCAAAGTTTCTTATAATTCTCTCTGGCGAACTTGTATATGAAGCAAATACCCCTCCTTCGTTAAATACTGAAGGTTTTCTTTTAAATCCCAGTGCAGAAAAAGTTCTTGAATCTATTGATATCATTTTAAATGGAGGAAGGGTATTTGATATTGAAAATAATTCCCGAGTTCACTTAAACAAAAACAAGTCTCTCTCTTTTAATCAAAAAATTCTAACTTCAGGTCTTAAACAAATAGATTCTGAAATTAACTATATATTCAAATATGTCAACTCTGATTCAACACCAGAATTTTATAAATTCATTTTAAAAGGAAGATTAAGAGAACTTATTACTGCAAAATCCTTTCTAATTTTCTTATGGGGTAATTCACTAGAACTTTACACAGAGGCAGTTTACACTGAAAATAAAATTAATCTTGAAAATAAGAATACTGTATTCATTAAAGATAAAAACACTACAGAAATATGGAATTTAATTTTAGAGAGACTAAAAGAAAGGTATAGCTCAACTAACTTACAGGTTGAATTTAATAATTCATCCATAATTCTTTCTGGGATAAAGAAAGAATTCATTTCACGACTAATTTGCAAAATGTTAGATGAGTTAGATAATTTAGTAAAAAATATTAAGGAAAACTATAAGGAGAAAGATTTTAAAGATGATTTAAATTCTCTCATAAAAGAACTTAAAGTTAATACAATTTCAAATATCACAGACAGCTATTTTCGATTAAAAAAAGGAAGTGAATCTATTTCAATAAATGATTTTATTTATAGTGAGGTAAGTTGCGAAGAGATAGATAGAGAATCACATGAATCAATAATGTTTATTGAGCCAATTATTAAAAATGAAGCTCTTGACTATGATGGAAAATTACTCCCTCTATATGAAACAGAATCATTTTTGATCCTTGAAAATATAATTTCAAATTGGACAATAAGGAACTGTAATTTATTAGCTTCTGAAATATTTAATATTTGTTCTTCTTGGCCTGAATTAAGAACTGTACTAATAAATCCCGAATTACAATCGACAAGAAATTTTGAAAGATTTAGAAATAATATTAATAACTATAATCGCTGGCATGATTATATTTATATGCCTATCTACTTGTATGAGAGTAAACGAGAATATATTGATATTATCGATAAAAAATTTAGCCGTTACTTTAAAAATGAAAATAGGGAGAAGGAATTAGAGAATCTAGAATGGCTACAAAAACAAGTTACATTGTTAGTTGAGATAAGAGATGCTGTAGCACCGCAGTTAGAAGTTGCGGTAAAATATATCGGTAATCTTTTCGTAACTTTCCTTACAAAGGTCGTTGGCAAAGCTATCGGTTTAGTGGGGAAAGGAATCCTACAAGGATTAGGAAGATCAAGTTCAAAGTAAGTTTCTAAACTTTAATGAAAATAATACAATGGATCCTAATAGCATTAATTTTCTTAAGTCCATATAAAGCAAATGCCTCTAGAGATTCTAATAGTTACGATGGCAACATCTTTCCTATATACGCAGGTAATGGAGCTATAGTTCCCCCTATTACGACTCTTCAGGAATCATTAAAAAATAAAAGAGTCGCAGTTTTATTTTTTTATCTTGATGACAGCTCTGATAGTAAAGCTATGGCTCCGGTAATATCTGGTTTAGATTTAATATGGAGAAATAATATAGATATCATTGCTCTAACTACTGATGAATTACAGGATAAAGAAAAATCTGATCTTCCAAATGAACCTAATTATTATTGGAACGGATTAATTCCACAAACAATAATTTTAAACAGTGATGGTGAAGTCAAATATGATCAAAATGGAATGATTAATATCGATGAATTAAACAAAGTTATAGGAGAATTAAAAGGAATTGATATAAAAGATACGGAATTTTCTGTAGAAAGTTTTAATGAATACAACAGTATTATTTCTGAAAAAAAAAATAAAAACAAAAATTAATTTAAAAAAATGATATTAATAAATATCCTCTTGGTTCTTTTAATTTTTTTAATTCTTTCAGATTTATATATAAAAAACTCACCCAAATCAAAGTTAAATCTGATACCTATAAATTACAAAGTCAAAAAAAAGGATGGTTTAAACGAATTAATTATTGATTTAAAAATAACTAATAAAAGTAAAACCAAAGAGACGATGGTATCTAATATAAATTTTGAATTAGATTTTTTCAAAGGTAAAGGTAATGAATATTGCCAAGATTTAAACTATAAAGAAGATATATATATAAAAGAAAATAATAAAATTAAGAATTTAAATAATTATTGGCCAACAACAATTATCAAATCAAATTCAGAATTATTTGTAAGAATAATATATAAATTTAACAATAATAATTTTAGGAAAAAAATAAAATATCTATGGTTAAAAGTATTTTGGGAGAACTATGGACATTTTGGTATTTCCAAAAAAAAGGATTGTTTTTTAATTAATTTAGATGGACAAAAACAAAAGCTGAAAGAGGTTTTTGAAATTCCAATAAATAATAAATATAAGGCTTTTGCTATTAAAACTGATTTACTTGGTTGCTTTGATGATCCATTAAATATTTTAATTGAATACTGTGAAGGAATTGTAGAAAAAAATGATATTTTAACAATCGGTGAGAGTCCACTTGCGATTATGCAAAATAGATATATTGCCCCTCAAAATTTGGAATATAGTTTATTTTCGAAAGCATTATGTTATTTTTTTCACCCCACAAGCAGTCTCGCAACAGCTTGCGGCATGCAATTATTAATAAATAGAATTGGAATCACAAGAATAACCTTTGCATTAATTATTGGATTTCTCTTTAAATTAGTTGGCATTAAGGGGATGTTTTATAGATTAACTGGTTCAGAATCATCTCTCATTGATGATATAAGCGGTACAGTCAAACCTTACGACAAAAGTATAGTTATGGGTCCTCTCAATGCAGATTTATTTTGTAAGGAGGTCTCTAAATATCTAAATATAGATGTTGCAGTAGTCGATGTTAATGATCTTGGAGGTGTAAAAGTTTTAGCTAGTTCAAATAAGACAGTAAATAAAATACTCAAAAGAAACCTAATATCTAATCCAGCTGGCAATGGAGATGAAAAAACTCCTATAGTGTTAATAAGAGAAAAAAAGTAAATGAAAAAAGATACCTCTAATTCTTTTCAATCTAAAAAAGGAATTGAAGTAATTTTTGAAGAACTCCATATACGGCATATCAACCTTTTAATAGATATCAAAAAGAAGGAATTAAATAATTGGTTCTTAAAGATGGCAATTATAAATACCTTTGATGACTTAAAAATTTTTTTAAATAATCTAAAGAAAAATAAAAATAAATGCATAATTGCTATATCTGGAAACGAAATTATTGGTTATTTGAATATTTTTCCTTTAAACAAAAAAGAGACTTGCTTAAAAATATCTAAGCCCAAGTTAATTAACAGCGAGTATTCTTTAACAGTTAAACAATTAACTTTAGGATTGATAAAAAAATCTATATCAATAAAAGACATCAAAACTTCAAGTTGGATAATTAACGCTGATATAAACAATAATGACCTAATATCAACTGCAAGAGAATTAGGCTTTCAACCCTTAGGAGAGATAATACTTTGGGATGGTTGTTATCTAAATAAATCTATAAAGCAAAATACCCATGGCTATGAATTAATTAATGAATTCCAAAATATTAATAAACAAAATATATCGAAAATAGTGAATTTCATAAGATCAAATCAATCTCCCTTAATAAGAAATACTTTAGATTTTGATCAAGAAGACATTCTTAAAAGAAATAACTCTAAAAGTGGTGCCCTAATATATGAAAATTCTGTTTTATGTACAATTTTAAAAGATGTAAATTATCAAAACGAAGAAATTTATACTTTAACTATAAGTAGATATTGGGATAAGAGATTCAATTCTATTTTAAAAGAATTTATAAAAAGATTTTTCGAAAAATCTCCTGTTTCATATTTAAAAACCTATAAAGAAAATTCTCAATTAAATCTTTTTCTTGAAGAATGTAATCTCAAAGAAAAAAATCAAGAAATTATTCTTATTAGGAATACAATAATTAAAAATGAAGCAAAACAAGTAAATAAAATAAATCAATCTTTGGAATCAATCTTTGAGAAATTAAGTCCACAAGGTAATCCATATCCATCTCCTTTTCCATTAAAAACAAAGTGAAATTTTGCAAACCAAAACCCAAATCAATTTTGAGTTTGGATATAGGGACCAAAAGAATAGGATTAGCTTATTGTGATCCCCTATGCATAACATCAAATATACTTCCAGCAGTAAATAGATTTGAAAATCATCAAGAAATTAAAATCATTAGAAATCATATAAATGAATTAAATTTGACTGGTTTTATTGTGGGTATTCCACTTGATGAGGAAGGTCAAATGACCACTCAAGCTATTAATTGTAAAAAATACGGTCAATTACTTTCAAATGAATTAAAGCTTCCATTTTCTTACGTCAACGAACATAGTTCAACTTGGGAATCTTCAAATAGATTTGGAATAAAAAAAGACAAATCTGGTTTGATTGATAGTTTCTCAGCAAAAATAATACTAGAACAATGGATCGAAGAAGGTCCTGAATTAGAAGAATTAGCTGGTAAACGTCAGATAAAATATTAGTATTAAAAAGGATAGATAATTTTTAAATGAAAGAAACCAACTCAAATGATAATTATGATGCACAGACTCTAATATTAAATGACGCAAATGGAAACGAGCTATTTTGTTATCTTGAACAATTAGTAAGTGTTGAAGGAAAAGAATATGCTTTATTAACTCCGGTTGATACTCCAGTAAGTCTTTTCAAGATAAATGAAAAAGATGAACCTGAACTAATTGAGAAAATAGACAAAAATGAACAAATACTAAAAAATGCTGAAGCGGTTCTTCAAGAACATGAT
This sequence comes from Prochlorococcus sp. AG-402-N08, assembly GCA_003216535.1. Taxonomy (GTDB): domain Bacteria; phylum Cyanobacteriota; class Cyanobacteriia; order PCC-6307; family Cyanobiaceae; genus Prochlorococcus_A. The sequence goes on from QCIS01000003.1 coordinate 96,878, forward strand.
TTAAGACTTATTAGATCCGCGGTTACATTAACAGTATCAGGAGAACTTGAAGAACCAATTTACGATGAATTAGAAGAAGATTATGTTGATGATGATACTGAGAGTTATGAATTACTTGTCAACTTTAATCTTTTTGACCAAGAATATGGATTATATATTCCACTAGATCCTTTTTTTGTTGTGGGTAAATTAAAAGATAAAGGGGCCTTATTAGTTGAAGATGATGAGTTCGATAAAATTCAACCTTTAATTGAAACTGAGCTTGAAAAAAGTAGTTCTTAAAATAAATGAGATCTATCCTAAAAGTTAATTGGGATTCAAATTTACCAATATATGCGATTTCTCAATCTGAGTTGCAAAAAAATGGAATTCATTCTTTATTGCTAGACGTGGATGGGACTCTATTAAATAGAAAATCAAATATGATCCCAAAATCAGTAAAAAATTGGATAATAGAATCTAAAAAACTTTTCTCCTTATATCTAATAAGTAATAATCCATCAAAAAAAAGAATCGCAAAAATAGCGAAAGAATTAAATTTAAGGTACAAATACAATGCATCAAAACCAGGAAAAAAAGTAACTTTGTCTGCTCTCAAAGAAATTGGCAGTGAGCCAAAAAATATAGCCATTATTGGCGACAGAATTTTTACAGATATTATTGTTGGGAACAGATGTAATATAAAAACAATATTAGTTAAGCGATTAAATAAAAATGGCTTGCCTATAAAATTTAACTTAACTTTGACAATAGAAAGATTAATTTCTTATTTTATAAAATGAAAACTTGGGTTATAAAGATTGGGACTAGTATTTTAAGAGGAACAGATGAAACATCTACAGAAGAAGTTATTGAAACCCTTTCTAGATCCTTTACAAATTTCCTTTCAAAAGGAAACAAATTAATTTTAGTAACTAGTGGAGCCGTTGGATTAGGTTGCCAAAAATTAAATATTAAAACGAGACCAAATGATTTAAGTACCCTTCAAGCCACTGCTGCAGTAGGTCAAGTTAATTTAATGTCCTTGTACGATAAAGTATTTAATAAATTAGGTCACAATATTGCTCAAATTTTAATAACTAAAGCTGATTTCAATTCACGAGAATCCTTTAATAACGCTTCTAAAACTTTAAAAAAATTAATCGATTTGAATGTTATTCCAATAGTAAATGAAAATGACACCGTAGCAAATGAAGAGCTTAAATATGGAGATAATGATACCCTCTCTGCTTTAGTTGCCTTAGCTATAAATGCTAACAAGCTTATTTTATTAACCGATATTGAAAATCTATATTCAGAAGATCCACGTAATAATAAAGATGCTCAACCTATTAAAGAAGTTCATAATAGTGAATTAAAAGAAATTAAAGATAAAAATTTTCAAAATTCAAATAATGAATGGGGAACAGGAGGAATTTCTACAAAATTAATTTCTGCAGAAATAGCAACAAAAGGAGGAGTAGAAGTCCAACTAGTTGATGGAACTAATAAAAAAAATTTAATTGAAATTTTTAATGATAATAAAATTGGAACTTTATTTTTTCCAGTAGAAAAACCTATAGGAAGCAAAAAAAGTTGGCTTTCACATGCAATTCAAACCGTAGGTAAAATCACTTTAGATGACGGGGCTTCTTTTGCAATTAAAAAAAAAGGTGCCTCACTTTTAGTAGTTGGTGTTAAGAATGTAGAAGGAAACTTTACGGTTAATCAGGCAGTTAAAATCGTAAATACAAATAATAAAGAAGTTGCAAAAGGTTTAGTATCAATAAGTAGCGACAAATTAAGAAGTATCTTAAATAATAAAGAAAATAACAACTCCTCGATAATTGTCGTACACAGAGATGTTCTTGCTCTCTCTTAGAAAAAATTAAAACTGAAAAATGCTTTTGAGTAATTTAGTTGATCTAATAAAAAAAGGAAATTCAAATTTTATTAGTGCTAATATTTTTGAAGATTTAAATATAGAGGATGCTGCCTCATTAGATGATGCAGTTAACCATCAAATATCTTTTTTAGAGGAAAATAATATCCTTAAAGAAAAATTAGATCAAACTAAAGCATCAGTAATAATAACTACTAACAATGATGAAATCGTTAGTATCCTTAAGAAACTCAATATATCAAACATAATCGTTAAAAATCCAAGAATTGCATTTGCAGAAGTATTGGATTGTTTATATAAAACTATCAATTTCAAAGCAGGAATTCACGCTTCAGCTGTTATAGATAAAACAGCAATAATTGGAGCAGATTGTCATATTGGACCTAATGTCTATATTGGAGAAAATACTGTAATTGGTGACAATAATCATATTCTTCCTGGATCATCAATTTTAGGCAATGTTCGAATAGGAGATAATAATATAATTCATCCAAATTGTGTTATTTATGAAAATACCACTATAAATAATAATTGTGTAATTAATTCAAATTCTGTAATTGGATCTGAGGGATTTGGTTTTATTCCAAAAGATGGCAAATGGGTAAAGATGCCTCAAAAAGGTGGTGTAAAAATAATGAGTTTTGTAGAAATTGGAACGAATTGTTGTATTGATAGACCCGCAGTAGGATTTACTTTTATTGATGAGGGAACAAAGTTGGATAATTTAGTACAAGTAGGACATGGAGTTAAGATTGGTAAGAATTGCGCATTTGCAGCTCAAGTTGGTATCGCTGGAGGAGCAAATATTGGAGATGGTGTTATTTTGGCAGGACAAGTAGGCGTCAATAATAGAGTAAAAGTAGGGAATAATGTCATAGCGAGTTCAAAATGCGGGATCCATTGTGACATAGAAGATGGCAAGATAATTAGTGGTTTCCCCGCGATGGAAAATAAATCATGGCTAAGGAGTTCAAGTATTTTTAAAAAATTACCAGCATTAGCAAAAAAACTTAGACAATTAGACAATCAATAATTTATTGTTCTATTAAACAAAAATTTAAATGAAGAAATATAAGATTGTTTTATTGTCAGGAGACGGAATTGGACCAGAGATTTCAGAAGTTTCAAAAAAAGTTTTAAAAATGCTTTCAAAAAAACATAATTTCGATATTGAAATTATTGAAAAATTATTTGGAGGGATAGCTTATGAAAAATATGGGACTCCTGCTCCAGATGAGACACTAAATCAATGCAAAAAAAGTGATGCTGTACTTTTAGCATGTGTTGGAGGTATTAAATATGACTCTCTTTCAAGAGAATTAAGACCAGAAAGTGGGTTACTAAAGTTAAGATCTGCCCTAAACCTTTTCGCAAATATCAGGCCAGTCAAAATAAGAAAATCTCTCTTAGATGCAAGTACATTAAAAAAAGAAATCGTTGAGAATGTAGATCTTATTGTTGTAAGAGAATTAATAGGGGGTATTTATTTTGGGAACCCAAGAGGACATATAACAAATATAAAAATCCCAAAAGCTTTTAATACTATGGTTTATAATTCGGCCGAAATAGAAAGAATCACTGAAATAGCAATAAAAATTGCTAACCAAAGAAATAAAAAAATATGTTCTGTTGATAAATCAAACGTTCTTGAGGTTAGTCAATTGTGGAGAGATACAGTTTTAAATATCACCTCAAAAGATAAAAAAATATCACTAAGCAATATGTACGTTGATAATGCAGCAATGCAATTAGTAAGAGATCCTGGTCAATTTGATGTGATTTTAACTAGTAATTTATTTGGTGATATTTTAAGCGATTTAGCCGCAATGTTAACAGGTTCTATTGGTATGCTTCCATCTGCTTCTCTAAACAATAATGGGCCAGGGGTTTTTGAACCTGTTCATGGTTCGGCTCCTGATATAGCTGGTAAAAACATGGCAAATCCTATTGCGATGCTTTTATCCTCTTCCATGATGTTAAGAATTGGATTAAATGAAGAAGAAGCCGCAGAAAATTTAGAAACTGCTATTGATAAAGTTTTATCAAACGGATATAGAACAGCAGATTTAGCTGATGGGTCTTCTGAAGTTTTATCTTGCAGTGAAATCGGAGAAAAAATAATAGATGAAATTTAAAAAAAAATTAATAAATAAAAAAATATTTTCAAGTAAAACATAAAGTTGGCATATGACCTGTCAGAATCATTAGATATTGTTTTTAAAAAATGTCAAAACGTCATCCAGTAGTCGCTGTAACAGGATCTTCAGGAGCAGGAACAAGTACTGTAAAAAGAGCCTTTGAGCATATTTTTGCAAGAGAAGATATTGTTCCCGCAGTTGTAGAAGGTGATAGTTATCATAGGTTTGAAAGAATGCCTATGAAAAAAGCTATGGCAGAGGCTCTTTCAAAAGGCGAAAATTTTTCTCACTTTGGCCCAGAGGCTAATCTTTTTGACAAGCTAGAAGAACTTTTTAAAATCTATGGTGAAACTGGTGGAGGGAAGAAAAGATATTATCTACATAGTCCTGAAGAAGCGGAAGAACATAATATAAGACTTGGGACATCCTTAGAACCGGGACAATTTACTCCATGGGAAGATATTCCTGAGGAAACAGACGTACTTTTTTATGAGGGGTTACATGGTGGAGTGGAAGGCGATGGATACAATGTGGCATCTTATGCTGATTTACTTGTTGGCGTTGTTCCGATAACAAATTTAGAGTGGATTCAAAAAATCCATAGAGATAACGCAGAAAGAGGTTACTCAGCTGAAACCATTGTGGATACTATATTGAGAAGAATGCCTGATTATATAAATCACATTTGTCCACAATTCAGCAAAACAGATATTAATTTCCAAAGAATTCCCACAATTGACACTTCCAATCCTTTCATATGCAGGAATATTCCAACTCCTGATGAGAGCTTTGTGATCATACATTTCAGAAAAGGTGCAAGAGAGAAATGGGGTATTGATTTTCAATACTTGCTTGGAATGATTCACGATTCATTTATGTCAAGTCCAACCAGCATCGTTGTAAATGGCGGGAAAATGGGTTTCGCAATGGAACTTATTCTTACTCCAATAATTCATAAAATGATTGAGGAGAAAAATAAAGGATAACTTAGTTTTCTAGAATCAACTCAAATTCTTATATTTTTTCTAATGATTAAGGAGTTTCTAATCTATAAAATCTCAAATATTTATATATCTTTCTTGATAAAAGTACCTTACTTAGATTTAAATAGAAAAAACAGGTAACGTTGTGTCATTAATCGACTGGTTTGCCGCAAGGCGTAAAGATCAATTTGTTGGGAAAGTTTCACAAGATAATGACGAGGGAGATGGTTTGTGGGTTAAATGTTCCGAATGTTCGCAAGTAGCCTATAGAAAAGACTTAATTTCAAATTTCAATGTTTGTAGTAATTGTGGCCACCATAATAGAATTAATAGCGATGAAAGGATAAATATAATTGCTGATAAAAATTCATTCAAAGAGTTTGATAGTTCACTAAGTCCTACAGATCCTTTAGGTTTTAAAGATAGAAGGTCTTATGCTGATCGAATTAAAGAAAGTCAAGCAGGTACAGGTTTAAGAGATGGAGTGGTAACAGGCATCTGTTCTGTAAATTCCATGCCTTTAGCATTAGCTGTTATGGATTTTAGATTTATGGGAGGATCAATGGGTTCAGTAGTTGGTGAAAAAATTACAAGAATAATTGAGAGAGCAACATTAGAAAATTTTCCAATTCTTATTGTTTGCGCATCAGGCGGAGCAAGGATGCAAGAAGGCATGTTAAGTCTCATGCAAATGGCAAAAATATCTGGAGCACTAAAAAAACATAAAGAAAAAAATCTTCTATATATGCCCTTATTAACTCATCCAACCACTGGGGGAGTAACAGCAAGCTTTGCAATGTTAGGTGATTTAATTTTGGCGGAACCTAAAGCTCTTATTGGATTTGCTGGAAGAAGGGTTATAGAACAAACTTTAAGAGAAAAATTACCAGATAATTTTCAAACAGCTGAATATCTGCTTGAACATGGTTTTGTTGATGTAATTGTTAAAAGGAAAGATCTCAAGGATACTCTTACTAAAATTTTAAAAATTCATGGTGTAAAAGAACTTGCAAAAGCAAATATATAAAATGAGAATTATTTCAAATTTCTTTTATTTTTCTTTAAGCCTTTTATTTTTTATTTTAAATTTTTCTTCCTACTCATATGCAATAGGAAATGTTGACTGGGTCCTCCTAAAAGAGAATAATGAAGGAAGAGAATGGCTTGATAAAGGGAGTATTAAATCGCTTCCAAATGGTGAAATAAGTGTGTTAACAAAGTTCTTTAAAAATCCAACTAATTCTGATGATAATGGAGAGTTATCACTTTATGTAATGAGAATTAATTGCGATGAAAAAAAGTTCAAAGATACTTCAATAAATGGAATTCCTAAATTCAATTCAAAATGGCAGACTTCTAATAATGATGAACTTATAGATGTTGTTATTGAAAATAGCTGTTCAGAGTTTATTAATAAATAAGAATGAATACTAAAAATAAAAAATTAAAAATAGCAATCGCTGGACTTGGGTTTGGTAAAAAAGTTCATTTAGAGGCACTAAAAGAGTCAGATTATTTAAAGCCTGTAGCTATTTATCATTACGAGAAAAAGCAAAAATCGATTTTAGAGAAAGAAATGGGACTAGAGTTTTTTTATAATTGGGAAGACTTAGTTAAATCTCCAGAAATTGATGGAATTATTATTGCTACTCCTCCTGAATCAAGATTTAAATTAGCAAAACAAGCGCTTGAGAATAATAAAAATTTGCTATTGGAAAAACCCGTTGCAATATCGTCCTCTGAAATAGAAGAGCTTCAGAGAATATCTTTGATTAATAACTTAAGCGTATGTGTTGATTTCGAATATAGAGCAGTACCCCTTTTTCTTCAAACAAAAAAACTTATTAATGAACAAATTTTAGGAGATATATATTTAGTCAAATTAGATTGGTTAATGGGCAGTAGATCCGATCCTAAAAGAGCTTGGAATTGGTATTCTTTGGGAGAAAAAGGTGGAGGAGTTATTGGCGCCTTAGGTACTCATGCATTTGATATGTTGAATTGGTTTTTTGGAGAATCAATAAATGTATCTGGTAAGTTAGCAACATCAATCAAAAAAAGACCTTTACCTAATTCATCTGATTTAAAAGATGTTACTAGCGAGGATGTTTGTCTCGCTAATTTAGAAATATCAAACTACAGCTCCAATCTTATTCCATGTCAGGTATCATTATCATCGATTTCTAAAAACGGAAGAGGATTTAGTTTAGAAATATATGGAAGCGAAGGTTCACTTATTCTTAAAAGCGAAAACCAAAAAGATTATGTCCATGGTTTTAATTTGAAATATTCAAACAAAGAAAATAAAATACAAAATTTAACTGCAGATTTAAGTTTTAATTTTGAAAAAACATGGACTGATGGGAGAATAGCTCCAATTTTGAGAATTCAAAATTTATGGGCTGAGAGTATTTTTAATAAAACACCTATCATTCCAGGATTATGCGAAGGACTTGCTAGTCATAAAGTTTGCGAAGCCATAAGAGAATCTTCGAAAAGCGGATTAAGAATCAAAATTTAAGGCTATAACACTTATATGTAGCAATTATCACTCGATAAAGTATTGGATTGATTTTATTTTTTCTTCATATTCTGGAAAAATCAATTGAACTGATTTATTAAAGAATGGCTTTAAATTATTACAAAAATGAGCTAAAAGAAAACGCTCAATTATTAGCTTCTAAAGGAAAAGGAATATTAGCAGTAGATGAATCCACTAAAACAGTAGGTAAAAGACTCGCTGGAATTGGAGTTGAGAATACTGAAGACAATAGGAAAGCATATAGAGGAATGCTTTTTACGACAGAAGGTCTTGGTAAATATATAAGTGGAGCAATCCTATTCGAAGAAACTCTTTATCAGAATCACCAAGATGGTGAGTCAATGGTTAAGAAACTAAATGATTTAGGTATTATTCCAGGTATAAAGGTCGATAAAGGTCTAAATCCACTTCCTGGAGGAGGGGATGTAGAAACTTTTTGCTCTGGCCTAGATGGGTTAGTTGAAAGAGCCGCAAAATATTATGAACAAGGTGCAAGATTTGCAAAGTGGAGAGCAGTTCTGCAAATTACAAATGATGGTTGCCCTTCAAAACTATCAATTCAAGAAAATGCTTGGGGATTAGCAAGGTATGCAAGATCAGTTCAAGAATCTGGCTTGGTACCAATTATTGAACCTGAAATCTTAATGGACGGCGATCATACTATTGAAAAAACTGCCGAAGTCCAAGAAGAGGTAATAAAGCAGGTTTATATTGCCTGTCAAGCTAATGGAGTTTTTCTAGAAGGAACTCTATTAAAACCCTCTATGACAGTCAATGGAGCAGATTGTCCAACAAAGGCTGATCCTATGAAAGTTGCTGAAATGACAATCAGAACTATGGAAAGATGCGTTCCTGCATCTGTTCCTGGAATAGTTTTCCTATCAGGAGGGTTAAGTGAAGAAGCTGCTTCTGTTTATTTAAATAATATGAACACTCTTTACAGGAAAGCTTTATGGAATGTTTCATTCTCCTATGGAAGAGCATTACAGCATTCATGCTTAAAGTCTTGGAAAGGAAGCGACGTTGAAGAAGGTCAAAAAGCGTTATTAGCAAGAGCTCAAGCAAACTCTGAAGCTTCAAAAGGTTCCTATGTAGCAGGATCTCAACCTTCATCTGATGAGCAATTGTTTGTAGCAGGCTACAATTACTAACTAAATAATTCTAAAAATATACTCTGGGTCATAAAATTAGTTTCTTTAATTTAGTATTTTGTATATCTAATGACGTGACATTTGATACCTCTTTATACTAAACTCGCTGAAACATGTGCTTTTATAGCATTTAACTTATTTTAATTATGGCCCTCGTTCCACTAAGACTACTTTTAGATCACGCTGCTGAGAATGGTTACGGTATTCCAGCTTTCAATGTTAATAACCTTGAGCAAGTTCAAGCAATCATGGAAGCAGCATATGAAACAGATAGTCCTGTTATCCTCCAAGCTTCAAGAGGGGCAAGAAATTATGCAGGAGAAATTTTCCTACGTCATCTAATACTTGCAGCTACAGAAACATATCCTAATATCCCAGTAGTAATGCACCAAGACCATGGTAATGAGCCATCAACATGCTATTCAGCAGCAATAAATGGTTTCACATCAGTAATGATGGATGGTTCTCTAGAGGCAGATGCAAAAACACCCGCTAGTTACGAATATAATGTTGCAGTTACAAAAAAAGTAGTAGATTTTGCTCATTCAGTTGGAGTTAGTGTTGAAGGAGAATTAGGTTGCTTAGGTTCATTAGAAACAGGGAAAGGTGAAGCAGAAGATGGTCATGGATTTGAAGGTGAACTTTCTACAGATATGCTTTTGACTGATCCTGAAGAAGCGGCAGATTTTGTTGCTAAAACAAAAGTTGATGCATTAGCTATTGCTATAGGTACAAGTCATGGTGCATATAAATTCACAAGGAAGCCTACAGGAGAAGTTCTCGCAATAAGCAGAATTGCTGAAATCCATAAAGCACTTCCAAATACACATCTTGTAATGCATGGATCTAGTTCAGTGCCTCAGGAATGGTTGGATATTATTAACAAATATGGTGGTGAAATTCCTCAAACATATGGTGTTCCTGTTGAAGAGATTCAAGAGGGAATAAGAAATGGAGTTAGGAAAGTCAACATTGATACTGATAACAGACTTGCTTTCACTGCCGCGGTAAGAGAGGCAGCATTTGCTGACAAGGCAAACTTTGACCCAAGACATTTCAACAAACCTGCAAGAAAATACATGAAGCAAGTTTGTCTTGACAGATACAAGCAGTTCTGGTGCGAAGGTCAAGCAAGTAAGATCAAGCAAAACAGCACCAATTACTTTGCTGATCTTTATGCTAAAGGTGATTTAGATCCAAAAGTAAAAGTTACTGTTTAATTAATAACTGAATCAAACAAAAAAAGACCTCCAAAATTGGGGGTCTTTTTTTATTTCAATATTAATGATTTTAATGTAAAGAGACCATCAGTTCCACCAATTGTCTCGTCACATGCTCGCTCTGGATGAGGCATTAAACCTAAAACATTTCCCTTTCCATTAGTTATGCCTGCGATATCGAATGAGGATCCATTAGGATTATTTTTATATCTCAAAGCGATCAATTCATTATCTATAAGTTTTTTTAAAGTATCAGAATCACAATGATATCTTCCTTCCCCATGAGCTATTGGCAACTTAATAGTTTGTTTTTCATCTCCATTATTAAACCAACCTCCTTTTGAAGAAACAATATCAAGTTCAACATCATCACAGATGAAATTAAGATTTTTATTTGCAACAAGAGCGCCAGGCAAAAAGCCTGATTCTGTTAAAATTTGAAACCCATTACAAATTCCTAAAACTCTTTTTCCACTTTTAACAAACTCATCCAAGGCATTTATTAATGGAGAGAATCTCGCAATTGCTCCGCATCTTAAATAATCACCATAGCTAAATCCTCCAGGTAAAACTATTGCATCTACATCGCTTAAATCTGAAGACTCATGCCACAAGTATTTTGTTCTTATGTCTAAACAACCCTCCAATGCCCATGAAACATCACGATCACAATTAGAACCTGGGAAAACAACAATTCCTACAGTAAAATTATCCATCTTATAATTTTTCTAGTGAATACTCATAATCTTCAATGACCGTATTTGCGAATAACCTATAACACAATAAATCAATTTTTTCTCTTACTTCGTTTTCCCCATTACCTTCTATTTTTACTTCAATCATTTTTCCTATACGTAGTGATTTTATTCCCTCGGCTCCAAGTTTTATAGAAGCAGATTTGGTAGCTTCTCCTGCTGGATCTAAAACTGAGGGTCTTAGTCTTACAAAAACTTTTACAGCAAATTGGTCCAATTAAAAATTAATTTCTATTAGAAGATTAGTTTAAAATTTAATAAAAAGTACTCTTAATTAATAAACGAATATTTTTATCTTAAGGCTTTCTGAATTATTAAATGTTTATGTAGCCTTTACCAAAACAAACGAAGCAAGTTCTTCTTGAATTTTCAGGTGTTTTAAAATTTCCTGACCCTCCACATTTAGAACATTTAATTTTATCAATAGAAATTGCATCATCAGAGATAATTTCTTTTAAAGCAATTTTTGAATTTTTCATTTAGGACTTTTAACTCTACTAAATATCCCGACAGGCTACTATAAAATCAAATCCTTATTTTTGGGTCACTTAAAATCTTAAATTTCTCTTTAATTTTTTTATTCAAAATTTTTATCGATTTCTCATCGAAGGAAATAATAACTAATTCAAGACCAGCATTATCTTTTGGTCTCCAACAATGAACTGGAGCCTCTTCAAACCAAGTATTAATTTTTTTTCCAACTATTTGTATTTGTAAAGGCAATAATTTATTTGGTATCCATATTCGTCCTTTTATTCGAAGAATGTTTAATTCATCCAAAATTTTTGACATCTCTTTTTCAAAGTCATTTTTTTCAAGGAAATAATTTAATTTAATTGAATCTGATACAAGCTCAACATGATTATGATCATGTTCTTCAGTTAAAAATTCTTTATAAGTCTCTTTTTTAAATTTAAAATCAAAAACGTAATTTAAATCAATTTTGCCATTTTTGGATTTGAGGACTGGCACATATGAGTTTAGACTTGCCTTGATTTTGTTTTTTACAAAGTCAAATTGATCATCATTTAAGATGTCTGATCTAGAGACTAAAACGATATCAGAGACTTCAAGTTGTTCCTCAAAAAGTTCTTCAATAGAGGCGTTGTGATTAATTCTATCTGTTTCATTATATTGTTTTGTTATTTCATTTAGATCATTAATTGGTGAACCATTAAGCATTGACTCTCCATTAACGATACCAACTACATTATCAAGGTAGATAGAAGACCTAATTTCAGGCCAGTTAAGTGCTTGAATTAAGGGAATTGGTAGTGCCAAGCCACTTGTTTCGATAATTATTGATTCAATAGGAGGATTAAATTCGAGAAGAGCTTTTATTGATGGAACAAAATCATCTTGAACAGTACAACATAAACATCCATTATTTAATTCGATTACGCATTCTTCTTCCGTTTCATAACATCTATCGCAACTTTTAATCAAATCACCGTCAATTCCAACATCACCAAATTCATTGATTATTAAACCGAATTTTTTATTACTCTCCCTTAACAAATATCTAAGAAAAGTTGTTTTACCGGAACCAAGAAAACCGGAAACAACTATTACTGGTATTTTGTTTTTCATACTTAATGATTAACAACCTAGGCTATATTCTGTACTTTCTCCTGTAGTACTATTTTTGCCATTAGCAATCGCGCATAATTGTTTTTGTTGTGTTCGACTAAGAACAGCATCAGTAAAATCTGCACCATCTATTTTTGCTCCTTCAAAATTACTCTCCATTAATAAAGCATTTGTAAAATTAACATCCGAAAGATCTGCATCTGTAAAGTCTGTTGCATAAGCTAGTGCATCTCTTAAATTGGCTCCAGTAAACTTTGAGTTTTGCAATTTACTATTATTGAATACCGCGCCTTCTAAATTACTTTCACTGAAATTAAACCCATTTAAATCAAACTTAACGTATTCGTTACCGCTTAAATCTTGACCATGCATATCTGGTTCTAAATTAAGGTCTTGTTGGTTTCTAATTTCAGGAGGTCTTTTAGCCCATGCAGAATTTACAGAATTAAAAAATAAAATCCCAACGAATAACAAAGTAATTAATGCATTCTTTAGATAGGGGAAAACAATTGATTTAATCATAATAAGACTGTATTTTAGAACTTAAGTATTTAAAGTTTGTAAGAGTATCTTAAAGGAAAATATATGGCAATGTCACTAAAGGTTATTGTTCCTCCTCATCCATTAATAAAACATTGGCTTTCAATATTGCGAGAAAAAAATACTCCAAATATTTTGTACTCAACAGGATACGAACAATTAGGAAAATGGCTCACATATGAAGCATTACGGAACTGGTTGCCATATAAAAAAGAAATAGTAAATACTGATAATGGGAACGCAGATGGATTCTTTATTAATAATGATTATCCAATAAAAGTTCTCGCAATGTTACCCGAAGGGTTATCTCTTTGGTTTGGATCTAAAGAAGTAATTCCTAATTCAACCCTCTCATTAGGAGAACTTCCTAAAACTATTGAATTAAATGAAGGAGTTATATTTTATTCGGAACAGATAACGACAAGATCAGCAACATTAGAAACTTTAATTAAATTAAAGGAATTAGGTGTTGATTCAAATAGGATTATTTTAATAACTGCTATTTGCTCAAATAAAGGGTTAAATGAAATTGCGAAATCATTCCCTAATCAGATAATTTACACTTCTTGCATCGATGAGGAAGACGAAAAAACAAAATTATTAGTACCGGGTATTGGGAATCCTTTATCGAGGTTAAGTACTATATTTCAAGATAAGAACTAATATATAATGTAGGAGTAAATATTTTACCAATGTCTGAATACAGAGATTCGTCTTCAAATAATCTTTTATCATTAATAAGCGGTGCTTTTATTGGAGCAGCTGGTCTAGCTTGGTGGTTAATATCCGAAGCAGACAAAAGAAAAGAGGAAAAAAAACAAAAAGCAATGATGTATTCCTCCAGAATTCAAGATGGATCTGAAGCAATTGATTCAGATGAAAACATAAATGAAGTTGAAGGAGAGAATTTGGAGAAGAAAGTTGAGCAACTTAATTCTGCAATTGCTGATGTGAGGAAGCAACTTGAAGAGTTGGGGCAATAGAATAAAAAAGGTTCTCAAATAAGTATGAATAAACTCAGATCATCTGCAATAACCCAAGGTGTGCAAAGATCTCCTAACAGATCTATGTTAAGAGCTGTTGGATTTAATGATGAAGATTTTAATAAACCTATTATTGGAGTTGCAAATGGATACAGCACCATAACACCATGCAATATGGGTTTAAATAAGTTAGCTCTCAGAGCTGAAGAGTCAATAAAAAGATCCGGTGCGATGCCTCAAATGTTTGGAACGATTACAGTAAGTGATGGCATTTCTATGGGAACAGAGGGCATGAAATATTCCCTAGTTTCAAGAGAAGTTATTGCTGATTCAATAGAAACAGCCTGTAATGCTCAGAGTATGGACGGAGTGCTTGCCATAGGTGGATGTGACAAAAATATGCCAGGTGCCATGATAGCAATTGCAAGAATGAATATCCCCTCAATTTTCATTTATGGAGGGACAATTAAACCTGGGAAATTACATGGAGAAGATCTTACTGTTGTTAGTGCATTTGAAGCTGTTGGACAATTAACATCAGGCAAAATTAATGAAGAAAGGCTTATCCAAGTTGAAAAAAATTGTATCCCTGGTGCTGGTAGTTGTGGAGGGATGTTTACAGCTAATACAATGTCTGCGGTTATTGAAGTATTAGGTTTAAGTCTTCCTCACAGTTCAACTATGGCTGCTGAAGATCTTGAAAAAGAACTAAGTGCAGATAAAAGTGCTGAGATTTTAGTCTCTGCGATAGAAAAAGATATAAGACCTTTAGACCTAATGACTAAGAAAGCATTTGAAAATGCAATATCAGTCATTATGGCAATTGGAGGTTCAACAAATGCGGTGTTGCACATCTTAGCTATCGCAAATACTTCAGGAATAGATATCAACATTAATGATTTTGAGAGAATAAGACAAAAAGTACCTGTTATTTGTGACCTTAAACCGAGTGGGAAATATGTGACAGTGGACCTTCATAACGCAGGCGGGATTCCACAAGTAATGAAAATACTTTTGAATGCAGGATTAATTCATGGTGAATGTAAAAACATTGAAGGCAAAACCATTGCAGAATACTTACAGAATATTCCAGATAAGCCTCCAACAAATCAAAATGTTATAAGAGAGATAGATGACCCTCTTTATAAAAAAGGACATCTCGCAATTTTAAAAGGTAACTTAGCAAGCGAAGGTTCTGTAGCAAAAATTAGCGGAGTAAAAAACCCTGTATTAACAGGTCCAGCAAAGATTTTTGAAAGTGAAGAGGATTGTTTAAAATCGATATTAAATAACGATATCAAAGCTGGTGATGTTGTTGTTATTAGAAACGAAGGGCCTGTGGGAGGTCCAGGCATGAGAGAAATGTTAGCCCCAACATCTGCAATTGTTGGTCAAGGTCTCGGAGAGAAGGTGGCTTTAATTACTGATGGCAGATTTAGCGGTGGTACCTATGGTCTGGTTGTGGGTCACATAGCTCCAGAGGCTGCTGTAGGCGGAAATATTGCCCTAATAAAAGAAGGTGATTTAATTACTGTAGATGCTGTAAAACAACTAATTGAAGTTGATTTATCTGAAAAAGAATTAGAAAAAAGAAAAAATGATTGGATAAAGCCTACACAAAAATACAAAAGAGGAATTCTTTCAAAATATTCGAGAATCGTAAGCACATCAAGTTTAGGGGCTGTTACTGATTTATAAATCAGCTCAAATTTTATTTTCTTAATCAATAAAACTTTTTATCCTATTTGCTAAATTTTCCAATCTAGCGCTGTATTTTGGTGAGTTGCATTTTTTTCCATTATTACTATCCATCCATAATGTTTTAACTCCACACCATAATATTGGTTCATCAGGAAAATTAAGCTTAGAGATAACTAAAACCAACTCTTTATTTGATTTAAAAAGTTCTAATTCAAGATCATAAATTTCTAATCTTTTACCTTCTTTATCTCGACATAAGATATTAACCGTCAAATCAATATCCTCTTCGAATTCGTATTCACCATTTATCTTTACGACAGAATGAACAAAAGGTTTATTTGTTAAATCTGCTGACTTAGCGATTAAGCTCTCTATATTTTTAGGTGAATTTTCAAATAACACTTATTGATTTAATTAAAACTTTTATTGAACCCTGTTTAAACTCATTATTAAGTAATCCATCATCACCAAACTTAGAATGTAGTAGTTGCAATCTTTTAATTTTAGATGGCTTGAATTTAAATGGAAAACGTACTTTATTAGCTCTTACTGAAGGTTTTAGCTCATCAAAAGGAATCTGAACATTTGTTGTTCCGAATTTTTTTGTTGGGAATGATTTAATCCACCTTAGTCCGCCTGGAATAAATTCGGTAAGTCCTAGGAAAGCATCTTCACAAGCGACAGCAAATTTAAAAGTTCTTCCTTGTCCATCAATATTTAATTCAAAGGATGAATACTCAGATACATTTAAGGAAGGTTTATATATAGACGATCTACAACTAACAAATCCTCCTGCTTTCTCGACAATATTACCCTTCAATAACAAACCAGAATTTGAAATTTCACAAAAAGCTGAACTTGATCCGCCCATAACAGTATCATTTAATGTTTTCCAACCTTCGAACTCCTTTTTCTGGAATAAAAATTTTTTCTTACTCATTGAACAATTTAAATTATTATTAGACTTTAACTAAATTTCTAATTCTTTTGCTGATTCTTGATCACAAAAGATTGAAATTTGATTAATAGATTTTATTAATTTTGATGGAGTTCTATCAAGAGACTCTTTTTCATCTAATAACCTCTCAAGAGCAATTCTTTTATTGGCTCCACTAACTAAAAATACTATCTTTGATGAGGCTGAAAGGACCTTTGGAGTTAATGAAATTCTTTTTAATCCTTTACCTTCATTAAAAATTACAAAATCATCTACATTATTATTTTTTTGATAAGGAAATAGCGAAGCTGTATGACCATCGTCTCCAAGACCTAATAAAGTTAAATCAAAGGAGGGAGGGTTTGATCCGCATTTTTCAAATAATTTAGAAATAAATTGATTTTTTATAGCTTCATCATCAGCATTTAAATCATTGAAAATTTCATAAAAAAAAGATTTAGATCCAAAATTAGTTAACAATGAATTTTTCAACATTAACGAGTTACTTAATTCTGAATTTGGATCAACACATCTTTCATCTCCTAAAAAGACATCAACCATATCCCATCTAAGATCACTTTTTGATAAAAGCTTATACACAGATTTAGGAGTTGAACCTCCACTGACACAAAATTTGAATCTATCTTTCTTTTTTAAAGTATGAAAAATATGGCTTTCAATAAACTTAAAAACCGCTGTTGATAGTTCTAACTTGTCTTTATATATTTTTATGGTGTATCCATTTTTGACCTTTTCAATCATTTCATCCATTCAGTATGAAAACTACCTTCCTTATCAATTCTTTCATATGTATGTGAGCCAAAACAGTCTCTCATTGCCTGAACAAGATTCTGAGGAAGTCTATTAGTTCTATAACTATTCAGATAATCTAAAGTACTTGATAGACATGGGACTGGTATACCAGCTTTTGTGGATAAAGAAACTACTTTAGCTAAGTTATCTAATCTTGTCGCAATTTCATTATTGAACCAATCATCAAAAATTAAATTTTTTAGATTAGGGTCTTTGTTATAAGCATCTTGAATTTTACTTAATAATTTTGATCTAATTATGCAACCACCTTTCCATATTTGAGCAACTGACGGCATATTCAAACCATAGTTATAAACTGCAGATGCTTCTCTTAAAATGTCCATACCTTGGGCATAGCTAGCAATTGTGGCAAGGACTACAGCATCAAATAAAGGTTTCATCCCATCAGATATATTGCCTAAATCAAAATCCTCTATCTCTTTAGATGGAATAGTTTTTTCAATCTCACTACGTTGCTCTTTTAAAGAACTCATTACTCTTGCATTTAAAGATGCATAAATAGTTGGGACTGATACGCCCAGCTCTAAAGCACTTACAACAGTCCATAAACCAGTACCTTTCTGGCCAGCTTTATCTAATATTTTCTCAACAACATCATCTCCAGTTATCTCATCTTTTGTATTTAGACATATCTCTGTTATCTCAACAAGATAAGAAGCTAATTCATCAGTATTATTCCAAATACCAAATACCTCTGACATCTGCTGACCATTCATACCTTTGACTCTCTTCATAAGGTCATAAGCTTCTGCGAGTATTTGTTCAATGCCATATTCAATTCCGTTGTGAACAGTTTTTACAAAATGACCTGAGCCTCCAGGTCCAACATATGCAACACATGGTCCATCTTCAACTTTGGCAGCCATTTTTGTTAATAAGCTTTCTATTGCATCATATGAAGCCTTAGTCCCGCCAGGCATCATACTTGGCCCTTCTAAAGCTCCTTTGGCACCGCCTGAGACTCCCATTCCAATGTATCCAAAACTTTTACTTTCAAGAGTATTTACCCTTCTTTCTGTATCTTTAAATTGAGAATTACCACCATCTATTAATAAATCTCCTTCCTCGAGATATCCAGAGATATTGTCTATGACAGCATCTGTTGCTGGTCCAGCTTTTACCATCATCAGAATTCTTCTAGGTCTCTCTAGCTTATTAACAAATTCTTGAAGAGTTTCAGCTCCCTCTATATTCTTCCCAAGGCCACGACCTTGTAAAAATTCTTCGGTTTTTGAGTAAGTCCTATTAAAAACTACACTAGAAAATCCATTTCTCTCTGCGTTAAGAACTAAATTTTCGCCCATAACACCAAGACCTACTAAACCAAAATGTGCCTTGGACATAAAAAATTAAAAAACTCAATAAATATAGTTTGCCTGCAACTTAAAAAAATTGCTCAAAAAAAATACTTATGTCAGCGAAAAATGATCGAAAAGATTTAAATAATAGTTCCGTTTGCAATAGTTGCATTTTTAACTACTACAACAATTCCATTTCTGATATAAAAGCCTAATTCCGGCTTATCTGCTTCTTCTACTCGATCTTTATTAATGATCACGACATTATCACCAATTCTTGTATTCTTATCAAGAATTGCTCTTTTTACAGTAGTCCCTTCACCTACTCCAAGAGGCGTTCCGCCTCCTTTTCTTAATTCAATCCTCTCTTCAGGCGATTCAAAGAAATCGGCACCCATAACAAGAGTATCCTCAAGAACAGAATCACTTTCAATCCTGCTTCTGACGCCTAAAACACAATGTAAAATACTGCATGACTTCAAGATTGTACCTTCACAGACTATTGAATCAGTAATTTGAGCATCTACAAGTTTAGAAGGGGGGAGATATCTAGGTCTTGTATAAATTGGAAATTTTTCATCATAAAAACTAAATGGAGGTTTTGGTTGCTCAGTCAATGCAAGGTTTGACTCAAAGAATGCCCCAATGGTACCGATATCTTCCCAATAATCATCGAATACATAACTTTTAAGAGTATCGCTCCTATTGAGGGCTTCAGGAATTATGTCCTTACCAAAATCAGTATAATTAGGGAATTTATTTAGAAGATCGAAAAGAGTATTTCTGCTAAAAACGTAAATACCCATTGAGGCTAGATAAGGTTTTTCGGCAGCTGAATCTTTACTTAATCCAAATTTTGAAGTATCTACTGCCATCGCCTTCAACTTCTCGCCAGTAGGTTTTTCACTAAATTCTTTTATGTTTCCTACGTCGTCCGTTCTCATGAGACCAAAACCTTCTGCTTGAGCTTCATCAACAGGCAATGCTGCAACTGTTAAATCAGCACCATTATCTCTATGATGTTGAACAAATAAACTGTAGTCCATTCTGTAGAGTTGATCACCTGACAATATTAAATATTCATCAACATCCCATTCTTGGAATAACCATTGGTATTTTCTTACAGCATCAGCAGTGCCTTCAAACCACTTTGGACTATCAGGAGTCTGTTGCGCTGCTAATACCTCCACGAATCCCTGTCCAAAAGGTCCATTTAAATTGTAGGTTCTTCCTATATGTCTATTCAAAGATGCACTATTGAACTGAGTCAGTACGTACATTTTTTCAATACCTGAATTAATACAATTACTAATTGGGATATCTATTAATCGATACTTACCTGCCAATGGAACAGCAGGTTTAGCCCTCATTTTTGTTAAAGGGTAAAGTCTAGAACCTTTTCCTCCTCCGAGGATTATGGCCAACACACGCTTCATTCAATCTAATGGAGGTAGATATACAACTATTTAAAGTAACTGATTGTGGGCAGATTTAGAAATAGAAATGGTCACTTTACGAAGGTATTTCGATAAATCACTAGAAAAACTTAATATAAATCGAAAAAAGTTAGTTATTTTTATCCTCTTCTACCAAAGAAAACAATTTTTCAACGATTTTCAAAGAAACTTGTCTTTCTTCTCTTGATTGAGGACTTCTCAACTTGGTGACCGGCGTATGAAGTATTTTATTAATTATTCCTTTAGTCAGAGCTTCCACAACTTTTCTTTCTCGAGCCGAAAAATCTGGTCCCATTCTGCTAAGTGCTTTTTGCAATTCCTCTTTTCTAATTAACTCCAAATCTGATCTAAGTTTATTAATTACTGGAACGGCCTCTAAACTTGCCCACCATTCTAGAAAAATGATCCTTTCTTCTTCTACTAAGTATTCCGCTTCCTTTGCTATTTTCTGTCTAAATTCTTGATTTCTTGAAACGACCTCTTGTAAGTCATCAACATCAAATGATTTTACAAATTCATGTTGTTTGACATCATTAGATATATTTCTCGGTACACCAATATCAATAAATTTTAGTCTATTATTCAAATTTATTTTTTCAATTTTTGTGAGATCAATAATTGGCTCTTCAGAAGCAGTACTGGTAAAAACAAGCGAAGATAATGATATGTTTTCTTCTAATTCGTTTAACCCTCTACAAACAATCTCTAAGTCAGGGAAGTCTTGAGCAAGATTTAATGCTCTATCAATATTTCTATTTAAAAGGATAAGTTTATGACATCCTTTTGATTTTAAATGAGTTATTAAAAGCCTACTCATTCGTCCGGCGCCAACGACAAGAACGTTCTCTGATTCCAAACTTACAAGAGTATCCAAACCCTTTTCTTGTCCAATTTTTAATTGAGCTAGTTCTACCGCTGCTGAACTAATTGACACAGCTCCAGTTCCTAAATTTGTTTCGGATCTTACTTTTTTACCTGTACTAACTGATTGAGTTAATAATCTATTAAGAATTGGTCCAGTAGATTGATTCTCTTGACCTAATCTCATCATTTTTTTTACCTGCGAAAGGATTTGCCCTTCCCCTAAAACGAGGCTATCGAGTCCTGCCGATACTTTCATCAAATGCAAAACTGCTTCTTCCTGTCTAAAGCAAAAAAGATGTGGATTTAAATCTTCAAAAATAATTCCAGAATATTCTGATATGAATTCTTTAATAGATGAAATTCCAGTATTTTTATCCTTTACTAGCGCATATATTTCCAGCCTATTACATGTACTTAAAATTGACACCTCTAATACATCAGAGAGAGCTTTTAATGCTTTCAATGACTCTGTTATGGATTGGTCAGGAATACTTAACTTCTCACGCACTTCGACAGGTGCCGTGCGATGACTCAGTCCGACGACAACAATATGCATAAAATCAAAAGTGAATTTTTAAAGGCTGATACTCTTAGCACCATCTTTTATATGGACAGTATTTGTGAACCTTGCAGTACTATCTAATGTACTAATAACTAGGCTACTAGTTCTAACACAATCCCTTTCAAATTTAACTCCGTCAAATAATAATCCATCAGTTATTCCGCTTCCAGCGAAAACAACATTTTCTCCCGATGCCAATTCATTCGCTTCATAGATTTTATCTATATCTGTTATGCCCATTTCATTAAGACGTTTTATATTTCCTTCTTTTGTGTAATCAGCCCATTCAGAAGTTTGAGCGATTGCTGGATCATAAACTAGTTGTCCTTGAAAGTGTCCGCCGAGAGCTCTCATTGCAGCGGCTGAAATAACACCCTCTGGAGCTGCACCTATACCCATCAAGCAATGTGTTCCAGTACCTGCAAAACCACATGCAATCGCAGCTTGAACATCACCATCAGAAATCGGTTGTACTTTTGCACCACATCCTCGAATCTCTTTAATTAAATCTTTATGCCTAGTTCTATCCATTACAACTACAGTAAGCTCATCAATAGAAAGGCCCAAGCAATCACTTAGTATCTTCAAGTTTTCAGTAGCTGAATTTCTAATATCTACTTTACCTTTGGCTGCAGGAGGCGCTGCTAATTTGTTCATGTAAAAATCAGGCGCATTGAAAAGACCACCCGAATCAGAGGCAGCTAAAACCGCCATAGAGCCTCTTTGATTATTCGCACAAAGATTTGTTCCTTCACAAGGATCTACTGCAAAGTCAACCCCTGGACCATTTCCACTACCAACCTCTTCACCTATATAAAGCATAGGTGCTTCATCTCTTTCACCTTCTCCAATAACAATTTTTCCTTTCATTTCAATTTTGCCCATTCGCAATCTCATTGCTTCTACAGCTGCAGCATCAGCTTCATCTTTTTGACCAAGTCCTGTTAGTTTTGCTGAGGCAATAGCTGCTTGCTCGACAACTTCGAGAATTTCTTGAATTAAAGTTTGATTCACAATTAAATTTTGAGGATTTTCTTAAAGGTTTTGAGTATGATCTCATAAAAAATGTCATTTTTTATGAGAATTATTATGCTAGTAAGCTTTTTTTAACTCTTTACAGGTGATACTTTATCAGGCCGTGACTTGAAATTAGGAATAAACAACTAAATATAGTATCTTTATTAAATATTTTAAAAATTAAATGACTAAGCCAAATCAAACAATTTTAGCTGGTGTTAATAGACCAATTCAAATAATTCCTTCAGTTTTACCAGCAGATTGGGCAAATATGGGGGCATGTGTGAAAGAGCTAGAAGAAGCTGGCGTAGATAGAATTCAATTTGATGTAATGGATGGGAATTTCGTGCCAAATCTTACATTCGGTCCTGAAATGATTGCGGCATGCAGGAAATATTGCAATGTCCCTTTTGAAACTCAATTAATGGTGAGTCAATACAATTGTGAAACCATGCTTGAATCTTATGTAAACGCTACAAAGGGAGCGAATGGTGAACCAGGAGTAGTAATAGCTCATGCCGAAGCAAATATTCATTTGCATAGAGTTCTCGGAAGAATAAGAGATTTAGGAGGATCTCCTTCTGTTGCATTAAACCCTCATACTCCTTTTGAAATTATTAAAAACATTATGGATATGGTTGATCATGTTTTAGTTATGACAGTTAATCCAGGCTTTGGTGGACAAGCTTACATACCAACAATGCTTAATAAAATCAGAGAAATAAGAAACTTTGTTATTGAAAAAAACTTAAATGTCGACATTGAAGTTGATGGGGGAATAAAAGCAAATTGGACTATTTCACAATGTGCAGATGCTGGAGCTAATTGTTTTATTGCAGGTAGTGGAATGTTTGCTTACCCAACATTAAAAGAGGGATGTGATGACTTGAGAAAAGTTGCACAAGAAGCTCAAAAGGGGAATGTTCTTTCTGAACCTCAATAAATATTCTGGGAGATCAACAAATCACCCAAATATCCAGCCATAACTATGTAACCCTATTCCTAAGAAATTAACTCCTAAATAACATACTAAAACTACTAAAAAGCCTGTAGATGCTAATAATGCTGGTCTACGTCCTTGCCAACCCTTGCTTATTCTCATATGCAGATAAGCGGCATAAAATAACCATGAGATAAATGCCCATGTTTCTTTTGGATCCCAACTCCACCATGTGCCCCAAGCCTCATTAGCCCAGACAGCACCTGAAATCAAACCAAGAGTTAAAAGAACAAAGCCGATTAATATAGAACGATAACTTAATGTATCTAATTCTTCTGAATGAGAAAATTCAATAGGTTCAACTAAATCATTTACAGGATAGCTATTTGAAATTATAAATCCTCCTATACCTGTAGAACTACTTCTAATTTGAAGCGGCTTATTTTTATTAATAAACAAAACGGACATTGAAAGTAAAGAACCTATTATTAATGCTGCATAACTAAGCATTACGACACTAACATGCATTACTAACCAACTAGATCTTAAAGCTGGAACCAAGTTGGATGATAATTTTAAATCGTCAGGCAATACAAAACAAGCAAAGGCCACAGTCATTAACTCAATAGGTATGGCAATTGAGGGAATTATTGGAGATTGATATTCCCTTTCAATCAATAGTTGGCCCATCGTGATCCCCCAAGTAAGGAAATAAAGAGATTCATACAAATTACTAATAGGAAAGTGTCCAGAAATTGACCACCTAAAAAGTAATTGTAATGTTATTAATAAATTCACAAAAATTGTAAGGAGTTTTAAAGTGAAAGAAGATTTTTTTTTGAAAACTGCAACTAAAGATATTGGTAAGTTAACCAATAAAAAATAAAAGACTAAAAGACCTAATACTGAAACTGGGTCGAATATTAAATTTTTAAAAAGATTATCTAGTATCATCCAAGAAATTTATCCAGTTTTAATATTTTATGACAAACAAATAATAATTTAAATTATTCCTATATGAATAAATATTTAATAATTAAGTTTTAATTTATTTTGTAAAAAGATTTCAAAGTTTGAAATTATCTCCCAAATAATACTTCTTGACTATTGGATTATCAGCTAATTCACTTGATGGTCCGTTTGCTAAAATTTGACCTTCACTTAATACATATGATTTGTTAGTAATTAAGAGGGTTTCCCTTACATTATGGTCTGTAATAAGAATCCCTACTCCGTCACTACTTAATTTAAGAATTAGTTTCTTTAAATCATTAACAGCTAGAGGATCGATCCCTGCAAATGGCTCGTCTAACAACAAATATTTAGGTCCTTTTCTACCTACAGAGAGAGCCCTGGCTATTTCACACCTCCTCCTTTCTCCTCCTGAAAGTTGATAACCATAATTATCAACAAAATTATTCAAATTAAATTCATGAATAAGTTGTTCTCTTCTATTTCTAATTGCCGCTTTACTATAAGAAGAATATTGCAAAGCCAAATCTATATTATCTTTAACAGTTAGGTCTCTAAATATACTCGCTTCTTGAGTCAAATAACCCAACCCAAGTTTTGATCTATTTGGAAGAGGAAGATTAGTTATATTTTTACCATCCATTAAAATTTTCCCTTTATCAGGTTTTATATTCCCAACTGCAAGATTAAAAGTGGAAGTTTTCCCTGCACCATTAGGTCCCATCAAACCTACAACTTCCCCAGGATTTACAGTTATGGAAACATCATTTACGATTAATCTCCCTTTAATCGAAAGGGATACATTATGAATTTTTAGGTTCATTTTCATTGAGATCAATTAGTTTTCTTTTTTTTAGAAAAATGAAATATAAAATAATATTAATTTAATTGAAGACAAAGATAAATTCATATTTATTGAAGAGGTTTCAAAAAAGGCTTATCGCTCTCATTTATTAACTCTTTATACTGTAATTTCCTTAATAAATCTTCCAAAGATCGGCAGAAGGATTCAAGATCAATCCCTAAATTAATCTTGGTTCTAGTTTTTATTCTACCTAAACCCTCGCCAAGCAAAATAGTTGCTCCATTTAAATTTCCCTTACTTAAGTGAAACTGAGAAACAGATACTTGTAAAATTCCTTGGATAACTTGTCTTTCGTCACCATCAACCGAATTCCATATTTCTTCAAAAGCATCATGAGCCTCATACCATTCATGATTGTTAAAAAGATTTAAAGCATTAAAAAGGGAATCTTTAAAACTATTTGTACTTTCTTCATTCATGAAACTAATTATTTATTTTTTTTCTTTTTATTTATTTTTCTCATTCTTATTGAATCAGGTGTTACCTCAAGCATTTCATCTGGACCAATATATTCGAGTGCTCTTTCAAGAGTAATATCTACTGGTGACTGCAAAGTATCAAGTTCTTCTGCCCCTGCAGACCTCATATTAGTCAACTGCTTAGTTTTACATATATTCAACTCAAGATCTTGAGGTCGATTATTCTCTCCAATTATCATTCCCTTATAAACTTTAACTCCAGGTTTAATGAAATAGACTCCTCTATCTTCAGCATTCTTCAATGCATAAAATGTAGCCACACCCTCTTCAAAAGCTATAAGGACACCATTTCTCCTAGTCTCAAAATCACCTGTTTTGGGTTTATATTCATAAAAAGAGTGACTCATGATACCTTCACCTCTTGTTATTCGAACAAATTCACCACGAAATCCGATTAATCCTCTTGATGGTACAAGAAATTCTAATTGGGTTCTTCCATCTGAACTTGTCTGCATGTTTTTCATCTCCGCCTTTCTCGATCCAAGTCTTTCTATACACGAACCAACGGCTAATTCAGGCACATCTAGGACCAAAGTCTCTATAGGCTCACATTCAACATTATCAATTTCTCTAAAAATCACTTGAGGTTGTGAGATTTGAAATTCGAACCCTTCTCTTCTCATAGTTTCAATCAAAATACCTAAATGTAATTCTCCTCTTCCTGAAACTGAAAACCTATCAGGAGAATCAGTTTCTTCGACCCTTAGGGCAACATTTGTTAGAAGTTCCCTTTCCAATCTATTTTTTAATTGTCTACTAGTAACGAATTTCCCTTCTTTCCCCGCAAATGGAGAATCGTTAACAACAAAAGTCATATTTAAGGTAGGTTCATCAACTTTGATTAAAGGAAGTGGATGAGGAGAATCGGGACATGCTATGGTCTCACCAATATTGACGTCATCGAAACCAGAAACGGCAACAATATCTCCTGCGAAAGCTTCATTTATATCAATCCTTTGTAATCCTTCGAATCCTAAAAGTTTACTAACCTTACCTTTAATAGTTTTTCCATTTTCTTTAATTAAACTAGCTTGTTGACCATTTTTTATAGTTCCATTATGAATTTTCCCAATTACAATTCTGCCTAAGAAATCAGAATAGTCCAACGTTGTAATTTGTAGCTGAAGAGGCTTATTTTCATCACCTACTGGAGGTGGAACATGTCTGATAATAGCTTCAAAAAGAGGCATCATATTTTCACTATTAAATTCCATCTCTTCTTTTGCGAAACCAGATAGACCGCTTCCAAAAAGATAAGGGAAATCACATTGATCATCATCAGCTCCTAATTCTAAAAACAAATCCAATACCTTATCAATTGCTATTTCTGGTACTACTCTTGGTCTATCAATTTTATTTACAAAAACTATCGGCCTAAGTCCTTTTTCTAATGCTTTTTTTAAAACAAATCTTGTCTGAGGCATAGGCCCCTCATTTGCATCAACGATAAGCAGACAACCATCAACCATTCCCAAAACTCTCTCGACTTCTCCTCCAAAATCTGCATGTCCTGGTGTATCTATGATATTAATTCTGGTATCTTTGTAGTTAACTGCAGTATTTTTTGAGAGTATTGTTATTCCTCTTTCTCTTTCAAGATCATTTGAATCCATTACGCATGTGGGAATGACTTCATTGTCTCTAAATATTCCTGATTGAGATAATAATGCATCTACAAGAGTTGTCTTCCCATGATCAACGTGGGCAATAATTGCAACATTCCTAATTTCTTTTACCGAAGATGACATTTATAGAATTTATATAAATAGTAGTTTGACTTTATTAAGGCTAACTCAAAGAATGCTTATTATGAAAATTTTCTCTTTAAGACTTTGAAAAACATAATTATATTTGATAACTTTTTTTAATAAATTAGATTCATAATTTTCTATTTGAACTTTCAAAAATTTTTAAAGCTTCAATTGATCCCTCATATCTCCAATGCCAAGGTTCATAATCTATATATTTATTATCTTTGGTGAACGATAACTTAAAGTGAAATTTAGTTGCATTCTTTATTAACCATTTGAAAGCGCCCGTATTTTCGAATTCGGTCTCAAAGTCTGTTTCTCTTTGAGTAGAATCACCAATGTCAATGGCAAAACCAGTACTATGTTCAGAATATCCTGGGGGTGCTGAAACTCTAGCTCTTTCTGCCGCTTCTTGATTTCTGATAGATTTTAAAGAATAGAAGATTTCGTTTTGCAAATTTATTGATCTATAACCACTCAGAAAAACTAAGTATATCCCATCCTTTTTTGCTTCTTCTCTCATCTTTAATAGAGAATCACGCATATCAATATGAACTTCAATATTGGGCTCAATTAAAACTAGTTTCTCCTTAGGAATTTCCGTATAAGGTAAATGGCCCAAAATTCTATGCTCGTGATTTCTCTGCGCATAAATATTAAGAATGCTAAGAGATCCTATTTCTAAATTTCTTAATAATTGCAATGCAAATATAGAAAAAAGAAGGAGAAGAAATGGAGAAAATATTAATAATTTTTTTAAAAATATAGAGTTAGAATTATTTAAGTGTGTTCTTTTGGCTAGAGGTATATCAAATTGATTTATATCTTTATTCTGTTCCAATATTTAAAAGTCAATTTGGAAAACATATTTCGATATTAACTATTATTTTAAGAAATGCACTTTTATAAGCAAAAAAGATGTAGCTTTTAAATACACTATTATTTTTTTTCGTATGTTGAGGGTAGCTGTTATTGGAGGAGGTCCAAGTGGTTCATGTGCTGCAGAAATACTTGCTAAAGCTGGGATAAAGACTTGGCTCTTTGAAAGAAAATTAGACAACGCGAAACCATGTGGAGGGGCTATTCCTCTTTGCATGGTAGAAGAATTTGATTTACCTGAGTCAATTATTGATAGAAAAGTAAGGCATATGAGAATGATATCTCCATCAAATAGAGAGGTAGATATAAGTCTAGATAGAGTTTATGGGAAAAGCGATAATGAGTTTATTGGGATGTGTAGAAGAGAAGTTATGGATGCTTTTATGCGTAATAGAGCATCTGATCTTGGGGCCACACTAATCAATGGATTAGTTACTTCTATTGATACTGGTAATAATAATCAAGGGCCATATAAACTCTCCTATTCAGATTTTACGAACGGAGATAAAAAAGGAGAACTTAAGGAGCTTACTGTTGACCTTTTAATAGGAGCTGATGGAGCCAACAGTAGAGTAGCAAAAGCAATGGATGCGGGTGATTACAAAGTTGCTATTGCATTTCAGGAGAGAATTAAACTACCTAAAGAAGAAATGAGTTACTACGAAGATCTTGCTGAAATGTATGTCGGCACTGATGTTTCTCCAGATTTTTATGGGTGGGTATTTCCTAAATATGATCATGTTGCAGTTGGGACTGGAACCATGCAAAAGAATCAGTCATTAATCAAAGGACTTCAAGAGGGAGTAAGAAATAGGGCAAAGAAAAGACTTGTTAATGGTGAAGTAATAAAGGTAGAAGCACATCCTATACCCGAACATCCAAGGCCTCGCAGAGTTGTCGGAAGAATGGCACTAGTAGGTGATGCTGCTGGCTACGTTACAAAAAGTTCTGGTGAAGGAATATATTTTGCTGCCAAAAGTGGACGAATGTGCGCAGAAGAAATCGTTGAAGCATCAAAAAATGGACAAGAGATTCCATCAGAAAAAGATTTAAAAAATTATCTAAAAAAATGGGATAAAAAATATGGCACGACTTATAAAGTACTAGAAATCCTTCAAAATATTTTCTATAGAAATGATTCCGCTAGAGAAGCGTTTGTTGAGATGTGTGATGACATGGATGTACAAAGACTTACTTTTGATAGCTACTTATATAAAAGGGTTGTCTCAATGAAACCACTTCAACAACTTAAGATTACGATGCTGACACTTGGATCAATTTTAAGGGGTAAAGCTTTAGCGCCTTTAAAATATAAGCCTGTTGATAGTGCTGTTAGAGAAGATAAAGAAGTAAAAAAAATGCTAGAGAATTATTCAATTAAGGGCGGAATTAAAGTTAAAACTACAAAAGTGTAAAGTCTACAATTTTTAGAGAGTAATTTCTTATAACACCAAGTAAATTTAGTCGGTTTTCTCTTATTTTACTATCCTCAGACATTACTAAAACTCCTATTTCATTATCGAACAATCCCTCAAGATTTTTGGCGTTAATTTCAAACAAATTCATAAGTTTTAAATAATTCCAATCGTCTTTGGCAAATAGTCCCTCTAATTCCTCAATAAATTCAAAGACTTTTAACTCACATTGTTTTTCAAATAGTTCTTGATTTATATATCCTTCTTTAGAAAGAACATCTTTATTTAAGTTCCCACTATCAGCTAGTTTGCTAACTCTTGAAATTATTTTTCGAATTTTATCAAAAGATCCTTTTTCTTTATAAAAAGAAACAGCTTCGATTCTATTTTTTAGATCTTTAATATTCAAAATTCTTTTTTTAAAAAATTCATCAGAAGAGCAAATTGCTCTAATTAGTTCTTTATCTATAGCTATTTCTTCAAGATGACTTTCAATTCTCTGAAATAAGAATTCAATTAAATCCTCAAAAACTTTCTTTTGTATAAAATTCAAATTTGGTAATGAGGTTTTCCAATATTCAATAAGTTCTTCAAATAAGTTTTCTATAGAAAAATCCAGTTCAAAATTCCATATAATTTTAACCACACCGTTTAAATTTCTTCTCAATGCATAAGGATCAGATGAACCACTTGGACGTTTACCCGAAATAAATATGCTTATTAAGGTTTCAAGTTTATCTGCAACAGAAACTATTGCACCATATTTTGTAGAAGGAATGTCATCTTTATAAGAAGAGGGTAAATAATGTTCTGCCACAGCTAAGCAAACTTCTTCACTATATCCTTCATATTTAAGATATTTACCACCCATTATTCCTTGCAACTCTGGAAATTCGTAAACAATCTCGCTACATAAATCATTTTTACAGAAATTAGCAGCTTCAATAATTTTCTCATCATCTAAAAACTCGTCATTTAAATATTTCAAAACTTTTGAAGCAATAAACTTGATTCTCTCTACTCTCTGGAAAACATTACCCAACCCTTTTAAATACGAAACAGATTTAAGTTTTTCATTCCTTTCTCTTGAAGAAACCTTTTTATCACTTTCTACAAAAAATTTCGCATCAGAGAATCTTGCCTTTAATACTTTCTCATTGCCCTTAGCAATAATATTATTAGACTCTTGAAGACCATTAGAAATTAATAAAAAATTTGTGCTAATTATTTTTTCAGAACTTAAATCTAATTTAGAAAAGCTATTACCTTTTTGTAAGAGCGGTATATACCTTTGATGACTTTTCATTACCATTGAAAGAACCTCAAAAGGTAAGTCAAGAAATTCTTCATCAAATTTTCCTGTAATTACATTTGGGAATTCAACTAAATCACTTAGTTCATTAAGTAATTCCTCTGAAAGATCAGGCTTTAAATTTAATGTCTCAGAGGATTTATTTATAAAATTTGTAATTTTTTCTTTCCTTTCTTCCCGTTTTACAAATACTCCATTTTTAGCCAATATTTCGAAATAATTATCAGGACTATTAATTTCAATTACTTTATCAATAAGTCTATGACTTTTTGATAAATTTCCTACTACGATTTTAGGATCACATTCATCTAAATTGAAATCAAGAATTTCATTATTATAGATAGAGACGAGCCACCTTATAGGCCTAGAAAATTTAAAGTTGCCATTACCCCATTTCATGAATCTTGGGCCTTGCAAACTCTTTATTACTTTTGGAATTATTAGAGATAATGAAATCCTTGTAGATTCGCCCTTAAGAACTTTTTTCCCAAAAACGAACCCTCCCTTTTCTGTATTTTCTATTTCCAGATCATCTACATCTATACCTAAACTATTAGCAAACCCTACAGCTGCTTTTGTAGGAGTTCCGTTGACAAATGCTGAAGAAGCTTTTGGACCTTTTCTAATTATCATCTCATCTTCGCCCTGATCAACTAATCCTTCTAAAAGCAATACAATTCTTCTAGGAGTAGATGTACAATAAATTTTTTCGAATTTGATAAGTTTCTTATCAAACTCAAATTCTATTTGAGATTTAAATTGATTAAGAACAGAGTGAGAAAAGTTTGCTGGCAACTCTTCAGTTCCTATCTCAAGTAAATATTTAGACAAGAAAAAATTATGGCTATTACAACTATAATTTACTACCGGTTAAATAAGCTTTTCGCTAATGTATAAAAAGAGATATTTTTTGGTCCGTTGATCAAGGTTGAGAAAGTAAAAAAGAAAAAAGAGATTTCTAATGAAGAGCCTGTTTGTTTGGCAAACGGACTTGAGGTTTCAAAATTTGAGAAATTCAAAGAAGGTAGCGAATTTCTAAAAGAACCACTTGCAACTGAATTAAAAAATGAAAGTGATCATTTTACTAATGATGCTGTTCAGTTGTTAAAATTCCATGGAAGTTACCAACAAGACAATAGGGAGAATAGAAAAAAGGGGAAAGGTAAAGATTGGCAAATGATGCTCAGGTTAAGAAGTCCCGGAGGAGAAATACCTGGGAAACTTTTCTTATCTTTAGATGAATTATCCGACAAGCTAGGGAATGGAACTCTCAGGGCCACAACTAGACAAGCTTTTCAAATGCATGGAATAAGAAAAGATAACTTGAAAGAAGTTATTCAAACAATAGTTTCTGCAATGGGTTCGACGTTAGCAGCTTGTGGTGACATAAATAGGAATGTTATGGCTCCAGCCGCGCCATTCGAAAAGCCTGAATATAAAATAGCCAGAGCTTTAGCCATCAAAGTTGCTGATTTATTAACCCCAGTAGCTGGTCAAGGAACTTTTTTAGAGCTTTGGGCTGATGGAGATTTGGAATACAAAATTAAACCAGATAAAGAAATCCAAGAGAATAGAAAATTACAATTTAATGAACATGTTTTTAGTGGTATAAAAAAAGAACCTCTATATGGATCAACTTACCTCCCAAGAAAGTTTAAATGTGCTGTTACAGTACCAGGTGATAATTCTGTTGACCTCCTTACCAATGATATTGGTATAGTTGCATTCACTTCAAAAGAAGGAGAATTCGAGGGGTGCAATTTTTACATAGGGGGAGGAATGGGAAGAACTCATAATAATGAAGAAACATTTGCAAGGATTGCAGATCCACTTGGATATGTAGAAAAGGACGACATTTATGAATTAATACAAAGTATTGTTGCTATTCAAAGAGACTTTGGTGATCGGAAGTCAAGGAAAAATTCAAGAATGAAGTACCTTTTGCATAGGAAAGGCATTAAATGGTTTAAAAAAATACTTGTAGATAAGTATTTCAAAAAAGAAATTAAGTCTCTTAGAAAAGAACCAAAGAATAAATTAATAGATTATTTAGGATGGCATAAACAAAATGAGGACTACTATTTTGTTGGATTGCCTTTGCTATCAGGAAGGCTTTATGGTGAGAAGAAATCCTTAATAAGAGATATTGTTAAAAAATATAATCTTGATTTAAGACTTACTCCAAACCAAGATATCTTACTTTGCAATATTTCTAATAAACATAAACTTGATGTTAAAAAGGCATTATCAAAAATTGGATACGAAAATTTAAATGAAATTAATGAAATTCAAAGACATGCCCTAGCTTGTCCTGCACTTCCACTTTGTGGACTTGCTATGACAGAAGCTGAGAGAATCTTACCAAGCGTGCTATCAAGAATCGATGATTTAATAAAAAGTTTAAATATTAAAAAATCAATTTTATATAGGATGACAGGCTGTCCCAACGGATGTACAAGACCTTATATGGCTGAATTAGCACTTGTAGGAAGTGGACAAAATAAATACCAATTATGGTTGGGTGGAAGTAAAAACCTTCAAAGATTAGCTAAGCCATACTTACAACGAATGGATTTGGACGATTTAGAAAAAACTTTAAAACCATTATTAATTCATTGGAAAGAAAACCATTCAGAATTAGATTTTGGAGACTTTATAGATATTCAAAGTGAATCATTGATAATTAATTTACTAAATGACATTCAATAGAATTTAAATTTTTCCATAAATGGCATTTTCTTTTTTATTTTTCCAAGCCCATAATTGATCACCATAACTAAAATGCCACCATTCATTTGGATGTTGAGCAAAACCAAATTTATTCATAATTTCCCTTAATAAATTTCTTCTACTATTCCAAATAATTGCTTCTTCATTCTTCATTTTTGCATAAAAATCAGGCTTTGAAGTCTCATCCAGTTGATCGACTGTGCTTCCCATTTCAACAAGATTTCCGTCTTTATCTAATAAACAAACATCCAATGCACCCCCAGTTGAATGAGGTGGAGGACACCTAGAGTCTTGAGAAGGATATGCCCAAAATTTTTCAACTTTTTTTAAAATAGATGGATAAGATTTTATACTTTTAAAAGAAGCATAAATATCCGATTTTTCACACTCTAATAAAAATGCCCTTTTAAACATAAATTCCTGTACTTCTAAAGGTCGCCAACTGTCATAAATTAAAAGGTAAAAATTATTCTTTAATATCAAATATTCATTTACTTTTACTAATCTATTGACGACTTCTTCTCTTAATTTCCAAATGGAATTTTTATCTTTGTAAGGGGCTCCTAATTGAAAGTAAGGGTGCGGATCTAAAAAATTTAAGTGGCTAGGAATAGCTATTAATTTATCTCCATTATCTTTAATTGGTATTTTATTCCAAATTTTCAATTGAAATTTATAATTGTTTTATAGTGGCATATATATAAAAAATTACAATAATAATTTTCAATTCAAGAAATCATGAATGAATTTATTATCAGAATTATCAATAAGTATATTCCTTAAAACAATATTTTCTCTTAAATCAGGATCATCACTAACAATCTTAATGGCCTCATCACGAGCCTTCTCAATAAGAAATTTATTGTTTGGTAAATTGTCCAGTACAAAATCAGGCAATCCAGATTGTCTATATCCTAAAATCTGGCCTGGTCCTCTAAACTCCAAGTCTTTTTCGGCAATATAAAAGCCATCATTAGATTTTTTTAAAACACATAGTCGCTTGTTATCTAATCCATTTTTATCGGATGTTACCAGATAACAAAAAGATTTAGTTGATCCCCTACCAACTCTCCCTCTCAATTGATGTAGCTGAGACAACCCAAATCTTTCTGAATTATAAATAATCATAATTGTGGCGTTAGGCACATCAATGCCAACCTCAATTACAGTGGTTGAAACCAATATATTAATTTCATTCTTTAAAAAAGCATTAATCACTTCATTCTTTTCTTGTGAACTTAATTTGCCATGTAATAATCCAACTTTTTTATTAAAAAATACCTCTTCTGATAAATGTTTGAATGTTTTCTTTGCAGAACTTAAATTCATTTTTTCTGAATCTTCTATAAGTGGCAAAATTACATAAGCTTGCCTTCCCTTATTGATCTCAACTTCAACAATCTTGAACAAGTTAGTTAAATCATCTTCTGAAATTATATTTGTAGTTATAGGAACTCTCCCAGGTGGGAGTTCTGTAATTTGGCTTACATCTAAATCACCATAAATAGAAAGCGCAAGAGTTCTTGGAATTGGTGTTGCTGTCATTGATAACAAGTTAGTATTTTCTCCTTTATTAAGTAATCTATTTCTTTGAGTAACTCCAAACCTATGTTGTTCATCTATTACGACCATCCCTAATGAATTAAAGATGACTTTATCCTCAAATAATGCATGAGTACCTACGAGGATATCAACTAATCCATTGTTCAAATTCGAAAGTATTTCTTTTCTCTTTTTTTGAGGAGTATTACCAGTAAGAAGTTCGATAGAGACTAAAAGTGGATTCAAATATTTTATTAAATTTTTATAATGTTGTTCTGCTAATACCTCAGTAGGAACCATAAAAGCACCTTGCAGATTTTTTTCAATAACAATTAAAAGAGATGCTATTGCAATTATAGTTTTACCGCTTCCCACATCACCCTGAAGCAATCTAGACATTGGTACGGCATTAGATAAATCTTTCTTAATTTCATTTAAAACATTGAATTGAGATTTTGTTAATTCAAAAGGAAAAGCATTTAGAAATTCTTTCAGTAAAGATTTCTTTTGAGGTAATTGTTGAGCAATAACATTTTTTTTTGTCTTTCTTTTTCTAAGTAGGAACTTTATTTGCAGTAAGAGCAACTCATCAAAAACCAAACGTTTTTTTGACTCAATAAGTGCCTGTTGAGTTGGTGGAAAATGAATATTAATCAAAGATTCGCTTTTGGATAATAAAGATAATGAATCAAGCTGCTTTTTATTTAAAATTTCTGGATATTGCTTTGAATAAATTAGTACCTTTTTCATGAGTTTTATAAAACTCATATTTGATAACGCTTCAGCTAATGAATACAAGGGTAATATTTTTCCTGAAAAAATAAAATTATCATTGTTATCCTTAAGAATTTCAATCTGCGGATCTACAAAAGTTTTTCCATACTCTGTCAATTTAACCTTACCGGAAATTGCTAATTTGGTGCCAATAGCATACAAAGATTTTTGAGATGCGAAGAAGGAATAAGATCTAAATCTTCTTCCTAAAAAAAATTTTGTAACCTTTATTGAAGACGTTTCATCAGAAACTACAAAGTTCATTATTGATAAATTACTATTCTTTTTACTTTTATGAATATAAAATCTTTTAATATTTGCGATGCACGTATATAAATTATCTGGTTTTAAATTAATTATTTTAACTCTATTTGTATAGTCTAGATATGTTCGTGGGAAATAATTAATTAGATCTTTTATATAAAAAATCCCTAATTCATTAAGCTTATTTTTATAAACTTTTCCCACATTTTTTATTAATGAAATATCAGAATCAAAAGACAAATTTGAATTAGCTTTATTCAGAATAACTTTATTAGAAATATTATTAAAACTTTCTAGTTCTAAAGTTTTACCAAGTTTATAAAGACTTTTTCTGGTATCTATAATTAACCTTTTTCTTTGATTATTATCTAACTTATTATATTCATTATATTTTTTAGAAAATTCATTAAATATCCTCAAATATTCGTTTGAGAGATTTAGATTATCTAATTTTGTCAATGATTCATACAAATAATCATTAAAAAATTTTTCTCTTCCTAAGGTATTGCTAAATTTGTTTTCAGTTTCTATAGTTAGAGACTTTTGAAGAGGTCTTATCCAATCTTTAATTAATTTATTATTGTTACCGTTAATAGTCAAAGCTGAAAAAAGATTTATTTTTTCAACGTATCCTATTCAAAGATATTTCTTTTTGCCTCCAGTATGTCTCTTTTTTAATCAAACGTTGAAATTGATTTTTTAGCTCATTTATTTTATTCCTTTTAATAGAAAGATTTAAATTTTTAAACTCTAACTCTACTTTAGATATATTAAAGAAAAAAATACTAGGAGGTTCATCTTCTTTTAATGATGGTTGATTTACATTAAATTCGAAAATAATAACGAAAGGATGTGGATGTTTTATCATCAATTTTTTGCTAACTAAATACTCAAAGGAATCTTTAGATATAATCTTTTTTATTAAATTTGCCTTAAATAATTCTTGGTTAATCTTGTATGAAAGATTCAATAGTAAATTTTCTAATGACTTGTCTATTAAATCAAAATTATTCAGACTTTGATATTTAGGTGAAATATCCATTTTATTAATATTGTCTTTTTCTGAATGTCTTAGTTTTTCAACCTTTGACTCTTCTATTAATTCAATTAGGGAGGAAATAAGTTGTTTTTCAACTCCTAAATTTTCAATAATATTTTCATGAGATAAATAATTATTATGGTCATTATAATCTAAATCAAGTGATACGAATTTCTCATTATGATCAGCTTTATAATATTCAGAAGTATTAGAAATATCTTTACTAATCTGGAATTGAATAGGATCTTTTAATTTAAAATCATCTTCATATTGAAATTTGTCTTTTTGGTCATCCTTTATTTTTGCAGAACTACCTACTAGACTTTTAAAATTAAGTTCCTTAATTCTGTTTTTTTCAATTTGATTTATTTTTAATTGTTCTACTGTTAATAAAGGCAAATTGGTATAAATAAGATTTCTTATTTTTCTTTCAAAGAGACAAAAAAATTCTTTTTTATTTAAGGAATTATCATTAAATGATGAGTAATTATATATTTCATTAAGCCCTTTTTCTACAGAAATATAAAGAAGATCTCTTACGAGATTAAGATAACATTCATATTCCTTATATATATTTCTAATTAATCTTCTTTTTTGTATTTCTGCTCTCTTTAATTGAGAATTAAATTTATCTATATTTACAAAATTATTCAAATTATTCAAGGAACTAGTTTGATTTGATTGATGCAACCTCTTCAGCAAAGTCCATCTGATTTTTTTCGATACCTTCACCCAAGGTATATCTTGTAAAGCGTCTTACTTTGATATTTTCTCCAATTTTTGCAGCTGCTTGTTTAACAAGATCCTCAACAGTAAGAGAACTATCTTTAATATAAGGTTGTGCAAGCAAAACCAGCTCATTAAGTCTTTTAGCTATTCTCCCTTCAACTATTTTTTCTTTAATTTGTTCTGGTTTCCCTGATAAATCATCTCTCCCCATTTCAATCTGCTTTTCTTTCTCTACTACATCTTCTGGAATTTCATCAATTGTGACATACTCAACATTTGGGCAAGCTGCTACCTGCATTGAGACATCCTTCAACAGAGATTGAAATATATCACCTCTAGCAACGAAATCAGTTTCACAATTTAACTCTATTAGAACTCCCACTCTTGATCCAGTATGTATATAACTACCAATTGAACCTTCAGCTGCAACTCTACCCGATTTTTTTTCAGCACTAGCTATACCTTTCTTTCTTAACCATTCCAAGGCTTTATCGACATTTCCGTCAGTTTCGTTAAGTGCTTTTTTGCAATCCATCATTCCTGCACCAGTCTTGTCTCTAAGATCTTTTACAAGTTTTGCTGTAATGTTTCCCATTTGGAGTAATAAAAATAGTAATTAGTAAGTTTTAAATTAGAATTTAATTGTTTCTTTCTGCATTAGAACCCTTTCTGCCTTCATTTATAGCATCTGCAAGTCTTCCTAAAATAAGTTGCACAGATCTAACGGCATCATCGTTACATGGAATAGGAACTTCACACAAATCTGGGTCGCAGTTTGTATCCAACATTGATACCAGTGAGATGTCTAATTTCCTGGCTTCAAGTACCGCATTAGATTCTCTTCTCTGATCAACTAAAACAACTACGTCAGGTAATCTTCTCATGCCCTTAAGACCGCCTAAGTATTTTTGTAATCTTTCAAGTTCTCTCCTTAAAACTGCAGCTTCTTTTTTAGGTCTCATTGCTATTGAACCACTACTTTCCATTCTTTCCAAATCTTTTAATCTTTCGATCCTGGCTTTCATTGTTGTCCAGTTAGTCAACATCCCTCCTAGCCATCTTTGATTTACATATGCAGCTCCGCATCTAGTAGCTTCTTGAGCTACTACATCTGATGCTTGTTTTTTTGTACCTACGAATAGGAAACGTTTACCACTTTTTGCAGCATTTCTGGTCCATTTATACGCATTGTTCATACACAATGCCGTTTTTACCAGATCAATAATATGAACTCCATTTCTAGCACAATATATATACTTAGACATCTTGGGATTCCAACGTCTAGTTTGATGCCCAAAATGAGCACCAGCTTCCATCATTTCAGATAGTGATACAACTGCCATAATTTAAAAAAGGGTTTCGGGTTAGCCTCCATCTGACGGGGAATTTATATTAATAAATCACCCGAAACTGTCAGATGTGTGGATTTAATTTCAAATATTCTAGCAAGTGATGTGTATTTCTAAAAGTTTTTTATCTTGATTTAGTTAACTGTTTTATGTAAATCATATTCAGAGGAATCCTAAGTATCTCAAGTGCTAGTCTATTTCTTTTTATGTTTACTAGAAATCTTAATAAAGGAAGGATTCTATCAATACTAATTAGTCCGCCCAAGCAAAGAATATGCCAAAGTAAATTATGCAAAGGGGTTAATTGAATCATAAATCTAACCCTTAAATTTGGATGTTTTTTATAAAACACTAAAGCCATTTTTGCCCTTTCTTTTTCTTGAGTTATTAATGAATCTATTTGTTCGCAATTAAATGGTGGATGCCAATGAAAACCTACTGCATTTGGACATTTAATTAATTTTGTTCCAATTTTTTTTAATCTTTCTCCAAGTTCTAAATCTTCCCAACCGTAAAGACTAAAAGAGGTATCAAATAAGCCTACGCTAAAAATCAATTCTTTCGATATCGCAACATTACCAGTAGCGAAGTAAGCAAAAGAAGCGTCCATCATTTTATGTTTTTCACTTTGAGGATTTAGAAAATTAGATGTATTGACCACCGAGCCATAGGTAAAACATTTTTTATCATTTTTTTTCCATGAGGCAAGTAATTTTTCTACGTGGCAATTTATAAAATTATCTAAAACGATAAGATCACTATCAATAAATATAATAATTTCATATTTTGATTTAATTACCCCAAGATTTCTTCCCAGTGCAGGCCCACCATGTTCTTGTTGAAATAGAATTACGTGTGGGAGATTAGCTTTATTTTTATTTATCCATGAGCTTGTTTCATCAGTGGACCCATCATCAACTACTATTATTTCATAATTACTGATATTTTTATTTAATTTTTGATTCTCAAGCGCAAGGAGACATTTCTCTAATATAGGTAATCTATTGTAAGTCGGTATAACAATACTTACATTCATGTTCATCCCTTAAATATGCATAATATATTGGAATCCAAAAAGATAAAAATAAAAGATATTCCCTAATCGGCTGCACCGCCATTATTTGCTGTACCTGTAACGTTTCCACCATCAGGTCTTCCATCAGTTCTTAATTTCCTTTTTTTGAATTTTCTAGCATAGGCTCGATTACGTTCATGCTTTTCTTTTTTTAGATTCCTTCGCTTAGACATAAAATTTTTAGCTTTTGATTATATTAGCTCACTATGAGCACTATATATTTTACCATCTTCCATATTTAATATCCTATCCGCCATATCAGAAATTCTTGGATCATGAGTCACCATAAGTACAGAACAATTTTGCTCTTTTGCTAGTT
Organism: Prochlorococcus sp. AG-402-N08; assembly: GCA_003216535.1. Taxonomy (GTDB): domain Bacteria; phylum Cyanobacteriota; class Cyanobacteriia; order PCC-6307; family Cyanobiaceae; genus Prochlorococcus_A. The sequence goes on from QCIS01000003.1 coordinate 137,766, forward strand.
TTCTTAAAAGGGTTACTATTTCTCTTCCTGTGACGCTATCTAAAGCAGAAGTTGGCTCATCAGCTAATAAAAGTTTTGGGTTAGCAGATAAAGCTCGAGCAATTGCTACTCTCTGTTTTTGCCCACCAGATAAGTCATTTGGTAACTTTTTATGATGCTCCTCTAATCCTACTGCTGACAACCAATTCCGTGCTATTTCACGTCTTTGCAAATATGTTAAACCTTTTATTAAATCGGCGCCCATTTGAACATTTTGTTCTGCTGTTAAACATCTCAGAAGATTGTGACCTTGAAAAATCATTCCAATACTTCTTCTAAGAATCTGACGCGTTTTCCTTGATGCTCCATTTAATTGATTATTTAATACAGTTAAATCCCCACTTTGGCAGGTTCTCAAGGCACCAATTAAGGTTAAAAGAGTCGTTTTACCGCATCCAGAAGGTCCTTTTAAAAGAACCAGCTCTCCTTTATCAATATTTAAATTAACGTCATTAAGAACTTGTTTTTTATTCTCATTTTTTCCATAAAAGTGACTTAAATTATTTATTGAAACTGTTTTAAAGTTTGTAACATCGTTTTTTAATTTATTAGTTTTAACCATTTATATTTAATTATTAAAAAATTTCGGCAGGATCAGCGTCAACTAATTTACGCATCGCAACAGCAGCGGAACCCATACACATTAATAAAACTAATACAAAAATTAAAATTGTTTTATCTGCATCCATAATAATTGGGAGTTTGGTAGATTTTCTTATAACTGAGTAAAGTACCTGACCAGAAAAATAAGCAGGTAAATAACCAAATAATGCCAACAAAAAACCCTCTCTAGCTACAACAAAGAAAAGAGATTTAAGTCTATAACCCATTGCCAATAAAGTGGCATACTCTGGGAGGTGGTCTGTAACGTCACTATAAAGAATTTGATAAACAACCACACACCCTACAACGAAACCCATCAATGCTCCCAAACTAAATATAAAACCTATTGCAGTACTATTTTTCCAATAATTCTTCTCAAATTCTATAAATTGATTTTTTGTAAGAACCCGAACATCATTTGGTAGTGAGTTATTTAATATTCTTGAAATCAATTCAGAATCAGATCCTTTTTTTAGCTTTACTAAACCAATTTCTATACTTCCAGGAGGATTAGCAGGAAAAAGTCTTAAGAAGGTTTCTCGGCTAGTTATCAAATTACCATCTGCACCAAAAGATGGTCCCAACTCCACAAGGCCTTCAACAATTACTCTTTTCCCAGCGACCTCAGTCTCAACTTTTTTTTCTGATAAAAACCATTCTTCTATTGGTCCAAATTCAGGTCTAGATAGTTTGTCAAAAAGAACTCTTGATGGGTTTCTCAATTTATAAGCTTTCCTTGAGAATCCATCATCTAAAAGAAGTGAATCGGAGGGATTAAAACCTAATGCAAGTATCGATCTTGTTTTAAGATTTTCGGGATTTCTCCAAAGTAAATAATTTAGATTAACTGGAGCCGTTTTTTCAACATTTTCTAATGCAAGAGTTTGAATCAACCTTCTTTTTGGGAATCCACTCATGCTTATAGAACTTTTTGATCTGGGACTTATTAAAACAAGATCAGCATCTAAAAGTTTATGAATAGTTACGCTCGTGTCAAATAACCCATCTCTGAAACCTAATTGCATAAACATCAAAATCCCTGCAAAACTTATTCCAGCTATGGCAACTGCCAGCCTTAATGGTTGCCTAGTTAATAACAACCAAGCTAATGGTATTTTTCTGAATTTTAAAAAAGAAAAACTCATTAGGGAATAAATTTTGCAATGACTTTCATTCCTGCATAATTTTGCACGATATCTATAGAATCTTGATCTAGTTTTACTAGTACTTCAATAATTCGTGAATCAGCGTCCCCTGTTGGATCAGTCGATAAAACTTTTCTTTGTTTTACCTGAGGACTAATCCTAATTACCTTTCCTTTAAGATTTTTTTGGAAACCACCATTCTCACTGCTCAACTCTACATTCTGAGAGATAAAGACTCTATCGATATCAGATTCATAAACCTCTATCAAAGCTTCCATTTTTTGACTAGAACCAATGTCCAAGACCCCTTCATTTTTCGGCCTCTCCCCAACTCTCGTATTTATTCCAAGGATAAACCCATCGATAGGACTCCTTAGTTTTGAATTAAATAGATCTATTTTGATATTTTTTTGTTCTCCCGTAAGGTTAATTTTCTGTTTTTGCAATTTTAATAATTCATCTTTTCTCTGAGAAAACTGTACATAAGAATACGCATCTTTGCTCAAAGCTAGCTCATACCTTTGAACTTGATCTTTCTTGAGGGCAATTTCATTATTAATATTATTGATTAGATTTTCATTTCTTTCAAGATCAGAAATTAACTTTTCTCCATTTTCAAAAATCGCGAGGATATCTCCTTTTTTTACAAAATCTCCTTCATTGACTAAAATTTCGACAACTCGAGGTGAAGAGCCAAACTGACTTATCGGAGCTGCCAATTGCCTTATCTCTCCCGAAGGAGAAAGTTGACCTAATGCGGCAACAGCTGTAATAGGAGGAATAATATCTGCAGTTATTTTCTCTTTAAATTTTGCATTAGATTTATTATTACCAGAACAGGAAACCATCCCAAGAGATAATGGTGTTAAAAATAATAAATAAATAAATAAATTTTTAAAAATATTAAATTTCATTAAAAATCGAATAGCACTTTTTCTATATATTTATTGACCCATTTTTCATCAAAATATTTTAAAAGAACCATGCTAGTTTTCTCATTTTTCATTTGTTGTACACAATAATTTTTTTGATAATCTATTCTCTCTTGAATTAATTCCTCCTTAAATTCAGGTTTAGCTTCCTTACTTAATTTGATCAAGACAGAGAGATAATGATCAACAATCCTGCAAAAATCATTTTTTTCAGATTTACTTTTTAAAGAAGCAAAAAATACATATTTAGAGAAAATTTCCCCCCAGTTAGGAATTTCTCTCAATGAAGTGAAAGAACTTTTATCAACTTCAGAAAGAGATTTTTCGTATTTAACACCTTGATTTTGAGATGCGGGTGATAAATCAACGATGGCTGCAGAAACAATATCATTTATTTTTACTAAATCCATCCCAAAAATTGGAATATCAAACTTTGGATCAGGGAAAAAAACACAGTGTAAAATCTTAAGATTCTTTGAAAATTCTGCTACTTCAATATGTAACTTTCTAAATCCCTTTGCTTTATGAAATTCATTTTCTATATAGAGTTCTCTACCTATTTCGTTGGATATTATGTTAGTAAGATTTGGATCGACTTTTATACTCTCAAGGTTTTCGAGCATGGATCTATGATCTCTGATATTTTGTAACAAGTCCAAAATAAGAGGATCTTTTAATTTTGTTTTAGTTAAAGATTCAGACAACAAGGCTAAAAAGTACCAAAATGGAGTTTAAAGAGAGGCTTTAAATGAATGTAGGAGACGTTCGCTACTTTACCCATTCAAGCAAAACTAAATGTGTGTTTGTGGATAATAAAGAATTACCGCTTATAAGCATTGATATTTGGTGCAAAGCAGGTTCTTCATTTGAGGAGGTTGATAAAAACGGAACTGCTCATTTTCTAGAGCATATGATTTTTAAAGGATCTAACAAAATAATGCCAGGTGAATTTGACTATAAAATTGAATCACTTGGCGGATTAAGCAACGCTTCAACAGGTTACGATGATGTACATTACCACGTCCTCGTTCCACCATCTAACTTTAGAGAATCACTTGCTCTTTTGACAAATATTGTCGTTTCTCCAAATTTTAATCCTATTGAATTTACAAAAGAAAAAGGGGTGGTTATTGATGAAATAAAACAACAAAATGATCAGCCTGAAGAAAGATTATTTAATTATTTTTTAAAAAGGGTTTGGCTAAGTCCAAATTATGCCAATTCGATTCTGGGAAATGAACATAGTATTAAAAACTTAGAGATAAATGACCTTGAGAAATTTCATAGCAATCATTACACTACCGAAAAAATTTGTATTGCAATTGCTGGGGATCTCTCTGAAGATATTTATAAAATTTTTCAAAAAAGTGATCTATCTGAGATAAGTAAAAATCAAATTTGTAAAGATTCAAATTCAATAAATCTAAAAAAAATTAAACATTCTTTAAAAATTAGAAATGGTAGAGAGTTTATTAAGTTTGATAATTTAGAGTTTTCAAGAATATTTATGGCCTGGTTTATCCCAAACCTTAATAATCAAAAAAATATTATTGGACTTGAGATATTAGCATCACTACTCTCTGTAGGAAGAAACAGCAGGTTAGTAAAAATTTTAAGAGAAGATAGTAATCTTGTTGAATCAGTATACGTAGATGTAAACGCTGGAGAATTAGGCGGATTATTAATACTGGAAGCAAGTTGTGAAGAAAAAGATATTTACTTAGTAGAAAAGAAAATTAATAAAATAATAGATGAAATCTCAAATTTTAAAGCCCTTACTTTGGATGAAATAAATAAAGCTATAAATATTGTGAAAAGTAATTATATCTTTAATTTAGAAACATCCACACAGCTTTCTTCATTCTTTGGAAATGAACTGCTTTGGGGAAGAAAATCTTCAATCAATAACTTAGAAAATAATTTAAAATATTGGAACAATTTGGATAATTTCAAAGAGATCACGGAATATATAGATGGAGAAAAATTCACTTTAATTGCATCCCCTAGAAAATGTTAAAAAGATATTTTTTAAATAATAAAAAAAGAAATTTTTCAATTGCTTCAATTTGGATTAAAGGGGGCAGTGATATGGATAGTACTCGTAAAAAAGGTATAAACAAGATCCTTTGTTCATTACTTACAAGAGGATGTGAAGGTTTTGATAATCTCACTCTTTCTGAGTATATTGAATCCTTTGGAGCAGAGTTAAATCAAGAAGTATTTGAAGATGGTATTTCAATAAGCATTAAATCCCTAAATGAATATTTCAGCAAATTATTCCCCTTACTAGATTTAATAATTAATAAGCCAACTCTCTCGGAAATTGAATTTCAAAAAGTAAAAAAATCTTCTATTGATTTTATAAAAAAAGATAAAGAGAATCCATTCAATATCTGTTTTGAAAAATGGAGAAAAAAAGTTTACTCGAATCATCCTTATGCCTTTAACACAATTGGCAATGTAAATGATGTTACAAAGATTACCCATAAAGATGTTTTGTGCGAGTTTAAAAATTTCAAAAGTAGAGAAATGTATTTAATTTCGAATAATCCCGAAATAAATGGCGAAAATTTTGGAACATTAGAAAAAAATATCCTAAAAGAAAAATCAAGACGTGTACATCATAATTTAAGTCCTATGAATAGATTTGATTACATTGATAATGATTCAAATCAAACGATAATAATGATGGGGAACCAAACTTGCTCGCGAACAAGTAATGAATATTTGCCTCTTAAGGTTTTGGAGTCATATTTATCTTATGGAATGAGCGCTGCTTTATTTAAACTTTTCAGAGAAAAACATGGTATCACTTACGATTTAGGTGTTTATTATCCTATAAGGAGTGGCAATGCCCCATTTTTAGTTTATTTATCAGTATCAAATAAACAAGCCGTTTTTGCTTTTGAACTTTTATCAACATTATGGAAAAATTTACTTTTTAATCCGTTGACTGATGCTGAAATATATTTAGCGAAAGAAAAACTTAAAGCTTCTTTTCTATTAGGAAATCAATCACTAGATGAAATTTTACAGAGAAAGATACAATTAATAAGTTATGGTATTTCACCAATTTCTGAGATCGATTTAAACTCAAATATAGAGGAAATATCTTCGTTATGTATTCTTAAATTAACTAATAAGTATTTTTCAAAACCTTTCCTGAGTATTTCTGGTAATGAAAATATATGTTTAGAAATTTCTAATATATGGAAGAAAAATTTTTAAGTTAGTTTTTCTCAATCTTATCAATATCGATTAAAAACGAACCTCTTCTAAACTTTACTTCAACAGTATCTGGGGATTTAATTGATAGGACTTCTCCAATTTCATCAATTGCCACTAGATCAGGTGGTCTTAACATAGGCATATTATCTGAAGTCTTCAAGTAAGAGACTGGCGCAATCAACTTAACCTTATCCTTGATCTCAAATTTCATTTATAAATTGGATACATTCAAGATCAGTATAAGCATAAAGTTAGAAAAAATATCAACGAAATGCACTGATTCATTCTAAGATATTAGAATTAACTTTCTACAAATTAATGAATCAGAAATTTAAAACATTAATTTTATGGGCCTTACCTATACTTTTAGTAATAGCGCTTTCCTACCAATTTTTATCTTCGAACAATGTTGATTCACTTAAATCTAATGGGACTACTGTTGCACCAAGAAATTCAGCAGTAGCAAGAGTTAGTTACGGCAGATTTTTAGATTATATTAATTCAGGAAGGGTTACATCTGTTGATATTTTTGAGGGAGGCAGAAATGCAGTTATAGAGACAATAGATTCGGATTTAGATAATAAAGTTCAAAGGTTGCGTGTAGATCTTCCCGGATTAACTCCAGAACTTATAAACATTTTAAAAAATGAGGGAATCAGTTTTGATGTACATCCAGTTAAAACAGCCCCTCCTGCATTAGGAATTTTAGGTAATTTACTCTTCCCAGCTATTTTAATTGGAGGTTTAATTTTGTTAGCCAGGAGGTCAAATGGCATGCCTGGAGGCCCTGGGCAAGCAATGCAATTTGGAAAAACAAAAGCGAGATTCGCAATGGAAGCTGAAACAGGAGTTGTTTTCGATGATGTTGCAGGTGTTAATGAAGCTAAACAGGATTTACAAGAAGTTGTCACTTTTCTGAAAAAACCAGAAAAATTTACTTCTGTAGGAGCAAGGATTCCAAAAGGCGTTCTATTGGTAGGACCTCCTGGTACTGGTAAAACCCTTTTAGCAAAAGCAATTGCAGGTGAAGCAGGAGTACCATTCTTCTCATTATCAGGTTCTGAATTTGTTGAAATGTTTGTTGGTGTTGGTGCTAGTAGAGTAAGAGACCTTTTCAAAAGAGCTAAAGATAATAGTCCTTGTTTAATTTTTATTGATGAAATAGATGCTGTCGGAAGGCAAAGAGGTGCTGGTATTGGTGGAGGTAATGATGAAAGAGAACAAACCCTCAATCAATTACTTACTGAAATGGATGGTTTCGAAGGTAATAGTGGAATAATAATAATAGCAGCCACAAACAGGCCAGATGTTCTAGACTCAGCTCTAATGAGACCTGGAAGATTTGATAGACAGGTAACTGTAGATGCACCTGACATAAAGGGAAGACTATCAATATTAGAAGTGCATGCTAGGAATAAGAAACTTCAAGAGGATTTAACACTTGAAAGCATTGCAAGAAGAACTCCAGGGTTTACAGGAGCAGATTTAGCAAATCTATTAAATGAAGCTGCTATTTTAACTGCTAGGAGGAGAAAAGACTCCATCAGTATTTCAGAAATTGATGACTCTGTAGATAGGATTGTTGCAGGAATGGAGGGTTCTCCATTGACAGATGGTAGAAGCAAAAGATTAATTGCATATCATGAGGTTGGCCATGCTCTCATAGGTTCACTAGTAAAAGCACATGATCCTGTTCAAAAAGTGACCGTCATTCCAAGAGGTCAGGCTAAGGGATTAACTTGGTTTACTCCAGACGATGAACAAACCCTTGTTAGCCGGGCTCAACTTAAGGCGAGAATTATGGGAGCTTTAGGAGGAAGAGCAGCTGAGGATGTAGTTTTTGGAAAAGGTGAAATTACAACAGGAGCGGGAGGTGATTTCCAACAAGTCGCTTCTATGGCCCGTCAAATGGTTACAAGATTTGGAATGAGTAACTTAGGTCCAATAGCTTTAGAAAGTGGTAATCAAGAAGTATTTGTTGGTAGAGATTTAATGACTAGAAGTGAAGTTTCTGATTCAATCTCTAAACAAATTGATGAAAGTGTAAGAGTTATGGTAAAAGAATGTTATAAAGAAACTTACGCTATAGTCAGCAAGAATAGAGAAGCTATGGATAAAATAGTAGATTTATTAATAGAAAAAGAAACATTAGACGGTGAAGAATTTGTAAGTATCCTTTCCAAATTCACTAAAATACCTGAGAAAGAGAGAACACCTCAATTACTAAGTTAAACTTTAATAGGTTTTTTATCTAATACCAAATCAATTAATCCGTACTCAACGGCCTCGTTTGGAGACATATAAAAATCTCTATCTGTATCTTCTTTGATAGTGTCATAATCCTTTCCAGTTCTTTCTGATAATTCAGTATTAAGACGTTCTTTTAAGAACAAAATTTCATCTGCTTGAATTCTAATGTCACTGGCTTGTCCTCTAGCACCTCCAAGTGGTTGATGAATCATTATTCTTGAATGTCTAAGACTGCTTCTTTTACCTTTAGTACCTGCTGCCAGCAAAAATGCGCCCATACTAGCTGCCAAACCTACACAAACCGTATGAATGTCAGGCTTAACATGTTGCATTGTGTCAAAGATGCCCAATCCATCATAGACAGATCCACCTGGTGAATTTATGTACATATAAATGTCCTTATCAGGGTCCTCTGCTTCAAGGAATAATAATTGAGCAACAATTCTATTAGCAGTTTCACTGGTAACTTGTTCTCCCAAAAAGATTATTCTCTCTCTTAATAGTCTCGAATAAATATCAAAGACTCTTTCACTGCCACCAGATTCTTCTAATACTAAAGGGATCATAATAATATTTATCTGTTTATTAGATATTAACGATATTGAGTCAACATACGCTAACCTTATTAAGGTTTACATATAAAAAATTGAAAGAAAAATTGACTGTTTCAGATAGCAAAAAATTATTTCATGAAAAATTCCCCTATGTTATTCCGGGTTTATATAAGAGAATAGTTGATGAAATGCTTGTAGAACTAAATCTTCTAAATCATCAAAATGAATTTACGCAAGATTATCTCTTTTGTGTTGGTTTAACCCAAACATTCAAAGAATTAATGAAAGGATACAAGCCTGAGAAACATTTGGTTAGCCTTTTTGAATCTTTATGCAGTTCTACAAATTTTGAAGCGAAGGAAATTAATGAAATATCTCAAAAGTCTCAAAAAGAATTCAAGGATAAAACATCTAAAGATATTTTGAAATTATTAATAGAAAAAAGTAGTTCTAAACTTTATCCTTCAAGGATTTTGAACTTAGGAATATATACATTAATTGCAAACTCCCAAGATCTCAAAGAGAAAAATGAATCAGATCAAAATAAAATTACCTCTGATATTTTTGAGAAGCTAAGCTTATCTCCTAATAAAGCAGAAAAAGATATTGGGATTTACAAAAGCAGCCTATCAAAAATGGAACAAGCAAAAGAATTAATTGAAGAACTCAGAATTAAGGATAAGAAAAAAGAACAAAAATAATAATATCTATTTTTTTAATCTTTTTTTATCTTTCAAAGAGACATAGGATATATAAATTACAGCTAATGTTATGAATATGAGTAAAACAAACGATGTCAAGATTAGGAATTTACTTAAATAGATTTCATAAGTTAAAAATGAAATCATATATCAATGGATCCATCACCATTCCTTCCCCAAACAACCATGGCAATTGAAAAAGTAAAGATAGCAGCCAATGCTGCCCAACCTATTTGAAAGATCATTAGAGTATAGTAGTTTTTATAAATATAACAGAACTTCAAAATTTTTTAATCATTTTAAAGCTAAAGTTAATTTCTCAGAAACAAAAATTTCTCAATAGAATAAAAATAAATCGAAATTGGGAAGGTTAGTTTTAAATCACAGTTCAAATATAGAAGGTCTAATTCCAATACTCCAGAAGTTAGCACTAAACATAAATATCAAGACAATAACCCCAGCCGTCATATCAAGAGCCAGGGGAAGATCTTCTAAATTGATAATTAGATTGTCAGTTAAAACCATTAACGGATATAAAGCAATAGCAAGAAAGGGTAAAACAGCCCAAGAAATTTTTATTTCAACAGACTTAAGTAAAGATGAATTAATAAAAATTATAGATATTTATAATAGAAAGTAGTTAAATAAAAGAAGATTAGAAAATAGTCAGGAGAAAAGCAATGAAATTGGCATTAAGTTTATCTATGTTTTTTTTAGCTTATTTTTCATTTAGTAATGAAACATTCTCACTTACTGACTACCAAATAAAAAGATTTTGTACAAAGGAGAAAAGGGTGGTATCGTCATGTATAAAAAATTTACAAGAGAAAAGATCTGATCTACAAAAAGGGAAGTTTATTGAAATTCCAGTAAAACCTTACAAGCGGTGATTAGAAATTGAATTTAAATTTCAAATTCTGATTCGAAAAGATTAAAAGCATTTTTATAGTTTGTGAGAAGTTCTTCTGAATTATCACAAAATCCCTGCCGTTCATAATCTTCTTTTAATTCATCATATAAGTAAACCACTCTGTTAAAAGCGCTCATATATTCTTTTTGTATGTCTTCATCATCGATATCATAGATTTTTGCTAATACTAATTCGACATTTTTTTTTGATGAATATATTTTTCTCTCAAAATCTTTATTTAACTTCCTTCTTTTTTTGGCCATTTAAAAATTTTAAATACAGATTAACATTACTCAAATTCATAGATAAATTAAATTAAAACTTATAAAATAAAAATATAGTTTCCAAATCAAAATAAATCCTCTACATTCCAAATAAATCAATCGATGATATGAGTAAAAAAGAATCAACTAATCCTAAAGAGTTTAGAAACCAAAATTATGAAGCAAAGAAAATGAATACTTACGAAAACTCAAAGAAAATGAAAGATAAGGATCTTCCATGGTGGGTAGAGTTATTTTTTGTTCAAATAGGATTACCAGATAAATTACTTTTAAAAATATTAAAAGCAAAAAAAACGTTTAAAGAATTAATTAAAAGTGATAAAAAATCAATAATAACTTTTTTGTTTATAGTAACTGCATTGGCATATTTCTATCCGGTTATTAAACATGCAAAAAACAAATTAGATTGTGAAGCGATTGCCAAAAATTATATTATTAAAAATAAAAATACAATCGAATTTAACAAAAGGGAAATAAGAATGTTGTCTACAAATTTTTGTTATGGTGGTGAAGAAATCTATGAAATAGAAAATTTAAAAAATTAAATTTTTAATTATTATCTATTAACAACCATTCCAATATTATGATAGTTACTTGAAGTTTAATAAAGTTTAAATTTTAATCTTATGACTGATATAAAACAAAAAAAAGAAAACGTTAAAATGCATTTAAAAGATTTAAGGCAAAACTTAAAGAAAATGCATTTAGAAGTTACTAAAGAATTAATATTACCGCAGCCAGATGATATAAAAAAATTGATGAATAAAATGGATAAACTATTGAAATTAATAGAATCAAAATAAACTATAATCTAAAAAATTCGAAACCATCAAAAGTTAAAAAAATGAGCATAATAAAACAATTATCAAAAATATTTCTAATTGCAATTTTCTTGAGTTCTTGTAAAACATCAACTAATAAAGAGTTTCCCAAAAAAAATTTGGAACAGAATTTTAATGAGAAACTTAATTCAGAAAAGAAAAGAATGGAAATAAAGTTTTCCTGTGGAGAGAATGGTATTTCAAAATACTTAGATGATGGATGGAATATTTTAAAAGAAGATTCCCAAGAAAAAATTTGTACCTGGAAATCTGTTCCTGCCACAAAAGATTGTAATATGGAAAAAGATAAAGGTTGTAAAATAACAAAGCCAGATAAGATGGGTGAAGAGAAAATTTATTTATTGGAAAAATAGATTATATGACTCCAAAATCAGATCAAATAGTTGATTTAATTTTTAAAAAATTAAAAAACTATAAGAATAAAAAAATATTTTTAGAAAAAGAAAATTTGAATAAATTTATTCATTCTCTTTTTAACGAAAACTGAATGAAAGAAGTATTTAATTTAACTGCTATAGTTAAAATGATTTTTTAATATATGCATGGATAATTTTTCTTTATTAACGGTTATTTTAATAATTATTTTTATAGTAAGTCTATATTTTTTATTTAGAGTTACTTCTAATTCAAAGAATTAGAAAATATTTTTATATTATTTTAAATGATAGGATCATCTCTTAGTAGTAAAACTGTATGCTTGTTTAAACCATCATTAAACCATTCCTTATATTCTGCTATAACGCACTTTTTATCTGGATTATCTAATAGATTAATTCTTTTTTTTGCATTATCTAAAGCTAATTCAATAGAGAATTTATAATCATTGGAGTTTTCTTGCATAAGTTTTTATCAAATATTAGTAAAATTAAATACTTATTCTGTATTGAAAATAACAATAATAAGCGTTGATTTGATAAGAGTATCAAGCAATACGGAAGAATTTTTAATATATTTGTGATACTTAAATTTTATTAAAATACTATGTCATACGAAGCAGGCAGTAAAGAATGTAGACATTTAATTGAAGCCAAGGAAAGCCTTCTATCAGCATTAGATGCCTTAAGCAATATTAATTCAACCGATCTAATACAAATCCAAATTAAAGAAATTTACAATAAATTAGAACAAATGCACGATAATAGAAAAAAAATAGAATCAGCTACAAATTATCTTTGATTATATTCAAATTAATAAAGGTGTTCAATATTGGCTTTTTATCTTCCTTACCTTTTTTTCTGATAATAAATCCAATAAAGCATCAAGTTGTGCATGCACTTCCTTTGCTTCATTAAGATCTGGTAACAAATCTTCTTTTATAAGCATTTGATGCATCTCTCTAAGTTCTAACCTTATATGTCTAAGGTGAGAACATACTTCATCTATCTTAGTTGCACTCATATTTGCTTCATACTCTTTACATTATACAATATGGTCTTTTGTTGACCCACATGTTAATTTTGTTAAATTGAAAATTATTTCAAATTTAATAATTTGTCAAAATCTTTTAAAGTTAAGTTGTAGTAATTTACTCTTTATGAAAAAGAAAAAATCAAAAAATAATCAAACTAATTCAAATTTAATTGATCAGAAATTAGGTCAAACAAAAAATTCTGCAAAATTAGTACTTTTTGTATTTGGAATAGGTCCAATAATTGGCATCATATTATTTTTATATAGTAAGGGATTTTTTAATTCGCCAATTATGTAAATCTTAATTAATGTAAATTAAATTTAAATAATTAATATAAATAAAACTTATAAAAAATTATTGAAATTTTTTTAATGAAAATATCCTAAATTCAACCATTTTTCTTGCATTTTCTGGATTAGAGACTAAAAATGGATGGTCTGATAAAAGTTCAAATACCTTATCTATTTTTAATCGTAAATCATCACAATCAATTTTTTCCCATTCCTCATCAAATGACATTGCAAAGCTATCAGCATTGTCATATAGTTTATTTTTCATAATAATTAGAATTTAAATTAATAAAATTTCAGAAATCCGACCAAATCTGAAAGAGTAATTAGAGGAAGCATATAAAACTATCCTCATGAATATTTGAGAAATAACTTGCTATGAGTGTTCCTTAAAAATTATACTTTAATCTCATTCTTTAAATTTTCACATAGTACTATTAATCAAAAACTGATTTGATTTGACAGAAGTGTTACAATAACGACATATGTAAAGATTCATGGAAAATAAAGTTAAAAGAATAGGTTATCTACCGAGAAAAAGAGTACTTGAAATTATTGATGAAATTTCTAAGAGCGAATCTATAAGTAGATCTAAGGTAGTTGGAATATTAGTTGAGGAAGCATTAGATGCTAGAGGTATTGCGAATTTTGGATATAGCAATATCAGTAAGTCAAATATATACAAGTCGGATAATTATAAAGATCTCCAAAATGAGAATGCCCACTTAAAAGATTCTGAAGATGAATTTGTTGATGATAGTGGCTACACAGTTTCTTCTCACAAAACTTTAGATCGCTCAATTTCTTCTGCAGATATTGAATTAGCAAATAAAATTAATATTCTTAAGGAATCTGGATTAATTTGACTTACATTTAGTAATTTATTTTATTTTTAATGCATAACATTGGATCATTGTTTATTCTTAGTCAAGAATAATATTCTTTTTACATAATTCGAATATTAAATCCTTTCTAGTATTAATGTTGCAATTAAAAAATGAAAGATATTAAATGTCCGTCTTGCGGCAAAACTTTCCGAATTGATCCCAGCAGCTTTGAAGAAATACTTCTTCAGATAAAAGATGAGGAATTTCACAAACAAATAAAAGAAAGACTTCTTTTGGCTGAAGAAGATAATAAAAAAGCTTTGGAGATTTTAAGGCGCGAATTAAAAATAAAGTTAATAGAGCAAAGTCGCATTAAAGAGTCTGAGATCCAAGCTCTTGAATCTAAATTAAACATGGCTGAAGAAAAAAAAACAAATGCCCTAAATGATTTAAAAAATCAAGCAACAAATAAAATTAATTCTCTTAATATTGAATTAAACAAGTTAAAGGATGAAATTAAAAACCAGTCTGTAATTACAGAATTATCTTTAAAAAACAAAGTCAATGAAGCTGTTTCTAATTTAGAAAAAGAAAACTCATCATTAACAAATTCCATTGAAAAGATGAGGCTTGAACATTCAATTAATGAAAAATTAATTGAAGAAAAGTTTAAAAGCAAAATTAGTGAAAGGGACCTGACTATTCAAGAACTGAGAGAAATGAAATCTAGATTATCAACAAAGATGGTTGGGGAAACATTGGAAATCCATTGTGAAACCCAATTTAATCTTAATCGTGCCTCTGCATTTAAAAACTCATATTTCGAAAAGGATAATGATGCTACTTCTGGAAGTAAAGGTGACTATATATTTAGAGAATTAGATGAAAATAAAACTGAAGTCGTATCTATAATGTTTGAGATGAAGAACGAAAGTTTAAATGGAACTAATAAAAGAAAAAACGAAGATTTTTTAAAAGAATTAGATAAAGATAGAAGACAAAAATCTTGTGAATATGCAGTGCTCGTTTCGCTTCTAGAACCAGATAGTGAACTATATAATGCAGGCATAGTAGATGTTTCTCACAGATTCCCAAAGATGTATGTCATAAGACCGCAATTTTTCTTGCCGATTATTTCTCTGCTAAGAAACGCATCTATGGAAACCTTAAAATACAAATCACAAATTGATTTAATGAAACGCGAGAATTATGACATAACTAATTTTGAAAGTACTCTTGAGCAATTTAAGAATGCAGTTGGTAAAAATGTTTCACTTGCCCAAGATAGATTTAATGATGCAATTTCAGAAATTGATAAATCAATAACCCATTTACAAAAAACTAAGGAGGCTTTAATTCTTTCAAAAAAACATCTTTTATCCGCTGGTAGCAAATCTCAAGATTTAACCGTAAAAAAATTAACTAGAAATAACCCAACTATGAAGAAAAAGTTCAATGATTTAAATAATTTCGAAGATGAAGTGGCCTAATTAACTGAAAATTTTTTGAAATTAATAATAGTTAAAAATATATTTAATTTTTAATTTATAAATATATTATTAATAATAAATTCCATAGCAGAGAAAATAATGTCTATCAACACACCAATTTTCACTATTGCCAAAGATCTTAATCTCGAAAGTAATAGAATACTATTAGCCTGCAAGAAACTTGGAATCAACGCAAAAGGGGCTACAAAAAGACTAAATAAAGAAGAATTAGAAAAAATTAAGAGTTATTTTGAAACTGGTAAAAATGTATCAGATGAAGTTATTAATTTAAAAAAAGTTAACGCCAAAAGCAATTCAAAAAAAATTATAGAAAAAGTAAAGATAAACTATTTTGCTAATAGACTTATTCGCAAATCTTAAATAAAACTTATTTTTTTAATTACTTAAAAGAATAAGCCACAGAAGAAAAAAATAATAATTTATCATAAGTAAAAATACTTAAAATGACCTTAAGCCAAATTTTAAACTCTCTTGAAAAATCCTGGCAAAAAGATGATATTCTTTTAAAAATAAAGAATGGGTTAGTTGCAGAAGAGATAGTTAATGAATTTCTTGCAAACAACGAGATACAAATTAAGGAATTAAATTCTTTATTAAGACCAGAAGATATTGATTTATTAAATCAAGTAGAACAACTCTCAACTTGCGAATCTAAATTAATAAATAAGATTAAAGATTTAAATTATTTAGAAAATAATGAAAATTATGACATAAATAATCAAAAAAAGATTTTGCCATCTAATAGAGTTTCTTTTAACAGAATTAGTTCATTCATGATAGTTTGGAGTAACAAATTTGTAGTTATTGCTTTACTAACAATTTCAGCAATAGCTTTATCAAAACAAGCATGGGCATAATTAGCTAAATTAACTGCATTGTAAGAGATGGAGTTTTGAGAACTAATCAAGAAAATTTAATTAGATATAAAGATGGAAATCTTTATTGTGAACTTGCAGATATTTGGATTGATCCAAGTAAGCCAGTAAAAAGAGCAATAATAACTCATGCTCATTTTGATCACTTTACATTTGGCTGTGAAGAATACATTTCTACTAAGGAGACTGCGATACTTCTTAAAGAAAGAGTTGGAGATAATATAAAAATTAAGACTTTTGATTATGGAGAAGAATTCAAGATAAGTGGCATCAATATTTCTTTTCATCCTTCTGGTCACATCCTTGGATCTAGTCAAATAAGATTTATTTTTGCTGAAGAAAAATGGTTAATTTCAGGTGACTTTAAGCTTCAAAAAGATAAGACTTGCAAACAATATGAAATAGTAAAAACTGATTATTTAATAAGCGAATGTACTTTTGGTTTGCCAATATTCAAGTGGGATGAGACTAATAAAATAGCGAATGATATTTCAAAATGGGTAACTAATTCGCCAGAAAAAACTTCTTTACTTTTCTGCTATTCACTTGGAAAAGCTCAGAGATTGTTAAATGAAATTAGCCAAACAAATTTTAAAGGTAATATTTATTCCCATGGCAGTATTTACAAAATGAACAACTGTTATAAGGAACTTGGAATTGATATTAAAGATACTACAAAAATAGAAAATAAAATAAAGATAGATGAACTTAAAGGAAGTCTAATATTATTACCGCCATCTTTAAGTAAAGGTTCTTATCTAAAAAATTTCAAAAATATTCAAACAGCTTTTGCGAGTGGATGGATGTCAATAAGAGCTCTAAGAAAAAGATCAGGATATGACAAAGGATTTATAATCTCTGATCATGCGGATTGGGATGGAATTTTGGAAGTAGTAAAAAAGTCTGAAGCAAAAAATATATATTTTCATCATGGGGATAGTGAAGCCTTAAGTAAATATTTAGTAGAAAAGGAATCAATAAATGTCCTTTTATTCGGTAAATAAATATGAGCTTAAAAAAGTTTTCAGAATTATTTGGCGATCTAGATTCAATTAATAGTACAAATAATAAAATTGAAGTTTTAAAGCATTATTTTTTATCTAATGATCCAATAGATAATTCATGGGCAATATATTTACTAACTGGAAAAAGTAATAAGAGATTTATTAGCGGAAGATATTTAAAAAATCTTTTTTCTCAAATATATGTATATCCTCAATGGTTAATTGATACATGTTATTTAAAAGTTGGTGATTCTGCTGAGGTAATAACGTTATTACTTAAAAATAAAACTAATTCTAGAAAAAAGAAATTATCAAATATAAGTCTCAATGAATTACTAAGCGAAACAATACCTGCATTATCAAAACTTAATGAGGAGGAGAAAAATTTAGAAATTAAAAATCTTTGGGAAACATTACCTGAAGATAACCATCTAATTTTTAATAAAATTCTTACAGGGACTTTTAGAGTAGGAGTGTCTATCGGATTAATCACAAAATCAATATCAAAACTAATTAATATTGAGGAAGAGATTATTTCTCATAGGTTGATGGGTGATTTTAAACCTTCAATTGATTCATATGAATTTTTAATCAACAAGAATATCAATCTTCAAGAGTTAAATTCCAAACCATTTCCATTTCTTCTAGCAAATACTATTGAAGATAAAATCTTCAAAAATTCAATAAATGAATTTCAATTTGAATGGAAATACGACGGTATAAGAATGCAATTAATTAAAAGATCAGGCAATGTTTCGTTATGGACAAGAGGGCAAGAATTAGTAAATCAATCTTTCCCAGAATTAGTAGAGAAAATGTCACATATAAAAGATGATTGTGTTCTTGATGGGGAATTATTAGTTTGGAATTTTAAAGAACAAATTGCCTTTGATTTTTCTTTACTTCAAAAAAGAATAAATAGAAAGTCTCCTACTAGATCAATCCAAATAAAATATCCAATTATTTTTATTGCTTATGATCTTTTAGAGATTAATGGGAGAGATATAAGAGAAATTAAATTAGAAAATAGAAGAATTGAGTTAGAAAAATATTTTTCAAAATGGCAAATTAAGACTGAGAATAATATCTCTGATATTTTCAAAATATGTGATTTAATCTTTCCTAAAGATTGGCCTGATGCTTTAACTTATAAAGAAAAATCTCGAGAAAATAATACTGAAGGATTAATAATTAAGAAAAAGACTTCTATATACTCCTCTGGCAGAAAGAAAGGTATTTGGTGGAAATACAAGGTTGATCCTATGCAACTGGATGCTGTTCTAATTTACGCTAAGGGCGGTAGCGGTAGAAGAGCTGGTCTGTATACAGATTACAGTTTTGCATTATGGAAAGACAAAGAATTAATTAAATTTGCAAGTGCATATTCTGGTTTAACTAATATTGAGATTAAAGAGCTAGATAAATGGATAAGAAAAAATACAATAGAAAAATTTGGTCCTGTTCGATCGTTAAAACCAGAAATGGTATTCGAAATATCTTTTGAGAAAATACAAATTTCTAAACGTCATAAGTCAGGCATAGCAGTACGATTTCCAAGAATAACAAAATGGAGAAAAGATAAAAAAATTAATGATGCAGATAGCCTAGAGAATGCTTATGAACTAATGAAAAAAATATCATGAAAAATATTACGAAAAATAATAAACAAAATAATTTAAGTTCTAAAATTAAACAGTTTTTCTCCACAAATGGATGGGAGCCACTACCCTATCAGATCGAATCTTGGGAAGCATTTTTAAATGGAGAGAGTGGAATAATACAAGTGCCTACTGGATGCGGCAAAACTTATGCTGCATTAATGGGACCTCTATCAAAGATAGAAGATCCCAAGAATAATAAAAGTGTGAATATATTATTAATAACCCCTTTAAAAGCACTAAGTAGAGATCTAAAAAATTCCATACAATTAGCAGCTTTGCATTTTAATAAAGAAATCACTGTTGAAATTAGGAACGGGGATACAACCCCATATGAAAAGAAAAAGCAACTAGCTAAACCACCAAATATTCTTATTACCACTCCAGAGTCTTTATCTCTTTTACTTTCTAATAAAGAATCTAATAATCTGTTCAAGGAGTTGTCATCAATAATTATTGATGAATGGCATGAATTGATGGGTAGTAAAAGAGGAAACCAGTGCGAGTTATCTTTAAGTTGGCTAAGAGGTAATATAAAAAATTTACAAATTTGGGCAATGTCTGCAACTATTGGAAATATTGAAGAAGCAGCAAGAGCAATAGTTGGGATGAGCGCTATTAATCCCAAAATTATAAGTACAAATATTCAAAAAGAGATCGAAATTATAAGTGTT
This sequence comes from Prochlorococcus sp. AG-402-N08, assembly GCA_003216535.1. Lineage (GTDB taxonomy): Bacteria > Cyanobacteriota > Cyanobacteriia > PCC-6307 > Cyanobiaceae > Prochlorococcus_A. The sequence goes on from QCIS01000003.1 coordinate 157,504, forward strand.
TTACCAGAGGAGGAAACTACCTTTCCATGGAGTGGGCATCTTGGGATTAGAAGTCATTCTTCACTATTAAAAATCCTAGATAAAAATAAAAGCACCTTATTATTCACCAATACGAGAAATCAATCTGAAAGATGGTATCAATGTCTTAAATTTTGTCTCCCAGAGATGGAAGACAAAATTGCACTTCATCACGGCTCCCTGGATAAAGAAGATAGAAAAAGAGTTGAAGAAGGGGTTAAAGACGGATTAATAAAATGGGTAGTCTGCACCAGCTCGTTAGATTTGGGAGTTGACTTCCAACCTGTAGATCAAATAGTTCAAATTGGTAGTGCAAAGAATTTAGCTAGACTTATCCAAAGAGCGGGAAGAAGTGCTCATAGACCAGGTGGAAAATCAAAAATAATTTTTATGCCTACTAATTCCTTAGAGTTATTAGAGATTAGTGCAATGAGAAGAATAATAAAAAGTGGTATATCTGAGGAAATTAGACTTCCTGAATTATCATATGATGTGCTTCTACAACATCTAATAAGTTTGGCATGTGGAAATGGCTTTGATCCGAAAATTGAGAAAGAAAGAATTAAAAATTGCTGGAGTTATAGAAACTTAAAAGATCAAGATTGGAATTGGTGTCTTGACTTTTTAGAATATGGAGGAAAATGTCTTAAAGCATACCCAAAATATAAAAAGATAGTTAAAGAAGAATCACAAAATAATAATGAAAACTTTAAATATTTTGTAAAAGACAAATCTTTAATAAGAATGCATAAGTTCAATATTGGGACAATTACAAGTGACAAATTTGTGAATGTCAAATATATGAAAGGTAAATCTTTAGGTAATTTAGAGGAGAATTTTGCTTCAAAATTAAATCCCGGGGATACATTTTACTTTGCCGGTAAAATGCTTCAATTTGTAAGAATCAGAGATATGATTTTATACGTTAAAAAATCAACAAAAAAAAGTTCTCTAATTCCTGCATGGGTTGGAGGTCAAATGGCAATTTCTGATCTACTTTGTGAAAGTTTGAGAAAAGAAATAGATATATGCCATAAATTAGAAAATTATGATTACTTAAATCCTGAACTCAATTCATTACATCCAATATTGAAGAAACAAAAGGTTCTTTCAAATATCCCAAAGAAAGATGAATTCCTTATGGAAATATATAAAACCAAGGAGTTATCAAATCTTTTTGTTTTTACACTTGATGGAAAATTTGTAAATGAAGGAATTGCATTTCTATGGGCTTTGAGATTGGCAAAATTAAAACAAGCTACATTTAATATTACTGCTAATGATTTTGGATTCAGCTTAACAACCTCAGAGGATTATGATTTTTCGATAATAAAAAAAGAAGCTGATTACTTTTTGGATAACCAAAAGTTAGAAGAAGATCTAGAAAATGCAATTAATTTTTCAGAATTAACAAAACGTAGATTTAAAAATATTGCCCAAATAAGTGGACTAGTAAATCAAAATAATCCAACCAAAACAAAAACTTCTTCTCAACTTCAAATAAGTTCAAGTCTTTTCTACGATGTCTTCACTAAATATGAAGAAGGCCATCTTTTGATAAAACAATCAAATCAAGAAGTAAAAGAATATCAATTAGAAAATAAAAGGATATCTAGATCATTAGAAAGATTAAAAAATTTAAAAATAATATTAAATGAGATAAAAACTCCAACTCCTTTTGCTTTTCCTTTATTAGTCGAGAGACTTAAAAATACTTTAAGCAATGAACCAATAGAAAAAA
>QCIS01000004.1 GCA_003216535.1 Prochlorococcus sp. AG-402-N08
GAACTTGCCCAACAAAACTTAAACTCTCACTTGGATCTAATTCTTTTAAATTTTCTATCTGTTTAAGAGTTCTTATTGGGTCCTCAATTATTGGACCTTTACTTTCTATTATTTCAAAATTTATGCCCATTCCTGGAAGAGGCGTGAGAATATCTGAAAAAAGGATCACACCATCTGGTTTGAAAGCATGAAAAGGCTGCATTGATATCTCATATGATAATTCTGGATTTTCAGACCTCTCTCTAAAACTTGGGTAACGCTCCCTTAAATCTCTATAGATTTTCATATATCTTCCTGCTTGCCTCATCATCCATACTGGAGGCCTATTTACTTTTTTACCTAATGCGGCAGAAAGTAGTAGCGGTAAATTTTCACCCATTTTTTAATTCGATATGTTTTTTTTAAAAAAAAAATAAAATTCCAACTTAAAAATCTTACAATGCAAAGCATATCAAAAGCGTTATATGAACATTTATATGAAGTACTAAGTTAAACTTATTATTTTTTTGCTTGATGTTTGAAGATACTTACGCTCAATGGGGGTAAAGCAATTTCTAGGGCATTTTGATAATCATGAATACTATGATTTATAGATTCTTTACCTCCCATATTTCCTTTATTACTGCCTCCATATCTAGATCCATCTGAATTGAATATCTCTTTGTAGAAACCTTCTACAGGAACACCTACTTTATATGAACCATGAGTATTAGGAGTAAAGTTGGCAACTACAACAAGCCACTCATTGGTATCGTTTTCTCTTCTCATAAAACTTATTACCGAATTAGATTTGTCATTACAATCAATCCATTGGAATCCATAAGGATCAAAGTCGTTTTTCCATAACGCAGGTTCATTTTTATAAAGTGTGTTTAGGTCATCAATCAAGTTTCTGATACCTTTATGAGGCTCAAATTCTAGTAACTCCCATTGCAGATCATCCCAAACGTTCCATTCTTGTCTTTGTCCAAATTCCATTCCCATAAATATCGTTTTTTTACCAGGGTGGGTCCACATATAAGTTAGTAAAGCTCGAGTATTAGCATATTTTTTCCAGTCATCACCAGGCATTTTATGCAAAAGATGACTTTTCCCATGGACAACCTCATCATGACTAAGAGCAAGCATAAAGTTCTCTGTATAGTTATATGTTATGGAAAAAGTTACACTATTTTGATGGAATTGCCTAAACCAAGGATCTATCTCAAAATAATCGAGCATATCGTGCATCCATCCCATATTCCATTTTAAATTAAACCCTAACCCTCCCGTGTTAGTTGGTTTGGTCACCATCGGCCAAGTCGTTGATTCTTCTGCGATAGAAAGTGCACCTGGGAAATGTTGGAAGAGTACATGATTAGCCTGTTGAAGAAATTTAACTGCTTCTATATTTTCATTCCCACCGTTTTCATTGGGTATCCATTCTCCATCTGGGCGTAGATAATCTCTGTAAAGCATTGAAGCTACAGCATCTACTCTTATGCCATCAATATGAAACTCTTCAAACCAATAAACGAGGTTGGCTACTAAGAAATTTCTTACTTCGTTTCTGCTGTAATTAAATATTAGGGTTCCCCATTCTTTGTGTTCACCTATGCGTGAATCTCCATGTTCATAAAGATGACAACCATCAAAAAATGCTAAACCATGCTTATCTTTTGGGAAATGACCAGGTACCCAATCAAGAATTACGCCTATACCCTCTTTATGACATTTATTGACAAACTCTCTAAATTCATTTGGGGTACCAAACCTACTTGTTGGTGCATACCAGCCTGTAACCTGATATCCCCATGAACCGTCGAAAGGATGTTCAGATATTGGCATAAGTTCAATATGAGTAAATCCTCTCTCTTTAACGTAAGGGATGAGTTTTTCTGTTAATTCTGGATAAGTTAATAATCTTGTTCCAGGTTTTAAGTCGGCTGCAGGCACTGGTTCTCTTGGTTCACCATTTTCTTCGAGATATTTATTATCTGTTGATTCATGGAGCCAACTTCCTAAATGCATTTCATAAACTGAAATTGGCTTGTTAATTTGATTAGAAGAATCTCTATTTGAAATCCAAGAATTATCATTCCAATTAAAGTTTTTCAATTTTGAAACTACTGAACCATTTTGAGGTCTGATTTCATGAAGAAAACCATATGGATCAGCTTTCTCATAAATATGACCTTTTTGTGTTCTTATTTCATATTTATATGTGTCTCCCTCCTCCATTGTTGGCATGAATAGTTCCCAAATTCCCCCTAATCTTTTTTGCATTGGATGTTGTCTCCCATCCCATGAATTTATATCTCCAATTATTGAGATAGATTTTGCATTTGGAGCCCAAATGCAGAACATGACTCCTTTTTGATTCTTTTCTTCAATGAGGTGTGCTCCCATTTTTTCCCAAATATGATGATGATTACCTTCTGCAAAAAGATGCCTATCAACTTCTCCCATCCACTCTTCTCTAAATGACCAAGGGTCACGTTGTGTATGTGTAATCCCTCCTCGAGAAATATTTAATTCGTAATTAGAATTTGGATTTTCAGGCAGGATTGCTTCAAAAAGCCATTTATGATTTATGCTTTCCGCCTTGTAGGTTTTATTTTTAAAATTTACTTTAACTTCTTCCGCTTCAGGCATCCATACCCTTATTACCCATTGCTCTTCATAAAAATGAGGACCTAATATTTTTAATGGATTATCATTGCAACAATTTTCTAGGTTGATAGCTTCTGATTTAATCCAGTCTGCTTGAATTGTCTCGATCATGACTGGTAGATATTAAGAATTAATAATATCAAATGATTAACCAAAAAAATTATTATTTATAAAAAAAGGGGTCATTTTCATATATGTTTTATTAAGGTTAAAACTTAAAGTGATAATTCTATGATTTGCTGAAGGTGCTCCAACATTTCCCTTCCCAAATCCAGGATTAACTCCAATAGCAGGAAAAGCTGCTGCAGATATTGATAAGCGAAGCCTGCTACCTTTAATCAAACAAATATTTGTTGGCTGCATTGTTATTTGATAAATACATTCTTCACTTATTTTGGAGTTTTTAACCCTTAAGAATCCAGTTGAAAATTGATTCACCTTCTCATTACCTTCTTCAATTAGAGATAAAGCAAGGCAGATATCGAAATTGGACTGATCACTTTTTACTGGGATTTCTAATGTGGGAACTCCTTTTAAATACTGATCTTCTTCAAAAGAATTGGTTTGAAAAACACCTACATCTAGGCGTTTATCGATAATACTTCTATTAAACTTTCCTGGATTTGGACCTAAATGACCACCGTCAGATGGAGCAGGTCTCCATGGGTCATTAACAATTGTGAACCATCCTGATCCTTTTGAATTTATGGTCAGACTTCCATCTTCAACATCAACATTTGCAGTGCCATCGCTTTTGAGCCCAAAAATAAATTTAGGGTGAAATTTATTATCTAATTCTTCCCATTTATTTAATGAAATATTCCATATTTTATTCTCGCCTTTTAAATTCTTAGAATTAAATTTTCCATCTGATTTTAAATGTTTATCAAAAAATTTTAATAAAGATTCTTGTGAGCCCTCCCACCAATTTAGATGTGTCGCATTCCCAATAATAATTTCTGGACTTCCACCAGCTTCTTTAGATTTTTTATAAAGATCAAAGGCACCTTTTAAATGTGGATCCCAAAGTCCACCAATAATTAACATAGGTTGTTTAATCCATGTTGAAATTGGCTTAAATTCTTCAAAGGGGAGAGAATTATTTAAATTTTTAAGCCATTCCAAAACAAAGCTATTAGGATCATATTTTTTTAAAATATTAATTCCTTCCGTTAAATAACTTTTATTTTCTAAGGCTAATCTTATCTTTCCCCACTCAAACAAATTATTTTCTCTTTTCATTTTTAGTGCTGCGATTTGAAGTCCCCATGCAATATTGTTATTCCACCAATATGCTCCTCCATCTGAGCACCAATGATCCTTAATATTCATCCCAGTCATTGCTGGAGATAAACAATCGGGCGGCTTTGAATTTAATTCGCCAGTTAGTTGAGTAAATCCTTGATATGAAAAACCATATAAGCCAAGTTTCCCATTACATTCTTTTAGAGACCTTACCCATTCATGTGTTTCTGAAGTATCGCTAGCTTCTTGAGAAAAGCCATTAAAAACTCCTTCAGAAGAACCCGTACCTCTAACATCTTGAATTATCACCATATACCCTTTGGAAGCCCACCATTCAGGGTGAGAATAAGTAATAGTTGAAGCTATTTCCCTGCCATAAGGTTGTCTCATTAATAATGCGGGCCATGGCCCATTACTATTAGGAATCCAAATCCTTGATATAAGTTTTACTCCATCTCTAAGCACTAGAGACTTGTCAAACCATCTTGAACCAGACATTTAGGCTTTAGATAATGTCTGGACAGTGCAGCCCAATGACGTAAATTGAAAAGATCTCTGCGTTAACAGGAGTTAACTTTTTTTTGGTTGAAACATACTCTATAGCTTTATCTGAACTAGCTGAAATCCCTTTTGAATTAAACTCTCTAAACTTATTACATAAATTCCTAGCTTCGTTTGGATTCTTTTTTACACTTTCCAATAAGTTAGATTGACTAAAAACAGGGTATAAAGAGTTGGAAAACAAAAATAATAAAAATAAAAAAGGTTTCATTATCACAATCTTTTTCTAAATTCTACATTAAAAAATTTTTTTAACCAAGATTTCAAATAGATTCGAAGATTTGACTAGCTTTTTTAATCCATTCTTTTAGGAGAGTAAATGTTGTATCTGTCTCAGTTTTTACTCTAAGATTTCTTTCTAATCTACCAATTTTGCGTTCTAATTCGTAAGGAGTTGATAGTGATAATGATTTAATAGAAGATATACCGCAATGTAAAAGTAGATATGCTTGCGGTGGAGAAATTCCAATTTCTTTTTTAAAAATAGCTATAGCTCTAATTTTTTTTAGATTATTTAATGTACATAGTGAAGACTTTCTTTGAATCTCATTTATATCTAGGTCCGAAAGATTACTTAATTTTTCAAAGTCAGTAAAATTATTTTGAATAAAAAAAGATTTCTCATGTCTAAAGTTAGTTGGTAAAAAATCAAAAAAGGTTTCATTTTCCATTGTCTAATAGACTAATTCATTTTGACATTTTTCTGAACTTCTCCTATAACCACTGGTTTACTTACTCCATCTGAAATTTTTTCAAGTTTTCTTATCTTTATTTTTACATTCGCACCAGATCTGCTACCTTTCCTTAAGTTTTCCGATAATTGTTCTAAAGTTGGTTCAATAGAATCTTCTGGGAAGTCATAATCTGCTTTAGCAATAATCAAATCGAACCCATTGTCATAAACAATTGGGACATATTTTGCATCTTCTATTAGTACTTTTTCAGTATAACTTTGTATAAATGCCCAACTGCTTAAAGAAAGTAATAATGAGAAAATGGTTGCTCCAATTATTCGAAATTTAAAACCAAAATTAAATATAAAGGCTATTACAGTAAAGCATAAAAGGAATATTCCAAGAAATCCAAAAATTTTGGGTGAATTCTCCAATAGTTCAAAAAAAGACATTTAGTGGCTTTGACCTGATTAATTTCTTATATTTTGTAAGCCTACTCTATTTTTGGGTTCTAACTTGAAAAAAATTAGATCTCTAAATTTAAATACTAAGATTCTTTTATTAGGGATTCTTTTCTCCTTGGGTTTTTTAGGCACTTTTTTATTAAATAATTTTTTAAAAGAAACCTATAGTTCTAGGAAATTAGAACTAGAAGAAAGTATTGAGAATCTTTTAGATAAAAATGTTGATTTAGGTGATTATGTCGGGATTAGATTTTTAGGTATTTCTTTGGGTAATTCTAAAATTAAGGATAAAAAAAATATTGATTCTGAAATTAAAGCTAAAAATGTATATGTGGGCATTATGCCTTTAAGATCTTTTTTAAAACAAAAATGGATAGTAAAAATAAGGCCTGAGCAAGCTGAAATTAATATTGATAGAGATTTTTTTAAAAGGGACAAACCTTATGAAAAAAATAAAAGTCCAAACAAATCAAAATTAAAATATGATTTGAATTTTAACTTAAATAAATATTCAATTCTAAATCTCAAAAAATCAGGATTAGAAACAAAAATAAAAGGTAATGTTATTTATAATTCAAATAATAGAGAAATTACTGCAAATATAAAATCAAATTTTTATGGTAAAGGTCTTCTAGAATTAAAATTTAATACAAAATTAAATAAAGACTTTTTAAAGCTGGAGTTATTTTCTAATGGATTAGATCTTAAGAGCTCTTCGTATAGTATTGGGAACAGCAAAATTAGCTTTAAAAAGGGTAACTTTAAATCTAACTTTAAGTTTAATAAATCATCAACACAAACATTTTGCAAAGGAAGTTTTTCTTTTACAAATTTAAAAATAAAACCAGAAGATTTCTCAGAGAATATAAATTCAGATTCAACTATATTTTTCTGTAAGGATAATTATTTAATTGGAAATTCTGAAAACTTAAATTACGGAACTTTGAATTCAAACTTTAATCTAAATATCCCATTAAATCAAAGTTCTAACAAAATTGATCTTAAAGGTAGTATTGGATATATTAATAGCCTGAATCCAGATATCAAATTATCGGGTAATATTCCCTATTGGTTTGATAGAAGAGGGATTAATTTTGGTGATGTAGATTCTAATTTCAAAATAAATAGAACTCAATTATCTAATTTAAATATTTTCCGAAATAATGATATTAGGGGTTTCGTTACTGCTAAAGGTGAATTAAAAGGAAAAATTAGTGATCCTGCTATTTCAATAAAGTTTAATGTTGATTATCCGCACTTTAAAGGGATTCGTATCAGAGAAATATGGGAGGGAGATATTAAAAATAAAAATGATAAATTTCTGTTAAATATGAAAAATAGATACTCTCCCATACCTTCATTTCTCTCAATAGAGTTTGATTCTAATCTTAAATTAGATAATGTTTCTTTTAGTAGAATTTTTAATTCTAAAAAAGGAAGCATAGAAGTATTAAAAGAAAATAATAGTTATATTTGGACAGCTAATAATTTTCCTCTTGATGAACTTCAATTATCAATAAGAAACAATCAATTCGATAGAATTGAGGGAATTATTAATGGTTCTGGATCAATATCGTCAGACCAGTCATCCCTTGATGGACGACTTGCTTGGAGTCTGGGTAAATATAGAAATATTAATCTGGCCAATTCATTATTTGATTTCAGCGTCAAAAATAATTCTTTTTATATAAACTCTTCATTGTATCCAATTGATGGCGGAATAATTGAAGTCGAATATGATTCAGATAAAAATAATTTAATTAATTCAGAATTCACGAATATAAGTATTAATTGGACTATCCTTACCGCTGTTGATATTTTTAACTTTGATAATAAAAAAGTTATTCCAATAAGTAAATCGAATATTTTGGATGATTTGGAAATTAGTAATGATAATAAATCATATAAAGAGAGAATCGATTTTATAAATAACTTTATTGAAAATAGTAATGTGCTAGAGGACAAATTTAATTTGCAAAAATATTTAAATAAATTTAGAAGCAGATACAATGGAAGAATTACTATTCAGGGCGATAGACCAGTCAATTATAAATTGAATGCAAAATTAAATGGCTATCTTGATATATCTACAGATGACTATAAGAATAATAAAGAGGAATTTTCTATTGATTTGGAAGGAGGATTATTAACAGGGAAAGGTGCTTTAAGAATTAAAAAATTACCATTAAGTGCAGCAAATATCTTTTTAAATAAACCAAGAGATTTTCTTGGAGGGTTGGATATGAATTTAATTTATGATCTTGATAAAAAATCTTTCTCAAGTGAAATTTCTTCCAATAATTCATCAATCAAAAATAACATAATAATATTTGATAAAGGACTAATTGAATTTAATAATTCTATTTTTGAGATTGATTTTTCCCTTCTAATAAATGATTCTGAAATCCCAATTAATATTGAAGGCTCAATACCTATAAATAAATCAGATAACTTAGATCTAAGATTGGTTGGGAATGGCAAATTTGTTGAATTAATTGATATTTTTGCTGATGAATACTTTACCTTTAAAGAAGGTAATGTGAATCTTAGAATGATTCTAAAAGGAACCATAAATAAACCTCTTTTAAATGGATTTGTTGTAATTAAAGATTCTGAAATTGATTTTTATAACAACATAGTAAAAGATATTAATAGCTTGATAATTTTTGATTTTGATTATTTAGAGATCAAAAATTTAGAAGCAAAAGACGAAGATTCTGGAAATATTTTCATAATAGGTTCTTTGCCTTTTTATAAAGAGAACGATTCTGTACAATCAGAGATTAATTTTAAAGCTAATAATTTTACTTTAAAGACAGAAAATTTCAATTTTCTAGTAGATTCAAATATAAATTTAGGCGGATCATTTAAGAATCCTGTTCTGGGAGGTAATCTTTCACTTAATAATGGATTTATTAATTTTAATAGCTCCAACCAAAATAAAAAAATTGATAAAAATATTAAACGAAAAGAATATAAAAAAGATTGGCCAGAACTCTATTGGAATATTAATGAAAATATTGAAATAATTTCAAATGAAACAATTTTGAATTCAGTTCTTTTAGGAGAAAGATTGCCTAATTATTTAGATAATTTAAGCTTTAGCAATCTTAAATTAAAACTTGGACCAGATTTTAAACTTCAATATTCAGAAATAGTGCAAGCTTATCTAGATACCAAATTAGACCTTAATATAAATGGCGAGGTAGGAAAAGATTTAAATGCTAGAGGTTTAATTTATCTAAAAAAAGGAAGAGCTAATTTATATACTACTCCATTTAAACTTGATAGAAATAAAGAAAATTATATTTTATTTGCTTCAAGAAGTGGTGTCGTTCCATTTATTAATTTTTCTCTGGTTAGTAAAGTTCCAGATTCTATAATACCAATAAGTGAAAATAATCAGGAATCAAATATATCAGGTGATCGTGATGCAGATGCTACTGCGAGTGGTTTTGGATCATTTGGGATTGGCAATTCAAGGCTTATCAAAATTGAAGCTTCTTATGAAGGATTTTTAGATCAATTATCATTTGAAGATGAAAATAGAAGAATCCAATTAAGAAGCACGCCAAGTTACAACAGATCACAAATAATAGGTTTAATTGGAGGTAACTCTGCAAATTTAATAAATAGAGCATTTATTTCTCAACTTAATAATGCTGAGGCATTTAGTGAGAGATTTCAATTATCTTTATATCCAGCTCTAATAGAAAATAATGATTCTTTAAATAATATTTTTTCCAATGAAAATTTAGATATGGAAAATGATGAGGAATTTTCTTCTCAAGCTTGGGTAGCTGAACTAGGGCTTGATATTACTGATTCTATAAATTTTGCCTTTCAAACCGTTCCTGGTAGAGATGACCTTTCACCTTTAGGAATTTTGACCTTTCAGGCCAATCCAAACTTAGAATTAATAGGTTCTTATGAGTCCAATGGGGATTGGAAAAGTCAAGTTCAATTATTCTTTAGATATTAACTTGAAAAGAAAGTTAGTTTAAAGAATCGTTAATTTGAATTATTATTAAATTAACGAAAAAAATATTATGGCTAATATCTTTGAAGTTCCTCAACCAGGTAATGATCTTTTAGAAAAAGCTGATTTAATTCGTTTGGCATCAATAAAAATAAGTCAAACTGAAAATCATAATAGGATTAAAGCCTTAAATTTTATGGCTGATTATCTAGAGAAAAATACTAAAGAAATTTTAGAGGCTAATAGTGAAGACTATAAAAGAGCAGAAAAAAAGGGAATTTCAAGGGCTTTACTCTCTAGATTAAAGTTATCAAAAGAAAAATTTAATTCAGGAATTGAAGGAGTAAGAAAAGTTGGAGACTTGGCTGATCCTGTAAATCAAGTTCAAATTAAAAGAGAGCTTTCAAAGGGGTTGATCTTAGAAAGAAAAACTGTGCCAATTGGAGTCTTGGGAGTTATTTTCGAATCAAGGCCAGATGCTGTAATGCAGATAAGTTCTTTAGCAATAAGATCAGGTAATGGAGTAATGCTAAAAGGTGGTAGCGAAGCCAATTTAACAAATTCTGAAATAGTCAAAGCACTGCAAGAAGGTTTAAAAAAATCAGGCCTTGATAAAAATGCAATATGTTTACTAACAAGCAGAAAAGATAGCATGGCGATGTTAAATCTTGAGAAATATATTAATTTAATAATTCCAAGAGGAAGTAATGAATTAGTTAAATTTATTCAGGAGAATACAAGAATTCCTGTGCTAGGCCATGCTGATGGAATTTGTCATTTGTTTATAGATATTGAGGCAAATCTAGAGATGGCTTTATCAGTCGCTTTGGACAGCAAAATTCAATATCCTGCAGCATGTAATGCTATCGAAACTTTATTAGTCCATAGAGATATCGCACCAGCTTTTTTAGAAAAGGCCATCCCTTTGTTTAATTCTAATGATGTTAAATTAATTGGAGATAAGAGATCTGTTGAATTAGGGTTAAAGTATGAGGCTAGTCTAGAAGATTGGAAAACTGAATATTTGGATTTAATTTTATCGATAAAAATTGTTGATGATCTTGAGGAGGCAATTAAACATATTCAAAAATATAGTTCAAAACATACAGATGGAATAATTACTGAAAATTTAATTACTGCTAATAAATTTATGAATGTAGTTGATTCTGCAGGTGTTTTTCATAATTGCTCTACTCGGTTTGCAGATGGGTTTAGATATGGATTCGGAGCTGAAGTTGGTATATCTACTCAATCTCTTCCACCAAGGGGACCTGTAGGTCTTGAAGGTTTGGTAACTTATAAATATTTCCTAAAAGGTAATGGGAATATAGTTGATGATTTTTCTTCAGGAAAGGTTATCTATACGCATAAAGATCTTTAAAACTTTTATAGATGGAAACTTTTTTAAAAATTGATAATATTAAACTTTGGGCTAGAGTTGGCGTTCTTGATGAAGAAAGGGAATTGGGACAACTATTTATTTTAGATATATTTTTGTGGACTGATTTTGAAAAATGTACAGTAAATGATGATATAAAACAAACAGTTGACTATTCAAAATTAGTTCAACTTTTAAAAGATCATTCTAAGAAAATATATTGTTTCACAATCGAAAAATATTCAAACGAGATATTAGAAATCCTTGATAAGGAATTTAAGCTTTCTAAAATTAAAATTATTTTGACAAAATGCAATCCTCCAATCACAGGTTTTGATGGGAAGGTGTCAATAGTGAGAATTCTTGAAAATAATTAAAGGATTGGGGAAGAGAAATCCCATTATATTGATTCATGGTCTTTGGAATACTTCAAGTATTTTTTCTTCTATTACCTCAAGACTTGATGATATTGGCATTGAATATTTTTCCCCAACTCTTAAGCATTCATTTGGAATGACTTCAATTCTGGATTTGACTAATAAATTAAACGAATTAATTTTAGAGAAATATGGTTTAGAAAAAGAAATAGATATTTTGGGATTTTCTATGGGAGGAATAATATGTAGATGCTGGCTTCAAAAATTTTATGGATATAAAAGAACAAGAAGATTAATATCTATAGGTTCGCCTCACAAAGGAACTTTGATGGCTCAATTAATACCTAAATACCCTTTTAGAGGAATATCAGAAATGAAAATAAATAGTAAATTTTTGAGAGAACTTGAAGATAATGATTTTTTCCTTGATGATATCGAGTGTATAAATTTCTTTACTTATTGGGATCTAATGGTTTTCCCTGGCTGGTGGACAAATTTAAATTTTGGGAAAAAAATATCAGTAAAGGTATATAAACATAGAAATCTTGTAAGAAATAAATCTGTGGTTGACAAAATAATCGGTGAAATTACTAAGTAGTTTCAGATAGCCCCAAGTGTCTTATTAAGGAATCTGTTTGTGGCTCTCTTCCCCTAAATAGTTTAAATATATCTAATGGAGGTAAGCTTCCTCCTAAACTAAGTATTGTATCTTTAAATTTCTTTCCTATTAACTTTAAATCTTCAGAGTTTTCTAGATCAGCTTCTTCGAACATTGAAAATGCATCAGCACTTAGAACCTCAGCCCATTTATATGAGTAATATCCTGCAGAATATCCGCCTGCAAATATATGACTAAAACAACAAAGAAATTGATCTTCTTGAATTGGTTCAATAACAGTAGTTTGTTTTGCAATTTCTCTTCTTATTTCATCTGCTGTTTTACCTTCGTTTTTATGAATACTACTGTGTAATCTGAGGTCTGTTATCGCGAAATGTAGTTGTCTAAGTGTAGCCATACCACAATTAAAAGTTCTATTCTTTAGTAGTTTTTCAAAGTTTTCGTCGGATAATTTTTCTCCTGTTTTATAGTGCTTAGCAATATTCAAAAGTGTGTTTTTGTGGAAACACCAGTTTTCCATGAATTGACTTGGAAGTTCGACTGCATCCCATTCAACATTATTGATACCAGCTGCTTGAGGAAGATTTACAGTAGTAAGCATGTGTTGAAGACCATGACCAAATTCATGGAAAAGTGTCTGAACCTCTTCAAAACTCATCAAACTTGGTTTATCTTTTGATGGTGGAGTCTGATTGCAAACAAGATAAGCTACAGGGAGAGTCTTTTTTCCTACATTATTTTTATTCAAACATTCATCCATCCAAGCGCCTCCTCTCTTTGATTCAGGCCGAGAATATGGATCGAGGTAAAAAGATGCTATTTTATTAGCTTCCTTATTGAGGATATTAAAAAACAAAACGTCATCATTCCACAGAGGAGCCTCATCTGTTGCCTCGACTACTTTAATTTCAAAAAGCTTTTCGCTTAATTTAAATAAGCCTTTTAAAACATCATTTAGTGGGAACCAAGGTCTCAAAGACTCTTGATCCAAATTAAACTTTTCCTTTCTAAGAAGTTCAGACCAATAACTAATATCCCATGGCTCAATATTCTGTGATTCTGGAAATCCATTAGCTTTAGAAAACTTATCGAGCGTTTCTAATTCAATTTTTGCTGTTTTGAATGCTGGTTCTCTCAATTCTTCTAAAAGGTTTTCAACATTTTGAATTTCTTTAGCCATTTTCGTTGACAAACTTAGTTCAGCCCAACTTTTATAACCGAGAAGATTAGCCTGTTTAGTTCTTAGAGATAATATCTCTTCAAGGATTTGAGAATTATTTTTTTCTCCTTGAGACGCTCTACTAACGAATGCCTTGTATAGTTTCTCTCTAAGGTTACGGTCGGTGGCATGTGTCATAAATGAAATGTAAGTTGGTATGTCTAGACTTAATTTCCAAGGACCATTTTTAATATCAACTTCTTCATCTTTTTTTAAGTGATTGTGTGCAGAAATTGCCATCAATTCAAGTACTCGTTCAGGAAGACCATCAACTTCAGATTTTTTATTTAATATCAAAAACCATTTATTAGTGGCATCAAGAACATTGTTGCTGAAGTCTGTTGATAACTTTCCAAGCTTTTCTGAAATATTGTTGAAATTTTCTTGATCATTTTTTTGTAGTGAAATTCCTCTATGTTGCATCTCAAGAATTTCTTTATCTAAAATTCTATTTCTGATTTGATCAAAATTATTTGTTTCTTTAAGCTTGACTAAAGAATTGTAAATTAATTTACTTTGTCCGAATTTATTACTCAAGCTAATAATCTCGGGAAGAAATTTTGAATAAATATCTCTAAGACTTTCAGAATTATTTACAGCATTTAGATGACTTATTACACCCCAACTCCATCTAAGAATTTCGTTGACTTCATTTAATGGATTTATGACCTTATCCCAATTTAAATCATTTTTAATCAAATAATTAGATAAATTTTTCTCTATGTTTTTAAAGTCTTTAGCTATCTTCTCAAGTACTAGTGGAAATTGTTTACTTATGTTTTCGGGAGTAAATTTTTTAAATTCTGGTAATTCTCCATATTTAAAAATTGAGGTATCCATTTATTAAAATAATTTAATTAACTAAAGTTGGGATTAATCCTACTAACTTAGCTAAAGTAAGCTGCTGACTGAGAGCATTGGTTGAAGATTCGTATAGATTTATGGCGATTTTCGGCCAAAAACCTATCACCAAAGTAGGCAATAATAAACTAAAACCAATCGTCAATTCTCTACCATTCATCTCTTTAACTGTAGCTAGTGCTGGAATTCTAGGGCCAAAGAATACTCTCCTACACATTGACAATAGATATATTGGCGTAAGAACTAAACCTATAGCTGCAATAAGAATAGTTATCGATCTAAATATAGAGCTGAAGCCTTCTTGACTAGTGATGCCTAAAAATACAGTTATTTCACTTATAAAACCGCTCATCCCAGGTAGTGCTAAAGAGGCCAATGAGCTTGCTAAGAAAAAAGCAAAAGTTATTGGCAATACCTTTGCTAACCCGCCCATATTTGGTATGGAAAGAGTATTTGTTCTTTCATAGAATGAGCCCGTAACAAAGAACATAGCTGCAGCGATAAGTCCATGACTGATCATTTGTAGCATTGCTCCGCTTATCCCTAAAGCATCTACTGCTCCAATCCCTAACAGAACAAAACCCATATGACTGACTGAGCTACATGCAATTCTCCTTTTAACATTATCTTGTGCAAATGCATTTAGTGCTCCGTAAATTATATTAATTATTCCAAGAATAATTAATGCAGGTGCAATTTGAAGATGTACTTCAGGTAGTATTTGAACATTGAATCTTAGGAGAGCGTACCCTCCCATTTTTAAAAGTATTCCAGCGAGTAACATTGAAACTGGTGCATTAGCCTCTCCATGAGCATCGGGTAACCAAGTATGTAATGGAAAGATAGGAAGTTTTACTCCGAAACCAATTAAAAATCCTAAATAAGATAATAAAGCTAGGCTGCCTGTTACATGTTTATTAGTTAAATCGGTAATATTTAAAGTAAAGGTATCACCATTCAAAGCAATTGCTAATCCACTTATGAGTATTAATAAAGAAGCTAAAGCTGTGTAAAGAATAAATTTGGTGGCCGCATATAATTTCTTTTTCCCTCCCCAAATCGCAATAAGAAGATATACCGGAACTAATTCAAGTTCCCACGCTAAGAAAAATAATAGGAAATCTTGAGAAAGGAAAACAAGTGCCTGTGCTGATGCTTGTACTAATAAAAGAGCAAAATATAGATTAGATTTTTTCTTAATTTTCCAACTTGCGGCAGCTGATAAAAATGTAATTAATCCACTCAAAGCTACCAAAGGAGCAGATAATCCATCTACGCCAAGAGACCACTCTAAGCCGATTGAGGGTAACCAAGAAGCTCTTTCTACCAGTTGTAAAGAGCTATCTGAAGTATTGAATTTTTGAAAAAGGACACCGATTATTAATAAAAAATCTATAAATAAAAAACTTAATGAGATATTTCGTGGGAGTGTGTTATCTTCTCCTTCTTTCGAATTCAAGAAAGGCATTATTAATGCCCCAATTAAAGGCAGTAAAACAATAGATGATAGCCAAGGAAAAGATTCTAAATTCATTTATGTAATGAATAATTTTTTTATTCTAGTTGAAGTTGTACTAGCTTGAGACTATAACATTAAAAATGCCTAAGTAAAACTACTTACCAGAGATAGTGCTAAATTGGCTACCTGCTGTTTGAAGATTTAAAAATGGTGCTCTGCTGGCTACACCTGATTTCTCCCATGCTTTCACCATGGCTTGACTGACATTTTTACCATTTTCTTTTTTACACAAAGCTAAAATACTTGGTCCAGCACCACTAATTGCGCATCCTAGAGCACCTGCATTTAATGCGGCATCTTTGACGTCTAATCCACCTTTAATAAGTTTCCATCTGTAGGGTTCATGTAGCTTATCAAACATTCCCTCTTTTATAAGTTCCTCATTTCCTGCTTTTAAGCCATTTAGTAACAAAGTAAGTGCTCCCATATTTGTCACTGCATCAGATATAGGTACATTTTTGGGCATAACCTTTCTTGCTTCACTTGTGCTTAGTCGAATAGCAGGTATTGCTACAACAGCTTTAATTGAATCGTGCCAATCACATCTAATGATTCTCCATCTTTGAGAAGAAGACCTAGCGGTCAAACAAAGCCCACCGAGGAGAGAGGGAACTACATTATCAGGATGACCTTCTATATCAATGGCAAGTTCAAGGAGTTTTTCTTTGGACAATGGAGAATTCATTATTGCATTTGCTCCGATTAGTCCAGCAACTATTGCTGTTGCACTACTTCCAAGTCCGCGTGCAGGTGGCACTGCCAACTTAACTCTAGCTTCAAGTGCAAAAGGTTCCATATTTGCGCTCTCCCATACTTTCTGAGCTGCTCTAAAAACTAAGTTTTCGGGTCCACCTCTTAAATGATTGCCATCTGTACTTTCCATTATTAAATCAAATCTATCTCCACCACCTTCAATTCTTGTAAAAATAAACTCATTATACAAATCTAAGGCTGCTCCAAGACAATCAAATCCAGGACCTAAATTGGCTGTTGTGGAAGGCACTTTCACCCTTATTTTTTTTCCTACTTCAGGAATAGACATTTTTTTGTTATGAAGTTTTTAAAAGCATTTTTGCTCTGCAGGCTGCACTAAAAAGTCCGAACTCTTCATCTAAAATTACTTTCATAGGTATTGTTTTAAGAATATCTTTTAATCTTCCCTTGTCGAAAAATTGTTTCATAAATAAATCTGATTTAAAGTTTTTGAAATGTTTTGATGCGGTTCCTCCAGAGATCCATAACCCACCAAAGCACAATTCTTGAAGAGCAACATCTCCCAATAAAGAGGCATAAGCACCTAACCAAATCCTCTCAACTTCAATCATTTGTTGATCCCCCCCTTTAGAAAGATTACAAATTTTTTCAGGTAGTTCTTTTCTCGCAGATTCTAAAATTTTAATTTCTTTTAAATATTTTTGTAGAGGATGGTTTTGGGCATCAGGTTTGCTTAGTCTCCATTCGGCAATTCTTGATAAACCAATGCCGCTAATAATTCTCTCACAAGATATCCTTTCAACTTTTAGGTAATTCTTAAGCCAAGTTTTTAATTCCCATTCTAATTTTGTCTTTGGGGAATACTCAACATGACCACCCTCACTAGCTAAAACTTTTACCTTTTCCCCTGATATTATTCCTCTTGCAATGCCTAAACCAGTCCCCGCTCCAACAATGGCATGCAAATCATTATTAGCACCTTCAGAGTGGGATCCAATTTGGATAGTAGAATATTGATTTTTTTTTAAATAAGGTATTCCATAAATTTGGACTGCGAAATCATTTATTAATTCGCAACTTTTAAAATTAAATTTCTTCTGTAAAGCATTGCCAGAAATATTCCATGACAAGTTAATGATTTTTGCTTTATTGTTAAATAAAGGACCAGCTACAGCAAAACATGCAGAAGAAGGATGATTAATATTTTTGCATTCATTTTTGAGAAAATCTTCTAGTATTAGTTCAAAAGAATCCCAATAAGAAGAGATATATTTCTTTTTTAATATTAACTTAGGCGAATCATCATTTATTTCTTTTTCGAATATCCCCAATAGAACCTTTGTACCTCCTAAATCACAAGCGAGAAAATTCATATATTTAAAATTATTTTGTTCTCCCTTTTTTTTCGATTAATTCATCCATAAATTTGTAAAGATTTGGTAAATTGAAAATTCCTAAATTTCTTCCATTTAAAGCTCTTAAGGCAACTGAATCAATTTCCTCTTCTTTATCTCCAATAACTGCAATTAAGGGAACTCTCCCGAGAGTTGCCTCTCTTATTTTATATCCAATTTTTTCATTCCTAATATCAACTTTTGATCGGTAACCATTATTATTAATAAATTCATTAAAATTTAAACACTTTTCAATATTTCTATCAGTAATACTCAATAAAATTATTTGATAAGGTGCAAGCCAAATTGGGAATTTTGCCTCATATTGTTCAATTAAGATTCCGATAAATCTCTCAAAGGATCCTAAAATTGCTCTATGAAGCATAACTGGATTTCTTTTTTCATTATCAATATCTACATAAGTTGCTTCCAATCTAATAGGCATTGAGAAATCAACCTGAATAGTTCCGCATTGCCAGACTCTATTAAGACAATCTTTTAACGAGAATTCTATTTTTGGACCATAAAAAGCCCCTTCCCCTGGTTGAAGTTCCCATTTAAGACTCTTATTATCGAGAGCTTTGGTAAGAGCTTCTTCTGATTTATCCCAAATCTCTTCACTACCTACCCTTTTTTCTGGACGAGTTGATAATTTGATAATAACTTCATCAAAACCAAAAGTTTTATAAACCTCAAAAACAAGATCTATAAAAGTAGATACTTCTTCTTGAATTTGCTCTTCTGTGCAGAATATGTGTGCATCATCTTGAGTAAAGTTTCTTACTCTCATTAAGCCGTGTAGTGCACCAGAGGGCTCATTTCTGTGACAAGAACCAAATTCAGCAAGTCGAATAGGTAAATCTTTATAACTTTTTAAACCTTGATTAAATACTTGAATATGGCATGGACAATTCATAGGTTTAATTGCATAAGTTCGATTTTCTGATGCAGTAGTGAACATATCGTCTCTAAATTTTTCCCAATGACCGGATTTTTCCCAAAGAGATTTATCTACAGCTTGTGGGGTTTTAATTTCTAAATAATCATTTTTTTTAAGTATTTCTCTTATGTATTTTTCCAGTACTTGGTAGATAGTCCATCCATTCGGATGCCAAAAAATCATTCCTGGAGATTCCTCTTGTATATGAAATAATGAATGTTTTTTACCAAGTTTTCTATGATCTCTTTTTTCCGCTTCCTCAATTCTTTTTAAGTATTCCTTAAGTTCTTTCTCTTTTGCCCATGCAGTACCATATATTCTCTGTAATGATTCATTCTCACAATTACCTCTCCAATATGAACCTGATAATTTAAGTAATTTAAAGTGTCTCAAATGTCTAGTGTTGGGAACGTGAGGTCCTCTACACATGTCGATATATTCTTCATGCTTGTATAAATTGATGAGACCTTCTTCAGGAATTTCTTCAATTATTCGTAATTTAAAAGTCTCATCTCTTTCTTTAAAAGTTTTAATTGCTTCTTCTTTGGAAACCTGGCGGATTTCTACATCATAATTTGATTTAATTAGGATGTTTATTCTTTCTTCAATTTTTATTAAATCATCAGGAGTAAATCTGTATTCAGAAAAAATATCATAGTAAAAACCATTTTCAATAACAGGCCCAATTGCCATTTTAATATTAGGGAAAATTTGTTTAACTGCATGACCAATAAGGTGAGCAAAGGAATGTCTTATTATTTCAATTCCTTCTTTATCTTTTGATGTAATGATTACAACTTTGGAATCTTTACTTATAGGAATAGTTGCATCAAGCAGAACATCATTTACTTTCCCAGCAATTGTTGCTTTAGCTAATCCAGCACTTATACTTTGTGCAATTTCCAAAATAGTTACAGATTTTTCAAAAACCTTTTTTGAACCATCAGGCAAGGTAATTAATGGCATAATTTATTTCTCCATTTCAAAAAATCCTAATTCTGATTTAACTCTCTTTAAAGTTTTATTTGCCAAATCTGCAGCTTTTTCCTTACCTTCATCAAGGATTTTGTTTAGCTGATAGGGATCATTAATTAATAATTTATATTTTTCTTGAATAGGTTCTAAGGATTCTATAAGTTGTTCAGTAATTAATTTTTTAAATGTCCCCCATCCAGTGTCTGAGAATTCATTTTCACATTGATAAATTTCTTTGCCAGATAGTATTGAATAAATCATTAGAAGATTTTTAGATTCTGGCCTCTCAGGATTGTTAAATTCAATTCCAATGTAACTATCACTTTTTGCTCTTTTTATTTTTTTTGTGATTATTTCAGGAGTATCTAATAAGTTAATGCGACTGCCCTCATTAGGATCGCTTTTGCTCATCTTCTTTGAACCATCAATTAAACTCATTATTTTTGATCCATTTTTCATAATAATCGGTTGAGGGATTTTCAAAATATTTTTATCTTTACTAAATCTGGCATTAATTCTTTGTTGTGCAATATCTCTGGCAAGTTCAAGATGTTGTTTTTGATCCTCACCCACTGGTACAAAGTCAGCGTCATAAAGAAGGATGTCTGCAGCCATAAGTATTGGATAGTCAAATAATCCAATGGATACATTATTTCCCTGTTGGATGGATTTTTCTTTGAATTGAATCATTCTTTCCATCCAATTTATAGGAGTCATGCAATTTAATATCCAACAAAGTTCTGAATGTGCAGAAATCTGACTCTGGACAAAAATTGAGCATATTTTGGGATCTATCCCACAAGCAACGTACAAAGCCGCAGTAGATATAGTGTTCTTAGATAATTCTTTGGGATTATATGAAGCTGTGATTGCGTGCAAATCAACTACACATAGAAATGTCTCATATTGATCTTGAAGCGTAACCCAATTATTTATAGCCCCAAGCCAATTCCCAATATGTAAATCACCAGTTGGTTGAACTCCTGAAAGAATTCTTTTTTTATTTGCCATCCTCTTCTACTTCGCTAGATTGAATTTCTTCAGTTGAGGAACTTTTTACTGGTCTCGCAAAGGGGTCAGGAGCTGTTTTTGTCTTTTCTTCATAAGGATTTTGTGATTGTCTACTCGGAGAAGAGTTTTTGTTATTTTTTGCATATTCCGTGATTGATTCAATCAATTTTTCGTCTTTGATCATTTCGCTAAGTGTTCTAACAGAGAAACCCAGTACTGCAACGGTAGACCTTAATTGAAAGTTCTCTTGTATTAATTTAACAGCTTTCATTTCGTTATCACTCAATCTTATTCGGAATCCTCCTCCATCTCTTTTGCTACCGGATCTATCTCTGAAATTAGATCTTTCATTATTAGAACGACCTCTGTAATTTTCTTGTCCAGGATTATTGCTGAAATTTGAATTAGACATCTGGATGTTTCTTAAGTTATTTAAATAGTTTATTAACTTAGCATCTTGTTATGCAATAAGTCTTTTTAAAAGCCTTAAATTTTTATCTTTTGATTAACGACTTATGTAATTTCGCTTTTCTCATTCACAACTTGCATTAAAATAAAATTAGAGAAATAAAGCATTGTGTTTGATATTAGTAAAGACAACCTTTTAAAGGATTTCATAAAGTTTCCAAAAAAAAATCTTTTTTTTATTTTATTAGTATTAGGCTTTGGGGAATGGTTTGTAAGTGACTTAATTCATTTTGCAGGAGGCTCAATAGGATTTTTTGCGTTGTGTTTGGGGGGATATTTTTACTTGAAGAATGATAAGCCTAAATTTAATGAGCCAAATAATTTAGATGGTTGGATAAATCTATGTAATGAAGATTTAAATTTTTTTGAAGAACTTGAAGCAACAAATGAATTAGAGAAAAAGAATTCAAAAAGACAAAAAACACTTGAATTGATTCTTAATAGATGTGAAAAAGAAAAAATAAGTTGCATTGGACAGAAACATTATCAAAGTTGTCAGTCTGTTTTGAAAAAATATTTTAAAGCAGAAAAGTTTGACTTTGATTTATTCGAAAAACTGCCTAAATACAATTCTTCTGAAATTATTCCGGATGAAGCTTTGAATAGTGATGCAATTTTCTATTTTATAAACTTGCCTTTGTCGGCAAATGATTTTTTGTGGCTGAAAAAGTTTCCTAAAAATATGCCAATCTGGTTGGTGGCTTTAACTTCCAACGAAATAGAAGCCAAAAATCAGATAGAAGACCTAAAGTCTCAAATTTCAAGTGACTTTATAAATAAAATTATTACTTTTGATGTGAATAATAACGAAATAACAAATATACCTTTTTCTTTAAGGAAGTTTTTCCTAAGTCCATATAAAAATATTGAAAATACAAAAAAAAGGCTCTTGAAAGAACTTCATGTTGCCTGGCAATCTGAAATTGAAGGGATAAGAAGAGTTCAGTTAAAAGGTATACAAAGAAAAAATCAAATTCTTGTAGCGTCAACTGTTTTCTTATCTCCTATCCCATCAATTGATGTTATGGCAATGACAGTACTTAATTCATTAATGATTAAAGAAATTAAGTCTATATGGGGATGTAATTGGTCTCCTGAAATTTTAGATAAAGTATCTAAAGAGATTTTAAAGACTGCAATTGCTCAGGGAGTTATTGAATGGAGTGGACAGACTCTAATTGGCATAACAAAATTACATGGCCCTAATTGGCTTGTCTCTGGAGCATTTCAGGCTGTCAGTGCTGCTTACTTAACAAGAGTAGTATCAAGTTCTTTGGCTGATTTTATGGCAATAACAAAAGGAGTAGAAGAACCTGATTTGGATTTTATTAAGAAAAATTCTGAGAAAATTGTTGAAAAAGCGTTTGAAAAAGAAAAAATAAATTGGAAAGGATTTATTTCTGATCTTAGAAAACCACTTATGAAACTATCTTTTGGATCATAATCTGAGGTTGAGCATTAAAGATGAGAAAAAAAATTATTTTTTTAAGTTTGCTAATTCTGCTTTCTCTTGCTTCAGGATCTTGTAAGAGAATATCAAATAAAAATGAAAGTAAAGAAGTAATACTGACAAGTTTTACTGTTTTGGCGGACATAATTAGAAATCTTTCTAAAGATGATTTTATTGTTAGATCAATAACAAAACCTGGAGTTGAAGTTCATGGTTACCAACCAACTCCAAGCGATTTGGTAAATGCTTCTAATGCCTTTGTTTTTGTTGATAATGGATTTGAATTTGAATTATGGTCAGAAAAATTTGTTTCTAATTTAAACGTTAAAAGAATTACCGTCGCAGAAGAATTAGATCCTATTTTTATCAGTGAAGATTTTTATAAAGGGAAACCCAACCCTCATGCCTGGATTTCTCCAAAAAGAGGGATGCTATACGTAGATATTCTCGTGGATTCTTTATCGGAATTGAGGCCATCCAAAAGGACATTATTTGAAGAAAATGGAAAAATTTATAAAGATAAGCTCTCTAAAATAGATAAAGAATTCTCACTTTTTATTAATAACTTAAATAAAGAGAGGAGGTATCTAGTAAGTTGTGAAGGAGCTTTTTCATATTTAACAAATGATTATGGATTAGAGGAAGTTTATTTGTGGCCAGTTAATGCTGAGAGTCAAATTACTCCCAAAAGAATGGCAAGAACAATCTCACTAGTTAAAGAAAAAAATGTTCCATCTGTATTTTGCGAAAGTACTGTAAGTAACGAATCTCAAATGGTTGTTGCAAACGAAACTGGGGCTAATTTTGGAGGAAATCTTTTTGTTGATTCATTATCTGATGATAGTGGTCCTGCCAGTTCCTATTTAAAAATGCTTGAGCATAATTTGGATCTGATTAAAAAAGGACTTTTTTGAATTATGGAAAAAATCAATTATCAAAACTTTAGGATTGATGCAGAGAATATTTGCGTAGATTACAACGGTAAGGTGGCTTTGTATGATGCCAATTTAAGATTAAAACCCGGCCAGATTTGTGGGTTAGTAGGGATGAACGGGGCTGGTAAAACAACTTTTTTTAATGCTTTAACTGGCTTTGTAAATATTTCAAAGGGAAAAATTAGAATAAATGGAGAGTCTGTAAGATCTGCTCAAAAAGATCAGACAATTGCTTATGTTCCTCAAAATGAGGGAATTGATAGTCAATTCCCAATAAGTGTTTGGGATGTAGTGATGATGGGAAGATATGGTTCGATGAATATTTTTAGGTGTCCTAGAGAGTCTGATGTTCAGGCTGTTAAAGATGCTATTGAGAGAGTTGATCTTACTGATCATTTATCTACTCCTATTGGAAACTTATCTGGAGGTCAGAGAAAACGAACTTTTTTAGCTAGAGCAATTGCGCAAAGAGCATCAATATTACTTCTTGATGAACCTTTTTCAGGGGTTGATATAAGAACTGAGAAACTTATCTCAGAATTATTTATTCAATTTAAAAATGAGGGGAAAACTATCTTATTATCCACTCATGATATGATTCATGTCCGTGAATTCTGTGATTTGGTTCTTTTAATAAATAAAACAGTTGTAGCTTATGGCGAGACTTCTGAAGTGTTTACCCCTGAAAATATTACGACCACTTTTGGAGGAATCTCACCTGATTTCTTGTTTGGACCTGAATCCTAAATTTCAAATTATATGGAACTCTGTTCTTTTTTAACTTTAGATTCATTTATAACAGATCCTCTAACTCATGACTTTATGAGAAAAGCACTTTTTATGAGTTCATTAGTAGCAGCTGTTTGTGGTTTCCTCTCTAGTTATTTGACTCTTAAAGGATGGGCTTTAATGGGAGATGCAGTGTCACATTCAGTAATGCCTGGTGTTGTGGTTGCTTATGCATTAGGTCTTCCTTTCTCTTTAGGTGCATTTATTTTCGGAGTTGGTTCTGTAGCATTGATAGGGTTTATTAAGCAGAAATCTAGAGTTAAGGAAGATACCGTTATTGGGTTAGTATTTACTGGATTTTTCGCTCTTGGAATCGTATTGGTTTCTAAGATAAAAAGCAATATCGATCTGCACTCTATTCTTTTTGGTAGTCCATTAGGAATATCACTTTCAGATGTAAATCAAACTATATTCATTTCTTTATTGGTAGTAATCCTTTTATCAATTTTCAGAAAAGATTTAATGCTTTATTGTTTTGATCCTAGGCATGCAAAAACAGTTGGGATTAACGTATTTTTTCTTCATTATTTACTCCTCACGTGCTTATCTTTAGCAGCAGTTGTGGGCCTGCAGTCTGTTGGAATTATTTTGGTAGTTGCAATGTTGATTACACCTGGGGCTACAGCATATTTACTAACGGATAAGTTTGATAATATGACAATAATTTCAGTATTAAGTGCAATTATCTCAAGCCTAATAGGAATCTACATTAGTTTTTGGTTTGATCTTGAAACAGGTGGATCAATTGTCTTGGTACAAACTTTTATATTTTTATTTGCTTTTTTATTCGCTCCAAGATACGGAATATTTAAGTTAAAGAAATTATTTGCTGGGTATAAATGATAGTGGTGGAAGAAACTTTAAATAAAAAGTGGTATTGGTGGCCATTATTTCCCTTATATCCTTATGGAAAAAAGAAAACAGTTTTAAGAGAATTAATTCCTGATCAAATATGGTCCTTGGAACAAATACAGGGACTTTATTATGTTGCGGTTCCAATAAGAATGACGGTAATAAAGGTTGATAATGGATTGATGCTAATAAATCCACTGCCTCCGACAAAAGAATTAATAAATGAGTTAGAAAAATTAATTGCAATTCACGGCAAAGTGAAAACGATAATTCTACCGAGTGCTTCTGGACTAGAACATAAAATCGGACTGCCAGCGCTTTCAAGAATTTTTAAAGATGCAGAAATTTGGCTTTGTCCTGGACAATGGAGTTTCCCCATAAATCTACCACTAGATTTTTTAGGAATTCCATCAAAAAGATCAAGAATACTGTTTGAGGAAGGTACTCCACATACAAACTCCTTTAAATGGTCTTCATTAGGCCCACTGAATTTAGGACTTGGAAGATATCAGGAGATAAGCTGTTTTCATTATTCTACGAAAACTCTTCATGTAACAGACGCAATAGTTGGAATAGACTCTACACCACCGGAGATATTTAATTTTGATCCAACTCCACTGCTTTTTCATTCTAGAGAGAGAGGAGATGAACCTTTGATTGACTCCATCGAACAAAGAAAAAAAGGATGGAAAAGGTTAGTTTTATTTTCATCTTTTTTGAAGCCAGGTAAATTAAATATCCCATCTTTAAAAGAAATAGTTAAGTATTCATTCAAAAAAGATCTTAGAAATTGGAGATCACATTTCGGTATTTATCCCTTTTTATGGGACGAAGATTGGGAATCCTCTCTTGTTGAAATAATGGGTAAAGATACTCCTAAGATTCAAATTGCACCAGTTTTACAAAAATTAATTTTTCCGCGTTCAAAAGAAGTGTTGCTTCAATGGTTAGAAAATATCAAGTCTTTTGAAGATTTGGAATATTTAATTCCAGCTCATTTTACGGCACCCATAAAATTTACAATAGAAGATTGTCAAAAATTAATTAATGAAATTAATTCCCAAAAGTGGGACAAACTTCCGGAGGATAATAAATTTTTGATGGGTCTATATAAAAAGTTGTTTGAACTAGGAATAATCCCTGAAGAAGTAAATATTTAAAAACTATTATTCTTCAATGGACATGTTTTCATCATTTTTAAGAGTTTGTTCTAGCTCTTTTCTTTGCTCCATTTGTCTTAAGAAATATCCTGTCATCATTGCAGAAGATAATAAGTTAGCAATGTTGTCTTTTGAAGATGTTATTTTTACATCAAATTGATCTGAAGGAAGCATTCCAAGAAGACCTTGGACATTATGTCTTATAATTTCTTGAATATCATCACTAGCTGATTTTGCTACTCTTTGCAAAACTTCTGGAGATTGTTTTTGTAAGTATTGTATTAAATCATTCTCATCGTTTGGATCATTATTTTCAGTAGCAAGAAATTCTGGATTAAACATTTCTACAACTTCAAGATATAAAAACCCTACAACATCGCGTACCCATTAATCTAAATTATTAAGGGCAGGGAACCGAATAGGTCCCATTTTATTAAACGGCCAATATCTAAAAATAGCTTTACCAATAACCTTTTCATAGGGTAAAAATCCCCAAATATGTGAGTCCATACTATTATTTCTATTATCTCCCATCACCCATAATGACTCTTCTGGGACAATAAAAGGCCCTGTAGAATAACTAATATTTTTGTCAAAAACGTATTTTTTTTGAGCGAGATCATTTAAGTAAAGTTTACCGTCTCTTACTTCTACCTTGTCTCCAGGTATTCCAATTACTCTTTTTATTAGTGCAGTATCTGCTTCATAACCAGCAATAATTAATTGTTCGGGAACATTAAAAACAACTATTTTATTTTTAAATTTTGAAAGATTTGATTTGGATGTGATTTTAGGGGTTATTTTCTCAACAAGAATTTTATCTTGTATTTGAAGAGTTGGAAGCATTGAACCGGATGGGATCCATCTTGGTTCTATAACCTGCCATCGTATAATTAAAGCAATAGATATCCAGATTAAAAGATTTCTTAAATCCTTTAGTATTGAATTTCTTTTTTCTTGAGTTCTAGACATGTTTTATTTAATTCAGTTATAAGGAAATTCCCAAAGCATTTATATAAATTATGACATCATCTATTGAATGCAAAAATTTTCTTAGAAGTTTACAACTTTTAAATCTTCTTATAAAAATAGGAGTTCAAAATTTAATAATTTGTCCTGGTAGTAGATCTGCCCCTTTAGCAATTGCTGCTGGTGAATTAAATAAATTAGGACTCGTAAATATTTTTAATTCAATAGATGAGAGATCTGCAGGATTCCACTCTCTTGGAATTTCTGCTGCATCTGGTAATCTTTCTTTAGTTATTACCACTTCTGGTACTGCCGTAAGTAACTTATTGCCAGCAGCAGTTGAGGCAGACCGATCTTGTAAAGGTATTATATTTCTTACTGCTGATAGACCATTAAGATTAAAAGATTGTGGAGCTAATCAAACAGTCAATCAAGAAGATTTTTTGAGTTCAGTCTGCAGAAGAGTTTTAAGTACAAATCTAAATGGACTCCATGAAACACAAGAAAATGAAATCTTAAATTTAGTGAGAATTACTGAGAAACAGATATCAACATTCCCTGGTCCTATTCATTTAAATATTCCTATTGATAAGCCTTTAGGTATTTCATTTTTAAATAAAAAAAATGTTTTAGAGGTTTTTGAGAGAATTTATTCAAAGAAAAAATATGTCTTTCAGGAAGTTGAAATAAAGTCTGATAAAAACAAATTCTTAGAAATTTTAAAAAGTTTAAATTTAGATGAATCTGGCATTATTGTGGTAGGTCCCTTTCAAGGTTCCATAAATGACTTATCTTCTTTCAATAAATCTTTAGAAAAATTACAAGAAATTACTGGTTGGCCAGTATTTGCTGATCCTGTTTCAGGCGTTTATTCTGATTTGAGAGGATTAGTTGCGAATTGGGAATTAGTCTTAAGAAAAAATAAGAATTTAATAAATTGTCATCAACTTTTGAGGCTTGGTCCAATGTCATCCTCAATTGATTTGGAGAAGTTTTTAATAACCTTCGAAGGGATACAAATTCTTATAAAAGAAAAAAACTATAGAAAATTGGACCCTATAAAAAAATCATTTGAATATGATTTTGGGCTTTCAAATTTTACTAGTCTTTTGTTAGAAGAATTATCAATTAACGAAAAAAACAAAAAGTCTCTTACTCCTTTAGCTCTTGATCTAATAGAGCAAGGTGAGCAAATTAAAGAAATTTTAAAAGAAAAAATTACTTATGATAATCAAATTACTGAGTATAAGCTTGCAAATCTTGTTCCAAAACTTTGGCCAGCTGAAAATCCAATAATGCTCTCCGCGAGTAGTCCGATTAGAGATTGGCTTACATTTTCTGAGAATGGTACTTTAACAAGAAATTGTTTCAGCTTTAGAGGAGCTTCTGGTATAGACGGTACTTTATCCCTAGCGTTAGGAATTTCTAGAATTAAAAATCCTTTACTTCTCGTGACTGGAGATTTGGCTTTTATTCATGATATAAACGGTTGGCTGATAGAAAAATCAATCGATATGAATTTAACAATTCTCCTAATAAATAATAATGGCGGAAATATATTTAATCGTATTTATAAAAAAAATTTAAAAGAAGATGAATTAAAAAAACTATTTCTTATGCCTAAAGAAATAAACTGGCCAAAACTCGCAGAGGGTTATCAAGTAAACTTTAAAAATGTGGCAAATTTTAAAAAATTACGAGAAGCTTTCGATTGGAGCATTTCTATCAAGAAATCTGTAATAATTAAAGTTGATATTGATCCAGAAAATGAAATTTGTGAAAAAAATGCCCTGCTAGAAAAAATAATTAGCAGTTGAATTTATTATTTTCTATCTTTGAATAATTAGGATTCATGAAAGTATTACCTGGTAAAACAACTTTAAATTGGTCAGAATGCAAATCTTATGAGGATATATTGTTTCATAAATCAGATGAGGGAATTGCGAGAATTGCAATTAATCGGCCTGAAAAAAGAAATGCATTTAGGCCACAAACTGTAGATGAACTCATTAACGCATTTAATATTGTAAGAAATGATGAAACTATTGGAGTAGTTCTCTTTACAGGTGCAGGACCTGACAAGAAAGGAATTTATTCTTTTTGTTCTGGAGGTGATCAGAGTGTAAGAGGTGAAAATGGATATAAAAATGATGAGGGCAAGCAGAGATTAAATGTACTTGAACTTCAAAGATTAATAAGAAGTTTGCCTAAAGTGGTTATTGCCCTAGTTCCTGGTTTTGCAATTGGAGGAGGCCAGGTACTTCATTTAATTTGTGATCTCAGTATCGCCTCTGAAAATGCAATATTTGGTCAAACAGGTCCAAGAGTTGGTAGTTTTGATGCGGGATTTGGATCTAGTTATTTGGCAAGACTTGTTGGTCAAAGAAAAGCAAAAGAAATTTGGTTTTTATGTAGAAAATATAATTCCAAGGAAGCTCTTAGGATGGGCTTAATAAATGCAATTACAAAGATTGAAGAATTAGAAGCTGAGGGTGTAATCTGGGCAAGAGAGATTTTACGAAATAGTCCAACTGCTATTCGTATTCTTAAAGCTTCATTCAATGCGGAGAATGATGGGATTGCTGGTATTCAAGAATTATCTGGATACACAACTCAATTATTTTATTCGACTGAAGAAGCTCAAGAAGGTAGAGATGCCTTTCTTGAAAAGCGTCCACCAGACTTTTCTGACTATAACTGGACACCCTAGTTAATTTTTCAAAAGAACTTTTTAAATAATTATCAATGAGAATTCTTCTTGCCGCTGCTGAATGTGCTCCAATGATCAAAGTTGGAGGTATGGGAGATGTGGTTGGTTCGTTACCTCCATCTTTGATAAAACTTGGTCACGATGTAAGGGTTATAATTCCAGGATATGGGAAATTGTGGAGTCTTTTAGAGGTATCGGATGAGCCAGTCTTTAGAGCAAATACAATGGCCAACGATTTCGCAGTATATGAAGCAAAACATCCCATTCATAATTATGTGATTTACCTTGTAGGTCATCCGATATTTGATTCTGACCAAATATACGGAGGCGAAAATGAGGACTGGCGTTTTACATTTTTTGCTAGTGCCACCGCAGAATTTGCCTGGAATTGTTGGAAACCACAAGTTCTCCATTGCCATGATTGGCACACTGGAATGATTCCTGTATGGATGCATCAGGACCCCGAAATTAGCACTGTCTTCACAATTCATAATTTAAAATACCAAGGCCCTTGGAGATGGAAACTAGAAAAAATGACTTGGTGTCCCTGGTATATGCATGGAGACCACACAATGGCTGCAGCAATGTTATTCGCAGATAGAGTAAATGCTGTTTCTCCGACTTATGCAGATGAAATTAAAACCAATGAATACGGGGAAAGCCTTGAAGGATTACTTAATTACATTTCAGGTAAATTAAGGGGAATTCTTAATGGCATAGATCTTGACGAATGGAATCCAGCCAAAGATCCAGTTTTACCAGCAAAATTCAGTATTAAAAATTTAGACAATAGGGTAGAAAATAAGAAAATTCTGCAGAAAGAAATGGGTCTCGAAGTTAATCCTAAAAAATATCTTTTAGGTATGGTTAGTAGGTTAGTTGATCAGAAAGGTGTTGACTTACTTCTACAAGTTTCAAGAAGACTCTTAGCATATACAGATTCGCAAATAGTTGTTTTAGGGACCGGAGACAGATATTTAGAGTCAGGATTGTGGCAGCTTGCATTAGATTATCCAGGAAGATTTTCAGTATTTCTTACCTATGATGATTCTTTATCAAGACTTATATATGGTGGTTCTGATGCATTCTTAATGCCAAGTAGATTCGAACCTTGTGGTATAAGTCAACTCCTTGCTATGAGGTATGGCTCTATTCCAATAGTAAGGCGAGTAGGAGGTTTGGTTGATACAGTTTTACCTCATGATCCAGAAAAAAATAGTGGCACGGGTTTTTGCTTCGATCGCTTTGAACCTATAGATTTCTATACATCTTTAGTAAGGTCTTGGGAGGCATTTAGGCATAAAGATAGTTGGGAATTATTGCAAAAAAGAGCGATGAGCCAAGAGTTTAGTTGGCAAAGATCCGCACTTGAATATGAAATTATGTACAAAGATGTTTGTGGAATAAAAGAACCATCTCCAGATTTTGCTGAAGTTGAAAAGTTCTCTTATGGACAATCCGCTGATCCATCTTTAAAAAAAGTATGACTTAATTTTTTAATGGAATTCTCTTTATCAGAATTAAACAATATTTTGGGGGATATTAAAAATCTGAGCGAGGGGAAAAGAGATTCTTTAAATTTTAAAAATATAAGTATTGATAGTAGAACTTTATTAAAAAATGATCTTTTTATAGCTATCAAGGGTAAAAATTTTGACGGACATAGTTTTCTTCCAGAGGTTTTAAATAAAGGAGTTAGATCAGTAGTAATTAAAAAAGGGATGCAGAGATTACTTCCTAGTAATTTTCCTTATTGGGTTGTAAATGATACTTTAGAGGCATTTCAAAAATTAGCATTGCTAAAGAGAAAAAAATTAAATATTCCTATTGTTGCAATAACTGGTTCAGTGGGTAAAACAACAACCAAAGAAATGATTGGTGGGGTTTTAAATAAACTTGGAAGCATAAAATTATCTCATGCAAATTTCAATAATGAGATTGGAGTTGGTCTGACTATCCTTGCTACAGATATAGAAGATAAAGTTTTAGTTCTTGAGATGGGGATGAGAGGTCTTGGACAGATCGAAAATTTATCTAAATACAGTGAACCCGATATTGCAGTTATTACTAACATTGGCACAGCTCATATTGGATTGTTAGGCTCGAAAAAAAATATTACTTATGCAAAGTGTGAAATTAGTAAGTTCTTAAATCCCGAAGGAGTTGTAATAATTCCAGCAAATGATCTATTCCTAGAGAAAACTTTAAAAGAATTTTGGAAAGGTAGAGTGATAAAAGTAAAACTATTAAATATAGAGAATCAAAAGGAGAGTTTTAAGAAAGATGATAATTTGAGGGGATTTTATAATCCTTCGAATAAAAAAATTTTGATTGAAGAAAATATCTTTGAAATTTCATTTGAAGGATTTCACAATGCTTCGAATTTCTTATTTGCTTATGCAGTTGCTAAAGAGCTGGGAATTGATTTTGCATCTTTTAATAAATTTGATTTTGCAAGTTTAAGTGGAAGAAATAAAATTCTTAAATCAGTAAAAACAACAATATATGACGAATCATATAATGCTTCACCAGAGTCAGTAAAAGCATGTGTTAAAAACCTGCTTGAAAAACCGAGAAATAAATTTTTCATATTTGGAAGTATGCAAGAATTGGGAGAAGAATCTGAAAAATATCATAAAGAAATATTCAACTTAGTAAATAATTCAGACATAGAAAAATGTTTATTTATTTGCGATAAAAAAAATGAAAAAATTTATACCAATTATCTAAAAGATAAGAAAAAATTCTTAGTTTTAAATAATATTAAAGACGTACCCAAAGAGATAAACAAATCTACAAAAAAAGGTGATTCTATTCTTATAAAAGGGAGCAGATGTTGGCAGCTTGAAAAAATTATTGAATTAATTAATTAGATCAAGATTTCTTTCTATTCCAATTTTCTATATTTACTTGCTTAGTTCTTGAGATTGCTAATGAATTATCTTTGGAGTCTTTGGTGATCACTGAACCAGCTCCTGTCGTCACTGATTCCCCGATATTTATTGGTGCGACAAAAACTGTATTTGCTCCAATACTGGAATTTTTACCAATTTTTGTTTGATGTTTTTTCTGACCATCAAAATTTGCAGTAATAGTACCTGCTCCAATATTTGTAGATCTTCCAATAATAGAATCGCCAATATAACTTAAATGGTTTACTTTAGATTCTTCCTCTAATTGACTATTTTTGATTTCAACAAAATTACCTATTTTGCTAAAGGAAGATATTTTGGAATTAGGTCTTATATGACTATAAGGGCCAATTTTTATATGATCCATTATCTGGGAAGCATAAACAGTAGAGTTTGAAATTTCACAATGTAATCCCACATAAGAATTCTCAATAAAAGTATTTGGTCCGATAATGCAATGACTATTTATTTTGGTATTTCCTCTTATATGAGTATTAGCTTCTATAGTTACATCCTTACCAATTTCGGCTTCTTCACTAATCGAACAACTTGCTTTATTTATAAAAGTTACACCATTAAGCATATGCTCTTCTTTAATTGAATTTTGAATATTTTCCTCGCACTCTGAGAGTTGAATTCTGTTATTAATTCCTTGAAGCTCTCCATTATCCTCTACCTCGATGCTTAGGGATCTCTTTAGCAAAGATACTGTATCTGTTAAGTAAATTTCTTTTTGATTATTATTGCTTTGCAAGGTATTAATTATTTCTGACAAGTTACCCCAGTTAAAACAGTAAATACCTGCATTTATTAATTGATTTTCTCTTTCTAGATCATTACAATCTTTTTCTTCAACAATTCGCTCTATAAAATTCCCCTTTAAAAAAACTCTGCCATATCCATGAGGAGTTGTTTTCTTTGTAGTAATTAAAGAAACATCAGCATTTTTTGAGTCGTGTAAATATAAAAGTTTTTTTAAAGTACTAGGCCTAATTAGTGGCACATCGCCGTTAAGTACCAAAAGTTTTCCTTTATGTTTTTTTACTTCTCTACAAAGTACCTGGATAGCATGACCGGTTCCTGATTGAGGTTCTTGAATAACAATATGGACCTTTTTATTGTTTGGGATCGACTTTTGTACTTCTTTTGATTTGTGTCCAGTAATTACAAAAATTTGATCAGGTTTTAATTCAACACATGAATCAATTACTCTTTGTAGAAGAGTTTTGCCAGAAATTTTATGTAGAACTTTTGGCAATGAGCTTTCCATCCTAGTGCCCTTTCCTGCCGCTAATATCGCAACACTTAACATGTTTATTAGAAATCCTAATTTAAATTTAACTCTTAAAAGATAACTTCGTCATTCCCCACTTCTTTCTCCATTTATTTGTAGATGATAGATTTGAGAACAATTGCTCATCTAATCTTTTCTCAATTATATCATCTTTACTTGCGTTTAAATCTTGATCTCTATATGGAATACTAGCTTTAGTTAAGAGATGTTCCTCTTCCATCAAAGATAACTTCTCAAAATTGAAATTGGGTTTCAATTTTTTCTTATCAAATTTTGATATTGCGACAGTTCCCTGACTCCAAAAAGTTCTGTAATTAAAACTTGGTTTAATAGTGAAAATCTCTAATCCAAGATTTCTTAAAGTTTTTCTTACTGCAGCTGAAGAAGAATAAGTTATTAAATAACCCTGCGAATTGAGCTTTTCTGTGACTTTAGATAAAAATTCAACTGTCCATACTTGTGGGCATTTTTGAGGAGAAAAACCATCTAAATAAATTAGATCGAATTTAATAGATGAAGGAATAATGTTGATTTTTTCTCTAGCATCACCCCACAAAACACTGCATTTAAAAAATTGATCCTCAAAGTAATTTTTTCGATACAATGATGCAAATATTGTTTTGACTTTTGGAGCCCATAATTTAAGGAAAGATTCACTCATAAGCGAATATTCAAGAGGCTTTTTATCAATTTCCAAAGCATACAAATTTAAATACGATTTTTGTTTAATTAATTCATCTAATAAAGAAGCGGAATTGTATCCTAAACCAAAACATATATCCAAAACATTAAGAGATTTACCCTTAAATCTTTGCAAATTAGAAGTAGCTGTAAATTTTAATTTTGTTTCCTCCAACGCTCCTATTAAGCTATGGAAATTCTCTTGAAAAAATACACTTCTTAAAGAGTAACTCCCATCCTTTGTTAAAACTTCAATTAATTCAGACAAAAACTTTTTGGTTAGATAGTTAGTTTGGCAAGGTCTTCCCAAAAAGTGGGATATGAGACGCTAGCAGCATTAGATCTCATGATTTTTGAGGTACCTTTGGCAAGTAGTGAAGCAATAGCAAGACTCATTGCTACTCGATGATCCGTCTCACTGTCTACCTCCGCAGAATGAAATTTTGATTGACCATTAATAATTAGCCCATCGTCTTTTTCAATTATTTCAGCCCCGAATTTGTGCAACTGTCTTGCCATGACTTTTAATCGATCTGTTTCCTTAACTCTTAATTCTTGGGCATCCTTAATTTCAGAAACTCCATTACAAAAACAAGCAGCTACAGTAAGAATAGGAATTTCATCTATAAGTTTAGGGAGAATATCTCCTTCAATAGTGAATGATCTCAAATTATTTGCAGTCTTTACTTTAATAGATCCAATAGGTTCTCCTGCAATAGTTGATTTATCTAAAATCTCATAATTTCCCCCCATTAAATCCATTACTTTTAAAATCCCTGTTCTAGTTGGATTTAATCCAACATTCTGAATTAAAACCTCCGAATTTGGAACAATAGATGCAGCAATCATCCAAAAGGAAGCAGAGCTTATGTCTCCAGGTATTAATATTCTCTGACCACTTAAGTCACCCCCTGACTTAATAACTACATTTCTTCCTAATTCTCCTCTGATACTTATGTTTGCTCCAAATGCTTTTAGCATTCTTTCTGTATGATCTCTTGAAGATGCTGGCTCAATAACAGAAGTAGTTCCAGAAGCTTTAAGGCCTGCCAATAATATTGCGGATTTTACTTGAGCACTCGCTACAGGGGTCCCAATAACACATCCTTTAAGTTTATTACCATCAATTGAGATTGGGGCTTTGTTCCCTTTTTCTCTGCCAGAAATTTTTCCCCCCATCAAAGATAAAGGTTTGCCCACTCTACCCATTGGCCTCTCATTAAGAGATATGTCCCCTGTTAAGATAAAATTCTTACCTTCTTGACCGGCTAGTAACCCCATTAATAATCTCATGGTGGTTCCCGAATTTCCACAATTTAAAATTTCTTTAGGCTCTTTTAATCCATCAAGACCCAATCCTGAAATCGTAAAAGGCTCATCTTTTTTTATTTCTGGTATATTCACACCCAATTTTCTAAGACAATCAGCAGTTGAAAGTGGATCTTCAGAATATAAAAACCCCTCAATAGTCGTTTCACCCTTAGCAATACTTCCAATTATTAAAGCTCTATGAGAGATAGATTTATCTCCAGGTACTTTTACTTTTCCTTTTAATTTAACTCCACCTTTTATTGTGCGGATATTATTCATTTTCAAATTAATACTTGATGAAATTTCTATAAAAACAAATTAGCTCTATATTATCAATAAGTTTGTTTTTTAAAAAAAAATAATCAAATTAAGTAACTGTTTTCTATAATAAATTTAGAAAGGATTTTGATCATTAATCTTACTTATTATCACGTTGCAAAAGATGTTCCAGAAATAAGTCTCGATATTGCAGTTGTCATTGATGTTTTAAGAGCTACAACCACAATCTCTTGGGCATTATTTAATGGAGCTGACTCAATCCAAGTATTTGCAGATTTAGATCTATTGAAAGAATCTGCAGTCAAGTGGAAAGCTGATGAGAGATTAATGCTCGGAGAGAGAGGCGGGAAGAAGATTGAGGGCTTTGATTTAGGAAATTCCCCTTTATCAGTTACAAAAAAAGTTGTTAATGGTAAAAGGCTTTTTATGAGTACGACTAATGGGACTAAATCATTGCAAAAAGTTCAAAATGCAAACCATTTATTTGCTATGGGACTCCCAAATAGGAAAGCAGTTGCCGAAAAAATCATTTCATTGAAAAAAGAAAATGTTTTAGTACTTGGTAGCGGTTGGGAAGGCTCTTATTCACTTGAGGATTCTTTGGCTGCAGGTGCTTTGGCTTCATACTTGCAAAAGAACTGTGATTCTGAAATTAATATTATGAATGACGAATTACAGGCTGCTTTGGCACTCTGGGATTTTTGGGAAAATGATATTTTGAAATGTTTAAAAACAGCAACCCATGGCAAAAGATTGACAAGTCTTGGAGATTATGATGATGATTTAAAATGTTGCTCTGAACTTGATTGCTTAGATATTGTTCCAGCTCAAGTTGAAAGAGGTGTGATTCGTGCCTCATGATTTACGAATTGGTTCACTAGGAGTAAAGTCTTGACTGATTTTTTGGTAGCTGCATTGCAAATTACAAGTACTTCAAATGTTGAAGCAAATTTTGTTGAAGCAGAAGAACAGATTGAATTAGCTGCTAGAAGAGGTGCTGAGTTAATAGGATTGCCTGAGAATTTTGCTTTTTTGGGAGGAGATGAAGAAAAACTTAGATTAGCTTCTGAATTGTCAGAGAAGTGTGTAAATTTTCTAAAAACTATGTCACAAAGATATCAAGTATTTCTTTTGGGAGGAGGGTATCCTGTTCCTGCTGGTAATGAAAGTCATACTTTTAATAGGTCAGCCTTATTTGGGAAAGATGGACAGATTTTGGCAAAATACGACAAGATTCACTTGTTTGATGTTGATTTGCCAGATGGAAATTTATACAAGGAATCATCCACTATTTTTCCTGGGGCAGAGTACCCACCTGTTGTAGATGTTCCAGGTTTATGCAAAATAGGATTATCAATTTGTTACGACGTTAGATTTCCTGAACTCTATAGATATTTGTCTTCGAATGGTGCAGAACTAATTATGATTCCCGCAGCTTTTACAGCATTTACTGGAAAAGATCATTGGCAAATCCTATTACAGGCAAGAGCAATTGAGAATACAGCATATGTAGTTGCTCCAGCGCAAACTGGGATTCATTATGGAAGAAGGCAAAGTCATGGCCATGCAATGGTAATCGACCCTTGGGGTACAGTTTTATCTGATGCCGGAAAAACTCAGGGAGCTGCAATAGCTCCTGCTGACAAAGAAAGAGTAAAGAAAATTAGGGAGCAGATGCCAAGTCTTAAACATAGAAAAAACAAATTGTTTTCAAACTAATGATAAAGTTTTTGTACAGTAAACTTTTTCATTATTTATCAGTTTTTTTATTTTTAAATTCTTCAATCCTCCCAGTAAAATCTTCAAGTGCTCTGGCGGCATGGGAGATAAACACTAATGGGGTATTAGAATTAAGAACTAAATCATATACAAATTTAAAAGCATACTTTCAGAAGGCTAACCAAATATCTGGAGATAGATTCTGGATAGATTTTCCAGGAGAATTAACAAATCCCAGAACAATAAAAGGTAATGGCCCAATAAAAGAAATTAGATTAGGTAAGCCCAATAATGGTAAAACAAGACTAGTAATTGAATTTAAGAAAGAGACTTATTTGAAACCTTTGACTTGGCGATTGGTTGGCTTAGATCAAAACAGGTGGAGAATCAAACTATTTGCCCCAAAATATACTTTTAAGAAGATTGGTGAAGGTCTAGTCGTTAAGAGAAT
This sequence comes from Prochlorococcus sp. AG-402-N08, assembly GCA_003216535.1. Taxonomy (GTDB): domain Bacteria; phylum Cyanobacteriota; class Cyanobacteriia; order PCC-6307; family Cyanobiaceae; genus Prochlorococcus_A. The sequence continues at coordinate 38,563 of QCIS01000004.1, forward strand.
TGGAAATATTAAAAAATATAAAAAATCAATTCATAAGAAGAAAAGTGATTATCATTATTTGAAATTACCAGATGTAAAACAAAACAAATTTTCGGTTGTTATTGACCCAGGGCACGGGGGGCCTGATCCAGGAGCAATAGGTATTGGTGGTATTAGGGAATCAGATGTTGTTCTAGAAGTTTCTAAAATAGTTAAAAATTTACTGTCTGAGAAAGGTGTCAAAGTAAGATTAACCAGAAAAAATGAAGTTGATTTGGATTTGCCTCCGAGAGTTTCCTTCGCTAACAATACTGATGCAGATATCTTTGTAAGTATTCATGCAAATGCCTCAAGAGGGAAAAGAAGGGATATTAATGGATTGGAAACTTTTTACTATAGAGGTTGGAAAGGTAGATTGCTTGCCAAAAAAATTCAAAAACAAATTCTAAGAGTTTCTCCTGGGAGTCCTGATCGAGGCGTTAAACAAGGTAGATTTTACGTAATTAAAAATACAAGGATGCCTGCAGTTCTTGTGGAAATTGGATTTTTAACGGGGAGATTAGATGCAAGAAGATTAGAAAAAACAACGCACCGTAAAAGATTAGCTTATGCAATTGCAAAAGGCATTCTTGAATATCTGTATAAAATAGGGTGAAGCTTAAAATAGGTATATTTGACAGTGGTATAGGTGGTTTTACTATCCTTAATTCTTTACTGAAAACACGTAAAGATGTAGAAGTTTTTTATTTGGCGGATACAAAAAGAATACCTTTTGGAAGTAAAAATTTTCAAGAGATAAGAATAATAGCAAAAGAGATTTGCAATTTTTTTGTTGATAAGAATTTGGATGCACTCTTAGTAGCTTGTAACACTACAAATGCATGTGCACTTGATATTCTGGAAGATAATTTAAAGATCCCTTGTTTTGATCTTATAAACTCAGTATCGGAAATAGTTGATAAACAAATAATTGGTGTACTAGCAACACAAACAACTGTTCGATCATCATATTACAAAAAAGCTATAAATTCTAAAAAAGAGAATAAGATAATATTTCAGCAAGAATGTCCAGAATTTGTATCAGAAATTGAAAAAGAAAAATTAAATCTTGATAATTTAAATTATCTTTCGGATTTATACTTAAGACCATTAATAAAGAAAAATATTGAAGAATTAATACTTGGATGTAGTCACTATCCTTTGATTTATGACTTTTTAAGAAAAAAATTAGATTCAAATATAAAAATTATTGATCCATCGGTAGCATTAATTAAAAAATTTAATGAATCTTTTGCTATTTCAAAAACTGCCTGTTATGAAAGTCTTTCTTATGAATATGTAGATTTCTTTGTTACTTCAGAAAAAGATGTATTTTCTAAAAAAGTAAAATTTTGGTTTGAAATTAATAAAGAAATTAGGTTAGTAAACCTCCGAAGCAATGTTTGATTCCTTAATATATAGATGAGGTCAATCATGAATACAGTAACAGAACTATTACAACCAGTTGAAAATGATCTTGATGATCTTATTCTTGAACTGAAAAATTTAATTGGAGCTGGTCATCCAATCCTTCAAGCCGCAGCAGAACATCTCTTTAGTGCTGGGGGTAAAAGACTTAGACCAGGTATTGTCTTATTAATTTCAAAAGCAATATCACCTGAATTTATTTTAACTAGTAAACATAAAAGGCTTGCTGAGATTACTGAAATGATTCATACAGCATCATTAGTTCACGATGATGTAGTTGATGAGGCTTCTATAAGGAGAGGAGTAGATACAGTACATAGTAGATTTAATACCAGAGTTGCTGTTTTGGCAGGTGATTTCTTATTCGCTCAAGCAAGTTGGCACCTTGCAAATCTTGATAATGTAAATGTAGTTAAACTACTCAGTAGAGTAATAATGGATTTAGCAGAAGGTGAAATTAAACAAAATCTAAATAGATTTGACTCTGCTCAATCTTTTTCAAAATACATTAATAAAAGCTATTGTAAAACTGCATCATTAATAGCAAATAGTTCTAAAGCAGCCGGAGTTTTGAGTGGTCTTAATGATGAGAACTTGGCCTCTTTGTATGATTTCGGCAAAAATATTGGCTTAGCTTTTCAAGTTGTAGATGACATACTTGACTTTACTGGAAATGATAAACAACTCGGAAAACCTGCAGTAAGCGATCTTGCAAGTGGTTATCTAACTGCACCAGTTTTATATGCCTTAGAAGAAAATAAGAAATTGTCTGTTCTTATTAACAGAGAACTTGCTGAAAAAGATGATTTAGATGATGCCCTAAGTATCATTATGAATTCTAAAGCTATCGAAAGTTCCAGAAAACTAGCTGAGGAATTTGCAATGCTTTCAAAAGAAGCTTTAGTATGGCTCCCTGATTCAGAATATAAAAGGGCTTTAATGGCTCTTCCAGAATTTGTTCTAAGCCGTATTTATTAGATCTATTAAAGTTTATACGAGCTAAATTAATATTAAAATTTTTGAAAACCATAAACTTTTCGACTAAATTTGTTTAGCTTAGGTTTATTAAATGTCATTAGATAAAAAAAATTCAATCAATAACATACTTGAAGAAAAGAGAATTTTCCCTCCATCAAAAATATTTGCAGAAAACTCAAATATTAGTACTCAAGAAGAATTACAAAGTCTAAAAAAACAAGCATCAGATAACCCTATTCAATTTTGGGAATCTTTTGCAAAATCTGAATTAGATTGGTTTGAGCCATTTCAAACTATATTAGATAGCGAAAATGCTCCCTTTTTTAAATGGTTCAAAGAAGGGAAACTCAATATTACATATAACTGCTTAGATAGACACATTAATAGAGGGCTCGGAGGAAAGACTGCACTTATATGGGAAGGTGAACCAGGAGATAGCAAAAAATATACTTATGAAGAACTTCTAAAAGAGGTATGTAAAGCAGCTAATGCATTAAAAGCAATTGGTGTAAAAAAAGGAGATTTGGTATGTATTTATATGCCGATGATTCCTGAAGCGATGTTTGCAATGTTAGCTTGTGCAAGAATTGGAGCGCCTCATTCAGTTGTCTTTGGAGGATTTTCTTCAGAAGCTTTAAAAGATAGGTTAATTGATGGAAACGGCAGATTTGTTATTACTGCTGATGGTGGCTATAGAAAAGATAAGGTGATTGAACTTAAGCAAGCAGTTGATGCAGCAATTGAAAGTGGGGCAGATAAAGTTGTTGAAAAAGTAGTTGTTGTTAAACGATCCAAAAAAAATATTTCGATGGTTGATGATAGAGATTTTTGGTGGCATGAATTATTAAAAGATCAAAAAGATCATTGTGAACCAGAAATAATGAATAGCGAAGATAGACTTTTTATTCTTTATACTTCAGGTTCTACTGGAAAGCCCAAAGGTGTAGTTCACACTACAGGTGGTTACAATCTTTGGTCCCATTTGACATTTAAATGGATTTTTGATTTAAAAGATGACGACATTTACTGGTGTACTGCTGATGTTGGTTGGATTACAGGCCATAGTTATATAGTTTATGGGCCCTTATCAAATGGTGCTACAACCTTAATGTTTGAGGGAGTGCCAAGACCTTCTAATTTAGGGGCTTTTTGGGAAATTGTTCAAAAATATAAGGTTTCTATTTTTTATACTGCTCCAACCGCAATAAGAGCATTTATGAAGTCTGGACGGGAAATCCCTGATAAATATAATCTGGAGAGTCTTAGACTGTTAGGCACCGTTGGAGAACCAATTAATCCTGAAGCATGGATGTGGTATAAGGATGTTATTGGTAAAAATAAATGTCCTATAGTTGATACATGGTGGCAAACTGAAACTGGAGGTGTAATGATAAGTCCTTTACCAGGAGTCGTTGCTACAAAGCCGGGTTCAGCTACTTACCCTTTACCTGGAATTGAAGTTGAAGTAGTTGATAAGAATGGAGATAAGGTAATGGAGAATGAAGGTGGGTATTTAATTATTAAGAAGCCTTGGCCCGGAATGATGAGAACAATTCATGGGAATCCACAAAGATACTTGGATAGTTATTGGGAATATATTTCTTTTAAAGGAGAAAAGAATGTTTATTTCGCTGGAGATGGAGCACGCATTGATGATGATGGATATATATGGATTATGGGGAGAGTTGATGATGTCATAAGTGTTTCAGGCCATCGGTTAGGAACAATGGAAATTGAATCTGCTTTGGTAAGTCATAAATCAGTAGCGGAAGCTGCTGTGGTGGGAAGAAGAGATGACTTAAAAGGAGAAGTAATAGTCGCTTTTGTATCTCTAGAGAAAGATGTTAATACTGCTTCAGAATTAATAGAGCAATTAAAGAAACATGTTGTTAAAGAAATCGGAATTATCGCTAAGCCAGAAAAAATAATAATTTCTGACTCTCTTCCTAAAACACGAAGCGGAAAAATTATGAGGAGAATTTTGAGATCTTTGGCTGCAGGAGAAAAAATCAGCGGTGATATTAGTACACTTGAAGATAGTTCTGTTTTGGAAAAGTTGAAAGAAACATCTTAATCAGATGTATCAATTAAACTGCAAATTTTTTTTATAGTCTTTTTTTTAAAATCATCATCAGCCCAGTCTCCTAATAAATTTTCTCTTAATCCTGCACTAGCAATTGTTGTGTGTGTCCCTTTTAATATTACCCCCTTAGAATTATCTTCTTTTCGTGCTTTAAGACGAGATAGTAGTTTATCTGTTTGATCTAATTCATCTGTGTTGAATTTTATTAGGAAGTTATTTTTTTGATTATAAGTTTTTTCAATTATTCGCAAAGTTCTCTCAGGACTGGGGCTGAATTCACTATTAAATTCCAATTTTTGAGCAATCTGTTTCAATAATGGAATTGATTTGTTGGCACTGAAGTTATTGAAACTAATTGATATGAATTTTTCACAATTTCTTCCGCCATCAGGAGAAATTAAATGAAGTTTGCAGCCTAAACTGTGACCAATTCTAATTGAAGGGATCGCCCCCCCTATTCTCTTAGATAATGATATTCGGCAATTTTTAAAATCTTTCCATGCTCTAATAGAAAGTTGTTGGTGATCAAATTGTGGAGTGTACTTATATGCATGTACTGCATAATTTTTAATAATTAAGCTTTCTATGAATCTCTTATAAGTTAAATCTGGTTTAGAAGCTAGATAACTTCCACCGATGAATTCCACAATTTTCTTAGGATTTGAAGGCCAATAACAAAAATTGTTAAATTGATATTTTGTAAAAGGCATTTTAATAAATTTATTTTTTAAATCTAAAAAGGTTTTAAAACTTATTTTTATCAAATTTGTTTAATTAATATTAATTTAAAAGAAATTTTTGTTATTTGCGTCAAGATAAATAAAAGTGATTTCAAGTAATTGGAACTATTTAACAAAAAAGAATTAAATCAATTGGATTTTCTTCAGGGTCAAATTAATAGTAACCCCTCTGAAAAAAGTGTTACTTATCAAGATAAAAAAATTGAAAAAATTTTAATTCTTGATACTGAAACAACAGGTTTAGATGAAAATAAAGATGAAGTCATAGAGATAGGTTGTATTTTGTTTGATGTATCTTTTAAATGTGTACTTTCACAGGCCTCATTTTTATTTCCGGTTAATAAAAATGCAGCCGAACATGTTAATGGTATATCTGCAGAAGTAACTAACATCTCTCAACCATGGGAAGATGGGTTGAATTTCTTTTTAAAACTTGTTGATTTTTCGGATTTCATCGTCGCGCATAATGTAGAGTTTGACAAGAAATGGTTTGGGAAAGGAAGATTACCTAAACTTAATAAAAAATGGATATGCAGTTTAGAGGATATTAATTGGTCTTTTCAAAAATCACTAAAAAATAGACCCTCAGTAACTGATCTAGCTTTATCTTTTTCAATACCAGTTTGGAATTTACATAGAGCTTTATCTGATTGCGTTTACATATCTGAGGTCTTCAAAAAATGCGATAATTTAGAGGAACTTTTACTTAAAGCTACTGAACCAAAGTTTTTATACAAGGCACTGATTAGTTACGAAGATAGGTCTAAAGCAAAAAATGCTGGGTTCAGATGGAATAGTCCTGTGCAAGGAGCTTGGTCAAGAAAATTAACTACTGATGAGGCAAAAAATCTTGATTTTAGAGTAGAGATTTTGAATTAATATTCAATAAATTTTTGACTAAGGTAATATCTAGTGCATCTTACAGGGCATCCATTTATTACCCATTTTATGTGCTCCAATACATCCATATTTTGAGGCAGCCTTTTCAGCTTCTTGTTTAGTGTTAAATAGATCTGAAATCATATTTTCTTTGCTTGAATTTGAAATTTGTTTTGAATGATTATGATGATTATTTTCAGAATTAGGTGAATATTCCCAAATTCCCATAGTCGTTAAACCGGCAGAGATAATTCCCATCCCTACTATTGATAAATTGACTATTCCCATTGCTACTGCCCCAAAAGAAAATACTCCCATTGGTACTATTCCAATACTGATTACTCCCATTGGGACTATTCCTATTGAAACTATACCTAGTGGTGCTATTCCCAAAGCAATTTTTTTTGGTTTTGTACCGCAATGCTGATTCTCTTTATTTTTATTAATTTCCAATAGTTTTTCTAAGTGTTAAATTAAAATTGTCTCACAGAATAACCAATCAAAGATTAATTTCTACTTGAATTAAAAATTTTGAATTATTTTCTAGAACTTTGAAGAACCTAAAAAATCTTAGAGGAACAGTCGACTTATTGCCTGATCAATTAATAAAGTGGCAAAACGTTGAGAAAATTTTATTAGAGCAGCTTGCAAGAGCGTCCATCAAAGAAATAAGAACACCAATATTGGAAATGACCGAATTATTTATAAGAGGAATTGGAGAAGGAACAGATGTTGTCAGTAAGGAAATGTATACATTTCTTGATAGGGGGGAGAGATCATGTACTCTTAGGCCTGAAGGAACCGCCTCCGTTGCACGAGCGTTAATACAAAATGGAATATCGTCTAATCCTCTTCAGAAACTTTGGTATATGGGGCCTATGTTTCGATATGAAAGACCACAAGCAGGCAGGCAAAGGCAGTTTCATCAGTTAGGTGTTGAGTTTATAGGATACGATTCAGTTAGAAGTGATGTTGAGATTATTACTTTAGCTTGGGATGTCTTGAGTAAATTAGGAATAAAAGAACTTAATCTTGAAATAAATACATTAGGTGACGTAAATGATAGGTTAAATTTTCAAAAATCCTTTTTAAAATGGGTAGAAATAAATAAAAATTCTCTAGATTTAGATTCTCAGAATAGGATTACTAAAAATCCCTTAAGGATTTTTGACTCTAAAAATATTCAAACAAAAAAAACTCTTGAAAATGCTCCAAGATTATTTGATTTTTTGTCTGAAAAAAGTCATAAAAGATATTCAGACTTTAAAAAAGAATTAGAGGTTTTAAAAATACCTTTCGTGGAAAATTTTAATCTTGTAAGAGGTTTAGATTATTACACCCATACAGCCTTTGAGATTACAAGTGGCGCTCTAGGCTCCCAAGCTACAGTTTGCGGAGGAGGAAGATACGACAATTTAATAAAACAAATGGGAGGGCCAAATACCCCGGCAATTGGATTCGCCATTGGTTTAGAAAGATTAATCTTACTAGCGGGAAGAGAGCTTGAAGTTCCAAGAAATACTGATATATATATTATTAATCAGGGTTTCCTTGCTGAATCATTAGCTATGAATTTATCCAGAAAATTAAGAAATTATGATTTGTTAGTTGAGTTGGATTTAAGTGGATCCTCATTCTCTAAACAATTTAAAAAGGCTAATAAATTAAAATCTAAGAGTATTATTGTTATCGGTGATAATGAGGCGGCTAAAAGGGAATTTATTATAAGGCTCTTTGATCAATTAGGTAATGGTAATAAAGAAGAGGTTATATCTTTTGAGAATGATATTAAATTAGAAAAGTGGATAAATAATAATTTACTTTCAAAGTGATGCTCTTAAAGTTAGTGATGCTTTTTCTTTTTATATTTATTTTTTTTAATTTAAGTAATTTTCCTAAATTAAATAGAAAACAAAAAGTTTTGAAGCCTAAACAATTAACAACTTTTAATAAGAAGAATCTTAATAATTGGATGAATTTAACTAAAAAAGAGAGATATAACTTATCAAAACAAGAGTCGGTTAACTATATGGATAGAAGAAAACTTTTATTAGACGAAATTAGAAATGAATATAAAAAAATATCTGGAAAAAATTCTGAGGGGAACATTAGGAAAAAATAATTATGGAAAATTTCTGGACTTCTAATAAATCCATAAATGGATTAAGACATTTTGTTTTAGTAAATGAGACTAAAGAAAAAGGAAATATTACTTTTTTAATGGTTTCCGTGCTTGATTCTGAAATTAATTTAAAAACTACTTACGAAGAATTAATAAATAGTGGAAATTGGTACAAAGGTTTGATCAATCTTCCAAAGATTCAATCGATTACTGAAGAATATGTTGTCTATAAATCTATTAATAAAGTGGTAGGTATCGATGAGATATTTATTAATGAAGATTCTTTATTTAATATTTCTTAATTTGACATAAATCTTTGAAATCTCTTTTCTTTATAAATACTAGGTTTTTTGTTATTTAATAATTATTTAAAAGTTTTACCCCTTTCAAAAAAATAAAATTAACGTTATCAAGGATTAATAATATTTACTCAATTCAATGTTAGGGGATATATGGAGCTCATCTGAGTTGACCGCGGAACAACTAGGAATAACTGAAATCAAACTTTCATTTTTACGTGAAAATGGAATCCTAAAGCCTGGGATTCATTGGAAAAGCTCCCCACTCGGTCAGAAAAAACCTTGGAAACCAAAAGCTCTTTATAATATAAAAATGTGCAGAAAAATAATTTATAAATTTCATTTTGAAGAAAAATGTGATATTGCAGCCTAAAAAAAATATTTTTTTAATTGATTTGGAAAATATATAAAATCTCTATTCGATTAGATTCTCATCCTTACACTCAATAAGAGTGTTTTGCAAAGTGGGATATAAGTTAATCATATTTATATATTGTTTTGATTTTCTGTATGATTTTGCAGCCTTTTTGTAATGAACTTCCGATTTCATTTCTAGTGAAAATTTTCTAGAAGACTCTTGAAAAGTAGTCATAATATTAGATGTCTTATCCCATATTTAATAATTGTTTGAGAATGAAGCAATAAAAAGGGTGGTTTAATGAAACAAAACATCTTTTAATGTCAGCAAAATGAAATTTTTTAAACTTATTTGAATTGAAAATAGTGGTTTATTTTACAAAACTTATATCTCTGAGAAAAGTTTTTCCACATTAAATCTACCTTCTTTGCTCTTGGTTTTCCTTATGAATAATTTTTGTTTAGTGACAGCTAGAATTACTAACCTTTACAATTTTGTTATGAATTCAACTGTTTGGTGAAATATAAAGTATTCTCAAAACGTTTAAGCTAATCAATTCCTAAATGCAAACCTATGGAAATCCAGATACTACCTATGGATGGTGGGCTGGTAATTCAGGTGTAGCAAATCGCTCAGGAAAATTCATTGCTGCTCATGTAGCTCATGCAGGATTAATTGTTTTCTGGGCGGGTGCATTCACCCTTTTTGAACTTTCACGATTTGATCCAAGTGTCCCAATGGGTCATCAACCTCTAATCGTTCTTCCTCATTTAGCGACTCTTGGAATAGGGTTTGATGCTAATGGCGTTGCGATGGGAGACACTAAACCTGTTCTAGCGATAGCAATAGTCCACTTAGTTTCTTCTATGGTTTTAGCCGCCGGAGGACTTTTACATTCTTTACTTCTTCCTGGAAATCTAGAAGATTCTGAGGTAGCAAGAGCCAGAAAATTCAATATTGAATGGGATAATCCAGACAAATTGACATTTATTCTTGGTCACCATCTAATTATTCTTGGTTTCGCAGTTATCGCTTTTGTTGAATGGGCAAGGGTACATGGAATTTATGATCCAGCTATTGGTTCTGTAAGACAGGTTGAGTATGAATTAAATTTGGCCAAAATTTGGAATCACCAAACAGACTTTTTGACTATTGATAGTCTTGAAGAAGTAATGGGAGGTCATGCTTTCCTTGCTTTCGTTGAAATTACTGGTGGTGCTTGGCATATTGCTACTAAGCAAGTTGGAGAATATACCAAGTTCAAAGGTAAAGGACTTCTCTCTGCAGAAGCTGTTCTCTCATGGTCATTAGCTGGAATAGGCTGGATGGCTATTATTGCAGCCTTCTGGAGTGCAGCTAACACAACAGTTTATCCAACTGAATTCTTTGGAGAACCACTTGAATTAAAATTTAGTATTTCTCCTTATTGGGTAGATACTGTTGATCTTCCTGATGGTGAGTACACTTCAAGGGCGTGGTTAGCTAATGTTCACTACTATTTTGGATTCTTCTTTATTCAAGGTCATCTATGGCACGCTTTAAGAGCACTAGGCTTTGATTTCAAGAGAGTTACTAATGCTATCAGTAATATTGATAGTGCAACAGTTACCCTTAAAGATTAATTTTTAAAATTTCATTACTAATATCAAAAGGCTCCTCTTACCGGAGCCTTTTTTATTTGAAAAATTTTGTTTATTAATTTAGATTTAGAATTATATATTTTTGAAAGCATTGAATATTTTTTCTCTACTGAATAATGATATATTTTCAAATTCTCTTTTAATAAGTTTTTTGGGATTATTAATTATATTTTTTTTGTTGATTTTTGGGAGGAAATTTAAACTAGCCGTTCAACTTGAGAGATTTGGATTACCAATAGCAGTTATATCGGGAATTTTAGGTATATCTATAGGTCCATTTGGAGCGATACACTTTTTGCCAAAAGAAACAATTAATGTTTGGAGTAATTTTCCTACTCCTCTTTTATCATTAGTTTTCGCAACTTTAATGATGGGAAGACCTATTCCGAATATAAATGGTTTAGTTAAACCAATTTTTAATCAATTTCTTTTAGCTCTTTCTCTAGGTTTCGGACAATTTTTTGTTGGAGGTATTGTTGTTAAATATTTTCTGCCTCCATCTATGGATGCAAATCCTTTAATGGGATGTTTAATAGAGGTCGGTTTTGAGGGTGGTCATGGAGCTGCATCAATAATCGGTGAAAGTTTTAATAAATTAGGTTTCCAAAATGGTTTAGATCTTGGCTTGGCTATGGCAACAATGGGTCTTTTATCCTCTTCAATATTGGGTAGCATATTTATCTTTCTTGGTAGAACTTTAGGTCTTTCAGATACTGAGGAAATTCTTGAACAGAAAGATATTCTAAAAGAAAAAAATAAGATAGGAATTTTTGCAGATTTAAGAATTTTTATAATAAATCTTGGATTCTCCGGGTTGGCAATTTCTTTTGGTGTTTTGCTACTTAAATTTTTAAGGCATATTTCAAGTTCTTTTGGTGATTTTTCGAAGGAAATTATTTTTTCACTTCCAGTATTCCCCTTTATACTTATAGGTTCGCTCCTTATTAGATATATTTTAGAGAAAACCAAAAATACAGAATTTATTTCAAATATTCTGCAGAGGGAGATTGGTATTTTATCCACAGACTTATTGATTTTTACAGCTATGGCGAGTTTAAATATTGCAGTTGTTTTTGATAATTGGATACTTATTTTAGTGTTTACTATTTTTGGTTTATCTTGGAATTTAATCTGCATTGCTTATTTCGCATACTTTATTTTTGATGATTATTGGTTTGAAAAAAGTTTGATAGAGTTTGGAAATTCTACAGGTGTAGTAGCTTCTGGGTTACTTCTTTTAAGGCTTGCAGATCCTAAAAATATTTCTAAGACTTTACCAATTTTTACTTCAAAACAGCTATTCGCTCAGTTAATTCTTTCTGGGGGACTATTTACAGTTCTTGCACCATTAATGATTTCTAAAATTGGGTTAGATTATTGGACAGAAATTTGTGCCCTAATTACATTCGCAATTCTTTTTATTGCATTTATATTTAATAAAGTAGAGATGAAAAAATTTCAATAAGAACACTAGAATGGTAAAAGCGTAAATTTTATTTTAATGTCATTTACTCCTTACGATATTCCACCTCAAGAAAATAAAGGGAAGTGGTTTAGGAGTCATTTACTCGGAAGGGAAATCGAACTTGGTGAATTGTATAGTCTTGGATCAAATGATTTAGATTTGCTTATGGCTGAGACTGCAGAAATTAGGAGCGATCTTGATTTTAAAGAAAAAAATATAGGCAAATTTAGGACTGCAGGATATTTCTTGGAGTTAGCAAGAATAATTGAGAAAAGGAAGTTGTTGGAAAGTTAATTAGATGGGAAATAATTCTTTCTAGAATTTGGTTCCCATAATTCGTATTTATACATTAAGGATTTAAATTCTTTATTTTTCTCAAATAAATCTAACCAGTTTTTTATTGAGGATTCAAAATAATTTGTTCTTTTTTGACTTTCACAAGCGATTCTAAATTGTCTTACAAAAGGCCAAATAGACCAATCAGCGATTGTGGGGTTATCTCCAAAAAAGTATTTGTTTTCTGCAAGAAGTCCGTTCCATCTCTTTATAAATTTATGCGCATTTGTGAAATGAAATTCTTCATCGCTATTCTTGTATCTTGTGGCATATTTAAATCGATCTAAATGATATTTGAATTCGTTATCGTTTTCGTTAATTATTTCAAAAATATCCTCCTTTTTGTTCTCAGGAAAATAAATTAATTTGATGTTTTTCTTTTCTGATTCTGAGAGAGCCCACAGGATGATTTCAAGACTTTCTTCAATAACTTCACTATTTTTTTTTATAAGTATTGGAACCGTTTTGGTCTTTGAATTATTTAAAAAATCTAGAGGTTTATTTTTTAAATCAATTTCTCTTATTTCTACTTTTATTTCGCAAATTAAAAGTGCCCATCTTGCACGAATTGCATATGGACATCTTCGAAATGAATATAAAATATCGTTTTTCATATTGTAAAAACTTTTAATTACCCTTATTCTTTGAGTATTATCTAAGTAGGAACAGTATTAATTTTACAACGCAAATGTCGGGATATGTTTACCTTATTAGAGTAGGAGACCTTTATAGGATTGGGAAAACGGATAATCTTGAAAAGAAAATTAAGAAATTAAAGCCAGATGAATTATTAACATCAATTATGACAAAGGAGCCAGAAACTCTTGAAGCAAGATTATTAAGAAAATATAAGTCGCAAAGAATTCCTGAAACTGGTTATTTAAAGCTTTCTAAAAGACAAATTAGAGAATGTAAAAAGCAATTTGAATTAAAGGGTAGCTTACCTCACACTTTAGATGCTGAAGTTTCCATAACTCTTTTTGCATCTTTTTTATTGTTTTCATTAAGTTTCTTTATTTTCATTTATTTAAATTTTGGATTTGTAAAATCTATATCTTATTCTTTCGGAATGGCATCTCTACCAATGGTTATATTATTTATTACAGGTAGTTTTGGGGGATACTTTTCTGAAGATTTATCTCTTTTTTCATTGTTAACTAATCGAATAAAAGGTCTATTTATTGCAATTGCAATGCTTTCAATGGCTTTCTTAATTTTCAATTTAGGTTAAATTTCATAATTACAATTTAAGGCAATTTCAAATGGAACTGATTGGGAAGGTAACTTCAGAATAGTTGAGCATATTTCAGCAATATCTTCAGGTTGTGTCATGCTTGATTTGTCTAGGGAAGAAATATTTTGAGCCATTTCTGTATTAACCCAACTTGGGCAAATTGCTGAAACCCTTATATTTTTATCCCAACCTTTGTTTCTCATCGTTTGGCATAATCCCATCAAAGCAAACTTTGAAGAAGAATATGCGGCTAAATCACCTTTGGATCTTTTCCCACTCATTGAAACTAAAACAATGATTCTTCCTCTGCCTGAGTTACATAAATGTTCCCAAGAAAGCCTACATAAATACCAAATTGCCAAAAAATTGATATTTAATGTATTTAAGATATCTTCTTCATCACTATCTTTGTATAAGAAAGGAACTTTTGATAATACTCCAGAACAATTTATTACTGAATCAAATCCTCCAAATTCATCTACGGTATTTTTTATCCAATTTTCGGCTGTAATTTTTTTTAATGCATCATAGTGATTGATTATAATTCTCCCTTCTGGCCATTTATTTGGATCAATAGCGCTCCCTTTTAGTGATTCTAAATCTCTTATGCCAACACTAATTCTATTGCCTTCTTTTAATTCTTTATGTGCAATATTTAGTCCAATACCTCTACTGGCTCCACTTATTAGTATGGTTCTCATTTTTAAACTATATATTTGGAAATATTATCCTAAGTAACATTTTAAATTCTCTACCATGCATAATCATAAGACCTTTCTTTACACTCCATGGAGCCTTTATAAACATTACCCACATCGCATATACAATCTCTCTTAAGGAAAGAGTATCAGTTAGAAAACCATACCATTGATTTTTAGGTAGTTGGAAAAAACTGCCAAAAAATTCTCTCAATAGTTTCTCGTCAAACCTCATGAGTTTTTCTAATCCAAATTGGTAAAGTGATTTCTTCCTAATTAATTCTTTTGACCATAAAGTTTCCCAACCTTTTCTAGCAATATGATAGGTACTTAGATTTTTGTTTTTAATTGCTTCTGAGACTGCCTTAGCTACAAGTGGAGCTCTTCTTAAAACATTACCAATTAAATATCCAGATGCAGGATGTACCATTGAAGCAGCACCACCATATCCCAGTATTTGTTGTTTGAAATCTGGTATTGGCATATTCATTGGTAAAAACAAACCAAGCTCTTCGTGTTGCATACTTGTAATAGATATATTTCGATAAGATAGCCTCTTCTCTAGTCTCTCTTTTAAGTTTTCCATTGTTAGAGGATTTACTAAACCAAGAGATGTTTCTTCAAGAAAATATTTCCCATTTCCCATATCCATGGCATAAAGAAAAGTGGGCGGTTCTTTTCTTTGCTCTTCATTAAGATGGTCATTTCTATAGTCCATTAATACAAACTGCCCTTTTTTTAAAGGAGGTTTACTGAAATTACCCACTATCCCATAACAAGTTTGTACTGCTAAAGGACCACAAGATTTTAATTTAAGAAAAACAGGATCATATCCTGTTGCATCTACTACTAATCTTGCAGAATAAGTCTTGCCATCTTTTGTACTTACTGTACTTTTATATTTTTCATAATGTATATTGTTTGCAAATCCTTGATGCCATTTAATAAAAGACTTATTACATTCATTAAACCAAAAATTGTGGAGTTTCTCCTTATCAAATAGTCCATAATCTAGAGAATGCTCTGTGGCTTTGTTCTCGTCGTCTTGTTCTTCTAACGCGCCATGCCCAAAAAAACTTACAGTATTCTTCCATCTATATTCAAGTAAATCCTGAAGCCCAAGTTGATCAACTTCTTCCCCCCAAATACCATAAGTGTTTGGCCAAGGTTCATCTGGTCCATTTGGAGAAAGAACTTCAACATCTAATTTTTCCTTTCCCAAAGCTGATGCAATTGCCATGCCCGCAGGCCCTGCACCCAAAACAAGAACATCTGGCATGCTTTCTTTTGACATTAAAGATAAATCTTATGATTAAAGAAATTTATGGAAAAAAGTATAATTTCTGCGATTGTGTTTTTATATTCCATCCAATACTTGTAATGAGAGTAGATTAATAATAATCAAATTACTCAAATACTAGTGACTAAGTTTTCAGTGTTTTAACAATAATTTATAAGATTACAAAATAAAAAAAACTTTATTTATTTTTTTATCATAAAAAAAAATATAGAAATTTAAATGATTAAAAATAAAAATATTTTAATTACTGGAGGTAATTCAGGCATAGGTTTTTTTGCCATTATTAATTTACTGAAGACGGAAAATAATTTATATGTTGTAATAAAAAACGAATTAAGAAAGAAAGAATTTCTAAAAAAAATTGAGAAATATTTTGATAAAAATTACCTTAGTAAATTTTTAAATATTATTGAAAATTGTGATCTTTCAGATCTAGAGAATATTAAAAAAATTAAAGATTACTTTATTAGTAAAAAGATTTTTTTAGATGTAGTTGTTTTAAATGCAGGATTGCAATATACAGGCTCTTTTTACCCTAAAGTATCAAAACAAGGTATAGAACTAACTTTTGCGGTAAATCATCTTTCACATTTTTACTTGGTAAATATCCTAAAAGATTTTGTAAGAGATAAAGAAGAATCTAGAATCATTATTACATCATCAGATGTTCACGATCCCAAAAGTTCAGGTGGCAATATAGGAAAGAAAGCAGGACTTAATAACCTAGTTGATTTTAGAAAAAAAGTAGTTGGGCAATTTTTAAATTTTAATGCTGATGAAGCTTATAAAAATAGTAAGTTATGTAATATTTTGTTTGCTAAAGAACTTGAAAAAAAATTAAAAATGTCCTCTAGTAAAATTTCTGTAATTACTTGGGCTCCTGGTCTAGTAATACCAAATGATGATTCAGGTTTTTTTAGATACAGTAAAAGTTTTAATCTCTTTGGATATTTAATTTTTTCTAAAGCTGCAAAAAATATTTTTGGAATTTCTGAAAGTTTAGAAAATGCTGGAAAGATACTTTCTCAGATAGTCCTTGATTCAAATTTAAATAATATTGGCTTCATACATTTAAGTAATAAACTTATATCTTTTAAAAAACATAAATTAGTTAAAAGTAATGTTAGTGAGGAAGCAAATAGTGCTGAGTTGGCCTCAAAACTCTGGATTTTAAGTGAGGAGATTTGCGGATCATTTGGCTTTGTTACTTTCAATATTTAAGGTTTGTGTTGGGAATGCAAACTCAATATTATTAACTGCGAATTCTTCAATTATTTTTAAATTTATAGATTGTTGAGCTTCCATCGCAGCAAGATAATTATTTGTTGGTATGTAATAAACAAGTTCGAAATTAAGACTGAAGTCGCCAAAATCTGTAAAATGACATCTATCAAAAGACGCATCTTTTGTCTCTTCAACTATTTTTTTTATTATTATTGGAATCAATTTCATAAGTTTTGGAGAGGTTTCATAAACAACTCCTAATTTATGCACTAACCTTCTTTTTTTCATTTGTGCGTAATTTGAAATTATTCCATTTGTAAGGGCGCTGTTGCTCATTACTATTACTTCTCCATTGATACTTCTTATCCTTGAGGATCTTACTCCGACCCTCTCAACCATTCCTAGGACTCCATCAGATTTAATAAACTCACCTTTTTGAAAAGGTTTATCAAGCAAAATTGTTATGTATTCAAAGAACTCCTGAACTGGATCTTTCAAAGCTAATCCTGCTCCAATACCCCCTGCACTGAGTAAAGCCCAAATAGCAGTCATTTGAACACCTATATTTTGTAAGAAAAATATTGAACCAATAGTCCATGTTAATGCTTTTATTAAAGGAGTAAGTGAAGATATCATTGAACTGATTGAGGAATCGTTAATTTTCGATGTCGATTCTGTTAAAGATTTGATTAAAACTTTGTTGAGAGCTTTTATAATGATTATCAATATAAATAATTTTTTAATATTCAATAAGACTGAGATAAAAGTTATTTCATCAGCAAAAAAATAATCAATTGAAAAATAAAATGAGAGGAGAAAACCTATAGGTTTAATAATTCCAGAGGCGACCTCAAAAATAAAATCATCAAAATTTGTTTTTGTACGTTTGGAGATCTTTTTGAAGAATATTTTTGAAAGTTTAGAAATTATTATCGACAATAAAATGCCAATAAAAAAAATAGATATCGCCAGAAGGAAGTTTTCAGTAACTAATTTCATATTCAAAAAAACTTTAAAAATTTATCTTTAATAAAATTTTAAATTATCTCTAGATAACAAACCAGTCTTGATTTTTCTTTATCTAATAATTATATTTCTAATTTCTTTAAATTCTTTTCTATTGGCAGTTTTGCATAATTCAAAAATTATTGATTCAGTAGTTGTTAAGATTGCTCCCTTCTGAATCATTCTCTGTAATGATATTTCATGATCTACCCTATTTCGACTGCTCATAGCATCTGATACGAGAATAACTTCAAATCCTTTTTGTAAACAATCTAAGACTGTTTGTTGAATACAAATATGCGTTTCGATACCACAAACTATCAAATTTGTAATTTTCTTATTTTTAAGTTCTTTTAAAAATTCTTGTATGTTAGCTAGGCTAAATTCCATTTTCTCAATTTTTGTAAATCCATTTTTAGGCAATAATTCAGATATAGTTGCACCCAATTTGAATGGGTTCTGTTCAGATACAAAAATGTTTTCTTCTAAAATTTGGTAGGCATCTACAAGCTTTTTGATGTTTTTGGTTATTGCATCCTTATTAAATATTGCTTTTATAATTTTTTCTTGAACATCTATGATTAGTAATGCATTCACTTTTGGTGATAGTTTTTCAGAAGATTTTTCATGCCCCTTCATCATTTGTATTTCAAGATATATTCAACATAGTATTTTGAAGAACTTTAGTAAACATTTTAAATCAAAAAGTTGTTTTACTCTCATCTAGAGTTATTATTGAGAATAATCATGGGTTAATTGTTGTCGTTATCCTCTCAATACAATGTCATCACATCTCCTCTTGGCGACGGTTTACATAAAGATGGGAAGAGGTTAACTCCTCAGAGGCTTAAGGTTCTTAATTTATTTGAAAATATTGGTTCTGGAAAGCATCTTAGTGCTGAAGAGGTTCATGAAAAGTTAGTTAAATCAAGTGCCAAAGTTTCGCTTGCAACAATTTATAGAACTTTAAGACTTTTAGTACAAATGGGTTTGCTTCATGAATTGGAACTCAGTGAGGGCGGACACAGATATGAGTTGCTCAGTAATGATACTCCTGATCATCATCATTTAATTTGTATTAGGTGTGGAAGAACAGAAGAATTCGAAAATGACGATGTTTTAGAAGCAGGCAAAGTTGCAGCAAAAATTAATGGGTTTAAACTAATTGAATCCTCTTTAAACGTTAGAGCTATATGTCCTAATTGCATTTAGCATATTTCAACTTAAAGTCCCTCCGCAACTTGATCCTGCACCTGCAGTACAAGCAAAACAATGTTCTTTTACAGCTACCCTGTAGTCAAAAGTAAATGACTCATCCAATAGATCAAAAAGTGTCTTTGGTCCTTTATTCTCTCGGAAATTTATCTGTTGATTGAAGTCACAATCATAAATTTCTCCAAGCCAATTTACACTAATAGTTTTTTTGCACATAAGATTTTCTAAATTATTTTTATTAAAATTTTCTTTTAGTAATTTGAAATAAGTATTTAGTTTCCCCTCTCTTCTTAGAGATTCTTCATATCTATTTATGGGCATATTAGTTATTGTATATAAGTTATTAAAAACAATATTATATTTTTCGTATAGTATTTTTTTATAATCTTGTTCCAATATTTTCTGAGCAGGAGGAAGAATTGGGCTTACAGGATTGTAAACAAGATTTAATTGCAATCCATTTTCTTTCTTTCCATAGCCTAAATCATTAAGAATTTTTATAGCATTAATACTTTTTTCAAAAACCCCAATACCCCTCTGAAACTCAACATTATTTTTTTCGTAACATGGTAGCGAAGCTGTAACTATCACATTATTCTTTGCAAGAAATTGAGGAAGATCTTCATAACCTTCTTCAAAGAAAATTGTCAAATTACACCTGTCAATAATATCAACCTTTTTTGTGCTCAAACTATTTATTAGGTTTTTAAACTCTGGGTGAAGTTCTGGTGCGCCACCCGTAATATCTAAAGTCTTAATTTTGTATTTTTCAATTATTTTTGGAATAACAGATATAATTTCATTTGACATCTTTTCTGTCCTTAGGGGACTTGAATTGACATGACAATGCTTACAAGCCTGGTTGCATTTATAACCTATATTAATTTGCAATGTTTCTATAGGTTCTTTATATATTGAGGGGAATTTTTCTTTCATATATATATTATTTATAAATTGACATTCGAAAACTAAAAAATCAACTATTTTTTTTAAAGTTTGATCTCTTATTAGCAAGTTCAATGAACCAACTTATATATTCTTTGGGACCATTTTTAAAAACTATATCAAACTTTAAGTTGTCATAAATATCACTAATTCCTATTAAACCAGTTTTTTTTGTAGAAGGTCTTTCAACTTCACCAGAACTACTATCTACAAAAATTATTTTATTATTAATCCCAAATTCATTACCTAATATTTGTATAAATTCTAAAAAAGACCTGTCACTCCCTCCTCTTAAATAATTTTTCTTACCATTATTTTTTTTTGAGGTTACTGTGTCACCAACTCCTACAATCAGTGGCATATCTTCTATTTGAATATTTCTTTTGCAAAAATCAATTTTATCCTTAATAGAATTTGGAGAATTTCTAAAATTAAAATCACTTCCAAAAGGAGCTTTACCAGTTTTATCCGTAATAAATTTATTTAAAAGAAATAAAACTCCAGAATCTTTAACTGCTCCTTTAATGAGTAATTGTATGTCTGTTGATCCAATATCATCTTTAGAAGAAAGTTTAATTTTTTCTCTACCATTTTCATTACCTAAATTTGGTGAAATATGAAGGAAAAATGAGTTTTTGAGGCCTTCGGATTCAGCTTTTAAGATGATTTCATACATCATTTTTTCAAAACTAATTTGAATAAGCTTTCTTTTATCAGGATCTTTGTGAACTAAATCAAATAGACTATTGAAATTAATAGTTGGCGAGAAGCGTGTTTCACAAATTGATTTTACTGCGTGAAAATTGATATCTTCTTGGCTAAGTTCAGGAAAAATATTCTTAACTATAAAATTAAATTTTGGTCTTATTAAACTAGGTACTTTGGATAGAAAATTTAGTTCTTTTTCTGAAACTCCTTCAAAACTTATTTCACCTTTGTTGTCTTGATACTCTACTCCACAGGCTGCTAAACCTCTTAAATATAGTTCTTTGTTTTTAGGCTCAGTAGTGCTCCTTAAACTCCTTTCTATTATTCTGTTAACTCCTCTTGACCCTTCATGTTCCCCGCAAGTTAATACAAAGAATTCCTCAGCAAATTCTTTAACTGCATAGATATATTTTGATTCTAACTTTCTAGTCATTGGATCTTTAACTAAAGGGATACAAACTCCGTCAATATCTTGAATAATTAAGATATTTTTAGAAGAAATTAATTGTTTTTGTACCTTTAAATTACTTGCCAAATATTCCATATTTATAATTATTTCTCTTTTTATTAAATTTTTAAGAAATTATAAATTAAAAAATTCAATATTTACAATAAATAATTTGCTATGGTCAAAAATTGCTTTAATGTAGAAAAATATTGTTAATGATAAGAAATTAAAAAATTATCAAGAATTTCCAAAAAAATGAAGAATAATTTCATAGAAAACATAAATGATGAAAAATATTTTTATTCATTGATTGAAGATATAGAGAACAGCAAAGTTGGATTCTACAGTGTTGGTTTATATCCTGCTTCATTAGCATACAACTGTGCTATGCATGGAAAATCAAACAATATTCTCTTGGCGCCTAGGGAAGATAGAGATTTGTTAGGTGCTTTCTCAAATGATGTTCTTTCTGATATGGATGTTGAGATTATTGAAAAGATTAAGAGAATGGGACATTATTCTTCAGAGGGGAAGAGAAAGTCTTTTGATCTAAAAGATCTTCTCTTGGAATGTGAGATAGTTATTCTTGCTTCAAACAGTAATCACATAAAAGATGATGTTAAACATGCTTTAGAACTCAAAAAAACTTTAAAAAGAGAAAATGTGGTTCTTGGCTGTCTCGTCGGTTCTTTTTGCGTTGATAATAAAAGTAAAAACCCTTTTATTCTCTGTAATAAATATCCAAATTTAGCTTTTTTTACAGGATTTCATCGTCATGGAGCTTTACGAAATCCTAATGATAGTTTTACTGCAAATTTCTGCCATCCTGATGCCCTAACTGCTTTAATAGGAGCTCGCATTTTGAATAAATTGTCCCCGAAAATTCAAGTTTCTCCTGGAGTTCATAATATTGAATGTCAATATATAAAATCAATAAAAAATATCTCATCCATATTTGCAGGTTTTGTAAATAACTTTCATTCCGATAAGCCAGGAATGCTACCTAGCATTAATACGATTTTGTTAACTCAATGTTTAGATCAGGCCGCATCAGTATCATTACAAGTTAGAAAAGAAAATAAACTAGAAAATAAATATCTTTCATTAAAAGAACTTGGTTATGGAGAAGAAATAATTAGTGCAAAGGAAATAATTAATGATAAATTTTGTGAAAAAGGAGATTATACTTTCTCTCAATTGAATGCTGTTAAGGCTGATGTCTTAGGGAGCATGACTCTACCAACTGAAGGAAAACCAACACGGAATTTTCAGGCAGGACAAGTTTTATCAGATATGCTTTTGCAACTCAACAGATGTCCAAAAGATGTCTCAGAATTTATAAATTGGTGTAATAAATACTCTCTCAGTCAAGGAGGTTTAGAAGGTCTAAAATCTTTAAATTTTTGGCCAGAAATTTATAAAGAATTCAAAATCAAAAATAATAATTGTTCAATGATTAATCTTATTTATTTATGCTTTAATGCTAACTCAGAAGAAAAAAAAGAAATTTATAAAGTTTTAATTAGTTCAGAAGAAATCACTAATTTTTGCCAAGAATCTGTTAAATCCGAATTATCTTTGGAACTAAATGAAAAATTAAAAGGAGATTATCTTTTTAATGATATTGAAAACCTTTATAGTAAATTGTTTTTTAACAAAGAGGAAAATGATCTTAAAAAACATGAAAACAATGATCAAATTTCTAAAAAATTTCCAAGTTATATTAATGTCTTGAAAATTATTAATAATTATTTTAATAATTGATTATTTGTTTAATTTACTAAAAAGCTAAGTTCTTCATTTATTTACTAATCTTGATTGCGGAGTTAGAATTATTATTACTTTAAAAGGTTTTTTTTGAAAAAGGAATTAACACATCGTTCTCATGAACTGAAAGCCCTTGGTTGGAATCAAGAAGATTTAACAAGATACGAAGATTTATGGGACTACAGTCAAAGATGGGGATTAATAAATTTAGAAAGAGAAGACAGACAGTTCTTAAAGAAAGCTGAAAAGTTACTCCCAAAGATCCAAAATAAAAAGATATCAATTAAAAAAACTATTGAAGAAAAATCATATTATTTATGGTTAAATTTTTACCTCGATGAAATTAACATTTTTAGTAATTCCAATCTTCCCAAAAATAAACATGGTGTTTGGACACTCTTAATTGAAGAGGAAATAAAACTTCTTAAGGAATTGCAACCAGTTATGGGTCTTCCAGATACTTTAAAAGCCAAGAATCTATTTGAAAATAGAAAGGAGCTCATAAATAAAGCTTTTAGCGAATTTGACGCTAAAAACAACAATAAGGGTTTCAATTTTGATGAGGTTCTAAACAACTCTGAAAAAGATGTTGGTAAGAATTGGAAATCAATTACTGAAAAAGATCCTGAGGCTAATAAAACTTTTCCAATAATAGATTCTGCAAATATAGAGAAACTTAGATCTGCGATAAAAGAGGATTTGAGTTTATATATGAAAGATAATTACCCTTCATTAAAAAAGGATTTATAAATATTTATCTTTTTTTTTTTTTTTTTGGGACTTTTTTAAGTTAAATAGATAATAGGATTATTTAAAAATTTTGAGCAACCAAAAGTTCGAGACTCTTCAATTACATGCAGGCCAAGTGCCTGATCCAACTACAAATTCTAGAGCAGTACCGATTTATCAAACTAGTTCCTATGTCTTTGATAATGCCGAACATGGCGCGAATCTATTTGGATTAAAAGAATTTGGAAATATTTATACTCGACTTATGAACCCCACCACAGATGTCTTCGAAAAAAGGATGGCAGCTTTGGAGGGAGGTATGGCAGCACTTGCAACATCCTCAGGTCAAGCTGCTCAATTCTTGGCAATCGTGAACTGCATGACAGCAGGGGATAATTTTGTCTCTACTTCTTTTCTCTATGGTGGGACCTACAATCAATTTAAAGTACAATTTCCAAGATTAGGAATAGAAGTTAAATTTGCTGATGGTGATAGTATCGATAGTTTTAGAAATAAAATTGATGATAAAACCAAAGCAATATATGTCGAATCAATGGGAAATCCTCGGTTCAATATTCCAGATTTTGAGGAACTCTCTGCTTTGGCTAAAGAAAATGGAATCCCTTTAATAGTGGATAATACCCTTGGTGCTGGTGGTGCTTTAATAAGGCCAATTGATTTTGGAGCCGATGTTGTTGTGGAAAGTGCAACGAAATGGATCGGTGGACATGGAACAAGTATCGGAGGAGTTATTGTTGATGCAGGAACCTTTGATTGGGGAAATGGTAAATTCCCACTAATGAGTGAGCCAAGTGCTGCTTATCATGGGCTCGTTCATTGGGACGCTTTTGGTTTCGGTAGTGATATCTGCAAATCTTTGGGAGTACCTGATAATAGAAATATAGCTTTTGCGTTAAGAGCAAGACTTGAATGCCTGAGAGACTGGGGATCAGCTCAAAGTCCTTTTAATTCGTTCTTATTATTACAGGGTTTGGAAACTCTAAGTTTAAGGATAGAAAGACAAACTTCTAATGCTCTTGCATTAGCAAAATGGTTAGATTCTAATTCTAATGTAAGTAGTGTTAATTATCCTGGCCTAGAATCTGATCCATATTACTCAAGTGCCAAAAAATATACTACTGGAAGAGGAATGGGTTGCATGCTTATGTTCTCTCTTAATGGAGGTTATGAAAATGCAGTAAAATTTATTGATTCCTTAAAATTAGCGAGTCACCTTGCTAACGTGGGTGATTCAAAAACTTTAGTAATTCATCCGGCTTCAACAACTCATCAGCAATTATCTGAAGAAGAACAATTATCTGCAGGTGTTACTCCTACGATGGTAAGAGTTTCTGTAGGAATTGAGCATATTGATGATATAAAAGCAGATTTCGAACAAGCACTTTCGCAAATCACATAGGAAAGGAGATTTATTGGCTTTAATAATTCCTAGTAATTATCACAAGATTAGTGATGTTGAGAAAAATCATATATCTTGGATCGAACCAGAATTGGCAAAAAGACAAGATATACGTCCTCTTAGGATTGGTATTTTGAATATCATGCCTCTCGGCAAGCAGTATGAATTTAACTTATTACATCCACTTGGGTTATCTCCTCTTCAAATTGAGCCAGTTTGGATAAAGCTTAAAACTCACTCTTATAAAACATGGGATCTTAATCATCTAAATAATTTATACATAACTTGGGAAGAAGCAAATAATCCAGAACCGTTAGATGGAATCATTATTACTGGAGCCCCCATTGAGCACCTAGCCTTTGAGGATGTTAAGTATTGGGATGAATTTGTGAAAATTGTAAATGAAGCCAGAAATTCTTGTGCGAGCACTCTTGGATTATGTTGGGCTGGCTTTGCGCTGGCTTATTTAGCAGGGGTCGATAAGAAAGTTTTTGATAAGAAATTATTTGGGGTATTCCCTTTAAAAAGTCTTGTTCCTGGCCATCCTTTGATGGGTACACAAGATGATGAATTTATTTGTCCTCAAAGTAGATTTGCAGGATTACCAGATCTGGAGATGGAGAAGGCCCAAAAAGAAGGAAGATTGAATTTGCTGGCTTATGGAGAAAACGTCGGATACACAATATTTGAATCTAATGATCAAAAACAACTTATGCATTTAGGTCATCCTGAATATACGGTGCACAGAATTATTAGTGAAATTGAAAGAGACAAAGAAAAGGGAGATGTTCCTCCCCCCGAAAATTTTGATTTAAATAGTTCAAAAACTGCTTGGAGATCACATAGGAATTTGCTTTTTCAGCAATGGCTTTGGTTTTGTTATCAACAAGTTAGTCTTAATTAACTTTTTTTAATGAGCGCTTTCCATACCACCTAGTCTCTCAAATAAGTTAAGACTTTCTTTATTTAATCCTACAATTTCAACTTTAGAACCACCATTCTGGAATTTTCTAATAATTTGTTCAAGAGCAACAACGCCGCTTTGATCCCAAATATGAGCTAAAGACATATCAATTACAATATTTTCTGGATGTTCATAAATATCAAATCCTTGTAAAAAATAAATTTTACTTACAAAAAATAATTGTCCTTTTACTTTGTAGGTAGTTAAATTATTTTCTTTCGCTCTTGAGACAGTTATAACTTTTGCGACTTTTCTACTGAAAAGAATTGCAGCTAATGAAACTCCTGCAATCACTCCTAGTGCAAGATTATGAGGTTTTGTAAGCATAGTAACTGCAAAAGTCATAAGCATGACTGCAGTATCGCTTTTAGGTATCTTTCTAATATTTTTTAATCCATTTATATCTGCTGTACTTATTGCGATTGTTATCATGATTGCTACTAAAGCAGCCATTGGTATTGCTCCAATCCAAGACTTCAAGAGGATGATCATAATTAGGAGAGATATTCCTGAGGAGAGGGTTGATAATCTAGATTTACCACCATTTTCAGTATTCATTACAGATTGCCCAACTAAGGCACATCCTGCCATGCCCCCAAATAAAGATGCCACAATATTTGCGATTCCCTGTCCTCTTGCTTCTTTATTTTTATTAGAACTTGTATCAGTTACATCGTCTAAAATGTCTTGAGTTAAAAAGGTTTCCATTAAGCCCACAAGAGATATTGCAAGTGAGGTTGGTAAAATTATACCTAATGTTTCAAAGTTAAAAGGTACTTTCCCATTTTCTATTGATCCAAAAGGTAGAGAAATAGTTGGTAATCCATCAGGTAATTTACCCAAATTGCTAACCGTTGGAACATCTAGATTAAAGAATATGCTTATAAGAGTAATTACTACTATTGCAACAAGTTGAGATGGGACTACTTTTGTGATTTTTGGAAGCCCATAGATAATTACTAGTCCTAGGATTACAAGGATCCAAACTACTGGAATTTGAGAGTTAACTGGATATTGACTTAAAGTTTGTTCAACTAATCCTTTTGATTCTTTAATTCCTATTCCCAACTGAGGTAGTTGTGCTTGAAAAATTAAAAGTGCCAGTGCATTTACAAATCCACTTAATACTCCTGTTGGCACGAATCGCATTTGGTAGGCAAGTCTTAAATATCCCCAAAGAATTTGGAAAATTCCAGTTAATATTCCAGCTGCAATAAGATATGGGACTCCTAATCCAGGAGCTTGTGATTCTCCATAAGCAACAAGTCCAGTCATCAAAAGAGCTGTTGAACCTGTAGCTGAAGTAATCATCCCCCTTCTTCCTCCAACAATCGCAATTGTTATAGATAAACAAAAAGCACCAAAAAGGCCAACTTTAGGATCTACACCAGCTATACCTGAAAAAGCAATAGCTTCTGGGATCATTGCAAAAGCAACAACTAAGCCAGAGAGAATATTTGACTTTGGATCATCTAACCAATTTTTTGATAAATATCTTGAGAAATTTGACATTGTAAGTTTCTTTATAATTAAGAAGTTACCTCATAAAGGAGGTAAAACACCTTGTGGGTCAAAAATATTCTTTAAAGTTTTTAATTCATTCATTCTATTTCCAAAAGCTAATGCAAGTTCTTCCTTATGAGAATTTAAATGATTATGCAATTGGGCCAAGTGAATATTTGGGTAAAACCTTTTTAGGTTACTCCACGATTTATAAATCCAGTCCAAAGCGACTTCTTTTTCTTGAAGATCATTTTTTTTCCATGATGCATATATCCATGGTTTCCAAGTACTATTTCTGTTAACAAAAAAGCTTGAGCCATGATTTAACTTTTTAGTTTTGCAACCTAGTTGTTGAGAAGCAATATAACAGGAATCATTAGGTTTATTGTCCATTATTTCATTCAAACATTTTATAAAAATTGGGATATCATTTTTTAAATCTTCTCCAAGGAGACTAATTACCTCAGAATGGTTATTTGCATTGAGCTCATATAAATTTAATTCCTTTGGGAAGAAATTTATTTTATTAAAGTTCTCATATAGTTTTTTTTCTAGAGCAGGAAATTTGTCTAGAGGCATTAAGTATTCTTCTGTTCTTTTATCCTTTAAATTATTTTTGAGTTCAGCAAAAACATATATATAAATTTTTTGGGCATAAATCCATTGAAGACTAATATTTTCTGGAAATTCCTCTGATAATTGTATTATTTCTGAAAGTTCATTTAGATTTACAAATCCTTCTATAACCTTAATAGGATTAGATTGGATAGTTTTAAGTTCTATTTCAGTAATGATTGAGAAGAAGGGTGCTGCGCCTTTAATTGCTTCCCAAATCAATTGTTCTTCTGGATTTATTTGATTTTTTTTTAAAGAGATAAATGTGCCATTACCCAAGAAACCTTTTATTGACTCAATATTATCAATGGCTAATCCGTAGGCTCTACTAAGTGGACTTACTCCACCAGTAAGTATATAGCCTGCCCCAGGTAGTTTAGAAAGACCGATTGGAAAACTTCGATTATGTTTTTGTAAATGATTTACTAGATCCCCCATTATTACTCCACCTCCAATTGTTACAAAATTGCTTTCTCTATCTAGGTGAATTTTGCTGTGATTTTTTCTTAGATCAAGAGTTGTAAAACCATTTTTTGCACAGCTAGAGGTTGTACCTCCACTACATACGCAAAGGTGCTCAAATTTTTCCTTAGAATAATTATTCTCATTAAATAAGAAATCATCCACTTCATAAATTAATTTCTTTAACTTTGCATCCTTTGCGTTAATATTTGGAATTTCAAGCAAATTATTATTTTTTTTCACTACATAATATTGTTCTTTACTATTATGGTATAAGTAATAACTTAATGTTGGCTAATTTAGATTCGAAGTTAAATAATCAAGTTGCGATTCTTATTTGTGGACACGGGAGTAGAAATAAACTAGCTATTACTGAATTCCAAGAATTAACTAAACTCATCCAAAAAAGATATCCAAACATTTTAGTTGAATATGGTTTCTTGGAATTTGCGAAACCTTCAATTGTTGATGCGCTTGACAAGTTAAAAGATAATTCGATAAAAAAAGTAATTGCAATACCCGCAATGCTTTTCGCTGCTGGCCATGTGAAAAATGATATACCTAGCTTGCTTATGAATTATTCAAGTAAAACTGGTATTGAAATAATTTATGGAAGAGAATTAGGTATTAATAATTTAATGATTAGTGCAGCTTGTGAAAGAGTAAAAGATGTATTTAAACAAAATAATAATCTCAAACCTGAAGAATCATTATTAGTTGTTGTTGGTAGAGGCTCTTCTGACCCAGATGCTAATTCCAATGTTTCAAAAATTACGAGAATGATCGTAGAGGGTATTGGTTTAGGGTGGGGGGAAACAGTTTTTTCTGGAGTAACTTTCCCCCTTGTTGAACCTGGCTTGAAAAATGTTGTGAGACTGGGTTATAAAAATATAATTATTTTCCCTTATTTCCTTTTCTCAGGTGTGCTTGTCACAAGAATAAAAAGGCAAAGTGAATTAGTTGCGATTAATAATCCTTATATTTCATTTTTACATGCAAAATATCTGTCTTCACAGTCTTATGTGGTCGATACTTTTGTAGAAAGGATTGGAGAGATTCTTAATAACGAGGATAAGAATTTTATGAATTGCTCCACTTGTAAATATAGATCAAATTTATTTGGCTTTGAAAAAGAAGTTGGAATGGTACAAGAAAGTCATCATGACCATGTAGAGGGTTTGGGTATTAGCTGTGATTTATGTAATCCTGAATGTAATGGTGCTTGTGAGATGCAAAATCAAAACTTAACTCATAATCAAGAAAAATCGAAGCTAGTAAAAGGTGATTACGTAGATCATGAACATGCGGAGGTTCATCAAAATGATCATAATCACCATCACCATCACCATAGTATTTATCCAAATTCAAAACACCCCTTAGGGCCTGTTACGCTTCGCTTGCCTAATGAAGATCAAATCTTAAGAAAATCCGTTGAAAATAACTGAATCATCTGTCTCTTTCTCGACTAAGTCTTAATAGACTCGGTATATATAAGTATTCTTAATATAAAATCTTTAAAGTATTTTGATTCAGATTTTCCACAATTTATAGGTTGTTTTCCACGTCCAAATCCACATTGGATTAGAAGTGCCAGCAGTTTTAAAAAAAAACAGGACTTCAACATTATTGTTGACTTTTCTTATAGATCTAATCAATTTCCTTGGTTAAAAAAATAAGTTTTTTAAAACCAAGTTATAACATGAGTCTCATTTGATAATTTGAAAAGTTTGCTAGCAGATTTTTTTTGATATTTTCAGAAAAAAATATCATTATATTCTTGTAAGAAAATATAGATTTATGGATCAAATCAGACAATCAAATTTAACTGATAAGAAACTTGTCGAGTGCTCATCAAACAAAGTTTCTTTAGAAACAGAGCTTTCAGAAACTCTTTATAACACTATGAAAGATTTTGTTTTAAGTAACCCAACTTGGGATCAATATAAACTTATAAATTCAGCATTAGCTGCTTTTCTCGTTCAAAACGGATGTAAAGATAATTCTGTCTCAGAGATTTATTTAAATCAATTATTTACACCTTCTAAGTCTTTTTAATATTTAAACAGGCTCTTCTACTCAAGGCCATCATTGTAAGTGTTGGGCTTTGCCAAGATGATGTAGGCCAGCATGCTCCATCTAGTACAAGTACATTCTTGCATCTCCATAATCTATTAAATTTATCAACTACGCTATTTTCTTCATTAGCCCCCATTGGCGCGCCTCCTACTTCATGTATGTAATATCCTGGGGAAGGGGGACTATCTGAAAGTGCGATCAAATTTTTTGTAAATAAACTCCCTAATGGGATATTTATTAGTTCATCAATATTTTTTATTTCTCCATTTGCAGCTTTTATTGATTTTCGTATTGTGTTTTCCATATGTTTTGCCATATTTAACTCATTCTCGCTCCATTCGAATTCAATGAAGGGAATTGGGATACCCCATTCATCTGTTTTTTTTGAGAGAGAAACTGAGTTTTTCTCTCTAGGAAGGACTTCGCCATGGGCGATAAGAAAGCCAATGGATTTGTTTTTGTCTTTTTGCCAAAATTTAGGTATTCCTAATCTATCAATTGCCCCCCAGATTCCATAACCTCTATAGAAATTTATGTCGTCAATTTCTGGTAAATTTGAACCAAATGGAATAAAGAAGCTCCCTGCTCCAGAAAGATCCGAAGGATTATTTAATGGTTTTTCTGAATTTTTTGTTTTTGGCACTGAAAAAAATCTACAGATAGATATGTGATCCATGAGGTATTTACCTAATTTCCCAGAATTATCTTTAAACCCTGAGGAATTTGATTTGTATTCAGAGTTCAGTAGTATTCTCAGCGTTGAGATTGTTGATGCGCAAAGAAGAATTAAATCACAATTCAATACTTCTTTGTGTCCATTTTCTAGGTTTACGATCGTTAGTTTTGAGGCAAGCTCTGTTATCTTGTTAATCTCAAAAGACTCTACTAGGTAATTAGAGATTATTTGTACATTTCCAGTATCTAAAGCTTTTTTTAAAGAGCTCCCTACGCTAGAGGAATTAGGCCATTTTTTATCTTTTACTGATGAATTTCGGTCAAATCCTCTTGATTGGATAAATGGATAGTTTAATTTTGATTTAACATTGCTGCCAAAAACATTTTCGTTTTCTGTAAGAGGAATTTCTCCAATATATTTACCGTTCGGGACTTCTTTAATATCATCTTTTCGTCCATAAATTCCACAAAAATTTTCAATAAAATCATAGTGAGGGCAAAGGTCTTCGTATGAAATAGGCCAGTTTGGTCCAAATCCGTCTTTTTTAGCTGGATGAAAATCTTCTGAGGAAAGTCTTAATGTTATGCCTCCCCATGTTAATGACCTCCCCCCATATTGTTTACCTTGAGTCCAAAGGAAGGGCTTTTTTTTGGGGAAGTCATAAGGATGCTTCAATTCATTTGAATATAAATCAGGATTATTTTTCCAATAACCAGGATGTTGGCATTGATTGGTATGTTTTTTTGTTAATACTCCTGATAATCTTTTAAACGTACTTTTTGGCTCATAATTACTAGCCTCATGCCTTTTGATTTTTGGTCCGGCTTCTATTATTAAAACTTTGATCCCTTGTTCTGCCAATGTAAGTGCTGCTATTCCTCCCGTAGCTCCAGAACCAACAACAATTGCATCATAGGGACTTATATCCAAAACCTATTTCGTGATTTGTTATTTCAATAAATATAGCATTCAGTAAATAATTAATTTTTAGATTTTAGCCTAAGAAGTTAGAATTTATTGAAATACTACTCAAACAAATGAGATTTATAATTTTAACTTTTTTAATAGTTGTTTTAACCCTTCCTTCTAGAAGCTTCGCTGCGTTGGATTATGGTAAACAATCTTTGGTTGGGGCTGATTTTTCTGGATCTGATTTAAAAGGAGCAACTTTCTATTTGACTGATTTACAAGACGCAAATTTGTCAGGTTGTGAGCTACAAAATGCGACTCTTTATGGAGCAAAATTGAAAGATACTAATTTAAGTAACTCCAACTTAAGAGAAGTAACTTTAGACTCAGCCGTTTTAGATGGAACAGATTTATCAAATACTAACTTGGAGGATTCTTTTGCTTATAGTACCCAGTTTGAAAATGTAAAAATACAAGGCGCAGACTTCACTAATGTTTTTTTGCCAAAAGATATTATTAGGAAATTTTGTGAAAGTGCCACTGGAACTAATCCAATTACAAATAGAGAAACTAGAGAAACTTTAGAGTGCGATTACATTTAAATTTATGCACATACAAGTTCTTTTTTAATCTTTCTTTGTTTATAAAGTGATCTTCCAACAGGCCAACCTAAAGTAGATAAATGTTTCATTAAAGAACCTGAGTATTTGAAATAAAAATTGTCTGAATAATTGATGCCAAGTTCTTTTAGAGTGGTTACTAATAAACATAGATCTTTCTTTTTGCCTTTTTTCATATCCAATAATATCAATGCTTCACTTGATAATTTTTTTTCTAGAACCTTATCATTTCCAGCAAAACCAACTTTAAGTGAATTAAATTCATCAGAATAAAGAGTATAAATTATTCCATCTTTGAATTTATCTTCAGAATTATCTACATTAAATCTTGATGATATTAATGTTTTGTATCCTTTAATGATTTTTCTGTTATTCATAATTATTTGATTTCATCCTGAGCTAATTCGTATTTCTCTAATAGATTGTTTACTTCTGCTAGTGCAATCCTCTTTTGACAGGCCGAGTCATATCTATTTACTGCTACTGAAGGTATTGAACCTTTGCTTTTCATTTCCCTTATACCAGTTTCTAAACATTGAAAAGCAACACTTGATAGATCTCTTCCTTCTGCTGCGGCCCAAACTTTCAAAAGATAAGTAAGGTTTGATGGCACTGAGATCTGTACTTTGTTTGAATTTGAAGTATTTAATGCAATATCATCGAGACTAATTTCTTTAGAGGATATAGTTTCTTTAACCTTTTTCTTCAAAAATTTTACTTGGCTTACAGCGTCCTCTTTATTCTTAATTTTCTGCTCTATTTCAAATAACTCTTCTTCAGAATTAATTAAAGCTTCTAATGCCCATTTAGCATCATCTTTCCCAACAGCGGTTCTATCAAGCCATTCATCTCTTATTTTTGACCAATTGCTGGGCATAAGCTTTATGCGATAATTCTATAGTATATAATTCTGAATAGATTGTCTATCGATTCTAAATAGATTTAATATAGATTCAATAATGTTCTAATTTTATCTTTAATAATTCCTCATCTTAGAAATAATCTTTTAAAAGAATTGAAACTGCAGAATCTATCCAATATGAACTTAGAGATATTTTTTCGTTAATTTAAAACGATAAATTAGACAATTCAATCTTTTTAAATTTTAGTTATTTGTTTATTTAATTAAAGACTTCTGAGCTTTTAATCTCTTTCAATAAGTTCAATTTTATAACCATCAGGATCCTCAACAAAAGCCAAGACAGTAGTACTGTTTTTCATTGTTTTAGGTTTGGTTATTATTTTGCAACCATTACTTTCTAATCCTTGGCAAATTAGATGAATATCTTTTACTCCAATAGCTATATGACCATATTTATCTCCAAGCTCATAGTCTTCAGACTTTTTGTCCCAGTTATAAGTTAATTCAATTACTGTGTTTTCTTTTTCTGAGCCATACCCAACAAATGCTAAAGTGAATTTTCCATGAGGGTAATCCTTTTTCCTTAATAAATTCATTCCTAATCTATTGACGTAGAAATCAATGGATCTATCTAAATCTCCGACCCTCAACATTGTATGTAGAATACGCATCTTAAATTATGAACCCTAACCAATTATCTTATATTTAATAACCATCTGCCAAAGTTGATTTTTTCGAGGCTTAGTCTTTTATTAAGTTAAGAAAATTAGGTTAAAATACGAATACGAAATTTCAATAATATATTGAATCAGATATTCCAGAGACTCTCATCAGTATTTTTGTATACTTTGCCATTAAAGGCATCAATACCTTTTGGATATTATTTGTTCTATAAATATTCATTTTTAAAAATACTATTATTTCTAACTTTCCCGATAGCAATAATTGAAAAATCTTTGCCTTTTGGTAGTTTTTTATTATTTATAATTTTGTTTGCTGGATTAGTAAGAAATCCAAATGTTCCCTATTTCGTTAGATATAACGCATGCCAAGCATTACTTATTGATATTGCTTTGATAATAATTTCATATCTCTTGAGAATATTTCCCATAGTTGAATTAGGCTCAATAATTTTTATATTTACACTATGTATTTTTATTTATTCTATTTCGCTATGTATTTATGGAGTTGAACCTGAAATTCCCTTAATTAGTAAATCTGTAAGAATGCAAATTTAAAAAGATTTATAGATTTAATGACTTTCTTCAACACTCATTCAGAATAGATTCCCATCTTTGTTGACTTGCCTTTATTGCTTGCATTGGCGGATTAGCCCCCTCTATTTCAAAGGCTTTAATTAATGATTTATTAGCTAATAGACCTAATCTTGCTGCCTCTCTTTGCCTAGAACATACTTTTTTTCTTGACCCCTCTTTTAAACTATTTTCGATTTCTCTAAGAATCTGGCTAGCTTCATTCGATTTAGAATAAAAATCATTCATGTAAACATCAAGTGCCGTATCAGCAAAGATTTCAACTGGAAAGATTATTGTGACTAAGCACACTATAAAACTTACAAATACAAATATTTTCATAAGAATCTTAAGTTAATTTTTTGTCTGATCTCTTTAATACTAAATAAAAGGTAAGAACGCTAATTGTTCCAGATGGGCCTATTAAAACATGCCAAAATTGATCGCCACTAATTGAGAGCCTTGTGCCAAAGAAAGTCGTAAAAATAATACCAAATATTGGGTAAAGAATAAAAAGCCAATCTTTAAAAATTCTTTGCCAATTTATAATAAGAAGGATACTTATTATTACTTGAAAAAGGAGAGTAATAGTTTTATCAAATAAAAAATATGAGATTATTGAACATAAAGAAATACAAATATTAGTTTTTTGAATAAATTTATTTTTTATAACTGATATTGATAAACATGTTAGACCTAAAGATAGGAAAGAATAAAATAACCAATTAAATAAAGAGGAGTGATCTACATAAATCCAAGATGTTTGGGTATGATCTATCATTTCAGAAATCGATGCCAATCCTAAAAAAATAAAACCGAAAGGTATCAATTTGTTCTTGCTTATATGTTTGAATTTATTGATCGATCTGATGCCTAATAATATTGGGATGATTACCGCTTGAAAGTGGGCAAAAAATAAAATTGAAAAAAACAAAATAAATTCTAAAATTTAATTCATTCTAATTTAAATAAAAAAAACAATTTCGGGTCACCTGAGTAGAGAAAGGTACCATTGCCCAATTACTATAATCAATATTGTAAGAACTAAAGGGAAAGCAGGATATCGTGTTTGAAAATTAGCAGGTGGCCAAGGAGACCAAGATATTAATCTTCCTTGCGGTTCATTTGAAATAACTTTTTTTTTCGATTTTTTGGATATTAAATTTTCTGTGGCAAATCCTTTACTCATAATCTAAATAAAATCCATCTTAACAAGAACGTTTCAAAAGGGCGTTGATATTATTAGGTTCTTTTTATTTGAACGGAGGGAGTGGGATTCGAACCCACGGTGCCCTTGCAGACACGCTAGTTTTCAAGTCTAGATGTAATCAAGTTATAGCAATAGATTTACTAAGCCTTAAGGAACAGATATGACCGAAATATGCCCGTTTTATAAATAGATTAATTCAATAAATATCTAGAGGATTTTGCAAGTAGTAAACGTTTCAACATCTCCACTCTCTGAAACTATCCCTAGCATCCTTATTTCCAAGTTTCTTAGAAGTTTTCCAATCATCACAGGCATTCTTCCTCTTATTTTTCATCCAGCTATAAACATTGCCTCTTGCCATATAAAGATCAGCAGGAGTAATTAAATCAACATCTCTATCCAATTCAATTCTTTCAGCTTCTTCTTGTGAAGGAGCTATAGAAATTGCTTTTGTATAATGTTCTATTGCTTCGTTTTGATATTTTTTTTCAGATATTTTATCTTTCTTATCCCTATACAATAAAAATAATTCAAACTTGGTATCTCCTAAAATAGCAGTTGTTGTATAGGTTACTCCTAGAGGAAAAATACTTTCAGCTGATTGATTCTTGTAAGTTTCAATATTGGCTAATGTTTTTTCAAAACTTTTTTTTGCATCCTCAAAGGATTGCAAAGATAATTCTTTTTTGTTTTTAGACTTTTTACTTAAGTCATTTGTATCTCCACCTAAGATTACGAATCCATTATCGTATTGAATATCTCCTGCTATAAAATTAATAAATGGGTCTTCAGGAGAAAGATTCATCCCTTTTCCCAAATATTTAAGAGTTTTTGCAAGGCTACCGTCCAAGTCCCAATAAAAAATATCAGCTTTAAGCGCATGAGCGTAAGCATAATCTTTATCTATATCAATAGCATTATCAATATCTCTAATAGCTTCGTCAAACTTCCCTAAATCATAAGCATTTATCAATGCGCTTAATATGAAGCCTTCTTTAGAATTTGGATTTTTCTTTAAGTAAGAATTTATTGATTTAATTGCTCTCAAGGAAGATCCCTCTTTAAAAAAAACTAAAGCATCATCAAATTCAGATTTATTATATGAATCTTTTCTTTTTTTGACAGACATGCTCTTTACACAGCCTTCAAAGTCAGTCGCTTTCATGCATATTTCAGCAACTTTTGGATCTATATTTGCATTGACAGCAATCGGCAACGCAAGTGCTGTTAGTAGTGGAAGTAAAAATCTTTTCAAAACAAGGAGATATCTAACCCTTATTGTAAATTGAAATTCAAAAATTTAAATGCTCCAGTCATATATAACCACTTATGACCGATTTTTATATTATGACCGAAATATGACCGCTTTTGTTCTTCAATATTCGGTAATAGGGAGGAACAGCAAGGAATAAATAATTATCTAAGGACAATAAAAAAAGACCCCGAAGAGGTCATAATCCTTGTAATAGCAATGTATATCAGGTTTTCAAGTACGGAGGGGGTGGGATTCGAACCCACGGTGCCCTTGCAGACACGCTAGTTTTCAAGACTAGAGCCTTAAACCACTCGACCACCCCTCCAGGTGAAATATTTAGTTTTAACTTTTGAATTATAGCAGTATTGAGTTACAGAAAGGTTTTCTGATTTAGTGGATATTTAAAAATAAAAATATGTTTTATGATTTGAATTTACAAATGAGGTTTTAAAAGTAATTTTCAAAGAAAATGGTCCCTATTTGGTCCCCTTTAATTTTAGATCGACTGTCAATTACTAACTATTAGCAGTGCAAGTAGTAAGCGTTTCATCTTTATGCAATAAGCTCAATTGCATAGACGGTATCCTTACAATTATTTTTTTTGTCCCACTCTTTAGCCGCATCTGAAGTCATTTCAGCTTCTAGTGCTTTCATATCTAGGACGTTCATAAGTAAATGAGATTTATTCTCGCCAGCTTGTACAAACTCATATTCTGAAATCACATCAACGCCCATAGCGGTAATAAATCCAGAGATGTCGTTTTTAAATTCTTCAAATGAGCAGCTAAAAGTCGAAATAATAAGGGTGTTCATAAAAAAGGAGCTAATTGCCCCTTATCTTAGATCGACTGTCAATCTCTATCTATGAGTAGACTTTAGCAACTATTGGACCAGCTTCTTCATCAGTAAATACAGGGGTGGTTTCCCAATTTAGAAATTCAGCCCATTCAGCGGCATGTTGATATATTGCTTTTGGATCATCAGTCTTTAAAACTATCCAACCCTCTAAAGAACCAGGTGCATGATACCTTCCAATCATTTCAACTCCAGGATAATCTCCCCCACCACCAAGAAATTTTTCTGCACCTTTTTGATGATATCCAGTCTTAAATGACCAATGCTGAACATAAAGCATTTTTTTTAATTTTTATAGGCTTTATATTACTAGCAAAAAAAAAAATTCTTGAAAATAAATAATGTTAATTGCCCCTTATTTTATCAGTGTGATTCTTAAATTATAGATATTTTTACTGGTCCCAAAATGGTCCCCCTGTCTCGATGGCTAAACTTTATTATCAATATTGTCTTATTGAGATCTATCTTATATCAATGCTTTTAAAAAATTCTTATAAATTCTTTTTATCGAGACTCCCTAGTTTTCAAGACTAGAGCCTTAAACCACTCGACCACCCCTCCAAATGGGTTATTCAGTCTTAACCACCTAATAAGTATAGCAAAGGGAAGTGACAGCCTAAAATAAGCGTTGTAGCGCATTCTGAGACTCATACAAACTATTCTGTTAATGTTTGATATAGTACCAACTGCTGTAGCTGTATCACTCCATGTTGCAACCCTACTCCTATGTAGTAAACCTTCAAAGATATGTGGAGGCACTTCGCTATTAGCAATAGTTGGTCTTCCTCTAATAATTTCACTCATACTTATACGTTACCAACGTGACCGTGATACCGCATCTGTGCATTAAAGTTATATTTTCTATTCTTAGATCTAAAAAATCTATAATTATTTAATACTAGAAAATTGAATTTAAAATGAATTTAACCTCAAAAGAACTCTTAAAATTAACTGATGATTTCTTCAAAACTAGTAATACAGAAAATTCATCAAATAATGAGCTTGTTAAGAATATTCATTATTTTTTGAACAAAAATCGGGTCAATTTTTCATTAGAGTCTTTATTGGCTACTTTCAATAGTTACAAACTAGAATTCAAAAAACTTA
The DNA here is from genome assembly GCA_003216535.1 of Prochlorococcus sp. AG-402-N08. Taxonomy (GTDB): domain Bacteria; phylum Cyanobacteriota; class Cyanobacteriia; order PCC-6307; family Cyanobiaceae; genus Prochlorococcus_A. The sequence continues at coordinate 77,969 of QCIS01000004.1, forward strand.
CGAAAAAGAAAATTAAAGTTCTTTTTTATATACTTTGCGGATCTTCTGAAGCTAAAGCTAAACTTGCTTTTCAATTAATTGATCCTGAAAATTCAAAGAAAGTAAAATCTGAAATATTGAAAAATATTTTAAAATTAATGGGAATTAATGAAAATTCAATAGACAAATTGTTGCTTGAACTTACCCAAGATGGGTCAGAAGAGATAACTGAAAGCAATTTCGTAAACTTTTTGCCTAAAGATTATAATTCTCATCCTAAGTCGTATAAGGCTATTCATAAAAATGTTATTAAAAATCCAATAAAAGTTGTAAAGGCTTCTAAAGAACTAAAAAAGAATCTAGATGAATTTGTATCTTCAGGAGGAACTTCTACTCTTCAATTACAAATTGGTTTTTTTAGATTATTACAAGGAGCTGCTTATCGTAGCTTTAGAGAAAGTTTTTCTGCTAATTGTGAAACACATTTAAGAGCTTATGATTTACCTTATTCAATTAAAGAATTTGTTCTATTTGTTCAATCTTTTGTTGAATATTATTTGTCTTTGGGAATTGTAAAAAAGGAAGTTTATTCTATTTTTGATGATTTAGTAAATTCAGTCATTAAGTTAGAAGCAGAACTTCAATATAGAATGGAAAATTGGCATATGATCGAAAAATCAGATGAAATGCTATTTGCAGAAAAGTATTTAGAGAAGGAACTTGATGAACTTGAAAACCATCATCAACTTTTATCAGTTTTAATTGAACTTATCTTAAGTGCTTCTTTACATGGTCATGATACTGAAAATATTAATATTGAAGATTTAGAATTTCATGAACTTAATAGATTAAGACATCTAGAACTAAACTTGGAATTTGCAGATTCAAAACCTATTTCTGCATCTTCGTCAGATAAGGGGCTTTTTATAAATTCCTGGCAAAGAGTCATTTACGATGCAGATAATACCTTTTATGAAGGATCAATAATACCCACCTCATATTGGTATCAAGAATTCATGCCATTATTATTAAAGGCTTCCTCAATTACAAATAAAGATGACCTTAAAAAGTGGGAAAAAATTTCTGACCAAGAACTTGATAACTGGTTTAATACCTTAAATCAGAAAAAAGAGTTTGACAATTATGCTAGAGATCTTAAAGAGTATTTCCCAACTCTAAGTAGAGATAAAAAGATATTAATGAAGCAAGCATGGGCTATCTCTCGTCATTATTTAAATGGAGTTCAAAAAAGAAGAGAGCGTTTTGAATTTGGACGTGAATCAGGATATCTTTCTCAATATGTGGCATTTATTGATGTTGATTTAGGTAGAGACGATATAGAAAAAAGTCAAATGAGACTAAGTTTTCCTTATTTTATCGGTCCACCTACTTGGAAATTTCTTCATACCTCAGCTGAAATAATCAAAAACCAAGAAAAAAATCATGAGCATGATTCAGTAGAGAAATTTAAGAGATTCTTCAAGTCTTTAGCTACTATGTATCCTTGTCCTTACTGCAGATATCACTTAAATAAGTTTGTTGTTAAGAATAAAGAAGTTGCTATGTATCCCGTTGAATATTTATTGTTAGGAACTAAAAAAGAATTTAATTTTGATATTAATATTGAAGAAAAGATTTCCTCAATAAATGATGGTCAATCTCTAGGTTTATTCTTATGGAAACTTCACAATACTGTTTCATCATCAATTGCAAGATCTGAAGAATGGTTTCATTTAGATAAGACTTCCTATTATACTTCTAGATATTGGCCAAGTCTTGATTCGGAATTAGAGCGAGCAAAATTACTTGATATTTTTTCTATTAGTACGGAAACCATTTCGAAAATTTATGGAATAATTAGAAATGCTATAAAGTTATCAACACTAAAAGATGAATTGAAACTTTATCTTGAAACAGATCAATGCACCACCCAAATTTATAATAAATCGATTGATTCTTCCAAGGAACTAGATGATGCACTTATTAGATCAAAATTTCTGGAAAGTCATTATTCCTATAACCCCTTTTTAGAAGATAAGGACCCTCACTTTTCTGTAGCAGAAGAATCCTTAGCTAGAAGTGGCAAATTTACTTTAGATTAAAAATTATAATTTGTTTATTTGGAAATTTAATAATAAGTGCAATAGTAATTAAAGTTTGTTTAGGATATAAATTATTTTTTGAACTATATGAGAGGTTCCTTATTAATAAAATCTTTTTGTGAAGCGTTAGGAACGGCAACAATAACTGCCATGGCTCTAGCATCGAATAATATTACCAATTCTCTTTTAAGTAAGTCTTTGTTAATAGGAATGACGGTTACAACCTTAATTCATTGCTTCGGAAGGATAAGCGGAGCTCACTTTAATCCAGCCGTAAGCTGTTATTTATTTTCAAAAAATTTAATGTCAAAATTTGAATTGACAACCTATATATTTTCACAAATATTAGGTTCCTCAATAGTTGTTTTGGGATTTAGATATAGCTCAATATTATTGAAAGAAATTAATATTGAAAAATCGATTAATATCAATTCAACATTATTCACAGAATTTATTTTTACTTCCTTCCTTTTGATTTTAATCTCTAGTTGGGCGAGAGAAGGGAAACTTTGTCCAATCTCTCAACCTTTGACTGGAATAGTTATTGGCGCAGGAATTTCGATATTCATAATATTGGCCGAATTTTTTGGAAGCGGCATTTTGAATCCTGCTATCTCAATTGGGTTATCAGTTAAAAACGGGCCAATTTTGATGATTCCGCAAATTTTTTCTCAATTTGCAGCTGTTTTATTTGTTAAGATTGTTTTTTATTTTGTACCAGAAAAGTTTTTAGAAAACTAAAATTTTATTAATAATTTTTATGGAGTTAATATTTAATCATTAATTAATTAATTTAATTTTTTTGATCAAATGTTGTAGTTGGAAATGGAATTTTAATATTTTTCTCAGCAAATTTAGCAATCAATGATTTATTTAAATTATCGTAAGTTTTCAAGAAATTGGAATAGGTCCCTAATTCTCCAACTATACAAACAACAAAGTCATAACTAAATTGATTTATTTGTGAAAATTTACAACCATTATATTCTAAATCATCAATTTCATTAACAATTTCTTTTATCAATTCTGGAATTTCAGCTAGTTGTTTTGAAGTAGTATCGTACGAAACTCCAACAACAAATCTAGAAAGTGAAACTTGACCTATTATTTCACTTGTTTTTAAGGAAAGTTTATCTCTTAATTGTAAAAATTCCTCCCAATCTTTGTTCAAGATAAGAGCATAAATTATTAACGTAGTTTTTGATCCCTCTTTTTCTATTGAAACTATCGGATTGGAGAAACATTTATCGTCATTCAAAAATTTTTGGCAAAACCTTATAAGTTCTTTTTTTTGCCATGGAGAAAAGGTATTATCAATATCTATTTTGAGATTTAAACTTTGTTTAATTAAATCACCTTCCAATGATGTGTAGTTAATAACATTTGTTCCTTCTGCGAAAGCATTAGGAATAGTTACACACCCTTCAAATGCCTGTATATCTATAGATCTTAAACCTACTCTCTTCACATAACCTAAAGTATCCCCGACTCTACAAAAATTACCAACATTCAAATGTTGATCAGCTTGCATTGCTAAACCAGATATTAAATTTCCAAGCAATTTAGAAGCGCCTAAACCTATAGCCAAACCAGGTACAGCAGATAATGCTAAAACTGCATTTGTCGGAACTCCTAAAGAAAGAAGTAAATTATAAATTAAAATAGTACATATTATTGTTGATGATGCCCTACAGATTGGCCTTACAAAAGTTTTTAATCTAAGAAGATCAATATATTTATTCCCAGATCTTGTTGAAGAAACCTTTTGTAATTTGTTGAAAAAATTGTTTCCTATAAATTCAAATAAGAAAATTGTAAAGATAACCAAAGAAAAGTAAAAAAGAATTTCAAATATAAATGTAAAAAAGATTAAGGTATTTCCAGTGAAATTAAGAAATTTATCTATGAAAAGTTCTGAGACCTTTGTTAAGGGAATTGGTATAAAAGCGTAATAGATTCTTAAATAATCTGACTTTACAGAGATATTTAATTTCTTTATAGCATTAGAAATTTTAATTACGATAATCGAATATAAAAGTACTGTTATAAAAGCGAAAACTATTTGAAATATTGTTTGATTTCCAATGATTTCAATTTCAAAAAATTCATGAACTTTATCAGGTAAAGATGCATACCATTTAGGTGGAACTAAAAGACCTGGCGTATGTATAAAATCCAAATAAAAGTGTGGAGTAGTATATTTATTTTTTGGTAACGATTCAGCTTCATACTCTATCTTTTTAAACGCATATCTAATATTTCTTACTGTGTAATCCGAAAAATAATATTGTCCTGAAACAAAACCATCTTCACCATCAGATCTTATAAGGGATATTTTTGAATTAGGTAATTTCCATTCTTTTTGTTCATATTCATTGAGTGCATTTAAATCCTTATAATCAGGCAGAATTATCTCATTTTTTGATGAATTAAAAATATAGTCAAATATATGCTTTAATTCAACAGCCGCCTCATCCGAAAGATGTTCTCTAACGCTTTTTGCGAAGGATGATCCATCTAAAGTATGAGCTGCTTTAATAAAGCATGCTTCTCCCTTTTTTATTTTCTTTTTTGTTTCCTTATCCCAAAAGAGTCCAGGTTTTTTCTTCCCATAGTAATAAATATTATTTTCAATGTCGCCAGCTAATGACATCAAAGAGTAAAAATTTAATATTGTTTCTTTTGGACTTTTACCAGTACCTGGAGCTATCGGATTATTTTTCCACTTTTCATAATTCTTTTCTAAATCATCAAAAAAAGGTTGTGAACTTAATCCAATTCCATATGGGAAACTAATATTTTCAAGAGTTGTTTTATTTTTTGAACCTCCCGCTTGAATTGATGAAATATTGAAAAAACCTGAAGATAAAAAAGCAAAACAGATAAAAATTATAAAATATTTTTTAAAGTTTTTCATTATTAATTTTTCAATTATTTAAATATTAATTATAAATTAATTCAACAATGTAATTATTTTCATTAATTCACAATTTTAAAATTATTTATTTGTTTAAATAAGACAAAAATCAAAAAAAATTAATTTTACATTCATTATATTTATAGTAAATTAAATGCCCGAATAAATAAATCTAATAATTTAGATTTTTAAAATTCACCAAAATTTTTATATGCCTTTAAAAAAAAAATATAATAAACAAAATTTAAGCTTACCCTCTTGGGTTGAAAATGCAGTTGTTTATCAGATTTTTCCAGATCGTTTTAAAAGAAGTAAAAAATCATGTACAAATAATAATTTAGAATTTATGAATTGGGAAGATCCTCCAGAGTTGCAAGGATTCCGCGGTGGAGATTTATTTGGAGTAATAGAAAAATTAGATTATCTAAATGAAATTGGAATCAATTGTATTTATCTAAATCCAATTTTTAGTTCAGCTGCTAACCATCGTTACCATACGTATGATTATTTTAGAATTGATCCTATTTTAGGAGGGGATGAGGCACTTTACTCTTTAATTGATGAGTTGCATAAAAGAGATATGTTTATTGTGCTAGATGGTGTATTTAATCATTGCGGCAGGGGATTTTGGCCTTTTCACCACATAATTGAAAACGGCAAAAGTTCACCTTATAAAAATTGGTTTAATTTACATGAGACACCATTTAATCCATATCCAAAGAAAAATGAAACCTGCGGTTATGATTGTTGGTGGAATGATCCTGCATTACCTAAATTTAATTTTAAAAATAAAGAGGTAGAGGATTTTCTCTTATCTGTAGGAAAATATTGGGTTGAGAAAGGTATTGATGGTTGGAGACTAGATGTTGCAAAAGAGATACCTTTTTCTTTTTGGGATAAATTTAATTATGAAATGAAAAGTATCAATTCTGAAGTTTGGGTTGTAGGTGAAATTTGGGGTGATGCAAGAAAATGGTTAAATAAAAAATATTTTGATGGAGTAATGAATTATCGAGTTGGCTGGAGCACATTATCTTGGGTAGCAGATTTTAAGTTAAATTCTCCCTATAAAAATCCTTTCTATCCACTAAAAAATTTAACTTCCAAAGAATACCTTAATACACTAAAGATTACTGAATCATGGTATTCAAAAGAAAATAATCTTGGCAATCTAAATTTACTTGATAGTCATGATGTTCCACGGGCATTAAATACTCTAAAGAAAGATGTTAAAAGCTTAAAACTAGCACTTTTCTTACTTTTAATAAATAAAGGAGTCCCATGCATTTATTACGGAACCGAAATTGGTTTGTCTGGAGGAGCTGAACCTTATTGTAGAGAAAGTTTTCCTTCCACTAATCAATTTAAGAATGATATTAGAGAATTCATAAAAGCCATAATTAAATTTAGGAGGAAATTTAGAGTTTCTATAAAAGAGGGAATTAAGTGGACATCACCAGAAGAAAATATTATTTGCGGCAATTTAAATTCAAAAAAATATAAAATTATAGTTTTTGTTAACAGAAGCAAATTGAGTGAGTTTTATTTACCAAAAAAATATTCAAAAATAATTTTTAAATCAGATGAATTTATTTCAGAAGAGGTTTTAGCTCCTCAATCCTTTATTTGTTATTTAGATTAAATTTGGGAAAAAATGATTTATTCATTCATCACTAAAACCTTGACTAATTTCGATAATTCTTCCATCTGGATCTTTAATCCAAACAGTTCTCCATCCAGGAATCCAAGCATCAAAATCTATAGGACCTAGTGTGACATCAGCGTTGGGAATAGACTTTAACTTTTCATCCACATCATTTACTTTAAAAGCTAAATGTCGAAAGCCTGGAAAAGTATGTCCATCATTTGTAGCCTCTGGACATGGAGATTCTTTTTCTGATTTAAAAAGTTCAAGATAAAATGAACTATCTGCCATTTTAATAAAGATAATCTCATTACCATCCGGTAGCTTGGCGACTCTTGCTCTTTTAAAGCCAAAGTTTTCTACATACCAGTTTTCTGTAATTGATTGATCCTTACAAGTTAAGGCTAATTGAGAAACTATCTGTAACATAATGAGCTAAGCAACGGAACCATCAGGGTATTGAGTCATTCCTGCAAAATGAATTGATATTTTACCTTCACTATTTAAAACCCAGCTATCTGCAAATCTCATTTTTGCTTCACCATCAGGAGTTTGCATAGTTATCGCTTCTACAATCATTAAGGTAGTGGGATTTTCAGTTTCGGCCCAGAATGCTATATCAGTATCTAGACCATCAATACCTAAAATTCCTTCAAAATGCTTTTCTAACTCAGAATGACCTCTAAAATATTTGGGAGTTTTTTCAAAACTTGAAACTAAAATGCCATCTTCAGCATACTGATTTAGCAAACCGCTTATATCTTTTTTTAGGATGAGTTTAATATGTTCCCTGTAGAGATTTCCTAATTTTGATTCAGGTACATTTTTCATAGTTAATTCTTACAAAATTTTTCAGATTAGTTAAATTAAAGTTTACATGAACCTTCTTCATAATTCATGAAATTCACCAAATATTTTGAAACAGAAAGAGTTTTATCTTGATTCCTTAAAACTGTCCATGTTTGATCCGCATCCATCATTAATTTTGTGCTGCGAGCTTGCGGAGGGGACCAAATACTAGCATGCCAATTAACAACTACATGAATTTCGCAGGAATTTTCTTCTTGACTTAATATGTCAGCGACTTTCAAAGTATGTTGTTCATCAAAAAAAATTTCAATAACTTTGTTGTACCAATTTGCATAACCATCAAATCCTTTTAAAGTTGCTTCTGGAAAAACCAAATCTACATTTTCACTAAGCAGTGGTTTATATGATTCAAGTGGTGCATGAATATCTAGTAAGCGATACCAATTGCTAGCGAAACTCCAAATTTCTGGATGAGTAAACATAGTGAAAAAAAATAAATTTTTATTGTCCGCAATGGACACCAACAAGTTCTGGATGAATATCACCATCAAGAACCAAATTGATCAGGTAAGGTTTTTTTGACGCCAACATTCTTTCAATGGCAGGTTTTACTTCATCAGGTTTAGTAACTGTTTCTGCTGCTATAGTAAAAGATTTTGCAATATCAGAAAAATCAATTTGAGGATTAGACAAATCAAATGCTATTGGAAGTTCTCTATTCTTGATTCCTCTTTCCTCCCAAAATTTACCAATATTAAGCTGAAGTAAATGATAAGATCTATTCTGACAAACTATAAATTTCGCAGCAATCCCATGTCTTGCGGCTGTCCATAAAACTTGTATGGTATACATACTGCCCCCGTCTCCTGAGAAGCCAATTACTTCTTTATCTGGATATGCCAGCTTTGCACCAACAGCACCAGGAAAACCAGTCCCTAAAGACCCTCCTCTTGTTAACATTCTATCACCAGGATTGAGACCAGGTATGTATTTATTTATAGGGGGGGAATTAGTTAATGCCTCGTCAAAGATAATATGATTTTTTGGTAAAAGTTCTGAAAGTGTTTTGATAAAATAGCCAGATTTCATAGAGAATTGTTTACCATCATATTTTTCAGAAGGATAAATAGGCTTCACTTCGTAAAGTTTATCAACATCATTATTAATGACGGGTGAATTCTTCTCCAAATTTTCTTTTCTAGATTTTGCTTTTGTTTTCCAACTATCTGGAAGATTCATGACTATATCATTTAATGCATCAATGACAGTTGCTGGTTTTGCGACAAAGGAAATATCAACTTTATGATTTTTTGCGATTTGATCAACATCAGTATCAATATGTATGACTTTTGTATCAGGTTTAAATATGTTTCCCAAGCAAGGATATACTTCAGGCAATAAATAACAACCCATAGCAATACACAAATCACATGACTGCATTATTGGTAAACTAGCATCTCCGAACATATGTCCGGTACTTCCATAATTTAATAAATGATTATCTGGAAAATTTATTTCTCCTCCATCAGCTGAATATACTTTTGCACCAATAGTTTCTGCTAATTTTATAACTTCTTTATTTCCACCAGTCCATGCAACTCCATCTCCCAAAAGTAAAATTGGATTTTCTGCTTCTTCTATCAAGGAAGCAACTTTTTCAAGATCTTCATTAGAGGGTTTAGTAGAAAAACTTGGTACGTGCGCGGGATAAATATCTTCCGTTATTTCACTATCAAGAATATCTTCAGGTAAGCATAAATAAACTGGTCCGCATGGAGGTGTTGATGCAATTTTGATTGCCCTTCTAACCATTCTTAAAAGACTGCTAGGATGTTGGACCATTGCAGACCATTTAGTTACTGGTTCTGCCATAGCTACTAGATCAGCAGCCATTTGGGCATCCATAGCTTGGTATTTGATTCCTGCATCCCCTCCAATTACAACTAATGGGGAGTGTCCTCTTTTTGCTTGATAAAGATTACCAATTGCATTACCTAACCCAGGGGAACTATGTATTTGAACTAATGCGGGTTTGAATCTAGCTCTTGCATATCCATCTGCACAAAGAACCGCGATTGATTCTTGAAGAGTAAGAATATATTTCATTTCAGGTACATCACTTAGAGCATCTAAAAACCCCTGCTCAACTGTTCCTGGATTGCCAAACATATGATCAAGACCGTTTGCTAAAAACTGTCTTAAAATTGCTTCATGACCTCTCATAATAGTAAAAAATTTTTAAAATTAACTAATCTTTGGGAGTAAGTTAATACTCCCTAAATTTTTACCATCCATATTTTTTTAGACCCTCCTCAAGAACTTTTACCATAAGCTCTCCAACAAGTTGAGAATCTTGAGTAGATCGACCTGTTAAGAAAGGGTAATCTAAAATTGTTGATAAAGTCCTACCTACACCTCCATGATATTTACCATTAGGACCTGTGGCATCTCTGAGAATATATTCAAGAGGATAAAATGGAGGGCCAAAGTTAGCTGATGTGTTCATCGGTAAGTCATCATAACCGTACATTTGAGCAAATCCAGTTCCCTCTTTATAGTCATATTCTCTTGCATGACCGGTAACATTCTTACCCCATATAATACTTTTTCGATCAGTCCAATCTCTCGCAAAAGCGAGGCAAGTAACACAGTAACATTCAGCTGCAATTAATTTATCTCTATTCACATAACCCAAAATCAGATTATGAAGTCTTTCATTATTTACCATATCTACCATCGGACCACTACCACCAGGGAGCAGTAAAGCATCATAGGGGTCTACAAATTCTTTCCAAAATTCATCTCTCAAATTATGGAATTTTTCTAATTCAAGGCCAAATTTATCACCATTAAAATAAGGCATTAAAGGTAATTTATGACTTAAATTAATCGGAGATGATAGTAAATCAGATGTATCTACTTCTTTTGTCCTAGATGCAAAATGAGGACTTGTTACACATTTATTTAAAGGAGGATCAATATATTCTTCATCCATACTTGGAGGGAGAGCAGGTGGTTTGCGGCCAAATGGGGTCATAAAATCTAATTCATACCCAGCTTCCGTTAGAACATCAAGCGGTCCGATAAGTTCTTCACCCCAATATCCCCACTCAGAGAGGACAACTAAAATTCGTTTTTTCATAGTAATAATAAAATTAATTTAAGAAATTTGTTTTGAAAGAAATAATTTAAGGACCATCTCTTATAGACTTTATAGCGCTTTTAAAGAATTTGACGTAATTAATTTTTTTCATTTCCTAGCATCTATTAAATTAAAAGCAATACAAATTCTTTCTTCAGAAGATTTAAATATTGTAGTTTCATGTGGTAAATAGCTTGGGAAAATAATTAATTCACCTGATGAGGGAGCTATAGATAATTTTTTATAGGAAGGAAATAATAAATTGCCATATTCATTAGAGATTTCAGAAACAATATCAGGAGTTTTTAAATAGAGTACGCCACTAACTAATGAATCAGGATGTATATGTCTTTCTTGCCTCCCCTCAGATTGAAGAATAACAGCCCACCCACTTAATTTAAAATTTATTTGATCATAATTTCTTTCAAAGTTTAAAGAATCAAATAAATATTCTTTTGCTAAATTAAGTAATTTTTTATAAATTAGCTTACTAATATTACTTTCCTCATCAGCTAAGATTTCATGAGTTTGGAAGCCATTTTTGGTAGGTTTTTCAGGTCTATTCCATACTAAGGTGGAACTATTTTTTATAAGTTTGATTAATGTGGAAATAACCTCATCAGATTCGTCAAAAAATTTTTCACGTTTTACTAAATTTTGGGGGTCAAATTGTCTGACATCTCCAAATCTTGATTGATATTTTTCTGGTAAATATGTTAAGGCTGCAATAAATTTAGAATCTTTTTCAGAGTCATTTACTTTAGAAAGGTAATAAAATGATTTTTCCCAATCTTTTTTGTCTATAGCTAAATACACTTTATCAATATTGGTAGAGGCATCTTTGTTTGATGTAAGTCTTTCCAAAATCTTTTTTTTGATATTTTTACCTTCAGGCGCATTAGGAACTATCTCTAATGCTTTGTTTATAGAATTCAATGAGTCTTCGAATCTGTTTTGATTGTATAAAAATAAAGAATAATTGTAATATCCCAAAAATTGGCGAGGAGTAATTTTAATTACTTTCAAATAAATTTCTTCTGATTTTTTGTAGTCCCCTTTTTCTGATAGTACGATCGCTAAATTTGATAGAAGAGATGGGTTTTCTTGGTTGTATTTAATTGTCCTTTTTAAAATAGAAATTGCTTCTTCTAAATTTCCAAGTTTTAGGAATACTTGAGATAGAGGGAGAGCAAATTCAGCTTCTTTAGGGTTCTTATTATTTAATATCTCATATATTTCTCTGGCTAATGCATCATTGTTTGTTTGTATTGCAGATTGCCCTGCCAAAAAAAGTATGGAAGGATCCCAATTACTTCTAGTTTGAAAAGATGTTTTACTAATAAAATCCAATATTTCTGAATATTTCTTTTGAATGTGTAAAACCTTTATAAAATTGAATAATAGAGCTTGATCAAGTGGGTTTAAATAGAATGCTTTTTTGAATTCATTTTCAGCAGTTAAAAAATCTCCTTTATTAGCTGCTTTAAAACCATTATTATTAAGTTCTTTTATGAGTGTATTAGACATTTTTGAAAATTAATAAAAGAGATATTATTTTGTAAAATCTCTCAAGAGTTATCAAGCTAATTGAAATTCTTCGTCAAGTTCAGCATCTTTTAAGCTTTGCTTTACACACTCATTAGCATTAGTAATTTTGAGAGTGTAATCAGCTCCCGCTCTTTGTTTTGTAAATAACAGATAATTCCATCCTATATCTGAAATCTCATCAAGATCATTTAAATCAAGAATTAATCCTCTTACACCATTTAAATTTTCTACCGATTTCTTTAATTTACTGACTGTAGAGCGTGTAAGTTTGCCCTTTAGAGCAAAAGAAGCAATTCCATCCTCAAATTTAATAAGATCAGCATCAAAAGTTAATCCTGCTGGAGCAATTCTACAACGTACTTGTAGTGCCTTATCAGACTCTGGTAGGAAAATATGCATTTTTTCCTTATCAAAATTGTCGTAAGATTTACCTGCAATCCAAACTTCAGATAGTTCAATACTACCTTTTGGCAGAAGATCAGGAGCAACTCTTAGGATATTGTTTTCCCATGCATTTGGTTCTGGACAGAAGAAAAAGTCCATAGATTGTTTATTTATAAGTAAATTTGTATAAATTGCGGCCAAATAACAAAGTTCAAATGAATGATAACCTGCCATGGAGTGGCTTCCTTTACCACGTTCAGTTCCTAAAGCATAAGGTTGCCCATTTGCTAAAACATTAAAGTATATTCCACCTTCTTCATAATCAAGAAACCAACCATTATAAAAGGCAGTTCCCTCACGAGCAAAATTTAGGTATTCAGGTTTGTCATCGTAAACCCCAGCCATTATGTAATAAGCAAGTATACCCTGCTCTTGTTGCCACCAAGCTTTTCGATCATGCCAAACTAATCTATGATTCTCTTCTCCATCTTTTAAGGTTCTTTCCATCATGTCGTACCAACCGCCTCTTTGGTTATCACAACCAGAACCTGGAATTGCATCAGCTATTTGATGAGCAAAAACCTTATAACTTTCTTTTGGTTTAAGGCTATGCATTCTTGTTAAATTCCAAGCAACTTTTAAGTTATGACCTACTACACATCGAGCTTGATGAATACCCCAGTTTAAATCATGTGACCAATCTTTATAAAATTTTTCATTCATAAATGGACTGTATCCATAATCAGGAAAATGCTCACAAATTGTATCGAAAGTATCCTCCAAGAAAGTTGAATAGCTTTCATCTTCTGTAGCTAAATAAAGGTTAATTAGATATGCAGGAGCATGATCTCCAACTGAGTTCCAATTTTTCTTAGCTTTATTAATTCCTAATGAATCAGCTTCACCGTCGAAGGTAACTGGATCAATATGAGAGTAATAACCACCAAAAGGACCATGGTCTTTGTAATAACGATTAAGGAAGGATATTGTATCATCAAGATCCTCCTTGATATGGTCCCCTCCTGTAATTCGATAAGTTTGAGTTGGTCCAGCTAATGCATATATTTGCTCATAACAAGGAATTGCATTACCTCCTTCATCCCCTCCTGCAGTTGAACCCATATATTTCCTCACACTTCCATCAGATTGAATATCAATTTGGCTGTACCAATAGCAAATTCCTTCTGACTTATTTTGATGGCGAAAATGTTTTTGCATATATTCAGTTCCTTTTTTTGCCGCATCAAGAGCTCTATCGTCTCCTGTAATTAAATATGCTGAGGCAAATCCATAAACTAGTCTTGAAATAGTATCAAGATTTTGGACTCCATCCAATTTTGCACCTTCTGCACTTAAATCAGTTCTGAAATTTTTAAAATCTATTGTTTCACCCTCATAAACATTAAACTGCGATTCAAGATAAAAATTAAGTAATTGTTGTATCTGTTTTATCCACCAGTTTTGCTCTTCAAATCTCAAGTCATTAGTATTTCTTCCGAATAAAAGTAAATGCTTTGCTTCAAATTTTAATCTATCGCTTTCAGGATAGAAAAGTCCATATGCATGAACAAATCTTCCTTCAGTAAGAATATCTCTCAATTCGGGAGCAACTTGGAATGGCTCCCCTAAGTTGCGAACCAATTCTGCATAACAAGCAGCAGTTATTTTTACAGTGTAAAAACGTCCATCAGAAGTTTCTAATTCTACTTCTCCTTGAGAATCAAATACATCTGGAAAATCAACTTTTCTTATATAACCTGCTATTAAATCAGAAAAAGAAAAATCTAATTGGTTTTTGGTAGTCATGGTTGCTTATTTAAATTTTTGTGATTAATTTTTTGAAAGATTTGGATAATTTTGAATTGAATATTATCCTGTTTCTTTCGAAACTAGAATCACTACACTTCTTCCAGTAAGTATATAGTTTGTTTCTGATATTTCTACATAATCTGCTGGATCAACAATATCCTGCGGTGAAGGTAAAGATGTATCAATTGATCTCTCCCAACAAAGCCCTTTAATTTGTGGGATATCAAATGAAACAGAATCCCAATGCATATTAAACATGCAATGTATATTTTCTGTTTGTTTTGACCCAGGTGTTACGTCTCCAATTGTCATTGACAAACATTTGGATTCACTGTTGCTCCAATCAGGATTATTTAATTGGGTTCCATGCCAAGTAATATCAGAAAGACCAAATTTATTCGTCTTTCCTGTAAAAAATTTTCCTTTGAAATGATCTAAATATCTTTTTCTTTTTTCAATAAGCTTTTTCCAAAATCTAATCATTTCTTGGCTCTCTTTACTACCTATAAGATCCCAGTTATACCAATTTAGTTCATTATCTTGACAGTAAGTATTATTATTCCCATTTTGACTTCTCATGAATTCGTCCCCACCTACAATCATTGGAACTCCCATCGAAAGCATTAAAAGTGATGCATGGTTTTTAACTTGCCTTTTTCTTAAATCATTAATCCACTGATCATCTGTTGGCCCTTCAAAACCGCAATTCCAACTTAAGTTATCATTAATTCCATCATTATTATTTTCTCCATTGGCCCAATTATTTTTTTCGTTGTATGCACATAAGTCATAAAGTGTGAACCCATCATGAGCAGTTATGAAATTGACGCTGTTAGTTGGTTCTGAATGATGCCATTGGTATAAATCTGCACTTCCACTTATCCTAGAGGCAACTTCCCCAATTAATCCTGAATCTCCTTTGACGAATCCTCTTATCGCATCTCTATATTTACCATTCCATTCTGCCCATCTAGCTCCTGGAAAATATCCAATTTGATAAAGACCAGCAGCATCCCAAGCTTCTGCAATAACTTTGGAATCAGCCAATATTTCATCTAATTCAATAGACCAAATTACTGGTGGATGCTCTAGAGGAGCACCATTTTCGCCCCTACTTAAAACCGATCCTTCATCAAACCGAAATCCATCAACATGCATTTCATCTACCCAAAACCTTAGGCAGTCAAGTATAAATTTTTCACCTATTGGATGATTACAATTAAAAGTGTTACCGCAACCCGTGTAATCATAATAAAATTCCTTGGAACTATCATCACCTGTCAGATAATAATAAGTAGAGTTATCAAATCCTTTAAAGCAAAAAGTAGGTCCTTGATGATTGCCTTCATCGGTATGATTAAATACAACATCCAAAATTACTTCAATGCCTGCTTTGTGGAGGGCTTTAACCATATCTCTAAATTCGTTTAAATGATATCCTGAATTTTCTGATGTACAGTAGGACTGATGAGGAGCAAAATACCCCATAGTGCTATATCCCCAGTAATTAACCAATTTGACTCCATCATGAACTCCAAAAACGTCTTTGTGATCGAAGCTAAAACAAGGTAATAATTCAACCGCAGTAATTCCCAAGCTTTGAAGATAAGGGATCTTTTCTATTAATCCTTTAAATGTACCTGGATTCTTAACTTTACTAGTAGGACTTTTAGTAAATCCAGCTACATGCATCTCGTAAACAATAGTCTCAGACATTGGTTTTTTAAGAGGCATATCTCCTTCCCAGTCGTAATTCCTAGAATCTATAACTACGCTTCTCATACTGCAATGTAAATTATCTCCAGACCTGCATGCTGCACCCCTATCCCACAAAGTAAGGCAATTACCTTTTGAATAAGGATCTATTAAAACTTTTTCTTTATCAAAACGATGGCCATTCCATGGCTCATTAGGCCCATCAACTCTGTAAGCATAACCCATTCCAGGCTTAACACCTTCAACAAATATATGCCACATATAAAATGTATGGTTATCAGTAGAATCAAGCTGAATTTTAGTTATAGGATCTAAGTCATCTGGATTCTTAAAGATTAATAATTCAACTGAAGTTGCATTTTGACTGTAAACAGAAAAATTAACGCCATTTTCTGTAACAGTTGCGCCAAAAGGATGACCACTACCTTCAAATATTTTAAATCCCTCAAAAGATAGGTTTAGATTTTCACCTTTCAAGGAAGAATTTATTTTTGTTGAGATCATTTATGGTTCTTATTGATAAGATTTATACGAAAATTAAAAAAATAATTCGGTTATCAAAAACTATTTGAAAATCAATTTAAAATTTAAAAGAAATAGCCTGTACTTAAAAAATTAATTTTTTTTTCCCTTTATGTAAAAGATTATCTTTTTATCAAGACATAATTTAAATAATTGATCTCTTATTTTTGGCTATCTTTAGAGTACTATTTTCAAAATTCAAGGATAAAATGTCTCTGAAATTTCCATCTTATAAAAAGAATTTCATTTATTCCGAAAAATTAGAATCTATTTCTATTCTTGGTAATGTGCATGCAAAAAAATGGAGATGGAATCCTTTTGATAATTCATTAGACTTAAAAAGATTATCTAATGATCTTTGGAGTTTAAAGTTTAAAGTTTATGGGCCTTCTAAAGATTATTTCAATGGAGCATATTCAATAAGGTTTGTTATCAATCATAATTTTCGCCGCGTATTAAAAGTAAAGAGTTATTTAAATGGTGTTTGGAAACTTAAAGAGGAGCAAAACGGTGAGACGCTAGATAATGTAAATTTCCTCTTAAAAAAAGACCAAACCATGGAATTAATTTTTAATTCAAGTAATTATGAATTGAATTTTATAGTTGACGGTTCATTCTCCGAGGATATTGAAGTAGTTACCAACTTTAAAAGTTATGAACTTAATGGATTTGTATGGGATAACTTAAATATGTTTGAAAAATTTAATCCATATTTACCTAATCGATCTTTTGAAAAAGTTTCTGATAATTTGTGGTCTATTCAAGTTCCATTAATGAAAAATGGTGGAATTGATTTTAGAGCTGATGGAGTTTATCAATTTCTTATATCTGCTGATAAAGAGGAAAATTTTGGATTTTCTGGATTTAACAATGGGCAAGGATCAATAGTAAAAGGTTGTGGGTTTTCCAGCAGCAATGGCACCTCAAAACACTCAGCTATCACTGTAAAAATATTTGAGGATGGTATTTACAAGATTAATTTGATAAACCCTAAAAGTAATCAGCCATATTTTAATATTGAATGTGTAAAGCCTAAGAATGTAAAAAAACCGGTAATTTTAAATGACTTAAAGAATTTTCAAATTTTAGGATCAATTTACAAGCAGGATTCCTTTGATCCAACAAAACCTGATAGAGATCTTACAAAACTTGAAAATAATATTCATCAAATAGAATTAGAAGTTGACTCAGGAGAACATTCTGTAAATTTTGCAATTAGTAATGAACTGTTCTTAGATACCATGGCCTTAGGATGCTGGTTAGATATTAATGAATTAAATAATGGAAAAACAAATAAATTATCTGGTATTGCATGGCATGGTAAGCCTCACGAATTCAATATCCCTTTTTCCTTGGATAAAAAAACAAAATTGAAATTTTCATATAATGAAAATAACGATAATTTTTCTATTGAAACAATCAATGGAGAGGAGCTATTAAAACCAACATTAGAGATAAATAACTTATCTATTGTCGGGGATTTTGATAATCCTTTAGAAGCCTGGGATCCTAAATCTGATAAAAATTTAATGATTCATTTAGGAAAATCTCAATATTCTTTAAAAATTGATCTCATTGCTGACAAAACATATAACTACAAATATGTAGGCAATCTTTCAAATTGGTCGATGGTTTTTGCAGATTATGAATTGGATGGGTACGGAACTGACTTCAACGGTTCAAACCCCTATGCAGAGAATGCGACAGTTAAAGAATTGAAACTTTACGGTCAACTTACTAGTCATGGTAATCCGCCTGCATTACAATTCCAATCAAAACATACTGGTTCGCACGAGTTTTTCGCAGACCTTAATACTGGTGCATATTCTGTTAAGTATTTGGGTTGATGCTAGTAAATTTTTCGAATCATTTTTTAGTACTTTCTGAAAATGTTCTTGTACCTGGGACTGCACTAGATGCATTATTTTGGGGATTTATTGCTTACTGTACTCAGCCTGTTGCAGCATTTTGTGGAGCAAGATTTGATATAAGTACTAAATTTATATCAATCTCTCTCGCTTTTACATCAGGAGTTTTAATCGCTTTATTATCATATGACCTGCTAGATGTAGCTTTTGAAATGGGAGGGGTATATCCAACCTTAATTGGATTAATAACTGGTATATTGCTTTATATTTTTTTAAATAGATTACTTGTAAATTTAGGAGTGAGATTAGCACATTCACCTTCAACTGCCGAATCAGGAAAATGTAACTGTAAAGAGAAAAAATTTTCTTCGGCTCTTATCGTGGGGGCTCTAATAGATGGCATACCCGAATCTGCAAGTATTGGTATAAGTCTCCTTGAAAATAGGATAGTAAGTGCATCAATAATAGTAGGAATTATTTTAGCCAATATTCCAGAAGGATTAGCAAGTGGAGCTGGATTACGAAAATCAGGAAGTAGTTTGAAAAACATAACAATAATATGGCTTACGGTGGCATTTTTATGTACATTTTCCTCTTTATGCGCATATGTCTTTCTGTCGGGAGCTCCACTATTTATGCAAGCCTTTATTATTTCTCTTGCAGGAGGAGGAGTTATGGCGATGATCTTACAATCTGTTGTGCCTGAAGCTTATAAAGGGACTCATGAATATGTAAGTGTATTTGGAGCTTTGGGTTATTCTTCAATATTTATTCTGGCCAAAATAATTAGTCCGCATTGAACTTTAGGAAGTCATCTGTCCAATTAAAACAATTAAATTTTCATTTATATATGAAGATGATATCGTTCCATCACCATTAAGTATGCAAATAGTAACCCCCTGATGACTAATTTTTTTATTGCTGGCTGGAATAGAGAAAAATGGATTAATATGATTTGCAGTAAATTCCCATCTATATGCATTGATTGAATTTGAACGTTTTGCTTGTGTAATTTCAAATTTTACATTTTCAAATGAGCTCCAGTATTTTGAGAAGAAACTTGAAATTTGAGCTGTTCCAATTGCAGGTGATAATAACAATGGATGGTCTAAATAAGTAGAACTTTTTGAAAGTTGTGAAATTGATGGAAATTCTGCCTTTATCGGAAACTGAAAGCCATAGACTAAAGAAGCTGCTGCATTCTTGTATAAATCTGAAAAATCCCTAACTTTTAAGTCATGAATAATTTTTAAAGTGTCCTCGTTAGCTAAATTTTCTCTTAACAATTCTCCATCTGCTTTTATCCAACTTACTCCTTGAATTAAGAAGCTATTGCCTGTTGCGGGTAAAGGCCCATTAGGAGTACTTAAAGGTTTGTCACCGGTGTGTGTCCCAGTACCCTTCCACAAACCAATTATCAGATCTTCGAAACACCACTTGTGATGAACATCTAGATGAACATCAGGGAATGCACCATGTAAGCCAGTTACTTCTTCCTCAAAACCTTTTATACCTTTAAAAACCTCAGGATGTGTAGGGATTGTAAAGGTAAATTCATCATTTAAGATACTTGGTATTGAATTGATATCAGCATTATTCATTACTTTTTCATAGTAAATTTCTGATAATTTTTTATTCTTTTTTGTATTTAAGCTCTCATTTTTAGTTGTATTTTTAATGAACATAATAGATACATTTTATAGACTTATAAACTTAAGTTATATCTTTCTGAATAGTTAAATTTATTTCTTTTTAAAAAAATATTGTTATCCTAACAAAACGATAATTTTACCTGAAATTTTAACTCTTAATTAAACCTAGTGCTATTTTTTGGTTAAACAAGAATATTAAATTAAATGCACGATTATATTATTGTTGGTGCGGGATCTAGTGGTTCAGTTCTTGCCAGGAGATTTGTAGATGCAGGAAAAAAAGTTCTTCTTATTGAGGCAGGTCATTTAGTAAAAGAAACTGCAAATATAGATAAAGTTGAGGGATTCCCTAATTTGTGGGGTAGTAAATATGATTGGGCTTACCAGACAATTCCTCAGAAGGATCTCTCTAATAGAATTATAAATATTAATCAGGGAAAAGTCGTAGGTGGTAGCGGTTCTATTAATGCAATGATGTTTGTTAGAGGTCATAAAAGTAATTATGAGCAACTATCTGAAAAAGGTGGTGAACTATGGAGCATGGGTAATTTAAATAAAGCTTTATCAAAAATTGAAAATTATATAGACGGTCCCAAGGAAGGCAGATTTCAGACAGGAATTATACAAGTAAGAAATTGCCCTGATCCCACATCATACTGTCCAGAATTTCAGCAATCTGCAAAAGATATTGGATATAAGTCGGATGATTGGGACTATAATGGTCCAGTTCAAGACTCTGGGGCAGGACCTCTTCAATTTAATATTGATGAAAATGGCGACAGGCATAGCCCATTCAAAGCTTATTTAAAAGAAATTCTTGATAATAAAAACCTTGAAATAATTTCTAATGTAAAAGTCAACAGAATTTCCCTCCATAATAATGTAGCTAACGGTGTTGAAGTTGAATTAGCAGATGGTTCATTAAAAAAAATAACCTGTAATAAAAAAATAATTATTTCTGCTGGAGCTTTAGGTAGCCCAATACTCTTAGAAAAATCTGGTATTGGTGATCCTAAAATCCTTAAAAATGCAAATATAAATACTAAGGTTGAGGCACTTTCAGTGGGTAAAAATCTTATGGATCATTTGCAGTTACCAGTACTATTTAAATTAAAAAAACAACTCCCTAATCCAAAACTTCTTACAGGAAATGTGCTTTTCGCGGATCTTAATAATAACAGCCCCTATGGTGCTCCAGATATTCAACTAAATTTTACTCCAGCAGCACCTCAGCCACTACAAAGATTATTACCTCCATTGGAATTTCCAGTTATGATATTTTTGCCAATACTAATACAACCACAAAGTGTTGGATCCGTACATTGGGATGGTAAGAGAATAATGTTAGATCCTCAATATTTATCTAATCAAAATGATATTGAAACATTAAAAAAAGCAATCGATCTATGTATTAAGTTAGCTAATGCAAATGGGCTCAATCAATTAGCTTCTGATGCTCTTCTCCCTCCTAAAGAAGGGCATGAAGATTATATAAGAGAGAATGTAACTACTATATGGCATCCAGTAGGAACATGCAGAATCGGAAAAAATCCAACTGAAAGTGTAGTAAACCAGAAACTACAAGTTCATGGGGTTGAGAACCTACATGTTGTGGACTCATCAGTAACTCCATTTGTTACAGGTGGTAATAATCATGTGCTGGCTTTAGTTATGGGAGAAATGGCTGCTGATATTCTTCTAAACTCAGAATAAAGCTGTTTTTAGGAGCCTTCTTATAATTTTATTTTTAAAATCATGACTTCATCAAATATTGAAGCAGCCTCAAAATTTTATGAGGTTTACAACAACAAGGATTTAGATTTAATCGATAGTATATTTACTGATGGTTATGTTGGCCACGTAAATGCTCACGATATTGTCGGTGCCGAAAATGCAAAAGGATTTATAGGTGGGTTTATTAAAGGCATTCCTGATGCATTTTATGATGTAAACGAAATCTTTGAGAGCGAGGATAAGGTTATTACAAGGTGGACTTGTACTGGTACACAAACAGGGGAATTTTATGGTATGCCTCCAACTGGCAAATCAATAGATGTTAAAGGTATAACAATTTTTAAAATCTCAGAAGGCAAAATCGCTGAATTGTGGAATTGCTGGGATCAATTTACATTAGTGGAACAGCTTAAATCTTAGTTTTTACTACCAGATGAATTCAAAAAATTTTTGTTTAACATTTTTATCAATCATTGCTCTAACCTCTCCATTAAAGGCAGAGGTTAAGGAAAGTAATTTCTTTTTAAATGAAAAAGTTGCCTTAAAGGAAACTATTGATAAAAAAAAGACTGAAGAACTTATAGCTAATCCCTTTGGATTGAAATTGTATAAAAAAATTGATCCTAAAAATCTTAGTCAAAAAAAACACTGTGACGTCTTAAGGCACTTAAAAGTCCCAGCGACCCCAAGAAGACTCGATACTTATATGAGGCCAGAATTTATTCTCGCAAGAAAAAATAATGATCAACTACTGAGCGCTATAAGTAATAATGATAAAAGGCAAAAAGTTTATGAGTCAGGAATAGATCTTTATGGATGTTATGCGTTAGATTCTGCAGCTGATTTAGATAGTAATCTTTCAAGTGATAAAAGAATAGCCGGCGAAGGTCCTCATCAATATTGGCAAGCTAATTCTCAATTAATTCTTGGTTTAGATATTTTTTCTAGATTTGTTAGTGATGATTGGACGGGTGGTCAATTACATTTTTCATTTACTTGGCCAGAAGCACTTAATACTGGCCCATTGTATTCATATGGAAATACACTTAATCCAGCAGGATTAGGAACAAGACAATATCATGGTTATTTTTATACTGATGTAGGAAGAAGTAGAGATGTTAATACTGATATGCAGGGACCTAGAGTTTTTGAATATTGGTTTCAACAAGGATGGGGTAAGAATAATGGCCTTAATTACTGGCGAATAGGTGCAGCAAATCCTTGGATAACGTTTAACAAATCAATAGTTTCTGGGCTTCATGGATTCTGGGCATTTAATGAACCCGGAATTATTGGAACGACACCTAGCACAGCTAATGGACCTCTAATTACAACCGCTCCTATGGGCATTTCTTTAGCTAGAGAAGTTGGAAATAATCTTCATTTAAAAGGAATGATTATGAATGGTTATTATGATCCAAGTGGTGGTTTAGATAATAAAAGAGGATTAGACCAGTATTGGGATCTAGATGAATACGGTGTAGAAATTATTTATGAAGCTACCTATAGAGGAGGAACTTATAGCCAAGATAAGACGAACTTTAAAAAGCCATGGTTTGTTAGATTAGGTGGCCAATTACATACTGGGCATAGCTTAAGCAATACTTTCACTAATGATGGTGAATATTTCTTCCCAACAGCAGAAAACCCCGCAGGATATTCAAATGATGAAAGAGAAAAACTTTGGGGTAATTCTCAATATTATTTCATGGCTGAAAAAATGATTTATCGAGAAGCAGGAAGTTATAATAGAGGTCTTACAAGTTGGTTTAAAGCAAAATATAGTCCATGGGAGAGGAGAGGTAGTACAACAAAAGGCCTTTATGGAGGTTTGGCTTATGAAGGTATTGGGAAAAGAGATAAAGATATTCTCTATTTGGGATATGCTCATATGCTTGTAAATGAAGGAGTTCTTGAAAGGAGTAGAAACCAATCACTTTGCACAGAAGTAGTCGGATGTGAAGTTAGTGATTTTCAGGGGGCTTGGGAAATTGGATATAATGCACAAATAAAACCATATCTTTTCATAACTCCCAAAATTTATTATGTTGTTAACCCCAATGTAAGAAAAGATCTAGGAAATATATTAACTGTAGGGGTGGAATTCAGATTGTCTTATTAAATTAAGAATAAATCCTATATTTTTAATTTTAAATTTAGAAGTTTAGAGGGATCTGATTTTTTATTTTTTTTCAACTTTTATGTAGTTTTCTAAAGAAACTTCATAAGCTTCCTCACTTGGCAAATAAGAAATCACAAGTTTGGTTGGAGCTTTATCTGATCCGTATGAAACTTTTGGGGATTTCAAATTTTGAATGTAATAATCTTTTGAATCTAAAAGTTTTTTGCTTACATAAGCTTCATATCCAATAGCTTTACCTTCATAAGAAAGATATAAAAAATTTCCGAGAAATTCTCCTCCTTTAAATTCTGGAGAATCTCCAGGACTGGCTGCGTGGGAATGACTTTGTAATGCATCTGTATCCCATGGGAATCCACTTCCAGGTAATACGATATATCCTTCAGGCAATTGATCAGAACTAGTTTTTGGAGCGTAGTATTTTGAACTATCCTTGCCTCCAGTAGGTTTCATGAAAGGAAAATGGATATCAAATTGAGGCTTATCCCAAACACCTTCAGGTGCATGTCCATATGGGAGCCAACTTAAATCTAATTTTTTTATTCCGAGTTCTTTTACAACTTTTTTGGGCATATCAAGGGTTATGACCATAGTGTCATTCATTTTCCCTTTGTTTTCACCTTCTTTTGATTGACATATCAGCCATTGTGCTCCAGGTGTTGGGGCATCAACTCCACAATTTTGCGGCAATCCATTTAATGCATCTTCTGAGATGATAACTCCAACTTTTTTCAATTCTCCGTTTGAAAAAGTCCCAAAAGTTTTAACACCTCCATCACCTAATTTAACCGTATCTCCATAAAACGATTTTGAATAATTTTTATTACTATAGCCAGCGTTTGTTGTAACAGGTATCAAGGATCCAGAAATTACAGTAGTAGCAAGTATGGTTGAAAGGAATGGTAATTTTCTGCTCATTTTTTTTCAAATATCTCAATTAATATAATAAGTCTTTTTTTTTTATGATTTTATTTTGTTACGAACTCCTGTTAGTTATTTATAAATCCTGAAAGTTAAAAAAGTTAAAGTAAGTGTTTTTTTTTGATTGGAATTACTATTAATGAAAATAGAGCTTAATAATTAAACTTTGAGATGAATATCTCTTTAGATTTATCAACGAATACAATATTGCTTATTCCCTGTGTAATTCTTTTTATTATTGGTTGTTTTGGGTTGCTTAACTCAAAAACAATTTTTAATGCTCTATTTTCTTTGGATGTAATTGATACTGCGACCATTAGTACATTTGTAATAATTGCCGCATTTCCTGGCTCACAAACTCCAATAATTGGTTACGAAAGATATTCATCTTATGCAGATCCTTATCCACAAGCAATTATATTAACGGCCATTGTCATAGGCTTCGCAACTCAGGCTTTATTATCTGCTATTGCACTTAGATTAAGTAGGAAATTTCCTTTACTAAGGTTTAAAGATTTAGAAAATGATAAGTAATCCAATTATTTTTACATCTTTAATTTTTATTCCAATTATAACTGGTTTCGTTGGTTGCATTTTCCCTAAAGTTTTCTACAAAATTGGTTTTGGAATACTTTTCTTTTATTCCATTTTGAGCTTAGTAGGATATCTAAATGGTTTTGAATATACTTATCACCTTATTAATAAAGATGGTATCCCTTTATCTTTTGATAATTATAGTCTTCCATTAATTTTTGGATCATCTGTAGTTATTATGATTACTTTTATTTTAAAAAGTAAAAATTTTAGTCATTACTTCTATCAAATTTGTTTGGTTTTATTTAGTGCTTTATCCATCAGTTTCATATCTAAAGATTTGGTGTCTTTGTATATAGCTTTAGAATTAACAGGTTTCTGCGCTTTCCTTTTAGTTGCAGATAGAAATGATTCAAGGGCATTATTTAATTCTTTTCAATATCTGATTGGAGGTGGATTAGCTATGTTGATTTATCTGATTGGAGTGATACAAGCTTTTACATATACTGGAACATTTATTTTAAATGACCTTATAAATGCACCAGCAACATCTCTTTGCTTAATTTCCGCTGGACTATTAACTAAAGCTGGCATTTTTATTTGTGGGGTATGGGTACCAAATATTTATAGTGATTCTAATACTCAATCAACTGCGATTCTTTCTGGATGTGTTACGTGTGCAGCAGTAGCGCCATTATCCAGAATGAGCGTAATTTTAGCTCCAATAGGAAACTCATTAATAATTATTGGTATTCTTAGTTCAATATTTGGAGCGATTTTTGCATTAATAGAAAATGATGATGGAAGAACATTAGGTTGGAGTTCAGTTTCTCAATTAGGAATCGCAATGCTTTCCCCAACATATGGATGTTTATATGCAATGCAACATGGTATCTGTAAATCTATATTATTTTTAACACTTAACAAAAATCAAACAGAAACAAATATCTATTCTAATAATTTAAATAATTTAGAAATAAATAATCAAGATATTGATGAGTTGATTAGAATTTTTGCATTTATTATCGCAGGATTATCAATATCCGGATTTCCTTTTCTTTCAGGATACATAACCAAATTATTGGTGAAAAGTGATTTACCTAATGAGGCATTAATTATATTCAATAGCAGTGCTTTGTTGACTTCTGGAGTATATGTAAAATTAATAATTTCTAGATTAAATAATATAAAAATAAAATATCTTTTAAGAAAAGTCTCCAACTTTTTAAGATTAAATTTATTTAATGTTCTTTCTTCAAAAAATATTACTTTAATATTAGTATCTTTTTCTGTTTTTGGTTTCTCATTCATACAAAGTAAATATTTTTCTTTAGAGAAAATCCAAATGTCTTTTATTACTTTATTGTTAGGTTTCGTTTTTTATCTCTCATTTATGGGAATTAAATCCAACCCTAGTGTTAGTAATTTAAGAAAAACAATCGATATTATTGGCGCCCCATTTGTAGTTGCGGCTTTGCTTCTAGCAAACTTAACTTATCTTAAAATATTATGAGCCTTATTAATCCTATTAGATATCTATCACAAATTTTATTTAGATTATTAATCTGGTGCCTTTTAACCTCCAATTTTAGGATAAGTAATTTAATAATTGGGATTACTATTTCTGTAATTTTGCCAAATGTAAGATTGCCTAATCTGAACTTAAGTTTTATGGCAATAGAGCTTTTAAAAACCATAATTGCTTTTCCTAAATCGATAAAAGAATCCGTAGATTTAATTTTCTTAAAAAATAAGGAAGAAGTATTTGTTAATCAAAGATCCTCTGTTGAAGAAGATGGGAGTCAATTTGTAAACTTCTTAGATTTGTTTAGAATAACTTTGACTCCATTGTCTCTAGTAACAAGAAGAAAAGATAGAAAAAGTTGGCGTGTACATACCATTAGGGATAGGAAATGATTACTTTTAATAATTACTCAATATTTTCAATAATTGCTGATTTTCAAAATTATGAAAATCTTGATATTTTTTTGATTTATTTTATGTTAATTGCAGCGATTATTCCCATAATATCAATCTCAAAACATACTAATTTGCCCGATAGACTTGCTGCTGCATCTAGTTTTGGTTCAAAACTCTCATTGATCATAATTTTTTATTCCTTTGTTATTAGTGATTGGATGATTGGCTCAATTGGCGCCTTTACTTTAATTGTTGGAGATACAGGCTTAATTCTCCTCTCGTTACTTTATAAAGAAGATTACACGTAGATTATGCTTTTCTTATCTTATTTATTATTATTTGTAGGATTATTTTTTTGGATATGGGGCACTTTCCCTTTACTGATAAAAAGAGATTCCTTGCTATATAAATTACACACACTTACAGTGGCAGATACTGTTGGATCTGGTCTGATTTTAATAGCTCTAATAATAAGAGATTCAAGCCATTGGCCTATTCTGTTAATCTCAATAATTACACTTACACTTTGGAATACAGTTTTTGGATATTTATTGGGAAACTTAGTTGATAACTAATGGAAAAAATTACCTTAACATCTCTACTTCCATTCGAATTAATTTTGCCTTTCTTGGGTTTTTTATTAATACGCAGTAAATCTCCCACTCAAGCATTAATTTATAGATCTTTTCTTGGTTCAATAGCTGCTCTAGTTTATTCTATAGTCGGTGCTCCTGATGTAGCTTTAACGGAAGTATTAGTAGGAACTTTACTATCTACTTTGATATACATTATTTCTATTAGAGGATGCTACTCTCTTGTACTTTTAGTGAAAGAAGATGAAATATTTGATAACTCAATGTATAAACACTTTAAGGATGCTATTAATGAATTACATATACATTTAGTAGTCAAAAAAGTTGATGAAATATCTCTAGATGAAAAGGGCAATATTTTATGGAACAAGGTAAATATATTAAATGGATCACCTCATGCGGCTTTAATTCAAAATAATTTATATGTAGAGTCTTCAATCCTGCGAGAAGAGTTATCCAAAACTTTTTCTTTAAGAAAGGCAAATTTTACAATAATTAAGAAATGAATATTAAAAAGTATTTTACATTAAACAACTTAAAATCTATTTTTTATCTAAGCTCTATTTCGGCAGTGATGATAACTATATTATTCACTAAAAGCGATTTAAATATTAGGAATTCAGAATTAATAGTTGCAGAATTAGCTCAAATAACTCAAATCCCCAATACTGTTACATCAGTAATTCTAGGGACAAGATTATTCGATACTATTGGTGAAGTTACCGTTTTTACACTTGCAGGATTAGGAGTTAAGATTCTTCTTCATGATGAAGAATCTGAGAAAAAATTATTGGGAATTAAAGATACAACAATAATTCAACTCCTAGACCTATCAGCATTATTATGTGCTTTTTTAGCTATTGAACTTGCGATTAGGGGACATCTAACTCCTGGAGGAGGTTTTGCCTCTGGAGTCTCTGGAGCTACTGCAATTACTTTACTTATGATCACTGGGAGACTTCAGAAATTAGAGAATTACTATTTCAAATACAATGCTATTGCGATTGAGAAATTTGCAGTTGTTGTTTTTATTATTGTTTCTTTATTTAGTTTTATCAGTATTCTTGATCCATCAATTATATCTATAAGAGTTCCTCAAAAGCTTTTGATTCCCGTATTAAATATTATCTGTGCATCTAAGGTGACATTTGGTACTTGGTCTATTATTCGACTATTTATCTTAAAAAGAGGACTTCTCAGTAAATGAGCAAAACCAAAGTTAATAATTGGTATTTTGGAGATTATTGGGGCAGTTATCAAGGATCATCATATAATAATTTAATTTATGCAGTTACAATTACTTTTTTCTTCACAGTCGCTATTGAGACGGAAATTTCTTTTATAAATGAAAATAACTTTGACGTTATTGTCGAGTTTGTTTATGAATTAGTGCAAGCTTTTTTTCTATCAGATTATGTTGGCAAATTAGCTAATAGTTGGTCAAAAAAAGATTATCAATTTAATGAATTAATACCCTCTATCTTACATTTCAGAAGCTTATTTGATTTTTTCACATTGCTACTGCTAATTACTGACTATATTCCAAATCAAAGTCCAATAATCTTAACAGCTTATATCCTGAAAATTTCAATAAATATATATCAATCTCAATTTAGATCAATAATAAATAGGCTTAAATTTATTCTCTTCGAAAGGCCCTCTAAAACTTTTTTCCCAATTACTTTGCTATCTGTTTTGACATATACATTTGCTTCAGTGATGTTTTTGATAGAGAGAAATGCTGACGCAGAACATTTTGGATCTATAATTAGATCTTTATGGTTTTCTGTAGTTAGCATAACAACTGTTGGATATGGTGATATAACTCCCTCAACAGTACTAGGTAAAGTAGTCTCTACGATGTTTGTTTTTTTGGGAATAATTTGCATTGCTTTATTGACAGCTAATATTATTGAAATCAACTCGGAATATGAAAAAAATTTATAAAAAACTTTAATTCATTAAATTAGAAGTTACAAATATTTATGCCTATACTGAATCAGGTTGATTTGTTTTTGATAAGTTTCATAATATGGATATTTATGTGATTAAAATCTTATGAGAAGAATAATAAATTGTTTAATAGTAATTTTTATATTTGTAACTTCATTTTTTTCTTCTAGCATATCTGAGGCAGTTGAAATAGATTACATAAAAAAAATTAAAGACAGAGGCTCGTTAATTGTAGGAATGCCGCCCTTTAATAATCCACCATATTATTACAAGGATAGCCCTCCAGAGATAGAAGATTCAAAGTCAATGAGAGGAAACGATGTAGAATTAATTAGGAAGTTTGCAAAAAATCTAGGCGTTAATGTGTTTTTTGATCAGTCTTCAAGCAGTTTCAATGAAACAGTTAACAGAGCTGGAGCAGGGGATTTTGATATAGCTATAGGTAAATTAAGTACAAATTATTCAAGAATGTCAAATGCGCATCCTCATATATATATGAATTTTAGACAATCTTTATTAGCTAATAGATCATTTCTTTCTAAATTTTCAAAAGTGCCAGAACAAAATCTTGGCTCAGAAATTCTTCAATCAAATATAAAAGTTGGTTTTATCTCTAATTCATCCTACGAAACTTCTGCAAAAGAACTTATGCCTTATGCAATTAAAAAAGGTTTCTCAAATTGGGACGAGTGTAAAGAAGCTTTAATCAATGGAACAATTGATGCCATTTATCGCGATGCTACAGAAATAAAAAAAATTGTTTATCAAGATCCAAATCTTTCCATTAAATTTGTTCCGGTCCTTTTTGACGATGTGAAGGATAAAATTTCTATTTATTTGTCTACGGAAGCTAATACAGGTTTGTCAGACGTACTTGAATATTATTTAGGTGAGGAAGAGATTAAAACTGATACTCAGGTACTCAACGAATTTTCAAATTACTATAAACCTATCTTGTCCAAAAAATAATCTTAAAACATGCATTATTCAACATTAAAATCATTTCTAATTACTTCCAGAAAACCTAAATATTTTTTATTTCTTATTCTTCCTATCTCAATATTAATTGGTAGATTTTTACCTTTTTTGTCTCAACCTCTTAATGATATTGGTCTTACGTTAATACAATTAATATCTTTTCCTGCTATTCCTTTAGTTTTATCAGCAGTTGTTATTTCTATTACTTCAATATTTACTTCTAAAGAAGAACAAGGCTTAGAAAAAAATAATTTCGCAAAAACATTACTGTTTACAATAATAATATTTGTAGTATCTCTTTCATTCTTAGCGGTACTATTATCTCTTTATTCAAAACCGGGTATTTTGTCTCCGGAGGGCAAACTTTCAATTGGTAGGTTCATGCTAGATGTTACTGATATCAATGTAGTAGTAAATTCCAACCCAATAATTGAAGATATTGTAAAACCGAGTTTTTGGAAAAGTCTTATTCCTACAAATATAATTACTGATGTATCCAGTGGCCAAACACTAAAAGTTATTAGTGGTTCCATTTTAGCAGGATTAGGTTTGTCAGCTTTACCAAAAGAGACTTCTCAACCAATGATATCCTTCCTAAGAAGTCTAAATACATTATCCGTTAAGGTTTTAGACGAATTACTTGTATTATCTCCATTAATTTTAATCTGTTTAATTGCAGGGGCGATGGCTTCCATTAGTGCTGAGATAATAGTTGCTCTTCTTAATTTGGCTATATGCATTCTTTTAGCTTCAGTTGCATCGTTGGGAGTAGCAAAATTAATATTACGAAAATTCACTACCTCCGCTGAAAGGGAGAAATTTGATATAAATCCTGCAGATTCCGTTTTTTTATTAGCTCTATCAACAGGTAGTAGTATGGCTTGTTATCCCACAATTGTGAAATCACTTCAAGAAATTGGGAGATCAAAGTCTGAAACCGAAGCCTCTGCCTCCTTGAGCTTGTTGATAGCAAGATTAGGAAATGTGGTTTACAACGTTATTGTCATTATTTTTGCATTGAATTTGTATGAAGTAAGATTAACCCCCTTAGTTTTATTTCAAATTTTAATTTTTGGAATTTTTACGGGCATATCTGCTGCAGGATTGAATGGAGTTGCAGTACTGCCTACAATAGGATTTGCACTCGCATTTTTTGCAGTGCCATTACCTCCTATTTTGATTCTTTTAATAGCAATTGATCCTATTCTTACACTCGCAAGATCAGCAATAACAGGAGTTCTTTCACTCGCAATTACAACAATTTCAACTAGGTAGAGTTATTACATTATAAATTTTTTTATTTTACAGAAATATACTTTTTTTATTTTTAAATAATTTTTGAGTAAATTAGAAATTTTGATTTCTTATTCTTAAAAAGATATTTGCGCTTCAGCTTACTGAATTATATCTTTGACATGAAATTTTATATATGTAAAAAAATAAGTAATTTATCTAAAAAAGATAATTTATGTTTTGTATAAAGAGACAAATATGTAATGAAGTTCAAAAGGGTAAATTCTTTTAACATAATTCAGTTAAATGAAAAAGTTTATGGTTTATAAAAATCATTGGCAGACCAATTACTTGATCCAGGTACATTTGAAGCTAATTCCTTGAATTCTCTTGTATTAATAGCTTCTTCATAATCTGTTAATTGATTCCATTCCTCTTGGAGTTTATATGTATTTGAATTAACTTTTTCTAAACTTGCTTCAATAAAACCTTTTTTATTTGAGAAAAAACTATGAATTTCAGAGAACGACTTTTCCAATTGCATACTCTCTTCAGGTACTACATTTATTTGCATATCTAATACTAATGCATCAACAGGAGATGTAGGCATTAAAAATAGCAAAAAAGCTATACAGCTTAAAAAAAACCTCATGTTTTAGTTTAACAATTACTTTAAATATTAATAAACTTTATAAATAATAAAAGTATTTTTAGATTAATTTGAAACCTAATTTTGCCCTAAATATAGATTAACCGAAAAAATTATATTTTTTGAGTTTTTAATGATTTAAAAAAAAATTAAATTTATTACTTGTGTGAATTCAAAATAAGTTTTTGAATTTTTCATGAGAAAAAATTAAAAAATAAATCCTTTGAATTATTAGCAAAATATTTTAAAAAAGAAAATTGAAAGGTATATGATTTAGATGAGAAACGTTTACTTTTGAAGTAGAGGATTAAATAATGATTTATTTAGTATTTATACTTATAAAATAAGATGCTTTCTTCTCGCATAAAACAAGAGTTAGTACTACAGTCTCAAGCTTTAAAAGCATCTATTCTATCCATTGACAATAGATCTAAAATAAGATCAAAAACCTTTTTATTTAAATGGGAAATTATACAAATACCATTAATTGGTTATTTGGTAGAGAAAGGAATTTTTTTGGTCCTCAACCAGGATCTTTAGTACCATTAAATATTTTGGCAGCATTTTTTTCTCATCAACACTCTGATGCTTCAATGAGGATATTGCATGGATATACTTCACTAGGACTAATAATCGGCATTTTTAGTACATTCAGTATTCTTGTAAATATTCGTTCAAAATTTAAGAAAATTCGCATTTTTGTCCCTCTATTGATAATAAATGTTTGGGCATTTTATACGAATACATGGGTAGCTATAAATGGTATGGGAATACCTTATGGAAGACAATTCCATGTTTTTTTAGCAGTTTTAATAATCTTTAATTTTTTTATTTTCCGTAAATATACAAATTTAAAAGAAACTAGTGATCTAATAATTAAATGAAACGCTTACTACTCCAATTAAATAATATTTTCTGTTAAAAATGATTTTACTATTCCCATATAAAAGAAGCTAATTGCCTGGTTCTTCTGGGTTTGTCGTGATCCCTTACAAATACATGGGAAAATTTATTGCAGCCAGATAATTTTTGCTATATGTAGGTAACTAAGCCGTTACTTGGTTTGTTTCAGTCGATCTTATAGCGAATTGAGAGAAGCTTCCCTAACAGACCTTGAGTCGGAACGATCAAACGACTGACTAAGAGTAATAGCATTAGCACTTTTTTTTGTCTATTAATAATTAATGGATAAAAAGGAATCAAAATAATCAAAAATCATAACCTACATTTAAAGAATATTTATCTTCAAATTTTGGGCTACTAAACTCTTTATAATCATTTTCATATTCAAAAAAAGTATTAAAACCAGAACTATCACTTGGTCTAAAAGTTAAGGTAGTTGATAATTCATTTCCATAAATAGCAGTACTTGCGTAACTTGAAGTAAACATATTATTTATTTCTAATTGAAATTTTTTATTTAGTTTATTTGAAAAATTTAATTTAAAAACACTTGATAGATAATTTTCACCACAATCAGTAATTATATCGCATTCATCACCGCCATAAACAAAATGTATTGCAGGTCCAGCAGAGATTGATAAAGAAGTATCATCTGAGTCGAAAAATCCTTTGGTCAAACCAATAGATGAAATTAATGAATTCCTACCATAGGATGCATCCGAGTTATAGTCATAATTATTAGAATAATATATGGCCATATTTCTATTACTTATATCCCTACTTGTTTTTTGATCAATTTCTAGAGAATCACTCACGTTGTATGGTCCTCCCATTTCATATTGAGATTCATCTTTTGTCCAATCAAATGAAATGGAATTTGTATAGATACTTTTTTCATTAGTTAAATCAATACTTAAATCTAAATCTAATGATCTTGAAAAATCTTCATATCCAATATCCTCATCTAAACCTATACTTATTGATCCACTCCATTTCGAAATTTCATCATTACTTTTTACTTCTGAAATATTATTGTTAGAAATTGAAGAAGTGGAAGTATTTGTCTCAACGGTTTTATTAGTTTTATCTTCAGTATTTTTTACATCAAACTTAAAATTTTGGATTATTGATTCTCTAATAGTAAGCTCTCCTAATTGTGGATGATCTAAAAATTTTGCATCATTTGTACTTTTACTCTCAATTAAAGTTCCATTCAATGTATCCCCATTCTTGAGAGTAATAACTACTTTCTTATCATCGGTTGAAGCATAAATTTTAAGAGGAGAAATAACAGAAAATATAATTATGATTTTGAAAAAATAATCATACATATAGCAAGATAAAAAAAAGGAGCTTATTGCCCCTTATTTTATATCGACTGTCAATCAAGTAAATATACCCTGTAGGGTATATGTTTATTACGTCATTATAAGTATTAATCCTTCTGCGATAGCTTCTTCACAAGTCATACCTAATTTTTTGCATATTTATCACACTCCTTAAATGTATCAACAACTTTGTGTGCCTCTACTGAGGGAGGTATCGCTAATGCAAATAAGGAAGTAAAAATTATTGCTGAAAAAAGTTTTTTCATTATTATTAACGATCTTAGTTTATTAAATACTTTTTTTGTATAGCTTAAAACAAAAAAAGGAACTAATTGCCCCTTATTTTAGGTCGACTCTCAATTAATAATATTGTCTATATAGATTTCCATTTTTAGAAGTCCTATAACGAAATCTACCTCCTCTTTTTTCCATAAATTTAAGAAGATGAACTTCTATCAGTTGGTCTTTGCTTTTCACTATTTAATTGTTCTACTCTTTTTTTTTGCTAATTTTTTTAAAAGAGCTTTTCTTTCTTCCTTTGATTTATCTTTATTAGCTTTAGATTTATTTAGGCATTTCACAATTGTTTATAAAACAAAATATTTAGTTTATATTATTTATTATTTTTTTTAAATTTACATTAATGATACTAAAAAAAAAAATGAAATTTTTTAAAAGTTCTCTTTCCTTTTTACTCGTTTGCTTATTTTACTCAACTATTTCAATCCCAATAATTACAAGTCCACCTTTATTTGCTGAAACCAATGCTGAAAAAACGCTTCTGAAATGGCTTAAAAAAGCAGGTAATAATGTACTTCTTGGAAAATTGCAGAAATTTCGAATTCCCTGCCAAGTTAATTGTTATATAGTTGATGAAATGATTTTAAACGCAAAAGCAGCACAAGAGGATAACCTTGATCCAGGTACAGCTATGAATATGGTTTATAATGCTGCAAATCGTCATGGATCCAAAGGCAAAGTTATCCTTTCAGAATTTTATAGTTTTATTGGCTTACCATTTTGACTTAACTGAGTAAATTTAATTCCTCATTACATTTTTGAATTATTAAAAAAATTTTTAAATTTAAAAAATAAAATTAAAAATTATCTGTGGTATAAAAAAAATTTTTTAACCTAAGATGAGCTATTTATTTCAAAACATTGATATTTTATGAGTGAGATTTGAGAGAGATTCTGCTTATTTATGCAACACCTTGCAATATCTTGCCCCTTCTTGAGACTCAAATATTTTCTTTTAATACCAACTAATAAGCTATATTCTCACTTGTTTATTTAGCCTACTGTCCTAATTTATGTAGCAGGTGCTTCGGTAGCACTAGATCATATATTTTATAAATTTATTAGTTAACTCTTTGATTTATATCTTAAAAAGAAATTCCAGTCGAAAATGTAAATGTAGTTATATTCCCTAAATCAGTTCGGCCGGCTGGATCAATAACAAATTGGATTCCTGGTTGTATAAACCACCAGGGCGTTAGCTTTGCTGAATAACCAATTTCAACTACTTCCTGCTTACCCGTACTATTACAATCACCTTTTATCTTTTGCGCACAAGATTGAGATTTCGTATTCCAATCACGAACACCATCAGTCATGTTTTTTATTCCATAACCAATAAAAATAACATCTTGATTACGATTAGGGAAAAGACCTTCGTAACCCAAACCGAAGACGTAAGTGTTTTTTAAAAGATTGCCATAATCAAGGAAATATTGCGATGTCTTAGCAAATCCTGTAAGACCTTGGTTATAACTTCCTTTTTCACGAAACAACATTTTCTCAAAGGTCGAGTAAAGACCTCCATTGGAATTATAAATTTTTCTTTGCAAGCCTGTATCTTGAAATGGATTTCCGTTTATATCTTTGTAATTACTAAAAAGTTTACCTGTGTGATAATGCCCACCAATTCGTATAAACCATGGATTACCAAAGTCATTTGTACGTTCATTATAGGTTCCACCCTTATAAGTTAATTCTGCGAATGTTTCAGTACCATTATCCTTATTAAGAAACCAAGTCAGACCTCGACGATTATCTATTCCAGAGGAAGGATCATAATAACCAGCACCAAATTGAAGTCGAAAATCAAAATCTTTATTTAAAATTTGTTGCCACTGAACCCCTAATGGAGCTGTTGGATTGATTGGACCTCTACCTGTATATTGGTTAGTGCCAATACTTCCTGGCTCATCAAATGTCCAGAAATTGAACATCCCTGCTAGGATTGAACGATTGAACATAATCCAAGGATTGATATTGCCCACTCTCAAGTAATTTTGCATATTTTCACCATAACGCTGTTGGTACCATATCTCGAAAACACGAAATCCTTGGTATGCCTCAGGTTCTCGTAAAGTACCAGTATCGTAATAAAAATTACCATGTAAACTATGAGTTTTAATGGGCGTTACGGCATTTCCATAAAGCCAGATTGGTTTTGATTCAGGCCAGGCAAATGAGAAATGCATTTGACCACCTTCCCATGCCTCGTCAATTAAACTTGAATAAAAATCCAAACCATATAGCTGTATGTAATTTTGTTGTTCTTTACGATTGGGATCGCTTGTTTTTACGTTAGGATCATCGGATAAATTGCTTTTGATCAGATTTAGATGATCGAAACCATAACAGCCGTAGAAATCAATTCCATCTTTGTATAGGGCGCGTCGTTTTCCTCCCCACTGACCAGTAGCATAATCTCTGGAAAATAAATCCTCGTCTTTAGCCTCTGGCAAGATAGCTTGTGGTTTCATATATGTATCAAGCCTTCTATAAGTTGAGGGGGTTTTGAGGTGCCTTACTACATCGCAACGAATTGCACGATTCGGTTTATAGTTTTTGCCTTGAGGAGGTAAGTTAAATGTTTCAAAAAAATTCTTTTGGGAGGAATCTGTTTTTATCTTTGGCACGTAATCTAACGAACCATTTACAATTTCGGTCTCAATATCTGTATTAGAGTGGTTGTCAGTGGCAGATGAATTATTTCTTGTTTGAGCAAGCAAACAACTGACTGGATTAAAAGTAAAAAGTGCAAAAAGAATATATAAACTTATTTTTTTTTTTTCATATTTTACGCTCAACTTTTTCAATTCAATAATATACTTAAAAGAAAATTTTTGTCTTTATATAAGTATCTCCTTATATTAATAATTTAGTTTTTTTCAATACTACTAAATAAAAAGTTTTGCATTTCTATATTTGATCTTTTTCAAAAAAGATTGAAATTAATGATTATAACTTAATAAATTAGTCACAGTCTATAAATTCAAAGATTTAAAAATTATTGTAAGAAACTAGTTTGAGGTAGGAATTTTTATTAATAATGATTAGTTAAATCGTTATAACAATCTATTATTAGTCAAATTTAGTCCGCAAAAATATAGTCTGCTTCCAAAAAAATCACCCAAAGTTGATATTTTCTTGAAATAAACCAAATAAGTTATTACCAACTATTGCTGCGATTATTAATACGAAGGCAACTATAGCGAAAAGAGCACTAACATCTTTTATGTCATAAGGAGCTTTAAATAAAGGTTTCTGGTCTGCCATAATTATCAAATCTATAAATGCAATTGAAACACATTATTTTAATGCTTGTGAGAAGTATTAAGTTATTTTTTTTAGTCTAAGTTTGGACAATAAAAAAGCCACTAAAAGTGGCTTTTTTATTTAACTATTAAATAAACTAGCTTGTATAAGCTTTGCCTCTGTAAGTTAGTTCATTATGCTGCTTCTTAGCTGCTTCTTTGTTCTGGACGTACTTTTGTCCTCTGTAAATTAGAGTCATTTTTTAAGCTCCGGTTTCGCTTAAGTCCCCGTTCCATGGCTTAAGTCGATTTGCGGCTTGCTAAACGCAAGTTGAACGTTTTGGTAGCGGTTGCTACAAACTTAAGATAACATCCAAGGAAATTATTTGTCTAGCTCTTTAATAAATAAACTTAATATATTAATGATAGATTAGGTTTCTGCTAAAAATATTTATACATTATCGCTATGTAATTGCTTACAGGTTACATTTTGTTCGTTTTTGAGAAGTATTTTTTATTTAATGAACTTTTAAATGTAAAATTCTTAAGATTATAAAATTTGTTTTATGTTTTCTAGAAGCAAAAAAACTACAGTAAAAAAATCTGCAATAGTTGAAGAGACACCATTATTTGCTCAATTACTACCATTCGCAAACAGAATGAATGATAAAGTTCAATTAGTAAATGCTTTAGCCTTTACTTTTATTATGGGATTCTCAATTTTTGGAATTGCTCTGTGGAAACTTTCAGGACTTACTTAATTATTTAATTTTTGCAAAGCATTTATTTTTGATTCTTTGTTTTTGATTATTGTTACTAACCACTTAGAGGCAAGTCCCCTAGATATTGATCTATTTTTTAGAAATCTACATATATAGATGTGTAGATTTTTTTCATTTTTGGAGTTAAATTTTTCTTCAAAGTCTAGTATTTCTTCTTCTGAGCTTCTTTTTCTTAGCTCATCCACTAAGGCATGACTAGAGGAATCATTAAATAAGTTCCCAATATTTAAGCTTAATGTCATAAATCATTTATGTCCCTACTTAAGAGTTAGCCATAAATTAAATTTTTAAAAACTAATTTATATTTTTTATTTACAAATAATTTAAAATTTAATCTTTAGGTTTAGCCAAAGGAAGCAGGCACTTATCTGAATCGCACCCAGCTGGCCCAGCTTCAGATAGTTCTCCAACATCATATTTATTAAGAGCGTCAAAGAAGTCGTTATTAACTTTCCTCTCTATTACTTTATTTTGCAATGATATATATTCCTCTTTACTTATTGGTTCAAAAGGCAATCTCGGGAAAGTTGCGTTGGCACTAAATCGAGCTAGTAATGCTGCCGAAATATACCCCTCATTATTTTCTATTGCACTATGAATAACCTTAGCTATATCCTCGATTTCATTTTCTCTAAATTCTACGGTTGCAGAGGTATTATGCTCTGTGTAAAATTTCTGCACTTGCATGTAAAAATCAAATTGAGCTAATGCTGAGAAATTATTGATGTCTATAAGGTCTGCGCCTTCTATATTTGCCCAGCTAACTTCTGTAGGGATTTCAACTAACCATTCTGTACATCTTGGATCAAATGGATTATCGAGCAAGCATCCATTTTCATCTTTATCAGATTGAGATGGAACAACTGAGTAACCATAATCCATGCAAGCTAAAGCAATTGGATCATTTTTCCTGAAAGTTATTCTTCTAATGAATCTTTGAGCTTTTGGAGGATGCCATCCTGGAGCCGCTCCTGTTAGAAGACTTTTAGTCCCAGCTGGCTGAACAGTTGTACATCGATTTGGTCTTCTTAGATTATGTTTATCGCAATATTCCCAGACAGTTTCTTTTACTATTTTTCTCCAGGAATCTAGGAATTTAGCCTCCTTCTCCTTGAAAGCCTTTCCTTCTTCGTTATTTGGCCTTCCTTCTTCCCACCACTTCAACCATGGCGTCCCAAAAGCATGGACACAAAAATCAAATAATCCAGTGAAACTTACCCCTACAATAGGGTCATATTCTCTACTTTTTCTGTAACGCTCAACTTCAAATTCATGATTAAGTAAGCATGCTACAGAAAGAGCTGCTGCTTTAAAAGCTTTTTTTTGCTCTTCAAGATTTCCTGGATCAATCTGATTTAAATGAACTTCAGCCAAATTGCAGTGGAAATCATTTCCTAAGATCTCCCCACAAGGGTTAAGTCCATATCTGCTCATCCTGTGGTCTAACTCTTCTTCAGAAAATGGACCATAACTACTATTTATCCAATTTCTCGCTTCATCCTTACCTTGTTCTGAGTAGATTTCAATAAATTCCTTTCTCAATTCATCATCTTTGAGAATATCTGCATTTGACCTTGCGATTGCTTCTGGAGCAAATTGAATTGCCCCCTCACCTGAATGGAATTGTTTTGTTACGGCATCCAAAACAGTTTGGTAAGTGGGTTTTGTATGGTAAACCCTAGTATGATTAGCCATCCTAAGGGCATCTTTTTCAGGATCTATTCTCCAATTACCATTTTCATCTTGACTCCATAAATTTTCTTTTGCCGATGCTGCCTCCTTGTCATCTGAAGCAAATTGTCTCATTCCAGCACTTCTTCTTATATTCCCAGCAACTATGGTTACTGCAGCTTCATCAATTAATAAACAACATTCTACTGTACTTAGTTTCCTTCCAATTGCCTTTCCAAGAAGTGATGCGACTCTAGAGTAGAGATCTTTCAATTTGATAGGATTTGCCATGCCACCAAAACCTTTTAATGATTCTCCAGCAGGCCTAATATCTTCCAAATTAATGTAAACATCAATTTCTCTTTCAAGACTCTCATTACTTGATGCCTCAAGAAGATATTTATAGCTATCTACCCACCCTCTTCTGCTATCTCCAACTTTGATATGAAGATCTTTTCCTTTGATTTCTAATGATGATTTTTCTTCTCTTTGATCTTTAGGAGTTATTCCAACTTCACTAACTGACTTAATATTTATATTGTTTATTACCGTAGGTAGATTATTTATAAAATGAGGCTCAATTATTGCACCTGTTCCACATCCCATCATTGCTAAGTCCATCATCAAAGCAAAGGCTTCCCAATCAATTAAGTTTGTTGAAGTACAGTTGTATGCCCCAGAGAAATTTTGGTTTTTATTAATCCAAGGAGTGCCTCCAATCCATAACCATCTCCCTGAAGGTTGGGCTTTTTGGTTGCTTTGCATCTCTCTCATTAGGATCAATTCTTCATCAGAAAGTTTTCCTAATTCTTTTAAACCCGATAAATTTCTTTCACCTACTTCGCTCCAGTTCTCCCTTTTGCCAGAGGTAGTTTTCCTGCTGTAAGATCTGAAAAAAACAGGATAAGCAGCTGGCGCAGTCTTTGGAAAATCATCTTTTTTAAGATTATTGGAATTGCTCTCTGAAGGAGCTTTATTTGGTGCAACAGTCACGATAAAAAAAACGTATGTAAATAACCCGTACTGGAAGAATAACTCTACCTGTGGCGTCTGCAACCATTCTTACCACTATTTAACGGTTTGTGTAGAATTATGTTTAATATGAAATCTTTGTTTCAAGAAAGGATATGGAAAGAATACCTGAACCTGAATTAATGGAAGAAAAAAAGCAGGTCATTTCTTATGACGAAGCTGATTTTTCAGAAGGAGAAATTAATCTAATTAATCAAATAGATCATTATCTTTTGAGAAAAAATATTTCTTTAGGTGAAGAAGATTTAATAGTTGATTTAGGATGCGGCCCAGGAAATATTTCTGAAAAGTTAGCCATAAAATGGCCTAATACTGAAGTAGTTGGAATAGATGGTTCTAAAGAGATGATTTTGAGAGCAGAACATAACAAAAATATCTCTACCATTCAAAAAAAATTGAAAAAATTACGTTATGTTTGTTCTGATATCAAAGACATTAAATCAAATAATTTTTTACTTAAAAAAAGAATTAGTTTACTCGTAAGTAATAGTTTGATCCATCACATTACCAATCTTGAAGATTTCTTCAAAACTATAAGAAGTTTGTCTAGTAATATCACTGTAAATTTTCACAAGGACTTAAAAAGGCCATTAGATGAAAAGTCAGCTCTAGAACTCAAAATACAATGTGAAACAAAATATAATGAGATTTTGTGTAATGATTATTATGCATCTTTAAGAGCTTCTTATACATTTAATGAGTTAAAAAATTTCACTTTAGAGAATGATCTATCCTCTTTAGATGTGTATGAAGATGGTGATAAATATTTAATAGTCTATGGTAATGTTTAGGAACTAAGTCAAAGGCCCTTATATTATATAGATGAGCTTGGGTAGTAAAATTCTAAATAATAAAGACATACTGGATGCGGTAAATAAAAGAAGAAATTTTGCCATTATTTCACATCCAGATGCTGGGAAAACCACTCTTACTGAGAAGCTTCTTTTATATGGAGGTGCCATTCAACAGGCAGGAGCAGTAAAGGCTAGGGGTAATCAGAGAAAAGCCACGTCAGACTGGATGGAACTTGAGAAACAAAGAGGAATTTCTATTACATCAACTGTATTACAATTTGAATATGAAAGATCAGTCATCAATCTATTAGATACACCCGGTCACCAAGATTTCTCCGAAGATACTTATAGAACATTAGCTGCTGCTGATAATGCAGTTATGTTGGAAGATGCTGCTAAAGGATTAGAACCTCAAACTAGAAAATTGTTTGAAGTTTGCAAGATGCGAAAAATACCAATATTTACTTTCATAAATAAAATGGATAGACCAGGAAGAGAGCCATTTTCTTTACTTGATGAAATTGAATCAGAACTTGGATTAAATACTTTACCTATTAACTGGCCAATTGGGAGTGGCGAGGAATTTAGAGGAGTTATTGATAGATTTTCGAGAGAGGTGATTTTATTTGATAAAGCCGTGAGAGGGAAACAATCGAATGAGAAAAGATTAAGTCTTGAAGATGAAGAACTATCAAAATATGTAGAGAGAGATTTACTTGAAAACTCACTTGAAGAATTGGAGGTTCTTGATGAGGCAGGATCGAAATTTGAAAAAGAAAAAGTTTTTAATGGCTCTTTAACTCCAGTTTTCTTTGGATCTGCAATGACTAATTTTGGTGTAAGACCATTTTTAGATAGTTTTTTAAAAATGGCTCAAAAGCCAACTTCAAGAAATAGTAATAAAGGGGATATTGAACCTGCAAGCGATGAATTTAGTGGGTTTGTTTTTAAGCTTCAGGCAAATATGGATCCAAAGCACAGAGATAGAGTTGCTTTTATAAGAGTTTGTAGTGGAAAATTTGAAAAGGATATGTCAGTTAAACATTCCAGAACTGGGAAAACAATCAGATTATCAAGACCACAAAAAATATTTGGGCAAGATAGAGAAGTAGTTGACGATGCCTATCCTGGAGATGTTATTGGCTTGAATAATCCAGGTATGTTTTCTATTGGGGATACTCTTTATACTGGGACTCATCTGGAGTACGAAGGTATACCATCTTTTAGTCCTGAAATATTCAGCTGGCTAAGAAATCCAAATCCCTCAGCATTTAAAAACTTTAGAAAGGGTATTAATGAACTTCGTGAAGAAGGAGCTGTACAGATTCTTTATGACTTTGATGAGAGCAAAAGAGATCCTATACTCGCAGCTGTTGGTCAATTGCAGTTGGAGGTAGTAACTCACAGGTTAAAAAGTGAATATGGTGTAGATGCAAATCTTGAATCAATACCTTATCAATTGGCTAGATGGGTTTCTGATGGATGGCCAGCCATTGAAAAACTAGGCAGAATATTCAATTGTAAAATAGTTAAGGATTGTTGGAATAGGCCAGTTATTCTTTTTAAAAATGAGTGGAATCTAAACCAATTTGTTGAAGACAATAATCAATTAACTTTAAACAAAGTCGCTCCAGTTGTTAGTGGAGTCGAACCAATTGTTTTATAAAGCCTTAATGGATTATAAAATTGGTTAATCTGTTAGTATTGGAAAAAAATTTTGGATTCAAACAGTAGTAAAAACAATAATGAAAAATCACCTTATGAAATTTTAGGTGTAAAAGAAGGTGCTGCTTT
This sequence comes from Prochlorococcus sp. AG-402-N08, assembly GCA_003216535.1. Lineage (GTDB taxonomy): Bacteria > Cyanobacteriota > Cyanobacteriia > PCC-6307 > Cyanobiaceae > Prochlorococcus_A. Next base: position 122,570 of record QCIS01000004.1, read on the forward strand.
TGAGGATATTCAGAAGGCTAGAGATTTTAAAGTTAAAGAGGCTGGTGAAGATTTAATTTTGAAAGCGAAAATAGAATCTTCCTTCGACCAATTACTTATGGGGAGTTTGAAAGCCAGGCAATCAGGGAATGTAAGCTATGAAGCTGTAAGTGCCTCAAAAAAAGAAAAACAAATTAATCAATTTACCAATAATAATTTCCCACTGCTTTCTAAGATAAAAAATTTAAATAACAAATCTAAGAACTCAAGTCAGTATAGTCTGCCGAAAATAACCCCCCCCTCATTTGATAATCTTTCAATAAAAATATCTGTTGGTCTATTATTTTTAATTTTGTTATTTCTCAGTCCAGACTCTAATAATAGACTTTTGCTTTCTATCTCAACATTAATACTTACCTATACTCAAATTAAATCGGGAAAAAGATTTATAGGTTCTCTAGGTTGGAGTGTTGCCTTTCTTTCTATAGGATTAATATTTGGTGGATTACTTGAAAATAATTCTTTCATTCAGGAAGTATCAAACAATTCTTTATCAATACAAAAAATTCAAAGTTTTCCAGCCATGGTTATTTTATGGATAGGAGTAATTTTCTTATGATTGATTTTCTATCATCGTTTTAATTTCTTCATAATTTATAAGATATTTATTCTTACAAAATTCACAAACCAATTCTGCTTCGCCCTCTTTCTTGAGGATGTCCTCCAACTCTCTCTTATCAAGCATTTTCATTGCATTTAAACTTCTTTTTTTGGAACACTTGCATTTAAAACTAACTTCTTGGGAACGAGCTTTTTCAGATATTGATTTATCATCAATATCTGGAAATATATTTCTTATTAACGAAAGAAGATTGTCTTTAGACTGAAATAGTTCTTCGCTAAAAGAATTAATTTCTTTACATCTTTCTTCAAGTAGTGCGACTAGTAAAGGGTCAGTATCTTTTTTAGGTAAAACTTGAGCCAATAGGCCCCCACTACAAATAATACTTTTATTTTTGATTTTTTCTCCAATGAATACAGCAGAAGGAGTTTGTTCTGAATGATATAAATATGAGGCTAAGTCTTCTGCAATATTTCCATTTACTAATTCAACTGTACTTGTAAAGGGCTCTCCAATTCCACTATCTCTAATAACATTTAAATATCCAGTACCTAATGCTTGTGTGAAATCAAAAGAATATTTGTTACTATCTATTTTGACTAGATCTAATTCTAAATTGGGATTCCCTACATAACCTCTGACTTTGCCGTCTCTACCCGCATCAACCAACAATCCTTTCAAAGGTCCATCAGATCTAACTCTTAAAGTTACTCTCCCATGCATTATCTTCATTGAACTTGCTAGAAGTAGTGAAGCACTAAATGCTCTTCCTAAGATACAGGTGGTTAGATAAGAAAGACCGTGTCTTTTTTTAGCTTCTAGAGAAGATTCTGTTGTTAAGACCGCAACTAATCTTATTCCTCCGTTTGCTGCAGTAGCTCTTACTATTCTATCCTTCATGATTATCTTTCATAAGATTTTTGATTTTCCCTTTTTCCAGAATTAATATCCTAGATGGAATGCCCTCAAATAAGGAAGGTTCATGAGTAACAATAATAATAGTATTTTTATTTTTTAGATCAAGAATTAAATTCTTCACATCATTTCTCATTGAATAATCTAATCCAGCAGTTGGTTCATCAAGTAAAAGAATTGAGGGGTTTCTAAGTAGCTGAACTGCTACAGCTAACCTTCTTTGTTGTCCTCCACTTAGTTGTTCTGGTGGTTGAGTTAGATTAATTTTTTTCAAACCAACCTTATTTAGGACTATTTCTATATGTTTCTCTCTTAAAGATTTATGGCCTATTTTTAATTCTTTACCAATGGTAGTACCTATAAAGTATCTTTCAGGAAATTGGAATACTACTCCACAAAACCATCTTCTTTGTCTAGAAGATAAAATTTTATTCTTCCAAGTAATTTTTCCTTTTTGTGGATTTGTTAATCCGCTTATTATTTCGAGTAGTGTTGTTTTCCCAGAACCACTATTGCCGCAAATTAAAATGATTTCATTTTCATGAACTTTTAAATTTAGATCATCTATTATTTTTCTTTCACCAGTTTGAGGTTGATAAGATATTTGTTTTAAATCAAGCATTATTAATTAACTTATAGCTATGAATTTTAATCTAGTAATAACTTATTTATAATAGCTATAGATCTAAAAAGCTATTAGTCAATATGAATATTATTTTTAGAGAAGTTGATCCTTTTAATTGCTGGATATGGATAAGGTTTTCAGAATCACCAACACAAGATGAAAAAAATTATTTAGATGGTGTTTTTGATAGTTGGTACGTTTTAGGAAGGTTAGGGGGATTTAATTCTGAAAATTTGCAAACTCATGAAGAGGGTTCCGATCTAAGTTGGATGTCCTACGATAATGACCAAAAAAACGCATCTCTCCCCGCATTAATGCATAATTTAGGCATTATGGAATATCAAAACCTTTGGGGAAGATGTTGGGTTGATTTTGGAACTTCAGACTCCCTTTCAATAGATATATTAATTAATTCTTTGAATGAGATATCAAATAATTATGTAAAAATTGAAGAGTTAATTATTGGTGGTGAAAATAATGATTGGGCTATAGAAGAACATGAAGATTTAGTTTTTAAAGATTAAGTGTTTTAGATGGAAGACTTAACAAGATTAATTATTTCCCATGAAAGAATTGAAAATATTAAGAACAATAATATAGAACTGACTAAAGAAGAGGCTCATTACATAAATAAAGTAATGAGGATAAAAAATGGTAAAGAAATTTTTATTGCTAACGGAGAGGGTTCATTATGGAAAGCTATAAAAGTTAAAAATGATTTTTTAGAAATATGTCAATTTCAAAAACCTTACTTATTTCAAAAACAAGAAATTTACTTATTAGGAATAGCTGTTGTTATACCAAAAAGTGGTTTTGAGGATATTTTAAAAATGTGTACTGAAATTGGAATTGATTTTATACAACCATTATTTTCAGAAAGACAGGTAAACAAAAATTTAAATTATACGAGAAAACTTTTGAGATGGAATTCAATTATCAAAGAAGCAGTTGAGCAAAGTGAGAGATTATGGAAACCATCTATTTTAAATGGTATGAATATTATTGAATGGCTAAAAATTAGAGATAATCAAGAAAGAGTTTCAATTTCTATAACTAGAGAAGATACTCCTTATGACTTAAATCAATGGTTAAGAATACATCAAGAATTTTTAAATAAAAAAGGAGGTATTTTTTGGAATGTAATTGGCCCTGAAGGAGGTTGGTCCCCTAAAGAAATTGAATTTTTTAATAAAAATAATATAGCCTTTGTTAAACTCTCTGATACTATCTTGAGAACTTCAACAGCTAGTATTAATGCATCATCAATTCTAAATCAGTGGAGAATTGATTTAAAATAAATTAGATAAAAATGAGTTTGATTACAAATCAATTTTTTATAGGTTTTTGCATTAATTTTATTTTGATTAATATTTTCTGCAAGATTCCTTTGATGACAAAAGGTGGTTGGATAAGTGCAGGTATTTTAGGAACAATTTTGTGGGGATGTTTGTCATGGCAGGGATGGATTTCAGTTGTAATTTATTTATTATTTGGCTCTCTCGTCACCAAAATAGGTTTTAAATTTAAAAAAGAACAAGGAATAGCAGAAAAAAGAGGTGGGAGAAGAGGCCCTGAAAATGTTTGGGGCTCAGCAGCTACAGGATTATTTCTTGCCATGATGACCAAATTTAATGCTGCCAACATACTTTTGTTTAAAGTGGGTTTTGCCGCAAGTTTTACTGCAAAGTTGGCGGATACTTTTGGTAGTGAAATTGGAAAAAGGTTTGGGAAAGATACATATTTAATTACTACACTTGAAAAGGTTGAGAGAGGAACTGAAGGAGGAATAAGTTTAGAAGGAACCTTAGCTAGTGTCTTGGGATCAATATTTATGACTTTCATAATGATTCGTCTATCAATTATTTCTACAAAATCCCAATTCATAATTGTTGCAGTCTCGGGATTTTTAGCAACGCTTTTTGAAAGTGTTATTGGTGCTCGATTTCAAAATAAATATAAATTAAGTAATGAAATGGTAAATGCTATTCAGACAAGTATTGCTTCAGTTTTCGCTATCTTTGCCCTTGTCTTTTTTTCTTATTTTTAAGTTAAAAATATTTGGAAAGACTTAAGATTCCTTCCATTTTTTAAGAATCTCCCAGCTCTTCAGTCTTTGGAAAATCCATAAATGACCTTCGGAATTTAGATGAATCCCATCATGTGTAATCCAATTTTTACTTCTTTTATCAGAATACATTTCTCTAAAAGTAGGCAGAAATGGGACATTCTGATTGAGGCATACTTCCTCCATTCTCCTCTCATAAGAATTACAAAAATCATTTGAGTACCATAGACATCCTGCGAACGGCATTTTCCCTTCGTCAACTGGGGTTAGACCAATAACAAAAACATTTGTTTGAGAGTTCATTTCATTAATTAGTCTCTCTAATCCATATTCAAATCCATCTATGTCTAATTGATGTCTTCCGTTTTTCTGACCAATTGCTGCAGTGTCGTTAAGACCAACATTTAGCAGGATTGCTTTAGGTTTATTTCTTCTCGTTTCTCCTCTAGATGACCATTCTTTTTCCCATCTAGATGAAACTTTTTCTATTCCATCTCCCCTTACGCCAAGTTGATAAATTACTGGTCCATTTTGGTTATTGCACCAATCTCTTCTAAGCCTCTCACACCATCCGCCACCTTCATTATCTCCCCATCCATAAACTGAGCTATCTCCAATTACAACTAGCTGTTTTGGTAAACTAATCACTATAACAGGAAAAAATGATTACTTGATTCAACAAATTATTCTTACAAATCAAGTTAAACTATTATTAATTTTACCATTTATTAATTCGCCAACTATTGCTATGGAGCTGTAAGCTATCAAAACTATGGTAACTTCTTGCCATGCAAAGGAACTTAGTGATTCTTGTAATTGCCAGCCTAGACCAACACTTCCAATAACCCCAACAATTGCAGTTTCTCTAATAATTATGTCAGATCTATAAGCGCAATATGCTAAGTAACTTTTTGCTTGTTGAGAAAATAAACCTAAAATCCAACTAGTCTTTTTTGAGATTCCTAAAGATTTCATTGCAATATAATTTCTCTTATCTTGGCTATCTAGATTTGTAAAAAGCAATTTGCTTGTAATGCCGGCGTTATGAAGACCTAATGTTAAAGCCGCTAAAGATAAAGAAGGATTATTAAAAGTTAAAAGAGTTAGAAGTATTACAGGTGTAGGTATTAAACGTAATAAAAATGCAAAAATTTTTATAAGAATTTTAGAAGTATTGTTGTTAAAAAATCCTATTAATAATGGAGGTAAACTAATTGCGATTCCAGTAGATAAAAGACTTAAAATTATTGTTTCCAATATAAGTTTTAAGAAATCTAAAAATCTTAAATCTGAGCTTGATTTAAATAGAGAACTAACAGAATTAAAATTTTCTAAATTATTATTAAAAACAAAATGAAGAAAATATGAAAAAGAAAATAAAATTGTTGTAAAAAAAACTACAATTAAAAAAATAAATATGACTTTATTTGTATTGTTAAATTTTATTTTTTTGAATATTAATCTTGAAAGAATTATCAAAATTGCTAAGGACCATAAATAAGTCCATAACTCTCTAAAATTCAAAGTTTGGAAAGATAAAAAAATATTAGTACCTATTCCTCCAATCCCAAAAAGTCCTAAAATCACCGTACTTCTTATTGAACACTCTAATCGATATAAACCAAAGTTTTTAAATGAATTTATTATTGGATTCCATATTAAAGTTAATAAAGAAGAAATTTTAGGCGCATTTATTTGCTTTATAGATTCAAAACTTTTGTAGTCAATATTTTCTAATTGTTCAGCAAAAACTTTTGAATTTAAAGCGATATAAGGGATACATATAGCTATTATTCCTATTGAAAAATTTATGCCATATATTTGCATTAATAGTATTCCCCAAACTACTTCATGAATAGATCTAATTATTGTTAGAAAAACCCTTATTATGTTGTTGAAAAAATTTGGAATATTAAAGATTTTATAAAAAATATTTGAGGTTAATATTCCAAAAATTACCCCAAAAATAATACTCACTAACCAACTAAAAAAACCAATTAAGATAGTTTCATTTAATCGATTAATTACTGTAATAATAATTTCATTATCGATCTTGGGATTAAATGCAGAAATTAAGAATTCTTGGAATAATTTAAATCCTCCAAAATGAATATTGGTTATTAATTGATACCCTAGAGGTATGCAAACCAAAATCGGAAGAAAAGATAATAAGGTATGGTTTAATTTTAATTTATTCAATTAATTAATATATTTTGTCTAAATGAAGCTTCTTTAAGTTAGTTCTTTTAATATTGAAAAAAATTTTACCATCCCTTATTCCAATAACTTTATCGAAATCGTTCAGCAAATCTAATCTATGTAATGCAACTAATGTTGTCTTTGTGGATTTTGTATTATTTTTATCTACATTTTCTAGCAGCAGGTTTTTAATTGTTGTTATCAATTTGGGATCTAAATTATTAAAAGGCTCATCCGCAAGTAATATATTTGATCCTTGAATTAATGATCTAGCTATAGCCACCCTTTGCTTTTGCCCTCCAGATAATTTATTGATTTTTTTGTCGTAAATAGAGTTATGAAGTTTACATAATTGCATATATTTATGCGCCTTCTTAAAAGAACTTATATTTAGCAAATTTTTAAAAGCGAAATAAAAATTATTTTCTGCTAGTAGTCCACAATTAACATTTTGTTCTGCTGAGAGATCTTCTATTAATCTTAAATCTTGCCAAATAGTTGTTATCTTGCGTTTCTGCTTTCTATCTAATTCCTCGAAACTTTTATTGAATAATTTAACTTCACCTTCAGTGGGCTTGATACTTCCATTAAGAACTGATATAAGTGTAGTTTTTCCTGAACCGCTTTTACCTAAAAGTGCAATTTTCTCCCCTGATTTTATTTTTAAATTTACTTTATTTAGAATCAGATTATTTTTGTATTTATAAGATATATTTTTTAATTCTAAGAGAATATTATTCATCTAATTTTATTTAATTTCCTACCTACTTCCTCTATATTTTTATACTGTGTTGCTTCTGCATTTATAAATCTTTTTGCATTAAACATATCTAAAATCTTTTTATGTGATTTTTCATTTATATCTAAATTTAGAATTACTGATTTAAGTTCTTTTGTAAACCCTTCACCGAATCTATTTTCAAGATCCCCTTGAGCTACCCAATGATAGTCAACATATTCTGGGGTGATCCAGAATAATTTTAAATTACTTGTTCTTTTGGGATTATTTTTAAGATTGTTTTCCAAAACTTGTTTATTTAAAGCTCCAGCATCAAATGCCCCACTATTAACTAAAGCTATAGTGGCATCATGACTCCCACTAAAACCTGCTTTTTTTCCTTTAAAGTGTTTAATTTCTACCCCCGCTTGATTTAAAAAATATTCTGGCATTAATCTTCCAGAAGTTGAGTTTTCAGAGCCAAAAGTAAATCTTAAATTCTTTAGTTTTTTAAGTCCTTTAATGTTTGAAATTGAGTTAAGTTCTAAATTTTTGTTTACTATAAAAACACTTTTAAATTCCTTATCGATATCTCTTTGAGCTATGACAATTGAATTAGGAGTTTGTAATCTTGCTTGAACTCCTGATAAACCGCCAAACCAAACTAAATCTAAATCTTTAGTTCTAAATCCAGTTACTGCTGCAACATAATTAATAACAGGAATGTATTTAACTTCTACATCAAGTTGTTTGGATAATTCTTTTGAAAATAAATTAAATCTTTTGTCCAAAACATCTTGGTTTTGATCAGGTATTGCTCCAACTTTTAAAATTTTGGGATTTGAAAATGCAGGTGATGAAAAAATAGAAAAAAATATAGATGAACTTAGTATGAAATTTTTTAAATTTAACATAATTGCATTTAATCAATAATATTTAGAAATTGCTTTTTCAAGCCTTTGTAGTCCATCTTTTATTTTAATTTCTGAAGCGGCACAAGAAATCCTTATACATTCGTCAGCCCCAAAAGCTTTCCCAGGTATAACAACTAATCCATAATCTTGAAGAGCTTTGTTGCAGAAATCAACGGAAGTAATTGAAGAGTTAGGTAATTTTGGAAATGCGTAAAATGCTCCATTTGGTTCTTCAATATAAATACCATTTATATTCTTAAGGCCCTCATAGAGAAGACTTCTTCTTTGATCATAATGGCTATTTATCATTGAGAAATATTCATTATTAATTTTTAAAGCCTCTAAAGCACCTTTTTGAACAAAAGTGCAAACATTACTTGTACTTTGACTTTGTAATGCTGAGGATGCTTTGATTACATCTCTGGGACCTACTAAATAACCTATCCTCCAGCCAGTCATAGCCCATCCTTTCGCAAATCCATTTATTATAAAAATCCTATCTTTTAAGTCATTTGCTAATGAAGATAAACTGTAGTGTTTAAATTCTTTTTTAAGGATTAGTTCGTAAATCTCATCAGATAGAATATTGATATTTGGATTTTCTCTGACTAAATCGGCAATTTGTAATAATTCTTCCTTTGACATAACTCTTCCAGTAGGGTTATTTGGAGAATTGATAATTATAAATTTAGTTTTTGGAGAGACTTTAGACTTCAAATCTTTTATATTTATTTTGAACCCATCTTCTGCAGAAGAATTTGTAAAAATTGGCTTACCACCCGCCAATCTAACCATCTGGGGATAACTTAACCAATATGGAGAAGGAATAATAACTTCGTCTCCAGTATTTAACAAGACTTGGAAAAGATTATATATTGCTTGCTTAGCACCATTTGTGACCATTACATTTCCAAATTCATAATTTAAATCGTTTTGAATTTGAAGTTTATTTGAAATCGCTTTTCGGAGATCTAAATCCCCCGCTGCGGGCCCATACTTTGTAAATCCATCAAATATAGCTTTACTTGTAGCCTCTATAACTTCTTTTGGGGCATCAAAATCAGGTTCTCCTGCACTTAAATTGCAAATATCTACTCCTTCTGCAGATAATTGATTTGCTTTGGCACTTATCTGCAATGTAAGAGAAGGCTCAATTGAAAGTGCCCGATCAGATAAATTAACTTGACTCATTGACTTATGACTTTTCAAATATGACTTTTAATAATGACAAATGCATAAATTAAGAATAAATAAAACTATCACACTATGGTTTAATTTAGTTCATTTTCTTAATCTATTTTATTTTCATGTTTTGAGTTCTTAAGATAAAAATATTTAAAGTTTTATTTTCGGTGAAAAGGTTAGTAATTGGGAGAGGAAGTGTATTTGCAGATTTGTTAGTAATTGGTGAGGCACCTGGAGCACAGGAAGATTTAGAAGGAAAACCTTATGTAGGTAAATCTGGTAAGTTATTAAACGAATTATTAATACAAGCTGGGATTGACTATAAGAAGGATGTTTATTTTTGTAATGTAATTAAATGTCGTCCACCAAATAATAGAAAACCCACTGCAAGAGAAATTAATATTCATAAACCTTGGTTATTACAGCAAATAAAGCTAGTTGATCCAAAAATTTTATTACTTACTGGTTCTACTGCTATGAGAGCTATTTTAGAAGTTAAAGATCCTATAAGTAATTTAAGAGGTCAATGGATTAAAAAAGATGGGAGAGAAATTATGGTAATTTTTCATCCATCTTATTTGTTGAGATTTCCTTCAAAGGAAATCAATAAACCTTACCATCTAACTATGAAAGACCTAGAGAATGTAAGTGGTAAACTATATGCCGTATAATTTAGTGAAATCCTTTTTGAATATCAAGAATTTTAATGTCATTAACTCAATCAAAAGAGGTTAATAGTCTCTCCAAAAGATATTCAACTCATATTGAGAGAAGGATAACTAGAACAGTAATGGTGGGTGATATAGCTATTGGAAGTGATTATCCAGTAAGAGTTCAATCGATGATAAATGAAGATACGATGGATGTAGAAAATGCTTACTTAGCTATCAAAAGACTTCATGATGTGGGTTGTGAAATAGTAAGGTTAACTGTCCCTTCCTTAGCACACGCAAAAGCAGTAGGAGATATAAAAGAAAAATTATTAGAAAATAATATCAATACTCCCTTGGTGGCTGATGTTCACCATAATGGTATGAAAATTGCAATGGAAGTTGCAAAACATGTTGATAAAGTAAGAATTAATCCTGGATTGTTTGTTTTTGAAAAATCAGTCCCCACAAGAACTGAATATACAGACGAGGAATTTGAAACTATTAAACAAACAATACTTAAAAGGTTTACCCCTTTAGTAGAAGTTTTAAAGGCTGAAAACAAAGCTCTAAGAATTGGAGTTAATCATGGATCTCTATCTGAGAGAATGCTTTTTACTTATGGAGATACTCCATTAGGAATGACTGAATCTGCAATGGAGTTCGTTAAAATTTGTGATGAGCTTGATTTTCATAACATAATTATTTCTATGAAAGCTTCCAGGGCTCCTGTCATGATGGCAGCTTACAGAATGATCGCAGATAGGCTTGACTCAGAAGGATATAACTATCCTTTACATTTAGGAGTGACTGAAGCTGGGGATGGTGATTATGGAAGGATTAAAAGTACTGCTGGAATTGGAACGCTCTTAGCAGAGGGATTAGGAGATACCATCAGGGTTTCTTTAACAGAAGCTCCAGAGAAGGAAATACCAGTTTGCTATTCAATTTTGCAATCTTTAGGATTAAGAAAAACAATGGTTGAATACATCAGTTGCCCTAGTTGTGGGAGAACACTTTTCAATCTAGAAGAAGTTGTAGACAAAGTTAGGAACGCTACTTCACATTTGACGGGTCTAGACATAGCAATAATGGGATGTATCGTTAATGGCCCAGGTGAAATGGCTGACGCTGATTATGGATATGTTGGTAAAGGCAAAGGAACTATAGCCTTATATAGAAGGAAAGAAGAGATAAAAAGAGTACCTGAAGATGAGGGAGTTAATGCTTTAATCCAACTTATTAAGGAAGATGGGAAGTGGATTGATCCTTAAGGATTTGTCAAATTTTTTGAAATTATAAATAAATTCTTTTTATAATAGAAAATATAGAATCTTTTGAAGATAAGAAATTGCTTAAAAAAAAATTTATAATTCTGTTTGCGACAACCTTTTCTGGGCTATTTTTAAATAATTTTGCAGAAGCAACAGTTTTAAATAATAGTTATAAAGAAGTAATTGATCATGTTTGGCAAATTGTATATAGAGATTTTCTTGATTCAAACGGTAAATTTCAAAAGTCTAATTGGATTAATCTAAGAAAAGAAGTTTTATCAAAAACATATTCAGACAGCAATGAAGCATATGATGCTATTAGAAATATGCTTTCTAAGTTAGATGATTCTTATACAAGATTTTTAGAACCTAAGGAATTTAATCAAATGAGAATTGATACCTCTGGTGAATTAACTGGAGTTGGTATCCAAATAGTTAAAGATAAAGAATCTGATGATTTAATAATTATTTCTGCCATAGAGGGCACCCCTGCATTTGATGCTGGAATTAAAGCTAGAGATAAAATATTATCTATAGATAATATTTCTACTCAAGGCATGAATATAGAGGAGGCCGTGAAATTAATAAGAGGACAGAGAGGTACAAAAGTTAAACTTGAAATTCTGAGAGGTTCTGAATCCTTTTTTGAGATTTTATTAAGAGAAAAGATTGAAATAAAATCTGTATCAAGTAAAGTCAATCAAACTAAAAATGGCTTATTAATTGGCTACTTAAGAATTAAACAATTTAATGCAAATGCATCAAAAGAGACTAGAGATGCTATTAAAGATTTAGAAACAAAAAAAGTCGCTGGATATGTTCTTGACTTGAGAAGTAATCCGGGAGGTTTATTAGGATCAAGCATTGATATCTCAAGGCACTTCATTAACAAAGGAGTAATAGTAAGTACAGTAAGTAAAAATGGTTTAAAAGAAACAAAAAGAGGAAACGGTCAAGCTCTAACAAAAAAACCCTTAGTTGTCTTAGTTAATGAGGGTTCTGCTAGTGCTAGTGAAATAGTTTCTGGTGCAATAAAAGATAATAAAAGAGGAAAATTAGTTGGGAAGAAAACTTTTGGTAAAGGTCTAGTTCAATCTATGAGAACATTAGTTGATGGTTCAGGGTTAACTGTTACAGTCGCTAAGTATTTAACTCCTAACGGTACTGATATAAACAAATTTGGAATTATTCCTGACATAGAAGTGAAAATGAATATCAACCCTATCCTCCAAAGAGAGATTGGAACTAGAAGAGATAAACAATATAGAGCTGGTGAAAAAGAGCTTATAAATATAATTAATAAAAAGAATCAGATAAGTGAATTTATCCCTAACACTACAAACCTTAATGCATTCCTAAAAATTAATGAGGAAGATAAAGTATTTTCATTAAATTAATTACTCATATCCAGCATTCTCTTTATTGGCACATAGGCTCTTCTTATTATCTCTGGGTCAAGTTCAATAGAAGGAGAATTGTTTTTCAAACAATCTAGAATTTTTTCTAAAGTATTTAATTTCATATATGGACACTCGTTACATTTACAACCTTCTATATCTGGAACTTCGATGAAGATTTTATTAGGTTCTTTCTTCTTCATTTGATGGATTATTCCAGGTTCAGTTAATACCATGTATGTTTTAGATGGATCTTTACTTACGAAATCAAGCAGTTTACTTGTTGATCCAATAAAGTCTGAGAGAATTAGTAAATTTTGACTACATTCAGGATGAGCAATGACTTTTGATCCTGGATTTTGATATTTTAATTTAAGCAGTGCTTCTTCACTAAATGATTCATGAACAATGCAGCTGCCTGGCCATAATTTAAGATCTCTTCCTGAATTTTTCTGCACCCATCTCCCAAGGTTCTGATCTGGCGCAAATATTATCTTTTTATCTTGAGGTATCTTTTTAACTAATGAGACTGCATTACTGCTTGTACAAATCAGATCACTTTGCGCTTTTACTTCTGCAGTACAATTTATATAACTTACTACATAGTGATCTGGATTTTCTTCCCTAAATTTTTGAAATTTATCTGAGGGACAATCGTCTGCTAATGAGCATCCAGCGTCAATATCTGGTAATAGGACTGTTTTATTTGGGCTAAGTATTTTTGCAGTTTCGGCCATAAAGTGTACACCGCAAAAAATTATTATATCTGCATCATTATTTGCAGCTTTCCTAGATAGATCTAATGAATCACCAATAAAATCTGCAATTTCTTGAATCTCTGGAGATTGATAATAGTGCGCAAGAATAATGGCATTAGCTTTTTTGCAACGCTCCTTTATTTCAGAAATCAAATCCTCTTCAGTTTGAGCGGATTTCTGTTTTGCAGTAGAAGTTATACTGGTCAGGATTTAGAATATCTCTAAATAGATTATATGCCTTTAAACAGAAAAAATTCTGACAAATTTAAAAATTGCTATTGTTGGTGACTGTCATGGTCAATGGTCTGAATTAGACTTGAAAGTCTTATCGATTATTAAACCAAGTATTGTTTTATTTGTTGGGGATATTTCTGATGGGAGTGTCAAAATAATAAAAAAAATCAATGAGATCAAAATTCCTACTTTTGTGATTTTAGGAAATCATGATAGAGGTAAGGACTCTACAGGTGAAATTCTCTCTAAGCAGATACGTGTTCTTGGTGAAAAATATTGTGCATGGGATTTAAAAGTTTTTAATAATCAAATAAACTTACTTTCTGCGAGACCATGTAGTTCTGGAGGTGGTTATTATCTTTCAAAAGAAGTTAAAGGCGTTTATGGACCTATCACTGAGCAAGATTCAATAAATAAAATTATCAAATGTTCAGAGGAGACTATCGAAGATATCCCTTTAATAATTATGTCTCATGCTGGCCCTTCTGGTTTAGGCTCAGAACCTAAAAGCATTTGTGGGAAAGACTGGAAATTACCCTCTATAGATTGGGGAGATAGAGATTTGTCTGTGGCTATTTCACAAATACAAAAGAAAAGAAAAGTTGAGCTTGTAATTTTTGGTCATATGCACAATCGGCTTAAAAGAAATCTTGGTTTAAGAGAGATGTTTAAAATTGATAGCAAAGGAACAATTTATTTAAACACTGCTGTAGTGCCAAGATATAAAACTGATGAAGATGGGAAATTATTAATTAACTTTTCATGGATTGAATTTGAAAAAAAGGAATTAATAAATGTTTCTCATCGATGGTATTCAGAATCAGGTGAAATTTATGAAGAAGATAAATTTTTTTAGGATTAGATTTTTCTGATCAAATTTTAAGTATTTTTGGGCTTTTCATATCTTGAAAATAATGTTTGAGATAAGATATAACCCGCAATTCCGGCGGCTGTAAATGCTAAACCATTTTTAAATAAAGGTAATAAATCATTTGTTCTGGATATTATCGGTGCTAAACCAAAAATTCCAAATAACATTCCCCATAAAGGAGAAAGAAGAGCTAAAAATCCAATTGATATGAATTGACCTTCTTTTCTTGGAGCAGATGCGAAACCTGCTACTAAACCTCCAAGAATAGATGTACATAAAGTCCATATATATTGCTCTTTGGGTAGGCCAGGGACAACTTGACACCCTCCTCTTTCAAGGCAAATCTTTACTGAATTAATTGCATCCAATACTGCACCATCCTCACCGTGATCTTTTACATAATATTGATTACCAAATCTTGTTTGAAGCTCAACCCAAAATAACCTTGGCATGAAATTAAAATAAGCCTCTCCGACGTTAAAATTCAGTAAATTGCCTCCTCTAGGATCTGCAACTATCAACAAACTTGTATCATCTAAATCCCAATAGTTTTTTATTGCGATACCAGGAGAACTCTCAAACTGAGATAAATATCTGATTTTCCACCCACTTTCAATTTCTAGATTATTAAGTTTTTCCTCTAAAGATTTTTTCTGATTAGGACTTAATGTTTTAGCCAAATCAATTACTGGTGTTTTTTCTTCTGGTAAGAGATTTGGATTATTTATAGCGAAAACGGGTTTATGTGAAATTAAAACTAATATAGATAGAAATATTCCCAATAAATAGTTAATCTTTGAAGGCATAAATAAGTTTTATCTCTTTATATTTTCGCCGATGAATAGCTTACCCGCGAATAATCCTGATTGGTTAGTAAAAAAAATAATAAAAATGGGTGGGACTATAAGTTTTTATGATTTTATGAATTTTGTTTTAAATGATCCTATTAATGGTTATTACGGAAGTGGTAAAGCTGAGTTAGGCGTTCGAGGAGATTTTGTCACATCACCCTCTTTATCAGATGATTTTGCTTTTTTGGTTGGGAAACAAATAGAAGGTTGGTTAATTCAGCTCAAAAGTAGTTTTTTATCTAATCAAAAATTAACTGTAATTGAATTTGGAGCTGGTGATGGAAGCTTTATGAGTGGATTAATTAAATATTTTTTAGAAAGCAGCAAGAATTTTTTGGAAGAAATTTCTTTTGTAATTATTGAACCTAATGAAGGGATGGTAGAAAAACAAAAAACTAAATTGGAGGAATTTCTAAACTTAGGTATTGATATTTTATGGAAAGGTTTGCAAGAAGTAGAGGAAAATAATATCAATGGAATAGTTCTAGCAAATGAGGTTTTAGATGCTTTGCCTGTAGAGAGAATAACCTTTTCAAAAGGAAAATTACATCGGCAAGCAGTATCCATAGATAAAAAATCTCATAAATTATTTTTTGATGAAATGCCAATTACAAGCGAATTGGGTAAAAGTATTGAACTTGCTAAAAGTGAATTGGGAATCACTATTCCTCCTGAAGATGTCCTTGAAGGATGGAACACAGAATGGCATGTAAATAACTCAAAATGGTTAAAAGCTATTTATGGAAAAATTAATAATGGTATTTTATTGATAATTGATTACGCTAAAGAAGCTAAAAAATACTATAACTCTAGGAATTCTGATGGGACGATAGTTTCTTACGAAAATCAAAAAATGATGAATAATGTCTTAGATTCCCCTGGAAATTGCGATTTAACATCGCATATGTGCGTAGAAACTTTAATTAATGATGCTGAGGCTCTTGGATTTAATACTGTTGGAATAACTAAACAAGGAGAGGCTTTGTTGGCACTTGGATTGGCAGAGAGACTTTATGGAATTCAGAAAGAATTTAAGGAGGATTTGTCAAATGCGCTTTTAAGAAGAGAGGCATTACTGAGATTGGTTGATCCTGTATGTCTAGGTGATTTTAAGTGGTTTGTTTTTAATAAATTTAAAGAGAAGAAAATGAACATAAATTCAACCTGCTTTCGTTAAGAAAAAAACTTTAAAAATAATGAATCCTCTACGTCATCATATATATCCACTTCACCAATTTCTTTAGGTAAGATAAATCTCATTTTGCCATCACGAACTTTTTTGTCGCCCATAAGTATTGTTAGAACGTCTTCTTTTTTTATTTTAGGGATCTCGGTAGGGAGATCGTAACCCTTCAAAAGATTCTTCTGTCTCTCTAATTCTTCTTTAGACCATAACCCTTTCTCAATTGCTATCTTCCCCGCAATATTCATACCAATTGATATTGCCTCACCATGCAGAAATTTGCCGTATCCACATAAATTTTCAATAACGTGACCAAAAGAATGGCCATAATTCAATATTGCTCTGACACCATTTTCATGTTCGTCTTGAGAAACAATATGAGACTTTGTTTTAATTGAACTATCAATTATTTTAACTAAAGATTCATTTTTAAGATTTATAAGTTCATTCTTGTTTTTTTCAATTTCTAAGTATTCGAAAAGTGCTTTATCTCTTATTACTCCGTATTTTATGACCTCGGCCATGCCTGCACTAAATTCTCTTTTGGGCAAACTTTTTAAAGTTTGCGGATCAATGAAAACAGCTTTAGGTTGATGGAAAGCCCCAATTAAATTTTTGCCCTTGGGATGATTAACCGCTGTTTTTCCTCCAACAGATGAATCAACCATAGATAATAATGTCGTTGGGATCTGAATATATTCGATACCTCTCAACCAAGTCGCAGCCGCAAAACCACTGATATCTCCAACTATTCCTCCCCCAAGGGCAATAATTATTGAATTTCTATCTAAACCAAATTCAAATGCAACATTATATATTTCACTTAAAGTTTTCAAGTTTTTGTATGATTCTCCAGCCTTGATAAGGAATATTTTGGCCTGAAAGTTATTATCTTCTAAATGATTTAAGAATTTTTCTCCATACAAATTTGATATTTCTTCATTTGAAATCACGAGTATTTTTCTATTTTTTGTTATTCCAATTTTTAAAAGTTCTTCGCAGATATTGTTCAGTATCCCTGCTTCTAGAGTTACTTCGTATGACTTATCACCTAATGGGACTAATATTTTTCTCTTATTCACAATTCATTACCTAGTTAAAATTTATAAATATTTAGTATTAAATACTTTATATATTAGCAAAATCTAAGCTCTAGATACTTAAAAAATCAGTTGTTAAGAATAAGAAATCGTAATAAAATCATGCTATGAGTTTTAAAAAAAATATAAACGGTATTAAGAAAAATTATTCTCTAGGAATAATTGGAGGAGGTCAACTGGCTTTGATGTTAACCGAGGCAGCGAAAAAAAGAGATTTAGAAGTATGTGTGCAAACAAAATCTTGTGATGATCCTGCTGGTTTAAAAGCCGATCATGTCATAGAAGCTGATCCTTTAAAGATAAGAGGTAATAAATCATTAATTAATAAATGTGAAAAAATAATTTTTGAAAATGAATGGATAAAAATTGATAAATTAAATTTAATTGACAATAACGATATTTTCGTTCCAAGCCTTAATGCAATTAAGCCATTAGTAGATAGGTTTTCTCAAAAAAAATTAATAGATAGAATGAATATCCCCTGTCCAAAATGGATAAGTGTTGAAGATTTTAAAAATCTCTCGGATGAGGAAATCAATAATTGGAGTTTTCCTTTAATGGCAAAATCAAATAAAGGAGGATATGACGGTAAAGGGAACAAAAAAATAAAGACAAAAGAAGATTTAGATTCTTTTATAACTGAGAATAATTCTGATAATTGGTTGATAGAAGAATGGATAGAATATGAAAAGGAACTAGCTCTTGTTGGTTCGAGAGATAGAACCGGTAAGATAAAATTCTTTCCAGTCGTTGAGACGTTCCAATCAAATCATGTTTGTGATTGGGTTATTGCACCTGCGACAACTGAATATGATTTGAACTTATTTGCAATAAATATTTTCTCTTCAATAGTCAATGAACTTAATTACGTTGGGGTTTTAGCGATTGAATTTTTTTATGGAGATAATGGTCTTTTAATTAATGAAATAGCTCCTAGAACACATAACTCAGCTCATTTCTCTATTGAAGCTTGTACTTCAAGTCAGTTTGATCAATATGTTTGCATTTCTTCTGGGTTAATACCACCTGAAATCAAAATGAACTGTGAAGGAGCAATTATGATAAATCTACTGGGATTAAAAAAGAATTTCCCAATTTCAATGGATACAAGAGTTAAAATGTTATCTGAAATTGAGGGTTCTCATATTCATTGTTATGGCAAATCTCGAGAAATTTTGGGAAGAAAAATGGCTCACATTACATTTTTATTAAATGGCAAAACGCATTCAGAAAGATATGATGAGGCACAAGTTTTATTAACTATGGTAAGAGACATTTGGCCATCTCCAAATGGATAAAAAAATAAGTTAGAGTTAAGTCACTGGATCTTTGGTTAAGTTCTTCTTTATGTGCTCTGATCTGACTCTCTTTCGACATGAGGAGACTGTCGTGATGCGGTAGTAAACCGATCTTGTAATCGGAAACGAAAGCCCACTTTGAATCCTCTTCTGGCATTTCCAGGTCGATGCAGCAGAGAACTGACGGGGATCCGGTAACACCTATCAAACTGCTTGCTATAAAAGGCTTTTGATAGGTCTTTTTATTTTATGAATTTGGTGTGCAGGACCAAATTGCAGGTCGGAAGCCTACCAAAATTAATTGCACTTCTTATGGTCTTACTTCTTGTCGGAAGCACTTTTGTTGGTGGAATGATTTACTTTATTAAATAATGGAATATCTTCAGAACCTTTGGAATAATCAACCAAATGTAGTTATTGGTGTAGGTGTAGCTACAGCAGTATTGTTGGGAGTTTATATATTTTTACTAGATATAACTAAGTAAGTGGAAGACTCTTTTTGGCTTATAAATTCTGATAGATCAAGAGTAAAAAGATTTTCAAAGAATAAACAAAATAAAGATCAATTCTTTGAGTATATGTTTATTGACTCAGGGAAAATTGTTGGCTTACTTGGTAAAGAACCCCCAGTTTTAACAACAAGAGAAGAACTTAAAATAGAAAAAGCAAGAGAGGAGTGGAAAAAGTTACTAGCTCAAGGTTGGCGTAGAACTCCTGTAGTTTGGTAGTTATTTTTAAGCAGCATCATATTCTTTATCTTCAAGCTCTCTCACAAATCTTTTATCTAATAAGTAGTTGTCTAAAAGCTCTGCTGCCATCAGTATCTCAGCACCATTTTTAGATACTTCTTGTGGATCTTTGTCTAATAAGTAATTGTCTATAAGCTCTAGATTGTTATTTTCTTTAGGAAATTTTCTTTTCTCGCTGTCTAATAGCTCTCTTATGTAGTTATATACAAGCTTTTTATCGTACCCACTTTCTCTAATTTCTTTCATCATTTCGATTGGGATTTTCATAATCGTCAACTCCTATGTGTAAGCCTATATACTCATACTCACGAACAAATAAGAGAAAAGCAAGAAAGGAATATAAGCAGTTATTGGAAGAGGGAATGCAGAGAGCATCCAACTAATCAGCATTGTTTAGTCTATTGCGACTGAGAATTCTAATCTTAAGGGTTGACAACTGAGTATAAATACTCTATAAATAAAGTGTAGTAAATACTACAAAATCGTCCGATCTACCATTTGATAGACCGCAGTACGACTCAAGCCATAGGACGGGGACTTGAGCAAGACCAGGAGCTGCATCATGGTAAACATGTATTTTAACGGCAAATCTTTCGTATATTGCAAGAGCCAAGAAGAGAAAACAATAAAGCTTACTTATAGAGGATCTAGTTACTTGAGATAAATAAATCTCATATCTATTAGATATTTAATAAACCATTTTTTTAGAGGTACTATGCTATGAAATTTACTAATTCTCCTTTTGCCATACTCGACAAGAATATGAACGCATTAGATTATCAAAAAAGAAATCTTATAGATGAGGACTATTGGGGAAGGGAAAATGATAATCAAACAAAAGAAGATTGTAAATAAATTACCTTTTGCCTTTTGATGATAAATAATACTTTGTTTATTTTGTTTTACAAAGAATATAAAGCCAGCCAAAGAAAGTAGCAAAAGCAATTATTGGTCCAATACTGTTATTCAATGGACTTAAGTATCTTTCTATTGAAAGTGGTACATATAGAATCACCAAATACCAATAGAGAGCAGATAGTAATCCAAACAATAAAGCCAGCAGAATATAAAAAGGTAAGATATATAGTCTTCTTTTTTTAATTCTTTCCTCTGTAATATTTTCGGTTAAACCAATTCTTGACCAATAGCCACCATTTAATTGAAGAAAAAACTTCAAAAATATTCCGTAAGTATTTATAAAAAATCTAGATAAAGCAAATAACGGTGAAATTATAAGTCGTTGCATTAAAGCTTTAAAAATTTAATTTGTTCAGTTTTAGAAATCTGACTAATATTATTATCTTTTTTTTCTCTGTATTTCGTAAGAAAAAATACCATTGAGCTAAAAATAACTAAAAATCCTATTAATGAAATTCGATAGAAAAGGTCATCAGAAATATCAAAAAAAGCTGATCTTTTATATTTGTTTCTCATCAAAAAAAGAGGGTTGTTTTACCCTCTAATGTAGATCGACTTTCAATTACTGGCTTTTAGTGATGCAAGTAGTAAGCGTTTCGCTAACGATAGAGAGCTACTGATTCATCTAAATCTGCACAAGGTTCAATTTTAAACTCCATTAATTCTCTCCAAGGTTTCCATTGTTGCCAAATAGTTTCTAAAGAGTCTGTATCTACTACAGAGTAACCGTTTCCGTGTTGAGGCAAGAAAATCCATGATTTAACGTCATAATTATCTGGTCTATTTTGTGGACCTCCTTTGTCGTACCATTCTGTTAACATTTTGGCTCCCTTTTCTTGCGCGGCTGTATCAGAGAACTTATAAGAAATTAAAAAAAGCATAGATAAAAAAATAATTAAAACTTATTTTAGAACTCTTACATTTTAAAATAACTTGATTTGAAAGTTGAATCATAAATATGACTTAATAAATTTCCGTAAATTATCTGCTACTCACAGTTGAGCTTTTTATATAACATAATAAGTTTACATAAAGTAACAATTAAATGAAAAGACTTATTCCTTATATAGCCTTTGCTTGTTTAACTGGTTTTACAGCTTCGACCGGGTTGCCAGTTATGGCAGGAGGTTGTAGCAGCCATATGAATAAAAAAGCAGAGATCAAATGTGCTGAAGACGATACTGAGTGTCAAATTGAAAAAGCTGAAAAGTTTGATTTAAAAGATTCTCTCAAGTCATAAAATTATGACTCAAATCAATTTATTTATGAACTCTGCTCCAAGAGATTTGATTGAGTTCATATTCTTTGCAGCCGTTGGTTTCACTGCAGGTTCCTTGGGACTAATTTAAAAATAGAAATTTTATATTCTTTATTTCTCCTAACCTTTTAAAGTTTTTCTTTCTTTTTAACTGATGAATTGCTTATTGAGAGATTTAATTAATCAAAAAAAATTTAAAAATTTTTTTAAATTATCTTTTATAAATAAACTTTTGTATGTCTTCGAAAAGATTAGATTTTGACCTAAAAAATCCATTGCTTTTTAAATAAGATTTTCCTTTCTCAATATTTTCAATTCGTTTTTCATAAGAATTTTCATCTAAATCTTTTTGCATAGAAAAATAGTCGGACCCTTATTCTGAATAATGCTCACAAAAAAGAGGTTACCTTAAATACAAATTTCAAGATCTTTTTGAATTGCTTCTCATTCAAACTAAAGATCTAATAAAAAAGTTTTTTTCTTCAATTTCTAATATTAATAATGAAAAATAAATTAAAAATAAAATTCTTAGAAAAAAGTTGATTTAGGTAGGAAACACTACATCAATTGCCTATTAGGAATAATTAATGTGTAAATATAAATCTATTTTGAATAACTATGGAATTCGCTAAAAAATTCATGACCGAAAAAGCCGAAAAGCTTAACGGTAAAGCTGCAATGCTTGGAATGTTCGCTCTTATAGGGGCTTACTATTTTACTGGTCAAATTGTTCCAGGTATTTTCTAAAGAAAAATTATTAAAACTTTTTGAGGGGGTTGGGAATTTCCAACCCCTTTTTTATTAAATGACTAAGAACCCCTCGATAACTTGTTTTTCATATCCTCAATATTTTTTATTAGTTTGTCTAACCATCCTGTATTTTCTTCCGGATTTAGATATTTAATTTTGGGTTGATTAATTTCAAGTGTTTCGAAATCTCCACTCATAAATTCTCCTTTGTATATTTGTTTAACTACACCTTTGTTCTAATTGATTTGAATAAAATACTGCGTACATAATGTGTGCGGTTTAAAGAACATTTAGGTACGGAAAGAGGTATTTTTTTTTAGTCACTTAAACCTATGGCTTACCTAGATTGAAAATATGGTTGTTATGAATCGGTTGCGTTGCTACAACTGAAATAAACCATAAACTCTCAATTGCATTTAATAAAATGACTTACTACAGTTGCTTTGATCAAAAAGGAAACATTATTGCTCGTTGTCAGACTAAACAAGATATAAATGTTTTAAAGAAAATGGGTAGACCAATAGTGGAAATAAAAGAAATGAAAAAAGAGGAATCAATTGTTTGTTCTTTAACTGGTAGTCCATCCGATTACAACGAAGATTATTAAGAGTATGACTCAAAGAACACTTCAATTAAATCAACATGGAAGATCAGTAGTTCTTTTGTTGGTTGCATTGAATAGCATTTATACTTTCTTTTCTACTTTTGAGAAAGCATTAACTGATCGCGAGAAAGCGAGATAAAAATATTTAGGTATTTGTGGATTAACAGTCAATCAATAAAATTTAAGACATAAAAAAAAGACCCTGTTACAGGTCTTTTTTTTATGGTGACGACAGAAAGGAGATCTATTTAATAATCAGATTAAGAATTTTCTTAGAAATTAGTTTTGGAAGTAAAAGCGATTACTCACTTCTTCATGCTTTACAAACGACTTTATTTTTAAGATAGTTCAAAATTAATCCCGAAAGTTTAATTACTGATTACTTAACTTTTTTACCGGAAAGGTTAGAGAAGTTAAATTACCTTGGTATTTTTAAGACCATGGATTAGTGAAGATCTAGTTGGTCAACCTTGGTCGAGTTGATCACCAAAGCTGTCGTCTTATAAAATTAATCGGGCTCAAATATTTTGCATGAATCCTTAAGATTGATTTAATCATGATTAATTAAATCTTTAATCATCTGACTACATCATCTCGATGCAACAGAGAACTGACGGGGATCCGGTTTTACTTATCAAAATCATTGCCATAACTGACTTTTGATATGTATTTTATTTTTTAGGAATAGCCGAACTGTTTTTATTAAATAATTTACTTGCCAAATTACTTGACGATCCATTTCTAATGTATTTATATTAATAGTACACATGTATTACTAAGTAATGACTTTAGGAGGAGCTAATGTTTGGACTAATTTTTCTTACGGTTATCGTAATGAGTCCCCAAGTGGTTGGTTGCTTAGCCCAGACCGCAGCAGATTAATTTTATTTACAAGGAATAAAAAATCTCCAAGAAATAGTATGAGAATTTTTGCTCATTCATATTATGCAAATGATCTTGGTGAGCCAATGGCAATTAAATCATCAACTCAAATGTATTTGGATAATGCTTGGGATAAATGGCATGACCTTCAATTAGAAGGTTGGACTTTTGAAGAACTTGAATTACCTGAATCACTATGACTAACTTAAATCCAATCAAAAAAAAACTATCAAAAGTAGATAGAAAGATATCTATTAAAGACTCATCACAATTATTAGCAGAATTTTTTAATGGTGTTGTCATTGAACTTGATGAAGAATATAAATATGACTCATAAAGAATTGATAGATCAAGTTTCCGCAAATTTATTTAAACAAAGCGGAAAGTTAGAAAGTAGAAGATCTTGGTTAGTAATGAGAAATTATCTCGAGCAATTAGATAGCGAACAACTTAAATCCATGCTTAAGGACCACGGATGATTTAAAAACTTTATTTATGAATTATTTATTTGGTTTTTATTTTTTTCTTAATTCTTAGAAAACCATAAGTTCCAAAGCCAACCAAAAACATGTCCAAGTAAATATGCCAAGTAGGAAAAATCTGGTGTATTAATTCCATTAACTTTTTATTGCCACTTGCCAATAAGGATAATCTAAATTTGATTTTTCTATAATTAATTGTAATTTTCTAGAATTTATTTTTACTACTATTCCATCTGTTGGATATTTCATGAAAAGCTTCCCTTCTAGCCATTTTTTTCTAAATACTTCAACTTGGCTTGTAAAGTTGCATGAAATATCCTGAGGGATCGTGAAGCCAAGCTTTGAAAGACTCTTTTTGGACTCATATTGGTTAAGTTTTGAATTAAGTATTTGAAATGCGCAGAAGCTAAGACTTTCAGAAAATCCTTCTTTAGCTCTCAGAAATCCAGAAGAGATTCTTTGTGAGATATTTGGACTTTGGTTGGGTGCGTATAATTCGCCTCTAACTTGAAGAACTCCTTTTAAAGGAAGATTATTGGGAATGTCTTGGACTTTAATAAGTTTACTTGTAACGTCAGTCCCTTTTCTTGAAACTGCTTTCTCAAGGGTTCCATTCCTATATTGCAAAGCAACAGCACAACCATCAATTTTGGGTTCAATTAATAATCTGGTATCTGCTAATAATCCTTTTAAAAATTCATCTATTGAATTCTTTTCTAATGAAGGTAAAACTAGTTTATTTTTCTTTTTAAAGTAATCACAATTAGGATTTGTTCTTAATAAATTCTTTTCAAGTTGGTCGAACTGAGTATCAGAAATTAAAGAGTTACCATTTCTATAATTATCGTCATACCATTCAACTCTTTCTTCTAAATAAGTCTTCATTTAATACGATGGTTTAAGTTTTTGGCTAGGGATCCAATTTGGTTTATCTATCATCCATTTTTCTCTATCTTCATATTTAACAGTCCATAAAATAAACGAAGAAATTTGTTTAAGAGATATGCCAACCACATATCTTGTTTTTGGACTTAGTGATATAAATCCAATTAATAAAATTAATAAAATAAGTTTAAAAATACCTTTAATCATTTAAAAATCAGCGTAATTTTTACAAACTTTTTAATTAATGCAATTTTTATAACCTTCAATCTTCGCTAATTCATCTATGTTTAATGAAGTTTCTTCTAATAAAGTTTCTCCGATATCGTCTTTATTAAATTTAGTTAATGCTCCTTTAGTGGAGTACTTAATGCATTGGTTTTTATAGTTTGCTTCTTTGACAACAGGAGACAAATAAAAACCAAACAAGATGATAAAAGCCCCATAGGTTACAACTTTTCTGTGGTTTTTCCACCATTCATAAAATTTATTGGTCACGAAAAATAAATAGCTAAACTTTATTCTAAATTGATTGTCAACAATTTACTTTAGTAATTGAAGGACTGCTTAATTTATTGTTTTTTATTAAGAGATCTAACCCAAGAATAATATCTTGATTTTCTAATTCTTTGCTCTTTCAAGACTAATCTATCCGCAGATTCTAAGAGTGATTCTCCTTCCTCAACTTTTGTTGTAATAGATATACCAAAACCTTTTGCTTCGATTTTTGCGATGCCACCTTCTAAAAAAAATAGAAAAGACCAACCTTTATTCCATCCTAAATAAAAGGGATTTCGATACATTTTATTTTTATGGATTTACTCTTTAATGATATTTTCCTTTTGAAAGAGATACTTGTATACCTTATTACCAAATAAGAAGTTTACGGCTGATACTTTCTGGAAAGTAATTTTCGCATTAAAGTAATTATCTGGAAGAATACTTGACGTCGAGAAGTAGTACATTTATATTAATAGTACAACTGTATTATCTTCATGACATCAGGAGTTGCTAATGTTCGGACTAATTTTTATAGTGGCAGCCTTATTGACCCCCCAACTGGCTGGTTGTTTAACCAAAAGAGTGGTTTATTAATTTTTTTTGAGAGTTATAAGAAATCTGTATCTAATAATTTCAAAGTATATACTCACCTTTTCTATGCAAATGAATTAGGTGAGCCTGCCCAACTTAAAAATTCAAGACTTCATTCTATTGAGTGTGCTTGTGAAACATGGAATGAATTAATTTCAGGAGGTTGGCAAATTGTTACTAATAAATTCCAGTAATCATGATTAAGGTAAATCCTTCAAAATGGGAATATCTAAAAGAATCTATCCTAAAACGAAAACTTACAAAGATTTGTATTACTTGCAATCACTTTCGCTACAGCACTACAGAAACTTTTGCTACTGTCTTGATATGTCCAAGATACGAAAAACGCATACCACAGGGTGATCATTTACTTAAAGGTTGTGAGTATTGGCAAAAAAATAGGACTATATTTTCTCCTGAAGCATCTTAATTATTCTCTAATTAAACTTCTCTAGGTAGAGATATTTAATTATGTAAATAAAGCATTATTTTATACAACTTGAAAAAATATTTTTAAGTAATTTGAAAACTATGATTCAGTTTTACTTTTCCATATTTCTATTAGTAGTGCTTACATTTTTTGCACTTTTATTAGATGCTCCAGAATTGGCTTCTTTAATTCAAACATTTTAGAAATTAATAAATCAGCATTTTTACTGATTTACTTTCTTTATAAGTAAGGCCTAAGTTAAAATTGTTGAATCGGAGGGATCTAATGATTGACAGTCCACCAGAGGAGGTTGATAAAATTTAAATCTAGATAAAACTAATGCTAAATCTGGAATGAGTTTTCTATTTGAAATTCATTCCTTTTTAATTTATTTCTAGAAAAATGTGAAATTATGAATATTAATTTTTTAAATTAAAGAATCTATTCAAATTAAAATGATTTGATATCAAAGACACTTCTAGATAGCTGCAAACTTTATCTGAATCCAAAACCAGTTTTTTTTATTTGCTTTTCTTCCCATTCGTTCATAATTAGTTTTAGTAAGCTTTTAACTTCTAAATTAGACGCACAAGTATCTTTTTGAAGATTTATACAAATATTTTTTATTTCCTCATAGGCATTATTAATTAACATTGTTTTTTGATCTGGATTGGCCATGGGATTTTAAAAAGCTCCATTACAGTTAAATCCACTGCAATTAATAATCCTAAAAATATTCATTATAAAATTGTTGAATCTTTCATCATAAAAAAATGCCCAAGTTGTGAATATAGCAAAACCAGAGAAAGCAAAAGCAGCATATTGAAGCCAATGTATTCCAAAATTATCTAATCCATTTTTATCAAAATCAGAATTGCTCAATTGCTTTTTTTACTTATATTAAAAATTTTTTTTAAAAAAGGAGAGTTTTTTTGAGAGATTTATTTTTCTTAAATCTTAAATATTCTTATAGCCTAAATAAATCCAGGAATTATCCACCCAAAAAAGCCATAGTTTACAATTAAAGCCAAAAATCCAATCATAGCTAATCTTCCATTTGTTATTTCGGCATTTTTCCAATATTTACCCATATAGTTTTTAATTTTTTTAGAATTATTATCTATCAAATAATTTGGTTCTAAAGGTTCCTGTAACCTTTTGATCGCGTATAGAGAGAATTGGACTGTAATCGCGATGATAACAACTATAAAACTAGTAAGAGCATCCATTTTTAGATTCCATATTTGATCAATTAGTGAGCTAAAGAATAAATGACATTTGTATGCATCAAAAAAATCCCTATATCAGCTTTACTGGCAGAGAAAACCTTAACTATAATTATTAACTAATGTAACATATTTAAAGAAAACTTAGTATGAATTCTTACTTTTTCTTTGGATTTCAAATTTTTTAAGACTTTAATGTAACATTTATGTGTCAAAAATATCTAAGGAGTGGTTTTAGCAGAATTAAAAAATTAGCTTTAAATTTTTTTTCTCCTCAAAAGGGTATTAAAAAGATTTTTTTATAAAGTATATTTTCAATATTAATTATTTAAAGTCATTTCAAATAACTAGGAATGATTATTTTTGTTTAATTTCAGGAAGGTAGAATTTATTGCCTAATGTATAACCTATTGACATAAGTACGAACCCAATAAGTTGAGGTAAATGAGAATTTGCAAGTGAAATTTTTTCAATCATTTCTCAATCTATAAAACAATATAATAGTAAAAAATTTTTAATTCTGTAAATTTATTTTTTTCTTGATTCTTTAATTTCACCAGATTTCTTTAGTGAATTAACAAGTCTTTCATTTTCTGTTTTTAAATTTTCTAGTGCAGATTTTGTGAATTGTTCTTTAGCCTCAAATTTTGCTGAACTTATAACTTTTTTATTAGGTAGTTTTTTCTTCGGTTCAGGCTTCATGCTTAATATCTTTTTAAAAATCTTAGAAGTTATTTTTTTCGTATTAGGTATTATTTTTTACATTTTTATGGTTAATAATATTTGTTTACATAAACTAATTAATCTTTATCTTTTGGGAGTCTTAACCATCCTGTAGTCCATTCTGATTTTAGTTTTGCCCATGAGATCCTTTTAATATCTTTTTGATTTTTGGTAGGAAAAATATCAACCCATCTATCTTTATTTTTACCACCATAAGCTTTAACTTGAAAATGCCTATTACCATTAATAGTTTTTGGTGCTGTCCAACAAAGAGTAGGAGGCCATTTCATAAGAAATTTTTAAAAGTTAAAAAAACTAAAGGTTGCTTTGCCCAGTCAAAACTAAACCATAATATGCAATCGTACCAAGAATAAGTACGACGCCAAGTATTCTGAAAATCATGCTTTAATATTTTTAATTTCAAATTATATTAAAGAATTTTTATTTAAAAAAAATTCTTTAAATTTCTATATATTTGAGTTGAAGATTTAAAATTTTCTAATTTTCCTTTTTTTATTTCTAACTATGGAGTGGCAAGATTCTGAATGCCATTCATTCTGAATATTCCCAATGAAATCGTAAATAAATGAATCGGGACATCCAGTTTCTTTTTGAAGTTCTGAAATCTGTTCTTTAATGGATTCATATACACTCTTTATTACCCCTAAATTTTCTTCTTGGGAGGGAGCCCATTTTTTATTCTCCATTTTTACTGTTTTAATTATTATCCACAATATCGTAATAGGTTATATCTCCATAATCAGCATCTGAACAACATAAATCTCCATATAGTTCCTCTAACAAATCGTATGCATCTGAATACTTTTCGAAACTTTGAGCGGTTAATTCGTCATCTTTCCCATCAATTCTAATTATTTTGTAGTTCATATTTAACTTAGATGGAGAAAATAGTTTTTGATGTACTAGATCATCTTATAAATAAAAATCTTATTTAGGAGTATTGGTTGGATATAGCTTCTGAATTTTATTTTTCTGAATTTCTATTTTTCTTTGTTCATATTTTTTGGCCATTATTTTTCTTATAAATAATTGTGGGATAAGCCAAACTAATGCAATGGTTATAGCCATGAAAGCAGGATTTCTCCAGGTTAACCTAATAATTTCTTGTATAAATTCTTGATTAAAGATTTCCATAAATTTAATTTTGATGATAAAAATATCTTCGCTTTCTTTTATAAATACTTTTAAATATCAGAAATCATTATAACCTTAAAAAAAACCTTATCAGGAATTTTACAACTTTTTTTCTTTTTCTAGTTTGTTTTTTTTATATTAGTATTTAGATTAATTCTTAATTTTAAAGATGCCTACTTATCTAATTACAGGATCTAATAGGGGTATTGGATTAGAATTATGTAGGCAAATTTATAAAAGGGGAGATAATGTAATTGCAACGTGTAGGAAAGCTTCAAAAGAACTTAGAGATTTAGGAGTGAGAATTGAAGAGAATATAGAAATTTCTTCTGATGAGTCGATAACTAATTTGCGTAAAAAACTATCTGGAGTTAATTTAGATTGCTTAATTCATAATGCAGGAATTTATGAATTTAATTCTTTTGAAAACTTAGATAAAAAAAGTATTTTGCGTCAACTTGAAGTCAATGCATTGAGCCCAATATGTATGACTCAATCACTTAAACATCTTTTAAAAAGATTCTCTAAAGTTGCTTTCATCACAAGCAGAATGGGATCTATTGAAGATAATACATCTGGAAGTTCTTATGGTTACAGGATGTCTAAAGTCGCCTTATCCATGGCAGCAAAATCACTTTCTATAGATTTATCAAAAGAAGATATCTATGTAGCTATTTTGCATCCTGGGTTAGTGAGTACAAGAATGACTGGCTTTACAAGAAATGGAATTAGTCCTAAAGAATCAGCAAATGGCCTTTTAAAACGTATTGATTCTTTAAATAAAAAAAACTCAGGCACGTTTTGGCATGCCAACGGAGAAGTTTTGCCATGGTGATATCTTTAATTTGTTAAAAAACTTTTAAATTTTTAACGAATTTCTTTCCTTGTTTAATTCTTTTAGTTAAGTTTAAATAAACATTAGTAAAGGAGGTGATTCATTGTCGTATCTACCGAAAAATGCGGTTATCAAAGGGACCGTGAATTCAGTATCTTCATCACATTCATCGGTCTCTTTTTCTTTAATTAAGAAAAAAGGTTTTATTATTAACAGATTTATATAAATCTGTTTACTTAATAATTAAAAACTCTGCAGCTTAAGTAGTTGCAGAGTTTTTTTAATGAATTTAAATAATCTTTCAAAGTGTACTTTATCTTTTTTGGCCGAAATATATTAAGGCTAAAAAAGATAAAGTGCTTACCAAAGCGATTAAATACCACCCAGTTGACGAGTTGCTAGTTACTTCTGTCATTTATTCTGATTTTTGTCTGAGGAATTGATTATTTGAGTGAAAATAATAATTGAAATCATTAAAAATACTAAAAGTATGAAAGTTACGTTCATTTATAGAAAAATGCTAATTATTAAAAAGATAATTCCAAGAACTACAGTAACAATTGCTCCATCAACTAATAAGTCTTTCCATGTATAACTTTTAAGCATCCTTTTTTTATCTTCTTCACTCATAAGGTTCTTCAACCAAGTCCAATCTAAAAGCTGTGTCAATGCAACACCAAAAACTAAATGACCAATCAAAATACCAATTAGATCAATTCTAGAAATATCTTTAGTGAAACTTGTAATAATAAAAAAGGTCACTAGCTTTTTTCTTTATTAGATAAGGCTCCACCTTCTTCTTTGTATTTTTCCCAAGCTTCACTTATTTTTGATTTAGAGAAATTTTGTTTCCCCTCAGAGAATTTATCTTTGAGGTTATTAAAACTATTTGTCAGCTCTTTTTTTGTTGGTTCATCAAGAAAGCTTGATGTTAATTTCCATAAATACCAGCTGCTAGCTAGAAGAAGGATTAATCCCAGAAATTGCATATTAGTTTTTAACTATGCTACAACTTTTTAAATGGTTTCGATAAATTAATTTATTTAATGACTACAGAATTTTTGTTGTTAAATCAAAATTAAAACTTTAACCAGTGAAAAAATATTCTATCAAGCAACCAAATAGTTAATCCCCCTTCCATGAAGGCTAGCCAGTACATAGCATAATCCGAAAACCCCATTTGTTCTTTTACTGTTTTAATTAATTTTTTATGAGCTTGAATAAGATCTTTCATTATTAAATCAAATTTGTTTTAAAGCTGCTGATTTTCTTTAATTAAGAACCCCTTCCCATAACATGATAAACAGGTTTTAGTTTCATCTAGTGAGATCCTTAAAAAACCTGCCCCATTACACCTAAAGCAATTTATTTTTGTAGTTGAGTAGAGTTTTGACTTGATTTTAGCGGCACGATTTAAGTAAAAAACAGTTTCTTTACGACCGTTTGCTTGAGCAGCTTTATTTAAAAGCTTTTTGTAGTTGAATTTAAGTTCTTGAGTATTCATCTTTTAATTGGAACTAGTTTTCAAATATAGGTAAAAGGAATCAATAAATAATTTAAATAAACCTTATGAACTTACCATTTATATTTCTAATCTGATCTCAAATTGAGATGATACTAATATAACTAATATTTATTTTTAATGTTTATCTAAGGAGTATTATTTTTGTATTTTCATAGAAAATTTATACATTATTAACTAATCTCCAATAATTTAAATGCAATTAGTTATTGACGTTCAGAAGAATAAATCTAAAAATAAAATATTTCTAAAAATATATTTTTCATAGCTCTTGGGGGTTATCCAGCCTTTTTTAAATTTCTAACTAAAAAATCATTTTCATTTGTGAGGATACCAATCCTTGATTTCTTAAGTTGCTCTTTAATTTCAGAAGTCAAATTTTTGTTTAATTTATTGGTATTCATTAATTTAAAATAAAACTTTAAAAATAACATATTGAATCCTACTTATTCCCAAAATAAAGTGTGGATATATTTTTTATAAAATAGAAAATATTTTATTTTGCACATAGAAGGTTTAATTTAATCAACATATTGTGGAAAACCCTGTTGAAAAACACTAAAAAAGTGGATAACTCTCGGGGAGCATTATCAAAACAAGCTTTTATCGTTTAATTTCTAAGTATTAATACTTCATCAAGAAAAGTTTAAATATAGTTTAAAAGAGATCATAATCTATTGTTATAACAGTGGGATCATTACTTTTAAAATAATAAAAAGGATCTTTCCAAGAAACTAACCTTAAGAATAAATTTTTAAAATTATTTTTGAATGATGTATAAAATTGACAATTAAAGTTAAGAAAAACAAAAGGAAACTTGAATTTTTGAGAATTTGTCTCATCTGTTTAAATTAAGTCTTGATTCGGTTTTCTCTATGGCAACACTTCCCAAACGTAAGATTAATCAAATAGGTTTGGATAAGTTAATTATTTAAAATGACAGAAGAAAAAAAGGATTCAAAAAAATGTTCTGGGAAGAAAAACATTATGTTTGCCTATGGTTTTATACAACTTGGTTCTGGTTTCGTATCTGCGATAGCTTTAGCTGCGATTGCTTTTGGATTCTGTTCATTAAAAAAAGAGTCTAAACTTTTCAATAAATGTGTTGCTGAAATTATTGCAGATGGTGGTAGTAATTCTGAGGCAGTAAGGTATTGCAACGGAGGCAATTAAAGTATCACACAAATAACTCAAATGGATTCTGCAAGTGATTTGATTTTTGATTCTTTAAAAGAGGAGCCAATAGGAGAAACTGATCACTTTATTTGGTTCATAACGGATATTGGTATTGCTGCCCTATTTAAAAGAGAGCAAAACTATGAAATCTACAGTTCAAATGTCGAAATTGAGGCTAATAAAATAGGTTTGGATATAACTAAAGAAGAAAAAGAATATCTCAAAATAAAAGAGAAACAACTTTTCTTGTTTTATTCATAATTTAATATTTATTTCTTAATTTAATAAGAATGCTCAAGGTTAAAGGTTGGCTCTTTAATATTATTTTCGCTAATTAATTCGTATGTGAGCTCTTTATTTAGGGCATTTATATAGGATGTATAAAGTTTTCCCCAAACAAATTCAAATTCATCTTTACTTAAATTCTTGAAAAGAATTTCTCCTTTGAAGTAAATGTGATAAGAATCATTCATAGTGGAAAATCAATCCTTTCCTTTTTAACGCAAAGGATTATATATGTAGTATTGTCTGCTACTAAAAAGAAATTTATAAGTGTAATAAACCATTAGACCATTCGTGTATTCATTTTTTGTTTTTTGAATAATCCGACTGTCTCATCAAGATCCATACATGGCTGAATACTAATATCCATTAACCTTCTCCAAGGATGCCATTGCTTCCAAATTGTCTCAAGAGAATCTGCACTCACTACAGAATGTCCAATCCCATTTTGAACCATAAAAATCCAAGAATGAACCTCATAGTTTTCAGGTCGATTTTGGGGACCACCTGATTCGTACCAATTAATTAGCATTTCTGCCCCTTCTTCTTGATCTTCGCCATCTGTAAATTCGTAGGAAATCAAATACCTTTGCATATAGATTATTATTAAAATCTCTAAACTATTTTAACTCTAGATTTAGATATTGCTTCCCAATTTAATTAATGTTATGAAGTTTATAGAAGTGTTTGTTTTAAATGAGCGAAAGATTTGGGAAAATTAAGAAGAATATCTTAACTAATTTATCTTTTGTAAATAAGACAATCTTGAAGTATTTTCAAAACCATGATCTGTTCGTATAGCTAGTTTTAATAGATATAATTTGATACTTTTTAAAGCACAATAAATTAGTTACCATATTTATATTGTAAGGACACGAATGAAAAGTAAAAAGGATAAAAGCGATCCAATTGATAATTTAGAGTATGAAAAGGTTCTTGAAGAAGAAATAATTAATTCATACGAAAGTAAATTTAAGAGAGATACTGAAGAAGATACTAAAAAGATTAAATTCTACAGGCTTAAAAGAACTCCATTAGAGATAGTAAATAGGTTATTTTTCTTTTTCTTTATTGGAAGTTTTCTTTTCTCTTTGTTTTTAGCTTATTCAGAAAATAAGTTGTGGTTCATACTTTATGTAATAAGTGCATTATCTTGTGTTTTCTACACTCCTAATAGAAAAGCACTCAAAGAATTAATAGCAGCCTGGCCAAATACAGAGGATCTCATCAAAGGTAGGAGTTTATGGAGAAAAGGCAAGTAAATAGATTATGAAGCCGTTAAGTTTATTTAAAAAGTGGTTATTAAATATTCTCGTGCCATACATAGAGGGAACCAATAAGAAAAAAGAGGATAAAAAATGAGCATAATGCAGATTTTTATTTTTGTTGAGATATTTTTGTTTATGGCTGTTGTTTTATGGGTTAAAAATTTAAATAGTAAACAATCTAGACAACCTTCTTTATCAAAAAAGACAATAAGAGATCTTAAATTTTAGAATTTTAATCACAAAATAAGGAATCTCTA
>QCIS01000005.1 GCA_003216535.1 Prochlorococcus sp. AG-402-N08
CATTATTAATATCGTATTCACTATCAATTGTTATACCTTTAGGCCTTTTATAATTACCATGTAAATCTGATGGCGCGAAGCCATTCATTAATTGGGTCCAAAACCAAAACCAGAATTTTCTGGAGGCCTTTATGAGGTATTTATTTTGCATGAAATTTTATTTTTAAAGAAAAAATGACTGTTCAAAGAATACTTATCGTTTCAGGCACCCATGGGAATGAAATTAATCCTGTGTGGGCGGTTAAGCAATTTAATAGAAGGGAAGATAGGCTTAATTATGGTATTGAGTATGAGTACATCATAGGTAATCCTGTTGCTTATGAAAAAGGGTGCAGATATATAGATGTAGATTTAAATAGATCTTTTAAAGAAAGTGAAAATTTTGATCAACATAAGAATAGCTTTTATGAGACTAATAGAGCTGAATTTTTAGTAGATGAATTTGGAATTAACGGATCTAAACCCTGCCAAATTGCAATCGATTTGCATACTACTACTGCAAATATGGGAACAAGCATTGTTTTGTATGGGAGGAGATTCAAAGATTTTTGTTTAGCTGCATTATTGCAGAACAAATTTGGATTGCCTATTTATTTGCATGAAAAAGATAAAGTCCAAACAGGCTTTCTTGTAGAAGCTTGGCCATGTGGTTTAGTTATTGAAATAGGAGCTGTCGCACAAAATTTTTATGATCCAAACATCGTTAATAGATTCTCTCTAATAATTAGCTCCCTAAGGGAAGAGATAGATAAATTAAAAAATAACCTTATAGTACTTCCAAAGGAATTGGTTGTTCACGTTCATCAAGGAAGTATAGATTATCCAAGAGATGAAAAAGGAGATATTGATGGCCTAATTCATCCTGAGAGAATAAACCAAGATTGGAAAATGATTAAAAAAGGAGATCCATTATTTCTTGATAGCCGAGGGATTATCCATAGATATGAAGGAGATCAGTTTGTTTGGCCGGTTTTTATTGGCGAAGTTGCTTATAAAGAAAAAAAAATTGCGATGAGCTACACGAAGAGAGAAGTTATTTGTTCTAACAATCAATGGGTTTATGAGTTTGAAAGTCTTTAAATTAAGAAAAAAGAACAATAAACTAGCATTCTTTAATAAGGATTTTTTATTTAATAGATAAGTTTACTTAATATTTAATACATTTATTTTTTTTGGTTACTCTTAAATCTTAAAAACTTAAATTCTTTCGCTCCAATAAATAATAGCTCCAAAAGCCTGTAATTGCAGTCTTCTATGCTTAGCCTGTCTTAAGGAAACTATCTCTTTCGATCTTTTTCCGTTAAAAAGCCATTCGATTATTACCAAGTGAAACCCTCAATAACAAAGAAAATATTAAGACATGGAGGTTCTTTTCTTGGACGGTGAGAAAAATAAGTTTACTTAAAGAAAAAAAATTTACACATTTTTAGCGATTTTGGTCTAAAATCTTCGAAGCGGAAATATTTCTTCCGTTTTTATTTACACGTCTCACTTAAGAGACATACTTTACGAACTCATGACAACTATTCAGCAGCAGCGTTCTTCGCTGTTAAAAGGTTGGCCACAATTTTGTGAGTGGGTAACATCAACTAACAACAGAATTTATGTTGGTTGGTTCGGCGTCTTAATGATTCCATGCCTTCTTACAGCAGCGGCTTGCTTCATCGTTGCATTCATCGCAGCACCACCAGTAGACATCGACGGAATTAGAGAGCCAGTTGCTGGTTCATTCCTATATGGAAACAACATCATCTCAGGTGCAGTTGTTCCTTCATCTAACGCTATTGGTCTACACTTCTACCCAATTTGGGAAGCAGCTACTGTAGATGAGTGGTTATACAACGGTGGTCCTTACCAGCTTGTAATTTTCCACTTCCTAATTGGTATCTCAGCATACATGGGAAGACAGTGGGAGCTTTCATACCGTTTAGGTATGCGTCCTTGGATCTGTGTTGCATATTCTGCACCAGTTTCAGCAGCTTTCGCAGTATTCCTTGTATACCCATTCGGTCAAGGTTCATTCTCTGACGGAATGCCTCTAGGTATCTCTGGAACATTTAACTTCATGTTTGTTTTCCAGGCAGAGCACAACATTCTTATGCACCCATTCCACATGGCTGGTGTTGCTGGTATGTTCGGAGGATCTTTATTCTCAGCTATGCACGGTTCACTTGTTACTTCATCTCTAATCAGAGAAACAACTGAGACAGAGTCTCAGAACTATGGTTACAAGTTCGGACAAGAAGAAGAAACATATAACATCGTTGCAGCTCATGGCTACTTCGGTCGTTTGATCTTCCAATATGCAAGTTTCAACAACAGCAGAAGTCTTCACTTCTTCCTAGCTGTATTCCCAGTTGTTTGTGTATGGTTAACTTCAATGGGTATCTGCACAATGGCATTCAACCTTAACGGTTTCAACTTCAACCAGTCAGTTGTTGATGCAAACGGTAAGATTGTTCCTACATGGGGTGACGTTCTTAACAGAGCAAACCTAGGTATGGAAGTAATGCACGAGCGTAACGCTCACAACTTCCCACTTGATCTAGCAGCAGCTGAGTCTACAACAGTAGCTCTTTCAGCTCCAGCTATCGGTTAAGCTTAAAGTTCTTAAACTTACAAGCCCCCTTTTTGGGGGCTTTTTTTTTTTAAATTTTCAATTGGTTTCATATAATGTTTATATATAGATAAAACATTTGATATTTCTATGAGTAGTAGTTTTGGAAAAATTTTTCGTGTTAGTACTTTTGGAGAATCACATGGTGGTGCAGTAGGAGTTATCCTTGATGGATGTCCACCTATGTTAAAAATAGATATAAATCTGATACAAAATGAATTAGATAGACGCAGACCTGGCCAAAGTGACATTACAACACCCAGAAATGAAGAAGATAAAATTGAAATATTAAGTGGGATAAAGGAAGGGTTAACACTTGGAACTCCAATAGCAATGTTGGTAAGAAATAAGGATCAAAGACCAGGAGATTATAATAATTTGGAGCAGGTATTTAGACCTTCTCATGCAGATGGCACATATCATCTGAAATATGGAATTCAGGCAAGTTCTGGCGGTGGAAGAGCCTCTGCTAGAGAAACGATTGGGAGAGTAGCTGCTGGTGCTGTAGCAAAACAATTATTAAAAACCTTCTGTAATACTGAAATACTATCTTGGGTAAAGCGTATACATGATATTGATTCTGATATAAATAAAGAGAAGATTTCTCTCAAAAAAATAGATTCTAATATTGTTCGATGTCCTGATGAAAAGGTATCAACAGAAATGATTGAGAGAATTAAGGAATTAAAGCGTCAAGGAGACTCTTGCGGCGGTGTTATTGAATGTATTGTAAGAAATGTTCCCTCTGGCCTTGGAATGCCTGTTTTTGATAAATTAGAAGCTGATTTAGCAAAGGCTTTGATGTCTTTGCCTGCCACGAAAGGCTTTGAAATAGGTTCAGGTTTCTCTGGAACTTATTTAAAAGGAAGTGAACATAATGATTCGTTTATTAAGTCTGATGATTCTAGTAAGTTAAGAACAACATCAAACAATTCAGGAGGTATACAAGGCGGAATAAGTAATGGTGAAAATATTGAGATGAAGATAGCTTTTAAACCTACAGCAACCATTGGTAAAGAACAGAAAACAGTGAATGCTGAAGGGAAAGAAGTATTAATGAAGGCAAAAGGAAGGCATGATCCATGCGTTCTCCCGAGAGCAGTTCCTATGGTTGATGCTATGGTAGCTTTAGTTCTTGCTGATCATTTGCTTCTGAATCAAGCTCAATGTGGCTTAATAAATAATTAGTAGTTTTGTTAAATAAATTATATTTATCTTTGATTTAATTATTTTTGAGCCATTCAAATATTTTTGGATCAAATTTTTTATTTATAATACCTTTATCTCCAATTACGATTGCTTTATATCCTAAAGATTTATAAGTTTTTACATCATTTATTGATAGGCTTCCAGCAGCAATAAAATCAATACTTTCAAAGTTGAGTATATCTATCAAACTATCTTTACTTTTTATTGGATAAATTTTGATAATGTTGCAATTTAAATTTATCGCTTCCTCAAGATCTTTTAAATTTTTAATTCCGGGAATTAATAAATAATTTTTTGACTTCGAATAATTGAAAAGATCTTTATCCCAAAATTTCATCATTGAAAAATTTAATCCAATTTTTAATGAATCTTCTATAGATTGCTTATTAACTATGGAGGCAGAGCCTAAATTAATTCTTGGAAATTTGAGTTTGATTGCGGATACAAAATCTAACCAATCAGCATTTTTAGACCAACTTATCTCAATATTTTTTAATCCTAATTTTACTAAGCTTTCTAATTCTTCAAAAAATAAATTCCTTATAGAAGTATTTGAGTAAATATTATCTTCAGGTTTTATAAGTAAAAAAAAAGATTCTTTGAGCAGCAATTCAGAAAAAGCATCTTCTCTATTATTCATTAAATATTTATTTTTTGAAAATTAAATATAGTTGGCTACTTTGACTTCTGATCGATTAAGCAAATCTTGGATATCTTCAGTATCTATTGTTTCTCTCTCGATTAGCATTTGAGCCATTTCGTCGAGGA
Source organism: Prochlorococcus sp. AG-402-N08 (assembly GCA_003216535.1). Lineage (GTDB taxonomy): Bacteria > Cyanobacteriota > Cyanobacteriia > PCC-6307 > Cyanobiaceae > Prochlorococcus_A. The sequence continues at coordinate 4,595 of QCIS01000005.1, forward strand.
CAGTTCTATTATCTGATAAAACTTTTGTAGCTCTCTTATAGGCAACATCAACAAGTTCTGAAACCTCTACATCAATTGTCGCAGCAGTATCTTCAGAGAAGTCTCTAGTAGAGCTCATATCCCTTCCAAGAAACATTCCACCTTGAGATTGACCTAAAGCGACTGGACCTATTTTGTCACTCATGCCAAACTTAGTAATCATTTGTCTTGCTACATTGGCAACTTGTTGTAAATCATTTGAAGCTCCAGTTGTTACCTCTTCTTCTCCATAGACTATTTCTTCAGCAACTCTTCCACCAAGAGCAACAGCCATTTGATTTTGAAGGTAAGAACGAGAGTAAAGACCTGATTCCATCCTTTCTTCACTTGGAGTAAAGAAGGTTAAACCTCCAGCTTGACCTCTAGGAATTATGGAAACTTTTGCTACAGGATCATAATCAGGCATTAATGCCCCTACGAGCGCATGACCAGCTTCGTGATAAGCAACTAATTCTTTTTTCTTATCACTGATAACTCTATCTTTCTTTTCTGGGCCAGCCATAACTCTTTCAATGGCATCACCGACTTCATCATTACTTACTTTATCTAAATCTTTTCTAGCTGCTAGTATTGCTGCCTCATTTAAAAGATTAGCTAAATCTGCCCCTGTGAATCCTGGTGTTCTTCTAGCGACCTTATCTAAATCAACGTCTTTTGAGAGAGTTTTATCTTTAGCATGAACATTTAATATTTGTAATCTTCCAGCGTAATCTGGTCTATCTACTGTTACCTGTCTATCGAATCTTCCCGGACGCATTAAAGCTGAATCCAAAACGTCTGGTCTATTAGTTGCAGCCACTATTATTATTCCTGAATTACCTTCGAAACCGTCCATTTCGGTTAGGAGTTGATTTAATGTTTGTTCTCTTTCATCATTTCCTCCTCCCATACCAGCACCTCTTTGTCTTCCAACTGCATCTATTTCGTCAATGAAAACAATGCAAGGAGCATTCTTTTTGGCTTGTTCAAAAAGATCTCTAACTCTACTAGCACCAACTCCTACAAACATCTCTACAAATTCTGAACCTGATATTGAGAAAAAAGGGACACCTGCTTCTCCAGCAACTGCTTTTGCTAGCAATGTTTTTCCTGTGCCAGGAGGACCAACAAGAAGAACTCCTTTTGGAATTTTTGCTCCAACTGCAGTAAATCTATCTGGACTCTTAAGAAAATCTACAACTTCAGTGAGTTCTAATTTTGCACCTTCAACACCAGCAACATCTGAAAAGGTTACTTGTGTAGATGGTTCCATTTGGAGTCTGGCTTTGCTCTTACCAAAACTCATAGCAGGATTACCACCTCCAGCATTCCCGCTTTGTGATCTTCTGAAAAGAAAAAATAGGCCACCTATTAAAAGTACTGGGAAAATCAAGCTACTTACCGCTTGCTGCCATGGATTAGCTAATTTTGTTGGAGTTACTGCAATATCTACATTATTCTCAGTTAAGATTTTTAATAAATCTTTGTCTGGGGCTAAATTAACCTCAGATCTACTTCCATCATTTTCAACTACTTGAGCTGTCGCATTGTCTGGAGATATAAGGACTCTACTGATTTCTTTATCTTGAACTGCTTCTATAAAATCACTATATCTTAAGGTCTTTGTCGCATTTTCTGTACTAGGTTTATCAAAAACGGAAGTTCCAATGAAAATTACGGTAATAACAGCTAGAACATAAAGTCCTACGTTTCTCCAGCGTTTGTTCACGATAAATAATCTTTAATAAATCTATAATACTAATAATAAAACATTATTAAGAGCGTCTTAGAACATCTACTACACTTTTGAATGCAAACCATTCAGGAATTGGTTCGCCGCTCCTCAATTTCTTCCTAAATTCTGTACCACTAAGTTTCATAATTTTATAATTAAATTCCTTAGCTTCTTCAGCTGTAATATATCCTTTTTCCTTTGTATAAACTAAATTTTTTGAAGGTACAGTTTGCATCATTAACTCGCCTGCACATTTTTTCGCAAAATTCTGGGCGTCATATGGGCCATAAAAATCTTCTCCAGTTGATGATGACTTACAACCAGCCATATCTCTACCAATAATAAAATGGGTGCAGCCATAATTTCTTCTGATTATCATATGTTGAAGGGCTTCTCTTGGCCCGGCCATATGCATTGAATAAGGTAAAAAGGCCCATTTTATTCTTTCATCAGATATTTCATCTTCTAATTCTTTATAGGTCAAATATCTAACTTTTCCGGGGATATCATCTTGTTGAGTTGGCCCACAAGTTGGATGTACTAAAACAACCGATTTAGAAGAGACATTATCTGAGAGTAAGGCATTAGTAAATAATTCATAATGTGCTCTATGAATTGGATTTCTGCATTGAAATGCAACTACATCATGATTTGATGGAAGTGTAGATCTAACTTCTTCAGGAGTTTTGCAGGGGAATTCTCTAACCGGAAGTTCGAAACCATTAACTTTCCCTCCTATATAAAATCTCCCTCTCTCATTAAAGATCATCTTGACAGCAGGATGATCTAAAGAATTAGTACCATAACAAAGTTCAGCTTCTAAAGATTTATCAGGCTCCCATTTAGAGCTAACTTCTAAAACTGCTATTTTTTGTTTTTTATAAGTAAGTAATATTGTCTCCCCAGCCTTTATTTCTTCATTATTTGAATCAAAAACAATAGGCAAACCAAAAAGCAACCCGTTTGCATCTCTATTATTTTTAATTACTGATTTGTAGTTATTTTCATCCATGAAACCTTCCAAAGGAGAAAAAGCTCCAACCATCAAAAGTTCTACATCGCATGCATTTCTTTCGCTGCATTCAAACTCATAGGTAACCTTAGATATAAGATCATTTTTAAGCTTTTTATCTTTGATAATTAAATTTTTTAGTTCCCCTCCATAAGGCGGTATTAGTCCATTAGTGTTTGTTTTAGTTTTTTGTTGTAATTCCATTTTTTTAATTGATAAAGAAAAATTTTGAAAAAAAAAAAGGGGTTTAACCCCCTTTTTCTCTTAAGTTAGATTTATGCTTTTCTTCCGTATAGCTCTCCGATTATTTTTACATCAAGTGGATCTTTTGAACCCATATCTGTATCTGAAGGTTGGATAGCTTCAAAAGTGCCAGCAAATTCGTCTGTGTCAGAATCTACATTATTGATTGAAAGAGTAATAACTCCAGTACCATTTACATCAACTTTAATATTTTCTTTAGCAAGCTCTTCATCATCACCTCCCAATGCAACTAAACCTTGAGCATATTCAACTCCAGTATTTTTAGCTCTTGCTTTAGGATCTAAAAAATCACCAGTTCTGTAATTTGGTGTAAATGTTGAACCACTAACCTCAGTTCCTGGTTCAATAGATGAAGGTAAATCAGCTGTAAGGTCTTTTGCTGAGAATGCAAATGGCACCTCTAAGCCGCCAGGAGTTAAGACAGTAATAAGTTGAAAATCAATGCCACCTTTTTCGGTGAAAGTTCCTGAGTCTATATCTCCATAAACTTCTGTCACTGTGGTGTTATTTCTAGGACTAATAATTTTTGTAGAAACAAATTCTGCAGCTTTTCTTTTCGTCCCAGGCACTTTTACATAAACTTCTGTTGGATGCATGCATATTCCCTTAAGGCTATCTCCATTCCCTAAGGATATTGATCCAACAAGAGATGAGTCTAATGTAGGACAATCATTAGCTTTTCCGGTATTAACTACATCTGTAAATTGTGCATTTCCTCTTTCAGAAAAAGCAAATGTTTTAACAGGTACGAAAGCAAAAGTTATACAAAGTGAAATAGCAAAAGCTAAGAAAGAACGAATTCTCATAATTAAAGTTGCAGTAAAGTTATGTGACGATTGATTAATGGTCACCTAAATAGTTCAGTACGGATATTACAAGGGAAAGTACCGTAAAAGATGGGACTTTTAAATCCTCGAAACAACCCGTAGCTTTTTAGATTTTTAAAAACTTGAATTATTGTAAGCTATCACATTATTTTTTAATGATTAAGATTACAAAAAAATACAAATTAAAAATTTTTTTTTAATTGTTTATTGAAACAATTTGAGTTATTAATTTATTTGCTAAATCAATTTTTGATGTTTTTTTTATATATTGTTCCATATTTCTTGTATCGAATAGCCAACCTTCATTTTGCGCTAAAAAACCAAATCCTTGGCCTTCAATATCAATTGGATTTGCGAATAAATAATCACAACCTTTTTGAATAATCTTTTCTTTAATTGATATTCTTGCTTCTTCAATAGATCCTGTAAAAGCGCAAAAGCCCACAAAAATTTGGTTATCTTTTTTAAATTCACTAATTGTTTTTAAAATATCTGGGACTAACTCAAAATTTTTATTTAAGTAATCATTAATTTTATTTTTGGGAATTTTAGATGAAGTATCAGAGTTTATCTTGAAATCAGAAACTGCTGCATTCATGAAAAAATAATCACAATTTGATATCTCATTATTAAGTGCTCTAATTAAGTCAACACTTGTTTCAATTTCATATCTTTTTATTCCATCAGTAAGATTTTTATCTATTTTCAGAGGCCCATGAACATATTTTACTTCTGCACCTCTGAACCTTGCTACTTGAGAAAGTAGTAGGCCCATAGTTCCAGAACTTTTGTTAGTAATGTGTCTTGCCGCGTCAATTTTCTCTGAGGTGCAACCTCCAGTTATTAAAATTTCTTTATTAAGTAAATCTTTGCGATATGCTTTTTGTTTGTGTGAAGCTATAAATTCAAGAGCTAATTGAATTAGATCATTTGGAGGTATCTTACCGATGCCAATAGCATCACATGCTAAGAGACCTTCACTTGGTTTCAAAGACAAAACATTTTCGTAATTCTGTAAATTCTCATAATTTTTTTGGACAGCTTTATTTAGCCACATTTGTGTATTCATTGCAGGTGCAACAATAATTGGCTTTATATTTGCTATTAAAATGCTTGGAATCAATCCCTCTGCATTTCCAGTTACCCATTTTGCTAATGTTGTCGCTGTTAAAGGGGCAATGATTAAAATATCAGCCCAATTGCTTAGTTCTATGTGAAGAGGAGTTGATTGACTATTTGACCATTGATCATTTTCTAAAATGCAAGGGTTTCTACTTAATATTGAGAGAGAAAGTGGTCTTATTAATTTTTCTGCATTTTCAGATAAAACGCATCTTATTTCATAATTTTCTTTCGCTAATTGGCTAACTAATAATGGAATTCTTACAGCTGCAATACTGCCAGTTATTAAGAAAAGAACCTTTATTTTTGAGTCCCTACTTTTAGTTTTCATCGAAAGGTTCCTGATCGAGGAGATGGATATAATTAGTTGTTAATTCAGGTCTGTTTATTGCAAGAGCCCTAAGTAAGTGCCAATCTTTTAAACCATCGAATGGAGTATTATAGTTATCTTCTTCTAGCCTTTCAGCAAGCTCAAGGGTCATTTCTTCATCAAAAGAATTTACAAGTTCCTCACTTATTTTATTTTCAGAAATGAATTTCATATTGAGTAAAGCCAATATATTCTAATAATAAAGCCTCAAGTAATTATTTAAAATTTATATAAGTATTAAGTTTATATTCAATGATAGGAAAATTTTCAATAATCATAATTTTTCAAATTTTTGTTAAGTAATTTATCTTCATTCTCAGTCATAAATATGCAAAATCTCCTTTTCAAAAATATTCTCTCTTACAATAATACTGTCAAAATTTTATCATGTCGCAAACCAAAAGAGAGCAAGTCATTAGTCACATTCGCTATTTAAGACAAGAGCTCAGAGAAATGCATTTAGGAATAAAAGAAGATGACCTTTTCCCTGAACCAGGCGAATTAAGAGGATTAATGGCTCAGTTGGAAGCATTACTTGAATTAATAGAGGGAAATACTAAAATCCAATCAAACTCTGAAGCAGCTTAGTTTATGCAAAATGGTTGTTAAACCTCAAAAGACAAAATTTCAGCTAAAAATTGTTGAAAATATTCAGACATTAAGTATTTGGGCTAATAATCCATGGCGAAGATATTCAATATCATTGATTACACTTTTAATTGGCTACTTTTTTGGAAGTTCTCTGGGAATGGTAAGTGCCGTTGTGGAACTCATGGATCCTGTAGCTGCTTTCTTATCAGTTGTTTTTATCGAGATTTTGATATTTCTAAGAAGAAATTTTAGATTTGAAAGGAAAAAGAAATTTTTAGTACTTTTATTAGATTCTTTAAGATTAGGATTATTTTATGGTTTCTTTACTGAAAGTCTTAAGTTGCTATAAATTTATTTGTTGTATTTCTGTAATAGATAAAGTAAAGCCATTCTTATAGGGATACCATTTGCAACTTGATTATTAATTAAGCAATTAGGATATTGATCTACTACTTTACTACTTATTTCAATATCTCTATTAATGGGACCAGGATGGAGAATTGGAATTTCTTTATTATTCAATGATAATTTCTCTTGGGTTAAGCCGTAATCCAAACTATATGAATCGATGCTACTTAGTAAATTCTCCTTCATTCTCTCCTTCTGGAGTCTTAAAACAATAATCGCATCTGCAATTTTAATTGATTCTTCCAATGATCTAGAAATTGTTATGGAACCTCTTGATTTAATAGGATCTTCTATTTGATTTGGTGCGGGGGTTTTTAAAAAATTGATAAATTCATCAGGTATTAATTTCTTAGGACCACATAAGATTATGTCTGCCCCGAATGCACTCAAAGCCCAAAGATTTGATCTGGCAACCCTTGAATGATTAACGTCTCCAATTATTAAAATTTTTTTGGAATTTAAAACCTCTGGATTCAGTGTTTTTTTGGAAAAGAATTTTATCAATGTATAGATGTCAAGCAATCCTTGGCTAGGGTGACTATGTAATCCATCTCCCGCATTAAGAACCGAAGTCTTGGAATTTATTGAATCGAGTTTTTTGGCGATTTCAAAGGTTATGTAACTCGATGAATGTCTGATAACTAATGTATCCGCCCCCATAGCAGAATAAGTTAGGGCTGTATCAATTATTGTTTCGCCTTTTGTTAAAGAACTTGAGGATGGCGCAAACGTTTGGACATCAGCAGAAAGCCTTTTTGCTGCAAGCTCAAAACTATTTTTTGTTCTTGTACTAGCTTCAAAAAATAAAGACGTTACCAAAGTCCCCTGTAAAGCTGGTATTTTTTTCGTTCCTCCATTCTTTAGTGCATCAAATCTATTGGCTAATTCAAATACTGACTCATAATCTTTAATTGAAAAATTAGCTAGTGTATGGATATGTTTATGAGGCCAAATTTGCATTACGCTTAAAAAGAAAAATGTTTATTGAAATTTAGGTGTTCTATCACCTTTTAACCTTTTACTTACACTCCTACTATTTTTGAGATACCAACGCCATTTTATATTTTTTGCCTTTGATATGCCAATTCTTGTAGTTTGAATAAGATCTTTTTCCTCTAGAGTGTAGTCTCTTGGAGAAATCCATAAAGATTTGTTATTAATAACTTCCAGTGAGTTAAATGAAATGTCTACACTGAATGTCTTAGTAACTAATCCAGGTCCAGAAGCTATTCTTTCATTAATTTTAGATATAAAAACTGATCTTATTAATACACCACTCGCAAAATTTTCTTTATCAGTAACTATATTTAAACAATGATGAATGCCATAAGATTTGTAAATATAAAATGATCCAGGTTTGCCAAATAATGATTTATTTGATTCAGTCATTTTGCGGTAGCCATGACAGGCTTCCTCTTCCTGTGAATAAGCTTCAGTTTCAACAATAACCCCCTTAACTTGATCTATCTCATTATTTTTTTTTATGAGGTAACAGCCTATTAAATCAGGGGCAACAAGTTTGGAGTGCCGATAAAAAAATCTTTTTGGAAATAATTCTTCTTCTATTTTTCTATTTTTATCTAATAACATATTAAGCCGAGAAAAATAATTAAGGCTATTAATTGAAATTGATTTTCAAAAATATGTGATTATTTTTTTAATTATTTGAAATTCCAAGGATATATTAATAAGATGTTCTTAATAAACTATTATTTAATAAGAAAGATATTAAAGGTATGACAAAAATAACTAAAGAGGAAGTAAAAAAGGTTGCTCATTTAGCGAGATTAGAACTTAACGAGAATGAAATAAATAATCATGTAGAACAATTAGAAAAGATATTGGATTATATAAAACAACTTGGAAAAATTGATACAGATGCTGTCCCCTGTACAACGAGAGCTATAGAGGTTATAAATGTATTTAGAAAAGACGAAAAGAAAAATACTGATTGCAACGAAGAGCTTTTAGAACTGGGCCCATCGATAGAAGATAAATATTTTAAAGTACCAAAAATTATTAATGAATGAATTAGTTGCTTCCTATAAATGTTTTGTTGACTATCTTTAATAAAAATTTTTTTATTTTATAGCCTGGATATAAATTTATGATTTTTCTTATTTTCCCCCTCTTTTTGCTATGACTTCTTACACCTATTAGTAAATCATAAATAAAGTTAAAAACGTCTTCTTTACTTTCAAATATCCCAACCCTTTGAGGGGAGCCTTTTTTATCCAATAATGGCTTAGTTTTTTCATAGGCTGCTTTGTATTCAAACCAGGGAATAGAAGGCCAAAGATGATGAATAAGATGGTAATTTTGACCCATTATTAATAAATTCATAAATTTACTTGGATAAACTCGAGAATTTATCCATTTATTTCTTGATCGGAAAGGTCTATGAGGTAAATAATCAAAAAATATTCCTAAAGTGACTCCTACCATTAATGCTGGGCCGAACCACAGATTATAGATTAAATTCATAAAGTCAAATTTCAAACCTGCCAAGATAATTGTAATGAATATGGATCTTTCAATTCCCCATTGTAGTAATTCATATCTTCGCCAAAGTTTTCTTTGAAAGAAAAATACCTCATGATAAAAAAATCTTGGAGCAATTAGCCAAATTGGACCAAAAGTACTGACAATATGATCCGGATCATTTTTTGGGTCATTTACATGAATATGATGTTGTAAATGAACTCTCGTAAAAACTGGGAAGCTAAACCCTAATAGAATTGCTGAACCATGACCCATTAGTTGATTTATCCAAGGAACTGGATGAGCAGCTTTATGACAAGCATCATGAATTACAGTACCTTCAATGTGTAAAGCTAAAAAAGCAGTGGTTACAAGTAAAGGTAAAGGCCATTCTCCTCTATACCATTGCCATATACTAAGAAAAGCGAGAAAATAACCGCCAAAAAATAAACCTAATGTTGGATTCCAAAAACTTGGCGGATCTACGTAATTTTTAATCTCTTTTTGCCAATTAAATGTTTTCGAATAATTAGTATTTTTCGTTGTATTTTTACTGGTTAAGTTTGAAATCGTTTCTTATATTCTTTAAACAATATAACTAATATTTTAAGATGATTGCATGCTCAAATATAAAAAATTTCTTTTAAGAACTATTTAATTTAATTTAATGTGTCAAATTAATCACCTTAAGAAAAAAAATTTTTAAAATAAACCTCTTTCAACTATTATTTTATTTGAGCGGTCGTGGCGGAATTGGTAGACGCGCGAGTTTTAGGTACTCGTATCTTCGGGTGTGGGAGTTCAAGTCTCCCCGACCGCACTTAAGGGATTTCTGATAGATAGTTTGTTTATTTATATCAACTTCTTATAATTTATTTAAATAGTAAATTTAATGAATAGTTTGATATTTTATTTGGGAATTTTTTATATCTTAATTGGGACCATTTTTTTATCTGTACCGATAATTTATCTTGAGCTCGGAAAACCAAAAGACTTAATAAAAGCTTTTTTAAATTTATTAGTAGGTTTTATATTAATAATTAAAAATAAAGCAATAGATGAATCATTTTTTTTAATTTTACTCTTCTTAACAGTACTAGTTATTTTTTATCTAGTAGAGCTTTTTCTATCTAGATGGTACCAATTGACAGAAAAAGAAAAGAAAAAATTAACTACCTTTTTGGAATTTAAAAAAAACCTTTCTAAAATATTTGAAGCTATTAATCTGGGATTTGGTAATTTCAATAAACATTCATATTTTTTTAATTTTGGTAGCAACAATAAAAATACAAGTCAAAAAAAGTGGGTAAGAAATGATAAAAATGATAATATAAAAGTCTGAAATCAAATAAATTGGTTATTTGAAACATACCAAAAAAACTACAGGTCAATTAAGAAAGAATATAATGAATTAGATTTAATTAAATAATTCTTTTGATCACCAATATTTCTTATATCGTCGTATGAAATCTCAAAATAGAAAAGAACAAAAATCAGATTTTTCTTATAAAGAAACTTTAAATTTACTTAAAACTGACTTCTCAATGCGTGCTAACTCAGTTGTAAGGGAACCTGAGATTCAGAATTTTTGGTCTAACAATGACATTGATTTCGAATTAGGTTCAAACAACTCAGGTGAAATATTTACATTACATGATGGCCCTCCTTATGCAAATGGAGCGCTTCATATGGGTCATGCCCTTAATAAAGTTTTAAAAGACATAATAAATAAGTACAAAACCTTGAGAGGATTTAAGGTACATTACGTGCCTGGATGGGACTGTCATGGATTACCTATTGAATTAAAAGTTCTTCAGAATTTAAAATCTGATGAAAGAAAGAATCTTAATACTTTAAATCTCAGAAAAAAAGCAACAGATTATGCTTATATCCAAATTAATAATCAAATGGAGGGTTTCAAAAGGTGGGGCATATGGGGAGATTGGGATAACCCTTACTTAACTCTTAAGAAAAGTTATGAATCTACTCAGATAGGAGTATTTGGGAAAATGTTTTTAAATGGCTATATATATCGAGGTCTTAAACCTGTGCACTGGAGTCCAAGTTCGAGGACTGCACTTGCAGAAGCAGAATTAGAATATCCTAATGAACATTATTCAAAGAGTATTTATGTTTCTTTAAAAATCACTAAACTATCTGAGGAAATTCTATTAAATTTCAACCAAGAAAATCTTAATATCAAAAAAGATCTTTTTCAAAATAATTCTTTCATAACTATTTGGACCACTACTCCTTGGACCATACCTGCAAATGAAGCAGTTGCAGTTAATCCAAAAATAAAGTATGTTTTTGCTATCGATGAAGAGAAACAAACTTTCCTTTTTGCAAAAGATTTATCATCTGAAATAAGTAAGAAATTTAATAAAGATTTCAAGGTCCTTTTTGAGGTTAAAGGCTCTAAATTGGAAAATATTGAATATCAACATCCATCTAAGAATAAAATTTGCAGAATTGTAATTGGAGGAGATTATATTACTACAGAATCAGGTACTGGAATTGTTCATACTGCTCCTGGTCATGGGATAGATGATTTTAATGTGGGTCAAAAATATGATTTACCAATAACATGTGTTGTTGATGAAAAAGGTAATTTAAATGAATATTCTGGTCAATTCAAAGGATCAAATGTCCTGAAAGACGCTAATGATTTAATTATTGAATACTTAAAAGGAAATAATATGCTTCTATTACAAGAAAATTATAAGCATAGATACCCGTATGATTGGAGAACCAAAAAACCAACTATTTTTAGGGCAACAGAACAATGGTTTGCATCTGTAAATGGCTTTAGATCATCTGCATTAAAGGCAATCGAAGATGTTGAATGGATGCCAGCAACTGGAAAGAAAAGAATTTATTCTATGGTTGTTGGTAGAGGAGATTGGTGTATTTCTAGACAAAGGTCATGGGGAGTCCCAATTCCAGTTTTTTATAAAAAAAATGGAAATGAGATTCTCCTTAACAGCGAGATAATTAATCATATTCAAGAACTTTTCAGTGAACATGGAGCAGATATTTGGTGGGATTGGGATGTTAAGAATCTATTGCCAGAAAATTATGCAAAAGAATCGGATCTATGGAAAAAAGGTACTGATACAATGGATGTTTGGTTCGATTCAGGATCTAGCTGGGCCGCAGTATGTGAACTAAGAAGTGAATTAAAATATCCAGCAGATCTTTATTTAGAGGGCTCAGATCAACATCGAGGTTGGTTCCAGTCTTCTTTGCTAACATCTGTAGCAGTCAATAATAAACCTCCATATAAGAAAGTTTTGACTCACGGTTTTGCTCTTGATGAAAATGGAAGAAAAATGAGCAAATCTTTAGGCAATGTTGTTGATCCAAATATAATTATTAATGGAGGTAATAATAAAAAAACTGAACCTGCTTATGGTGCTGATGTTTTAAGGCTATGGGTAAGCTCTGTGGATTATTCAGTAGATGTTCCAATTGGTTCAAATATACTCAAGCAACTTTCAGACGTTTACAGAAAAGTTCGTAATACTGCAAGATATCTTCTAGGTAATATTCATGATTATGATCCTAAAATTGATAGTTTTGAGATTGATCAGTTGCCTCTCTTAGATCAATGGATGTTAGGCAGATTAGTTGAGGTTACAGATCAAATATCAAATGCTTATGAAAATTATGAATTTTCAAAGTTTTTCCAAATCTTACAAAGTTTTTGCGTTGTAGATCTATCAAATTTTTATTTGGATATTGCAAAGGATAGGTTATATGTAAGTGCTAAATCACAATTTAGGAGAAGATCATGTCAGTTTGTTATGTCAAAAGTTGTTGAAACTTTAGCCCTACTTATTTCTCCAGTGCTTTGTCATATGGCAGAAGATATTTGGCAAAATATTCCATATTCAACAAAAGAAAAATCAGTATTTCAAAGAGGATGGCCAATATTATCACAGTCATGGAAAAATCAAATTCTTAATGAGCACATTGCAAATCTAAGAAATTTGAGAGTTGAAATTAACAAGGCTATAGAAGGATGTAGGAACAAACAAATAATTGGGGCAGCTTTAGAAACTGAAGTTAATTATTTACCTGAAGATAAAGTTGTAAAAGATTCACTGACTTGGCTAAAAGAATTTGGCAATCAAGAAGTAGATTTATTTAGGGATTGGCTTATAGTTTCAAACTTCCAAGTGGCGTCCGATTTGGAGGAGAATTCCCTGATTATCGATAACAATGCACTTGGGAAAATTCAAATAATGAAAGCTCATGGTCAAAAATGTGATAGATGTTGGCATTATCAAAAAGAAACTTTTAATGGAATCCAAAATACAAAATTATGCAAAAGATGTTCAAATATTATTAATCTTGAATTTACTTAAATCCAGTTTTTTTGATTCAAAAAAAAACCTGAGTTTTGATTCTCTCTTATAAAATTATCCTCGGTTTCTGTTAAGGGGGCTTTATAAAGTTTTAAGTTTGTAAGTATATAAGTATATGCAATAACTTTCTTTTCTAAATCTATTTCAATTGGATGCGTTGTTGAGCTACTGAAACCTTTAAAAATAAGTATTTCTAGTTGTTCTTTGTGATTTTCTTTTAGAATGAAACCTTCTACTTTAAGTATCCTATTAGGTATCTCGGAACTTATTTTTTCAAGATTATTTATTAAATCAATTTCTGCCATTTTCGGAGAAGTAAGAGTTTCTTCCATTTCTAGGTAATTTTATTATTGACCATTGAATAAGGCCTAAAATAAAGATTAATAATGAAAATAATCCTAAAAATTTTGCTATCGGCTGAGTAAAGTTAGCTCCGAAGAAAAAATTAAATAAATTTTTTATAAAAATATATAAATTTGAAGATGGCTTAAGCCATATTGAACACTCATCTGAATTAATAAAAGAAAAGCAATTTAAGTTTTGCAGACTCTGAATTAAGAAATTGAGAGATATAAAAGTTACTGCCCATCTCCATATTTTTGTAGTTGTGGTAAGGGAGTAAGAAAAATTATATTCTCTTAATTCATCATTAATATCGTTCCAAAACCAAACTGAAACTGTCATTAATAATGTTGAAATATTTGTTACGACAAGAGCATAATTATACTTACCTATTAAAAGTAAGAGGCTTATAAAAAATAAAAGGGATATTTTCCAATAAATTGATAGAAGTTTAATAACTGCTTTATTTCTTTTTTTAATTGACCAGAAGGATAGAGTAACAGGAATACCAATAAGGAAAATTATTGAAAGTTGAAAGGATAGCCAAATAGAAAGTTGATTAAAAACGTTCAAAACTTTTTCTTTTTAAATATATAATAATTCAACATCAAACTATTACTCTTGAACTTACTATTGTCATAGTTATGAATATTATGCATCCTTATATTATTGCCTAGAAATATATTGATAAATGTATGAGACAGCATGTTAATCCGCTTAATAGTAATTTTAATCAAATTGAGAGAATACCTTCTTTAAGAGAAATGTTTGGTGATTCAAAATTAAATCTTCATTTGGATATAGGTTGTGCTGCTGGTGAGTTTCTATTTGATTTAGCTTCATTTAATACCAGTTGGAATTATTTAGGAATTGAAATTCGTGAGAAATTAGTCAAAAATGCTAAATTAAAAGTACTTGAAAGAGAAACCAAAAATTTATATTTTATATTTGGTAATGCTAATAATATTTTGGATGATGTCCAAAGTAAATTTATTATCAAGAATTTAAAAAGTATTTCTTTTAATTTTCCTGATCCTTGGTTTAAAAAGAGACATTATAAAAGGCGTGTAATTCAGCCAGAATTTATTAATATTCTTTCAAATTCATTGCAAAAAGGCAGTTTGATTTTTATAAAAACAGATGTAAAGGAATTATTCGATTATATGGATTCAACTATATCAAGTAATTTCTATTTTAAAAAATTAGATAAAAAAGATTTTGATTATTCCGAAAGTTTTAATCCAAATAAAATTAAAACTAATAGGGAAAAGTATGTGTTTGTTAACCAACTTGATATTTTTGAAAGGATTTATATAAAAATTTGATTTATCTTTAATTTAAAATTTTATTAATTTCTAAAAAGAGTTTGTTTGATATTTCGCTTGATAAAGAATCAACTTTCTTATGATTGTTTGCCTCAACTAGAACTCTTATTACCGGTTCTGTTCCGCTAAGCCTTATATAAACTCTACAATTATCCGAATATGTTGCCTGAAAAATTTCTATAGTTTGATCAATTAAGAGTTTGGTTTTTAGATTAAATTTATTAATATTAAAATCTAAATTGATGTTGGTTAGTTTTTGAGGAAAAGGTTCGAAACTACTTTTAAGCCAATCATTTAAATTAATATTTTTCTTTTTACAATATTTAGAAATTTGAAGTGCAGTCAATATCCCATCTCCAGAAAAGTTATTAATTTTTGAAAGTATATGACCTGACTGCTCACCTCCTAAAACAGCTCTTTTTTCCTTGATTGCGTTATGCACATATTTATCCCCTACATCAGTTCTATGTAAAATTCCTCCAATTTTCTTCCAGGCTTTTTCAAAACCTAAGTTTGCCATTTGAGTTGATATTAGTAAATTATTTGTAAGAATTTTTTGTTCCATGAGTTCTCTACCCCAAAGAAAAAGAATGTGATCTCCATCTAACACATTGCCTTTTGAATCTATTCCAATTACTCTATCGGCATCCCCATCGAAGCTAAAACCCATATCTGCAGGACTTTCTCTTAATGCTCTTTTTAATGGTTCGAGGTTAGTAGAACCACAATTCATATTAATTTTTAACCCATTTTGAGAGTTATTTATAACTCTTACATCCGCACCAAGAGACTGAAAAATTTTTTTTGCGCAGCTTGTCGCTGATCCGTAGCATGTATCTAATATTATTTTTAATCCGCTTAAATTTTCTCCACCCATTGTTTGGATTAAGCTTTTAATATACATATCCATAAGATCTTTATTTGTTTTTAGGGGAATCACTTTTGTAGGAACTGATATATTTTGATTGGTCTCTTCAATTAATTTTTGAATTTTATTTTCAAAATATTTGGTAATCTTTTGACCATTATGATCAAAAATTTTTATGCCATTATATTCCGGCGGATTATGACTTGCAGATATTATGATCCCGCCACTAAGGTTCTCTTGTTTGATTAAAAAAGGTATGGCTGGGGTAGGGCAGATTCCAAGATTTATAAATTTTTTGCCACTTTCATTTATACCTTTTGTTATTGCCTGAAGCAGAATATCTCCACTAATTCTTGTATCTCTTCCAATTAGTATTGGACTTTTGTTCTCTAAAATCGAACCTAAAGCATATCCTACTTTGTAGGCTAGAGAATAAGTGATCTCTTCATTAAATCTTCCTCTTATTCCATCAGTTCCAAAGATTGATTGCATAATAAGATTTCAGGAATCAAAGAAATTTTGATAATTATTTAGTTCTTATTTTATCAGTTGATTAAAAGCTTAAAGTTTCAAATTCTCTTTATTTGTATAACTTATTTAAAATGTTTTTAGTTAGTAATATCCTAAAAGTGCAACCTGAAAGTCTAGAGCCAATTTTAAAGTCAAAACTAAAAACAATACTTATTTTGATTATATCTATTGTTGTTATTTCTTTACTTTTGTTTAGGAATTTCTTTTTTAAATCAACTTATCTTCTAAAGAGTTTTGGAGAATTATCTGTTGACCCTCAAATAGCTTTTACAAATAATAAGCCTACATTTCTGGAATTTTATGCTGAGTGGTGTGAAGTTTGCAAAGAAATGGCTCCACAAGTTTCTGCTTTTAAAGATGAATATGAAAAAGATATTAATTTTGTTTTTTTAAATGTTGATAATCAAAAATGGAGTAATTATATCCAGAAGTTTGCCGTCAACGGGATTCCTCAAGTAAATCTTTTTGATAAAAAGGGTAATCTAATATCTACTTTTATTGGTAAACAAGATGAAATGAAAATAAGAGAATCTATTTATAATTTAGAAAAAGAAGGAAAGGCCTATGAGGAGATCATAAATACTGAATTTTCAATTATTCAAGAAAATAAAAATAATAAGTTTAGTCCCCGTAGTCATGGATAATTTTTACCATTCTAAAGATTTTGATACAATCGGAAAACTTTGTTTAAAAATATACTTACAATTTTGAGCGATAGACTTGTGTTCTTTTTGGGTACCGTTAGCTGATCTTAAATGAATGTAATGAATCCAAGATCTGCATGATCCAGACATATAGATTCTGGTTGGGGTTGCTAATGGTAAAACAAATCTCGCACATTCTTTGGCCACGCCTTCAGCAAGTAAATCTTCATATAATTCTGAAGCAGCCTGAAAATGCAAACCAATTTTTTCATTGAATCTTTTTTTTAACTCATCAGATAGGTCAGGAATTGAATTTTGCCTATTTTTAAAATCTTGACGCCTTAATTCGGGTAAGGGAATATTTCCCAATTGAGAACTATCTGCATATCTCTGTGAAAATTCCTGAAAAGTAAATGATCTATGTCTTAAAATCTGGGCAGCGATTCCTCTGTTAGTTTCTATTTGTAGGGTCATAAATGACTGTTCAAAAACACTCCAATGTTCATTTTTAATACAGTAGCTCAATAATTTCGAATAGTCCTCATTATCCTGATTTTTTGGATTACTTACTCTCGCAATGTAAGCCATTGTTTTTTCTGCATCAGGAGTTAGCGAAATAAGTTCAACTTTACTCATTTTAGATCTTTGCTAGGGTCACTTTTTCTGGTTGGTTTTGATATTTACCTCTTCTATCTTCATAGGTTGTAGAGCATGGATCACCTTCAAAAAAGAGTAGTTGGCAAATACCCTCTTCAGCATAAATTCTGCAATCTGCACCTGAACTATTACTAAACTCCAAAGTTAGATGACCTTCCCACCCTGCCTCTGCAGGCGTTGTATTAACAATTATTCCTAATCGTGCATATGTACTTTTGCCTATACAGATCACAGTTATATTTTCTGGTACTTTCATCTTTTCTAAAGCCACTCCTAAACCATAGGAGTGAGCAGGAAGAATAAAAAAGTCTCCATCTTTATCATGGTGAAGAACAGTTTTTTCTAAGTTATTAGGATTAAACTTTTTTGGATTCATCACAGTACCAGGGATATGTCTGAAAATTAGGAATTCTTTTGATGAAAGTCTTAAATCATAGCCATAAGATGAACATCCGTAACTCAAAACTGGCTTTTGTTTATTGTCAGGCTCAAGATGCCTAACTAAATTTGATTGAAAGGGCTTTATCATCCCTTCCGAGGCTTTTTGATTTATCCAGAGATCATTTTTCAGCATTGTTTTATGAGCGAAGTTCGGTAATTTGGTTGGCCATTAATAATAGATCTTTAGGAATATCTGTACCAGTTAGGATTACATCTCCTGATATAAATCGGTTTTCAAGTGTTGAAATCAAATCATCTTTATCGATAATTTTCATTTCAATAGCTAAAGAAATTTCATCAAGTATTATTTGGTCATTCTCGCCAGACTGTAGTTCTTTTTTACAAAAATTCCATAATTCAGAAGTGGATTCATGAATAGATTTTTTTAAATTTTCATTGTTTTCAATTTCTTCAGAATTATATTGATCAAAGGAATGAGATGATCTTACCCAGGTTAAATTGCCGCATAGCTTTACTGCATTATCAACTCCTTGTTTGACTCCTCCTTTCATAAATTGTATTAAGAGAACTTTTCTACCAAGAGCAGCATTTCTTAGAGAGTCTCTAATGATAGATGGGTAGCTTCCCCGAAATGAAGATTGATAGATTTGAATCTGTCCGTTTTGTGTAAATCTTTTTAAGTTAACTTTTTTAGCAGTATTTATATTTACAACATCAAGATTATTTTTGGAATAAGTATGGGATGAGCTAATTACCATTATTTAGATTCTTTCTACATGCAGTATAATTAGAATCTATTGACGCTGCATATAGTGTAATTTTACTTAAAAAAGTGTTAAGCAACTAGAAAATTACTGAAAAGGACTTATTGATAAACTAATAAGAATCCAAAATTGTTACAGTTGATACAAGATATTTTAGAGTGTCTCCTTAAATTTTTTAATAGTCAAGATATTTATGATACCTGCTTCACGAGGATTCAACCGCTTTAGTTCGGCACAGTCAGGACAAAGTAAAATTAACTCTGTTGGAGAACGTTTTCCAATCAATAGAACTTTAATGGAAGTTATAAAAGGTTTAGATGGTGCAAGCACAGAAATGGTTGAGAGATCTAAAACAATATTTTTCCCAGGAGACCCTGCTGAAAGAGTATATCTTATAAGAAGAGGAGCAGTAAGACTGTCAAGAGTTTATGAGTCAGGTGAAGAAATAACTGTTGCCCTTTTAAGGGAGAATAGTCTCTTTGGTGTTCTATCTCTTCTAACAGGACATAGATCTGATCGTTTTTATCATGCCATAGCATTCACAAGAGTTGAAATGATAACAGCACCTGCAAATTCTGTTTTAAGAGCTATAGAGGAAGATGCATCAGTCGGTCTATTACTGTTACAGGGGCTTTCAAGTAGAATCCTGCAAACCGAAACAATGATAGAAACTCTTACACATAGAGATATGTCTTCTCGTTTAGTAAGTTTTTTAATGGTTCTTTGTAGAGACTTTGGAGTTGCAGGTGAAAAAGGTATTACAATAGACCTAAGGCTTTCACATCAGGCAATTGCTGAAGCAATTGGTTCAACAAGAGTAACCATTACAAGATTGTTGGGAGATTTAAAGGATTCAGGGCTACTTAATATTGAAAGAAAAAAGATAACAGTGTTCGATCCAATTGCTCTTGCCAAAAGATTTAATTGATTCATCATAAATTATGATGTATTGATAGTATACAAAAGTGTGGCTTGGATTTTAATTGTTTTTTTAATATTACTTGGGGGATTAATTGCACCATTTGGGGATGTTCTTGGAACAAAAATTGGAAAAGCAAGATTTAGTATCTTAAAATTAAGACCGAAAAAAACAGCAACCATAATAACCATAATTACTGGTGGCTTTATTAGTTCAATATCAATAGGGTTATTAATTTTAGTTAGTGAAGAATTCAGACAAAGGCTTTTTATTGATATTCCTTTTTTGCAAAAAACTTTAGATGAAAGTAAAAAGGCCTTAATCCCTTTACAGGAAGAAAGAAAGGAACTTGAAGGTAAAATTATTCAAAAAGAAAAGGAGTTAAATCAATTAAAAAATAATATTAAAGTATTT
This sequence comes from Prochlorococcus sp. AG-402-N08, assembly GCA_003216535.1. Classification (GTDB taxonomy): domain Bacteria; phylum Cyanobacteriota; class Cyanobacteriia; order PCC-6307; family Cyanobiaceae; genus Prochlorococcus_A. The sequence continues at coordinate 24,659 of QCIS01000005.1, forward strand.
AGGAGAGGAAATATTGTTATTAAAAGAGGACAAACTTTATTTATTGCTGAGATTAATCCCAGCTCAAATATAAAAATAGACCTAACAAAAATCTATAATGAAGCTGATAAATTTGTTAGGAAAATTGTCATCCCAGTTAATAAAGAAGCAAAGAATATTCTTTTGTGGCGACCTAGTGATATTACAAAAATTGAGACAATTGCTGCTAGAGGGGGTAATTGGATTTTATTAATTAAATCAGCAACAAATGTTTTAAAAGGAGATAATTATGTTTTTGTATCTCCTGATTTATTAGAGAATAATTTTATAGTCAAAAAAGGGGATGTTATTACAAGTTCAATTCTGGAAGCAAGTGATTTAAATCTTAAATCAATCAATTTAAATATTAAATCATTGCTTAGAAAAACAAGGGATGAAATTAAGTCAAAAGGATCTCAAGTTAGTGAAATTAATACAAGTGGAAATTTTGTAAAAAAAATTAGAGACTTTCTTCAAGAAAATCAAAATATCAAATTTAAGTTAGAAGTAGTATCTTTAAGGGATAGTAAAACTGTAGAACCCATAGTTGTTGAAATTAATATTTTAAAGATTTCTTCTTAAATGCCTAAAGTAATAACTATTGATCCCGGAAAAAGTAAATGCGGCTTAGTCTTAGCAGAAATTAGCGAAAAAAAAGTTTATCTAGCAATCATTGTTAAAAGTGAATTAATTGAGAATTATCTCAGAAATTTAATTGCCGCTGAGAACATATCACGCATTATTATTGGCAATGGTACCACCAGTAGAGAAATCAGAGAAAAACTATATTTTTTTAAAAAAGAAATAATAACTTTTGAGGAAAAAAATACTACCTATAGGGCTAAAGCAAGATATTTTGAACTTTTCCCAATAAGTGGCCTGAAGTTTTTAATACCTAGAGAAGTTTTTATTCTTAATAAAAACCTTGATGCGTTATCAGCTTTAATAATTTTAGAAGATTATTGCAAAATGAAGTTTACTTTGAATCAAAATATAGATTTTAAAACTTGGCTGAAATAGTAAATTTATATTCATTCCCTGCTTCTAGTTCATAATCTTTTTTCAACAAAAATCTCAATAAAGCATCCTCAATTAATGCTCTTCCCAAAGGTGGATTTACAGTTAATAAACCTTTTTGAAAGGACCATGTAAAAGTCCACTTAAATTGACTAGCTTCCACAACCCCCTGAATTTGCTTTTTTGAGAAGCTATATTCCTTAACACTTACATTAGCAATCGTTTCAGGTTTTGAACGCATTTCCTAGGTTTGGTCTTTGTCAAAAGAATTTAATTCATTAATTATATATTCTTCTTTTTTAGTATTTAGTTGTTCTAGGGATTCTATTACTCTCTTATACACTTTATCCAATATTGATTTTTCTTCTAGAGAAATATTTCCTAGTACATGTGAAATGGTGTTGAAATTATTTTTTTCTTTTATTAGAGGAGGTGAACCAATACCAATTCTTATTCTCTTAAAGTTTTTTGTCTGCAATTGTTCAATAATGCTTTTAAGCCCGTTATGTCCACCTGAGCTTCCTTTTCTTCTAAATCTTATTTTCCCAAGGGGAAGATCTTTATCGTCGACTATTATGAAAATCTGATCTAAATTTATTTTGTACCAATCAACTATTGCTCGGACAGCATAACCACTGTTATTCATAAACGTATTTGGTAAAAATAACCTGAAAGTAGAATCATTGATTTGAAATTCTGAGAAGGAACTTTTAAGCTTATCTTTTAACAAAAAATTCGAATTATATTTTTTAGAGAGATTTTCAAGCAGTAAAAAACCTATATTATGTCTACTTTTTGAGTACTTTTTACCAGGATTTCCTAATCCAATTAAATATATTTCTTTCATGATGTATTTCTCAATCTATTTCATTGAGAATTATAAATATACAAACAAACTATAACTAAAAAAATAAAAATCCCTAAAATTTTATTAGGGATTTTTAGATTAAAAATAACTTTTAGAGCTTTTCAGAAATTTAGTTTCCGTTCCAATCTACTGAGAAACCTTGTAGTAGTAGTGATTGGTTATAAATTTGTAGAAGAATAACTAAAAAGACTAAAAGTAGTAATCCTATTACTGTCATCACAGGAACTGCTCCCCAGCCAGGTACCACTTTCCCTTGACCTGAATTGCCAATAGCCTTTAGAAGACTTCCTAATGCTGTTTTTTGACCCATGTTGAATTCACTAAATCGATTATTATTTCGCTATTGTATAAGAACTTATACATAAATTGTTTACAAACTTAGCAAAATTGATGCAAACTTTATCATCCGCTCCAGATCCTGCAGTTTCAATAGCTGTAACAATTCTGGCATTACTTCTGGCTTTGACGGGTTTTGGTCTATGGACTGCCTTTGGACCTAAAGCTGCAAAGCTTACAGATCCATGGGATGATCATGATGATTAATTTATTTTAAAGTATTTCAAAATTTTCCAAAAATACAAAAAGTAAACCTTTTACCATAATTTAAATATAAATTTAATAGGATATAAATCTGTCAGCACTAGTAATTTCATGCTTGCCCTTAAAATTTCTGTATACACAATTGTTTTTTTCTTCGTTGGAATCTTTCTCTTCGGATTTTTAGCTAGTGACCCAACTAGGACACCTAATAGAAAAGATTTAGAAAGTCCACAGGATTAATTTTTTTAGACTTTTTCCAAATTTTGAAAAAATAAAAAGATTTTAAAATATTTCGATAACTTTTAAATTTTTTTTTAAAGTTATTAAATCTCATCACTAAATTTTATATAAGGTAGTTCTTTAAATTTTCTTTCTACTAAAGAAGAGTTTTCAAGTAATGTTGCTGTAGCATCCCATTCACCGGATAAAAACATTTTTTTTGTGCTCTCTTTAATCTCAAGATTAAAATTTAAATCTTTTGATTTGGCTGAAGAATTTTTCAGATCAATTTCTAAGAATAAACTCTTACTAATGTTATATTTTTGAATATTTTGTATTAACTTTTTAGGAAGAGTAAAACAAGGAATTCCAATTGCAATACAATTGCTATAAAAAATTTCAGCAAAACTCTCACCTATTATTGCTCTTATACCCCATCGAATTAGGGCTTGAGGTGCATGTTCTCTACTAGAGCCGCAACCAAAATTACTATTAACGATAAGAATAGAGGAGTTTTGATTTTCTTTTAGATCAAAGGTATGACTTCCTTTCAAGGTTTTTCTATCGTCTTCAAAAACAGATTTGCCTAATGAATCAAAATTAACACATTTTAAGAAACGCGCAGGAATAATCCGATCAGTATCAATGTCGTTACCAATCAATGAGATGCATTTCCCAGTTATTTGTGAAATTTTTCCAATTGGCGGAGTAAACTCGGCTTTCATTAGCTGATAAATTCTCTAACATCACTGACTTTGCCATTAATTGCAGCAGCAGCAACCATTGCTGGACTCATGAGTAATGTTCTCCCGCTAGGAGATCCTTGTCTACCCTTGAAATTTCTATTACTAGAACTAGCACTAACTTGATTACCTATAAGCTTATCTGAATTCATTGCTAAACACATTGAGCAGCCTGGCTCTCTCCATTGAAATCCAGAATCCTTAAATATCTGATCAAGACCTTCTTGTTTTGCTTCATTGGCTACTTTTTCTGAGCCGGGCACTACAAATGCTTTTACATTCTTAGATACTTTTTTGTCTTTTAATACTTTAGCTGCAATTCTCAAGTCACTTATTCGCCCATTTGTGCAACTGCCGATGAAACAAACTTCTACAGGAATATCTTTTATTGATTGCCCTGGATTGAAACTCATATATTCGTAAGCCTCTTCAGCAACTAATTTATCGTTTGGGGACAATTCATCTAAAAGGGGGATTTGTTGATTAATGCCTATACTTTGGCCCGGAGTAATCCCCCATGTGACCGTTGGTTCTATTTTAGAAGCATCTATTTTAATTACATCATCATAAATTGAATCTTCATCGCTTTTTAATGATTTCCACCACGTGAGCGCTTTTTCCCAATGAACGTTTTTTGGTGCGTATAATTTATTTTTAATATATCTAAAGGTCTTTTCATCAGGGTTTATGTAGCCGCATCTTGCTCCGCCTTCAATAGACATATTGCATATAGTCATTCTTTCTTCCATTGATAATGCATTGATCGCAGGCCCTGCGAACTCATATGCAAAACCCACCCCAGCCTTTACACCGAGTTTATTAATAATATGAAGTACTAAATCCTTAGCATAAACCCCATTGGATAATTGATTTTCACACCAAATTTGCCTCACCTTTAATTTGTTCATTGCTATGGTTTGGGTAGCAAGAACATCTCTTACTTGGCTTGTACCTATCCCAAAAGCAATTGACCCAAAAGCTCCATGAGTTGAAGTATGAGAATCTCCGCAAGCGATTGTCATTCCTGGCTGAGTTAACCCTAATTCTGGCGCTACCACATGAACTATTCCTTGATTACCACTGCCAATATTAAAAAATCTTATTTTATGTTCTAAGCAATTATTCTCAAGTGTTTCAATCATTTGTTCAGCAAGATTATCTTTGAAAGGCCTGCTCTGATTGTCTGTTGGCACAATATGATCAACAGTGGCAACAGTTCTATCAGGGAATTTTACTTTTAAGTTTTTATCTTTTAAAGCGCCAAATGCTTGAGGACTTGTGACTTCATGGATAAGGTGAAGACCAATAAATATTTGATCAGATCCACCTGGAAGACTGGAAACTTTGTGTAAATCCCAAACTTTATCAAATAAGGTATCTTGACTCAATTTGTAAAAATAGTTACTTACTATTTGATAATAGGATTAATCTGAGGCTGTTCAAACAGACATTTACACTTAGTGTTTGAATTTCAATTCTATTTCGTGTTGAGTTAAATAGTTTTTTTATATTAGTAATATGATTATTCGGTCCTGAAATTGAAATATAGACAAGTCCAACCGGTTTATCTTGACTACCTCCGTTAGGACCCGCTATTCCACTTATTGATATTGCCCAATCTGCTCTTAATTTCTCTTTTACATTAATTGCCATGGCCTCACAAACTTCTTCAGAAACTGCTCCATATTTTGTAAGCTTTTCTTCAGAAATATTTAATAATGAATTTTTTAGCTCATTACTATAGGAAACAATACTACCTTGAAAAACTTGAGATGAGCCTGATATTGATGTTAGTGATGAAGATAGAAGGCCTCCTGTACAGGATTCAGCAAAAACAATAGTTTGGTCCCTCTTGGTCAATTCTTTTATTAAAACGCTAGGAAGAGTATCATTATCCTCTCCAAAAATAAACTTAGAAAACTCTTTTTTTAGTTTTTCTTTTACAGGTTTAATAATATTCTTTGCTTCCACTTTATTCTTAGCTCTGGCTGTGATTCTGAGTTTAACCTCTCCTAAGTTTGCATATGGAGCAACAGTTGGGTTTTTAAGATTTAATAAATCGTTAATTTTTTCTGCAATACTAGATTCTCCAATGCCTGCAAATTTAAGAGTATTTGAAAAAAAGGAATAACTATCTGAGAATTTGGTTTTAATGAAATCATACGCCGTCTCTTCCCACATGGTTTTCATTTCACTGGGCACTCCAGGAAAAGTAAGAATAGTAAATCCTTTTATTGGTTCCCATATCATTCCTGGGGCAGTGCCACTAGGGTTATTAATTATTTGAGCATTTTTTGGGAATAAACATTGTTTCCTTAAGCTAGAGGAATCGTCCTGGAGATTTGAGTTTGAAAGTTTTTGTTTAATTTCATCCCATAAGTGCGGTCTTTCAAAAAGAGATACATTAAAAGATGAGGCTATTGCTTCAGTAGTTAAGTCATCTGGGGTTGGTCCCAAGCCACCCGTTGTAATTAGAAGATTACTTCTTTTCGATATTTCTTGAATTGCTTTTATAATTCGATCACTATTATCTCCTACAGTTGATTGCCTAAAGTGATTTAAACCTAATTTAGACAACTGTTCAGAAATCCATTGAGCATTTGTGTTTGTAATATTTCCTAAAAGTAGCTCTGTTCCAATAGAAAGAATTTCAACTCCCTTGGAATTAGGACTCATTTTATTGATGCTTCAAGTTTGCCTTCATAAAGAGGAAAACGATTACATAAGGTTAATACTCTTTCTTTACATTGACTTTCAATCAGTGAATCGTTTGGATTAAGTAATCTATCAGCAATAATTTCGCCAACTTCAGCAAAAGCACTTTCATTAAATCCTCTGGTAGTTAAAGCAGCAGTACCCAACCTTAACCCACTGGTTACAAAAGGTGATTCAGGATCAAATGGAACAGTATTTTTATTTGCTGTGATATTTACTTCGCTTACTAGCAAATCAGCAATTTTTCCAGTCATATTTATACTTCTTAAATCAAGTAAAACAATATGATTATCAGTGCCTCCACTCACGATATTGATACCTCTATTTATTAAAGTTGAAGCTAGAATTTTTGCATTTTTTATTACTTGTTGGGAATAATTAACGAAATCGGGTTGTAAGGCTTCACCAAATGCTACTGCTTTAGCGGCAATTATATGTTCCAGGGGCCCACCCTGAGTTCCAGGGAAAACAGATTTATCAAATTTCTTTCCAAATTCTGCATCTTTACATAAGATAAGTCCACCTCGAGGCCCTCTTAATGTTTTATGGGTAGTTGTAGTTACTACATCACAATAGGGTATTGGATTTGGATGAAGTTTACTTGCTACGAGCCCAGCGATGTGCGCAATATCGGCCATCAAGAATGCATCAACTTCATCTGCAATATTTCTAAATGATTCAAAATCAATTGTTCTTGGATAAGCAGAATATCCGCATATGATTAATTTTGGTTTTGTTTCAAGTGCTATCTCTCTTATTTCATCAAAATTTAACTCACTAGTTTCTTTATTTACACCATAGTGAACTGCATTGAACCACTTGCCACTCATATTTACTGGAGATCCATGAGTAAGGTGTCCACCATGAGATAAATCCATCCCCATGATTGTGTCGCCAGGTTTAAGTAGACTTAGGAAAACAGCAGCATTTGCCTGAGCTCCACTATGGGGTTGAACATTAGCCCAATTAGCATTAAATAATTTTTTCGCTCTCTGAATGGCTAATTCCTCGATTTCATCAACAAATTCACATCCCCCGTAATATCTTTTTTGTGGTAATCCCTCGGCGTATTTATTTGTAAGTACCGATCCTTGAGCCTGCATGACGGCAATTGATGCGAAATTTTCACTTGCTATTAACTCAAGATGGCTTTCCTGTCTATTTTTTTCAGAGTTAATAAAATTTGATATTACTGGATCACTATCTTTAAGATTTTGAAGAATATTCATTGAGTTTGATAAGTAATATCCATAATATAGACGATATTTTTTATAAAAATATAAAAAGAATATTTCATAATTCTAAACGCGCCTGGAGAGATTCGAACTCCCGACACCCTGATCCGTAGTCAGGTGCTCTAATCCACTGAGCTACAGGCGCATAATTATGTAATATCTCTGTTTCAGGGTCTCTTAGTCAACTAGATTTCGGGTAAAATATCTATTATTAACAATCTAATTATTAATATGCCTATAAAGTGGTACGGAAATGGTGATTTAGAAGATCCTATCTACAAACATTTTTCTCGAATAGTAAATTTTATTATTCACTGCATGATATTTACTGCGATTGTAAGTGGCTCTTGGCTTTTAAAAGAAATTAAATATGAAATCGCTTTTTTTAATAATTTTGCAATTCTCTGGTCAGTTCTTTTAGCCTGCCATTTACTTTTTGTAATTATAAAAAAACCTAAAGATACTTCAAAACAATCAACTTAAATCAATTTTTTATTTATGGACTCTCAGATGCGAATAAGTGATCTAGAAAATATTATTTCAGAAAAGGTTTTTATAAAAATAGAAAAGTGGAATTTATATCTTGGAGATGCTGGTCTAGCTAGACATCTTGCTATTGAATGTATCAGCAATAAAGATCAAGATCCATTGGAGGCTGCAAAAATAAGTTTGAAAGCAATTAATGTAAAAGTAGGGGACGGTGTTAATAGTATTCCACTTATTAACTTAATCACTACTTCACAAATTCTAGACTTAGAGAAGATTTTGGTAAGTTTTTTTGAAAACTAAATCTTTTTTTTAAACTTTAAATTTGTTTACTTTGAAGCATTTTGTAAGTAAAAAATAAATTACAAAAAAAGTTAGAGATCCAAATATTAATAAAAAAAATTCTCCGAGTTTTGAATTGAAGTTATTCGCAGTTTTGATAATAGTAAAACAAGATGTGCTACTTATAAATGCTGCTAAGGACATTAGGCTAATTTTCCTCAATAAATCCAAGTTAGGCAAATGGATATTTTCATTTCGCAGATTGAAAGAAAGCAAAATACAAACTATAAAGTTAACTATTACTGAAGATAAAATTATTCCTACAACCCCAAAATTATATGGTGAAAGATTCCCAAAATTCTTAATTGGGGCACCAACTAAAAACCAATCAAAAAAAATATTTAATACTATACCTGCAAATGAAGACTTAAAAGGGAAGTTTGTTTTTTCTATTGAATAGTAAGTTCTTACTAATAAATCTCTATAAAGATAAAAAGGTATGCCAACTGCATAGGCAATTAATATATTCTTTACTTTTAAAGCCGCTGAATAATCAAAGAACCCTCTTTGAAAAACTAATTGTACGATTTGATTATTGAAAGTTATGAAAAATCCGGTTAAAAAAATAGTTGTCAAGAAACAGTATTCAATACCAGATATTAATGTTTTTTGGAGGCCTCTTTTGTCTTTATAAATGCTCAATTTAGAGAATTTTGGAAGTAAAGGCAAAATCAAAGAGTTAGATAATATGCCTAATGGGGCTTGTATAAGAAAGTTTCCATAAGCTAGTCCCGATGCTGCTCCTTGAAAACTTGAAGCGAAAAACATATCGATAAAAACATTAATTTGATTTAGACCTGATGAGATAGATGCTGGAATAATTAGTTTGAAAATCCTTTTCTCTTCGTCTTTAAATAAACTTAAGGTTGACTCTAATCTCAAGAGACCGATTTTATTTATTTCCGAAATTTGAACAACAAACTGAATTAAAGTTCCTGTCAAAGTTGCAAAAGCTAGTAATCCCGTATAGGTAAAGAAATGAGAAGATGTATTTTCTTGGTTGAAAATCCAACTAAATAAAATAAAAAAAATAGTAGTTACGCTTGTTATTGCTGGACTTATACTTGATAAAAAGAATTTCCTTTGGGAATTTAATGCGCCAAAGCTTAAACCTATGAAGCCGGATAAAGGGATACAAGGTGTAAGTATTTTTAATTGGTAAGTGGCAATAGATTTAGATTCGTAACTTAAATTGGGGGCTAAAAAATCAATTAGTAAATTGGAATTTGAGTAAATCAATATGGCTAAAAAGAATAATAATATTGAAAGTTTTATGCTGACTTGAGTTAAAACAATCCCCCCATTTTTTTTGTTAAGGGGAGTTAGAACTGCAACGACTGCGTTATGTAAGGGACCATTAATCCCTCCAATGATTATTAGCAAAAAACCAGGAATTATATACGCATAATTAAATGCGTCGTATGTTACCCCAATCCCAAAAGCAGCAGCTATAAATATTTGTCTTATACATCCAGCTAATTTACTAAGACTAGTACCAAACGAAATTGAAAAAACATTATTTTTTAAAAATGAATGCATTTGGATTTGTCTAAATTTTTCAAGAAGTTTAAGTTTCAATTATATTTGATTTTTAACTTACGACATATTTATGAATGATCGGATAATTGAATTTGATCCATTAATTGAAGGGGTTTTAATCAAAAGGTATAAAAGGTTTCTTGCAGATATTAAATTACAGAGTGGAGAGGTAGTTACTGCTCATTGTGCTAATACAGGCCCAATGAAGGGACTTTTGAGTGAGGGAGCAAAAGTAAGAATAAGTGTTTCGCCTTCTCCAAAAAGAAAATTACCTTTTACTTGGGAACAGATATGTGTTTTAGATGCAAAAAATGAAGAGGTTTGGGTAGGTATAAATACTCTATTTGCAAATAAGTTAATCAAAAAGGTTATTGAGAAAAATTTGCTAAACGAAATAATAGGAGAAATAGAAACAATTAAAAGTGAAGTCCCTTATGGAAAAGATAAAAAAAGTAGAATTGACTTTTTTTTAACCCCAAAATCTTCAAATCCTGATAATCGTAACATTTACATAGAGGTTAAAAATACGACTTGGATTAAACAAAATGTAGCTCTATTCCCAGATACAGTAACGAAAAGAGGCCAAAAACACCTCATGGAATTAAAGGAATTAATTCCTGAAAGTAAAAGTATTTTAGTACTTTGTATTACAAGAAAAGACGCTTGTTACTTTGCCCCTGGAGATGACGCAGATCCCTTGTATGGCAATCTTTTTAGAGAATCTTTAAGTGCAGGTATGATAACAATTCCATGTTCATTTGAATTTCATAAAGACCACGTAACATGGAATGGAATTAAACCTTTAAAATAATCGGAAAAACTTGATATTTTGAAATTCAAAAAAAATAATTTCAAATTTAACAAATAATTTTTTAAGGTGCAACTATAAAAATGGTATAAACAACTACTAGACACGGATAAGTTTTTTGAATAAATTTAAATTTGAAAGGAAACAGCACAAACTGTTTTTTTGCAGATCTAATTTTTTTTTATGACCACTGCTTTGCAAACGCCTCAAAGGCGCTCTAGGTCCAAGTTACAAGATGCGAGTCTTGTTAATGGACCTATGCTCCTTTTGAGGAGTATTCGAGGATTTAGTTCAAACCGCTCTATGTTGTGGCTTGCAACTGTTCCCCTAGCTTTGTTTGGTTTAGGTATTTTTAATCTTTCAGCTCACGCAGCTGATTTACCTGAGTTGAATGCAGCTTTTCTTGCTAACAATTTATGGCTTTTGATCGCTACTATTCTAGTGATCTTTATGAACGCCGGTTTCGCTATGGTTGAGGCAGGTATGTGCCGTTCTAAGAACGCTGTTAACATTCTTGCTAAAAACCTCTTTGTATTTGCTCTAGCTGTAACTTCTTATTGGTTTATCGGCTATTCATTAATGTACGGAGGAAGTGTTGCTGACGGATGGCTTTATTTTGGCGGCTTATTTTTTGATCCAACAGTTACTGCAGATATGGTAACTGATGCTGGGTTAGTCCCAACTGTTGATTTCTTGTTCCAGTCTGCATTTGCAGGAACTGCGGCAACGATCGTTTCTGGTCTTGTTGCTGAAAGAGTTAAATTTGGAGAATTTGTTGTTTTTGCGATTGTATTAACTGCATTTATTTATCCAATTGCTGGTAGCTGGAAATGGAATGGTGGTTGGCTTGATTCTCTAGGTTTTGTTGATTTTGCTGGTTCTTCAATTGTTCACTCAGTTGGAGCATGGGCAGGTCTAGTAGGAGCAATGCTTCTAGGGCCAAGAATTGGCAAATACTCTGATGGGAAACCCCAGGCTATGCCAGGTCACAATATGGCTATAGCTACTTTGGGTGCATTAGTTCTATGGATAGGTTGGTATGGATTTAACCCTGGTTCTCAACTTGCTATGGACGAATGGGTTCCATATGTTGCTGTAACAACTACCTTGGCAGCAGCAGCTGGTGCTATTGGAGCAACTATTGTTTCAACATTAACTTCTGGTAAGCCTGATCTTACAATGATTATTAACGGAATCCTTGCTGGATTAGTTAGTATCACTGCTGGTTGTGGCGATATGTCTCTTGCTGGAGCCTGGTTTGCAGGACTAGTAGGTGGAATTATCGTAGTATTCTCTGTTGCAGCCCTAGATGCTGCTGAGATCGATGATCCTGTGGGTGCATTCTCCGTTCACGGAGTTTGTGGTGTATGGGGTACTATAGTTATCGGTCTATGGGGTACAGCTGTGCAAGGAGATGGTGCTGGTATGGGATTGTTTAATGGTGGAGGTATAAGCCTTCTTCTAATTCAAGCTCTTGGTGCCGCAGCTTATGCTATCTGGACACTAGTTACTTGCTGGATTGCTTGGTCTGTAATTGGAGGATTATTCGGAGGAATCCGAGTATCTGAAGAGGAAGAGACTCAAGGTTTAGATATAGGAGAGCACGGAATGGAAGCATATCCAGACTTCGCATCTGCTAAATAATCTAACCTTAGATTGATCTTAGAAACCTGACTTATGTCAGGTTTCTTTTTTTTTACGAAAAATTATTTAAAATGTTGTAATATTTAAAAATGGATACTCAAGCTTTTAGACGATCGCTGCATCATTCTGATAGATACAACAGAAGAGGTTTCGATTCTCCAACAAAAAGAGCTCAAGCTTTAGAAGAAGCTTACCAAAGTGATTTGATAAGTTCTATTAGAGATAATGGTTTTAATTTTACAAAGGGGAGGCTCAACATTAAGTTAGCCCAAGCGTTTGGTTTTTGTTGGGGAGTTGAAAGAGCTGTAGCAATGGCTTATGAGACTAGAAGACATTATCCTAATGAGAATATCTGGATCACAAACGAAATAATTCATAATCCATCAGTTAATGATCATTTAAGAAAAATGAATGTAAAATTTATTTCAGCTAAGAATGGAATTAAGGATTTTTCGTCAGTTTCAAATGGGGATGTAGTTATATTGCCTGCTTTCGGAGCTACTGTTCAAGAAATGAAACTCCTTCATGAGAAAGGTTGCCATATTATAGATACAACTTGCCCTTGGGTTTCAAAGGTTTGGCATACTGTTGAGAAACATAAAAAACATGTTTTCACATCTATAATTCATGGAAAATTCAAACATGAGGAGACTCTTGCTACTAGCTCATTTGCCGGTAAGTATTTAGTGGTACTTGATCTAGATGAAGCAAACTATGTATCTGAATACATTCTGGGGAGAGGAAATAGAAATGAGTTTATGAATAAATTTGCTAAAGCTTGCTCTGATGGATTTGATCCTGATAAAGATTTAGATAGAGTCGGGGTTGCAAATCAGACAACTATGCTTAAAAGCGAGACCGAAGAAATTGGAAAAGTTTTTGAAAGAACCATGTTAAAAAAATTTGGACCAGAAAACTTAAATAGTCACTTTTTAGCTTTTAATACTATTTGCGATGCAACTGAAGAAAGACAAGATGCAATGTTTTCTTTGGTTGATGAAGACCTTGATATTCTTGTTGTTATAGGAGGCTTCAATTCGTCTAATACTACTCATTTACAAGAAATAGCTATTACTAAGAATATTTCTTCTTTTCATATTGATACACCAGAAAGAATATCAGTTGAAGAAAATTCAATATTACATAAACCACTTGGATCAGATTTAGAACTTAAAAATAATTTTTTACCTAGTGGAAACATTAATGTTGGAATTACATCAGGAGCATCTACTCCTGATAAGGTTGTTGCTGATGTTATTGAAAAGTTAATTGATATTGCTTCTTGAATTTATTATTTCATCTATAACTTTGCTTAGTTTTTTTAATTTATTGTTCAGATAATTCCAAAAGATCTACTTTATTAACTAGAATGATGGAAAATTTATGAAGCATGGAAGACAAAGCACAAACTAATCAAGTTCAAACTGCCAGTATGAATAGAACAAAAGCTCCCCAAAAAGTTGAAGTTGTAGTTGCTAATTCATCATCAGGGTCAGAAGTAAATATCCTTGGAGAACTTTCTATTTTTGTTTTAAGAATCGGTTTTTGTGCTTTGATGATTCATCATGGCCTAGAGAAACTTCAGGATCCTCAAGGTTTTGCTGAGTTTGTGGTTGGTAAGTATTTCCCATTTTTGCCAGGTGATCCTGTCATTTGGACTTTTGGAGCAGCGATTACTCAATTGGTATGCCCAGTAGGATTGGCTTTAGGGATTTTTGCGAGGCTCTCTTCTCTTGGTTTATTCTCCACAATGGCTTTCGCGGTATATTTTCATCTCCTAGATACGGGACTTGAAGGTTTTCCTCTGGCAGTAGTTGAAGGACATAATTATGCTTTCGAATTGTCTTTTATATATGGAGCTATCTCTCTCTACTTTCTATGCGCAGGTCCAGGAAGACTCTCTCTATTTAGAAAGACCAATAAAATTACTTATTATCCAAAATCAACTTAATTTAATGCAGAAAATGTCGTTTTTGAGTTAATACCATTGAGATCCCTTTTTTATTACACATATCAATACTTTCTTGGTCTCTTAAACTTCCTCCTGGTTGGATAATAGCTTTTATTCCATACTCATTTGCTAGTTCTACAGTATCTGCAAATGGAAAAAATCCATCACTGGCTAAGACGGCGTCAGAACATAATTTTCCAGCAGCTTTTAATGCAATTTTTGCTGCTCCAACTCTATTCATTTGACCAGCTCCAATTCCAATAGTTTTTTGGTCTTTTGCGATAACAATGGCATTAGACTTTACGTGTTTGCAAATTTTCCATGCAAAATTTAGATCTAGGTTGATTTGATTACTCGGATTTTTATTAGTTACTGAAATCCAATTTTCAGTTTTTTCTTCACTATCATCAGTATCTTGGACTAGTAATCCTCCCATGATTGATTTAGTAGCAGGTTGATTCTTTTTTGGAAGTTGAGCTTTTGAAAACTTTAAAATTCTTAAATTCTTTTTAAATTTTAAAATTTCTAAAGCTTCCTCATCAAACGATGGAGCTACGACACACTCTAAGAAAATATCTTTGAGGTGAATTGCGGCCTCAATATTAACATTTGAATTAAAAGCAACTATTCCTCCAAATGCACTAACTGAGTCGCATTCCAAAGCATTCAAAAATGCTTGAGAAGCTGAATTACTTATAGAGGCACCACAAGGATTATTGTGTTTTAGAATAACAGAAGCAAATGTGTCGGTTGTAAGTTCATCTTTTTCTGCGTAGCCAAATTCCAAAACTGTTGAAAGTGCAGACTCAAGATCTAATAAATTGTTATAACTCAACTCCTTACCCTGTAACTGTTCTGCTGAGTTCCATCCAATGTTACTTAAACCATACCAAAAAGCCTTTTGATGAGGATTTTCCCCGTATCTTAAAGTTTTGATTAGTGGATAAGATTCAATATATTTCGAAGACTTTAAATCTCTTTCTCTGCGTATCCAATTTGATATTGCAGTGTCATAGTCAGCGGTATGTTGAAAAGCTTCAAAGGCTAATTTTGCTTTAAATGATTCATTTAATTCCCCCTTATTCCTTTCTTCAAGAAATTCTTGATATTGACAAGGATCTACCAATACGGAAACGTCTTTATGATTTTTAGCGGCAGAACGAATCATTGATGGCCCTCCGATATCGATATTTTCAATAGCATCTTCCCATTTAGATCCTTTTTCAACAGTTTTCTTAAAAGGATATAAATTTACAACTACTAAGTCGATTAGTTCAAGATTGTTAGTTTCTATGTCTTTTTTATGTTCCTCATCAGTTCTCTTGGCTAAAATTCCTCCGTGGATTTTGGGATGTAGAGTTTTTACTCTTCCTCCAAGGATTTCTGGAGAATTAGTAAAATCTGCAACTTTAATAACTGGAATTTTTGCTTCCATTAAATGATTAGCAGTTCCTCCACTTGATAGAATTTTATAATTAAATTTTTCTACCAATTCTCTACAAAATGGGATTATATTTTTTTTATCAGACACACTTACTAAGGCTAATGATGACATTATTGGAAAATTTGCTTACTTAAGAATATAAACATGAAATACGATATCAATCATGAATTTGTTTCGATTACCTCTCAAACTGCAACTCATAGAATTATTTTGATACATGGTTGGGGAGCTGATGCAGACGATCTTTTAACATTTGGAAAGGAGGTTACAGATAAGATAAATTTTGATTTCGAAGTAATTTCTTTGAGGGCCCCTGGATTGCATCCAAGCGGTCAGGGAAGACAGTGGTATGGATTGTACCCACATGATTGGAATGGAGCTGAGTTTGAAGTAAATAAACTTTTGGGCACATTAAAAAAATTTGACACTGATCAGATTCCACTAAAAAAAACAATTTTATTGGGTTTCTCTCAGGGGGCAGCTATGGCAATTGATGCAGGATTAAAATTAAATTTAGGATTAATTGTTGCTTGCAGTGGTTATCCACATCCAAACATGGTCCCGGGAGAAAATTGCTCACCACTAATAATTAGTCACGGTTTATTTGATGATGTGGTGCCTATAGATGCTTCAAGGACTATTTATGAAAAGGTAAAGAGTAAGTCTTCTAAATTTTGTGAATTACTAGAATTCGATGGATTTCATCAAATTGATTCAAATTTAATTAATTTTATAAGTTCAAATGTAAGTAATATTTTTTAAACAAAAGCATATTCGTATTCTTCAATCTCTTCCCAATCATCTGCAGTAAGTTCTAGACCTTCAAATATTTTTTCTTCACCAATTCCTTCAACTACAACTTTTAGTGATGGAAATAAAAAATGATTTTCTTCAGCATATTGAGCGCTAAATAACCCTTTTTCCCCCCAAAAAAACCTATCCGTGGTATGTTCATTTCTTCTGACGTTGAAAACTGAAGGAGCAGAGAGACCATTTTCAGCTATGAATCTTCTTGCTGCTGTAACTGGTTTATGTTTGCCAGTTTCGATATGATAAATAGGCACATGAGCCATTACCCTTTGGCCAGCCAATCTTCTTCTGCTGATTCTTTTTCTTTTTTTTGACATTGATTGGTACTCCTGAAATTATTAATGAGATTAGTCTTATTTATTTTTACTAATCTTATATATGTGATTTTAAATTCACTTCAAATTACATAGAGGACCCATCAACCCCTGATGTAGCTTAAAATATGATTAGATGTTCATATTTAAGGCTGGCAAAGTCAGACCTCTTTATATATCTTAATACTTTTTTCATATTTTACAAGCCCTTTTCAGATTTTTTTTAAATTTCTCAAAATTTCACCAATTATGAATCTCTCAAAAAAATTTGAAGAATTAATCATAAAACAGTTAGAGAGTTTTGGTTGCTCAATGGGCGTGACTAATTTAGTTATGTATCTTGCTTCAGCTAAGCAAGGAACTAAAGCATCTTTTGAAATGATTGGTCAATGGCCACAAATTGATAGGCTTTTAATATCAATAGAGGATGATCCTTCACTAAAAGTTTCATCTCCCAATAGAAGATGGTACCCTCTTCAAGAAAACGATATTCTACTTGGTGTCCTCAGGGTAGAAACTGATTTGCAAGGGGGGAATTGGCCCATATCTCTTGATTCTAGGTTAAAAGCGCTTTCAATATCTTTAGCTAAATGCGTCTCTATCGAATTAGAACGTCAAAATAAAAATGAAGAAATCAATTATTTAAAAAATCAAGTCAATGTCATAATCCATCAATTAAGGAATCCATTAGCTGCTCTAAGGACATATGCAAAATTACTAATAAAAAGACTTGGTTCAGATGATGACTCTATTGAAATAGTTGAACGCATGATAATAGAGCAAAAACAAATTAATCAATATATGGATTCTTTTGCGCAATTAAATTCACCTATTCAACTTCCTCTAGAAATTGGAGAGGAAAGATTATTATTACCCCCAAATTTAGATAACAATAAGGTAATAACTGTTCAGAGTTTATTGAGGCCAATACTAGCAAGGGGTAAAGCTAATGCAAACTTAGAGAATAGAGATTGGACTGAACCCTCTCTTTGGCCAGATTGGACTTTATCACCACTAAAGGCAAAATATGCTGTTATTGCTGAAATTGTTGCTAATTTATTAGAAAATGCGTTTAAATATGCCCAAAAACATGCTGAGATTGGCCTCGTAATTACAAGTAAAGGGCTGTGTATATTTGATGATGGTAAAAAAATAACTAAAAATGAAAACGAGAAAATTTTTCAAAAAGGTTTTAGAGGATCTGCAGCTAAGAAGAAGGACGGCACTGGTGTGGGACTTTTTTTAGCGAGGAAATTAGCAAAACAAATTGGAGGAGAATTGAGATTGCTGGAAAATTACTCGATTGATAATACTGAGAAATTAAAAAATTTTAAAGAGAAAAATGTTTTCTATTTAGAACTTCCTATAAAAGAGTTGCATGCATAAATAACATTGCAGTTTCGACTAATACAACACTTGCACCGCAGGCATCTCCATTGAAGCCTCCAATTTTATTCCCCAGAATGTTTGGAATAGAATAACTTAAAAAAATACCAACCAAAATAAGAATTAAACATTTAATTAATATTGCTTGGGATGTAATTGAAACTAATTGGTATGTAATGAAAAATAAAAGAAAAATAATGGAGATCAAAGACTCTTTTTTAAATCCATTCCAAAACTTTTTATGACTAATAGATTTTTTCTTATAACTCATATATTTGAACTTTTCGATAAAAAATAAATTTGAAAATCTTCCCCAAAATAGGCATATTGGTAAAACAAAAATTATTAGGTTTTGAATTTTGAGTATGCAAGCAATTTGAATTAAAGTTATAAAAATTAAAGATTGAACGCCAAATGAACCAACTTTACTGTCTTTCATCGCTTTTAAACGTTTCTTTTTACCCGCAAAAATACCATCGAAAGTATCCATTAAACCATCGAGGTGTAGACCACCAGTAATTAAATATCCTGAAGCCAAACAAATTAATGCAGATTCATAAATTGACCAAGAGTTTGTTCTTAAGAAAATAAAAATATAACTCTGTATTGTTCCAATAAAAAATCCTAAAAGCGGCGCAAATTGTGCAATATTTTTAAATTCGGGTTTAATTAAGGGTATCTTTGGAAATGTCGTATAAAATATCCAAGAACCTGCAAAATTTTTTATTAAGTAATTTTTGATGAGATAAAATTAGATTCAATATTAAATAATAGGGTAGATTAATAAAAAAGGATCAAAAAATTTTATAACTTATCGTGTTTGAATTTGAAATTACATCGAATTGCAGTAATACAGAAGCAAGAACTGGTATATTTCATACTCCAAACGGTCAGGTAAAAACACCAAAATTCATGCCTGTGGGTACTTTGGCAACGGTTAAAGGAATTTCATCTGAGCAGTTAATCTCTACAGGATCAGAAATGATTCTCTCAAATACCTTTCATCTTCATTTACAACCTGGAGAAAAATTAATTAAAGAATCTGGCGGAATACATAAGTTCATGAATTGGCCTAATCCTATTCTTACTGATTCAGGCGGATATCAAGTTTTTAGTTTGGCCAAATTAAATAATATTACTGATAATGGTGTGGAGTTTAAAAATCCAAGAGATGGTAGTCATGTATTTTTATCTCCTGAAAAAGTAATACAGATTCAAATGGATCTTGGATCGGATGTTGCGATGGCTTTTGATCATTGTCCTCCGCATACAGCTAACGAAAATGATATTGAGGAATCTTTACATAGAACTCATACATGGTTACAAAAATGTGTTGAGACTCATCAGAAATCCAATCAAGCATTATTCGGAATAGTTCAAGGTGGTAAGTATCCGAGATTAAGAGAACATAGCGCAAAATTTACAAGTTCTTTTGATCTGCCTGGAATAGCAGTGGGAGGTGTAAGTGTTGGAGAGGCAGTTGAAGAAATACATAGTGTCATTAATTACGTCCCGAAATTCTTACCAATAAATAAACCAAGATATTTAATGGGAATTGGCTCTTTAAGAGAAATTTCTTTAGCTGTTGCTAATGGATTCGATATATTTGACTGTGTTTTGCCTACAAGACTAGGAAGACATGGGACTGCATTTCTTAATGATGAAAGATTGAATTTACGAAATGCTCGATTTAAAAATGACTTTTCTCCAATTGACAAAACTTGTAAATGCGAAACCTGTAAGTCCTATTCTCGTGCATATTTGCATCATTTAATTAGAAATGATGAAATATTAGGTCTCACTTTAATAAGTCTGCATAATATTGCTCATTTAATAAGATTTACCAATGCTATTTCTACTGCAATTAAAGATAATTGTTTTACAAATGATTTCGCTCCTTGGAAAACATCCTCTATTGCTCACCATACGTGGTAACGTCTTATCATAATTAATTAATTAATCAAAAAGGTGCTCATTCTATTTAATACATTCGCTGAATTGCCAGAGGCTTACAGGGCCTTTGCTCCAACTGTTGATGTTCTTCCACTAATTCCTTTATTTTTCTTTTTATTAGTATTTGTTTGGCAAGCTGCAGTTGGATTTAAATAAAATTCTTATAGTTTAGATTGTCATTATTAGAAAGGATTCTCAAGTAAAATCGCATCTCCAGAATTTTCTACAGCAGACTCTATAAAATCAGCAATTTTTAAAGCTCTTGAGGCTTGCTCACCATCTACTTCAGGAATTTCTTTGCCTTGAACACATTTAAGAAAATGCTCCAGTTCTGCATAAAGAGGTTCAATGGAGGTTGTACTAACTTCTTCTACATATCCATCATTTCTATAAACTAATTCGCCATGCTCTGCTGTGTATGATTCATGAGACTTTCGATGGATTTGTAAAGAGTGATTTAAAAAATCAGTTTCAACTAGCCCATTTTGACAGTGAGCACTTAAACTTCTAATTTTTTTGTGACTCATTTTGCTGGCAGTTAAGCTTGCTATAACATTATTTTTAAAAACTAAAGTAGCATTGACATAATCTATTAATCCTTTGCTATTTCTGCCTCCAACAGCCGCTAATTTTTGTATTTTTGAGTTTACAAGCTCTAAAACAAGGTCAATGTCATGAATCATTAAATCCATTACTACTGATACATCATTTGCTCTGTCTGCATGAGGACTGTGCCTCCTTGCTTCTAAAACAACAATTTCTTCATTATGTACTATTTTATTTAATTCCCTAAAAGCAGGATTAAATCTCTCAATATGCCCAACTTGTAATAGACAGTTACTTGCATTAGCAGCCTCTATTAAAGATATTGCTTCTAACTCGTTTGCTGCAATTGGTTTTTCAATGAGTACGTTAGTACCTTCATTGAGACAATCTAGTCCTACTTTTTGATGAAGCAGTGTCGGAACAGCGATACAGATAGCATCAACTTTTGGAATTAAGTCCTTATAATCTTTGAACCATTCACATTGAAATTGCTCAACAGCTAATTTACCTCTTTCTTCATTTGGATCTGCGACTCCAATCAGATTTGCATCTTTGAGTAAACTTAGTACTCGAGCATGATGCCAGCCCATATTCCCTATACCTATGACTCCAACCTTTACGGGTGATGAGGTTGGTTGCATAATTTCAAATTCATATATTAATTATCATTATCCTCTATAGGGAGCCACATTTAGCTTTTGGGAAGAATTATTTTAACACGATCAATTTTTGGACCTGACATAGAAATAACTTCAAATTTAACTTTATTAAAATCTAAAACGTCGCCAATTTTTGGAACCATTTGAAATTTTTCTAGCATAAATCCAGCAAGAGTATGGTAATCGGCCCCTTCCGGAATAGCACATCCTAACTTCTTATTGATATCAATAATTTCTGATTGTCCAGCTATTGACCATTTTTTTGAGTAATTATCTAACATTCTCATATCTGAATAAATTCTATTGTTGAGCATTTCCTCTCCAACTATTTCGCCATTTAGATCAGCTGCAGTTATGAGCCCCTCTGTTCCACCGTGTTCATCAACAACTAGTAAGAAAGGATTGTAGTCTCTTACTATTGGAAATATTTCTGCTAATGAACATGTTTCTATTATTTTTGTCACTGGTAGAAGGAAGGGCACCAATAATGTATTGGCTTCCAATTCACCTTTTGATATTGGCTTAGCTAGATAACGCAAATCTAATACACCTAATACATCATCTAAAGACTCACCAATCACAAAGAAGCGAGCATGGCGAGTTTTATCTACTTGTTTCATAAGTTCTGAAAAGGTTATATTTTTTGGTAAAGTGACCATTTCAGATCTTGGAATCATTACTTCTTTAACTTGTGTATCTTTTAAAGCAAAAACTCCTTCAAGAATATTCTTCTCATCTGGTTTTAAACCTGTTACATTATTTGTTTCTATAAGAGTTTCTAATTCTCCTGCGGATAAACCCGAGTTTAAAGAATCCCATTTGTTATTTAAATTGAACAAGCCTAAACATGCGCTAGCAAAAAATTCTATTGTCTTAACTATAGGATTCATACCTTTTCTTACGGCATCGAATATTGTGGTTAGCCTTAATGCAGCAGATTCTGGATTGTTAATTACTAGGGCTTTAGGAATTAGTCCAGAAACAAGAGTAACAATTAAAACAACAAATAAAAATAATAGAAGATCATAAAATCTATTTGACAAAATATTGCCTTTCCAATAATCATTAGCCACGTTATTGCTGAGCCATCCAATAGCAATTAATGAAATTGTTACTCCAAATTGAGAAGCAATTAATGAAGATCTAAAGCGTTTTTGAATTTTTAAAATTGAAAATGCTCCTTTCTTTTTTTCTTCTATTAACCTTAAAACTTTGCTTGGCCTTATTAATAAAAAAGAAAGTTCACTCGCCGCGAAAAAAGCTGGTAAAAATAAAAGAAATAAAAGTAGAGTTATTTTCATTCAATGACAAATGAATAATGGGGGTGGCGAGGATCGAACTCGCCTTAGCCAAATTATGAGTTTGGTGCATTCACCAGATTGCTACACCCCCAAGGGAATTTATGTAATTTTAATTACATTGAATTTCAATATACAATATAAAAATAATATTTCAAAAAACACCTCATTAGGAAGTTTTTGTGAGATTTCTTTTTTTCTTCTAATCTTTAAATATAAATTAAACTTTCACTAATGAGTAATTTTTCGGAAAAGTATGATTTAAATAAAGCAAAATTATTAAAACAGCTAATTGAAAAATCTTACAAGAAAGGAAACTTCACTTTATCTTCAGGAAAAAAAAGCAGTCATTACTTGAACTGTAAACCAGTATCATTAAATGGCGAAGGCTTAAACTTAATAAGTGATTTATTTTTAGAGTTAAAGGACTCAAGGTCAAAAGCTGTAGCAGGACTGACATTAGGTGCAGATCCTATTGTAAGTGGATTAATCGTCAAAGCAGTTTCGCAAGGCTTAGACCTTAATGGTTTGATAATTCGAAAAGAAATTAAAAAATACGGTACCAAAGCTGGAATAGAGGGTCCTACATTAGAAGAAGGAACTTTGGTAACTGTCTTAGAGGATGTGGTTACAACTGCGGGTTCAGTAATAAAAGCTATAAAAAAGCTAAGAGACAATAATTATGTTGTTGAGGAAGTTTTGTCTATAGTTGATAGGCAAGAGGGGGGATGTAAAGCCCTTAACGATGAAAATGTTAAATTAAAGAGTATTTTTACAATAAAAGACTTTTTATAATTATCTCAAAATGCAAGATATAAAAAAAAAGTTTTGGCTTGAAAAATTTGATTTTTTTTCTGTTACTGGAAAAGATGCTAGAAAATTTTTGAATGGAATAACGACTGGTAATATTCTAAATTCGGAAAAAAAAATTATCAAAACTTGTTGGTTAACTCCAAATGGAGTTCTTAAGGCATTAATTGAAATTATTGTTTTAGAAAGAAACTTGGAAGTAATTATCTTGGTGGGTAACACTAATGAAATAATTGATTACTTTAATCAAATTATTTTTCCAGTGGATGATGTACTTATAAGTAAATCTTTCTTGATAAATAGAATTCAGGAAATTGATGAATCTAGTTCATGGAGAACTTACCAACCAATTTTCTTCAAAAATGAAGATAAAGAATTTGAAATATATAAAAATAAACTAAATTTGCTTAATCCCAATGATTTAAAACTTTGGAAGATTAATCAGGCAATACCCTCTTTAGAAATGGAAATAAACGGAAAAAATAATCCTCTTGAGCTCGGATTAAAAGATCTTATAGATTTTAATAAAGGTTGTTTTTTAGGACAAGAAACAATGTCAAAAATAAAAAATGTTTCTTCTTTAAAACAGGAAATAAGAATTTGGAAATCATTTGAATCTAATTTTAATTTAGACGTTGAAGATAAAAATTTATATTTAAATTCTGCAAAGGATATTTCTGTAGGTAAAATCACTAGTATTTATAAATCAGATTTTGAAATAAAAGGCTTAGCAATGATAAAAAGAAAATATTTAGAAGAAGAAAGTTATTTTTTTTCAGAAATTTTTGGAAAAGTTATTATAAATAAATCTGTAGGATCAATTTTTATTTAATTGATTTTTTATCAAATATTTTGCAATTTGTAGAGTAGCTAAACAATCATCTTTGTTATATTGGATAATTTTTTTTAAAAATATTTCGTTTTCTGTTATTTGATATTGAATCCACCAATAAAGAGCTTTCGAGCCACTTACGTTTTTCTGCACCCATTCAAATCCAAGCCAATTAGAAACGGTTTTTAAGCCATAGTTTTTTAGGGGTAATATCCAAGACTTTCTTATTAAGGTATGTAAGTCTATAAATCTTGAGGTAAGTGAGTCAATTTCTTCAAAACTTAAATTTAGGTTTTTAGCAATATTTATTATAGCTATTTTTTCAGTTTCTCCGTAATGTAAAACTGGCCATTCCTTGTTTGCAAAAAGTAATTCAGTAATTTGCCTGTAAGATTCTTTTTTGTTGTTTTCGAGATTTAAGATTGGCTCATAAATAAGATCTTCATTTTTTGTAAACAAATTATTTATTTTTAAAAAACCATATAAAAAGTCATGCTTATCATCTGGATTTGACTCAATATCAAATATGTAAAATCCCGAACATGTTTTTTCTAATAGATCGTTAGTATCCTTTTTATTGGATATGCAATATGGTTCACCAGAAATATATGCTTGTGCTTGCTTTATAAATACTGAGGCTTTTTCATACTTTTGATCGTTGAATTTAGATAATTTCTCTCCAAGTTTTTTTTCATTATGAGAAGCTAATGATTGGGTATTAGATATTCCATTTGTTTTTAGTAATGAGGCCGTTTTGGATCCTATCCCATCTATATCTGTTAGATATCCATTCTCTTTTGCTTCTTTATCACAAAATTTTTGCCATGAACAAATAGTACATTTTTTTCTATCTTGAGTTATTTCTGGCATAAATCCCTCCAAGCATTCATTCAAACTTAATAAAACATTCAAAACTTTTTTTCTTAATTTTTTATTTAAATAAATTTCTTCAACATTAACTTTATTACCAACACTTGAAATTACTAATCCTTTTTCAATTTTAGACTCTTGAAAAGTTCCTAATAAAAGAGAACTAAAAGCTAGGTCGAATAAATGTTCTTTAGTGGTTTTGTGGCCTAACTTATAAACAGCAGGTAAATATTTATATGGTCCCCATTTACTTATACCTTTAGTCTTCACAAGTAATTGTGGACGTATCTCAGCGTTAATATTTTGAAAAAAAATCTCATTGATTTTTAAGCCAATTACCCCTCTATAACCATTTTTGCATGCTTTTAATCCTGTATATATTTCACCATTACAAAATTCATAGAAAATTTGAAACTGATTAATTTTATCTATAGCTTTATGCGGAGACCAAACTTCACAAGATCTTTTACCCTTAAAATCTAGCCATGCTTTTCTTTTGCATCTTATAAAACTTTTTAAATGAAGAGAATTCAAATTATTGTCTAAAGGCGGTTTTAAAATTTACTTATATAAATTAATATAGACAATAAGAAGATATCAAGGAACTTTTAAATTTGAAAGTTGATAAATTAGATGACATAAAATTTGGAACGGATGGGTGGCGAGGAATAATTGGATTTGATTTTAATCTATCCAATCTTTCAAGAGTTGTTGTTGCTGCATGCCAGGAGTTGCATTATCAATACTATAAAGAAGTTAATTCAAAGAAAATTATAATTGGATATGATCGTAGATTTATGGCAAGCGAATTTGCCAAGCAAATAGTTCCTTTCGTAAGAGGAAGTGGTTTCGAACCGATCTTATCTAATAGCTTTGTAACAACACCGTCTTGTAGTTTCTATGCAAAAGAAATGGGTTGTTTAGGAGCTTTAGTTATTACAGCAAGTCATAATCCATATAATTGGCTGGGTCTCAAAATTAAGAGCTTTAATGGTTGTTCTGTTGACGAATGTTTTACAAGTGAAATTGAAAAAAGATTGAATCTTGGAAATTCAATTGAAAAAAAAGAAGGTGTTAATCAATTGGTAGATATTAAGAAGTTTCATTTGGATAGAATCAAATCCCTTTTTGATATTGACTTTATTTCCAATAGATTGAAAAAAATGAAAATGAGAATTTTTGTAGATTCTATGCATGGTTCAGCTGCAAATTGTATGGCTGAGATTTTTGCTTCTAATGATTCAGAAGTTGTTTCAGAAATCAGAAAAAATGCTGATCCTTTTTTTGGAGGAAAACCTCCTGAACCTCTTTTAAATTATGTAGATGATTTAAATCAAACACTAATACAAAATTCAAAAGATGAAGTGAAAACTTTAGGAATTATATTTGATGGTGATGGTGACAGAATTGCGGCAATTGATGAAAAAGGAAGATACTCTAGTACTCAAGATTTACTTCCATACTTTATTAGTTATTTAGGCGAAATTAAAAAAAATTCTTATCCAGTTTTGAAGACTGTTAGCGGTTCAGATATTATTAAAAATATATCAGAGAGTCAAAATAGAGAGGTTTTTGAACTTCCAGTTGGCTTTAAATATATTGCTGAAAAAATGATTAAAGAGAAAATATTTATTGGAGGAGAGGAATCTGGGGGGGTTGGTTTTGGTGAATTTATGCCTGAAAGAGATGCTTTATATTCAGCGATGGTTTTATTAAATGGAATTGCTGAAAAATCTCAATATTTATACGAAACCTTAGATGAAATACAAAAAGATTTTGGGCCAAGTTTCTATAAGAGAATTGATATTAAATTTCCAAATCAGTCAGAAAAAAATTCTGTAAGAGAATTTATAATAAATAATATTCCTGAGAATATTAATAATCACAAGTTAAAAAGTATCTCAAAGATTGATGGAATAAAGTTGAGAATTAATAAAAATTTTTGGCTTCTTTTTAGGTTTTCAGGAACCGAACCTCTTTTAAGATTGTATTGTGAAGCACCAAAAGAATCTTATTTAGATGAGGTATTAAAGTGGGGTCAAGAATTTATAAATTTCGCAGGTAAATAAGGATGAGAAATTTATATTTAGCGAGCAAGAATAAAGGTAAAATTGAAGAATATAAGAAATTGCTGGCTGGAGTTAATTGTAAATTATTACTTCAGCCAGAATCGATAGAAGTTGAAGAGGATGGAATGACATTTAGAGATAATGCTATTAAAAAAGCGAGTGAAGTTTCGAGAAAAACAAATAATTTTTCAATAGCAGATGATTCTGGAATTTGTATTGAAGCATTAAATGGTAAACCAGGCATTTACTCCTCAAGATATGCAGAAAATGATCAGAAGAGAATTGAACGAGTTTTAAAAGAACTTAATGGAGTTAAAAATAGAAGTGCTTTCTTTATTGCCAATATTTGTCTTTGTTCCCCTAACGGTGAAGTGATTATAGAATCTGAAGCTAAATGTTTTGGCAATATTATTTTAAACCCTAGAGGAAAAGATGGTTTTGGGTATGACCCAATTTTTCAGGAGCGTTCTACCAGATTAACTTTCGCAGAAATGAATAGTAATATTAAAGACTCTTGTAGTCATAGAGGTAAAGCATTAAAAAAAATTATTCCAGATTTAATTAAAATTTTTTCTTAATTTCAACTAACCCAAGATCCATGAAGGCCATGGGGAATTGAAATGGGTAATTCATAAACAGCTAATTCTTTTAAGTCTTTTGCGTCTAGTATCACTAAATCGCTTCCTCTTCGTTCTCCGTTCCATAAAAGTATAAATAAAAATCCTTCATCTTCTTTAGAAGAGTTTTTTGATGGAACCATAATTGGTTCGCTTACGAATCCACTTGGACCTGCTGACCAAGAAATTTCTTCCTTTGAAATTAAATTTATTTTTTTTATTGCTTGAAGTGGAGCGTTCCCTAGCTTTTGAGATGTGCTTGCCATCCAACTAAAAGTTGCTTTTAATCCTAAATTTTTGGGATTAACAACAGCAAATTCACAACATTGTTCACTAATGGTCTCAAGTTCGCAAGTTTTTTTCTTTAGATTGATAGTTGATCTTTTCAGTTTTCCCTCTGGATATTTATCAAAATCAATATCCCTAAAATTCTCGTCTGGACCAACTGATGGGAAATCATCATAAAAAATACTATCTAATACGATTTTGGAATCTTTTTCAAACGCATTGACATGATGAAAAACGAATCCTTCTGGAGCATCGATTGTTAAGGGTGGCTGACCTCTAAATAATCCACTTTCTCTGGGGATGATAAAAAACTTTGCCTTTTTATTTGGATTCGACTTTAAACATTGTGCTGCCCCTCTTTGGCCCATTAGAAATGGCAGAGGGTTGAAATCGATAGCATTCTGTAAGAATATTGCCCAATTAGTTGTAATTGCAAAATCATGAAGGAATGCAAAGCCATTGAAGGTATCTTTTCTGTCGAAAATGAGCTCTCCAGGATTTTTACCAGCATTATTAAATTCCATTAATCTAATGGTACTTTTTGGCCCGGTTTGTACTCCAAAAGTGACTAAAAGTTCTGAAGATGTATTTGAGTTTAGGTCTGTTTTGGGATGAGCACTGAATGCTTCGTTGGGCTTTAGTACCCCTTTTAATGTTGTTAAACCAATAGTGTCAAGACTATCAGGATCCATTGCATGTGGACCTGCTGCTTCCCATAGTGCGAGGATTTCATCTCCTAATTTAATGACATGAGTATTAGCGATATTCTTAAATTTTAGATCTAATGCATTATTTAAAATTCCTCCATTTTTTTGAGTCCCAAAAACACCTCTATAAATAAATTTATTTATTTTTTCTTCTTCCAAATAACCTTTAGTTTTAACAAATCTATTTGTTAAGAATGGCTGACCATTTTCGAATTTTATGGATGTGATCATTCCATCACCATCAAATGGATGATGAACCCATTGTCCACCTCTCTCTAATATTCCTGGACCATTTCTTAATAATGTTCCATTTAAATTTTTAATATTCTTACCTTTGCTAATTTTGAGAGGCTGCTTAGTTAGCTCCTTTTTTACATTTTGATACGCACTTGACCAATCTTCTTTATTAAAACTTTTAATTTTGTCAATTTTTTTATCTTGTAAATTAGTCACAACGAAATAATTACTTTATCTATTTTCGCCAAAAATCAGCTGAATTGTGGCTGATTAGAAAAAATTCCTATTTTATTGATTTTCTAGCATTCCTTTACTGCTTGGAATTGAATCAGATCTTCTTAGATCTATTTCGGTAGCCATTCTCATTGCTCTTGAAAAAGCTTTAAAGCAAGCCTCAACTATATGATGTGAATTACTACCTCTTATTTGATTAATATGCAGAGTAATACCACTGTTATTTACAAAAGCAATAAAAAACTCTTTTACTAATTCAGTATCATAATTTCCTATTCTAGGAGCTTTTAATTGAAGTTCATAAGATAAATGTGGTCTACCAGAACAGTCTAAAGTCACTTGAACTAATGCTTCGTCTAATGGGGCAAAGAAATGTCCAAATCTACTTATTCCTTTTCTTTCTCCCAAGGCTTTTGAAAATGCTTTGCCTAATGCGATTCCTACATCTTCATTTGTATGATGATCATCAATATGGGTATCTCCAATTGCTTTTATTTTTAAATCGAATAAACCATGACTAGATATTTGATGAAGCATATGATCTAAGAATGGTATCCCGGTTTCAATCTCGGAAATCCCATTACCATCTAAGTTTATAAATACAGAAATATCTGTTTCATTCGTTTTTCTTTTTATTTCAGATTGCCTTAGAGATGACATTTTTATGCAAAAAATTTAGTTTACATTCCATTAATGCAGTAACCCGCATCAACATAAATTGTTTGGCCTGAAATGCCGCTAGAGAGATCACTTAATAAAAAAGCAGCAGTATTACCTACTTCCGTTTGAGTGACTGTTCTGCGTAAAGGAGCCTTTTCTTCAACATTGTGAATCATATCTAAAATGCCACCTATAGCAGAACTAGCAAGTGTTCTTATAGGTCCAGCACTTATTGCATTAACTCTAACTTGTTTTTCGGGCCCAAGTTCTGCAGAAAGATATCTTACAGAAGCTTCTAAAGCTGCTTTTGCAACTCCCATCACGTTGTAGTTAGGAATCGCCCTCTCTGATCCTAAATAAGTTAATGAGACAACGCCAGCACCATCACTAAAAAGTGGTTTTGCTGCTTTACATAAAGGTGCTAACGAATACGCACTTATATTAAGAGCTCTATCAAAACCCTCTGAAGTGGTAGCACTATAATCTCCAATCAATTCGTCGCGTCCTGCAAATGCTAGGCAGTGAACTAATCCGTCAATTTGCCCCCAATTGTTTTTTATATTTTTAAAGATTTCTTCAATTTGAGCTGGATTTTGAACATCAAGAGGCAAAAATAACGATGGGTTTAACGGTTCAGTTAGTTCTCTAACTTTAGATTCGAATCTTCCCTTATCATCAGGCAAATATGTGATTCCAAGTTCTGCGCCAGCTTTTGACAGTTGTTGAGCAATACCCCATGCTATTGAACGATTATTGGCAATTCCTGTAACAAGAATTTTTTTGCCAGTTAGATTTAGAAGCATTTTGTTTATTATTTCTATATATTCTCCTATATAAAAGTACCTCTCTTTACGTATTACCGCAAAATATACAATAATTTTCAAATATCAAAGAATATTTAACTTAAACATGGTCAGAACAAATTCTATGGTTTTGGAATTAGGTTTTCAATTACCTAATTTCGAAATGTTAAATGCTAATTCTTCAAAGAATCAATACTTTAATTCTCATAATCTAGATAATCGACATTTACTTTTAATGTTTATTTGTGCCCATTGTCCATTTGTTAAATATATTGAGAATCAAATTTTCACCTTAAGTAAAGAAATTGAAAATACAGTTCAAACGGTTGCAATTTCTAGTAATGATATTGTCACTCATCCTTCAGATTCTCCTAAAAATTTAAAATTACAAGCACAATCACAGGGATGGAGTTTTCCTTATCTATATGATGAAAATCAAAAATTTGCTAAGGAGTTAAAAGCTGCTTGCACCCCCGATTTTTATCTTTTTTCAAATGAAGGAGATGGTAATTTTTTATTGTTTTATCATGGCCAATTAGACGATAGTAGACCAGGTAATAATATCCCTCTTTCTGGTAAAGATTTGCGTTTTGCTGTAAGAGATTTGAATCAAGATAATTCTTATCCTTCAAATCAGATGCCCTCTTTAGGTTGCAATATTAAATGGACTCCTGGAAAAGAACCGAGTTGGTATAAGTGAATTAAAATGTTTTTTTACCCATACAAATATGGTTTAGGGTTAATATATTTAATATGCAAATACCTCCATTTACTTTAAATAGGCAGTTCCAAGAAATTGGCTCTGAGATTGAGAGTGAGGTTTTTAAAGTTTTAAAAGGGGGCCAGTATATAGGAGGACAAGAGATTGCTAAATTTGAGGAGAGTTTTTCTAATCTGATTGGCGTTAAAAATACTATTGGATGTAATAGTGGAACTGATGCTTTAGTTTTAGCTTTGCGCGCATTAGATATTGGTGTGGGTGACGAAGTTATTACCTCATCTTTTAGCTTTTTTGCGACTGCAGAGGCTATTAGTGCAGTTGGTGCTAATCCTGTTTTGGTAGATATAGATCCTGAAACTTATCTCATTAATACTGAACTAATAGAACAAGAAATAAATTCTAATACCAAGGCAATTATGCCAGTTCATCTATTTGGGAATGCAGTGAATATGAACTTAATAAAATCATTGGCCAACAAATATGACTTAAAAGTAATTGAAGATTGTGCTCAGGCAACATGCACAATGTGGGAAAATTCCAAAGTTGGTAGTATCGGTGATATAGGTTGTTTTAGCTTTTTCCCTACTAAAAATTTAGGCGCTGCTGGGGATGGTGGAGCAGTAACAACTTCAGATCAGAAGATTGCCAAAAAAATTAGAGAACTAGCTGTTCATGGTAGTCCAATAAGATATCATCATACTCAAATTGGATATAACAGCAGACTTGATACCATTCAAGCCGCCATATTAAATATCAAAATTAAATATATTTCTAAGTGGATTAATAATCGTCAAAGAATCGCCAATAATTATCTTAATTTATTAGAAAAAAATCCATTTATTAGTTTTCCAAAAATTAGCTCTGATTCAATTTCCCATTCTTGGAATCAATTTGTCATCAAGTTAAGAAACGATAAATATTTTTTAAATGAAGATTTTTCAAATTTATTTGATACTGATTGCAAAAAATACTATTCCTTAAGGAATTTGGTAAAACAACAACTTTTTGAAAAAGGTATTAATTCAATTATTTATTATCCAATTCCAATACATGCACAAATAGCTTACAAAAATAAAAATTTTTCTAGAACAAAACTCATAAATACAGAGAGAATTTGTACTGAAGTTCTTAGTCTTCCAATGTTTCCTGAAATTTCTTATGAAGAGCAAGTTTATGTTGCAGAAAATTTAAATAAAGTTTTAAAGCATTGCATAGAGGAAATTCAAATTTCAGCATAAAGTGACTTAAATAATCTTTGTTGTATGTTGTGATTGACAAAAGGACTTGAATAATTATTTTTTTCTAAATTAGATATCTCCCCATTTAATATGTCCGAATTTGATACTTTAGATAATTCAGGAATCCAATATTTTATATACTCGCAAATAGGATCAAATTTTTTTGCTTGGGTATGTGGATTAAAAATTCTAAGTGGTTTTGGATCCATACCGCTACTGGCGCTCCACTGCCATCCCCCATTATTTGCAGCTAAATCTCCATCCACTAAAGTCTCCATAAATTTTTTCTCACCCATTTGCCAATTGCATATAAGATCTTTTACCAGAAATGAAGCGACTATCATGCGACATCTGTTATGCATCCAGCCAGTACTATTTAGTTGACGCATTGCAGCATCAACTATAGGTACTCCGGTATCTCCGTTGCTCCAATGTTGAAACCATTCATTATTGTTTTGCCACGGAAATTTATCCCATTTTTTTCTATATGGACCTTTCTCTAGCTCTGGGAAATGGAATAAACAATGTTGATAAAATTCACGCCAAACAAGTTCTTTTTGCCAAGTTTCAATTGATAGGTAATTTTCTTGATTTTCAAAATCTGAATTTAAATTTAATGTGGCGTTCCAAACTTTTCTAATGCTGATGGTGCCGAATCTGAGAGAGGCACTTAAAAAAGATGTCCCATTATGGGAAGGTAAATCTCTTGCAGAATTATAAGAATATATTTTTTTTTCGTTAATGAAGTTTTCTAATAATTTTTCTGCAGCATTCTCTCCAGGTCTACATGGACAAATATTCGATCCAGAAAATTTGATATTTTTGAGAAATTTCTTTAGAACCGAATCAGATGAATTTATTTTCTTATTTTCTTTGAGTTTATTATCTATATCTTTAAACTGGAAAATAACTTTATCCTGATTGTATGAACCTAATAAATTCATTTTTGATTTAAGGTTTTTGTAAAAAGGTCCATAAACCGAGTAAGCTTTATTACTTCCTGAATATATTTTTAAAGGTTCTATTAATAAGTGATCCCAAGATTCAATAACTTGAATATTTTTTTCTTTTAAATTTTTTTTTATTTGTAAATCTCGATTAATCTCATAAGGTTCAATTGATTTATTCCAAAAAACAAATTCAGCATCTATTGTCTTTGCTAATTGAGGAATTATTAATACCGGATCTCCCTCTTCTATAACGAGTCTACTACCCATTTTTTCCCAATTATTTCCTAATTCTTGAAGCGAATTTCCTAGAAACCAAGCTCTTGAATTGGCATTGAAATCATGTGAGTAATTTTTATCTAATATGTAAGTTGAAGTTATAGCATTTGATAATGAAAATGCTTTGATTAAAGCTTGATTATCAAATATTCTTAAATCCTTTCTATGCCAAAAAAGTATTCTAGGTTTATTCATAATTTATCTAAAAATTGTTTAGCTCTAAACCAAGCTGTCACAGTTTTTGCGTCAAGAATTTCATCCCCACTAGAAATAAGATTATCTAGTTCGTCAGGATCTAAAATTAATACTTCTATATCTTCATCTAAATCTCCTTTAACCTCGAAATTTAGTTTGCTCAAATCACGCGCTAAAAATAAATAAATCTCTTCATCTGCATAACCAGGAGCAGGGACAAGAGTTCCTAGTTCATCCCATTTTTTTGCACTGAATCCAGACTCTTCTTGTATCTCTCTTTGAATTGAATTAATAGGTGTTTCGCCTATTTCTAATGTACCTGCTGGAAATTCTAATAAATACCTCGAAACTGCAAATCTATATTGCCGAAGAATAATAACTTTATTGTCTTTAGTAATAGGTACGGCTAGGGCAGCGCCAGGATGCTTAATGTATCCATATTCACCTTCATGTCCATTTGGAAGCTCTATTCTATTTATTTCGAAACTAAATTTTTTAGATTTTAACTCAGATATTTTTTTTTTAAAAATAGATCTTTTTATACAGTTTTTATTGCCCATAATTTTTAAATAGAAATAGCTTAACAGTTATTTTTTGGTTTTGTAAATCATTTGATAGACCATTTTGGGACATCAAACTTTTTTATTTTTTGGCTTCTACTTAAGATCTCAGATAGTGGCGTAATAACGAAATTCCGATTCATAAATCTAGGGTGAGGTAATGTTAATTCCTCGTCAATCGTATGAAAATCTTCCCACCAGAGAATATCTAAATCGAGACATCTTGATAGCCATTTCTTACCCTTTGGAGTATTTTCGCGTCCGAAAAATCGCTCTAACTTTTTTAGCTCTTTTAAAAGTAATTTCGCCTTTTTATTTGATGGTTTTGGAAAAGAATTACTTTTTATGAGCAATAGAGTATTTAAATAATTTGGCTGCTCATTTTCAACTCCATGAGGTAATGTCTCATAAATTGAAGACCAAAAAAAGTTTGCATGAAATTTCCTTTTCTCTTCTTGTTTTTTGTTGGAGTTATCACCCCACTCATTTATTATGTCTTCAATTTTTGGTTTGCAAATTAGTAGTGACTCAAGGGGGCTTCCGAATTTACTATCAATATTTGCTCCTATAGATATACATAGTCCATTTTTGATATTAAGATTTGATAATTCCACTACAAAAAACAAAGTTATTGGATAAATTCTATATCAGGTATTTTTAAAGTGATTTTGAACCCCGAGTTAAAAGAAAAAGGAGAAATAAAAGATTTAATGAAGTCAAAGGATTCTTTTAGAGCTTTCCCTTTAGCGGCAATTACAGGTCATAGCTTATTGAAATTATCTTTGCTTTTGGCAGCAGTTGATCCCAGTTTAGGAGGAGTGATTATCGCTGGCGGTAGAGGTACTGGTAAGTCTGTATTAGCAAGGGGTTTGCATACTTTACTCCCTCCTATAGAAGTATTAGATAATGAATCAATACTGGAAAAGCTAAGGAAGATAAATAGTAATATTTCATTAAGACCTATCGGTAGGAACCTAAATCCAGATAAGCCAGAGGAATGGGATATTAGTACTAATAAATTGTTAGAGGAGTCAATTGGAAGTGATTATTTGAATCAAAGTGAAGAAATTCCAACAAAAGTAAGAGAGGCACCATTTATTCAAGTCCCCATTGGCATAACTGAAGACAGACTTGTTGGATCAATTGACGTCGCTGCCTCATTAAGTACGGGGGAACAAGTTTTTCAGCCTGGAATTTTGGCAGAGGCTCATAGAGGTGTTCTTTATGTAGACGATATAAACTTATTGGATGATGGTATTGTAAATTTAATTCTTGAAGCTACAGGAAGAGAGAAAAATAATATTGAAAGAGATGGTTTAAGCCTTTCTCATCCTTGTAAGTCACTTTTAATAGCAACTTATAATCCTGAAGAAGGTGCTTTAAGAGATCATGTTTTAGATCGTTTTGCTATTGTGCTTTCCGCAGATCAATCTATTGATAATGCTCAAAGAGTTGAGATTACAAAATCTGTTTTATCTCACGCAGAAAATAATTTTAAATTTTCAGAAAAATGGTCGGAAGAATCTGATAATTTATCCACTCAATTAATTTTGGCAAGGCAATGGTTAAAGGATGTCAAGATAACAAAAGAGCAAATAACCTATTTAGTGAACGAAGCTCTTAGAGGCGGAGTAGAAGGGCATAGGTCAGAATTATTTGCAGTAAAAGTAGCAAAGGCTAATGCTGCTCTTCGAGGCGATGAGAATGTAAACTCTGAAGACCTAAAAGTCGCAGTAAGGTTAGTAATTCTTCCACGAGCAATGCAAATTCCTCCAGAAGATGATGATATTCAACCACCCCCTCCAGAAGATCAGAGTCCCCCACCTCCACCTCAATCAAACAATGAAGAGTCTGAACCTCAGACTAATGAAAATGATAATGAGCAAGACCCAGAACAAGAAGAAGATAATTCTGATGGAGAAGAAGAATCTACTCCCGAAATACCTGAAGAATTCATATTAGATCCTGAGGCATGTATGGTTGATCCTGATTTATTACTTTTTTCATCAGCAAAAGCTAAAGCTGGAAATAGCGGGAGTAGATCAGTGATATTTAGTGACAGTAGAGGAAGATATGTAAAACCTATTATTCCAAGAGGTAAAGTAAAAAGAATTGCTGTAGATGCTACTCTTCGAGCTGCCGCTCCTTATCAAAAATCTAGAAGATTAAGGAATCCTAATAAAGCAATTGTTATTGAAGAAAATGATTTTAGGGCAAAGCTTCTTCAAAAAAAGGCAGGGGCCTTAGTTATTTTTCTGGTTGATGCTAGTGGTTCTATGGCTTTAAATAGAATGCAAAGTGCTAAAGGGGCTGTGATAAGACTTTTAACAGAGGCATATGAGAACAGAGATGAAGTAGCTCTTATTCCTTTTAGAGGTAATCAAGCCGAAGTTCTTTTACCTCCAACAAGATCAATAACTGCTGCAAAAAGGAGGTTAGAAACAATGCCTTGTGGTGGAGGATCACCATTGGCACATGGACTTACACAATCAGCAAAAGTAGCAAAAAATGCTCTTTCAACTGGAGATATAGGTCAAGTTATTGTTGTGGGGATTACTGATGGAAGAGGAAATGTCCCATTAGGATTATCTCTAGGAAAAAATGAGGTTGAGGAAAAAGATAATGAAAATGTCAATTTAAAACAAGAGGTTCTTGATATTGCTGCAAAATATCCAATGCTTGGAATAAAACTCTTAGTAATTGATACAGAGAGAAAATTTATAGCAAGTGGATTTGGTAAAGAATTAGCAGAGGCAGCTCAAGGGAAATATGTCCAACTGCCAAAAGCCACAGATAAAGCAATCGCAGCTATGGCGCTAAATGCTATAAATGAATTCTAAATATTCCTTATGGATAAATTTCGTTAAGGAATTTTGAAAGTCCAATCGTTAAATCTCTTATTGATTTAGTAAGTTCTTTATCTTGTGTTAATTTCTCAAAATCATCACTCATAGCATCTATTTTAGTGGTGATAGACCTAGCAGCATTAATTGTCAATTTAATGTCATTAAGGGTTTCTCTGTCATCGATATTAGACAAAATGTTATTCAAATGATTAGCAGCAACTGTAATTTCTTTAATTAGAGGTTCAACTCTTTGTATTTCTTGTTTCGATAAATAAATTAGTTCATCAAGATTTTCTTGTGTTCTGTCAAATTGGTCAATTGAGTTAACAACGTTCTCAATTAAGTTTTCTTGATTTGTTTCTTTTAGAATTTGACTTATTTTATTAGTTATATTTGAAAGACTTGATAGTTGTTTACCTGAAATAGTATCTCCCTGACAAATAATTAATTTGGCATCGCATTTTTCGGATGTAGGTTTTGCAATGTTTTTAGGAATTGACTTGTCACTAGTTTCTAAAGCGACTTGCACATCTCCTCCAAGAAAAGAATTTGTAACTACTCTTGCAAATGCAGGCCTCGGGAGAATAATGTCAGGATTATTTAAAACTATTTTTGCTTTAATTGATTCATTCGTAAACAAGATATCTTCTATCGATCCTACTAAAATTCCTCTGTAAGTAACTGGAGATTTTTTTGATAAACCGCTCGCGTTATTAAATTCAGCAAAGAGATGCCAATTTTTTGAAGATAATCTTACTCCCCTTAGCCAAAAAGAAAAAAATGTGAATATTAAAATTCCTCCCAATAAGGAAAACCCAACTATTGAATCTCGTAAGCTTCTACGCATAATTTCTAAATGTCTTTGGGTTGCATTGGACCATCAAGTTTTCCATGCCTAAATTGAAATACATAAGGATCATTACTCTCTTTAAATTCATTAATAGAACCTGCCCATCTAAATTTGCCTCCATAAAGCATTAAAACTTTATTTGAAGTCCTTTCTATAGTACTAAGAACATGGCTAACCACAATAGATGATCCACTAGCTTTATCATTTGTCTTATTGATTAAATCTTCAATTCTTGATGAGGCAATTGGATCAAGACCTGCAGTTGGTTCATCAAAAAGTAATAAAGGTTTTGTCTTTGCGTTAAGAGTTTGATCAGTAATTAATGCTCTAGCAAAGCTTACTCTTTTTTGCATGCCTCCGCTTAATTCATTTGGAAGTTTATTCTCAACATTAAATAATCCTACCTCAGCTAAACATTCACATACAATTTCATGAATTAACTTTCTTGATAGGTTTTTATTTCTTTTAAGGAGAAAACCTACATTTTCTTCAATAGTTAAAGATCCTAATAAAGCTGGGTTCTGAAAAACTAGTCTTACATCAGGAGGATTATTTTGATCTAATCTCAAATATGTTTGTTTTTCTCCAAATATTCTGAATTCTCCTTTGGTAGGTAAAATTAGACCGGCCAGTATTTTTAAGATAGTTGATTTGCCAGAACCTGAGGGGCCAACAATAGCTAATTTCTCTCCATCTTCAAGTTCAAAATTTAGTTGATTAAGCACATTAACTTCTCCCCAGCTAATAGAGAGGTTTTTTGTTTCAACTGCATGCTTTAATTTTTTCAAAACCTATATCAAAGAAAAAATTTATCTTCTATTACATATTGCCTATTTTTAGGAATAAAAAAAAGGATGTATGAATTTGATTTATAATGGATATATGAAGTTTTTTAATTTGAGAATAATAAGTCAAGAGGTTTTAAATGAATAAACGGAAAAAAAAAGTAAGAAGATTTTATAAGAGTTTTAAAAAGTCTAATTTTGTCTCATTAAGAAAAATTTTAAGAATTTTGAGTTGGCTTTTGCCTGGACTAGTAATAAAAAGGTGGATGATTACATCTGCACTAGGATTTTTGACTTCTTTATTAGGATTGGCTATTTGGACAAATTTAAGGCCAATTTATTGGCTCATTGATATATTTTTTAGTTTAATGACAGGGTTAACTAGTGTCTTGCCTGTTTCACTGTTGGGACCATTAATTTTTGTTATTGGACTTTTGCTAATTGGAATTGGCCAAAATAGAAGCATTAATTCTATTCAAAAAGCACTTGTTCCAGAAAAAAACACATTTTTAGTTGACGCATTAAGAGTTAAGAGTAAATTAAACAGGGGTCCTAATATTGTTGCAATTGGCGGAGGTACAGGCTTATCTACTTTACTGAAAGGATTAAAAAATTACAGTAGTAATATTACAGCAATCGTAACTGTATCCGATGATGGTGGAAGTAGTGGAATTCTCAGAAAACAATTAGGTGTGCAACCTCCAGGAGATATTAGAAATTGTTTAGCAGCCTTATCAAACGAAGAACCTACTTTAACTAGATTATTTCAGTATAGATTCTCAGGAGGAAGTGGTCTGGAAGGTCATAGTTTTGGAAATCTATTCTTGTCAGCTTTAACAACAATCACAGGCAGTTTAGAAAAAGCAGTACAAGCCTCTAGTAAGGTTTTAGCGGTACAAGGTCAAGTTTTACCTGCAACAAATATTGATGTTACGTTATGGGCCGAATTAGAAGACGGTGAAAAAATTTTTGGTGAAAGCAAGATCAGCAAATCTAAAAAATTAATTTCTAGGATTGGTTACATACCAGAAAATCCTTCAGCTCTTCCAAGTGCTCTTGAATCAATAAAAGAAGCTGATTTAATTGTTCTTGGTCCAGGGAGTCTTTACACTTCTTTATTGCCTAATCTTTTAGTACCAGAGATAGTAGATGCCTTATTGCAAAATAATGCTCCCAAAATCTACATTAGTAATTTGATGACTCAGCCTGGAGAAACAGATGGGCTTGATGTTTATCGACATATCAAAGCAATAGAAAAACAATTGTCAAATTTTGGAATTAATACTCGAATTTTTAACTCAATCTTATCTCAGATTAAATTTGAAAAGTCTCCATTAATAGATTATTACGAAAGTAGAGGGGCAGAGCCTGTCCAGTGTAATAAAGAAAAATTATTATCTGAAGGTTATTATGTTTTGCAGGCACCATTGTATTCAAAAAGAATTACTCCAACTCTTAGACATGATCCAAGAAGACTCGCAAGAGCAGTTATGTTTTTATATCGAAAATTAAAAAAACTAAATTAATAAGCATCTTGAAGTTCATAGAAATCTGGCTGAATATAATCTTTTCGCAATGGCCATCCTCTCCAGTCTTCAGGCATTAAGAGTCTTTTGGGATTTGGATGATCAATAAAATTTATACCATACATGTCATATGTTTCTCTTTCTTGCCAATCGCTTCCTTTGAAAATTTTATACAAACTAGGGACTGATAAATCAGAATCTCTTTTTAGAAAAACTTTTAATCTAACTTCTTTAATGTTTTCGATCTTTTGTAAGTCATCAACAGTTATAAAATGATAGAAACTTACAAGATTTTTTCCTGGCCCTTCATCATAGCCACCTTGACATTGAAGATAATTAAAACCGTATTTTTTTAAGACTGATACTGCCTCATATAATTTGCCAGCGTCTACACAAATATTTTCTATTCCTAAATTATCATTAGCTAGTGATTGATTTGGAATTCCATCTTTTGATAAAGATTGACTTATAAATCCTTCTTTTTCTATTGAAGTATCTGAGGATTTGGCTAAACCGTCTTTTTCCATTAATCTTCTTCAGTATTAATAATTTCAGTTTTTTCGGTGTTTTCAGGTAATTCAGTTATTTTTTCTTTTTTGGAGGAAGGAATAACGTTAGCTGAAGTCTTGTTTAGATATTCACCTGTATTTTCTGAGAAAACAAGATTCATTTGGTGATCAGATGTTATGTATCTGTGAGTTTGCTCTGTTTTAGTACGCTCTAAAATTGATTCATTGCCAACTTTTTTTCTTAATTTAATTACAGCATCAAAAATTGCTTCTGGTCTTGGTGGACATCCAGGAAGGTATAAATCAACTGGTATCAATTTATCAACACCTCTTACTGCAGTAGTAGAATCTGCGCTAAACATTCCCCCTGTAATTGTGCAAGCACCCATGGCAATCACATATTTTGGTTCAGGCATTTGCTCATAAAGTCTTACTAGGGCGGGAGCCATCTTCATCGTTACTGTTCCTGCAACAATTAGCAAATCTGCTTGCCTTGGCGAACTTCTAGGTACTAATCCAAATCTATCAAAATCAAATCTAGATCCTATTAAGGCCGCAAATTCTATAAAACAACAAGCTGTTCCATATAAGAGAGGCCAAAGACTACTTAGTCTGGCCCAATTATGAAGATCGTCTAAACTTGTCAATATAATATTTTCGCTTAAATCTGTAGTAACTTGAGGTGCTCCAAGAGGATTGCAAGTTCCCTCTCGGATTTCTCTTATTGCTTTTGGGGAAAATTGTGAATTCAATTTTTTAACTCCATTCTAAAGCTCCTTTCCTCCATGCATATGCCAAAGCGATAACAAGTATTGCAATGAAAATTAAAGCCTCAATAAAAGCTAATAAGCCCAATCTATTGAATGCAACAGCCCAAGGATAAAGGAATACTGTCTCAACATCAAATATAACGAAAACCAAGGCAAACATGTAATAACGAATATTAAATTGAATCCATGCTCCTCCTATAGGCTCCATTCCAGATTCATATGTAAGTTTTCTTTCCCCTGTTCTGCCTTTTGGGGCAACGATTAGATTTGTAACTAAAGCTAATACTGGTACAGCTGCGGCAATTAGAAGGAAACCTAAAAAATATTCATAGCCAGTTAATAAAAACATCTTAAAAATTAATTTTGAATAAAAGTCGCTTAATTAAGCAAAATCTTTTAAAGTTCTTAAAGAATAATAATAAACCGTGAGTGAAAACATTCAACCAGCCTCTGAGGAAAACAAAATAGTTGAAGAATTTGAGAAAGAAAAACTTTCCGAAAACTCCCCAGGAGTAAATGTTGAACAACCTGTTCTTAATTTAGAACAAAATAGATTCGAATGTAGAAGTTGTGGATACATTTATGATCCGTCTGAAGGAAATAAAAAATTAAAAATACCTAAAAATACGCCTTTTTCAGAGTTGGATGGGAATACCTTTGCTTGCCCTGTTTGTCGAGCGGGTAAAAATTTTTATAAAGATATAGGTCCTAAATCTAAGCCTAGTGGTTTTGAGGAAAATTTGGTTTATGGATTTGGTTTTAATAGTTTACCTCCTGGACAAAAAAATATATTGATTTTTGGAGGGCTTGCATTCGCTGCTGCTATGTTCCTTTCTTTGTACTCTTTGCATTAATATATACAAATGAAAAAAATTATTACTAGTATTCCCAATCTTCTTTTATCTTTTCTCCTTTGTTTTGTATTGAGCAGTTGTTCATCTACAGGGGTAAAGATGAGTGAAGACAGCCCTTGGAAAACAATTCATTTTGAGGATCAAGCTAATGCTTTAGATGTTGATTTTATAGATGATAAGAATGGATTTTTAGTAGGTTCTAATAGACTTATTATGGAATCTAATGATGGTGGAGAAACTTGGGAGAAAAGAAATTTAGATTTACCAAGTGAAGAGAACTTTCGTCTGCTAGATATTGACTTTAAAGATGAAGAGGGATGGTTAATTGGTCAGCCCTCATTAGTTATGCATACACTTGATTCGGGAAAAAATTGGACTCGTTTATCTCTAGGCAATAAATTACCAGGTCAACCATTTCTAATAACCACTGTTGATGAAGGGGTTGCAGAGTTGGCCACCACTGCAGGTGCAATCTATGAAACATCAGATAGTGGTGAATCATGGAATGCAAAAGTTGTAGATGCATCTGGTTCTGGAGGTGTAAGAGATTTAAGAAGAACTAAAGAGGGAGATTATGTCAGCGTAAGTAGTCTCGGAAATTTCTTCTCTACACTTGATAGCGATAGCAATACTTGGATTGCTCATCAAAGAGCAAGTAGTAAGAGAGT
Source organism: Prochlorococcus sp. AG-402-N08 (assembly GCA_003216535.1). Lineage (GTDB taxonomy): Bacteria > Cyanobacteriota > Cyanobacteriia > PCC-6307 > Cyanobiaceae > Prochlorococcus_A. The sequence goes on from QCIS01000005.1 coordinate 68,069, forward strand.
TCAAAGCATTGGTTTTAATCCAGAAGGAAGTTTGTGGATGCTTTCTAGAGGCGCAGAAATTAGATTTAATGAAGATAGTAAAGACCTAGAAAGTTGGACAAAGCCTATCATTCCAATACTTAATGGATATAATTATCTAGACATGGGATGGGACCCAAAAGGAAACATATGGGCTGGCGGGGGTAATGGAACTTTAATAGTAAGTGAAGACCAAGGTAAAACTTGGAATTCAGATCCTCTCGCTACTGCATTGCCTACTAACTACATAAAAATAGTTTTTCTTGATAAAGATGGTTTAGATAATGAAAAAGGATTCATACTTGGTGAGCGTGGCTACATTCTAAAATGGAACGGTTAATTTTGAAATTGTTTGGATAAAAATAAAAAAAAGCTTAATTTTGGATAAATTTAGCAACTGTCTGTAACCAAGCTGTTAATTTGTTCACGAACTTATGATTTTACACTGTAAGATCATATGGTAAACATTTGTGATTATGGCCGCAGGTTCAACGGGTGAACGCCCATTCTTTGAAATAATCACCAGTATTAGGTACTGGATTATTCATGCAGTAACATTACCAGCTATTTTTATAGCAGGCTTTTTATTTGTATACACAGGTTTAGCTTACGACGCTTTCGGCACTCCTCGTCCGGATAGTTATTTTCAGGCATCTGAAGCAAAAGCTCCTGTTGTAACGCAAAGATTTGATGCTAAGTCTCAACTTGATTTAAGAACAAAATAACTATGTCTAATTCTCAAGCTCCAATGCAGGCTGCGGAAGTCCGCGTTTATCCCATTTTTACTGTTCGTTGGCTAGCGGTTCACGCTTTAGCTATTCCATCGGTATTCTTTTTGGGTTCTATTGCTGCTATGCAATTTGTAGCCCGATAAATTTAACTATCATGCAAGTAAACGAAAATCCTAACAAAGTTCCAGTTGAACTTAATCGTACAAGCCTTTATTTAGGCTTATTATCAGTTTTTGTATTGGGAATTTTATTTTCCAGTTACTTTTTCAATTAAATTAAAATTATGAGTAAATTAAAAGGACCAGATGGAAGAATTCCAGATAGACTTCCCGACGGTAGACCAGCAGTTGCATGGGAAAGAAGATGGACTGAAGGAACTCTTCCTCTGTGGCTTGTTGCTACAGCAGGTGGAATTGCAGTTATCTTCGTTTTAGGAATATTCTTCTATGGCTCATATCAAGGTGTTGGAGCTGGAGGCTAACAATCCCTTACCTAGACCTGACAATCACTTAAATCTAATAAGTTTAATAAGAATCAGTAAATATCCTTAGCTTATCTTTTGTGGAGCTTGGGATATTTTCTTTTTGGGTTATCAATCCATCTTTTAATGAAAAATGAGACTTACTTTTTGGTCTTTCTTTTTCAATTAATTTAGCTACTTCAAATATTATTTTATTAGCCACTTCAGTATTTGATCTAAGATTATCCAAAACCATCTCTACAGAAACTTCTTGATGAGTTTGATGCCAGCAATCATAATCAGTAACCATAGATAATGAGGAGTAAGCTATTTCAGCTTCTTTAGCTAATCTTGCTTCTGTATGGTTCGTCATTCCTATTATTGAACATCCCCAACTTCTATATAAATTTGATTCTGCTCTAGTTGAGAAAGCCGGACCTTCCATTGCTAGATAGGTACCCCCTCTATGCAGTTGTCTACCGCCAGGAATATTTTTTTCTCCGATTTCACTTAATATACGTGATAAATTTGTGCAGAAGGGATCTCCCATGGTTACGTGTGCCACAGCCCCCTCGTTAAAGAAGGTTGCAGGCCTATTTTTTGTCCGGTCTATAAATTGATCTGGCACCACTATATCAAGTGGTCTGATCTGTTCTTGTAATGAACCAACTGCTGATGGAGCAATGATCCATCTTACTCCTATTGATCTCAGAGCCCAAATATTGGCTTTATAAGGGATTTCAGAAGGATTTAATTTATGTGTTCTGCCATGTCTAGGAATGAATGCTATCTCTAGATTTCCAAGATTATATACTCTTATTGAATCAGAAGGTTTACCATAGGGAGTATTGATTTCTAGTTCTCTTAAGTACTCTATTTGATCCATTGAATAAAATCCACTCCCACCAATCACTCCTAATCTTGATTTTTCAATTGGTAATAAATGTTCTTTATTCATAGTGATGTAAATGACTTTAAATCATTTGGTACTAATTGGAGGAGGACATACAAATGTTCTTTTATTAAAGAAATGGTTAATGTCTCCGAAATTAATGCCAGAAATTCCTGTTTCAATTATATCTAGAGATTCTCATTTGGTTTATTCGGCGATATTCCCATCGGTGATTTCAAAATCAATCTCTTTAGAAGAGAGTTTAATTGATATAAAATCTTTAGCAAAAAATGCAAAAGTATCTTTTATAGAAGAAGAAGTAAAGGATATTGATTTCAATTTAAAGAAAATTATTTTAAGTAATAGACCTTCAATTAATTATTCGAAGTTGGTGCTTAATTATGGAAGTCAAACAACAATTCCAAAAGAATTTGAGTCACTAGTTAAAAATCGAAATGCTTTTTCAATTAAACCTTTTTTAAGGGCTTATGACTTAATACAAAAAGAGGACATTTTTGATTCAGTTAATGAACTTCCATTTGTAATTGTTGGGAGTGGCCTTGCTGCAATTGAAGTATCTTATGCTTTGAGAAAAAGATGGGGAGATAGACCTTTAAAACTATTATGTGATTCAAGAAAAATTAATAATACAATTCTAAAAAGTTTACGGAATTCCAATATTGATTTAGTTGAAAAACTTAATTTTGATTATGGCAAGATTCTTTTATGTACTGGAAATACATCTCCTTTATGGGCACAAAAAAAATTATTAGATTCGGATTCTTATGGCAGAATAATTACAAATCAGAATTTACAGATAAAAAGTTTCTCTGGAATCTTTGCTGTTGGTGATTGCGCAGTTGTAGGTTCAGCAAAAAGACCAGCATCGGGAGTTTTTGCAGTAAAAGTTGTAAATACATTAGTACAAAATCTAAAAAAAGATATAGAGGGGAGATCATTAAAAAAGTGGTTTCCTCAAAAGATCGGATTGCAAATAGTAAATATATTTCCAAGCCAAAATCCAAAGGCTTTTGCTATTTATCACAATTTTGTTTTCGGCCCTTCTTTTATTTTTTGGATTTTAAAGCATAAAATTGATCTCAACTTTATTAAAAAGTTCAGATCAAAAAGGCTAATTATGAAGAGTAGTGAAAAAAATATTTCATTGAATGATTGCAGAGGATGTGCAGCTAAAATTCCTCAGTTTGTTTTGAATAAATCATTAATAAATTCTAATTTAAATTCTTTTGCCTCATCACCTGAAGATTCAGTTGAGATATATCAAAATGGTCAAGATATTATCTTGCAAAGTGTAGATGGATTTCCTGCTTTGGTGAGTGATCCTTGGCTTAATGCAAAAATTACTACTTTGCATGCGTGCTCAGATTTGTGGGCATGCGGAGCAAAACTTTCATCCGCGCAGGCTTTAATTTCATTACCAAAAGTTGAAAGGGAATTTCAGAGTTACCTCTTTTCTCAATCACTTCAAGGTATTAAATCAACAGTTGAGGATCATGGAGGTGAATTACTTGGAGGCCATACTTTCGAGGCAAGAAGTTTAGTAAATAAACCTTATTCATTAGGAATGGATATTTCTTTAACAGTTCAAGGTATTTTAAAAAATGGAGCAAAACCATGGCTTAAATCTGGAATGAATAATGGAGATATTCTCATGATGTCTAGACCTTTGGGCGTTGGGATTTACTTTGCTGGTCAAATGCAAAATATTAATATGCTAGGTAGTTCTTCTGAAGTAATTAATAATTTAGTAAAGAGTCAGGAATATTTGATTGATGAAATTTATCTTTTTCAAAATCAATTTAAAGAATCATTAGTCAATGCTGCGACTGACATTACTGGATATGGATTTATTGGACATCTTAAAGAAATGGTTGAATCATCTAATTTATATAGGCAAAGCAATAATCTTGAGCCACTAAAAGTTTTATTAGATTTATTCGCATTTAAAGCTTATCCTGGAGTATTTGATTTAATAAGAAAAGATGTTAAAAGTACTTTCTTTGAATCTAATAAAGAAATTTTTGACATAATTTATAAAGTAAATAAGCAAAAAAGAATAATTAATTTTTTAAACGAAAATTCATTAGATCAAGAGACTTTTAACGAGAGAATATCATTACTATTAGATCCTCAAACATGTGGCTCCTTGTTGATTAGTTGCAATCGTAAATATGAAAATGTTCTAAAGGATAAATGGTACAAGGTTGGAGAGGTTGTAAAAATGTAATTAATTTCTATTTAATTTGTCAATTTCCAAATATCTTAATCTTTTGATTTCCTTTCCCATCTCCTTCCCTGGGTCCCATCCTTCTTTTTTTAATGTTTCGCCATCTTTTTTTGATTTTATGAATTTGTAAATAAATAACCACTTAAACAATTTCCGCCAGTATGGTCCTCCATCACAAATTAATAATTTGATTGTCTCATCATTAAGGTTTCTGTCCTCAATAAATTCTGTCCAACTTGATGGAGAAAAATGATTGAAATTTTTTTGGTTTGTATTTAATATCTTTTTGATATTTATATAATCTTCTAATATTTTTATCTCACTATTATTTACCAAAAATCTTTGACATGCTTTTTCTAAATCTTCTGAATCTTTTAATAAGTAAAGCATATGATTGCCCTTTAACTTCTTAATCCAATTTAGTCCTCTTAAAAATCTTTTATCGACTTTAATATTTTCATTTAAGATTGAGATAATTTCCCATTTATGAATTATTGAAATCACATTAGTCAAATTATCGTGTTTATTTATTTCAGCTAGTTCCATCCTTATTCGTATGCCTAGTGCAGGAGGGTAAATCATTTTCTGATGAGTTTCTGAACTTTTCCATGGCCATTGTCTAACTGTTTCTTGAGATTGTTTGAGGGAATTATTTGAAATATTGAAATCTAACCTTGAAGCATATTTTGCACATCTAATTAATCTACTTGGATCATCTGAAATACTATTACTGTGAAGTAAGTTCAATCTTTTACTTTTTATATCAGAAATTCCTCCATAAAGATCATAGATTTTCCTTGCCGAGACCTCGAAGGCTATAGAATTTATAGTGAAATCTCTCCTCTTAAGATCCTCCTCAATAGTACTTTTATTTACTGTGGGATTTAAGCCTGGAGCAGAATAAATTTCTTTTCTTGCAGAAGCAATATCAATTTTATAGTCATTAATATTTATTTCTACAGTGTTGTATAAATTGAATTCCTTGATTAAACATAAATCTACATTAACAATATTTTTTTTTATAAATTTTGCAAGAGAAATGGAGGATCCTTCAATAACAAGATCAATATCTATAGGTTTAGAAAACGATTTTTTGTGGAATTTACTAATTAATAAATCTCTTAAATAACCGCCAACAAAAGCTACTTTAGTATTGTTATTAGATTCTATGTATTTAGCAATTAGGTTATATAGATTAAATGGAGTTTTGATTAATTCCCCTTGGATGTAATCAGAGATATCGTTCATGAGTTTTAACTTACATAACGAATTGGAGCCAATCTGGGATCTAGAATTTTACTTCCTTTATCACCAAATTTTACTGCTAAAGATATTTTTTCCCCACTCCCAAAAATATGTATGATTTCACCTTTCCCAAACTTTGAGTGAATTAGCATATCTCCAACTATCCAGCTTTTCCCTTTACTGGGACCTGAATATAATTTCCTTACTGAATTTATTGGTTTGTTAACAAATTCATTTGGATTGTTTCGATCAACTCTAGTTAAACGATCAAGATGCCAATCTCTTCTAATTGAAGCACCACCAGTTTGTGGTAATTCGCCATCCATTAAATCTTCAGGTATTTCCGAAAGAAATATTGAAGGAATTGTTGCTTCACGCATTCCACCCCACAATCTTCTTTCTCTGGCATGACTTAAGAAAACTCTTTCTTTAGCTCTAGTAATACCTACATAGCATAATCTTCTTTCCTCTTCAAGAAGTGAGGGAGTATCTATTGATCTATGGCTAGGGAAGAGACCTTGTTCTAGCCCAGTTATAAAAACATTTTGAAATTCTAAACCTTTACTATTATGCAGAGTCATGAGAGTTACAGAGTTAGGATTATTTTTCTTCGTATCATTATCAGTTGTTAAGGCTGCTGTAGAAAGAAATCCCTCTACATCTCCACTTTCTGTTTCTTCTTCATATTGAGTAGCTGCATTAATTAGTTCTTGTAAGTTATTTCTTCTATCTTCAGATTCTTCAGTCCCACTAGAGAGCAAGTCACTTAAATAACCACTTTTTTCTAATATAAGTTGTAGTAGTTGAGCGGGACCTGAATTTTCTAGGTAACACAGTAGATCATTCATAATTTCAGTAAATTTATTAATTCCTTTTGATGATCGCCCTATTGTTTCTTCAAGACTTTGCTTATCATTAAGAACCTCCCATAATGGGATATTTAACCTATTAGATAGTTCATTAAGTTTTTGAATAGTAGTCTTACCAATGCCTCTTCTAGGAACATTTATGATTCGTAAAAGACTAACGTTATCTGAAGAATTAACCAAAACTCTCAAATATGCTATTGCATCTTTAATTTCTCTTCTATCATAAAAACGCAATCCTCCAAAAATTGTATAAGGAATGCGCCATCTTACAAGAGATTCTTCTAATACTCTCGACTGAGCTCTAGTTCGATATAAAATTGCAAAATTTTTCCAAATTGGGTTCTGATTATAGTTATTGAGTGATTTTATTTTATTGGTAATTGCTTCTGCCTCGGAAATTTCATCATCACAGCTGAGTAACTTTAAAAGTTCCCCTTTTTCTTTAGTAGCCTTTAAAACTTTGTCAATTCTTTCAGAGTTGTTTTCAATTAGTGAGTTTGCAGCATCAAGGATATTGGAAGATGACCTATAATTTTCTTCTAATTTAATTAAAGATGATTTTGTTTCGTCGTTGATTGAAGTTTTAAAATCTTCTTGAAAACCAATTAAAATTCTGAAGTCAGCTGCTCTGAAACTATAAATACTTTGATCAGCATCCCCAACTACAAAAATTGACCGATCTTCCCAGTTGAAGAATTTTTTTGGTTCAGTATTTCCAGCCGTAATTAATTTTATAAGTTCATATTGTGTTCTATTTGTATCTTGATATTCGTCAACTAAAATATGTTTAAATCTTTTGTGCCAGTAATCTCTGACTATATCATTTTGCCTCAATAAGAAAACAGGCAATAGTAGAAGATCATCAAAGTCTAAAGAATTATTTTTTGAGAGCGAAATCCTATATCTCTTGTAGGCTTCTGCAACTGTTTTATCAAAATTATTATCTGCTTTTTCTAAAAGATCATTAGAAGTTAAGCATTGATTTTTAGCATTACTTATTAATCTTTTAATCTTTTTGGGATCATATCTTTTTGGGTCAAGATTCATATCTTGACTGATAATTTCTTTTACTAATGTTTGAGAATCTGTTTCATCATAAATTGAAAATTGTCTTGTCCATTTTAGGCCTTCTGGATCAGTATATTTTTCAATATCGTATCTCAGAAGTCTTGAAAATAAGGAATGGAAAGTACCGATCCAAAGGTTCTGAAGCCTCTCTTGGTGAACGTTTGCTCTTAACTGATTTTGATCAATTTCTTTGAGAGTTGTCCAAGGTTGACCAAATTGATTAAAAGCTAATTCTTGGGCTAGAAGAACCTCTAATCTTGATTTCATTTCTTTAGCAGCTTTGTTAGTAAAAGTGACAGCGAGAATGTTATAGGGATCTATAGAGTTACCCTCAATAAGGTTTGCAATTCTGTGAGTAAGAGCCTTAGTTTTTCCGCTGCCTGCACCTGCTACAACTAAAAGTGGTCCATAAACATGTTTTACTGCTTGAAGTTGTTCATTGTTTAAAGACTTAAAAAGGAAATTGTTAGTTTGAGGCACTTTTGTAGGGTTATTTCAAGAGTCAGACTTTATTATGAGGTTCAGTTTCTGCTTCTAGCTTTTCTAACGCTTTTTTTAAATTAATAAGTTCATTATTGTTGTGAATTATTTCTTCAAATTTATTTTGAGGCATTCTTAATTTCATACTTCTGTCAAGAATTTCTTTTTCCAATCTCTTTTTATAAGAGGTAATAAGTTTCTTTGATAATTTTAAATCTTGCTGATCCAAAACTTTATTAAAAAGTAGCTTTATATTAGCGGAAAAAACTTTTTTATTTGAATTATTTCAACTATCACTTTGGAATGAAGTTATTAATTAAGAAGCATTGCGTTAATTTTTAAATTGTATTGTTTTTACTAGCTTTGTACTATTCTAAGATTCGAACTTTAGTTTTTTAATTTAAGAATGTCAGTTTTAAAGAATAACCAACTATTGCCTGCTGATAAGAAATTAAATGATTTAAGCAATATAAAAGAATTTATTAATAGTGCAAACTCAAGATTAGATGCAATAACCTTAATAACTAAAAATTCACATGCAATTGCAGCAGATGCTGTAACAGCAATGATTTGCGAAAATCAAGATTCAGTTAATTCAAAAATTGCTTTAAATACTACTAACAAGATGTCCGTTTGTTTAAGAGATGGAGAAATAATCCTAAGGATTGTTGCTTATCTTTTAATTTCTAATGACGAATCAGTTTTAGAAAAAAGTTGTTTGAAGGATCTTAAAAATACTTATCTTGCTCTTGGGGTACCTTTAAGAAATGCAAGAAGGGTTATTAAATTAATGCGAGATGCAACCATCTCTGATTTGAGATCAACAGTTGATAGTATGCAGGGAAACAAATGTTTTCTTCCTGATTTAATTTCTGAAACAGAGTTTCAATTTGAAAGGATAATTAATCTTTTAAACTAGCTAAATTCCTTATCTCTGAGGTATGGGAAGTCTGTATAACTGAGTTATTTTCCAGATTTCTAATAGTGGAAAATCTGGATCTTACATGAGTGGATAAAAAGGAAATTCTTTCTTCGGAAACTGTTGTTTTATAAACAGTTTTAATGTGTAAATTATTTTGTTCATCAACAAAATAATTTGTAGATGAAATAACAGATTCGGTGTAACCTTTATTTTGTAAGACAATTCCTGAATTTTCATCTTTGGGTAAAAAAATCAAAATCGTTTCATCTCCCTCACTTATATCATCATCTTCCCAATCACTCATAGATTGCCATTTTATAGAAATGGCTAAACTCTCTAAGTTTAAACTTAATTTATAATTTTTAAAAAGCTCAACGACTTTTTCATTTTTTAAGTTGATATGGTTAATATATATTTTACTAGTTGAGTTTTCAAATTCCTGAAAAGCTAAAGTGTGAGTACTTCTAATAGATTTCCACTCTCCTATACTTTTATTAATGAATTGATTAATTGTTGTTAGATTCTTCGTCAAGTTTATCTTCTACGGAATGATTTTCTGCTTTTTGTATCATTCTTACCATTGAATCCACCATTAATCTCTTTGCAGAAGTTACTTTTAATCCAGAAGGAGTGGTTGATATTTGTTCTCCAGGGCGATCATAAGAAGTTGGTCTAAATGAAGTCATCTAATAACTTTAAAAATTAATCGATTTATATTCTTGCATGAATTCTTATTTATTAAGTTGTTGTTTGCAAAAATGTCATATCTTTCTTTTTTAATTACAGAATTTTCAACTGTTTTGTTATTTAGGCATTTTATTTTTTGCCAATCCTGAAATAGTAGCTAATGCAAACATTCCCATAAGAGCTACTCCTAAAAATAATCCTGCTCCCTGACTAACACCAGCTCCTACAGCTACTAATATAGAATCACTGATTAGAAGACTTATTAATAATGCTGGAGTGAATATTTTCCAGCGAGTTCCTCCAATACCAATTGCGTAGCTTAGAAAATCAAAAAGGCCAGTCATTAGTAGGCCTGTCATGAGAAAGAAATTTTCTTCTAGTTGGTTTTGATTAAAACTTTCAATTTTTTTCATCGCTTTTGAGCCTACTAAATTCCTTACAGGGACTCGCCCATAATTTCTTGCAATAAAGAAAGCAGCTTGGCAAAAAACGATATCAGAAAAGATTATTGTCATGTAACCTTTTTGAAATCCTAATAATGAACCGGCTAGCAGTGAATAAGCTGAACTTGGAAGAGCTGGTAAAATAATACTTAGTCCTCTTAATATGAAAATTCCAAAAGGAGCCCAAATTCCCATACTTTCAATTTTGTTCCTGAGGGGTTCAATCCCATAATTTTGGATTAAATAAATCAATACAACAAATATTGCGATAAAAAAAACTACTGAGAGAAATTTCTGTATTTTATTCATTATTTTCTAGAAAATTTATTAGAAGTAAATTCTTAATTTAATATTTGATTGTATCTATAATAGAAATACTAATCAATAAAAATTTTTACAAATTTTTAATCTTATATTTTCTCCCGATAAGAGATTTTTGTATTTTAGAAGTATTCATGGTTGATTCTAAGAATAATGCTAATTCAATATTTATTAGAAATAGCATTGGTTTATTCCTTTCGATAATTGTTTCAATGTGTATTTCAATAAAACAATCAAATGCTTTGCCTCATGAATGGGTTGGCGTCCCTAAAAGTGAATATGGAGAACAGTTATGGGATAGAAAAAGTATTAAAAGGAATGAAGATGGTTCTGTAAGAGTATTGAGTAAATTTATTCCCAAAACAAAAAGTGAAATTACTAAGGATATTCTCTATACAATGGATATAAATTGTTTTGAAAAATCATTTAGAGACGTTGATGTCTCTATAGATAAAGTAAATAGTAATTTCAATGATTCAGCTGATTGGGAAGATCCAAATGGAGATAAACTGATTTTGGGTATTATTGGTCAAGTATGCGGAGTCGAAAACTAAAAATTTTCAATAATAAAAAATAAAATTACGCAAAACTCAAGTCTCCCCTATGTCTTGAAAGTTTAAAACCCTGTCGCAGACAGGGTTTAAAGGTGCCAGGACCCAGATTTGAACTGGGGACACGGCGATTTTCAGTCGCCTGCTCTACCAACTGAGCTATCCCGGCTCTAACCTGTATACTCTAAATTAAGATGTGTAGTTTGTGAAACCCTTTTCATTAAAAATTTTATATCTTTATCAAATATCCAAAAATTATTATTTTGAATTAATCGCTAATAAGGCAGTACCAAAAGAAGTGGTTTTATTACATGAAACTATTGGTATATTAATAATTTTTTCTCTTATTTTTCTCCACTGAGGGTTTTTTGAACCTCCACCAATAGTTATAATTTTTTTTGGAAGTGAACCTGTTAGTTTGCCTAGTTTTTCCCATCCTTTCAATTCGATCTTAGCTAGCCCCTCAAATAATGCATGTAAATAAAGTGAGTCGCTTACTGGTCTAGGACCAAGTATCGGCTCTAAATTAGAATTATTAACAGGAAATCTCTCTCCTTTACTATTTAGAGGTAAAAGATCCAAAGAAGTGTTTTTCGATGGATTAATTTGTCGACTGAGTTCCTTTATTTCTAAATCAGAAAAGAACTTAGACAAGATACCGCATCCCGCATTTGATGCTCCTCCGCATATCCAATCGCCGTTTACCCTATGGGTTGTAATTCCCTGTTTTTTTATAGGGTTATCAATAATTTTTTTAACCACAATTGTTGTTCCTAAAACTGTGAGACCATCTTCTTTTCCTAAATCTGCAGCTATTAAACTTGCATTAGAGTCAGTAGTGCCTGAGATTAATTTTAATTTTTTATTCAAATTAAATCTCTCTGCTAAATCAAAATTTACTTGTCCAATAGTTTTTCCACTTTTTACTATATGAGGTAGGCATTTTTGCCATGAAGTATTGAGATAGCTTTTTGGCCACGATTCTTTTTTTAAATCCCAACCAAGTTTTAGATTATTACCTTCTTCTCCATGAGTCCAATCTTTTAAAAACCAACCAGTGATCCAATCGGATTGATGTCGTAAAAGTATATTTGTCCCATATTTATCTATTAGTTTTAATGCTTTAGCAAGACTACTGTATGGAGTTCGCAGATGATCTTCTCCAGAAGTTAAGGATTCAAGAAGTATCTTATGTCCAATACATGCTTGGTCATAAGGTATCGCTTCTCCAATAGGTTCTCCTTGCAAATCTGAGGCTGTTAAAGTTCCTGAGGTGCCGGAGATAGCCAATTTATTAAGGTTGATTTTTACCTCAATAGGTAAACTAACTATGAGATTTTCACAAGAATTGATCCAAGAATTTGGATTTTTAAAGCTGTATGAATAAGGGACTGATTTTGAATATACTAATTTCTTTTGAAGATTAATTATTGATATTCTTGCACCACTGGTTCCAAAATCTAACCCTCCATAGAAATTATTAGGCATAGAAAAAATATTTTATAAAAAGATTTTGGAAGCCTCTGCTAGTTGGGCTGCTTTTTCTTCTACATTTTCCCAAGGGAGCTCAAGATCTCTTCTGCCAAAATGTCCATAAGAGGCAGTCTTTCTAAAAAATTTACCTCCCATTTTTTTGGGTAGATTTCTTAAGTTAAATTCTTTTATTATTGCTGAGGGCCTTAAATCAAAGTGCTCTTTAATTAGCTCAGTCAAATTAGCTTGTGAAATATCACCTGTATCAAAAGTTTCCACGAGAATGGAAATTGGTTTTGCTACTCCAATTGCATAACTTAATTGTACTTCTGCTTTTTTTGCCAATTTTGCCATAACTATGCTTTTAGCTACATAACGTGCTGCATAAGCGGCTGATCTATCTACTTTTGTGGGATCTTTACCAGAAAACGCCCCTCCTCCGTGTCTTGCATATCCACCATAAGTATCTACAATAATTTTTCTGCCAGTGAGCCCCGCATCTCCTTGAGGCCCGCCTACGACAAATTTTCCTGTGGGGTTCACTAGAAATCTTGTCTTGCTAATGTTTGGTTTGATTTCTAGATCTTCAGTGGCAGGAATTACAACATGCGTCCATAAATCTTCTTTTATTCTTTGACGAATTTCTTCTTCATTTATTATTCCATCAATCTCAGGATTATGTTGAGTTGAAATTAAAATTGTATTAATAGAAACTGGTAACCCTTTTTCGTAATCAATGCTTACTTGAGTTTTACCATCAGGGAGTAGATAATTAAGGACTTTTTCATGCCTCACTTTGGCAAGTTGAATGGCTAATCTATGAGCTAAGCTAATTGGTAAGGGCATTAATTCAGGCGTCTCATCGCATGCATAGCCGAACATTATGCCTTGGTCACCAGCTCCGGTATTATCTTCCAAATCATCGTTAACATCATCGGCGTCGTTTACTCCTTGTGAAATATCTGGAGATTGCTCGTCAAGTGCTACTAAAACAGCGCAACTATTTGCGTCAAAACCACCTGCTTTATAGCCTTCATATCCAATTTCTTTAATTACATTTCTAACAAGTTTTATGTAATCGACTTTTGCTTTTGAAGTGATTTCACCAGTAAGTAAACAAAGACCTGTGTTAACAACAGTTTCGCATGCAACTCTGCTTTCTGGATCTTCTGTCAATAAAGCATCTAAAACAGCGTCACTAATTTGATCACATATTTTGTCAGGATGACCTTCAGTCACGGATTCTGAAGTGAAAATGAAATCACTCATTTAAAATAATTTTTTAAATTAAACTTTATCCTAAATTAGACTACCGTTACAAATCAATCATTGTAAATTAAAAAATACTCTTACAAGAATAATAAGTCTTAATTTCCGATATTTCTACACAAAATAAGTAAGTTAATTTATACTGCTTCAGCTGAAGCAGTATGGATCTCCTCGTTATCGTCAGTTTGTTCAAATAACATTTGTTTGTATTTCGCAGCCATTTCTTCAGCTTTACTAAAAACTTTTTGAGGGTCAGTTAGCATATCTCCTGGTTCAGGTTCAAGTGCTTTAGTAGATAATGAAATTCGTCCTCTTTCTGAATCAAGGTCAATTATCATAACTTTCATTTGGTCATTCACATTTAAAACATTATGAGGAGTCTCAATATGCTCATGACTAATCTCAGAAATGTGTAATAGACCACTAACTCCACCAATATCAATAAATGCTCCATAAGGTTTAATACCTTTCACAGAACCAATAACAACTTCCCCTACCTCAAGTCGGTTCATTTTTTTCTCAACCAAAGCTCTTCTATGACTTAGTACTAATCTATTTCTCTCTTCATCAACTTCAAGAAATTTTAAAGGTAAATATTCACCTTCTAAGTCATCTTTAATTTTTCGAGCACTTATATGAGAGCCTGGGATAAAACCTCTCAAGCCTTCTACCCTAACAAGAGCTCCGCCTCTGTTTGTTGCAAAAACTTCAGAATATATAGTTGCATCTTCTTTTTGGAGTTGTCTAACCCTTTCCCATGCTCTTTGATATTCAATTCTTCTAATGGAGAGGGCTAACTGGCCATCTTCATTTTCTTCGCTCATTATGAAAAATTCTCTACTTTCTGAAGGTTGTAAAACATCATTAAGTCCTTCAACTCTATTTATTGAAACCTCCTGAACAGGCATAAAAGCAGCTGTTTTTGCCCCTATATCTATCATGGCTCCTTTGGACTCTAGAGCAAAAACGGTACCTTTAACTAGATCGCCAGGCTTAAAATTATAGTCATACTTACCCAAAAGTGATGCAAATTCTTCTTGTGTGAATCCTGCGTTGTCAAAATCCGTATTTGTTCTGCTAGAGGAAGAATCTGCTGAAGGAATATAGCTCTTCTCGAATGATAAATCTTCCTCATTTTGGGATTCTGAATCATTATCTAATTCAGATGAATTTTCAATTTCTTGATCCTCAGAAAGTTCTTTGATGGTTTTGGAAGAATTTTCGTTCATTTGTTGTATCGCAGACTACCTAAGGTAGTTAGAAAGGAATGCTACTAGCCTGCAAACCAATAGCAAAAACATTTGTGATAAGTATTCTACACTTTAAGATGCTGAATTTTATGAAATTGAAGCTAATTGGGTTTTTGAAATTCCTTTTAGAGATTCAAGAGTAGAAATAAAGTCTTTTACTCCATTAAATTTTCTGTAAACTGAGGCGTATCTTATATAAGCGACTTCGTTTTCTTTCCTAAGATTTTTAAGTATTAATTCTCCAATTTGTGAAGATTTAATATCTTTATTAGAGTCTTGAACGATTTGTGATTCAATTCCATCTACGAAATTAATAATTGCTTCACTACTGAAGTTAGTCTTTTCACAAGCTCTTGATATCCCAGTAAATAATTTTTGTTTATCAAATAATTCCCTGCTGCCATCTTTTTTTATAACTGAAACTGGCATTGATTCCACTCTTTCATAAGTTGTAAATCTAAAGCTGCAATTTAAGCACTCTCTTCTTCTTCGAACACTTTTACCACTATCAGCAGATCTTGATTCCAAAACTCTGCTATCTGTGTTTTGACAGGTTGGACACTGCATGTGGTGAAATAAGCTGCACTTCAACTCTAATAGTAGAGTAATTTCTTAATTATGAAAAGTAAAAAAAAACCTCTTGTTAAAGAGGTTTTTTTTCTTAGTTCACTTTCTATCAAATTTAGGTGGGTCTCTAAAGGCGACAGCAAAGAATAATGTAACAACTGCGAGAGTTAGAATAAGAACGTAAGCAAAGGCTTCCATAAGATTTAATTAATAAAGTTTAGTTTAAACCCTTCCTGGGATTCTTCTTGTGGTTTCGTCACCAAGTTTCTTGAATAAACCAAATTCAACTTGGTCACCAATCTCAGCATCAATACCAGCAAAGGAATTTCTGTAAAGAGTTCTTGAAGCGTGCCACCAGTGGCCAAACAAGAATAGCAAGCCGAAACATAAATGTGCGTATGTAAACCAAGCTCTTGGAGAACTTCGGAATACACCATCAGATTTATACGTCTCTCTGTCAAACTTGAATGCTTCTCCAAGTTGAGCCTTTCTTGCTAATCTTTTGACTACTGCAGGATCAGTAAAGGTTTGACCATTAAGATCTCCTCCATAGATAGTTGCAGTAATCCCAGTCTGTTCGAATGAATACTTTGCTTCAGCTCTCCTGAATGGAATATCTGCCCTTACATTACCTTCTTTGTCTTCAAGAATGACGGGGAAGTTCTCAAAGAAATTCGGTATTCTTCTAACTTCTAATTCGTTACCTTCCTTGTCTTGAAAAGCAATATGACCTTGCCAACCAGTTGGTAAACCATCACCATTAACAAGAGCTCCAACTCTGAATAGTCCACCTTTTGCAGGACTATTCCCAACATAATCGTAGAATGCTAACTTCTCTGGAATCGATGCATAAGCCTCTTCCTTAGTGGCACCATTATCTATGGCAGCTTGAACTCTTCTATTGATTTCAGTTTTAAAATAGCCAGAATCCCATTGATATCTGGTAGGTCCAAATAATTCGACTGGAGTTGTCGCTGAACCGTACCACATTGTTCCTGCAACAACGAAAGAAACAAATAATACAGCAGCTAACGCACTAGCAAGAACACCTTCAAGACTTCCAAGTTTCAAAGCTCTATAAAGTCTTTCTCCAGGTCTATTGGTAATGTGAAAAATACCCCCAATAATCCCCATAAGTCCAGCAGCAATATGATTAGCAACAATTCCTCCAGCATTAAAAGGGTTAAATCCTTCTACTCCCCAGGAAGGGGCTACAGGCTCTACATGACCAGTTAAACCATAAGGATCAGAAACCCAAATACCCACGTTTGCACAATGAAATGCTCCAAAACCAAAGCATGTAAGCCCAGCTAGGAGAAGATGAATCCCGAATATTCTTGGTAAATCAAGAGCAGGCTCACCAGTTCTTGAATCTTCCCATAAATCCAAATCCCAATACGTCCAGTGCCAAATAGAAGCTAACATCAATAGTCCACTAAATACTATGTGTGCTGCTGCAACGCCTTCAAAACTCCAGAACCCAGGATCAACTCCCGTAGCACCCGTAATATCCCATCCGTTCCAACTACTTGTGATACCTAGTCTTGCCATGAAAGGCATAACGTACATCCCCTGTCTCCACATTGGATTGAGAACAGCATCAGAAGGATCAAAAATGGCTAATTCATAAAGAGCCATAGAACCGGCCCAGCCGGCTAATAATGCAGTATGCATAAGATGCACAGCAAGTAGTCGACCTGGGTCATTAATAACTACTGTGTGAACTCGATACCAAGGCAATCCCATCGGTTAATTTCTAGTAACTATGCTGAATAAACAGCTAAACAACACGATAGTAAGGGTTTTTTAGTCTTTGAGGGATTTTTGTAAATAAATTTATTTTTTTGCAAAAATTGAGCAAATCAATCTTCACAACTGAGTTTACAAGGAATTTTTAGCTAAAAATTGTTAATATTTTGGTCACAATTCTCAAAGTAAAACGCCAAAATAAGAAAAATAACTAAAAAAATGGCAACTATCAGATTTATCCGTGAGGATTTGGAGGTTCAATGCAATCCAGGTGAAAATTTAAGAGAACTGGTAATGAAGGAAAACTTACAACTTTATGGATTGAAAGGTATTTTAGGAAATTGCGGAGGAGCAGGACAATGCAGTACTTGCTTTATTTCAGTTGAAGGTGGAAACAAAAATTCTTTGAGCCCTCTTACTTCTGTTGAAGAAGAAAAACTCAAAAATAGACCAGAAAATTGGCGACTTGCATGCCAAACATTAATAAAATCTTCTGCAGTAATTTTAACAAAACCACAATCTCCACCATCAAACTTGGAAGAATTAAAAAAAATTAGTGAAAATAAAAAATTACCTCGCTAAATTGTTTAAGACTGTTAATCAGTTTATAAAATTTGTTTATTTTTCCACTTTATTTCAAGTTATATGTCTATAGTTTTAATATCTAATATAGAACTACCAATTAAATGGAAACAACTAACTTTGGATTCGTAGCTAGTCTTTTATTTGTAGGGGTGCCAACAATATTCCTCATAGGTTTATTTATTTCTACACAAGATGGAGAAAAATCAAGCTTCTACTCTGACTCTAGCAAAGGCAGGCTTGGGCCTAAACGCTAATTCTTTAATAAATGCTTGGCATTTCTGTAGAAGAATTTTTATGTTGGAAAAAAAAGCAACTTTCTAAAGGAGGCGATCAACAATCTTTTTCTGTTTTACTTGATTGTTTAGGCGGTTTATCGACTAGTGATCTTAACTTGATAAGTATAAATTCTGAAAGAAACTTACATTTAAAAAAAAACTTAGAATTTTTAGAGTCTGTTTGGGATGATCATTTACTGAAATCTTGTCCAATTCAATACCTATGTGGAATAACTTTTTGGAGAGACTTAAAATTAAAAGTTACAAACAAAGTACTTATTCCCAGACCAGAAACAGAGCTCATAGTTGATATTGTCTTCAGTATATTTCGAAAGAAGTCAGAAAAATTATTTTTTGCTGAATTAGGTACTGGATCAGGCGCTATAAGTATTGCTTTGGCATTGGCTTATCCGTTGAGTGAAGGAGTAGCAACTGATATAGATCAAGATGCATTAGAAATAGCCACTAAAAATTATATAAATTCTTCTAAACAATCAAATTTGAAATTTTATTGTGGAAATTGGTGGTCACCTCTTGAAAGTTTTAAAGGAAATTTAGACCTTGCTATTTCAAACCCGCCATATATTCCTAGAGATACTTATGAAAAATTACCCAAAGAAGTTAAAAATTTCGAACCTAAAGTTGCTTTATTAGGCGGCGAAGATGGTTTAAAACATATTAGAGAAATAATACAAAAAGCACCATTTTTTTTAAAAGAGAAGGGTTGGCTAATTTTAGAGAATCATTTTGATCAAAGTGAAAAAGTAAAACAACTACTTATTAAAAATAAATTTACATCAATAAAAATTGTGAAAGATCTTTCAGGCATTGGTAGGTTTACCATTGGAAGATATAAATAAATTATTATAGATTCATAATCTAAATGAATTTAGTAGATTACAAAACTGCCTTGAAAACTCTTAAAAGTGGTTTTCCTATAATTTTCCCTACAGACACATTACCTGCAATTGGATGCTTGCCAAAATTTTCAAATATTATTTATGAGTTTAAAAAAAGAGATAGAGATAAACCCTTAATTCTTATGGGATCAGAACAAAAACAATTAGTCAATTATGTGCAGGAAACAGCGAAAGAAGATTATGAAAATATAGCTTCAAAATATTGGCCTGGAGCTCTGACAATGGTTATTCCTGCTTCAGAAAAGCAGACTACAATTATCACAAGCAATGATCTTACTCTTGGGTTGAGGATTCCAAATTCATATATGGCTCAATCTCTCATGAGAGAAACAGGCCCATTATTAACTTCAAGTGCAAATATTTCAGGTTTTAAAGGATCAATTACAATTGAAGGTATTGCTCTTGACTTCCCTTCTGTAAAAATTTTGGGGCCTATCCCCTGGGGAAAAAGTAGTGGAAAAGCTAGTACCATTATATTTTGGAAGAAAAGTGGAGATTGGACCCTGATTAGAGAAGGAGAAGTATTAGTTAGGGAATTGCATTAATGTTTTTATTATTTTTTTTTATTTTATTAATTCAATTTTTTAATTATTGGATATTTGAACCCCTTGCATCTTTTTTAGAGTATGTTCTCGAAATAAGATCTTTTCCTGTAATTGTTCTTATAGGTTTGATCTTTTTATTTTCAGCAAAAAATATTGAACAGAATTAAATAAATCAAAATGCCGGCTAACAGATTTGAACTGATGACCTTCGCTTTACAAAAGCGCTGCTCTACCGCTGAGCTAAGCCGGCATAATCACTATCTTACAATTAAGGTGGATCAATCTTAGTATTTTTTGGTGCTTTTTAAAATTTATTACTTTTTGATATCTTTCTCGCTTTTATCATTCTTATCATTTTTTTTAAACTTTATTTCTCCTGTAATAGTTCTTTTGATTGGTAAATTTGCTACTAGGGCAGTCATTCTGTCCTCAGTCTCTAAACTTACTGCAACTTCTTCAAAATCAATCTCAACATATTTAGCAACAACATCGAGAATTTCCTTCCTCATTTTATCCAAAAGATCAGTTGTTAAAGAACTCATATCAACTCTGTCGTGAGCAAGTACAAGTTGTAATCTTTCTCTAGCTGTGTTGGCACTAGCTGTTTCTCTGCCTAGTAACTTGTTTATAAGATCTCTGAGTGTCATCATTTTAAAAAACCTTTGTTTGCATTAATCTCATGAATTTATCTTTAAGACTTTTACCTTCTTTTTTGGGGTCAATAATTGGTACATCCTTTCCTGTAAGTCTTTGAGAAACATTCAAATAACATTTTTTTGCGGGAGATCTTCCATCTGTAAGAGTCAGTGGCTCTCCTCTATTTGTACTTATAATTACCTGTTCATCTTCTAAAACAATACCTAACAAAGGCAAAGAAAGTATCCCTTGGACATCATCGATAGATAACATCTCTTGACTTGCCATCATGTTGGGGCGAACTCTGTTTATTACAAGCTGAATAGGCTCAATGTCAGATGTATTAAGAATCCCTATTACTCTATCGGCATCCCTTACTGCAGATAATTCTGGGTTAGTAACAACAATAGCTTCTTTACAAGCGGCAAGAGCATTTTTAAAGCCATCTTCTACCCCAGCAGGACAATCAACTAATACAAAATCAAATTTCTCACTAAGCAATTCACTAATTTTTTTCATATCTTTAGGCTTCATCCAATCCAACATCCTTGGATCCCCAGCAGGAAGAAGAGCAAGATTAGGTTCCTTTTTATGTCTAACCAAAGCTTGGTCAAGACGACAATTATTGTCAAGAACATCTTGGGCCGTATAAATAATACGGTTTTCTAATCCAAGAAGAAGATCTAAATTTCTTAAGCCAAAATCAGCATCTAATACAGCAGTTGTTGCTCCGCTATTAGCAAGTGCTATGCCTAAGTTTGCAGTTAAAGTGGTTTTACCAACCCCCCCTTTACCTGAACAAATTAATATTGTGCGAGTATTTTTCCCCACGATTTTAAGGATTTTCCAAATAATAAAGCCACTTGCAGAAAGTTAAATATTTTAAAGATTAAGTAATTCTTAAATTTATCTAGTTTGAATTAATTTATTGCAAATCATTGATTAATTTTTAGTTTCGATTATGTGGGGTTTGATAATTATCGTTTGTTTGTCTATTACCGCAATTTCTGGATAACAATTTTTGGGATTATCCTTTGGTCCAATAGCTATTACATCTGCAATTCGTAATTGTAAAGGTTTTAAATAAAGTGATGCAATTGAGGCATTTTTATTTCCACTTTTTCCCGCGAATGCGATCCCTAGTAATTTGCCCCAAACGTAAATGTTTTTCTTGGCGGAAACTATTGCTCCTGGATTAACGTCTCCAATAATGCATAGGTTTCCATTTGAAGATATTCTTTCACCCGATCGAACTGTTCCTTTATGAAGAATATCGTCTTTCTCTCTTGATTTGAATGAAAGTAGCTTATTTTTAATCTCTTGCTCTTTAAAAAAAGTTGAATCTATTTTTAAAGACTTTCCACTTAAAATCGTATCCCTATTGTTAGAATAAATTAATAGGGAACAAATATTAATTTTGTCAAAATGATTTTTTAATTTTGATATTTGATGAGAACTTATTGACTCATTGACTGCGAAAATTTTTGCTTCCAGAGGGCCCTTCATGTAAGACAATTGTTCGAAAGTTTCATAGATATTATCTAAATCATACAAAGGATAAATTTCTAAATATTTACTTCTAGTGTTACTTAATACTATTTCCATGGAATAAAAACTAGGAATTATTTTTCATTAATGAAATTTCATTTTTAATTTCATTTTTGATCATATCTGGATAAATAATTAAAGAGCTTTCCTCAGATCTCATTAAAGTTTTTATTAATGCAGAACTAGTTTCTAATGAGCTTTGATAAGTGCCGTCCCATATTTTGAGTGAATTGTTAGATTCAAAACCTTTGAAAGACCTTTCCTTAATCCCACAAAAAACTTCTGAATTATAACCATTTTTTTCACATAATTTTCTAGCAAACGCAAGGATTTTTAGTCTATCTATTTTACTTAAAAAACTTATGTCCGATGCCTTTAATAAATCTCTGTCAATAAACATCTTGCACAGTGTAGAAAGTGGTTCAAAAGATTCATCTTTCCATTTCATCAAATGATAGTAAAAGATTACATCATCATTTCTTATGAAATCATCAAAATCAACTTTTTCAGGGAAAAATATCCATTTATATAGAGAATTATCTAACCAAATTTTCTTTTCAGAATTATATTTTATTGTATAAATTATTTTTTCCAGTATCCATGTTGATATTTCGTTTATTCTGTGATTATAGATTGTTCTATACATCAAGTTTCTTAATACTAGGAAATGCTCAATGGCGATAACTCCTTTTGGTTTGATTCCGATATTTCCATCAGGTGAAAAAGTAAGAGCTGAAATAATTCTTTCTAAATCTACTAAGCCATAGTTGGTGCCGGTGTTGTAACTATCGCGTAATAGATAATCGAGCCGATCGCAATCGATCTCACTGCTAATCAGTGTTTTCAAAGGTTGTGAAAATAGTTGCTTTGACTGAAATAAACCCCCAATTAGTCTAGGTAATTCGTTGTCATACTTTTTGAGAATTGAATTTATTGGAGAATAATTTTGTACTAAGTTTTGAGACCATTGTTCATGGTTATGCTCGAATATTGTTTCGCTGGTATGGCTTAAAGGTCCATGACCTAAATCATGTAATAGAGCTGCTCCATAAAGAACAAATTTATTTTCACAAAATGAAGGTTTACTTTCAATTAACCTTTTAAAGATTTTTCTTGCGATACAAAAAACGCCAATTGAATGGGTGAATCTACTCGATTCAGCACCATGAAAAAGTAATAATGCCGCCCCTAGTTGTTTTATTCTTCTTAATCTTTGAAAAGCTATTGTATCAATTAATTCTAGAACCATTAATTCTTCTGGCTTCCCTGAATCAAATACTATTTCTTTATGAATTGGATCATGAAAAACTCTTTTAATACCCATAGTTTTTAAGATTTTTTATTTTCTATCTTTTGCCATTTCAAGGCTTTATTCCTTCATTGCTTAATTCACTAGTTTGAAATGAAAGTTTTTCTTTTTCTAGGAGCGACTCTAAAAATAATTCTGCATTTCTTACCCATTTATCATCAGCACTTCCGTATTCACTTGCGTCAGGAATATCAAGTAGTTTGTCAGGTGTCATGCCTAAACCTTGTATATTATTACCTTTGGGAGTTAAATAACTAGCAACTGTTATGGCAATACCACTATCCTCTCCCAAACTTTTTAGGGATTGAATTAAACCTTTCCCATAAGTTTTTTCTCCCATAAGAATTGATCTTTCATTATCTTGTAAAGAACCAGCAAGTATTTCACTAGCACTCGCAGTACCTTTATTAACCAAAGTCACCATTGGTCCATCAAAAGAGGTCTCCTTTTGAGAGATTATTGCATCTTTGATTCCATTTCTATTTTTTGTTTCTACAACAGGTTTCTCACTTAATAATGAGTCTGCAACTGCTATACCTGAGCTTACTAGTCCACCTGAATTATTTCTAAGATCTAAGATTAACCCTTCAACCTCTTTTTCTTTTAGCTCTTGAAGTGCCTCTTCAACTTTTTTGGGTACGCTTTCGCTGAATTGAGTTATCCTTAAATATCCTATTGTGTGTGAATCATCCCTTAATCTTTTTGTTCTAACTGGTCTGAGATCTACTGATCTCCTCTCTAAATCCACCTCCCTAATTGCCCCTGATTCCGAAGAGATTTCAACCAGAACTTTTGATCCTGATTCGCCTCTTAACTTAGAGGCAGTATTAGCAAGGCCTAATTCTTTTGATGAAGTTCCATCCACTTTTTCTATGAAGTCTCCGCTAACTATTCCAGCCTCTTCAGCTGGAGATCCTCCAAGAGTTGAGATAACTTTAACTTTTTTGTCATCATCTTCACCTAATTGGAGCCCAACCCCATTAATCTCACTTCCAAAATTACTTGATTTAAGGAGTTCATAATCTTTTGGGCGTAAAATTCTTGTGTAGGGATCTTCTAGAGGTCTTAACATGTCTTCAATTGCGGAATAAGCCTCTTCAGTTGTTTCAATTTGTTTCTGTAATGTTTTTTGTCTAATTCTTTTCCATTGTATTTCTTCAAACTTTTCTGGGTCATAAAAGCCCTCATTCACCAAGGTCCAAGCGTCTAGGACTAATTGCTTGGTATCACTGAGAGCATCTACTCTTTCTATTGATAAGAGATTGATAGAAAAAACTATGATCATTGATGCCGTGATCAAAGTTTTGAATGTTAAAAGTTTGTTAAAAGATGAATTCATTGGGTTAAGTGTTAACACCAAGTATAAGAATTTTAAGTAAGCTCTTTATATCAAAGCTAATTTTTTTTTGGATGGCGAATTCTTCATCTGTTTATGACTGGTTTCAAGAAAGACTTGAAATTCAAGACATAACTGACGACGTAACTTCCAAGTACGTACCCCCTCACGTAAATATTTTTTATTGTTTAGGTGGCATAACTTTAGTATGCTTCTTAATTCAATTTGCAACAGGTTTTGCAATGACTTTTTACTATAAGCCAACAGTTTCTCAAGCTTATAGCTCAGTAAGTTATTTGATGACCGATGTAAGTTTCGGATGGCTAATAAGATCTGTTCATAGATGGAGTGCATCAATGATGGTTTTGATGTTAATCCTTCATGTTTTTAGAGTTTATCTTACCGGTGGTTTCAAAAGGCCTAGAGAATTAACTTGGGTGACAGGTGTGGTAATGGCAGTTATAACAGTAGCCTTTGGAGTGACAGGATATTCTTTGCCTTGGGATCAAGTGGGTTATTGGGCTGTCAAAATTGTTTCCGGTGTTCCTGCTGCCATTCCAGTAATTGGCGATTTTATGGTCGAACTGCTTAGAGGTGGAGAAAGTGTTGGACAATCAACTCTTACAAGATTTTATAGTCTTCATACTTTCGTCTTGCCCTGGTCATTAGCAGTTTTCATGTTGATGCACTTTTTAATGATTCGTAAACAAGGTATTTCAGGTCCCTTATAAACTTTTATACTTAAATTATTCCAAGACTCTCTCATGTCTACGTTAAAAAAACCAGATTTATCTGATCCTAAATTAAGAGCAAAACTAGCTAAAGGTATGGGCCATAATTATTATGGTGAGCCTGCTTGGCCAAATGATTTACTGTATATATTCCCAGTGGTTATTTTAGGTACTATTGCCTGCGTAGTCGGACTAGCAGTTCTAGACCCTGCAATGCTTGGAGATAAGGCGAATCCATTCGCAACCCCCTTAGAAATCCTCCCTGAATGGTATCTATACCCTGTTTTTCAAATACTTAGGGTAGTTCCTAACAAGCTATTGGGTATCGCACTTCAAACATTAATTCCACTTGGATTAATGATTTTACCCTTTATAGAAAACGTTAATAAATTCTCTAATCCCTTTAGAAGACCAATAGCAATGTCTGTTTTCTTATTCGGAACTTTTCTAACAATATATCTTGGTATTGGAGCATGCTTGCCAATTGATAAATCACTAACTTTAGGATTATTTTAGATTTAAATTTTAAACATATCTAAATCGTTATACTCATTTCTTAGAAAATGATTCATCAATAAAAATCCAACAATTGTCCAAGTTTGATAGGTTCTTGATTGTTGCCCAACCCAAGTTCCTGTAGGACCATCAAAATATTCTGCCCATTCTTGCTTAGGCAATTGATTAAGTTGACACCAGTATGATTCCTCTATTAAAGATTTCATTTCTTCCATGAGAATAACATCATCAGAACCATAATTCTTTTGATGTAAAAGCACGGCTGCACCAAAAAACCAAAGTAAACTCGGCCAATGTCCACCGTTATGGTAACTCCAAGGCCAATTCTTTGGATCCGATCCAGTTTTGTTTTGCCATTCTTCGACATCCATATGAGGATGACAAATTCTCATGGGCATTTGAGCCATCAAATGCTGTCTGTTATGTAAAACTAATCTAAATAAAGCTCTTTGTTCTTCAGGAGGCAGTACTCCAAACATACATGCTAAAGAATTACCTAAACTGTAAAACCGAAAGTCAGGCCTTCCTGTTCTAATATTTCCTATTAAGTAACCACCTCTATTCTCTAACCAATCTTGTAGCCATGAGGGAACAACTTGAGGTTGAACGTTAAATTCATTGAAGTGTTGATCATCGCCATACTGCTCAGTTGGCCTTCTTCTTAAAATTTGCATTGTTTGGCTGGTAACCCAATAATGTTTTAAAAGAAAACTTCCTAAATCCTTAACCCATTGATTTGTAAGAATAAGTCTTTGGTCTAAAAGTCTACTAGCATGGTCTGCCCTACTTAATTCCATCAAGTTTATACAACTTTTTAAACATCCATGAAGTAAAACTTCAACTTCTAGAGGTGCGCCCCATACATCCATAGGTCTATCAATCATAAATGCGCAATCTGGAACAAAAAGTACAGGAGTACCCTCAAATGTTGGATGTAGAACAAGATCTAGTAGAAGTTGAATACCTCTTTGAACGCTTTGACTTTTTCCGAAGGCATAATCGCCGCTTTTATTGACATAATACCAACATAAAATGGGCCACCATAAACTTGCATCAGCTGAAGTGATCCTACCTATTGATCTCTGACCATAATCTCCAATGAGCTTTCCATTTTCTTCAACGAAACTAGTAGGAAATACGCCACGTGTTTGGTAATTAGTGCTTTGTAACTCAAGGCATACACTTAGGAACTTTTTGACAATTTCGTACCGTTTTTGGGTGATGAGGTAAATCATTACAGGAACATTGTCTCTTAAAAATATTTCTCCATAATTTAATTTTTTATTTTTTGTTGGGTGCTCTAGTGCTGCAACGCTTCCTACTAACTCGCCTGATATTTCAACCAAAGTCTTTTCGAAGTGTTGTTTTGCATTTGTTACAATTTTATCCTCATCGGAACTTGGTCTTACTCTTAAATTTTTTTGACTAAATCTCTCTGCCATTTCATGTATAGCCCTTTATTTAAGCCTAGTTCTTTAGAGAGACTTTTAACAAATAAAAAATTAATAAAAAATTTTTGTATAAAAGGTTGCACAATTACAGTCGGATGGTTTAGTATTTTCTTCTGGGCAGAATTATACTTTTTGCATTATTCAAGCAATTACCTTAAATCTGATTTTTGGTAAATGAATGAATTTTTTGGGGATTTGATTTCGGTCATTATTTTCAGCCAGAAGGAGGGTTTTCCCTTCGAAGTGAGTTATTCAATTTTTGTTTAACTCTGCACCTAGAAAATTTAAAAACTTAGGAACTGATGCTTTTATTGCGTCAAGATTAACTAAATTTCTTTTTGGTTATTTCAAGATGTACATGTAATAAAGGTGTGAGGTCCCGTCAAGAATATATAAAATGTCATCAATTGCTAACTTTTGGCTTTGATGTAAACGGATCTGAGATCTTGGAAAGTCACTTTAGAAATATTTTTAATGTGCACTCAATGTAATCCTTAAAATTTTAAGGAGGCTGAAACTAAATACAAAAACTGAATTTTTTATTTGGATAAAGCAATTCAATTTGAGTAGATTTATCTACAAAAGGATTTGAACACAACGGAGAGTTTGATCCTGGCTCAGGATGAACGCTGGCGGCGTGCTTAACACATGCAAGTCGAACGAACCTTCGGGTTAGTGGCGGACGGGTGAGTAACGCGTGAGAATCTGCCCTCAGGAGGGGGATAACGGTTGGAAACGACCGCTAATACCCCATATGCCTACTGGTGAAATGAATTTCGCCTGAGGATGAGCTCGCGTCTGATTAGCTAGTTGGTGAGGTAATGGCTCACCAAGGCTTCGATCAGTAGCTGGTCTGAGAGGATGATCAGCCACACTGGGACTGAGACACGGCCCAGACTCCTACGGGAGGCAGCAGTGGGGAATTTTCCGCAATGGGCGAAAGCCTGACGGAGCAACGCCGCGTGAGGGACGAAGGCCTCTGGGCTGTAAACCTCTTTTCTCAAGGAAGAAGATATGACGGTACTTGAGGAATAAGCCACGGCTAATTCCGTGCCAGCAGCCGCGGTAATACGGGAGTGGCAAGCGTTATCCGGAATTATTGGGCGTAAAGCGTCCGCAGGCGGCTTTTCAAGTCTGCTGTTAAAGCGTGGAGCTTAACTCCATCATGGCAGTGGAAACTGAAAGGCTTGAGTATGGTAGGGGCAGAGGGAATTCCCGGTGTAGCGGTGAAATGCGTAGATATCGGGAAGAACACCAGTGGCGAAGGCGCTCTGCTGGGCCATTACTGACGCTCATGGACGAAAGCCAGGGGAGCGAAAGGGATTAGATACCCCTGTAGTCCTGGCCGTAAACGATGAACACTAGGTGTCGGGGGAATCGACCCCTTCGGTGTCGTAGCTAACGCGTTAAGTGTTCCGCCTGGGGAGTACGCACGCAAGTGTGAAACTCAAAGGAATTGACGGGGGCCCGCACAAGCGGTGGAGTATGTGGTTTAATTCGATGCAACGCGAAGAACCTTACCAGGGTTTGACATCCTGCGAACCTCTTAGAAATTTGAGGGTGCCTTCGGGAATGCAGTGACAGGTGGTGCATGGCTGTCGTCAGCTCGTGTCGTGAGATGTTGGGTTAAGTCCCGCAACGAGCGCAACCCACGTTTTTAGTTGCCAGCATTTAGTTGGGCACTCTAGAAAGACCGCCGGTGATAAACCGGAGGAAGGTGTGGATGACGTCAAGTCATCATGCCCCTTACACCCTGGGCTACACACGTACTACAATGCTACGGACAAAGGGCAGCAAACTCGCGAGAGCTAGCAAATCCCATAAACCGTGGCTCAGTTCAGATCGTAGGCTGCAACTCGCCTACGTGAAGTAGGAATCGCTAGTAATCGCAGGTCAGCATACTGCGGTGAATACGTTCCCGGGCCTTGTACACACCGCCCGTCACACCATGGAAGTTGGCCATGCCCGAAGTCGTTACTCCAACCCTTGTGGAGGAGGACGCCGAAGGTGGGGCTAATGACTGGGGTGAAGTCGTAACAAGGTAGCCGTACCGGAAGGTGCGGCTGGATCACCTCCTAACAGGGAGACAACAAAATGTTTAATATTATTTTGTCACCTTAGGTCGATCGGTATCTCACGTTCTTAATTTATTGAGAATTTCATTTCCTAAGTTTTTCTAGGTCACACCCATTATTTTTCCTGGGCCATTAGCTCAGGTGGTTAGAGCGCACCCCTGATAAGGGTGAGGTCCCTGGTTCAAGTCCAGGATGGCCCATATCTCTATGTTGGGGGTATAGCTCAGTTGGTAGAGCGCCTGCTTTGCAAGCAGGATGTCAGCGGTTCGAGTCCGCTTACCTCCACTGATTACCACCTCTTCCATAATCTATAGAAAGGAAATGTTTTGAGTTGTGATCAAATTCTGAAAGAATCTAGCTTCCTAATGAAATCATTAAGATGCTGGACTCATTGAATTAATTTCATTGTTTTCAGAGAACCTTGACAACTGCATAGATTATTTTTTAAAGACAATAAGCATTTTTAGTAATGCAGATTTATTATTTGTGCGAATGCATTAATAACAATTCTATTAAGCTGATGCTTCAATTTTGAAGTTATTGGTCAAGCTACAAAGGGCTCACGGAGGATACCTAGGCACACAGAGGCGATGAAGGACGTGGTTACCTGCGATAAGTCTCGGGGAGTTGGAAGCACACTTTGATCCGGGAATTTCCGAATGGGGCAACCCCATGTACGGCCAACTGAATATATAGGTTGGTGCGAGCTAACCCAGCGAACTGAAACATCTTAGTAGCTGGAGGAAGAGAAAGTAAATAACGACTCCCTCAGTAGCGGCGAGCGAACGGGGAACAGCCCAAACCGATAGTCTTGACTATCGGGGTTGTGGGACAGCAATATGGATCAACAAGTCTAGAAGAAACGTTTGAATGGCGTGCCACAGAGGGTGAAAGCCCCGTAATCGAAAGATAAGTTGACCTAGCTGTATCCCGAGTAGCACGGAGCACGTGGAATTCCGTGTGAATCTGCGAGGACCACCTCGTAAGGCTAAGTACTACTGTGTGACCGATAGTGAAACAGTACCGCGAGGGAAAGGTGAAAAGAACCCCGGGAGGGGAGTGAAATAGAACATGAAACCGTGAGCTTACAAGCAATGGGAGCCCGACTAATCGGGTGACCGTGTGCCTGTTGAAGAATGAGCCGGCGACTTATAGGCACTGGCGGGTTAAACCGGAAATGGTGGAGCCACAGCGAAAGCGAGTCTTAATAGGGCGTTTGTCAGTGTTTATAGACCCGAACCCTGGTGATCTAACCATGGCCAGGATGAAGCTTGGGTGATACCAAGTGGAGGTCCGAACCGACTGAAGTTGAAAATTCAGCGGATGAGCTGTGGTTAGGGGTGAAATGCCAATCGAACCAGGAGCTAGCTGGTTCTCCCCGAAATACGTTGAGGCGTAGCGTCTAGTGCTCCAGCAGGGGGGTAAAGCAACCATTTCGGTGCGGGCTGCGAAAGCGGTACCAAATCGATATGAACTCTGAATACCCTGTGTGTAACTAGGCAGTCAGACTGTGGGGGATAAGCTCCATAGTCAAGAGGGAAACAGCCCAGACCGCCAGCTAAGGTCCCAAAATTAACGCTAAGTGATAAAGGAGGTGGGATTGCCCAGACAACCAGGAGGTTTGCCTAGAAGCAGCCATCCTCAAAGGAGTGCGTAATAGCTCACTGGTCGAGCGATCCTGCGCCGAAAATGAACGGGGCTAAGCGTTATACCGAAGCTGCGGATAAATTTATTTATGGTAGGGGAGCGTTCTATGTAGGGTGAAGCGTTAGCGTAAGCGGACGTGGACAGCATAGAAGTGAGAATGTCGGCTTGAGTAGCGAAAACATGGGTGAGAATCCCATGCCCCGAAACCCTAAGGGTTCCTCCGGCAGGCTCGTCCGCGGAGGGTTAGTCTGGACCTAAGGCGAGGCCGAAAGGCGTAGTCGATGGATAACAGGTCAATATTCCTGTACCAGATGTGTTTTGAGAAGGGGGACGGAGAAGGCTAACCAGGCCAGATGTTGGTTACTGGTTCAAGCGTTCGAGGCTTCGAGAGATGGAGAAAACATCTTGAGCTAAGGCGTGAGTACGAGCTGCTACGGCAGCGAAGTTGGTGATGTCATGCTTCCAAGAAAAGCCCTATACTCGTTAAGACACAAATGCCAGTACCCGAAACCGACACAGGTGGGGTGGTAGAGAATACCGAGGGGCGCGAGATAACTCTCTCTAAGGAACTCGGCAAAATGGCCCCGTAACTTCGGGAGAAGGGGTGCCAGCGAGAGCTGGTCGCAGTGAAGAGGCGCAAGCGACTGTTTACCAAAAACACAGGTCTCCGCTAAGTCGCAAGACGATGTATGGGGGCTGACACCTGCCCAGTGCCGGAAGGTTAAGGAAGCTGGTTAGCTTTTAGTGAAGCTGGCGACTGAAGCCCCGGTGAACGGCGGCCGTAACTATAACGGTCCTAAGGTAGCGAAATTCCTTGTCGGGTAAGTTCCGACCCGCACGAAAGGTGTAACGATTTGCGCGCTGTCTCGGAGAGAGGCTCGGCGAAATAGAATTGTCTGTGAAGATGCGGACTACATACACCCGGACAGAAAGACCCTATGAAGCTTTACTGTAGTTTGATATTGTGCTCGGGCTCTGAATGCGCAGAATAGGTGGGAGACGTTGAAATAGTGCTTGTGGGTACTATTGAGTCATCGGTGAGATACCACTCTTTTAGAGCTAGGGTTCTAACGCTTACCCGTTATCCGGGAAGCGGACAGTATCTGATGGGCAGTTTGACTGGGGCGGTCGCCTCCTAAAAGGTAACGGAGGCGCACAAAGGTTCCCTCAGGCTGGTTGGAAATCAGTCGTTGAGTGCAAAAGCAGAAGGGAGCTTGACTGTGAGACCTACAAGTCGAACAGGGACGAAAGTCGGTTTTAGTGATCCGACGGTTCTGCGTGGAAGGGCCGTCGCTCAACGGATAAAAGTTACTCTAGGGATAACAGGCTGATCTCCCCCAAGAGTTCACATCGACGGGGAGGTTTGGCACCTCGATGTCGGCTCATCGCAACCTGGGGCTGAAGTCGGTCCCAAGGGTTGGGCTGTTCGCCCATTAAAGCGGTACGCGAGCTGGGTTCAGAACGTCGTGAGACAGTTCGGTCCATATCCGGTGTATGCGCAGGAATATTGAGAGGATTTCTCCCTAGTACGAGAGGACCGGGAGGAACGCACCTCTGGTGTGCCAGTTATCGTGCCAACGGTAAACGCTGGGTAGCCATGTGCGGAGTGGATAACCGCTGAAAGCATCTAAGTGGGAAGCCCACCTCAAGATGAGTATTGCCATGGCTTAAGCCAGTAAGGTCACGGGAAGAACACCCGTTGATAGGCTCTACGTGGAAGCTTGGTAACAAGTGCAGCGGAGGAGTACTAATAGACCGAGGGCTTGACCAAATAAACTTAATTTATTGTTTTTATTTTATATAATTTTCTATGCAGTTCTCAAGGTTCATCCTATCCTGGTGTTCATGGCGATGTGGAACCACTCCGATCCATCTCGAACTCGGTTGTGAAACGCATCAGCGGCGAAAATATTTAGGGGGTAGCCCCTTGAGAAAATAGCTCAATGCCAGGTAAAAATATTTAAAAGGGTTTACTCTTCTTGAGTAAGCCCTTTTTTATTTTTGGCATTTAGGACACCAATGGGTACTTCTTCCAGTAATTTTTTTTCTTTCAATTAAATTTCCACATTTACGACATTCTTTCCCAGTTCTCCTATAGACATTTGTCTGTAAACCAAAATTCCCATTCTCTCCTTCCAAGTCCCTAAAATCACTAAATGTCGTCCCCCCAGAACCTATACTTTTTTTTAATACAGTTACTATTGATTCTTTGAGCTTGATTAACTCATTTTTCTTTATTGTTCGAGCTTCCCTAAAAGGTGAAATGCCAGCAGAGTATAGGCTTTCATCAGCATAAATATTACCTATACCTGCGACTATTGTTTGATCTAATAAAATAGCTTTTATAGATTTTGTTCTTTTTGAAATAACTTTCTTAAGATAATTAGCATCAAAGTCTTTAGAAAATGGTTCTGGACCTAATGAACCTAATCCTTTAATTATTTTATTAAGCGATAGGCTTTTATTAATCCACCACATTTGACCAAAACTTCTTACGTCAACGTACCTAAGCTCATTATTATTTTTGTCGAAAAATCTTATTCTTGTATGTTTACAAGGATGAGTTGAGTTTTCAATGAATTTGAAATATCCAGTCATTCTTAGATGAACTACAAGATATCCTTTATTTTGTGAATTTTCTAGATGAAATTGAGTATTCTCATTTTGAACTTCTTTTAATTTAGCTATTAAATATTTTCCTCTTCTATCCCATTTATAAATAAGTGAGTTCCGAAGTCCTTTAATAAATTCTTGTTTGTTTGTTGGGAATGCAACAGTTGAATCCCTACAGACTTCTACTTTTTTAATAATAAAGTTATTAAGTTTTTGCTCTAAACCTCTGCGAACAGTTTCTACTTCAGGTAATTCAGGCAATTATTTAAGCTTTCTCTAATTCACTTTCAGCGAAATTATTTGTATTTGCTCCACCTTCAGTTCCGCTTATCCCAGCGTAATTTACTTTATCAAATCTGACTACACAGTTATATTTAATGCCTGAAGTATCTACTGAAGCAACTTTACCTATTTCATTGTACCAATATGATTCTGGTCTTTTTACTCTTACGAGATCTCCTCTTGAAATTGCCATTACTATTAATTTAACTTTTTGTAGAATAACCCATCATTAATATTCTTAGACAAATTATTCACACATATTAATTAAAAATTTTAACAAAAATCATTTATTAAATTATTTTCGAATTCTTCTTTAGCAGGCTTACTTCCCATCCATTTCTTGCCAGGTATTCTTACATCTAATTCATTTTTATCACAACTAATTGAAAGAATCAGTTTTTTATTTTCTTGATTTAATACGTTTAAAACTTTTCTACCTTTAATATCTTTATATGATTTACTTTGAATAATTATAGGACCATAAATTTTTTTATCTATCTCAAGTAATTCATTATTCTTTTTATTTTTAGTTGTTTCATATTTTTCTAAATTAATTGTGTTCTTTTTTCTTATTATGAGCTTTTGACCAACTTTTATTGAATCAGGATTATTGAGATTATTAATCTCTATCAGATCGATTACTTTTAAATTATATTTGTTTGATATCTCAGTAAGATTTTCACCAGTTTGAACAATATGATAATTATTTATTAAATCTGATTGTTTTGAAAGATTTTCAGTAGATTGGGAGATGATAAGATTTTGGCCAACAAAGATATAATTTTCATCTTTTAAGTTATTCAATTTAATAATTAAATCTTTATTTATTGAATACAATTTTGAAATACTTGATATAGTATCTCCACTTTTTACAATATGAATTTTTTTTATTTCAGTTTTTTCTTCAATAATTGATTCTTTTCTAGCAATATTCTCAATTTTATTTTTTACTGAAAATATCTTTTCTTCTGATTTTACCAATGAGTTATTAAAAAAATTAATAAATATGGCAATTACTAAAAATGCAAATTTCATAAAACTCACTTTTTATTTAAAGATAATCTTTAAATTTAAAATCGCTAGGTTTTTGAAAACAATTTAAGTAATTTAAACCTGAAAAATAAACTTTAAAAATTTCTTTACTCTTTTGTAGGGAGGATACCGCAGATTTGAATCAAATAAAAAATCTTTAAAAGTAATAGATTTTTGATTTGAAAAATTTCGAAACCCTTCTTCGCCATGAAATTTACCAATACCACTTTGCCCAACACCTCCAAACGGTAAATTTGGAATAAGGACTGGTAACATTACATCATTTATACAAATTGTTCCTGAACTGGTTACTTTTGAAATATGATTATGGATTTTTTTATTGCCTCCAAATAAGTATATTGCTAATGGTTTTGATGTTTGACGAATTTGTTTTAAAGCTGATTCCTTATCATTGATTCCAATTACTGGAAGTAGTGAACTGAATAGTTCTTTCTGCAAAATATCTGTTTCATTTAATTTAGTTTTCAAAATTGTAGGAGATATTTTCAACTGTTTTTTACTAAATTTCCCCCCAAATAAAATTCTTTTTTCTTTTTTATATTGTTTGAGAATTTCTAAAGTTAATGTAAATTGCTTTTTCTGTAATTTTGATAAGTTTTCGGAAATAATTGGATTATCTCCGTAAAAACTTACTATGTATTTCTTTAATTTTTCAATAAAAATATTTTCAATTTCTTTATCTACAAAGATATGATTGGGAGCCATGCAGGATTGACCAGAATTAAAAAATTTGCCCCAAACAATTCTTTTAGCAGCCACTTCTAAATTTGCATTCTTGAAAATAATTACAGGATTTGTTCCGCTTAACTCAAGAGTTAATGGAGTTAAGTTTTTTGAAGCCAATTTCATAATGGATTTTCCAGTTTCAGTACTTCCTGTAAAAAATATGTGGTCAAAATTTTGTTCAATTAATTTTACGGATTGTCTGTAATCACCCTCTACTGTCATTAGGACATCTTTAAGGAAATATTTGGAAGTGAGCTTTTTAATAAGTTTTGAGGTCGCAGGACATTTCTCTGATGGTTTAATAACTGCAGTATTTCCTGCAGAGAAAATATTTACTAATGGTTTTAAAACATAAATAACTTTGGAGGATGATGGAAATAGATAAAAAGGTGTATCAATCTTTTTTGGTCGCATCCAAGAATTGAGTTTCTTTTTTATGAGTGAAATTTCTTCTTTCACTAAAAGGATTTCTGAAAGCCCTTCAATTTCAGATTTTCCTAGATCAACAAAAAGTGATTTTAATATCTCTTTTTTATTTTCATCCAAAAGTTTAGAAACTATATTGATATGTTGGATCCGCCATTTTATATCTTCCGTTTTACCAGTGAGAACTGTATTTTTTAATTTATTAATGTCTCCTAAATGAAATTTATCAGAAATTTTCATTTTATTCCTATTAACAGTATTAAATATATCAGAGGATAAATTTTAAATAACTAAGGTTTTTAGCCACTTAATTCAAAGTGAATGATTTATAAGAAATAATCAAATTTATTAATATTGTCTTTAAAAATTAAAATTTTTCTTGGTTAGTATATTTTTATGAGGGAAATTTTTTCAATTAGATTGATATCTATAAATGAAATACCAGATGTCACTAACTGGGCAAAATTAGAAGGATTTTCTCCTGGAATGGATGACGTATCAATTTTTAGAAATACAGATAAACAAGGGGTATGGGTCGCTTGTCTTGACAATAATCCTATAGGTTCTATTGCGTGTATAAAATATAATTCCTCTTATGGTTTTATAGGTTTATTTATCGTTAAAAAAAAATTCCGAAATAATGGATATGGAGTGAGATTATGGAAACATGCCCTCGAATATTTAAAAAATGTTGATTGTATTGGTCTTGAGGCTGCTCCTGATAGATTGAATGATTACGCAAAGTGGGGGTTTATAAAATCTTCCATTACAAATCGATGGAAATTAAATGGGTCTAAAGATTTGCCATTGAGAAATTTCTATAAAGATCAATTGCATTCCTTTAAAGTTGTTCCTGGCAAAGAAATTTCCTCTGAAGCGGTCTTAATTTATGATGATCAAAGAGAACCTAGTCCCAGACCACATTTTCTAAATGACTGGTTGAAAAATTCTCACGGTAATGTCAGAGCAATTGTCGATAATAATGGGATGTGTCATGGATTTGGCAGGATAAGACCTTGTGTATTGGAGGATAATGAGCAAGGCTGGAGAATCGGACCTCTTTTAGCGGATACTCCACCTCTTGCTGAACTACTAATAAGGGAGTTAGTTGGTAATTTAAATGCCCAAATCTTATTGGATTGCTCTAATCTGAATCCTTATGCAAATTATCTTTTATCAAGTTTGGGATTTGAGGAAATATCAAAGACTTACAGAATGTATAAAGGTATTCAACCCCCCTGCCCAATGAATCAAGTATACGGACTTGCCTGCTTGGAACTGGGGTGATTCCCTTTAAAGCGTGTATTTAGCCTTTTGTTTTTTAATACTGAAGGAAGTTTGTTTGATTATCCATAAGCTTAACTTTCAGAAGGTTTCAAAATTTTTTCTACAATATCTGCGTTGATTATAGTGATCTCTCCATTATCAATATTGGCAACTTGAAACAAGGTCCATGAATTTGGATTTCTAGCTCCTCCAATACAGTCGATAACTTTACCGACCCAATAATTTTTATTCTTTTCATTGGTATTTTCGTAATTTTCTTTTTTAATTGCGACATAATCGCCAGGCTTAACGAAAAGAAACTCAGGAGTTGCTGAGCTCATAATAAATGGCTTATAGTATATACGTACTATAATAGGTTATTAGTTTTGTTGCCGAACTTTGAGTTATTTAGCAAACTAGGGGCAATTCAAAAATAAAATGGAATCAACTGAAATTGCTATATTCTCAACATTATTGGGGTTAATTTTAGCTTTAACTGACGCTTATATAGAAAGAAATATTCCTGGATAATACTTCCAATTCATTTCTTAAATCAAATAAGATTTAAGCTGGTCTAATATGTCAGCACGGCTGGAAACTAATTTTGTAAAAACTAGATATATCAACCCTCCCATTGCGAGTCTTCCGTTAATTTTCTCAAACTGCTTAAGTTTTTTAAACAAATTACTCTTGCGATTAAACAAAATTTAAAGGGTATAGAAAATAAAAAAGTATTGATTACTTCAAAATAAAAAAAAACTTTTAAAAAATTTATAGAAATATTATTTCAAAAACGAATTAAATTTAAAGCCAAGCTTCTTTCATCTCAAGATAAAGTCTCTCGCTCTCAGCAGAATTAATTTTGCTGTCTGAATAGGATTGCTGCTGCTGCTGTTGCTGTTGCTGAGTTGAGTTTGTATTAGGATTTTGGACTTCGCTCATTAGAGTGACTGAATATTTGTGTTTATTCTCTCATATTTAAAGCTTTTTTTGTCAACTTAAAATCTTAAATTTTATTTAAATTTTCTATGTTTTTAATTTTCCTGCTTTTGAGTGAAGTTATTTAGCCACAGAAGTTTTGGCATATAGGAATTTAACTTCCCAATAAATAATTCCTAAGAAGATAGCACTTGCAATAATAATTTCAGAAATAGCTAACATTTTATTTTCCAATACTAATTTAATTTTGGTATCAATTTACACAGAATGCAATAGGTACTAATTACATGCAAGTTTTAAAAAATCTTATTTAATAAAATAACGCGTCGAAATAATATAAAATTTTAAGTTAGATACATTTTATTTTCGTGGGAAATTTTATAAATTCAATAATTCTTATACCTTTAATACCTTTAGTTACTTCTTTATTTATTTTCATTTTATTGGTAAGTTTTAACAGAACACTTAACAGGTTAACAAAACCAGTTACTGCACTGGTTGCATTATCTTTATTAAGTTCTGCTTTTATAAGTTCATTTGACTATTTTAAGAAAATAGAAGAAGAATTAGTTTTATCTGAATTTCTCAAATTTTTTGCAGAAAAAAATTTAGTTATACATCTCAATTTAGTAAATGAAAAAATTATAATTTTTTTCTCATTAATAATGATATTAATTATTGGAGTATCTTTTTATAAATTGCCTAGAAAAGAAGGTTATGTCTCATTGATGATTAGCCTAGGATTAATATCTTCTTCGGTGATGGTCTCAATATTGCTAATAGATTTCTCAGCACTAATCTAAACTGTAGTAAGCTTTGACAAAGCTTCGTTAAGTTCTTGGACATGATTCAATTCATCTTGAGCAATTTCTTTTATTTTTTGATCATTTGGATTATCTATTAAATATTTGGAATAAGTTTCAAATGCATGTTCTTCGATTTTTATGTTGACATCATAAGCATAAGCTGGAGAGAAGAAATAATAAAAAACCATGATCCAGTAATAGACAAGTACAAGATGTCTCGCAAAAAATCTATCAATCCAGAACCTATCTCCTCCTCTTTTCTCCATTTCTTTAAGATGCTCAGTTTCGTTAATAGCTTGATAAAAATGTTCTTTCATTAAAGTCATTGTTTTTTCATTTTTAATTCCTAGGGATTCTTTAAAATGAAGAACTGAAAGAAATGCAAAATAAGGTGATCTAGCTATTACTTCTAAAACCCAAAATCTTTGTAAAGATCTACCAGAGTATATGAAGTCTAAGAAGTTAACAGTAGTATTCAAAATCAAAGAATTTAATTTCTTCATAAATTTCGTTTTCTTTAAGTATAATTACTCAGCCGCTTGGGGGCCATAATATATTTAATTAATTAACCAAAAATTAATATTTATAGTCTAAAAATTTTTACTCCCATTGAAATATTTTTTTTTCATGCATTAATTGGATAGATAAAAATTTTATATGACAACTACTGAAAAAATTGCAAATGCCAAAAAGAGGATTGATGAATTAGAAAGACTTATAAAATATTGGAACGATTCAGAACATGATGAGGCAAAAATAGTAAATTTTACAATGAACATTGAAAATAAGGTTGCTTAGATTGTCCTGATTAAGGCTGATTAACTTTTATCTACTTAAAGTGAAATAATATCTTTGAGGTTTCGAATATTGTTTAATCTATAAATAGAGCAATTAAACCTATTCTCAAAAACGGTAAGGAAGAAATAATCTAAAAGAAAATCTATATGAAAACCTTTTCAAAAAAATATTTAGTTCCGATTAAATTTATACCATGGGTTTTTTGGGTTTTAATATCTTTTATCAGTATATATTTGTGTAAGATAGCTTGGTTAAGTTGAATAATTAATGAATCTAGCTTCTCCTTAGCCAACCAGGAGCACCGCCAAACCAATCAGATATATCATCTTCATTTGGGTTGAAATGATTTTCTTTATCTAGTCCATCTATCCCAAATGATTGTAAAAGGTTATCAATCCCCCCATCATTTTTTGTACCATTCCTTCTAAAGCTGTTAGCTTTTTTTAGCCAAAGAGAAATTGTCGAATTATGATGTGCAAATTTCTCAACATATATCCTTTCTTCTAATGTAATTGATTTATCTTGAGAAATTCTTTTAATTATTCCTTGTATCTTAAGTCTTTTTGCATTACTAAGAAGCATTTTTGATCAATTCATTATTCTTTTTATAGGAAGGATTATTAAATTTATCTTGTCAATGTTAATTTCAACAAATTCACTATTTTAAAAGGTTTTTAGCAAGAAAAGTCTTAAGACACTAAAAAAAGGGATAAATAAGTTATCAATGATACGTTGATTTATTTATGAAACTTATAATTCCTGTAAATCAGATAAAATAAATTAATCTATTAGCAAAGACACTTTAAAATTAAGACAATTGGACAAACTTGTTGCACTATAGTAAATCTGTACTAATATTAGTACAGACGTATTATTAAGATATGAAAGTGATTTCTTCTTCTCCTTATGCCCCTTTTAATTCAAAAGAGTGGAATTCTCTAATAAACAAAAATGCAAAGTTTGAAAATACTCCAATAAAGATTCAAAAAAAATTTTATAGAACTTTTACTTTAAAAAAAATTGAAAAAGATGAACTTTTTCAAGAGAAGAATGAATTGCATCAACAAATGCAACTTGTCTTCGGATAGAAAAATATCAACTAACAATCTTTTTATTGAATATTATTTTACGAGATCCAATTTTTTGTTAGATTAGTAGAAATACAAGAAGGATTTAATTTGGCTGTAGATCAAGAACTTTTAAAAGAAGTTACCCAAGAACTTTGGAATACTGTAAAAAAACTAAGACCAGAAATTGATCGGCAAACTAGACTTCAATTAGTTTTAAAGGCTTTATTAACTATTGGAGACTTGCCAGATCAAATGCAGGCTGCCATGGTAGTAGGTGTTTGCGCAGAGATGGATAAGAGTGATGTTGATAATATTGAAGCAATTTCGCAAAGCAAAGATTCAAGCGGAGTTGATACTTCTACAGGCAGAAAAGTAGTTAGAAGAAGTTCAGCTAAATAAACCTCAAAACGATCATCCTTTAATTTTCTTTGATTCGTTTTTATTAAGTCGATTAAATAGGTAATATGAAATTACAAGTAAGAGAGGCACAAATATTGAATGTAAAGTCATCATTAATTCTGTTTGGCCCATTCCTATAAGATTTGACTCGCTTGGAAGTTGTTCTGACCAAGTGCCAACTAAATGCCAGGCTTGAGGAATAGATAAGAAAAACATATAAGAGCTATAAGATAAGTTTATGTTCAGATAAAGATTATCATTATTGAAAGTTTTTGCTTTTTTTATTCTTATTTCTTAACTAAGTAATTGTAGAGTTATAAAAAAGAACTTGATTCATAAATTTATTTTTTTAAGAAGAGTTTTAAATTCTTTTTTACCAATAATTTTTTCAGCTGCGTAAGCACCGCTTGCTGAAACAGCTGGAATTCCAATACCTGGAAATGTACTTGCACCGCAAGTAAATAAATTTTTCACTGGAGTTTTGCAGCCTGGGAAAAGACCTTTTGCCGCAGATAATGCAGGGCCGTAACTACCGCAATAGGTATTGGTGAATTTTTTATGAGTCATTGGGGTTCCTAGCATCTTTAAATCAATCCTTTCATCTATGTCAGGGATGAATTTTCGCACTGCATTAAGGAATATTGAACATCTTTCTTCTTTCAAATTTCTATATGCTAATTCCTTTGGATTTAGGTTTTCCCAAATTTCCCAAGGTTCATTTGCGGGAGTATATCCATGAAGAACATGTTTCCCTTTAGGGGCCATATTTTTATCTAAAACAGATGGGATTGAAAATACAGCTATATTTCTTTCTGCGGTTATACCTTTTTCCCACTCATCAACATGTATCGCATGTATTGGCAAATCTTCAAGGCCATCAGCATCAAAACCTAGATGTATATGAAGGAATGAATCACATTTTTTGGGGTTCAATGCCTTTGGCTTCCATTTTTTTGAAATTTCACTTGGAATTAACTTTTTTAAGTTCCAAACATCAGTATTCGCGACAACAGATTCACAACTATAATTTGATCCATTATGAAGAGTTATACCTGTCGCTAAATTTTTATTGAAGTTAATTGTCTTTACTCTCGAAGAGAGAATTAATTCTCCTCCATTTTTTTTAAATCCATTAATTAAGGCTTTTACGATAGATTCACTACCTCCTCTAGGGTATTCAAGGCATGAATTTGGTTCAAACCATTCGTTAAATAAAGTAGCCATAGCAGCGGTATTTGTATCATGCATTGACATCCCACTTATTAAAAAGCTCAATAAATCAACCCAATTTCTCAGAAAAGGATCCTCTAGATGATTATTTACTACATTCCCAAAGCCCTTATTAATTTTTGGTATTTGCTTGATATTAGGTAAAAATTTTGAGGTTAAATTTATTAGATCTAAGAAATCTATTGATTCTGGAGAAAATGAGAGTAAGGGTATTTCATTTATTATTTGGCTAAGAGGTCTTATTCCCGAAATAAATGATTCCCATTCTTTAACAGATTTCTCACCTCTTAAAGTTTTTATTGTTTGTTTAAAAGGTTCTTCCCCTACATCAAGTTTAAAATTACCTTCTGGGAGAATTACTTGCCAACCTTTGTATTGAAATAGTTCAATTTCTTCATCAAGTAATTTAAGAATTTGCCCTAGAGGATTAGTTGTCGGCCATTTGCCTATTCCACTCCACAATGACGGACCTGATTCGAAAGTATAGCCTTTTTTTTTGAAACTATGGGCTACACCTCCCGGCTGATTATGTGCTTCGCATATAAGAACTTTTTTACCTGATAAAGCTAGAATTGAACCACAACATAAACCACCAATTCCACTACCAACAATTACAACATCATAATTATGCATTAAATATTGACTTTACTCTTCTAGTAAAATTATTTTGTTTAAACAAATGTATTAGTGGAAGTTGTTATACTTAATACAACGGCAAGGAAGAATATATAAGGAACTGCTTTTAAAGGTATGTATCCTTGACTTTTAGAAATAAAATCCATTTGTTTAGTTACTATATGTAAATATATTAACGAAATCTTGTTCCTTATGTGTGCCAAAAAATTATTTTTTTAGAAATATATTGAAACAAAGAAATCTTTTTAGATAGATTTTCTAAGATCATTTTTTATGAAGTTATCTTAGTATTTGATTCTTAGATTAAAATCTATTATGAAACACTTTCCTGAAATCAATGAGATAAAACTATTAGAAAAATATTCTAAAAAAAATGGTAGCGGAATAGTATATGATGAATTGTTAGGAATATGGAAGTTTAAGTATGTATGGGGAAAGGGGTCAGATGAAATCAAAAATATATCCAGTTCGATTCTCCAAGTATTGTCGGCAAGACTTGAATTAAAAAGTAAAAATAAGGATGATCAAATAAATTATGAAATAAAAAATT
Source organism: Prochlorococcus sp. AG-402-N08 (assembly GCA_003216535.1). Lineage (GTDB taxonomy): Bacteria > Cyanobacteriota > Cyanobacteriia > PCC-6307 > Cyanobiaceae > Prochlorococcus_A. The sequence goes on from QCIS01000005.1 coordinate 111,680, forward strand.
CAATTAATTTCGGATTATTAAACATTACCTTTATAGGCAGCGCAGAATTAAAAGGGCTTAGACCTTTATTGGTTTTTTATTTTGAAGAATTGAAAATTAGTATTAATAATTTTCCAGTATTTAATAAGGAATTAAAAAAACCTGAAGATAAAAAAATGCCTTTTTTCTCACTTGTAGGAATTAGCACTAAAGATAATTGGTTATGTGCTCGAGGCAGGGGCGGAGGGCTTGCAATATGGGTTAAGTCTTAAATTAGTGGTATTCTCCTGGATGATCTATCTTCCTTACAGTAACTTTATCAACTTTTTGCCCATTAAATCTTAAGAGATCATCTCCTGAAAAGTCATATCCTAAACGTTGACCTATTAGGGCTACATCATCCGCTGTAGAGGATGTAGTAACCTCCTTTTTTAAGTTTTCATCAGATTGCATTTTAATTAAAAATTTTCTTATTTCAGTAAAACTCATTACTAGAATTTGATTGGTGTAAAAAAATTTATAAAAACCTTCTTCTTAGAAAGAACATGATAAATATATAACCATTATACTATTTTTATGATTTACTTATTCCTTTATGTAGTTGGCATAATCTTAGTATGGTGGACATATCGTGTTGGTTGGCTTGAGGCGCTTAAAACAGTAGTTAAAGTTATAGTTCCCTCAGCGCTTATTATTTTATTTAACATTAAAGCTGGAAGATTACTTTTTAAAACTCCTGTATTCGGTTTATTGAGCGCTTTGCCTACCTCTATTTTTATTTTTAGAGGTTCATTGCCTTTAGTTAGTTATATAAATAACTGGATTGAAAATAAAATAAATAAGTATGATGATTCGGAAGTTATAGATACTGATTCAGTGCCTTTAGATGATTAATTTAATTCAATTTAATTCAATCAAAGCCAAGAAATAATTCTTTGTGTACAACAAGAACATCAAATAAAGTTGTTTCATGAATAGGACTTAAAGGGATTCTGTCTATATTCAATGCTTCTGCGCAAATTAAATGAGCATCCCATTTTGTATTGTGGTCACTTATTTCAATTGACCACTCAATTACTTTTTTGAAATGATCTGGCATCTCCGAACCAATTTTTCTGCAAATTTGACATAGAACTGATAAGAGAGGAGGCTTTGATGGCCTTTTTAAATCTTTAATAAGACTAGGCTGTGTAAAAACACTTGTATAGCGGATGTAGTCTATCAATTCATATTCTTCTTTAGTAAGAGCTGCTTTATCTAATGCTCTTTCAAATTCGTCTATGGGGGTTATTGGCCTATCCAAGGTATTAGTTTTTGCTGTTTTCTTTATTTGAAAAATTCTTGTTTTCTAAATCTATTTTTTCTTGATTAACTTCATTGGTTTGATTGCTTTCTATAGATTTAGGAGATTCCTCTTTATCTTCTTCGTTCATAACTTGATCGATTTCATTTTGAAATTCATTCGACGCTTTTTTAAGACTTTTCAAAGTTTTGCCAAGCTGTTTTCCTAATTCTGGAAGCTTTTTTGGACCAAAAATTAAAAGAGCTAAGATAAGTATTACAGTAACTTCAGGCAAACCTACACCAAAAATATTCATAGCTGATAACTATTTAACTAATTAGGAAATATATTATTAAATATAGTCAAATCATATGAAAATTTCATTCTTGAAATAGCTTTATTAATATTAAAAAATTTTGAAAAATATTATTGTTATCAATACTCCTTTAAAGAAAACTAACCAAAGTAATTGATAATCACTCAATTTGAATCTTTTTTGGTACCAATTTATAAGATTTTTATGTTTTTCTATTAATTCTCTCATTTTCATCGATATTAATTATTACTATCACTTATTTTAACTTAATTTCTTTTATTATTATTTTATAGAAATCCTAGATTGAAATCAAATTAGATTATTCTATTCAATTTTAATCATTTTTTAAATTAATTTTTTTCTAAATTATTGAAACTTTTAGCTAAATATCAACTATCTTAAAAAAAATGAAGTACTTATTTGTTATTTTTTACCTATTTTTTCTAATTTATCCAGTTGAAGCCGTTACCACAAAAATGTTTAAAGTATTGGATACTTGTGCAAGATATCGACTAGGTGAGATTGATGCTAATGAGGCCATAGAAAAATTAAAATTAACGAATTCTTCTAATAATCAGCCAAAGGAATTAGTAAGAAAATATTGCTCAGTATTTACTCCAAATGAAAAAATTGAATTTTAATCTTAGTAATATTTATTTAATTATTCTTTTTTGAATAATCTTTAGCTTTATTTTGTATTTCTTTAACTTTTTTAAGATTAGTTATTTTTAAATTAAAAATAACTCCCAAAAAAAGAATAAGAAATAAAAAGATATAAACTATTAATTCCATAATTTTGAATTAATAAGTTCACCTTAGTTTATTTCAATAATTTTTTAGTATCTTTTAAAACAAAAAAACTGACTTTAATTTTAGTTATTTACTTTGAAGGCCACAATAAAAACATATTAACCTCTAATATGGAACTTTATAAGAACTGTTGTGCAGATTGGAGATAAAATTCCAGAATTTTCATTACTGGATCAAAATGGAGTTAAAAGATCAAATAAGGGCTTAAAAAATCCCCTTGTTTTGTTTTTTTATCCAAAAGATGATACGCCGGGGTGCACAATAGAAGTTTGCGGATTTAGAGATAAATATGACTTATTTAAAGTATTAGGTGCGCAAGTTTGGGGAGTAAGTAATGGAAGTACCTCAAGTCATTTGGCATTTGCTAATAAAAATAAATTACAATATCCACTACTTTGCGACACGAATGACTCTCTTAGGAAAACTTTTAAAGTTCCTAAAGTATTAGGTTTTATGGATGGTAGGGTAACTTACGTTATTGATCGCAAAGGGACAGTTAGGCACATTTTTAGAGATTTATTGAATGGTCCTGAACACATTAAAGAGGCTATTAGAGTACTTAAGGAAATTCAAAATCAATAAATTATTATTCAATGAATTTTAGATTAATAAGTTTTGTTTTATTATAGTTTCAGCTTTTTTTAAATATATGAAGAAAATGGGAATGCAGGCTGTTGATCTTGCTATTCAAAATGGAGTAGATCTTGACGGTACTCCAATCCCTCAAAAAATGCTAGATCTATATAACAGAATTATGGATGAGGAGAATAAAAGACAAAGGAGTGGTGTTAAAAAATCAATGAGAAATAGATGCGTCAAAACCGGTTCTAAGCATTTTGATAAAGAAACATTGAATCAATTATTAATAGACTCGGGATGGGAAGGTCTGAAAGAAAAGGAAATTTTATTTTTTTATAAATAAAAAAAAATTTTTTAATTATCATAAAAATAACTTATCGTAATTTTTTAATAAAGAAACTGAGAACTAATTAAATGTTTTTTTAGATGTAATTTTTTAATTATTTAAACCATCCTTTTTTATTAGAGGAAATTATTTTCTCTTTTTTAGCTTTTGTTTTATTACTTGCTTTTTTGAAAGCCAAGTTGGCTTCAATAACCGTAACTATTGATATAAAAAAAAGACCAGAAACCCCAATTATTTGTTCACTTTGAGAAGGTTCTGAATCTCCTTGTAAAAAAAAACCTAAAGCGAACCATGCAGTACTAGCAGTGATGGTAAAAAAATAGGGTTTCCATCTTCTTTGATATAAGTAACCCGATCCTAAACCAGGAAGAAAATTTAAAAAAGACGCTACCCACCCTTTTGAAGATGCAAGTATTTCTTCTCTTGAGGGGTAAGACATTTATGTTAAGTATTTATTAAATGTGAATTTATATAAGCAAAAGATATAGCTGCACAAATTACCCAACTAAAGGGTAAAAACATTCTTATTTTTTCTTTATTATTATTCATTTTTTAATTATGGAAAATATTTTTAAAATCTGTGGATTTAATAGATACCTTAAAACTAGAAGAATTAAAAAAGACGGTTAAAAACCGTCTTTGAAAAAAGTAATTTCCTTAAAATAAATTATTTATTTTTTGAGGCTGAGAGTACTTTAAGTTCTTTCTTTAATTCTTTTTCTCTCTCTTCAAGATGTTTTAATTGAGCTTTAAAAGCATCTTGAAGTCTTACTTTTTGTGTTGTAATTTCATCAAGTTCCTCTTGATGTTGGCTTTTCTTTAACTCCTTCATCTCACTATCAGAAATAACATATACTGGGCGATATGAAGGTGTTTCAAAAAGAAGATCAAACATTGAATACATAAGTGACCTTTGAATTAGTACAAATTCAATATCTGATAGTTTTTTGAAATATGAAAGGATAAATACCGAAGATATTGATACGGCAAATACACCGAATTTCGGTTTACCTAACATAACCGCACAGTATTTACCGATCAAACTTTAAGGTATGTTTTAAAGTATTAGAGAGAAAATTCTAAAAATCTAAATTAAGAAGAACTAACAATGGATTTAAAAATTACTAAATCATTAGTAATACCATCCAAAGAAATTAAATGGCGATTTTCCAGATCTTCAGGTCCTGGAGGGCAGAATGTAAATAAACTTGAAAGTAGAGTAGAGATTATTTTTAATTTAGAAGATTCAAAAGTACTAAATAATTATCAGAAAGCAATTCTCAAGATTAATTTGAAAAACAAATTAGTGAAAAATATTTTATGTTTAGCGGTTCAAGAACATAGAAATCAATTACTTAATAGGCAGCTAGCCTTAATGAAATTAAGTTCAATCATAAAAGATGGCTTAAATAAACCATTTAAATTTAGAAAATCTACAAAACCTACTAAAGCATCTCAAAAGAAAAGAGTTGAGTTTAAGAAAAAACGTGGCGAATTGAAAAAAAGTAGGCAAAAAGAAAAAATATATCAAGTATGAGAAAAAAAAATATTTTCCTCGCAAATTGTAATGTAAGCATATGATTAATGTAATTTCATTTTGGTTTATTGAATTCAAATAATGATTTTTGGTTGATTGACTCCAATTTTGTAGGGGTGATGCGTTTTTATAAAGATAAAGAGCATTCTGATAAAACTACTGCTTATATGTTTATTGAAGAAGGGATCATTATGGGAATTCATGGGGAAAATCCTCCATTAATGAAAACTAGAAAAAAAATTGTTATCGAAGATGCAAGATTATTATGGAAAAAATTGTTAAATGAAGGTTGGCAAAAAACTAGTAAAAAATGGTGAGGAAATTCAAAAATAAATTTTTTTAATTTCAGAAAATAAATGAACCTTTAGGATATAGCCTGGCAATTTTTTTATGTTGTAATAATTTCTTTTTTTTGGTGTCGTTTTCATATCTTCTCATCATCATTAGATAGTTTGTAACTCCAAAAATTACTAAAAAGACAATAAATTTTATTCCTGCCTGAAAGTTCATATTAGTATTAAGCTTTAATTTTAATCTGACAATTAATAATCAAAAATCAATCGGTATTTATATCTAATTAAAACGTCTAAGGAAATATTTTTTTGATTTTAATGCATAAAAAATACATAACAAAAGTAATATTAAAATTGCACTAAAGCTTCCGATTGGGTTTGGAATATTTTGTGTAAAAGGCCCTGCTAATAAAGAAGGTGTATTTTCTTTGAATTCTATTAATCCGTTATTTATAAAAAACCAAATACCCACAAGTCCTCCATGAATTCCTATGCAATTCCATAGAGAACCTTTATCTCTAATTTTTACTAATGATAGAAATATCCCAAGTAAAATAAATCCTAAACGTAATCCTATAATGTTCCAAAAGATCTCATTTGATAAATTATGAACAAAGCTAAAAACTATAGCTTGTAAAGCTATTGATATTTTTGTGCCATATTCAAATTTTAATTCTTCTAGTAACCAGCCTCTAAAAATTATTTCCTCTGCGAATCCAACACCTAATCCCAGTAAAATAGAATTTAATAATATTATTGGCGAGAATTCACCTATCCAAGAAATATAATTTTTTTGCAATAGTGGTACAAGAATTAGAATTATTAAAAATAAAGAAAATAAGATGCCTTTAGAAAAATTGACAAAGTTTTTTAAAAATTTGTCTTTAGTTATCCCAAGAACTACCCAAGCACTTGATTTGTTTCGTTTGATATAAAACCAATATGGGAGTAAAAAGATAAAAAGTAAGAAAGTAATAATAGTCCCAATTAAGGATAAATTTTCTTCTTCAAAATTAAACAATAAAAGTGGCTGAGATAAAGCCCAGCCAATGCCATAAAGAATTGGAATAAAAAATATAGTGGATAAAAATCTTGGTCTTAAAAGAAAAAAACTTTTAATTAGTATCATTAAATTTTTCATTTTAGTTTGAATATTAATTAACCCCAGCCTTTGCCTTTCATTATTCTAACTACTTGTTCAAAAAGTTTTAGCTTTTTCTTTTTACTATAGTTTATGTTTTTTGAAAGATTAGATAAATCTTTATAAAATTGACGAGTTATTTTATCTTCTTTATCACTAGGCCATAGTAAGTCTGAGCCCTCTTCATATTCTTCTTTATATCTTTCTTTATTCAAATTTTTTTTATATCGTAATAATTTAAATTTTACTTATTGCAAATGCTTAAAAGTGATGTTTATTAAATTTGTGTATTTATTTAAAATTTATGCTGATTAATCTTTCAACTTTAATTTTTACATTATTATCTCCATTTCTCATTTTTGCAGTAATAGTGTCTGTTTACTTATTTCATTAGGAAGTATTTATCAAATAAATTTAATTAATTTAAGGGTGTATTATGCCTGCTTTTTCTAATGCAAATGATAAAACTGCAATTACAGCCATTAGTGTTAAGATCTTGTTCTTTTTGATGAAATCCATAATGCATGTTAATAATCTATTTATTAAATTCTTAAATAAAATAATTAATAATCAAAATTATTATAACAATTACGATGGACCCATATATGTAGGAGATTTAGTTCCCTCAATAGCTACTTATAAAAAGATTATTGAAAAATATGATAAAGGTATAAAAGAAGAGGAATTTTATGAAGAACCTATTGAAGGAAATTTTAATTACCCTGATTGGTAAATATGCTTACTACAAAAATAACTTTTGCCTTGGCAGATTGGATTAGAGAGTGGCGTAAGTGCCGGGATAAGAATCCTTCTATTGATGAGTGTGTCAAATTTGTTCAGTGGAAATTGAAAGATTATATACTTTCTGAAAGTGATAAAAGAATAATTGAATCTATTTTGCTCTATGAATCTGAATAACTAAGGATTATAGACTTTAATTTTTATATTTATCTAGAAAAAATAAAGTATCATTAAAATCCTCTTACAAATTAAGAAAAAAGTAAATCAGCATATTTACGGATTTACTGAAAATATAAAAAGGAGTAATTTATAAATGTTGAATTCGGAGGCAATCTAAATGATTGATAGTCCGCCTGAAATTTAGTAAATTCCAAAATATAGGAAGCGTATTCCTGAGAATGGGATTATTCGAAAATTAAAGTTCAATCAATTAGTCTGATAAGACTTCGCTTTATAATTACTAGCGATAATAGGGACTGAAATTATCGAGACAAATCCCCGAATTCACGTATTCTAGGTTTATGAGTAAATAGACTTTAAAATATGTATTTTATATCCTGTAAGAAGGAAATCAAATATCAAAAAGGACTGTACAAGCAGTCCTTTTTTTTGCTTAACACATTACTTCTAAACTAGACTTATTTTTGGATAATATGGATAAATAAAGTGACTAAAAATATTTCAAAATGAAAGATCAAGTCTTGTTCCCAAAAATTGAAGTACGTGAAAAAGGTTTTTTAAAAGTAAGTGATATTCATACTATTTATTGGGAAAGATCTGGTAATCCAAATGGCAAAAAAATACTTGTTATTCATGGAGGCCCAGGAGGTGGAAGTCAACCAAGATATAGAAGATACTTTGACCCAGATAAATTCGATATTATTCAATTTGATCAAAGAGGTTGCGGTTCTTCAACTCCTTTTTCCGAATTAAAAGAAAATACGACTAATCATTTAGTTGATGATATTGAGAAATTAAGGATTCTTTTGAAAATAGATACTTGGCATTTGTTTGGTGGATCTTGGGGCTCAACACTTGCACTTATATATGCAATTAAAAATCCCTCAGAAGTTACTAGCTTAACTTTGCGAGGAATATTTTTATGTAGAAAGTTTGAATTATTATGGTTCTATCAATATGGTGCAAGTGAGATATTCCCCGATGAATTTGAAGAATATATTTCCGTAATACCTAAAGAAGAAAGAAATGATTTGATAAGTTCTTTTTATAAATATCTAACATCTTCAGATGCGAATCTTAGATCAAAAGCAGCAGCAGCTTGGACGAAATGGGAACTCTCGACTAGTCATTTAATAAATAAAAAATTTGCTTTTGATAAGTCCCAAGTTAATTCTTTTTCTGATGCCTTTGCGAGGATCGAATGTCATTATTTTATTAATAATATTTTCTTAGAAGATGATTATATTTTGAAAAATATAAAAAAAATAGAATCGATTCCAACAAAAATAATTCAAGGGAGGTATGACGTTGTATGTCCTGTTAGGAGTGCTTGGGATCTAAATAAAAAATTAAAGAATTCTGAATTAATTATTGTTAACGATGCTGGTCATTCAATGAGTGAAAAAGGTATTAGTATCGAATTAATAAAGGCTGTAAAAGGAATTGAAAATCTCTAATAAAAAGAATATGCTTTTAAAAATTAAAGGCCATCATCTTCAATATTTTGTGCAATACTCCTAAGAAGTTCGACTATATCAGAATCCTCGCATTGGGTATCTTCTTTAAGCAAAATGCACTCGTCTCTAATACTTACATTAGTACTCCACCATATACCTGAACTATTGGTATCGTCCCATTCAAATCTTTCAGACATAATTAATAAAATCTAATAAATACATTAAAGCTTGCATTACTTCATCGTGGATTTATATATTGAATTTCAAGATTTTAAAAACTTTCCTATGCATTACAAGGAATCTGGAAATTTCTGATAATAAAATTTAGAAATCTAATTTCAATTTGTATTGTATATCCTCTTCCTTAGAAACAAATTTTTTATTATTTATATTTTTTCTAAGCCTTTTTCTAGAGCCATGTTTTAAATAAATTTCTTTTGAGATATCCCAATATCTATCCTTTTTAGTAATTTCCTGAATTTTCTCCTTTGCAGTTTTAGTGCTACTTGGGATGTCAATTATTGGTCTTATGTAATTAATTTGTTCATATTCTTCTTTATTAAATCTAGATAATAGCCATGGTTCATGAATAAAATTAAGTGATAAATCCCTTAATTCTGGTATCCATTTTTTTATAAATTTTCCTTGAGGATCATGATCTTTTCCCTGCTTAATAGGATTATAAATTCTATTAGTATTTATAGATGTAGTTCCAGATTGCATTTGGCATTGGTTCCAATGTATTCCAGGCTCATAATCTACAAATTTATTTGCTAATTCAGAACCTGAATCTTGCCATGGTAGCCATAAATTATAGCTAGCAAAAGACATTAACATAGCTCGCATCCTGAAGTTAATCCATCCATTGAAATTTAATGAGCGCATACATGCATCAATAAAAGGAAAGCCAGTATTACCTGAACTCCATAAATGTAGTAATTCATTATTTTTTTCTCTAATATTTTTAAAAAAAGGATGGAATTCCCTAAACTCTAGTTCTGGTTCACTTTCAAGTTTCTGAATAAAATGACAATGCCAAGTTAATCTACTTTTTAACATCCTTGAATTGTTGTTTTTTAATATATTTGCCTTATTAAAAATTTCTTTTAATGAAATGCATCCCCAACAAATATATGGGGATAGTCTTGTACAACTATCAAATGATTTTTCTGGGCTAGAAATATCTTTTGAATAAGAATCTAATTTATTACTAAAGAAGTATTGCATTCTCTCTAAACCTTTCTTTCTTCCACCTTCCATTCTTCCTGGACAAGTTTCTTTTTTAAAGGGAAAAATTATGTCTGAGGGTATTTCTCCAACATCAAAATTAATAGAATTAATTCTCAATGGAGCCTTAAAAAAGTTTTTTTCGGAATTTTTTTGCCACTTTTTAGACCAATTATTCCTATCAAAATTTCCTCTAAAAACTGAAAATTGTAGACATTCCTTCCAAATAATATTTTTGCTTAAAGACCATTCTCTTACTTTTTGATCTCTTTTATAAGTAAGCCAATCTCCTGTCTCTTGATGGCTATATATGCCCTTGATTTTAAATTTTGAATTAATTTCATCAAAAATATTAATAACATTTCCAGTCCTAATAATTAATGGTTGTCCAATCTCAGCAAGTGCATTTCTTAAATCCATTAGACTTTCTTTGCAAAATTGCCATTGTCTATATGAATGAGTATTTTGGCTCCAAATATCTAACTCAATAATGTAAATAGGTAAAATATCATTATCTTTTATAGCCTCACAAAGAGCTTCGTTATCAAAAATTCTTAAATCTTTCTTAAACCACAAGATATTTATTTCTTTCATAATTTTTCTTTCAATCATAGAAAAATAAGATTAAGTTTGTAGGTAAAAAATATAAAAAAATTTTAGAATAACTAAAAATCAATCAAATGAGAATAACAAATAAACTTTGGGAGGATAATTATGAGATTGCTTTACTAAGTTTAAATACAAAATTTGTTCAAGGTTTAAAGAATGGAAGTCTCCCTAAAAATATATTTCAAGAATATTTAGCTCAAGATTATTTCTTTTTAGAGACTTTTGCCAAGGCGTATGGTCTTGCTGTTTCCAAATCAAAAGATAAGTACTCAATAAGGAAGTTAAGTGAACTCTTAATGGGCGTTTCAGAGGAGTTAATACTTCATGAAACTTATGCAAAAGAATGGGATATTGATTTATCTAATAACTATATAAAAAATGCAACTAAAAATTATACAGATTTCCTTGATGATACTTCCAAAAGACTTAGCTCCGTTGAAATAATGTTTGCAATGACTCCATGTATGCGACTTTATTCTTGGATAGGTAAAAGTTTGTATAAGGAGGACTTTGACATTAAATATAAAGAATGGATAATTACTTACTCTGATGATAGCTTTGAAAACCTAGCAAATTCTCTTGAAAATCTTATTGAGATCAATAAAGAAAAATATGATATTAATCAGGCCAAATATTTATACAGGAGAGCTATGGAATTGGAGTTAGATTTTTTTAATGCATATTCGGATTTCTAATTTGAATTTAGAATATTTTTATGATGTTTAAAAATCCTAGTTTGTTAAACTATGTATTCTAAAATTGCACTTTCAATAGGCGGTAGTGACTCCGGGGGTGGAGCAGGTATACAGGCTGACTTGAGAACTTTTATGGCTCTTAAAGTACATGGATGTTCTGTTATTACATGTATTACTGCACAAAATAGTTTAGAGGTTACATGCGTTGAACCAGTGGAGAAGAATACTTTATTAAGTCAGTTAGATACTTTATTTGCTGATTTTGGTATTGATGCCTTGAAAACTGGAATGTTATTAAATGAAAGGATAATTAATGATACTGCTTCAAAATTAAATACATATAAAATAACCAAAATTATTGACCCTGTAATGGTTACAAGAACTGGTTCTAAATTACTTGAAGATTCTGCTATTAATGCTTATAAAAAACTCTTATTACCAATTGCGGATTTGGTAACTCCAAATATTTATGAAGCAAATCTACTTTCTGGTTTAGAAATAAGGAGTAAAGAAGATATCGAAAATTCCGCAAGAAAAATTATTGGTCTTGGAGCTAAAGCGGTACTTATAAAAGGTGGCGGTTTAAAAGATATGAAAGGGAAGGATTTTTTTCTTGACTTAAATGGCAGAAAAGAGTGGCTCGTTAATAATTTTATTAATACAAAAAATACCCACGGTAGCGGTTGTACTTTGAGTGCTGCTATCTGCGGTTACAAAGCTTTAGGTTTTGAGCTGCTTGATTCCATACAAAAAGCGAAATTATTTGTTGAGAAATCTTTATTAAATTCTTACAAAATAGGATCTGGCCCTGGTCCCTTAGGCCATAATTAATTATTTATAGAAATGGAGTTAAAACCACCATTTTCTGTAGGGCTTTTTTAAAAATAAGATTTCTTCTGTCTCCCATCCTCCCTCCAACCACTCAAGATGCTCAAGCAATAAAGATTCACTTTCCCTTTTG
>QCIS01000006.1 GCA_003216535.1 Prochlorococcus sp. AG-402-N08
ATTTGTTGATGGAGTATCTGGTGCTAGGCCAGGAAAAAGAAGGAACTCAGATTTTCAAGGAATAACAAGTAAGAGTGTTAAAAAAGTAGGAAGATGGGTATCTGAAAAAGTGGATTTATTTTTTGATGAAGATAATGATGATTGGAATGATGAGAATTTTTACGATGATAACAGTGATATTAAAACATTTTCCAGAGATTCAAATTCTTATGAACCTGCTAAACAGCACTCAAAAAGGCCTTTAGAAGCAGTATCTCTAAGGCAACCAAAAAATTTACAGACTACTGAGCAAAAAAAATTACCTTATGTGAAAGAGAGTAAGGACGAAGATTGGCCAGATGAAATGGATTTCAAAGTTGAAAGATGGCAAAGAGCTTCAGAAAAAGAGAATAATACTTCTAGAGATCAATCAAACCAACAAGTTCAATCAAAATCAAGAAATCTTCCCAGATCAAGAAGAAGAAGAGTATAGTTTCGTAAATTCTTTAATTCCTGAATAGCCTAATAAAGCTTCTAAATGTGGATTGAATACTTCTCTAATAATTGTTAGGGGCTTTTTGTCTCGAAAAAATCTATAATTTCTTGACCAGAATGGACCTTTAAAAGAAAATTGATCCTCTAACCAATTTGAATTAACAAGTGAAATTCGGTCAACTTCTCTAAACAATTCTGATCTGTCTTGAGTCAAATTCTTCCAAATTGGTTCTTCTTTGGCTTTTAAATTTTCATTCACTTGTTCTGCATTCCACCAACTTTCAGCCCATGCTAGGTTTTTATTATTGTTTTTAATCCATACTTGTCTTCTAATTAAAGGTCCATTTAACTGATTTAATTCTTTAGGACCTTCTTCAATGAATAGAGGATCTACTTCCATTGAAATTAATTTAATTTTCGTCTCTTGATTAGTTAAAAGCTGTAAATGTCTAGTTGGACTTCCATCCCCAAGCAGCATTAATTTCCACGGACCAGATATTTTTGGTAATGAATTTTTCACTAAAAAAGTAGAGGCTTTTTCTTCCCATAAAATTTTTGGTGAGTTAAAAAGTTTATTATTCAGTGCTTAGAGGGAATTCTTTTAAGATGATAACTTTTTTTCGACAAAAATATTTGCCTTTTCTTTTTTTATTTCTCTTATTTTTAACCAAACAAGCAATGCAGTTAAATCAGCTTTGCTAACCCCAGGAATTTTTGAAGCATCACCAAAATTTTTTGGCTTTATCTTATTTAAATTTTCTCTAGCTTCTAAAGATAATGTCTCTATCTTTTCATAATTTATTTCTTGAGGCAGAGATTTACAGCTTTGACGATTTATTTGTTCTATGTTGTTTTTTTGTCTTTTAAGGTAACCCTCGTATTTAATATCTATTTCAACACCTTCCTGTATTGAAGAACCTAGGTTTCTTTCATTCAAATTATATTTAATTAGATCTGAATAATGAAAATTTGGTCTTTTTAAGAGTTCTTTCAAAGTTGTTGAGCCTTTGATTTTTGATCCCGTTTCTAATTCTATTTTTTTTGATATTTCATCGGTATTTTTTAAACGAGTGTTATTTAATCTAAGTTTCTCTTCTTCTAGGAGGTTCATTTTTTCTTGATAGGCCGACCATCTTTTCTCATCAATTAGCCCTATTTGATAACCTAATGGTGTTAATCTTCTATCTGCATTATCTCCTCTGAGAGTTAACCTATATTCACTCCTACTAGTTAGTACTCTATATGGTTCTTTAAGATCTTTTGTAATTAAATCATTGATCATTGTTCCTATATAACTGCTTTCTCTAGTGAAGATTATTGGGTCTTTTTTGTTTAATTTTCTTGTTGCATTGACACCTGCAACTAATCCTTGTGCTGCAGCTTCTTCATAACCAGTAGTGCCATTAATTTGTCCGGCGCTAAATAAATATTCAATTTCTTTCGTTTCGAGTGATGTTTGGAGCTGCGTTGCAGGTATATAGTCATACTCCACAGCATATGCTGGTCGCAACATTTTACATTCACCTAATCCAGGTAAAGTCCTTAAAAGTTCTAATTGAATATTTTCGGGTAAACCTGTAGAAAATCCTTGTACATATATTTCAGGGGTATTAATTCCTTCTGGTTCTAAGAAAATTTGATGTGATTCTTTATCAGCAAATTTGACGATTTTATCTTCAATTGATGGACAATATCTTGGCCCCTTACTATCAATAAAACCCCCGTAAATGGGAGTTAAATGTAAATTGTCTCTAATTAGTTGATGTGTTTTGGTAGTTGTTCTTGTGATATGACAACTAACTTGGGGCATATTATTTTTTATATCTGGGTCAAACGAAAAATATTTATCTGCTGCAGTACTTGGTTGAATATCTAATTCATCAAAAATGATACTTCTTTTATCAACTCTTGCTGGAGTGCCTGTTTTTAAACGTTCTGTTTTGATACCAATTTCGTGCAAATTCTGAGTAAGACCTTGTGCTGCTTGTTCGCCCGATCTACCAGCTGACATTGATTTATTTCCTATCCATATTCTTCCTTCTAAGAACGTACCAGCTGTGATGATAACTGATCTTGCTGAATAATAACTACCAAAGAATGTTTTTACACCCTTTATTCTTTTTTTTAAGATTTTTTTTGAGTTCAATCCAATTTGTTCAGTTTTTGCAATATCCAGTTCAGTAATCATTGCTTCTTTTAAAGACAAATTATCTGTATTTTGTAGTATTTCTATCATTCTTTTTGAGTATTCTCTTTTATCTGTCTGAGCTCTTAACGCCCATACAGCTGGGCCTCTACTTGCATTTAATATTCTTTTTTGAATAGCTGTCTCATCGGCTAATTTACCAATAATTCCACCTAATGCATCAACTTCATGAACCAACTGACTTTTTGCTGGTCCCCCAACTGCAGGGTTACACGGTTGCCAGGCAATTCTATCTAGATTGATTGTAAATAAAGCAGTAGAAAAACCTAATTTTGCTGTTGTTATAGCGGCTTCGCATCCTGCATGTCCTCCTCCAATAACGATGACGTCAAAAGATTCATTTGTTGAGTGATGATCTTGCATTTTAGGAGCGATTTAATTAGCTAAATTCCTAAATCTCGTAAATTGAGGTTCAAATAATAATTTAACAGTTCCTACGGGTCCATTTCTATGTTTAGTGACAATGATTTCTGTAATTCCTCTATCTTCAGTCTCCGGATTATAGTATTCATCTCTATAAATCATTAATACTAAATCTGCGTCTTGTTCAATAGATCCTGACTCTCTTAGATCGCTTAACATTGGTCTTTTATTTGTTCTAGACTCAACCCCTCTACTAAGCTGAGATAAAGCTACTACTGGTACTTTTAATTCTCTGGCCATGCTTTTAAGACCTCTTGTTATTCGTGAAAGTTCTTGCACTCTATTATCAGGGGTTGATCCTTCCATCAACTGCAGATAATCAATCACAATTAATCCAAGTTCTTTTTTTTGTTCAGCTATTAATCTTCTGCACAGAGATCTCATCTCAAGAACACTTAAGTTAGGCTTGTCATCTATAAATATTGGTAATTGACCTAATGAATTGATACCCTCTCCGAGTAATGGCCATTCATCTTGCTGTAATCTTCCTGTTCTTAGCCTACCACTTTCGATTCCCACTTCCATAGAGAGCAATCTGTATGTCAACTGTTCTTTACTCATTTCAAGGCTAAATACACACACAGGTAAATCTTGAGATTGTGCAACATTTTTAGCCAAATTAAGAACTATTGAAGTTTTCCCCATTGAAGGTCTTCCAGCAACAATTATTAAATCACTTCTTTGAAAACCTTGAGTCATCGCATCAAGATCGTAGAAATTAACTGGAATTCCAGCTACTGAAGTACCTAATGATCTTGACTCTATTTCATTGAAAGTACTTGTAAGGATTTCAGCTGCTTGAGTCAGACCTTTTGAAGGTTTTTCTTGACTGATTTCAAATATTTTTTGCTCTGCTTTATCTAGAACTTCATTAGTATCTTGAGTTTGATCAAAACCTAGTTGAACCACTTCATTTCCAGATCTAATAAGTTGCCTTCTCATGAATTTGTCGTTAATTAAATTAGCAACTTGTTCTATGGAAGCTGTAGAGGAAACATTTTCAACGAGTTCTACCAGTTTGCTGTTTCCTCCAATTTTTTCTAGTGATCCATTATCTGCTAACCAAGCACTCATTGATGTTAAATCAGTTGGTTTTCCCTGGGTATGTAACATTAATGCTGTTCTATAAATCTCTTGATGGGCATTTATATAAAAAGCTTCAGGTTTAATTAAGTCTGCAATTCTTCCGATCGCGTCTGGATCAAGAAGTATGCCACCAAGAACAGCTTCCTCTGCTTGGACGTTTTGAGGAGGTACTAATCCAGAATTTTCACTATTAAAATCCTTTTTAAAATTTTTATTTTGCCCATTATTTGGAAAAGGTACTGAAACCATATCTTGAATTGCTTAGATATATACTCTGACTACTTTTCAAAATAATGCAACAAATTGATTAACTTGTTACTTCAATATTTACTTCTGCATTTACTTCTGGATGTAATTTTATTTTTGCAGTAAAGGAACCTAAATTATGAATATCAGGAACAGTAATGTTTCTTCTATCAATTTCTTTTTTAGTTGCCGCTTCTATTGCTTCTGCAACATCCCCATTGGTAACCGTTCCAAAAAGGACACCATCTTCTCCAACCTGTTTTTTGATAGTGAACCTACCTATTGTAGATAATGCAGTTTGGAAATCTAAAGCTTCTTGCTTTAATTTATCAGCAGCGATTTTTTCTTTTTCTTTCTTCCTTTCAATTTGTTTAAGGACTGCTGGTGTTACATTCATTGCCTTGCCAAAGGGTAATAGAAAATTTCTTGCGAATCCAGGGGCTACTTCAACTATATCTCCTTCTTTACCTAATGATGCGATTGATTCAGTTAATGCGACTTGTACTCTTTTAGTCATGAAAATATTGAACAGTATAGTTAATAATAAGACCTAGAGGGTAACTTTACTTTTTTTGCAAGACCAAATTTCGCAAGAATCTTAATATGTTCCCATGTTAAATCTAACTGACCTCTAAATAATCCTTGTTTTGCCGAATTGGGAAATGCATGATGATTATTATGCCAACCTTCTCCAAATGTTAGTGCCGCAACCCACGCATTGTTTTTAGATGAATCGCCACTTTCAAATGGAGCTTTACCCCAACAATGCGTCGCGGAGTTTACTAGCCAAGTTACGTGATAAACAACCACAAGTCTCAATGGAATTCCCCAAAGGACTAGAGCCCATCCTCCAACTCCTAATTTTTGACCTATTGCGTACAAAGAAAGTCCAATAGGAATTTGTAAGAGTAAAAAATATTTATTTAGAAATCTATAGTATGGATCCTTGATTAAATCTGCACTTAGTTTTGGAACTGCTTTTAGTGCTTCAACGTCTTTAAACATCCAACCCATATGACTCCACCAAAAGCCCCTTTTACTATTGTGATGATCTACTTCAGTATCTGAAAAAGAGTGGTGATGCCTATGTAAACCTACCCAATCTATTGGTCCATGCTGGCAACTTATAGCTCCACAGGTAGCAAAAAATCTTTCTAACCATCTTGGAACAATGAATGATCTGTGTGATAACAATCTGTGATATCCAAGAGTGACTCCTAAACAAGCAGTTACCCAATAAAAAAATAATAATGAAGTGACTGCAGGGAGACTCCAAAATTTTGGTTGTATAGCTAAAAGAGAAAGAATATGAATTGCAAGCATGAAAACTATTGTTCCCCAAGTTTTATGTAGTCTTGGAGGATATCTTTTTGAATGGCTGGAAGGTTCCAGTAATTTTTCTGAGAGTTCTATAGCTTTTTCAGCTGGAACAGGTTTTTTTAATTTTGCTGTTTCTTGGAAAATCACTGAGTTCATGATATTGAAATAATATTTTCAAAATTACCGATATGTAATATTATCATACTATACTATTGATAAGTTTAATTATCTGTGAGTCTCGGATATCGCGATAAATTATCTAGAGGTCGAAGGGCTATGGCTCATTTGATACACCTCTGGCATGAAAGAAATGGATGGTCGCACAGAGTTTTACCATTACTTTCTGAAGTTCTTGATTTAGGTAAAGTACATAATTCGCAAATTTCTAATCTTAGGAATGGGAAGTTATCTTCGCCAGGTCCTGAAGTTTTTCTTGCTTTAGCTCAAGTTAATACGATTCTTGATCAAGGTATAGAAAAAATCAGGGATCGTTTTGAAAGTGATTACCCAGAGTTATGGAAATCTTTGGAAGAGTCTGCATTACCCCTAAAAAATGATTATGGTAATCCATTGTCGGCCGGGGAGTTATTCGAGATCTTTTCAGGATTAAAATCTCTACCTTCATCTTTTGACTGGTACATAGAAGATGAAGAAGCTTCTGCTTTAAGTGATGCTCTTTCAGTGCATTTTTGTCAGAATAAGGCTTGGAGATCATGTAAAATTCAGGTAATGGAAGCTTATGCTGTCAATAAATCTGCCCGTAGAGAACGTTTTGCTGAGGTAATAGCAGGAATTAGAGATTATACGGCAGAAGAATTAGATGGAGAACTACTTGATTTATATGAGGCTTCAAAAAAACTTTCTTATTTTCAGGGTAGGGGGCCTAATGCTTTCCTCGCAGAATTAAGAAATTTAGCTTCCGAAAAATAACATGAGTTTTCATAATAAATGACACTAAACAATAACTTAAAACTGGCTGAAAACGCTGTTCTTTCTGTAGAAGAAAGTTTAAGTGAAGTTTTCCAAGAGAGATCCAATCAGGTTTTCAAGAAATTAGAAAATATTTTGACAATTTTTAAGGAAGAAAAAGTTTCTACTAGTCATTTCAATCAATCTTCTGGTAGTGGTCATGGCGATATATCTAGAGAAAAAATTGATGCCGTTTTCGCAAGATTGTTTCTTGCTGAAAAGGCAGCTGTGAGGATGCAGTTTGTAAGTGGAACTCATGCAATAAGTTCTGTCTTATTTGGAATTCTTAGGCCTGGGGATGTCATGTTATCTCTTACAGGACAACCATATGATACGTTAGAAGAAGTGATAGGAATAAGGGGGGGAGGTAAAGGCTCACTTAAAGATTTTGAAATTAAATATAAGCAAATAAATATCTGTGAGAATTTTGATTCTTTTGAAGAAAAGATTGTTCATTTTTTTCAAGAAAATTCATGCAAATTAGTATTTATACAAAAAAGTTGTGGTTATAGTTGGAGAAAATCTCTTACCAATCATGAGATAGAGAAAATTTGCAGTCTGATTCATTCTCTTGATCCTAACTGCATATGTTTTGTTGATAACTGTTATGGGGAGCTGGTTGAAGATAGTGAACCAATTTCTAAAGGGGCAAATATAATTGCTGGATCATTGATTAAAAATTTGGGAGGAACAATCGTTCCTACTGGTGGGTACGTTGCTGGAGATGTAGAGTTAGTTGAGATGGCATGTTCTAGACTAACCTCACCAGGTATTGGTTCTTCTGCAGGAATAAATTTTGGACTAGGAAGATTAATTTTGCAGGGTTTGTTTTTAGCACCACAAATTGTTCACGAATCACTAAAAGGTGCTGATATGGTTGCAGCAGTCTTTAAAAATTTGGGATTTAAGGTTTTACCAGAGCCAGCAACTTATAGATCTGATCTTATTCAGTCAGTAAGATTGAATAATCCTGATTTGGTACAAAAAGTTTGTCAATCTTTTCAAAATTCTTCACCAGTAGATTCTTTTCTGAAAGTTGTTCCATCATCAATGGATGGATACGATTCAAAATTATTAATGGCAGGCGGTACATTTATTGAAGGTAGTACAAGTGAATTTTCTGCAGATGCTCCTCTAAGAGATCCTTATAATATTTTTGTTCAAGGTGGTTCTCACATAGCTCACATCAAAATTGCATTAATTCGATTATTATCTGAATTATTAGAGGAAAAATTAATTTCAAAGGATTCTCTACTTCCTTTATCTACTTAATCATGTCTTACCAGTTTCCAGACAACCTCAATTATGCTGATACTCATGAATATGTCTTGGAAGAAAACGGATTATTAAAAATTGGAGTTAGTGAATTTGCTATAGATCAATTAGGAGATATTGTTTTTGTTGAATTAGCTGATCAAGGGGCGACTTTAGAGAAAGGTGAGACTTTTGGAACAATAGAATCAGTTAAGGCCGTTGAGGAAGTCTATTTGCCTTTTTCAGGGGAAATAGTATCAGTAAATGAAAGTGTTATTGACAACCCTGAGCTTTTACAGAATGATCCGATTGGAGACGGTTGGCTAGTCATTTTGAAACCAGAATCAAAAGCATCAATTGCTGATTTGATGACTTCTAAGGAATATCAATCAAAGGTTGTACCAAAATAAGGCAAACTTTTTAAAAAGAGCTATTTTAAAGAAAAATATTTTAATATGACATCTAAATTTGGGTCCAATTTATTTATAGATAGGCATCTTGGGTTAGGAGATAATGATGAAAAAATTATGCTGAAAAAGCTTGGTTTTAATGATATTAATCAATTTATAGATCAAGTTATTCCTGAAGACATTCAGTTAAAAGATAAGTCTTCTGAAATATTACCCAGGGGATGTTCAGAAATTGAGGCTTTAAATGAATTAGAAGAGATTGCAAATAAAAACAATAAAATGAGATCCCTAATAGGACTTGGTTATTATGAAAATCACATGCCTAAAGTTATCCAAAGGCATGTTCTTGAAAACCCAAGGTGGTATACGTCTTATACTCCATACCAAGCAGAAATTGCACAAGGAAGATTAGAAGCTCTTTTTAATTTTCAGACTATTGTTTGTGAACTAACAGGATTTCCTGTCGCTAATGCATCTTTGTTAGATGAGGCCACTGCTGCTGCTGAAGCAATGGCTATGAGTTTTGCGGCAAGAAAAAATAAATCTTCGAAAGTTTACTTAGTGGAATCAAATGTTTTTGATCATACTTTTAATGTTCTACAAACTAGAGCAAAACCTTTGGGAATATCCTTAAAACGCTTTACTCCAAGCAATCTTCCTAATCCTGAGGATGTTTTTGGAATTGTGTTGCAATTACCCGGCAAAAATGGGGAATTATTTGATCCAACATTCTTAATATCCCAAGCACATAGATTTGAAATAATTGTAACTGCATGTATTGATCCACTGGCACAAGTTTTAATAAAACCAATCTCTGAATTTGGTGTGGATGTTGCAGTAGGTAGTATGCAAAGATTCGGATTACCAATGGGTTTTGGTGGACCCCACGCCGCTTTTTTTGCATGTAGCGAAAAATATAAAAGGCTCATTCCGGGAAGAATTGTTGGTCAAACTCTTTCTAAAAATGGAGAAAAGTCTTTAAGACTAGCATTACAAACAAGAGAGCAACATATTAGAAGGGAGAAAGCTACTAGTAATATATGTACTGCTCAATCTTTGTTAGCTATAATTTCTTCTTTTTATGCTATTTATCATGGACCTAAAGGTTTAACGGAAATTGCTAAGAGAATAGTGCAGTTGAGAATAAATTTAGAATCATGTTTGGCTGATTTAGGTTTTGATATTCCTGATGGTATTAGATTTGATAGTGTTGATGTTTATTCTGAGCATGCCCAAAAGATTCATAATGAAGCTTTAAAAAATGGTTACAACCTAAGAATTTTACCCTTGGGATCAACTATTGAAAATTCAACTGGCTTTGGTATTTCTTTAGATGAGTTAAGTAATGAAAAAGAAATCCAAAATATCTTAACTTTCATAGCAAGTCTTATACAAAAAAAGAAGGATTTAGAGAATATATTATTTGACAAGGGATTTCAGTTTAAAAGTATTGATTTGAGATCTAGTAAATGGATGCAGCAAGATATATTCACGAATTATCAAAGTGAAACTGAATTAATGAGATATATATTTCGTCTTGCTGAAAAAGATTTTTCTTTGGTGGATGGAATGATGCCATTGGGAAGCTGCACCATGAAGTTAAATTCTGCAGCCGAGTTAAATCCTGTCTCCTGGGCTAATTTATCTTCGATTCATCCTTTTTCTCCACTACATCAAACCAAAGGCTATTCAAAAATAATATCTGACCTAGAAAAATGGATAAGTGATATTGTCGGTTTAAAATCAGTTTCTTTTCAACCAAATGCAGGTTCTCAAGGAGAGTTTGCAGGTTTATTGGCAATAAATTCTTATTTTGAATCAAAAGGCGAACTTTCAAGAAAAAAATGTTTAATTCCTAAAAGTGCTCATGGAACAAATCCTGCTAGTGCAGTTATGGCAGGTTTTGATGTTTTAACTGTTGACTGTGATGACGAAGGTAATATTGATTTTCAAGATTTGTCGATCAAGGTCAAGAAATTTGATAACCAAATAGGGGCTCTTATGTTGACTTATCCCTCTACTCATGGAGTTTTTGAATTACAAATTAGAAAGATATGTGATTTAATTCACTCTGTTGGAGGATTTGTCTATTTAGATGGAGCAAATTTAAATGCTCAGGTTGGATTATGCAAACCAGGGAATTATGGTGTTGATGTTTGTCATTTGAATTTACATAAAACATTCTGCATTCCACATGGAGGTGGTGGTCCAGGAGTTGGTCCAGTTGCTGCATCAGAAACTTTAAGCCCATTTCTTCCTACTCATTCTTTAATGGATAATAATTTATCTAATAGTTCCAATTATGTATCTTCTGCTAAGCATGGGAGTGCAAGTATTCTTCCAATAAGTTGGATGTACATAAAAATGGCCGGTCTTAGTGGTCTAACGAAAGCAACTGCGCATGCAATTTTATCTGCAAATTATATTGCGCATTCTTTAAAGCATAAATTCAAGATTCTTTATAAAGGAAAAAATAATTATGTTGCACATGAATGTATTTTAGATTTTAGAGATTTAAAATCCAAAACTGGTTTGAGTGTAAATGATTTAGCTAAACGATTAATAGATTATAGTTTTCATGCCCCAACTATAAGTTGGCCTGTTCCAGAGACGATAATGATAGAGCCTACTGAAAGTGAAAGTTTGGTTGAATTGGATAGATTTTGTGAGGCTATGCTTTTGATTGGAGAAGAAATCAGCGAAATAGAAAAAAATATTGAATTAAAGAATAATAATGTAATAAGTAACGCTCCCCATACGCTGAAAGAGTTAATTGCTGATAATTGGCATTATCCTTATTCAAAAGAAAAAGCTTCTTTTCCTTATAAAACTCCTACATCTATTAAGTTTTGGTCTTCAGTTTCTAGGATCAATAATGCATATGGCGATCGCAATTTAATTTGTTCTTGCAATGTAAATCAAGGAGAGACTTCCGAAGAAAAAAAATGTGCTTAAAGGACTAGCGTCCATGTATTTACTTAGTTATTATCAGTGAGAATAAAAATTTAATATTTTCTTATAGAATTTTTTTAAATTTTTTTATTACAATATTCGAGCATCAAATTTTTTGGGGTATTTGAAGCTATGACCAAAGATTCTAAATCTGGTAATGTTAAGCACTTGCCAATTCAAAATGTCGACTTACCAAATTTTGTCAATAATTTTTCAGGAGATAACTCAAACATTTGTTCCATTGAGGGAACTAATGTTATAAGAGTGCCTTTTGGTAAAAAATTCTCTAAGAAAAAAAGGCCTGAAAAGAATCAAAATATTGCTACTCTAATACTTCCTTTAAGTTCGTATAGTAGTCCTACACCTCCACACGTAGCATAATCAAAATTTAGTTTAATCTATTTCTTTGAGAGTATCTGCATAATAATTTTGCAGTTGTAACGTTGCTTGATTCCAATCCCATTTTTCTGCTTCGTTTCGTGCCTCTTTCCTCATAACTTCTCTTTTATCTTCATTCTCTAAAATTTTTTTTGTCGCTTCAATCAAACTCTGTTCCCCATTATCTTTTTCATCAGGATCATATAAACAACCATTAATCCCATCGCTAATAATATCTGGAATTCCACCCTTGTTGGCTCCGATAACTGGACATCCTGCTGCCATTGCTTCTAGTAAAACTAACCCAAGTGTTTCTGTACTAGATGGAAATAAAAATATATCTCCAGAGGCATAGGCGCTAGCAAGTTCATCGCCAGATAAATATCCTATGAAATTAGTCTTGGTATTTTCGAAGATTTTTTCAAGCTGGTTTCTATATGGTCCGTCACCTACAAGTGCTAGGCAAGCATTAGGGATACTTTCTAAGACTGGTTTAATTCTCTCAATTTGTTTTTCTGCTGATAATCTTCCTACATAAATCAATAAGTGATTAGCGTCATTATATTCCCCAAATAATTTTTTTCTCATTTTCTCACTTCTCAAATCTGGTCGGAAACTGTAAGTATCTACTCCCCTTTGCCATAGAGCAGTCCTTTGAATACCTTTATCTTTTAACTCATTTACCATAGCGGTGGATGTACATAAATTTAACAAGGCTTGATTATGTGCTGCTTTAAGTAATTCCCACAAAAGTGGCTCTAACATACCCATACCGTAATGTTCTAGATATTTCGGAAGATGAGTATGGTAACTGGCAATTAAAGGAATATTATTAGTTTTCGCCAACCATATGCCACCTAAGCCAAGTACAGCTGGATTAACAACATGTATCAAATCTGGGCTAAATTTTTCTAACTTATCTGAGACCGCAGGGCCTGGCAAACCAAGCTTCAACTCTGGGTATAAGGGTAATGGCATTGCAGCAACTCCGACTACAGTTGCGCCCATATATGATTCTGGACACCCTTCTGGACAAAAAATTATAACTTCATCACCATTCTTTATTAAAAATTCAATCGTTTTAGTCAGTCTTGTGACTATGCCGTCAACTTTAGGTAAAAAAGTTTCAGTAAACAATGCAATTTTCACTTTCTTAAGGTAATTATTTCAGAAATTTTAATTAGTCTTTATAGCCTCAGCTTGTTGTTTAGTCCAGGATGAAACACAAGGTATGCGCTTAAGATCACATCTATTGGAGTATTTTTTAGCAACTTCAACAACTTCTTCTAATAAACCATTATCAAGAGTCGTTGGGTTTAAACCTAATTCTATAAAGCATTTATTATCAACAATTAGATCATTTTCTACTGCTTCATTCCTTGGATTTGGTAAATAATTGATATCAGCACCTGTTAGAGACGCAACTTTTTTAGCTAGTTCTCCAACTTGATGACTTTCTGTCATTTGATTAAAGATTTTAACTCTCTCTCCAGGTTTTGGAGGATTTTCAAGAGCAAGTTGCACACATTTTACAGAGTCTTTTATGTGTATAAAGGCTCTTGTTTGCCCTCCTGTTCCATGAACACTTAATGGATATCCAATTGCAGCTTGCATTAGAAATCTGTTTAGAACAGTTCCATAATCTCCGTCGTAGTCAAATCGGTTTGTCAATTTAGGATCTTTTAAAGTTGCCTCTGTATTTGTTCCCCAAACAATACCTTGATGTAGATCAGTAATCCTTACAAGATCATTTTTGTTGTAGTAAAGAAATAATAATTGATCTAAAGTTTTAGTCATATGGTAAACACTACCTGGACTTGCAGGGTGTAATATTTCTTCTTCAAAGCGGCTTCCATCTGGTTGTGGCACTTCAACTTTTAGATAACCTTCTGGAATTGTTGCACCTCTATGTGATCCATATCCGTAAACTCCCATTGTTCCTAAATGTACAACATGAATATCTAAATTACTCTCTACTATTGCAGCAAGAAGGTTGTGGGTGCCATTAACATTATTATCTACTGTATATCTTTTGGTAAAACTAGATTTCATCGAGTAAGGCGCTGCTCTTTGTTCTGCAAAATGGATCACAGAATCTGGCTTTTCATCAATGAGCAAATTGAGTAATTTTTGATATTGTTTAGAGATATCCATGTTAAGAAATCTCATAGGCTTACCTCCAATTTCTTCCCATGCAGAAAGTCGTTCTGTTATCGAAGCAATTGGAGTTAAAGATTCTACCTCTAGATCAATATCAATTTTTCTACGACTTAAATTGTCGACAATAATTACATCATGATTTTGCTCTGCTAAATTCACCGCACAAGGCCAACCGCAAAAACCATCTCCACCTAGAACAATAACTTTCACTCAGAACTCCAGAATTAATAGATTCATAATATATTTATTAAATTACTACAGTGTGCTTCCAATTTGCGAAAAAACATTGAAAATAGTTTCAAATCTTCTTTCTTAATTCCTATGAATAAAATAATAAGTTTTTATTCTCTTTTTAAACTTTGCTCAATGGAGAGAATTAGATAGATATGTTTTTTTCCGGTGAACTTGCTACTGCAAAGTCTTGTTTTTTAATTCTTCCTGCCAGAAAAGCTTGCCTGCCAGCTTTTACACCATAATTTATCGCTTGAGCCATTAGAGCAGGATTTTCAGCTTGTGCTATTGCACTATTGATTAACACACCATCAGCTCCAATTTCCATAGCTTGAGAAGCTTCACTAGGCACCCCAATTCCTGCATCAATTATTACTGGCACTTTTGCATTCTCAATAATTATCCTTATATTTGATAAATTTAATAAACCTTGCCCGGATCCTATAGGCGAGCCCAATGGCATTACAGTTGCACAACCTATTTCTTCTAGTCTTTTTGCAAGTATAGGATCTGCATTGATATAGGGAAGTACAGCAAAACCCTTTTTTATTAAAATTTCGGCTGCTTTAATGGTTTCTATTGGATCTGGTAGCAGATACTTTTTGTCAGGAATAACTTCTAACTTCACAAAATTATTTTCTTCTTGACCAGATAATTTTGCAAGTTCTCTACCCAAAATAGCTATTCTCACTGCCTCCTCGGAATTAACACAACCAGCTGTATTAGGAAGCATCCAGTATTTTTTCCAGTTGATCTTTTCTAGTAAATTTTCTCCGGTCTGATCATTTTTAATTCTTCTAACAGCGACGGTTATAATTTCCGTTTCAGAATTTGACAAACTTTCTACCATATCTTGAGTAGATTTGTATTTGCCAGTACCCACCATTAATCTACTGGAAAATTGTTTTCCAGCAATAAGTAAAGAAGAATAATTTTCCATATTTAGAATCCCTTATCTTTAATACCTTTATAAGGTTTATAATTATTTCTTTTTTCTAACTCCTTACTTTTTTTAATTGCTGTTTTGTTTTTTGGATCTATCACCAAAACCTTTTGATAAGTTGCATATGCCAAGTCGTACTCAAGTAAACGCTGTTGTGCTGATGCGAGGTTATTTAGGGCTATAGGATATTTTGGGAGTGATTTTATTGCAGAGTTATAGTGTTTAATAGCTTTCTTAAATTCATTTTGAGCAGCATAAGAGAATCCTAAAGCATTGTTTATTATCGCTTTGGCTTCATCAGGTTCATTTTCATAATTTTCAATTGCTTTTAAAAAAGTTTTAGTTGCTTCAGAATATAATCTTTTTTTTATCTGAATAGACCCAAATTCATATAATTCTGTAGCTTGAGTGAGAGAATCTAAACCTTTCTGCTCAAATTTTACTAAATTTAATTCTTCACTTCTTGTTTTTAGAAATTGTCTGAATACAAAAATAGAAATTATTATTAATACAACAAAAAGAATTATTAAATAAGATTGAAAGGAAGATATTTCCATTATTTATATTTATTTTTCTAGATTATATTCTTTTTTCTACTTACTAACGGAAGAAACAATTTTTTCAAAACACTTAGGATCGTTTAAGGCTAATTGAGCAAGCATTTTTCTATTAATAATAATTTCTGAATTTTTCATGCCATTTATCAATTTGCTATAGTTTGTTCCATTTATCCTGGCAGATGCGTTAATTCTAGAAATCCAAAGTCTTCTAAAATCTCTTTTTCTTCTTCTTCTATCCCTATAAGCATTACAAAGAGCCTTCATCACTCTTTGATTTGCTGTTCTGAAAAGATTTTTGTTGCCGCCTTTAAAACCTTTTGCAAGATTTAAGATTTTGTTTCTTCTTTTTCTGGCTATGTTGCCTCTTTTTACGCGTGCCATGAATATCTAATAAAATTGGTTAAAGATTTATGCGTATGGAATCATTAATCTTACATTATCAGCATCTCTTTCATCAACTACGGCTTTTGTTGATAGATGTCTTTTTAATTTTGAGCTTTTATGATCAAGTAAATGATTATGGAAAGCTCTTCTTCTCATGAATTTACCCGTCGCAGTAGCTTTAAATCTTTTGGCAGCTGATTTACGAGTTTTTAGTTTAGACATTTAAGTCAAATGTGTTTAATTAGGATAATCTAAACCTTTATACGCATTGGTGCAAATTAAAGTTTTTAATTGATTAAGAAAGTTCTAACTTATGAAACTTAAATTTGCCTTTTTAAACTTATTTTTAGGATGCATTTCTCTTTTTTTAATAAACACTAAATTTGCTTCATATGCAAAAGGAGAAGAATTGCAAAAGGTTGAACTCAATAATGAAATTAAAAAAGGAAAATTTTTAATTGGTTTAAAGCAATATTTAGGCGGAGAGAATGACAGTTTTTCAAAAAAAAAGAATATTAATTTTATAACTGATAAAGGTTTTTTAAATCTAAAATCGTCCAACGGTATTAAACATAAATCAAAAGAGATTAATATTAGTTGGGTGGATATACCCATCAAAAATCCAAAAATAATCGAAAGAATTGTTTTTGGTCCTTTTGCTAGCTATGAATCAGCAAAAAAACAAGCAGGGATACTTAAAGATAAAGGATTTGAGACGACTGTTGCTTTCCCTAAAAATTGGGAAGTATGGATTCCATTTGAAGATGATCTGCCAGAGTTTGAATTAAAAAATAAGATTTCTAGAAAAATAAAAAATTTTCAAATTACTCCTGTTCTTAGAAGTGAATATAGTGTTATGAAACTCGAAGGACCTATAAATATTTATGCTCAAGAGGAAATAACAATAAATGGCGTCAATTTTGGCAAAAATTTTTATTTATTAAAAGATTTATATGGAACTTGGACATTAGTTCAAAAAATTGAGTTTAATGATTATTTGGCAGGTGTTTTGCCATACGAAATTGGACCGAATTCTCCTTTAGAAGCACTTAAGGCACAAGCAGTCATAGCAAGAACTTGGGGAATTTTTAATTCTGATAGATTTAATATGGATAAATATCATTTATGTATAACCACTCAATGTCAAGTATATAAGCCTCCTAAAATTACAAATAAAAAAGTGCAAAAAGCTATAGAAGCAACTTCCAATTTAATTCTCACTTATGGAAATCAACCAATAAATGCTTTTTACCATGGTTCTAATGGTGGCGTATCTGCTACTGCAGGAGAGTCTTGGCAAATTCAAGATTATTCTTATTTTTATTCAATCATTGATGGTTCTAAATCATTAAATAAAAATTTTAAACTTCCAATTATAAGTGAATCTGATTTAAATAATTTTTTAGATTTTGATAAAGAACAGTTTTATGGGAGTAATCATTCTCTTTTTCGATGGAACAAGAAAATTTCTAATCTTGAAATTAAAGAAAAGTTAATTCAAAACAAACTTATAAATATTAATGATGATGTTTTCGATTTAAATTCTATTGAACGTGGCTCTAGTGGCAGAGTGACAAAATTGGAAATACAAACTAACAAAGTTAATAATTCTATTGTTCTAATTAAAGATGATATTCGAAGGGTATTAAATTTTATACCTAGTAATTTGTTTACTATTAATAAATTAAGTGATGATTTATGGCTTTTGCGAGGAGGAGGCTTCGGTCATGGTGTAGGTTTATCACAGTCAGGAGCAATTGAAATGGCTAAATTAGGATTCTCTTATGAACAAATATTGAATCATTACTATCGAGATGCAAAACTAAAAAAAATTGAGATATTGTCTCAATGAAAGTTAAGTAATTAAAAATTTACTTTTATGAGTAAAGGTTTTTATAAAAATCGAAGATTGAAGTCGTTTATATTTCTTAGTGCTTGTTTTTTAGTAGCTTTTATTCCTCATGTTTACAATATCGAAAGTTTCTTTTACCTCATATTGACTCTTTCTTTTCTAATTGTTTTATACGGTTTAATAGTTATTTCTAGAAATTTCAAAAGGAACAACGTTTCAAATACTGTAAGCAGCAGAATTAGCAATAAAGAGTTACCCGTGCTTGATATTTTAGTCGCAGCACGAGATGAAGAGAATGTTATAGCTCGTTTAGTTGAAAGATTATTTAATTTAGATTATCCAATAAATAAATTAAATATTTACATAATCGATGATGGTAGCTCTGATAAGACGCCTTTAATTTTAGATCGTTTATCTAAACAATATGAAAAACTAAAAGTTATAAGTCGTTCTCCAAATGCAGGAGGAGGAAAGTCAGGAGCTTTAAATTATGCCTTGAAGTTTACTCATGGTGAATGGTTATTAGTTTTGGATGCTGATGCTGAATTAAAACAAGATTCTTTAATAAGGTTATTCAGTTTTGTAGAAGAGGGTGATTGGTCTGCAGTTCAATTAAGAAAATCTGTAACAAATGTAAGTAAGAATTTTTTAACTTCATGTCAGTCAATGGAGATGGCTATGGACGCAATCTTTCAATATGGAAGATTATCAGTTTCTGGAGTTTCTGAATTAAGGGGAAATGGTCAATTAATTAAGAAAGATACATTATTGGCATGTGGCTCTTTTAATGAAGATACGGTTACAGATGATCTCGATTTAAGTTTAAGATTATTATTATCAAAATCTAGAATTGGAATATTATGGGATCCTCCAGTCATGGAGGAGGCAGTTGAGAATTTAAATGCTTTATTAGCACAAAGGCAAAGATGGGCAGAGGGGGGTTTGCAAAGATTCTTTGATTATGGGGATCAATTAGTTGCTAATAAAATTAATTATTTGCAAAAATTTGATTTAACTTACTTCTTCATCTTGCAATATGCACTGCCAATCATTTCTATTTTTGATTTAGTTCTCAGTATTGCTTTCTTAGATTCACCAATTTATTGGCCTATTTCATTAACAGCTTTTATGTTATCTGGAATAGCTTTTTGGTACGGTTCTTCTTGCAAAAGCGAAGTGCCTGTATTGCAAAAAAGCAATTTTTTGATGGTATTTTTATCGGTTTTTTATTTATCACATTGGTTCCTAGTAATACCCTGGGTAACATTAAAGATGTCTATTTTCCCCAAAAAGATACTTTGGCGAAAAACTCTTCATACTGGAGTTTAATTTATTCATCAAAGTCTATAATTTCTCCATTAAAAAAATTTGCTAAGTTTTTTGAACTATCATAAGTTTCCTCGTTAGATATTTTTGTTGACGAATTAGTTGTTCGTTCTATTTTTTTTATTGGTTTCAAATTCTTTACTTCATTTTGGATTATTTCTGGAGTGTTTGTTGGGTTACTTTTAGTTGATTTTTTGGTTGAAAAATTAAGTATTATTTGTTCTCCAAATATCTTTTTTACTGTATTTTCAATAATAACTTTTCTGCTTTTTATCATATTTTCCCAGTTTGGAGATAATGCAATTGTGATTTTCTCCGGATCAAAACTTTCAATTTCAGCTTGTTGTGAAAGTAACATTCTTGTTGATGGTAACTCTAATTTAGAAAGAATTAATTCCCATTTATCTTTTAAATTATTTGATCCAAGATCATTTTGGGTATTTTCAGAAAAATTTCCTATACTTTCTTTTCCAAGAGCGTCAAATTTTTCCAATTTTTCGTCTTTTTTTTCAATCAATTTATCGCAACTTATCTCCTTTTTGATACTTGGGTTTCGATTCTCATTAGAAATATTTTTTTTATTAATTAATGCAATATTTTTGCTGCTTTCATGCTTCTCCTCAGTCGCATTGTTTTTATTTTCTTGCTTATTTTCAAAACTATTTATCTCTTGATTATCTAGAAGGCCAGTTAAGTGTATTTCAAACCAAAGCCTTGGATTATCACTTGTTTTGATTTGATATTCAATATTTCTCAGGTTATTATGCCAATTAATTATTGTTGATTTATTTATTGTTTTTGAGATTTTATCCAATTCATCTTGAAATTCATCAGAGGAATAATAAAGATCTGAGTATTTATTGTTTGTAGTGTGCAGTAGTAGATCTCTTGTGATATTTAATAATCCGACAAGTATTTGATGGGGTTCGTTTCCAGCATCATATAATTTGTTGCAGGTGATAATTAATGACTCTGGATTATTCTCAACCAATGATTTAATCAGATTTGTTAATTCAATTTCTGATACTTCTCCTAGCAGGTTTTGGATATTATTAATTGTTATTCCTTCTGGTAAAAGATTCAGTTGTTCAAGGAGGCTTTGTGCATCTCTCATGCCTCCATTAGATCTTTTTGCAATCATTTTTAAGGCCTGAACTTCATACTCAATTGATTCTTTTTTTGCTATTTCTGATAAATGTTGAAAAATATCACTGGGGCTTATTCTTCTAAAATCAAACTTTTGACATCTACTTTGTAATGTATTTAATACTCTCTCAGGATTTGTCGTTGCAAGGATAAATACAACTCTTGAGGGCGGTTCTTCAATAGTTTTTAGTAGAGCATTTGAAGCTGCCATTGAAAGCATATGACATTCATCAATAACGTAAACTTTCCATCTCGCTTGAGTAGGTGCAAATCTCGCTCTTTCTATAATTTCTCTTATATTTTCAACTCCTGTATTTGATGCTGCATCAATCTCGATAATATCTAGAGCGTTACCATCCGTGATTTGTCTACATAAGTCACATTTACCACAAGGATTTATCGTAGGTTGGTCGAATGCCTGGCAGTTTAAAGATTTTGCAAATATTCTTGCACTTGATGTTTTTCCAGTGCCTCTTGGACCATTAAAAAGATATGCAGGTGCAATTTTTTTTGTTATTAGTGCTTGTTTGAGTGTAATGGATATAAAGTTTTGCCCAACAAGTTCTTCTAAGTTGTTTGGTCTATATTTTTGATGAAAAGGCTTATGTATATTTGGCATTTATTTTTCATTAATTAGAAAAATCGGGATTAAATTAAAACAATTTTACTCCAATTTTTATGCAGACTCTTTAATGATTCTTTTTGATCCTGAAGGTAGTTTAACAATTTTAGATGAGAACAAATTATCTACCATTTTTTTCGTAATTGTGAATTCTTTCACATTTTCTTCAGAAGGTAAAGTGTACATTATATCTAGCATTAGTTCCTCAATTATTGATCTTAATGCTCTTGCACCTGTTTTTCTTTTATATGCTTCATTTGCTATCGCTTCAACAGAATCAGGTTCAAATGATAATTCAACATTATCCATACTTAGCAAAGTTTTGAATTGCTTTACTAGTGCATCTCTTGGTTGAGTTAGGATAGATTCTAAAGTTTCTTTAGTAAGACGATCTAATGTAGCACAAACAGGAATTCTTCCAATAAATTCTGGAATTAGGCCATATTTCACTAAATCATCTAATTCTAAATTTTTTAGGGAATCTCTTGGGTCGACTATTTTTTTTGTATCAACTTTGTTTTGATCTGAATTAGTGGTAAATCCTATGGAGTGTTTACCCATACGTTTTTGAACGATATCCTCTAAACCTATAAAAGCTCCCCCGCAAATAAATAATATTTGACTCGTATCAATTTGGATGCAGTCATGATAAGGATGTTTTCTTCCGCCTTGCGGTGGCACATTAGCAATTGTTCCTTCAAGCATTTTTAATAATGCTTGCTGTACTCCTTCACCAGAGACATCTCTAGTAATTGAAGGATTCTCACTTTTTCTTGCAATTTTATCTATTTCATCTATATAAATTATTCCTTTTTGCGCAAGTTCTACATTCATTTCTGATTTCTGTAAAAGTCTTAAAAGTATGTTTTCAACATCCTCCCCAACATATCCAGCTTCTGTCAAAGTCGTTGCATCAGCTACTGCAAAAGGAACATCTAGAAACTCTGCTAAAGTTTGCGCCAATAATGTTTTTCCACTTCCAGTAGGGCCGATGAGTAAAATATTTGATTTTTGTAATTTCGTTGCTTGTGAATCTGTTGAATTGCTATTTTTATTGTCTTCTTTGACTTTCCAGGCTAATCGTTTGTAGTGGTTGTATACTGCTACAGATAATATTTTTTTTGCAGATTCTTGTCCAACAACTTGATTATCAAGAAAACTTTTAATTTCTAATGGTTTAGGAATTGAAGTTAATTCTAAAGGAACAGATTTTTTTGGATTATCAGTTGGTAATTTCTTTTTTACTTGCGGAGAGTTGTTTGTGTTCGCCTGATTATCAAGTAGTTCTTCATCGAGAATTTCATTACAAAGGTCTATGCATTCATCACAGATATAAACCCCAGGACCAGCTATAAGCTTTCTTACTTGGTCTTGTGATTTTCCGCAAAATGAACATTTAAGATGGGCGTCGAATTTAGCCATCGATTATTAATTTTAATGTGAAAGGTGTTAAATATTCCCTATTCACTAGGATTGCTTATAAATATCGATTCGTCATCATTTTCTTAAAAAATCAGCATCCCTTGTCACTTTTTGATAACTTTATCAATTAATCCATAATCGACTGCTTCTGAGGGAGATAAAAAGTAATCCCTTTCAGTATCTTCATTAATTTTTTCCAAAGGTTGACCGGTATGTTCTGCTAAGAGCGAATTTAATGTTTTCTTGAGAAAAAGTATTTCTTTAGCTTGTATTTCAATCTCTACTGCTTGACCTTGTGCGCCTCCAAGAGGCTGATGAATCATAATCCTAGAATTAGGTAAAGCTAATCTCTTTCCCTTTGCCCCTCCAGACAGTAGAAATGCCCCCATACTTGCAGCTACACCAAAGCATATTGTCACTACATCAGGAGATATTTGTTGCATAGTATCGTATATAGCCATCCCTGCAGTTACAGAGCCTCCAGGAGAATTAATGTAAATTTGTATGTCTTTTTCGGGATCTTCAGCTTCAAGAAATAATAATTGTGCAACAAGTGAGTCAGATACTTGATCATTAATTCCGGTACCTAAAAAAATTATTCTCTCCCTCAATAGTCTTGAATAAATATCAAAAGCTCTTTCTCCTCTACCTGATTGTTCTATAACGGTAGGAACAGCGGCAATAGTTTTATTATTACTTTCGTAAGAACTTATTGAGCTTTGGATTAAATGTTTTTTTTCTGAGTTCACAAATTAGTTTTCGTCTCATAAATAATCTAAGGGGTTTTTGTTGAATTAGTAGGAAATTTCATAAATTATTTTTTTTCTCTCTTATTTTGAGTTTTTGTTGTTTTTGTCGTTTTGGAGGTTTTGGAGGTTTTGTTAGCTTTAGAAGTTTTTTCTTTTACTTCAGAATTTTCTTCAAGCCAAATTATTAATTTTTCTTTGAGTAAATCGTTACTAATTACTTCGGTTAATTTTTTAATATCTATTTGTTTTGAAGATTGAGAGATTGCATCTTCATAATCTTTCATTTTTAAATCAATTTCATCTTTCTCAACTGTTATGTTTTCTTTTTCAGCTAATGCTTTAAGAGCTAAATTTCTTTGAACATTTTTTTCAGCCTGAGGCCTTGTGGACTCTGCTAATGACTTAACTAATTCAGGAGTGAAAGTAGATTTAATATCAAGACCTTGTTGAGCAAACCTTTGAGCGGTTTGTTCAATATTATTCCTCACTTCTATATCAATCATAGATTTTGGAATTTCAGCAACCAATTCGTTTGTTAAGGCATCTAATAAAGCTTCAATTTTGATATCTTTTTGAGTTTTTTCAAAATTGTCTTTA
Organism: Prochlorococcus sp. AG-402-N08; assembly: GCA_003216535.1. Taxonomy (GTDB): domain Bacteria; phylum Cyanobacteriota; class Cyanobacteriia; order PCC-6307; family Cyanobiaceae; genus Prochlorococcus_A. Next base: position 23,711 of record QCIS01000006.1, read on the forward strand.
AGTTGCTTTTCCATATCTTTCTTTAAATCTTTTAATGATTCTTTGTTACCAGACTGTTTTGCAAAATCGTCATTAAGTTCAGGTAATTCTTTTTCCTTAAGATCCTTAAGATTTACTTCAAAGATTGCCTCTTTGCCTCTTGAATCCTCAGGAGAATAATCTTCAGGAAATTTAAGGTTAAGTGTTTTGGTATCACCAATTTTCATCTTTACGATTCCCTCAACGAAACCGGGAATCATTTTGTTCTTTTCTAACTCAAGATCCATTGATTCACTTGCCCCACCATCAATCTCTTTACCAGAATCTTTATATTTTCCTTTGAAACTAACTACAGCAATATCTCCTAATTTAGCTGCTCTATTGGTTACTGGAATAATATTTGCAAATTGACTTCTAGACTTTTCTAACGCTTCATCTACTGACTTAGGATCAAACTTTGTTTTTGAGATTTCAACGCTAAGTCCTTTGGATTTTTTTAGTTTTAATTCGGGGGCAACATCAGTTTGGAGAGTAACCTTAAGTGATTTCTCAGGACTAAAATTTGCGAGTAAAGATTCAAATCCATCTACCAATTCTGGCTCACTTAGTGGCTCTATAGATTTTATTTTTAATGCTTCTTGCCATGATTTATCAATAATTTTTTCTAGAGCAGAAGCATGTAATTGTGTGATGCCAATTCTTTGGATTAATACTTGCTTAGGAATTTTACCAAGTCTAAATCCTGGAATTTTAGCCGAACGACTGATAGAACTGATTGTCTCATTTACACACGTTTTGCATGTCTCAGATGGTATTTCTAATTCAAATGAAATTCTACTTTGAGGCAGAGGAGTTGTTTTGACTATTAATGCTTCTTTAGCCATTTTTTGTAATTATTACTAAAAGCCGAATCTTAATTATTTCACATTATGTGATTTCCTTGAAAGTTATTTTTTTGATAAAGTAAAAAAAATAGTCAATCTATTTATAAAAACCATTTTAAAGTGTGAGACAATCTCCGTTTTTGCCTAATAGGCCATTAAAAATTGCCGTTTTAGGATCTTCAGGCGCTGTGGGATCTGAGTTACTCAAAATTCTTGAACAACGCGATTTCCCAATATCAGAATTGGTCTTGCTTTCATCAGAGCGTTCAGAAGGAAAAAAAATTATTTGGAAAGGTGAAGAATTAGTTACAAAAAAAACAACCAAGGAGGAATTTCTGAATCTTGATTTAGTTTTAGCTTCAGCCGGTGGAAGTATTTCAAAAAAATGGTTGTCTACCATTATGGAACAAAATGCTTTATTGATAGATAATTCAAGTGCTTTCAGATTAGATAAGAATGTACCTCTTATAGTTCCTGAAGTTAATGCTAGTGCCGCACTCAATCATGATGGGGTAATAGCGAATCCAAACTGCACTACTATTTTGTTGACATTAGTTTTAGCTCCGTTAAATAAACTTTCGACTATTCAAAGAGTTGTTGTCTCAACATATCAATCTGTAAGTGGTGCAGGCCAATTGGCGATGGAGGAACTAAAACTTTTAACTGAACAGTATCTTCATGGTAATCCTCAAAAAAGTGAAGTTTTGCCATACTCACTGGCTTTTAATTTGTTTTTACATAATTCACCCATGCTTGCAAATAATTACTGCGAAGAAGAGATGAAAATGATTAATGAGACCAGGAAAATATTAAATATTGCTGATTTAAAGCTTTCTGCTACATGTGTTCGAGTCCCAGTACTGAGAGCACATTCTGAATCGATCAATATTGAATTTGCCAGTTTAGTTGAACCCAAAGATGCTCTTGAAAAATTAAAAAAATCTCCTGGAATTGAAATTATTGAGGATTACAAAAATAATAGATTTCCTATGCCAAATGACGTTATGGGAAGGGATAATGTTGCTGTTGGCAGGCTAAGAACTGATATAAGTCAGCCTAATGGATTAGAATTATGGTTATGTGGAGATCAAATAAGAAAAGGAGCAGCTCTTAATGCTGTTCAAATAGCTGAGTTATTAATTCCAAAAAAATGACTATAGACAAAACTGAGTGTAATAATCCCCTATTTGGAAGAATATTGACTGCAATGGTTACTCCATTTACTGAAAATGGAGATGTAGATTATGAACTAGCTATAAAACTCTCAAATTATCTTTTTGAGAACGGTTCTGATGGAATTGTGCTGTGTGGTACTACTGGAGAATCTCCGACTCTTTCATGGGCGGAACAGCATGATTTATTTATTGCAGTAAAAGGATCTTTGAATTCTAGCTGTAAAGTAATAGTTGGCACTGGTAGTAACTCTACAAGCGAGGCTGTAGAAGCTACAAAAAAAGCCTATGAATCTGGTGCTGATGGCGCCTTGGTTGTTGTTCCTTATTACAATAAACCCCCTCAAGAAGGTCTTTATAAACATTTCAGTTCTGTTGCTAATTCTGCAAAGGATTTGCCTCTCATGCTTTACAACATACCTGGAAGGACAGGATGTAATTTATTACCTGATACTGTGAAGAAACTTATGGATTTCTCAAATATTCTCAGTATTAAAGCTGCAAGCGGTAGAATAGAGGAAGTAACAGAACTAAGAGCTATTTGTGGCTCCGAACTCTCTGTATATAGTGGCGACGATTCATTGTTGCTTCCAATGTTATCTGTAGGTGCTGTAGGAGTAGTAAGTGTTGCAAGTCATTTGGTTGGATTGCAATTGAAGGAGATGATTCATTCCTTTCAAAGTGGAGAGCTTTCCAATGCGCTTGCCATTCATGAAAAACTTCAGCCTCTTTTCAAAGCACTCTTTATGACTACTAATCCAATCCCAATTAAGGCTGCTTTAGAGCTATCGGGATGGAATGTAGGTAATCCTAGAAGTCCTTTGTCACCATTAACCCCTGATATGAAAAAGCAACTATCCTTTATCCTGAAATCCCTATAATAGGGATTATATTAAACTTGATAATTAAATTTAAATAAACCTTATTTGATTACAAGCAGGCCTTCATAAATTTCAAAATCATGCAATCAAGTACAAATTCAACTTTAAATAGATCTACTAATGATTCATCTAGATCTAAAAGTAATACGCCAGCTCTAAGAGTAATACCTCTTGGAGGACTTCATGAAATAGGCAAAAACACTTGTGTTTTTGAATATGGTGATGAATTGATGCTTGTTGATGCTGGCCTAGCTTTCCCATCTGATGGTATGCATGGCGTAAACGTTGTTATGCCAGATACAACTTTTTTAAGAGAAAATCAAAGAAGAATAAAAGGAATGATTGTCACGCACGGTCATGAAGATCATATTGGAGGTATTTCTCATCATCTAAAGCATTTTAATATTCCTATTATTTATGGCCCAAGACTAGCAATGTCAATGCTTAGAGGAAAAATGGAGGAAGCAGGGGTATCTGATAGAACTACTATACAGACAGTAAATCCAAGAGATGTTGTAAAAGTTGGACAACATTTTTCTGTTGAATTTATTCGAAATACCCATTCTATTTGCGATAGTTTTTCTTTAGCAGTAACAACTCCTGTTGGCACAATTATTTTTACGGGAGATTTTAAGTTTGATCATATGCCAGTAGATGGAGAGCAATTTGATATTGAAAGAATGGTGCATTATGGAGAGAAGGGCGTTTTATGCATGTTCAGTGACTCTACAAATGCCGAAGTTCCTGGTTTTTGTCCTTCTGAGAAGACTATCTATCCCTCTTTAGAAAAACATATTGCGGAGGCAAAGGAACGAGTTATCCTTACCACTTTTGCTAGTTCTGTTCATAGAGTGACAATGATTTTAGAGTTGGCCATGAAACATGGAAGAAAGGTCGGTTTGTTAGGTAGATCGATGATAAATGTTATTGCTAAGGCGAGAGATATCGGTTATATGAAATGTCCAGATGATTTGTTTGTTCCTATAAAACAAATTAGAGATTTGCCAGATAGAGAGACCTTATTATTAATGACTGGAAGTCAAGGAGAACCCCTAGCAGCGTTAAGCAGAATATCTCGTGGTGAACATCAGCATGTTCGTCTTAAGACTACTGATACTGTGATATTTTCAGCCAGTCCAATTCCTGGTAATACTATTTCTGTTGTTAATACAATAGATAGATTAATGAAACTCGGAGCAAAGGTTGTTTATGGAAAGGGTGAGAATATTCATGTTTCTGGTCATGGTTTTCAGGAAGATCAAAAGTTAATGTTGGCTCTCGCCAAACCTAAGTTTTTTGTTCCTGTTCATGGAGAACATAGAATGCTTGTTTGTCATGGTAAGAGTGCACAAACCATGGGGGTCCCAAAGGACAATATTTTAATTATTGAAAATGGAGATGTAGTTGAGTTAACTCCTAATTCTATTCAAAAAGGTGATCCTGTAAAAGCTGGTGTTGAACTGCTTGATAATTCACGAAATGGGATAGTAGATGCTCGAGTATTAAAGGAAAGACAGCAATTAGCTGGGGATGGTGTAGTAACTGTTTTAGCTCCTATTAGTACAGATGGGAAGATGGTTGCGCCTCCCAGAGTTAATTTAAGAGGAGTTATTACTACTGCAGAGCCAAGAAAAATGTCTATGTGGACAGAAAGAGAAATAAGCTGGGTCTTAGAAAATAGATGGAAACAATTATCCAGACAAACTGGGCCGAATAATTTTGAAGTAGATTGGATTGGTGTTCAAAGAGAAATTGAAAATGGTTTATCGAGAAGAATGAGAAGAGAATTACAAGTTGAACCACTTATTTTGTGTTTAGTTCAACCTGCTCCAAGTGGAACTCGTGCTTATATTCCAAAGATTACCGAAGAGCAAAATTTTTCAAATAGAAATAGAAATCATAATAATTTCCAAAATAAATCAAATAATAATCATTCGAATAGTTCAAAAAATCCTCAAAATATCCAAAAAAGTTCAAAAGTTGCACAGAATCCATCAGCTGAGACTGCTATAGAAGATTCATTTGAAGGTAGAACAAGGAGAAGAAGATCTGCTGTCACATCTTAACTTTTTTCAAAATTTATATAGTTTTTATTCCAAACAATTTTTAAAAACTTTTGCAAGTTAATTTGACCTTTATTTTTTTCATGAATTGAAGTTGCTAATCTTGTAAGATTTTTGGAACTATATTGCTTTGCAGATATTTCTTTTAGAAATTTATTTAAGATTGTGCATCTTGCTTCAATACACATACTATTTAAGAGATTCCTATTAATACCTTTTACGTCTTTACAATATAGGTATGCTAGTTCACTAAGATCATTACGTTCATTATTGTAGTTACTCATTTTTTGGGAAAAATTATTTATCCTTTCAGAACAACCAGGATAGATAACCTCTAAGGTTGGAATAATTTTTTTTCTTACTAAATTTCTTTTTAATTTAAGATCTGAATTTGTAGGATCTTCCCATACAGGGATTTTCATATCATTACAAAATTGTTTTGTATCTTCTCTACTGAAAATTAATATTGGCCTTATTAAAAAAATTTTATTTTCTAGTAATCTTTTTCTCTCAATATTACTCAGACCGGCAAAATTGCTCCCTCTAGATAAATTGAGGATAAATGTTTCTGCGTTATCACTACTCGTGTGACCAGTTAATAAATAAATATTATGTTTTTGCTGGTTCTTATTTAATAAAGTTTTGGCTCTCTCACATAATTTTTTATATCTCCATTCTCTTGCTTTTTCTTCTGAAGAAATATTTTCTTTATTTGCTTGATCAAAATAGAATGAAATATTTTTACCTTCGCAATAACTTTTTAATTCAAGAGCATATATTGAGGATTTTTCATGCCACTGATGATCACCATGCCAAACACTAATAGACCAATTATAAAGTTTTTTGAGGTCATTAATTAGGGTTAATAAGGCCATCGAGTCTTGTCCTCCGGAAACACTTATTAAAATATTTGATCCTTGAGGAATTAATATTTTTTTGGTAAGAATCTCCTTATGAAGCTGATGATGCCATGATGACCAATTTTTCTGAGTTAATTTTTTATCAGACATTTTGTGTTGCTCAGATAATATTTTTTAAAAAATGCACTGTTTTACTAAAACAATGTCACAATCGGGTAATAAATTCATTAAGTAAATGAGTCTGATTAATCTTTTGCCACAAAAAATTAAAGAAGAGTTAAAAAGCAAATCTTTACTCAAAGTTATTTCAGGATTGAACAATTTCGATGTTCAATCTGTGAAAATAATTGTTGAGGCTGCTTCATTAGGAGGTGCAGATCTTGTCGATATTGCTTGTAAACCTGAACTCGTTGATTTAGTACTTAAGAATTCAACACTACCCGTGTGTGTTAGTTCAGTAGTGCCTAGATCTTTTCAAGAATCTGTAAAAGCAGGAGCATCATTAATTGAGATTGGAAATTACGATACTTTTTATGAAAGAGGCATTAATTTTTCAGATGAAAAAGTTTTAAACATTACAAAAGAGACAAGGGATTTATTTCCTAATTTTCCTTTATCAGTAACTGTTCCTCATACTATGCCAATTGATAAACAAGTTGATCTTGCTGTAAAGCTAGTGGAAGAAGGTGTTGATATTATTCAAACAGAAGGTGGCACCAGCTCTACTCCTTACTCTCCAGGGATTCAAGGCTTTTTTGAAAAATCAGTACCAACTCTTGCAGCTACCTATGCTATTCATCAAGAATTTAAGAAACACTCTCTGAACATACCAATCATGAGTGCCTCTGGATTAAGCCAAGTAACTTGTCCACTAGCAATATCCTCTGGAGCCTCAGCAGTTGGCGTCGGATCTGCAGTTAATAAATTAGATGATTTAATATCAATGATTGCGGTTGTTAGGGGCTTAAAAGAATCTTTGAAAAATTCAATAATTGGAGAAAAAATTTCTTAGTATAGCGATATCCTTCAGCTACTAGCTTGATGAATAACTATAAGCTTCAAGCTCCTTACGAACCAAATGGAGATCAACCAGAAGCTATTAAAAAATTAGTTAAAGGTGTTAATACTGGTAAAGAGTTTCAGACTCTTTTAGGAGCTACTGGAACTGGTAAAACATTTACCATTGCTAATGTAATTCAACAAACAGGAAGACCAGCTCTTGTTTTAGCTCATAACAAAACGTTAGCTGCACAACTTTGTAATGAATTAAGGGAGTTTTTTCCAAAAAATGCTGTTGAGTACTTCATTTCTTACTACGATTATTATCAACCAGAAGCCTATGTCCCTGTAAGTGACACTTACATAGCTAAAACTGCTTCAATTAATGAAGAAATAGATATGCTTAGGCATTCTGCAACACGCTCATTATTTGAGAGAAAAGATGTAATTGTTGTAGCCTCAATAAGTTGTATTTATGGTCTTGGTATACCGAGTGAGTATTTAAAAGCTGCAGTTAAATTTGAAGTTGGAAAATCAATAAATCTACGTTCTTCTTTGAGGTCTCTCGTTGAAAATCAATATACTAGAAATGATATTGAAATTACTAGAGGTAGATTCAGAATTAAAGGTGATGTTTTAGAAATCGGTCCAGCCTATGAAGATAGATTAATAAGAATCGAATTATTTGGTGATGAAGTTGAGGCTATAAGATATGTTGACCCTACTACAGGAGAAATACTTGAAAGTTTGGAACAAGTTAGCGTTTACCCAGCGAAGCATTTTGTGACTCCAAAAGAAAGACTTGATAGCGCAATAAGTGCAATTAGAAGTGAATTGAAAACTCAACTCGATAAATTTACATACGAGGGAAAATTATTAGAGGCTCAACGTCTAGAACAACGCACAAAATATGATTTAGAAATGCTTAAAGAGGTTGGTTATTGTAATGGAGTTGAGAATTATGCTCGTCATTTATCAGGCAGGGAGGAAGGTTCACCACCAGAATGCTTAATAGATTACTTTCCCAAAGATTGGTTGTTGGTAGTTGATGAGAGTCATGTAACATGTCCTCAACTTCATGCGATGTACAACGGTGATCAATCTAGAAAAAAAGTTTTAATAGATCATGGTTTTAGATTGCCAAGTGCTGCAGATAATAGACCTTTAAAATGTGAAGAGTTTTGGGAAAAATCAAAACAGACATTATTTATAAGTGCAACTCCCGGTCAATGGGAATTAGATCAATGTGATGGTGAATTTATTGAGCAAGTTATAAGACCAACTGGGGTATTAGACCCTGTAATTGATGTAAGACCTAGTGAGGGCCAAATAGAAGATCTTTTATCTGAAATTAGAATTAGAGCTGAAAAGAATCAAAGAGTACTAGTGACAACACTTACTAAGAGAATGGCTGAAGATCTAACTGATTTTTTATCTGAAAATAAAGTGAGAGTTAGATATTTGCATTCCGAAATCCATTCAATAGAAAGAATTGAAATTATTCAAGACCTTAGAATGGGCGAATATGATGTTTTGGTAGGAGTTAATTTATTAAGAGAGGGATTAGATCTTCCTGAAGTATCGTTAGTCGCCATTTTAGATGCTGATAAAGAAGGTTTTCTGAGGGCAGAAAGGTCATTGATTCAAACAATAGGAAGAGCTGCAAGACATGTTGAAGGTGTTGCCTTGCTTTATGCAGATAACTTCACAGATTCAATGAAAAGAGCAATATCTGAAACTGAAAGAAGAAGAATTATTCAAAAAAAATATAACCAGATCAATGGTATTATTCCAAAACCTGCAGGTAAAAAAATAGAAAATTCAATATTATCTTTTCTAGAACTTTCCAGAAAATTAGATGCTGGCGTTTTATCTAAAGATTTAATAAATATAGTGAATAATAAAACTGACTCAATTCTTAATTCCAGCGATAATCAATGTTTGCTCGAAGAATTGCCTGACTTAATAGAAAAGTTAGAAATTAAAATGAAAGATGCTGCAAAAGAGTTAAATTTTGAAGAAGCAGCAAATTTGAGGGATAGAATCAAAAAATTAAGACAAAAATTGGCAAGAAATAACTAAAATTACTTTATTTTTCTAATTCGAAATGATTATGAATCGCACTAACTGCTTTGTCACAATCTTTTTCTAAGACAATACATGAAGTCCTAATTTCACTAGTGGCAATCATTTCAATATTGATATTTTGGTCAGCCAGTGCTCTAAATATTTTTCCAGCCGTTCCAACCTTAAATGCCATTCCCGCTCCTACAGTGCTTACTTTGGCTATCGAAGGGCCATCTTCAATATATGAGCCGGGTAATTTATTTGTTAAGGACTCAAAAACTAAGTTAGCTTTTTCTCTATCTTGCTTATTCATTGTAAGACTAATATCCTTAGTTTTTAAAGAGGAAATTCTTTCAGACTGGACGATCGTATCGAAAAGTAAATTATTTTCAGCTAATGCTAAACATATCGATGCTGCTACACCTGGACGATCAGGCAGTTTTCGAAAACTTACTTGAACTTGGTTTTTATCTAATGCAATTCCTCTTACCTCAGGTTGATCTTGTTTCGCGTTGATTGGATTAACAAATATTTGTGTATCGGATAACTTAAATTTCTCAGCAACAAATCTAATAGCTTTTGGAATATTGTTAATTTCAATTACGCAGCTGACTTTAATTTCACTAGTAGCTATTAACCTGACATTTATATTCGCTTGAGATAAAGTATCAAATAAATCAGCTGAAACACTTGGTCTACCCATAATACCTGCTCCTTGAATACTCAATTTAGTCATGTTTGTTTTTAGATTGTATTCACCTCCTAATTGACTAGTTATAAGTTCGCATTGTTCTGCAGTTTTTTTAACTTCTAATTCACTAACAGTAAATGTAATATCGTTATTATTTCCATCATTTGTCGCTTGTATGATTAAATCTACATTAATACTTGCTTCTGATAGTTTTTCAAATATTTGTGCAGCAATCCCAGGCCTATCAGGAATATTTGAGAGACTGAATACTGCTTGTTTTTCTAATACTTCAAGACTATTGACTGTTTTTGTTAATTCTAAGCTTCCTCTTTTTAGCGGGAGAGGTTGGATTTGACTTTCTAGGAGAGTCCCACTTGAGTCACTTTGGCTTGATTTGACGCACAATTTAATTCCATAATTGCGAGCAATTTCTACTGCTCTTGGATGCAGAACTGAAGCTCCTACGCTAGCAAGTTCAAGCATTTCCTCACAGCTAATTTCATCTAAGAGTTTTGCATTAGGAACAATTCTTGGATCAGTAGTAAGAACTCCTGGTACGTCTGTATAAATTTCGCAAGTTTCAGCTCCTAAAGCAGTTGATAAAGCTACTGCGGATGTATCAGAGCCACCTCTACCCAAAGTTGTAATTTCCATTGATCCCGTATGGCTTAATGTTGTTCCTTGAAATCCAGCTACAACAACTACAAAACCCTGATTTATATAATTTAGAATTCTTTCTGTTTTAATATCTAGAATTCTCGCTTTCCCGTGTATTGATTCAGTAATAATTCCAACCTGACTACCGGTCATTGAAATTGCAGGTATTCCGTATTCGTTTAATGCCATTGAAAGAAGAGCTATGGTTACTTGCTCTCCAGTTGAGAGAAGCATATCTAATTCTCTTCGATTAGGATTTTTACTAATTGATTCAGCTAAACAATTTAAATCATCTGTAGTTTGCCCCATTGCTGAAACAACTACGACAATTTCATTTCCTGCTTCTTTACTTTGACAAATGCTACTTGCAATATTTTGAATTTTTTTAATATCACCGACGGAAGTACCGCCAAATTTTTTTACTAGTAAAGCCATATTTAAATCATAATGAAAATTCTTAAACTTATAATTTGGTTAACTTAAATTAATTAAATTCTCGGTAAAAACATTTATAGGATTATTACCTTGTTTAAGTAATGATTCAATATCTAATAAGTTACTCATTAAATTAATTAAATATTTTTGCGATACATTTTTTACTTTTCTTCGAATAAAATAAATTCTTTTTGGATTAGAAATGCCTGCAAGATTACAAATCTTTTCTGCATTATCGTTTCCTGAATTAACTGCTAACTTTATGATGGTATGAATTCTTATTTGACTTATTAAACCTGCATTTAGTCTTAAAGCAGGTTCTCCTTTCTGTAAGGAATAATTTATTTCAATGAGGCTTTCATTAATATTTTTTTGTAAGAGAAGATCAATAATTTTGAAAATGTTGGATTGATGATCACTAAATATTTTTTTTACATCAATACTTTTAAGAAAAAGTTGTGAATTCGAATCATTTGCTTCTTTAGAAAGGTATGTTTTTGCTTTGGCTAATTCATTTATAAGTTTAAAGCTATCATTCCCGACAGAATCAATAATTAATTCAGCTGCATTTTTATCAATTTTGATATTCATTTCATTTGCCGCATCTTCTAAAAATCTTTTTTGTCCATTAAAGTCCCAGATTTCTGGTAAAGTAAATGATTTTTCTTTTGCTAAATTATTTTTGATAAGTTTTTGTAAAAATTTAGTACTCTTTAGTCTTGAATCTGGTTTTTTTGTATTTTGTAAAATCAAATAAGTATTTTGAGGTATATTGTCATGAATTTTTTCAAATTTAGTTCTTAGATCCTCATTTTTTGCAGTAAAAATTGGATTATTTTTCAATGTAACTATTCTGTATCCATCTCCAAAAGGAGGTGTAAGAACTTCATCAAAAGCTTTTTTTACTTGCTCATTATCATCTCCATTTAAATTAGTAACATTTATTTCTTTCCATTCTTTGGATACTTCCTTATCAATTAATTTTTGAATAAATTTATTTTGAGCATTCAGATCATTACCCCATAATATTTGTATTGGCATAATCGCTCAATAAAAATCATATATTAACTATGATTACTTCTAACACAAATAAAATTTAATGGTAAAAGATCATCCAATTTTTTTGGAAAGCATCAGATTCATAAGATCTCGTTTAGGAGCCAATGATCTAAATTATTTGGAAAAAAAAGTTTTAGAGAGATTAGTTCATACTTCAGGAGATTTTTCTATTCAAAATCTTATATATTTTAGTGAAGGTGCTTGCGAAAAGGGGCTTCAGGCACTTAAAAATGGAGCCCCAATTTTAACTGATACTGATATGGCTGCAGCAGCTATAAAATCTATGGCAGAAAATACCACTAGGAATAAATTATTCACCGCTAGAATGTGGTTTGCAAAAAATAATCATACAAAATTAACTAAAACTGCGTATGGTTTAAGTGAAGGCTGGAAGGAGTTATCTGTTAAAAATTATGGAATGAAATCACCTATTGTAGTAATTGGCAGTTCGCCTACGGCTTTAGCCTACTTAATTGATATTTTAGAGAATGCAAAAGATTTACCTAGTTTAATTATCGGGATGCCCGTTGGATTTATTGGAGTAGAGAAAAGCAAAAACAAACTGATTTCTACCGAGCTTCCTAGAATTGTTTTGAATTCAACAAGAGGAGGTGCTGCTATGGCAGCTGCTTCGGTTAACGCCCTGTTGAGGGAAACTATTTAAATAGTCTTTAATATTATAAAAATGTCCAAAATCTAATCAATATCCTTATTTAATTTATTATTTTCTTCTAAAGAATTTAAAACTGATTTTGCTTTTTCTATAACTTCTTTTGGAACTCCTGCTAATTTAGCTGCTTCTATACCGTAGCTTTTATTTGAACCTCCTTTTCCAATCTTATGACTAAAAATGAGTTGATCGTTGCTTTGCTCTACTAAAACTTGAAAATTTTCTATATTCTTATTTGACTTTTTTAAATAATTCAATTCATGATAGTGCGTAGCAAAAATAGTATTACATTTAATTTTTTGTGCAAGATATTCACTTACCGACCAAGCTATTGAAAGGCCATCAAAAGTAGATGTTCCTCTTCCTATCTCATCAAGTAAAACAAGTGAACTAGAAGTTGCCTGATTTAGAATTGATGCAGTTTCAGACATTTCTACCATAAATGTTGATTGTCCAGATGATTGATCATCAACTGCCCCAATTCTCGTAAAAATACGATCTGAAATCTTGATTTCAGCATTATTTGCTGGAACAAAGCTACCAACTTGTGCAAGGATTTGTATTAAACCAATTTGTCTTATAAAACAACTTTTTCCGCTTGCATTGGGGCCGGTTAATATAATTAATTTCTGATTATCATCAAAATAAATATCATTCGCTATAAACTTTTTATCATTTAATAACTGCTCAACTATAGGGTTTCTTCCTGCAATAATTTTTGTACAATTTTTTTTCAGTGAAGCATCTATTGGTATTAATGAAGGTTTAATAAAATTATTTTCTACCGAAGTAATTGATAATCCAAGTAATGCATCAAGAGATGCTATGGATTTTGCAATTGATCTTATTTGTTTTGTTTTATTAGCAACAATATTTCTTAATTCGCAAAAAATTTCATATTCCCTTGATGAAGCTCGACTTTTTATTTGGAAAATCTTATTTTCTTTATTTTTAATTTCTGAAGTGATATACCTTTCTTCATTTGTCAGTGTTTGCCTTTTAGTCCAATGTTGTGGAGCTAAATTAACTTTTGACTTATTTATAGATATGTAGTAACCAAAATTTTTATGAAATTGAATTTTTAAGTTTGAAATTTTGCTAATTTTCCTCTCTTTTAATTCCTCTTTATTTAGCCAATCAGAGTAATCATCCATTAAATTGCGTAAACCATCTAATATATTGTCAACACCATCGTGGATCATTCCTCCTTCACTAATGTTAAGAGGCGGATTTTCGATAAGTTTAAAACTGATAGTATCAGCTAATTCCAAGAGTTCTTCATCTATATTTTTCAATTGATCGGTCCAAGCTGGGAGATCATATTTAAATAATTCAATTATGGATTTTAGCCTAGGTAATTTTTTTAAACCTTCTGCAATCGCAATTAAGTCCCTAGGACTTGCATGGCCCGCGCAAGCTCTTCCTGCAAGTCTCTCTAAATCCCCCATGGCTCTAAGTAAATTCTGTGTATCTATACGTAATTGTTTCGATTCAATAAAGTTTGAAATTATATTTTGTCTTTTATAAATTTCATTAACGTTTAATAGTGGTGAATCTATCCATCTCCTTAAACACCGTGCACCCATACAGGTATATGTTCTATCAATACTCCATAGTAGTGAACCTATATAGTTGTTTTCACGTTGTGTATTTTTTATTTCTAAATTCTTTTGAGTTTGATAATCAATAATTAATTTATTGTGACAAAATTGAATTTGTGGAAAGTCTAATGAGATTTTTACAGAAGAATCCTTATCTAAATTGGAAGGATTAATTTTTTCTAAATAATTTAATAAACCTCCAAGGGATCTAGTCGCATTGTTTAAATTTTTAAGTCCTATTCCTTCAAGGCTTGCAATTTTGAAATATTTTTTGATTGAATAATTTGCTTCATTAATACCGAATGCAGTCTCTTGTGAAACAGTATATGTGATTTGGTTATTTCCTTTAATTAATAAATTTCTTACTTCATTGCTTCCTACAATGATTTCTGAAGAATCTAATTTAATTATTTCATCGAATAGTTTTGAAAGAGATTGACCTTCCATAGTTATTAATTCTCCTGTACTTACATCGGCTTTTGATATGCCCCATTCATAAGATTCATTTGAGTTTTCAGCCGATAAGTAAATAGCAGTAATCCAATTATTTTTCTTTGCTATCAACATTCCCTCTTCAATTACTGTTCCAGGAGTAATGATTCTTGTTATTCCCCTTTTAATTGGAGTCCCGTAATTACCAGAACTTTTTTCTAATTGATCGCATATAACCACAGAATAATTTTTTTTAATTAAATCAGCACAGTATCTCTCCATTGCATGATAAGGAACACCTGCCATAGGGATCTTACCAATTTCTTTGCCAGCATCTTTACTGGTTAATGTTATTTCTAAAAGGTTAGATATCAATACAGCATCCTCAAAAAAACATTCAAAAAAATCTCCCAATCTGTATAGCAATAACCTATCTTTATTTTCCTCTTTAAGAGTTACATAATGCTTCATTACAGGAGTTAATTTCAGTTTCGAAACTGTTTTATAACTGAAAGATTCTTCATTGATACAAACATTTTTGTTATTTGAAATTAAGTCAGTCTTGAATTTATTAATCAAGTTAATTGAATTTTTTCTTTGTCTAGGTCTTTTTTGCGATTCTTTTTTTAAATCTTCTAAAGATAAATTTTCTGGAATTTTTGTTATTTCTTTTTGCTCATTATTTTCATTATCAATCGCAAATAAATTCTTTTGAATTAACGTATCTTCTTGCATACTTTTTAAATTCCTAAATAGATATTAGGTAGAAAATTTAATTTTGCATTTAAAGTAGCTAAAAGTATGTAAATTTTCTCTAAAAATAATCATTTTCATGAGACTATAGTATTTATAATAATTTGAAACTCAAGATTGAACTATGCAGGCTGTTAACTTTTTCTTTGTAAATGCTCTATTATTTGCTTCTTTAATTGCTGTAGTAGGAGTACCTGTTTTATATGTGACTCAACCCTCTACCGAGGAGGGACAGCGAGAAAGTAGAAGAAAAATATATTCCATAGCTGCTGTATGGGTTGTTTTGGTTTTTGTTACGGGTATTGTTTCTTCATTAGTTTGAACTTAATACCTTTTCGTGAGAGGCTATAGATATATCGAAGTAAAATTTAATGGCTATTTTTGAGGGGTCTTTTACAAATGCATCTACTTTAAAAGTAGGAATTGTAATAGCAAGATTTAATGATTTAATTACAAATAAAATTTTATCTGGTTGTCTTGATTGTCTAAAAAGACATGGTTTAGATACTTCTGAAGTAAGTAATCAAGTAGATATAGTTTGGGTACCTGGTTCCTTTGAATTACCAATAGCAGCTAAAACTCTCATGAAAAAAAAGAGTTATGACGTTCTAATTGCTCTTGGGGCTGTTATCCGTGGTGAAACTTCCCATTATGATGTAGTTATATCTGAAGCTAGTAAAGGTATTTCACAAGTTTCTAGTGAGCATAACGTCCCAATAATTTTTGGAGTTTTAACTACTGATACTATGCAGCAGGCTTTAGAAAGAGCAGGGATTAAAAATAATCTTGGCTGGAATTATGCTTTACAAGCAATTGAGATGGGATCTTTAATTGAAAATTTAAATTAATTGAAAAAAATTATTTATTTCTATCATTGATCCCCTCTTTGAGATAAAATAGTTATTACCCGCGGATGTAGCTCAGTGGTAGAGCATCTCCTTGCCAAGGAGAATGTCGAGAGTTCGAATCTCTTCATCCGCTTTTAATGTTTGTATCTTTTAAAATATCCTTAACAATAATTTTGTTATGACAAGAGTAATTTCTATTGAGGATTTAAAGGGATTATTTACTAAACCTTATGGTACAGATGCACCATCAAAACAAAAATGGGCTGAATTTTATAATGAGAATGTTGTTTTTACAGACCCAACCCAGAAAACAGAAGGCTTAGATTCTTATGTCAAAGCTCAAGAAAAGCTAGTTAAAAGATGTGATGATGTTTTTTTAGAAACTCATGCAATTTCCATAACTGGTGATTGTGGATTTGTTGAATGGACAATGGGTTTAAAAATTATGGGTAAAGAATTTATTTATCCTGGAACTACTCGTTTATTATTTGGTGAAAATGGATTAATAAAAGAGCACAGAGATTACTTTGATTTTTGCGGCCCAACTTTTGGACCAGTTCCTATTTTAGGACCTTTTATAAGATGGCTTTACAGTAAATTTGTTTCTTGATTTACTTTTATAGAAAAATTTGTTTAAATTTCACGAATTAATAAATTTTGAGAAGTAACTTCTTGAAAATCAAATTGAGAATAAAACAATGTCTTATTTGACGTCATTAAATATAATTTTTTTGTATTTTTAATTTTTTTAGAAGATAAAAGATTTTTTACAATTAATGTACCAAAACCTTTTCCTTGGTGATTTTGATCTATAACAATATCCCAAAGTACCCCGCGGTAAATCCCATCGGTTAAAGCTCTTCCAAAACCAACTATTTCTTTACCAACCCAAAGACTTATTACAACATCGCTATTAGCAAGACATTTTTTTAAATCATTAATTGTTCTATTTTTTGCCCAGAAAGCATTGGTATTTAGTAATTTTTGTAGCTTAATCAATCCATTCGTCGGTTTAAGATTAGGACCTAATCCAAAAACCCTTAACCCTAAAGCTCCTTTGGCATGTTTGATTAGAAATATTTCTTTCATTTATTAAAAAGATTTTTGAAAATTGATGTCAGTTAGATTATTTTTGTGACTTCAATCTAAATACCTTAATCGATAGTTTCTATAAAATAAAGAGATAATAGTTTTCTTCATTCTGTTGTAACGCACTAATTTATAATGTTTGTAATAGGATGAATTTTTTAAGGACTTTGACTTATGCTAAAACTTTTGTTGGGAGACCCGAATACACGAAAGTTAAAGCGCTATCAACCAATAGTGGAAGAGATAAATTTTTTAGAAGAAGAAATTTCTCAATTGACTGATGATGAGCTAAGAAAAGAAACTCAAAATCTTAAATCAAAAATCTCATCAGAATTAGATATAAAAAAACAAAAGGAACTCTTAGAAGATTTTCTTCCTAAAGCCTTTGCAGTTGTTAGAGAAGCAAGTAAACGTGTACTTGATATGAGGCATTTTGATGTCCAATTAATAGGAGGGATGGTTTTACATGAGTGTCAAATCGCAGAGATGAAGACTGGAGAAGGAAAAACTCTTGTCGCAACATTACCTTGTTTTTTAAATGCTTTAACTGGAAAGGGGGTTCATGTCGTTACCGTAAATGATTATTTAGCAAGAAGAGATGCTGAGTGGATGGGACAAGTTCATCGTTTTTTAGGTTTATCTGTTGGTTTAATTCAGCAAGATATGAGTCCAGTTGAGAGAAAGAAAAATTATAACTGTGACATAACATATGCCACGAATTCCGAATTAGGATTTGATTATTTAAGAGATAATATGTCTACCGATATTAATGAGGTAGTACAAAGAAAATTTAATTACTGCGTTATTGACGAAGTTGATTCAATATTAATTGATGAGGCAAGAACACCTCTTATCATTTCTGGTCAAGTTGAAAGACCGCAAGAAAAATATCAAAAAGCTGCAGAATTAGCTTTGGCACTTGTTAAAGCAAAAGAATTAAGTAAAGATGGCATTGATCCAGAAGGTGATTATGAAGTTGATGAAAAGCAAAGAAGTTGTATATTAACTGATCAGGGTTTTGCTAAGTGTGAAGAGTATTTGGGAGTTGGTGATTTGTATAATCCTCAAGATCCTTGGGCACACTACATAACAAATGCTTTAAAAGCCAAAGAATTATTTATCAGAGATGTAAACTATATTATAAAAAACGATGATGCTGTAATAGTGGATGAATTTACAGGTAGGGTCATGCCTGGAAGGAGGTGGAGTGATGGACAGCATCAGGCAATAGAAGCAAAAGAGGGCCTAAAAATTCAGCCTGAGACTCAAACATTAGCATCAATTACTTATCAAAATTTTTTCCTTTTATATCCTGGCTTAGCAGGTATGACTGGAACTGCGAAAACTGAGGAGGTTGAATTTGAAAAAACTTATAAATTAGAATCAACAGTTATACCAACAAATCAAATAAGGAAAAGACAAGACTGGTCTGATCAAGTATTTAAGACAGAGATAGGTAAATGGAAAGCCGTCGCTAAAGAAACTGCACAAATTCATAGAGATGGCAGACCTGTTTTAGTTGGTACAACAAGTGTTGAAAAAAGTGAGTTGTTAAGTTCACTGCTATCCGAAGAAAAAATCCCACATAATTTGTTAAACGCAAAGCCAGAGAACGTAGAACGTGAAGCAGAAATTGTTGCTCAGGCTGGAAGAGCAGGCGCTGTTACTATTGCGACCAATATGGCTGGGAGGGGAACTGATATCATTCTCGGTGGAAATAGTGACTATATGGCTAGACTTAAATTAAAGGAGACACTAACTCCTTTGCTAGTAAAGCCAGATAATGAGCATAAACCACCAATACCTAAACAAAGAAGTTCAAAAGCTAAGGGTGGTTTTTCTTCAAAAGTAGGCAAAAATTTGAAAAATAATATTCCAGGCTCTTCTACAAGCCTTTTCCCTTGCAAATTGGATGAAGGAATTGAAAATAAACTTTCTCTTTTATCTAAAAAACTTGTTGAAAATTGGGGCGATAGACAACTTTCTCCCTTGGAACTAGATGACAGAATAGCTACAGCCGCAGAAAAAGCACCAACTGAAGATGATTCGATAAAGCTTTTGAGAGAATCTTTGTCAAATGTAAAAAAAGAGTATGAAAAAGTATTGATTCATGAAGAAAAGAAAGTAAGAGAAGCTGGTGGTTTACATGTCATCGGTACTGAGAGACATGAATCAAGAAGAGTGGATAATCAACTCAGAGGTAGAGCAGGGAGACAAGGTGACCTTGGTAGTACAAGATTCTTTTTATCTTTAGAGGATAATTTATTAAGGATTTTTGGAGGTGATAGAGTAGCAAATTTAATGAATGCTTTTAGGGTTGATGAAGATATGCCTATAGAGTCAGGAATGCTTACTAGATCTTTAGAAAGTGCTCAAAAGAAGGTAGAAACCTATTATTACGATATTAGAAAACAAGTTTTTGAATATGATGAGGTAATGAATAATCAAAGAAAAGCAGTTTATAGCGAAAGACTAAGGGTCTTGCAAGGAATTGATCTAAAGAGGCAAGTAATTGGGTATGGGGAAAGAACAATGAGTGAAATTGTAGAGGCTTATATTAATCCTGATCTTCCACCTGAAGAATGGAATATTGATCAATTAATTTCTAAAGTCAAGGAATTTATATATTTATTAGACGATCTCAAAGCTGATGATATCAATTTATTGTCAGTAGATGAATTAAAAAACTATCTTCAAGAGCAGTTGCGAATAGCTTATGATTTAAAGGAGTTACAAATAGAAAATATTCGTCCAAATTTGATGAGAGAAGCAGAAAGATTTTTCATTTTGCAGCAAATTGATAATTTATGGCGAGAACATCTCCAATCCATGGATTCTTTGAGGGAATCTGTCGGATTAAGAGGTTATGGCCAAAAAGATCCTTTAATAGAATATAAAAATGAAGGATATGATATGTTTCTCGAGATGATGACTAATATGAGAAGAAATGTTATTTATTCAATGTTTATGTTTCAACCTAAAACTGACGTTGATGAAAACACTAAATAAAGATCTAATCATCTCCAAGAAATTCTATAATTTCTCTGTCTTTAAGATTTTGGGCCTCACCTAGATTAGAAATATCAATAGATTCTGAGTTAGATAAGCATTGTATAGTTTTTTGTAATTTAAGAATTTCATTTTCAAGCAAGTCTATCCTATCCATTAAATTTTTTATCACATTAGCTTCTGCATCTGGTAAAGCAGAGTGAGCTAATGGATTCACTTTAACACCACTTTGATGTACTACTCTTCCAGGAACCCCAACCACTGTACTGTTTCCTTCCACATCACGAACAACTACTGAACCGGCACCAATACGTGTATTACATCCTACTGTGATGGATCCAAGAACTTTTGCACCTGCCCCAACTACAACATTTTCCATTAAGGTAGGGTGTCTTTTCCCATGACTTTTACCAGTACCTCCTAATGTAACTCCCTGATAAAGAAGACAATTATTCCCTATCTCAGCTGTTTCGCCAATTACAACTCCCATTCCATGATCTATGAAAACCCGTTTACCAATTTTGGCTCCAGGATGTATTTCGATGCCTGTTAATAATCTATTGGCATGACTTAACAAGCGGGGAATTAAAGGAATCTTAAATTGCCATAATTTATGGGTAAACCTATGAATAACTATTGATTGAAACCCTGGGTAGCAAAGAAATATTTCTAAAATGCCTCTAGCTGCAGGATCTCTCTCTTTGATAATCTCTATATCTGATTTAAAAGTTCTTAACATCTTGGTCTAATTAACGACTCCTATTTCTTTTTTCAATTGATTTATTGTTTCGATACTTAAATAATTTTTAGCGCATATTACTTGAGGTAATCTCATAAGCTGAGAACGATTTTTTAATAGTGTATTTTCTACAACTGATAAACTAGGTCCATCACATACTATGTGGTTTGAAGCCTTTAAAAGTGATAGTAATCTACTGTTATTGTCCGAGATTGTGGTCATAAGCATTAATTCATTACCTCGCATGCTGTGTATGATAACTTCTGCTGCCCTCAATAAACCAGGACTAATACTAACAATGCCTACACAACTTCCAGAATTTAATTCTTTGAGAATTTTCAATTCCTTTTGAAAGTCGCTTAAGTCAACTGCAATAGCTCGAACTCCATGTTGTTTGGCAACTTTTTCTAAAGGCTGTAAAAAATATCTGCTTGTGACAATTGTTCCATTATTTGAATTACTTAAAACCTTTTCTAACTCTTCCATAGGAATAACTTCCACAGGTACATTAACTGTTGTAGAGAGGTCTTCTGCTATTAACATAGATGCGCCTATATCCTCTCTAGGGGTACTGACTATTATTCTTGATCCGCATTTAATACGCCAATCAATTTCATTGGTAAATATTTCTCTCGTTTCTTGTAAAGTACATCCAAGATTTATCAAGTTATCAATAGCCTTCTTTGCTTCTTGATCTGGCGGTTTACTTACTTTATCTTTTGAGTAAAATGATTTTTTAAATTCTCTTTTATTAAGATTATCTCTTACATAGATACCTGATCCAGCTATTGCTTCTACCACCCCATCTAGTTCCAGTTGTCTGTAAACTTTGCTTATAGTATTTCTATGGAGTCCAGTCTGCATTGCAAGTTGCCTTGTACTGGGAAGTCTGTGCCCTGGAGAAAAGTGTCTTGCAGCTATTGCAAAACAAATTTGGTTATATAGTTGAGTCGATGCAGGAATATCACTTTCTTGTTGGATATGGAATCTCACTTTAGAAAAATCCTGACTAATTTATTTTTGTACATAGTGACACTTTAACATCCGTCATATTTTTTGATAACAATTTTCATCCATCATCTTTTTTTATAAGAGGAGTTTTTCGAGGGCTTAAAAACATAATCATGTTTCTGCCTTCTCTTTTTGGTTTTTGTTGAACTTCTGATTGCTCTTCTAAATCATTAGCCATTTTTAAAAGAAGTGTTTCAGCTAAGTTTGAGTGTTGAATTTCTCTGCCCCTAAAAATCACAGTGCATTTTACTTTATCTCCCGATTTTAAAAATTTAGTAGCTTGACCTATTCGGACATCATAATCATGCTTATCAATTTTGTACCTCATTTTTACTTCTTTGACTTCTGTTTGATGAGATTTTTTCCTTGCTTCTTTAGCTTTCTTTTCTTGTTCAAATTTATATTTTCCGTAGTCCATAATTCTGCAAACAGGAGGACTTGCTTTTTCGCTCACCAGCACTAGATCAAGTTCTCTTTGAGATGCTATTTCTAATGCTTCTAATCTATCTATAACACCTAATTGTTTTCCATCTGAATCAACGACTCTTAATTGAGGGTATTTTATTCTTTCATTGATATTTGGAAGCTCTCTAACTGGAGCGCGGCGGTCAAAACGTGGGCGTGGTGGCATTCAGTTAATTTAATAAATTGATTGGATGATGAAAAAATCTATTTTTATAAATTTAGCCTAAAAAGGACTCTATCTTAATTATTGCATCTTTTAGCAGGTTTTTGTTATTAAGCCAAAGAGGATTATTTTTATTACGAAACCAAGTTTTTTGTCTTTTGGCAAATTGGATAGTCTTTTTAGTAGTTAACTCAATCGCCTTGTCAATCGTTGAATGGTTATTTAAAACATCCTTACATTCTCGATAACCAATGGTTTCTAATATTGGCAAATCAGAGCCATATTTAGAAATAAGGTGGCTCGTCTCATCAATAATTCCAGATAAAAACATATTTTTTGTTCTTTGTAAAATTCTTTCTTTTAAATTATCCCTATCTAATCCAAGCTCAAGAATTCTCCATGATGGTGGTTTTTGAATTTTTTGAATTGACAAAGGTTTACCTGTTACGTAGAAAACTTCTAAAGCTCTTATTGTTCTAATGTGATCAGCAAAATTGATTTTTTTTATTGAAATTGGATCACAATTTTTTAGCAGCTCCCAACATTTTTCCTGACCAAGTTCTTCTAATTGTTTTCTCAAATTATATTGAGGAGGAACATCTGGGACAAAAAACCCTTTTGTTATTGAGTTCATGTACAAACCGCTTCCTCCAACAAGAAAAGGTAAATTGTCTTGCTTAATTTCTTTTTTTATTGATTTTTGAGCAATTGCTTGAAATTGTTTTACATTAATTGGACGAATTGGTTCCTCAATATCTATTAAAAAATGCTTTATTTGTTTTTGTTGGTTTTCAGATGGCTTGGCTGTTCCAATATTCATAGACTTATAAATTTGTCTTGAATCGATATTGTGTATACGAGTTTTGAAATATTCTGCAATTTCAATCGCTAATTCTGTTTTGCCACTTGCAGTTGGCCCAATTAAAACAATTACATGAGGTAGATATGAAGACATATGAATTTCTGAAGAAAAAAATATTAGCTATATAATTAAAGTGATTAAATTTTTCATTGACTTCGAGCCTTTATCTTATAGCGGTGGTAAGTTTAATGAAAGACCTTTTAAAAATAACATTTTAAAAGTTTAATATTTTTTTTATATTAAATGAGTGAGGACAAAAGATCTAATAAAATCTCAAATGATTATGGTGCCGAACAAATTCAGGTTTTAGAGGGTTTAGAGCCAGTTCGTAAACGTCCTGGAATGTATATAGGTTCTACAGGTCCTAGGGGGTTACATCATCTCGTATATGAAGTCGTTGATAACTCAGTTGATGAAGCACTTGCAGGACATTGTGATCATATAGAAATAGTTCTTAGAGCAGATGGATCAGCTTTAATTTCTGATAATGGAAGAGGTATTCCAACAGATATTCATCCAAGGACAGGGAAAAGTGCTTTAGAAACTGTACTGACTGTCCTTCATGCAGGAGGTAAATTCGGAAGTGGTGGTTACAAAGTTTCAGGAGGCTTGCATGGGGTAGGAATATCTGTTGTAAATGCTCTAAGCGAATGGGTTAATGTGACTGTTTATAGAGATGGTAGAGAGTTTAATCAAAGATTTGAAAAAGGTGTATCAAAGGGTGAATTGCAAACTAAAAAGCAGTCTGGAAAACCCTTTAAAAAAGGAACGACTATTTGCTTCAAGCCGGACAAAACGATTTTTTCTGGAGGAATTGAATTCGAATATGCTCTTCTTTCCTCTAGATTAAGAGAACTAGCTTATCTTAATGGTGGAGTAAAAATTGTCTTTAGAGATGAAAGAAATCAATTATCTGATGGTTCTTTCAAAGAAGAAATTTATTTATATCAAGGAGGCATTAAAGAATATGTTCAATACATGAATGCAGAAAAGGAGTCTATTCATCCTGAAATAATTTATGTTGACTCACAGAAAGAAAATGTGTACGTTGAAGCCGCTTTACAATGGTGTTCAGATGTATATTCAGATAATATTTTAGGTTTTGCTAACAATATTAGAACTATTGATGGAGGAACTCATATTGAAGGATTAAAAACAGTTCTGACGAGAACCTTTAATAATCTTGCAAAAAAAAGAGGTAAAAGAAAAGATATTGAAAAAAATTTAGCTGGAGAAAATATTAGAGAGGGCTTGACTGTTGTTTTATCGGTAAAAGTTCCAGATCCAGAATTTGAAGGGCAAACAAAAACAAAATTAGGGAATACTGAAGTAAGAGGAATTGTGGATTCTCTAATTGGGGAGGCTCTCACAAAATATATGGAATTCAATCCTGGAATTTTGGACTTGATTCTTGAAAAAGCAATACAATCATTTAATGCAGCAGAAGCTGCGAGAAGGGCTAGAGAATTAGTAAGAAGAAAAAGTGTTCTAGAGAGTTCTACCTTACCGGGTAAATTAGCAGATTGTAGTTCTAGAGATCCCTCAGAATCAGAAATTTATATAGTTGAAGGAGATTCAGCTGGAGGTTCCGCAAAGCAAGGACGAGATAGAAGTTTTCAGGCTATTTTGCCTCTAAGAGGTAAAATTCTTAATATTGAAAAAACTGACGATACTAAAATTTATAAAAATACAGAAATACAGTCATTAATAACAGCTCTAGGTTTAGGAATAAAAGGAGAGGAGTTCGAGGAGAGCTCTTTGAGATATCATAGAGTTGTAATTATGACGGATGCTGATGTTGACGGTGCTCATATAAGAACTTTACTATTAACATTTTTTTATAGATACCAAAGAGAACTTGTAGAGAAAGGCTTTATATACATTGCTTGTCCCCCTCTATATAAAGTTGAAAGGGGTAAGAATCATAATTACTGTTATAACGAGAATCAATTAAAGGATACAATTGATAGCTTTGGAGAAAATGCAAATTATAATATCCAAAGATTTAAGGGATTAGGTGAGATGATGCCAAAACAATTATGGGATACAACTATGAATCCTCAAACTAGGATGATGAAAAGGGTTGAAATCGAAGATGCACTTGAAGCTGACAGAATATTCAATATATTAATGGGAGATAAAGTTGCACCAAGAAGAGAATTTATTGAAACTCATAGTAGCAAATTAGATATGGCAACATTAGATATATGATTAATAATATTCTCAAGAATTTTTGCTTAATTACGTTTGCTTTAATCGCTCCAATTACATTACCTGCCGGGGGGATACAAAAAAGTTTAAATCAAAATAAGTTCCCTAATAATACAAATGAAATTATTTTGAGTTTCAATACTTCTCTTTATTCTTATCCTGAAATACATGCTAAGGAATTATTAGTTCTTGATGTGGGTACAAATTTATCAGTATTGCGTATTTGGAAAGTCAGCAAAAGTGAGAGTTGGGTTAGGGTTGAATTGGCTTCTAATAAATTTTTAGATGATCCAAATAAGATATTAAAAGGATGGATAAAAATGTAAATTTTGGATTTTAGTTCAATAGTTATACTTTTACTTGGTAGTACTTTTGGATTAATACTGAGAATATTTATACAAAATAATTTTAAAAAAAGTATTGGATTTAATATTAAAAATACATCAATAATAAATTTTTTATCATCTTTTTTTTTGGGAATTTTAGTCGCATTAAATTTTATTAATAACGAAATATTATTATTATTTTATAGTGGTTTTTTAGGATGTTTTAGTACATTTTCTTCATTTATATATCAACTATTTAACTTATTAAAAAAGAGAAAATTCATGAGGTTATTTTTCCATTATATCGAAGTAATAATTCTTTCTTTCTTTTTCTTTTATTTAGGATATTTTGTTATTCAGTTTTTTTTAAAGTGAAAATAAATAATTTTCTCTATATTCTTTTTGCTTCATACCTAGCTACTTTTTTAAGATTAACTATAAATAATAACTTTTTAATTTCAATAATCGGATCATTTTTAGTGGGTTTTTTTATCAATAAAAGATTAAGTTATTCAATTGAAAAAATTTTATTTTGTGGGTTTTTTTCATGCTTTACATCCTTTAGCGGATTTATATATTTTTTGTATAAAATTTTCAATCAAGGAGATTGGATAAAATTAATAATTTTTTTTAATTTAATAATTATCTTAAATTTATTGACAATGTTTATAGGGTTTTGGATAAGTAGAAAAATTACTTAGATTTCATATAATGGTGTTGTTACTTTGATAAGGGATTATATTTATGAAAGAAAATAATCTTGAAAGAGTTACATCCTTATCTTCAGATTTAAGTACACGAGAAAATATTACTACTCAACTTGAGAAATTGCTCATCGCGGGAAATTATGATGAAGCCAAGTTACTATTAGAGCCTTCCCAACCTGTTGATATTGCAGATGCTATTGGAAGCCTTCCACTAATATTGCAGGCATTAGCATTTCGATTATTAAAGAAAAATGAAGCAATTGAAGTTTACGAACATTTAGATCCAGTAGTCCAGCAAACTTTATTAGAAAGACTTCGTTCAGGCGAAGTTTTAGAAATCGTTGAAAAAATGTCTCCTGATGATAGGGTTCAACTCTTTGATGAATTACCCGCAAAAGTTGTACGAAAATTTTTGTCTGCCCTTAGCCCTGGTGAAAGGAAAGTAACAGCTGAATTACTTGGTTATGAGCCTGAAACTGCTGGAAGATTAATGACAACTGAATTTATAGACCTTAAAGAAATGCAAACAGCAGCTGAGGCTCTTACTTTAGTCAGAAAAAGAGCCCCATTTACTGAAACTATCTATAGCTTATATGTTACAGATAAAGAAAGGCATTTAACTGGTATTCTTTCTTTAAGAGATCTTGTAACTGCTGATCCTTCTAAGCCAATTGGCGATGTAATGACAAGAGATGTAGTTAATATATCTACTAACACTAATCAAGAAGAGGTTGCCAGAGCAATACAAAGATATGATTTTTTAGCTCTCCCAGTCGTTGATAAAGAACAACGACTGGTTGGTATAGTAACTGTCGATGATTTAATTGATGTAATAGAACAAGAAGCAACGAGAGATATTTATGCAGCGGGCGCAGTACAACCTGGAGATGAGGATGATTATTTCCAAAGTAGTTTGTTTACGATTGCTCGAAGAAGAATTTTATGGTTATTAATTTTGGTTTTGGCAAATGGTTTAACGACGAAAGTTATAGCTATGAATGATCAAATATTAAAAGAAATAGTTTTATTAGCTGCATTTATTCCACTACTTATAGGTACCGGGGGAAACGTTGGCGCTCAAAGTTCAACGGTTGTCATTAGGGGGCTAAGCACTCAAAAATTGAAGTCTCTTGGTGCAATTAAGGCAGTTGTCAAGGAGGCAATAACAGGCGCTCTTTTGGGTATTTTAATGATGCTTGTAGTATTTCCCTTCGCTTGGTGGCAAGGAGAAGGGCCTTTAATCGCCTCTGCGGTGGGAATAAGTTTAATATCGATAACAACTTTAGCTGCTACAACAGGAGCGATACTCCCTTTGTTGTTTGACAGAATGAAATTAGATCCAGCTTTAATGTCTTCTCCTTTCATTACAACTGTGACTGATATTGCTGGTGTATTTATTTATCTCAGTACTGCAAAATGGCTATTAAGCTCTTCATTAGTCTAAATTAACTAGGTATTTATTCTCATTTTTGTAAAAATGTGGATTTTTTTGTTTAACTTTACATTTCTTAATGGTATTGTTTACAAAACATCATTTAACTTTCATGTCTTCTGAAACAATAAGCGAAAATAAATTAGCGTCCATCGCGAGTATAAAAGTTAGTAATGATGTCGATCTTGTTCGATCATACCTAAGGGATATAGGAAGGGTTCCATTACTATCGCATGAGCAAGAAATTACTCTAGGTCGACAAGTTCAAGAGTACATGGAAGTTGAAAGAACAGAATTAGAAATTATTGAATTAACAGGAGATAAGCCTAGTATTGATGAATTATCGATCAAATTAAATTTATCTAGCTCCATAATAAAAAAAAGGTTGAGAGCTGGACAGAGAGCTAAAGAAAGAATGGTCGCAGCAAATTTAAGGTTGGTAGTAAGCGTTGCAAAAAAATATACAAAAAGAAATATGGAACTCTTAGATTTAATCCAGGAGGGAACTATAGGATTGGTCCGAGGAGTTGAAAAATTTGACCCAGCTAGAGGTTACAAGTTTTCAACATATGCATATTGGTGGATTAGACAAGGAATTACAAGAGCGATAGCTGAAAAAAGCCGGGCTATAAGGCTACCAATTCATATAACTGAAATGTTGAATAAGTTAAAAAAAGGTCAAAGAGAGCTTAGCCAAGAAATGTCTAGAACTCCAACTGTAAGTGAACTCGCAAAATACGTAGAGCTACCTGAAGATGACGTTAAAGATTTGATGTGCAAAGCTGGGCAGCCAGTTAGTCTTGAAACCAAAGTTGGTGATGGTGAAGATACTGTTTTATTAGATTTACTTGCAGGTGGCGAGGATTTGCCAGACGAACAAATAGAGATGGATTGTATGAGAGGTGATTTGCATTCTCTTTTACATCAATTGCCTGATCTGCAATGTAGAGTTTTAAGAATGAGATACGGAATGGATGGTGATGAGCCAATGTCCCTTACAGGTATAGGGAGGGTGTTAGGGATAAGTAGAGATCGAGTAAGAAACCTAGAAAGAGATGGATTAAGAGGTTTGAGAAGACTTAGTGATAATGTAGAAGCTTATTTTGTTTCTTGAATAAACTCATTTATAAACTTATTTGTTTCTTCAGGTTCTTCATCATGAGGACAGTGACCAGCTCCATTAATAATATCTAATCTTTTAATATTCCTGAATTGTTTCTTCCACTCTTTTGCTTCATTTAAAGATTCCCAGGGATCTTTCTGACCCCAAATCAATTGGATTGGAGCATTAACTTTATTGAAAAGGTCAGTAGCAAGATAGTCATCAAATAAGTTAATAAAACCTCGAAATGCTTCTTTAGAATTTTTCCTTTGAGAGGGTTGATAAAGTATTTCAATCAATTCTTTATCGATATTTTTTCCTGAAGGGTAAGCTTGTTTAAGTATTTTCTTTATAACTTTTGGATTGGCAGCTCTTGTAAAAAGTGTATTACTAATTACTCTTTGTCTGACAATAGTTTTAAGGACGGGTCTCATTAGATTCATTAAGATATCACTTTTTCTTAAACGTTTATCATCCATAGTTCTTTGTGCACAATCAATCAAAATGACGCCTTTGCAATTATCTTTGAGGATTTCAGCAGCTTTCAATGCAATAACACCACCAATTGAATTGCCTACCAAGTAAACAGGAGATTTTATTACCTCTTCACAAAATGTTGATATTTGATTACTCCATAAATCAAATGAATATTGAACTGAGTTTTCTTTATCAGGTTCGTAATTCAATAAAGCACTAGGCTGACTGCTCTCTCCGAATCCTAGTAAGTCTATTGAATAACAATTAGAAAATTTACCTAGAAAATCTTGATTAT
Organism: Prochlorococcus sp. AG-402-N08; assembly: GCA_003216535.1. Taxonomy (GTDB): domain Bacteria; phylum Cyanobacteriota; class Cyanobacteriia; order PCC-6307; family Cyanobiaceae; genus Prochlorococcus_A. Next base: position 53,650 of record QCIS01000006.1, read on the forward strand.
GTCTCCAGTGGTTTTTTGATGCGCCAAATCCATGAACTAACAAAATTTTAATATTTTTTTCAGAAGTAGATTCTTTTGATAAAGACCAAGAAATTTCCCAATTTTTCCACTTCCAAGTTTCAGATTGATTTAAAGACACTATAAATATTCTTTTAATTAAACTTTAATTCAAAAAAAAATTATTCGTTTTTAATAAATTATTCTTAGTTAAGAAAAAGTGTTCATTTTATGAAAAAGAAAAAGGTCATATGTATTGGAGAGGCTTTAATAGACAGAATCAGAGATAAGTCAAATCAAGGATTTACAGATTTTTTGGGTGGTGCGCCGGCGAATGTTGCTTGTGCATTAAGAAAATTAAAAATAGATTCAACATTTATAGGAAGTTTGGGTAGTGATGATTATGGAAAAAAATTTATTAAGCAATTTAATGAATTGGGCGTTAATTTAAATTTCTTGCAATTAGATAATAATTCATCTACGCGCGTGGTTAATGTAGAAAGAGATCAATTTGGAGATCGTTTTTTTTCAGGATTTGAAGCAAGTTCCAACTCAGGCTTTGCTGACGAAGCTTTAAGTATGAAATTAATCAAAAAAGAAATTTTAAATTTGGAGAAATCTTTTCAAGAAACAAAATATTTGGTTATGGGAACGATTTTATTATCATCTCCAATATCATCAGAGACTACTTTTTTTCTTCTTGAACAGGCTAAAAAATTTGAAGTCAAAATAATTATTGATTTGAATTGGAGAGAGGTCTTTTGGGACCATTCAAGTTTTTCATCAGAAATTAGTAAAGCCGCGAGAGTTAATTTAATTAAGAAATTTTTAAATCATGCAAATGTTTTAAAACTTGCCAAGGAAGAAGCAACTTTATTTTTTGAGGATGAAAATCCCTTGCTAATATCTCAAAAATTGTCTAATAGACCAGATGTAATAATAACTGATGGAAAAAATCCCGTTGCATGGTACATCAATGGATTGCAGGGAATTACAGGAACTCCTACTTCACAAAAAATTGTTGATACAACTGGCGCAGGTGATGCTTTTCTAGCTGGCTTAATTTCAAAATTAATTTCTTCTGGCTATCCTTCAAATGAATTAGAGATAGAAGATTGCATTAAGTTCGCAGGTGTTTGTGGATTATTAACTTGTCTTGGTGAAGGCGCCATTGAGCAACAGCCATATTATGAGAAGGTTAATAAATTTTTCGGATCTCTTATTTCGTAGTGTCTTCCATAATTTTTTGCATAACTAATTTCTATTTTCCAGAAATTATCAATATCTGGTTCTATTAATTCTGGCCATTCAATAACTAAAATAGCTCCTCTTTGTATTGCCTCTTCTTCTTCTGAAAAAAAAACTTCTTTTGCTAAAGAAACATTTTCTAACCTGTACAAATCAAGATGAATTAGTGGAATTTTTCCGGAGTTATAGTGATGCGATAAAGCAAATGTAGGGCTTGTAATGTCCTCAGAGATTGATAAGCCTTTAGCGATCCCTTGAACAAATGAAGTTTTCCCAGCCCCAATTGGACCCTGTAATAATACAATTGATTGAGGATTTAATTTGTGTGAGATTTTTTTTCCTAAATTTAAAGTCTCTTTTAAATTCTCAACAAACACAAAAATTAAACAAAAATCATTTATAGTTTAATAGAAAAAGTATTTACTAGAAATGGTTATCGCAAATTCAGTTAAGACCTCTACACCAAATTACATAATTGCTGATATCTCTTTATCAGATTTTGGTCGTAAAGAAATTAAAATTGCCGAAACGGAAATGCCTGGATTAATGGCACTTAGAGATAAATTTCAATATGATAAGCCACTAAAAGGTGCAAAAATAGCTGGAAGTCTACATATGACTATCCAGACAGCAGTCTTAATAGAAACTCTTGTCGATCTAGGTGCAGAAGTGAAATGGGCTTCATGCAATATTTTTTCAACTCAAGATCATGCGGCTGCAGCTATCGCAAATCAAGGAATTTCTGTATATGCAAAAAAAGGTGAGACTCTTGATGAATATTGGCAATATACCCACAATATCCTTGATTGGGGTTCAGACTCTCCAAATATGATTCTTGATGATGGGGGAGATGCAACTGGCTTATTGATACTCGGTAGTAAAGCAGAAAAAGATTTATCTGTTTTAGATAGTCCTGGTAATGAAGAAGAAATTGCTTTATTCAATTCTATTAAGTCTAAGTTGGAAAATGATAGTGAATTCTATTCTAGAATTAAGAGTAATATCATAGGTGTCACTGAAGAAACTACAACGGGAGTTGCAAGGCTGTATCAACTGCAAAAGCAAAATGCTTTACCTTTCCCTGCTATCAACGTTAATGATTCAGTAACTAAGAGCAAATTTGATAATTTATATGGCTGCAGAGAATCTCTAGTTGACAGCATAAAGCGTGCCACTGATGTAATGATTGCTGGGAAGGTTGCTTTAGTAATGGGTTTTGGAGATGTAGGTAAAGGTTCAGCCCAGTCCCTAAGAGGACTTGGTGCAATTGTCAAAGTTGCTGAAGTTGATCCAATTTGTGCTCTACAAGCGGCAATGGAAGGTTTTAGCGTTGTTACATTAGACGATGTTGTAGAAGATATAGATATATTTGTTACAGCAACTGGGAACTATCAGGTAATAACAAACGAAAATCTTGTCAAGATGAAAGATGAAGCCATAGTCTGTAATATCGGCCATTTCGATAATGAAATTGATGTGGCTTCATTAAAAGATTATCCATGGGAAAATATTAAGCCGCAGGTTGATCACATAACATTACCGAGTGGCAATAAAATAATCCTTTTAGCTGAAGGTAGATTGGTTAACTTAGGTTGTGCCACTGGCCATCCAAGTTTTGTTATGAGTAATTCTTTTACTAATCAAGTACTAGCACAAATTGAACTTTTCAATAAGTCAGAAAAATATGCTAAAGAGGTTTATGTTTTGCCAAAACATTTAGATGAAATGGTAGCTAGATTACATCTTGATAAAATTGGTGCAAAATTAACAAAATTAACAAAGGAACAAGCTGATTATATTAATGTCTCTGTTGAAGGACCTTATAAACCCGAGCTTTATAGATACTAAGTGTGAGTTTAATTTTTGTAAATTTTCTTACTTCAATTCCCGACTATATCAGTTTGGCTGTTGAGAAGAATTCAACAATTGCATACCTCACTATTTGTTTGGCTATGTTTTTAGAGAACATAATACCTCCAATTCCTTCGGAAATAATAATGCCATTGGGAGGGTTTTTCGTTTATCAACAAAAACTAAATTTCTATATTTTAGTTTTTTGGGGATTACTTGGAACTATATTAGGATCATTGCCTTGGTATTATTTAGGTAGATTAGTAAATGAAAAAAGACTTTCAAATTTTCTAGATAAAAAAGGAAAATATCTGGGTATTTCTTCTAATGATTTAAGTAAAAGTAAAAGGTGGTTTGATAAATACGGGGTTTCTTTAGTTTTTTGGGGCCGATTAGTACCAGGTATAAGAACTTTAATTTCAGTTCCCGCTGGCATAGAACTTATGCCATTAAGAAAATTTTTGATTTGGACTACATTTGGGAGCTTGGTATGGGTAGTACTTCTCACTTATGCAGGTTATTTATTTGGTGAAAATTATCCAATCATTGAAACTTACTCAGATCAAATCAAATATTTTGTAAAGCCAATTTTATTTTTAATTTTTTTATATTTATTTATAAGAATATTTATTAGATTTTTAAAAAAAAATAGAGTTTAAAAAGGGATTTCACTAGAGTTACTACTAGAATATTGGTTATTATCAGAGTCTTTTCGAGAGCCTAGTAAGTTTAATCTATCTACCCTAACAACTGGTTTATATCTATCTTCGCCAGTATTTTTATCTTTCCAACTATCAATTTTAAAGCTTCCTGTTATTCCAATTAAAGATCCTTTCTTAACGTAATCTGCGGCTATTTGTGCTTGCTTACCCCATATCTCTAAATTAAACCAGTCTGGTTCTTCATCTCTGCTTCTTCTGTTAACTGCAAGTGTGAAATTTGCTACGATACTGCCAGATTCAAAATATCTGACATCTGGTTCTCTTCCTGCTCTGCCAACGAGGTTAATAGTGTTAATTTCCATGATTTTTTTTTCTAATACTACTCAAATTTATAGATTCTGCTCAAAGTTTTGCGTGCTATTCATAACTAAACGACAGAATTCTGAGAGCTTACTAAAAAATAGATATATTATTTATAAAAAGAATTCTTATTGTGATTTTTAACAGATTTAAATTTTCTAGAGATATTGGCATAGATTTGGGAACAGCCAATACTCTAATACACGTATCAGGGAAGGGCGTTGTTTTACAAGAGCCTTCTGTGGTAGCTATGGATTTAGAAGAAGGCATTCCATTAGCTGTTGGTAAAGAAGCAAAGTTAATGCTTGGAAGGACCCCTGGCAATATAAGGGCCGTAAGACCATTAAGGGATGGGGTTATTGCAGATTTTGATGCCGCAGAACAAATGATAAAAACATTTATTCAAAAATGTAACGAAGGCAAGGGGATAGTAGCCCCAAGAATAGTGATTGGTATCCCAAGTGGAGTTACTAGTGTTGAGCGAAGAGCAGTAAGAGAAGCTGGATTAGCCGGAGCTAGAGAAGTTCACTTAATCGATGAACCCGTTGCAGCAGCAATAGGAGCATCATTACCAGTAACTGAGCCAATTGGAACTATGATTGTCGATATTGGTGGAGGTACTACTGAAGTTGCAGTATTAAGTTTAGGTGGAACTGTATTGAGTGAATCTGTTCGAATAGCTGGCGATGAAATAAATGAGTCAATTGCGCTATATCTTAAAAAGGTTCACAACTTAGTTGTTGGAGAGAGAACCGCAGAAGATATCAAAATTAAAATTGGATCTGCATTTCCAGATGATGATTTTGATAAAACTACTTTGGAGGTTAGAGGTTTACATCTTTTATCTGGTCTACCTAGGTCAGTCACTTTGACATCAGGAGAAGTCAGGGAAGCCATGGCTGAAACTCTTAGCAAAATAGTGGAAGCTGTGAAAAGAACTTTAGAGCGAACCCCCCCTGAACTGGCTGCAGACATTGTTGATAGGGGTATTATGCTTGCAGGAGGTGGAGCTTTAGTGAGAGGTATTAATGATTTATTAAGCGATGAAACAGGAATTTTTACCCATATAGCAGAAAATCCACTTCTTTGCGTAGTGAATGGTTGTGGAGAGGTTTTGGATGATTTTAAAAAACTGAAAAGAGTTGTTGACACTCCAGAATTTATAAGAAATGCCATAAGAGATTAATATTATGTTAGGTATCCGACGAATATCTACTAATCGTTGGTGGCATAAAAAGAAAAATTGGATATTCTTTGCGATTTTTTTATTTTTAGCTTTTGTAAGGATATCAAAGGGATCTTTTTATAAGGATTTTTATTATTTTATTTCAAAGCCTTTTTGGCCTGGTAAATTTCAAAAAGAAATTGTTCTTGAAAGTATAGACCAAGAAAATTTAGTAAAGTTTAATCTTCTTAAAAAAGATAATCTAAGATTGCGGCAAATTTTATCTCTTCAAGAATCATCTAATAACGAAAATATTTCAGCTGCAGTTATTTCTCGAAAAACAGGCAGTTGGTGGAGACAAATAATTTTAAACAAAGGTTCAAAGGATGGAGTAGAAATTGGTAATATTGTGATTGGTCCGGGTGGATTATTAGGAAGAGTAAAGGATACTTCTTTATTCACTTCGTCGGTAACTTTAATAACTTCTCCAGAAAGTAAGTTAGGAGTTTGGGTTGATAGAATGCAAATTAATGGATTAATGGTCGGTTTAGGAGATGATTATCCTAGCCTAATACTTTATTCAAAAGATGCTGATATTAAAGTCGGAGATTTTGTGTCATCATCTCCTGCTAGCACGTTATTACCTCCAAATATCCCTATAGGTATTGTCCAATCTATAGATGAGACATTGAAATCAAAAAAAATGGCAAAAATTTCACTTTTCGCAAAACCTCATGTAATTGATTGGGTGCAAATTTTGAAAGTAAATATTTAATGAATAAATTTTTTTCAAAAAAATTATCCATAATAAGTTTTATTCTTATCCCAATTATTTTTTTGTGGCACCCTAATTGGCTTGGATTGTTAGGTGTTCAGCCATATTGGCCGTTATTTTGGTTATTGCCTTGGTCAATGATTAATGGATCAATCAATGGAATAATATTTGGTTTGTTTTTAGGTTTAATTTTAGATTCTCTAACTTTAGATGATAGTTTCACTCAAATACCAGGCTTAATTTTTTGTGGTTTTTTGTTTGGGAGAATTAAATTACATAGTAATATTTTGGTGGGACATTTTAGGTATGGTTTAATTTGTTCTTTTGGAAGTTTTTTATGCGGGACTCTTTATTTTTTACAAATTTTGTTTAGAAATTTTTCAGATAATAATTTTTTAATGTTTATTCCAAGTGTTAAAAATATCTTAGCTGAAGTTTTTTTGACAGGTTTTTTTGCTCCCTTTATTTGCTCCCAACTTTTAAGAATGTTTAAATTTTCAAGAAGAAAATATCAGTAATAAATTCCGCCAAGAAGTAAAAAGTTTAAAAAAAAATTTATATCTTCAAATTAATTAAAATTTTTGTAAACCTATGGAATATCTCTTTGAGGGTTCGTAATGTTATATTTTTAATTGTTAGAATAAATATTCAATGCAATAGTTCTTTGCTTTGAAATATCTAGAAATCTTTTTTAACTATGTCAAAAGCAAGAATTTTAGTTGTTGATGATGAACCAGCAGTTTTGAAGGTATTAGTTACGAGACTTCAATTAGCTGGGTATCAAGTTTATTCAGCCACTAACGGCGAAGAAGCTCTTGAGTCTTTTCACAGGGATTCTCCAGACTTGATAGTACTTGATGTTATGCTTCCAAAAATGGATGGATTTGCTGTTTGTAGAAGAATTAGAGCTGAATCAGTAGTACCAATAATATTCTTAACCGCTCTAGAGGCTATTTCAGAGAGAGTCGCAGGTTTGGATTTAGGGGCTGATGATTACTTATCTAAACCATTTAGCCCTAAAGAGTTAGAAGCTAGGATAGCTACTATTTTAAGAAGAATGGGGCCAACTGTATCGGTTACTGAAACTAAAGAAGTTCCCTCAGGCAAAGGAGTTATGAAATTTGGAAGTTTAGTCGTTGATACTAATCGCAGACAAGTTTCTAGAGCAGGAGATAGAATTAGCCTAACTTATACTGAATTTAGCCTTCTAGAATTATTGTTTGACGAACCTGGTAAGGTTGTCCCGAGAGCAGAAATTTTAGAGCAGCTATGGGGTTATCCTCCTCGTAGAGCTGCAGATTTAAGAGTTGTAGATGTATATGTAGCTAGATTAAGAGGTAAATTGGAACCAGATCCAAGAAATCCAGAATTAATATTAACTGTTAGAGGAATTGGTTACGCTTCTCAGAGAATTGGCGAAACAGCAACATCTTTGGCAAGTTGAGCAATAGTTTGATAATTTTATTAAATAAAACAAATATATTAAAATAAATTTTGTCTGAAATAAAAGAAGCACGTTTACAGAAAGCTAATTTACTCGTTAGTAAAGGATTTGCTTCTTATGCAGGTAGTTTTAGAGTTTCACATAATACCGAATTTCTTACTCAAAAATTTGATTATTTAGAAAATGGTCAAGAGGAAGACTTCAGTGTTTCTCTTGCTGGAAGAGTTATTGCAAAAAGGATAATGGGTAAAATTGCCTTTTTTACAATAAGCGATCAAGAAGGTAAGATTCAGCTTTATCTAGATAAAAGGATTATTAATTTAAATTTAGAAAAACAAAAATTACTTTCTTTTGAAGATATCAAGGAAATAGTAGATATTGGTGATTGGATAGGCGTCTACGGAACTATTAAAAAAACTAATAAAGGTGAGCTTTCAATAAAAGTAGAAAAATGGGAAATGTTATCCAAATCATTACAACCTTTACCAGATAAATGGCACGGATTGACTGATATTGAAAAAAGATATAGACAACGCTATCTAGATTTAATAGTGAATCCTCACTCTAAAAATGTATTTAAAACAAGAGCAAAATGTATAAGTTTTATAAGAAAATGGTTAGATAATAGAAATTTTTTAGAGATAGAGACTCCAATCCTGCAATCTGAAGCTGGTGGTGCTGAAGCTAGACCATTTATAACTCATCACAATACATTAGATATTCCGCTGTATTTAAGAATAGCTACAGAATTGCATTTAAAAAGAATGGTTGTTGGAGGATTTGAGAAAGTCTATGAATTAGGAAGAATCTTCCGCAATGAGGGGATAAGTACAAGACATAATCCAGAATTCACCTCAGTTGAAATTTATCAAGCTTTTTCTGATTATGTCGATATGATGAATTTAACAGAAGAATTAATTAGGGATATCTTAGTTGATGTATGTGGTTCTTTGATAATAAATTATCAAAATAGAGAAATTGATTTTAGTAAACCTTGGTCAAGAATATCCATGAAAGATATTGTCAAAAAATATACAGGGATTGATTTTGATTCTTTCAATGGAGACTTTCAAGCTGCAAAACAAGCCGTTAAAAGTATAAATGTTGATTTCTCTAATAAAGTCAATACTATGGGAAGACTTTTAAATGAGGTCTTCGAGCAAAAAGTAGAATCAAAACTTATAGAACCCACTTTTGTTATCGATTATCCTGTTGAAATTTCTCCTTTGGCTAGGCCTCATCTTGATAATAGAGAAATGGTTCAGAGATTTGAATTATTCATTGTTGGTCGAGAGCTAGCAAATGCGTTTAGTGAGTTGATAGATCCAGTAGATCAAAGAAAGAGAATGCAATTACAGCAATCTCTCAGAGATGAAGGAGATCTTGAGGCTCACTGTATAGATGAAGATTTCTTGAATGCTTTAGAAATAGGTATGCCGCCTACTGGAGGGTTAGGCATAGGCATTGATAGGCTCATTATGTTAATTACTAATAGCGCATCAATTAGAGATGTAATCCCTTTCCCATTGTTAAAACCAGAAAAAACTTCAAAAAAAAATGAAAAATTAACCTTGAATGAAGTAAAATAGATTAATTAATCCAATACGAAATTTTTAAATGAGTGGTGAACGTGTTGGTTTCCGTTTCAAACACGCGGATGCAGTAGTAAAAAGAAATCCTCAAGGCCGATCTAGAAGAGGATGGGTAATAGAACCAGTAGAGCAAACTACAAGTAGGGGCACAAAAATGCCTGCATACAAAATTCGCTGGAGAGATAGTGAGAGGCCTGAAACTGTTTTGCAGCATATGTTAATTGCGGATCCAGATCCTTCCCCGCCTCCAAGTTCAGTCAGTTTAGATTCTTAGTTTTAATAACTCTGAATGAAATTTTTATCTTTTTAGGGCGGAGTTTATTTCTTTTTTTATACTTTTTTGTTTTTCATCTTGGCGTTTGTCGTGTAATTTTTTTCCTTTACCGACTCCAATAGTTAGTTTTATCCATGAGCCTTTTAAATAAAGTGATAAAGGAACAATAGTCATTCCTTTTTTTTCAGTATTGGATTTGATTTTTATTATTTCTTTTTTATGTAGTAGCAACTTTCTATTTCTTAATGGGTCATGATTAAAGAAAGACCCTACATTTATATGTGGTGAAATGTGAACATTTAATAATAAGATCTCGCCATCTCTGAATGAACAGTACCCATCTCTTAAATTCGCTTTTCCGTTTCTAATGGACTTTACTTCAGTCCCTAAAAGCTCAATTCCAGCTTCTATTGTTTCAGATATTGAATATTGAAATTTTGCATATCTATTCTCAGCTAAAAGTTTAAAATTATTTTCTTTATTAGTATTTCTTTTAACTTTGTTTGAATTTTTTGCCATTTTAGTTGTAAAAAACCTTTCTACTCAGAACAATTGCAATTAACCTTTCATTATGGCAATAATTTCTTCCAATATAGGTGATAATGACTTTTCTCTTCGCAAAAAAGAGCTAAGGCTAGTTGATTCAAAAATCACTCCAGAAGAAAAGAGAAATAATAATTTGAACTTAGCCCGGCCTCTTACTTTTAAAGAATTTATTGGCCAAGAACATCTTAAATCTTCATTAAGAATAGCTATAGATGCTTCAATTTTCAGAAAAGAACCTTTGGAGCATACTCTTTTATATGGACAGCCTGGTTTAGGTAAGACTACTCTTGCTTTTTTGATAGCCAATGAATTAAATACAAAATGTAGGATAGCTACTGCACCAGCAATTGAGAGACCTAGAGATATTGTAGGTTTACTTCTTGGATTAAAAGAAGGTGAAGTTTTATTTATCGATGAGATACATCGCTTAAATAGGTTAACTGAAGAATTGTTATATTCTGCAATGGAAGATTTTAGACTAGACTTAACTATGGGAGCTAATAGAGGAGCCCGTTGTAGAACAATTAATCTTCCTAGATTTACTCTAATTGGCGCGACAACTAAATTAGCCTCAATAAGTGCACCTCTAAGAGATAGATTTGGTATATCTCAGAAAATTGAATATTACACATGTGATGAATTAAAACAAATAATTATTAATTTCTCCCGGTTAATAAACCTTAATTTAGATGATGAAGCATCTTATGATTTAGCAAAGATATCTCGAGGGACTCCAAGAATTGCTTTAAGATTATTAAGACGAGTTAGAGATTATGCTCAAGTTGTTAAGAAAACTAATACGATCTCCTTGAATTTAATAAAAAAAGCTTTAAATTCTTACCAAATAGACGAAAAGGGATTGGATACTTTAGATAGAAACTATTTATCTTTTCTTAACCAAAACAATAATATTCCAACTGGCCTTGATTCCATTGCAGCTGGCTTGGGTGATGATTCTTCAATGTTAGAATATGTAGTTGAGCCATATTTAATCAAAATTGGTTTCCTCACAAGAACTCCTCGAGGAAGATTGCTTACAGGTTTAGGAAAAAAGTACATTGATACAAAAAATGATAACTTTTAAAAAAGTTAAGGTTTGTTTTTTATTAATTTTTGTTTTTTGGAATATTTTTTATATTTCTCCATGCTATTCATTATCTTTGAGAGAGGATTTGTTTAAAAATGCATTAGATCTAAGTTCAGGCGGAAAATTTAATCTCGCTTTACAAGAATGGAATCAATATCTCGATTCTTATCCTGATGATGCTGCAGGTTTGAGCAATAGAGGAAATGTAAAACTTGTTATGGGAGATGTAAAGGGATCAATAGATGACCAAAATAAGGCAATAAGTTTGAATCCTAGTGAAATAGATCCCTACATTAACAGGGGTATAGCAGAGGAAGCATTGGGTCTATGGTCGCAAGCGAAAAAAGATTATATGTTCGTTATTTCATTAGATAGTAAAAATTTCTCTGCTTTATATAATTTGGCTAATGTAGAAGGATCTACATCACATTGGGAAAAAGCAAGAGATTTATTTTCAAAAGCTGCCTTATATAATCCTGGATTTGCCATGGCTAGGGCAAGTATGGCATTAGCAGATTTCCAGTTGGGGAACATTGATGAATCTGAAAAAGAATTAAAAAAATTAATTAGACGTTATCCAACTTTTGCAGATGCTAGGGCAGCTTTAACAGCTTTGAATTGGTCCAAGGGTGAATATGGGAAAGCAGAGAGTAATTGGATAGCGGTAACTGAATTAGATCCTAGATATAGTGATGAAGAATGGTTAAAACAAATAAGAAGATGGCCCCCACAACCAATTAAAGATTTAATGAACTTTATCGACTTAAAATAAGTAATGAATAGAGATTATTTGTACAAAAAAATTGATTCATTTAATGATGAATTAATTAACTTAAGAAGACATATCCATGCACATCCGGAATTAAGTGGACTTGAAAATCAAACAGCGATCTTGATAAGTGGTTTTTTAAAAAATATTGGTTGGAATGTTAGAGAATCAATAGGCAGGACAGGAGTTATAGCGGATTTTGGCCCCTTGGATGAAGGTATTATAGGTTTAAGAGTGGATATGGATGCTTTGCCAATATTTGAGGAAACTAAATTAAGTTTTTCTTCAAAAGTTGATGGTGTTATGCATGCCTGTGGTCACGATTTGCATATATCGATTGGATTGGGTGTGGCAAAAATTATTAAGGATTTAAAACTAAATTTTGGGACTCGGATAATTTTTCAGCCCGCTGAAGAAATTGCGAGTGGAGCTAGATGGATGATTAAGGATGGTGCGACTAATGGTTTAACCCATATTTTGGGAGTTCATGTCTACCCCGATTTATCCGTAGGCACTATTGGCATTAAAGAGGGAAGTTTAACTGCAGCTGCGGGAGAACTTAAGGTAGAGATTAAAGGGAAATCAGGCCATGGTGCTCGACCTCATGAAGGAGTTGATGCTATTTGGGTGGCCTCTAAAGTTATCTCAGGAATTCAAGAATCAATAACACGGAAGTTAGACCCTTTAGATCCTGTAGTAATAACTTTTGGAAAAATAAATGGTGGCAATGCATTCAATGTTCTTGCAGAAAAGGTTAATTTAATTGGTACGGTTAGATGTACTAATCGTAAAGTTTTTAAGTATATTGGTAATTGGCTCAATGAAAATATCTCTTCTTTAGCTAGTAGTTGCGGAGCAGAAGCAAAAGTAATATTTAGAGAAATCACTCCAGCAGTTAATAATAATTCTAAAGTTAATAGAGTTCTAAGAGATTCGGGAATTAAGGTTTTGGGTCAAGAAAATGTTATCGAATTACAAAAACCATCATTAGGAGCTGAGGATTTTGCTGAATTTTTAAATGAGATTCCAGGAGCTATGTTTAGGCTTGGCGTTACTAGTTCAAATGGATGTGCTCCTCTTCATAGTTCTAAATTTGATCCAGATGAAAGAGCCATTGCTGTCGGAATTAAAGTAATAACAGAATCCATATTAAAATTAAACAATGAAAAAATTAATACAATTGGTAAATGAATATTAATAAAAGACTTATTTTATCTTTTGTGGCTCCTTTCATGATTCTCATATCTGCTACCGGATTGATATTTAGCGGCAATTCCAAGAAGATTTTTTATTTACCTATGGGCTTAATGGGGATTGTAATTATTTTAGAGAGGGTTATAAGTAGACAATTGCATAGGAAAAATATTTTAAAAAAGATAAAGTCTTATCAAAAAGTTAAATAAAATAATTTTATTTATTTTTATACAACATGAGATGACTATTTTTTAGAAAAGAGCTATTAATAAGATTAATACTAGGGGTGCTAAAAATTTAACTTAGCTGAGATCATACCCTTTGAACCTGAATCATTAATCTTGATTCAGGGAAGTGGAGATTTGATCAAACCTTAGAAATAACACTTTTTAAAAATTTATAAATTATGAGAAGTTCTTGGATTAAGCCTCGCCTTGGGAAAGAAAATGTAACTCAGATGAACTTTGCGAGAAACGGATATATCACTGAAGAAATGGATTTTGTTGCTAAAAAAGAGAATCTTCCTTCTTCTTTAATAATGGAAGAAGTAGCAAGAGGAAGATTAATTATTCCAGCTAATATTAATCATTTGAATCTTGAGCCGATGTCTATAGGTATTGCTTCTAGATGTAAAGTCAATGCCAATATTGGGGCTTCTCCTAATGCAAGTGATATCAATGAAGAAGTAGAGAAGCTAAAACTAGCAGTTAAATATGGAGCTGATACGGTTATGGATCTTTCTACTGGAGGAGTAAATTTAGATGAAGTGCGACAAGCAATTATTCACGAGTCAACTGTTCCCATAGGAACAGTTCCTGTTTATCAAGCTTTAGAAAGTGTACATGGTTCAATAGATAGACTAACTGAAGACGATTTTCTTCATATTATTGAAAAACATTGTCAGCAAGGCGTAGATTATCAAACTATTCATGCTGGTTTATTAATAGAGCATTTGCCGAAAGTTAAAGGAAGAATTACTGGAATTGTAAGTAGGGGGGGAGGTATTTTAGCCCAATGGATGTTACATCATTTTAAGCAAAATCCTCTTTACACAAGGTTTGATGACATTTGTGAGATTTTTAAGAAATATGATTGTACTTTTTCTCTAGGAGATTCATTAAGGCCTGGATGCTTGCATGATGCTTCTGATGATGCTCAGCTAGCTGAATTGAAGACCTTAGGCGAGCTTACTCGAAGAGCATGGGAACATAATGTTCAAGTAATGGTTGAGGGTCCTGGTCATGTACCGATGGACCAAATTGAGTTTAATGTGAGAAAGCAAATGGAAGAATGTTCAGAAGCCCCCTTTTATGTGCTTGGTCCATTAGTGACAGATATATCTCCTGGTTATGACCATATATCAAGTGCTATTGGGGCGGCGATGGCAGGTTGGTATGGAACTTCTATGTTATGTTATGTAACCCCAAAAGAACATCTAGGCCTTCCAAATGCTGAAGATGTAAGAGAAGGCTTAATTGCTTATAAAATAGCAGCTCACGCTGCTGATGTAGCAAGACATAGAGCTGGAGCTCGTGATCGAGATGATGAACTTAGTCATGCAAGATATAACTTTGATTGGAATAAACAATTCGAACTTTCATTAGATCCTGACAGGGCAAAGCAGTACCATGATGAGACACTACCTGAAGAAATCTTTAAAAAGGCGGAGTTTTGTTCAATGTGTGGCCCAAAACATTGTCCAATGAATTCAAAGATTTCTGATGAATCTCTTGATCAGTTAAAAGGTAAGCTTGAAGGATGTAATACTTCAGTTTAGTTATCAATTAATACTTATAGAATTTCCTTAGTTTTATTAACAACGTTTTCGACTGTAAATCCAAAATTTTTCATACATTCTCCACCTGGTGCTGATGCACCAAACCTATCCATGGTGATACAAATCCCATTAAAACCAGTATATTTGTGCCAACCAAATGAATGTGCAGCTTCTACTACAACTCTCTTTTTCACACTACTAGGTAAAACACTTTCTTTGTAAGATTCTTCTTGCTCTTCGAAAAGTTCTACACACGGCATAGAAACAACTCTAATTTTTTTACCTAAGCTTGAAATTTTCTTACTTGCTTCAATACAAAGATTCAGTTCGCTTCCAGTACCAATAAATATTAAATCTGGTGTTCCTTCGCAATCGGAAACTATATATCCTCCTAGAGCAACTTTGTCGATCGAAGTATTTTCTTGATTTGGCATGCCTTGTCTACTTAAACAAAGGGCAGAAGGTCTTTTTCGATTTTGAATGGCAAGCTTATAAGCCCCACTCGTCTCATTACCATCTCCTGGTCTGAAAACTAGCATATTGGGCATGGCTCGTAGAGAAGGGATAGTTTCAATAGGTTGATGTGTTGGGCCGTCTTCTCCTACGCCAATTGAATCGTGAGTTAATACATAGATCACACCTAATTCGCTGAGTGCTGAAAGCCTCATTGATCCTCTCATATAATCTGCGAATACAAGGAAGGTTCCACCATAAGGAATAAGACCACTATTGTGATAAGCAATACCATTAAGTACCGCTGCCATTGCATGCTCTCGTACACCAAAATGTAAATATCTTTTTTCAGGGCTATTTGGCTGGAATGATCCAGTTTCTCCTTTGATATCTGTGTAATTAGAGTGAGTTAAATCTGCAGATCCGCCAATTAATTCTGGCAGGTTAGGACCAAGAGCACCCAAACATATTTGTGAATGTTTTCTAGTGGCTAACCCTTTATCATCAGGTGAATAAAAGGGGAGATCTGAGTCCCAATTTTCAGGTAATTTGCCCTCTAACATTCTTTTTAACTCGGCTCCTTTAGAAGGATATTTTTTTTGATATTCTTCAAATTTATAATCCCAATCTTTCTCTAAATTTTCGCCTTTTTCTATTGATTTTCTAAAATGTGTATATACTTCATTTGGTATTTCAAATGGAGGATATTCCCAATTTAGAAACTCTCTAGTTAATGCAGCTTCTTCTTCTCCAACTGCTGCACCATGAATGCCAGCAGTATCTGATTTATTAGGCGAACCATAACCTATAGTTGTAGAAATTTTAATAATTGAAGGTTTGTCTTTAATTAATTTTGCTTTTTCGATTGCTTCAGTTATTCCTTTAACGTCATGATTACCATCTTCGACATGTTGTACATGCCATCCGTAAGCCTCATATCTTTTTAAGACATCTTCAGTGAAAGAAACATCGGTTCGCCCATCAATTGTAATTTGATTATCGTCATAGAGTGCAATTAATTTTCCTAGCTTCAGATGACCGGCTAATGAGCAAGCCTCTGATGCGATACCTTCTTGATTACAGCCGTCACCCATTATGACGTAAGTATAGTGATCAACAATGTTACAATCAGGCTTGTTGAATTTAGCTGCCAAGTGAGTTTCAGCTATTGCTAAACCGACTGCATTAGATATTCCTGCTCCAAGAGGCCCAGCTGTAACTTCAACTCCTTCAGTTTCGAATGTTTCTGGATGTCCAGGAGTTTTAGACCCCCATTGTCTAAATTCCTTGATATCCTCTATGGAAACTGATTTGTATCCTGTCAAATGAAGCAAAGAATATAAAAGCATGCAGCCATGACCAGCCGATAATACAAAACGGTCTCTATTGAACCATTTTGGATTATTAGGGTTGTGATTAAGTATGTTTTGCCATAATGCATAACCCATAGGAGCACACCCCATTGGCAATCCAGGATGTCCACTATTAGATTTATTTACTGCATCTACAGCGAGCATTCTTATACTATTTACACAAAGTGATTCTAATGAAACAGATGCAGCGACCATTGTTTTAAAATAAGATAAGTTGGAAAACAGAATTGGTTGTCTTCAATTCATTTTGCTGAAAGCAAGGCAAACATTGTGACCACCAAAGCCGAAAGAATTTGAAAGAGCTACTCCTACTTGAGCTTCTCTTGCATTATTTGGTACATAATCAAGATCACATTCTGGATCTGGATTGACGTAGTTAATTGTAGGAGGGATGAAATTATGTGTCAAAGAAAGTATACAAGCTACAGCTTCTATACCTCCTGAGCCTCCTAGAAGATGACCAGTCATCGACTTAGTAGAGCTTACAGGAATAAGGTAAGATCTGTCTTTAAATATAGATTTAATTGCAGAAGTTTCATTTTTGTCATTAGCTAATGTACTCGTTCCATGAGCATTTATGTAATCAACTTTTTCAAAGCTAAGAGAAGCGTCTTCAATTGCTAGTTTGATAGCTTTAGCGCCTCCAACCCCGCCAGGAGATGGAGCAGTTATGTGATGAGCATCACATGTTGTTCCATATCCAATTATTTCTGCATAAATTCTTGCATTTCTTTTTTGTGCATTTTCTAAAGTTTCTAGAACAAGAATTCCAGATCCCTCTCCAATAACAAATCCATCTCTTTCTGCATCAAAAGGCCTGCTAGCAGTTTGAGGACTTTCATTTCTGAAAGAAAGAGCTTTAGCACTGGCAAAACCAGCTACTCCGAGAGGCGTAATACTTGCTTCTGCTCCTCCACAAATCATTGCATCCGCCTTGCCAAGTTGAAGTAATCTAAAAGAATCACCAATTGCATTTGAACCGGCGGCGCAGGCGGTTGAAACAGAGGAACTTGGTCCTTTTGCACCCAAAGCGATAGCAGCTAATCCAGTTGCCATATTTGGAATCATCATTGGGACCGTAAATGGACTTACTCTTTTAGGTCCTTTATGACTAAGAATTTGAGCTTGACTTTCCATAGTTAGTAAGCCTCCAACACCAGAGCCAATAATTACTCCAATTCTTGATGAATTAGCTTCAGTAATTTCAAGTCCAGAATCACTAAAAGCTTGCTTTGCAGCAATAACTCCAAACTGGGAAAAACGATCCCATCTTTTGGATTCTTTAGCTTCAATAAAATTTTCAGATTGAAGATGTTTTACTTCTGCTGCAAATTTGCAAGGATGTTGTTCTGGATTAAAGAGAGTAATATCTGAGACCCCGTTAGTGCCTTTTTGCAAGCCGACTAAATAATCATCAATGTTATTACCAATTGGAGTTACTGCTCCGATACCAGTAATAACTACTCGATGGAAATTTGGCATCCTTTACTAACCTTTTTTTTCTTCGATGAATTTTACTGCATCGCCAACAGTTGCTATTCCTTCAGCAGCTTCATCAGGGATTTCGATATCAAATGCTTCTTCAAGAGCCATCACTAATTCAACTGTATCTAGAGAATCTGCACCTAAATCATTTTGGAAATTTGAATCTGATTTGACTTCTCCTGCTTCAACACTTAATTGTTCTGAAACAATAGAACAAACTTTTTCGAGGATTTCTTGTGACATAGTTTATGGAAATTACTAATTATCTTTATAATTTTATGCCCTAGAGTTAACAAGAGTGAAGCATATCTTAATTTTTTTAATTTCTTTGTAAGACAATAGTATTATAAAACGAGGTTCAAAAGACAATTTTTACATGTCACACGCAGTTAAAATTTATGACACTTGCATTGGATGCACCCAATGTGTAAGGGCTTGCCCACTTGATGTTTTAGAGATGGTTCCATGGGATGGCTGTAAAGCTGGCCAAATCGCCTCATCGCCAAGAACTGAAGATTGCGTAGGTTGCAAAAGATGCGAAACGGCATGTCCTACAGATTTCTTGAGTATTCGTGTTTATTTGGGAGATGAAACTTCTAGGAGCATGGGTTTAGCATATTAATTTATATAGTGCAGTTTTAAGAGAGTCCATGTTTTAAGAATACTTATTTTTTTTCAAATATAATTGAAAAAAAATTTCGTATGTGTGGAATAGTTGCTGTAACAGGTTATAAAAAAGCTTTACCATTGTTAATTAATGGCTTAGAAAAACTCGAATATAGAGGATATGATTCAGCAGGAATTGCAATTATTAATTCTGAAAAAAATTCTATTTCTTGTAACAAAGCAGAAGGAAAACTAAAGAATTTAAAAAATAATCTTAAAGATGAGAATATTCCAGGAACTGTGGGTATAGGTCATACTAGATGGGCAACTCATGGAAAACCTGAATTTAAAAATGCTCATCCTCATATCGATGGTTCAGGAACCATAGCGGTTGTTCAAAACGGCATTATTGAAAATTTCCAAGACTTAAAAAATAAATTAGAGAAAGAGGGTATTATTTTCAATTCTGATACAGATACTGAGGTAATTCCTCATCTTATTAAAAGAGAATTAAATACATTAAGCAAACTTAACCTTGAGAATAATGGCTCAACACTATTAGTGGCTGTTAGAAATGTAATATCTGATCTGGAAGGGTCTTATGCCTTAGCCGTTTTATGGGCTGATGCTCCAACCTCTTTGGTAGTTGCAAGAAGACAAGCACCTTTGATTATTGGTTTGGGCGAAGGAGAATTTATTTGTGCAAGTGATACACCAGCAATTGCAAATTTCACAAATATTATTTTGCCTATGGAGGATGAAGAAATAGCTTTATTGACTCCTCTTGGGATAGAAATATATGACATAAACAATGAAAGACAATATCGAAATCCAGTTTCTCTAAAAGTCTCAGAGCAAATAATGGATAAGATGAATTTTAAACATTATATGTTAAAAGAAATATATGATCAGCCACAGACTGCAAAAAACTGGTTGGAAAATTATTTAAATCAAGACTTAGAAAAGGGCAAATATCAAATTAATTATCCTTTTGATACAAAGTTTTTTGAATCAATAGAAAGAATCGAAATTATTGCCTGTGGTACAAGTAAACATGCTGCAATGGTGGGAAGCTTTTTATTAGAACAATTTTCAGGTATCCCCACGAATGTCTTTTACGCAAGTGAATTTCGATATTCACCACCTCCATTGCTGCCAAACACATTAACTATTGGAGTCACTCAATCTGGAGAAACTGCTGATACAATCGCAGCTATCGATATGGAAATTAAAAGACGTTCTTCGATTGAAGATAAAAATTTTAAACCCAATCTTATTGCAATAACAAATAGAAAAGAGAGCTCGATAGGAAGGATGGTTTCAAATATAATTGATATCTGCGCAGGAATAGAAGTAGGAGTTGCAGCAACAAAAACTTTTTTTGCCCAATTACTTTCTTTTTATGGATTAGCTATAAAATTTGCGGAAATTAAAGGTACTCAAAGCATAGATGAAATAAGTAATTTAATAACTGAACTTATAAAACTGCCTCCATTAATAGAGGATCTTTTAGAGCAACATAATAAATCTTCAGAAAAGCTAGCACATGATTTTTTTAATATTAAAGATGTCATCTTTTTAGGAAGAGGTATAAATTATCCTATTGCTCTTGAAGGAGCGTTAAAACTTAAAGAAATTAGTTATATTCATGCGGCTGGGTATCCAGCTGGGGAGATGAAACATGGACCAATAGCTTTGTTAGATAAAAAAGTACCTGTAATTTCTATTGCTTCACCTTGTGAGGTTTTCGATAAAGTTATAAGTAATGCTCAAGAAGCAAAAGCCAGAGATTCATATTTGATTGGGATTGCTCCCGAATGTAATGGAACTGAAATTTTTGATTATTTAATGAAAGTTCCTTCCTCTAATGAATGGATTTCACCTTTACTTAACATAATACCTTTACAATTATTGAGTTACCATATTGCAGCGCATAGAGGACTTGACGTTGATCAACCAAGAAATTTAGCTAAAAGTGTAACTGTGGAATGATGAGTTTCGTGCAAATTTTTTTTAAATTCATAGCTCTAAAAGTCCATTTGGAGGATTGATTATTAGAAATTTATTTTTTATATCTACTAATGGGACTATTTCTCTAACAAATGGTATAAGAACTCTTTTTTGATTTTTAACTAGTTCAATAACAAGTAAATTATTTTTCTCATTTTCTAAATTGATAACTTTCCCAATTATTTTTAACTCATCATTTTCTAAAGTCTTGACCTCCAGATTTATAAGTTCCAACAAATGGAATTCTTCCTTTTTTAATTTGGGTAGTTTATCGGTTTTTACAAGAATTTTAAATTTTTTCAGTTGCTCTGCATGATTTCTTGTATTTATTCCTTGGAGCTTAACTATAAAGGTTTCTTTTCCAGGCTGTTTGAAACCAGATATAAGTTCTATTTTTGAAGGAGATTCATTTTCTTTTTGCAACCATCTCATTCCTGGTTTTAAAAATCTTTCTTCAAAATCACTTAGAGATTTAACCTTTACCTGTCCATTAATTCCATGACATGATGTTATTAATCCAACAGTCAACCATTCATTTTTGTTTATCATATATTGTATTAAAAAGAGTGTTTTATGGAATTATCTACTAAACCAATACTCCCTGGTTCATTTGTCATTGTAAAAGATGCTAACTCCATATACAGAGGATATAAAGGGTTTGTACAAAGAGTTACAAAAAAAAGAGCAGCTGTTCTGTTTGAAGGGGGTAATTGGGACAAACTCATAACTTTTCAGCTAACGAATTTAGAAATAGTATAAAAATTAGATTTCACCTATAGTTATAAACTTTTCTATCAAAACTCTCGCAGCATTTGTTTCTGCTTGTTTATGGGACTTGCCAAAAGCAGATGATTCTTTTAATCCTTTGATAAATATATCGCAAGAAAATCTTTTAGGGTCCCCATTTTTTTTTGAGACTTCAATTATTTTATAGACTGGCAAATCAAAACCTTTACTTTGACACCACTCTTGCAAAACTGTCTTAGATTTGAATTTGTATGGAGCTTGTAAAAATATTTCTGAATCTTCCTCCCAAATATCATCTAACCAAAGATTTACTTCCTGAATCGAATTAAAGCACTTGTAAACAGCACCGATTAAAGCTTCTGTAGCTTCAGCAATAATGGTATTTTTTGAATTGTCATCATTAAGAGCTTTAGGTCCTTTAAGTATTAATTTCTCTATATCAATTTTCCCCCCTAATTTAGTTAACCATTCATCACTCACAATTTGTGCTCTTAGCTCTGATCTTTCTCCTACACTCATTTGAGGATATTTTTTTTCAATAAAATTAGAAGCAGCTAATCTGAGTACTGCATCTCCGAAAAATTCAAGTTTTTCGTAATTTATTATTTTGTCCTTTGAGGAATGGATAAATGCTTGATTAAAGTTTTGAAAAACTGAAATATTTTGAGTTCTAATTATTTCAGAAAATCTTTCTGATTTAATATTTAAAGACTTTAAAAAAGTAGTTATTTGATTAATCCTCTTTGCGTTAATTATATTTGTCATCTGATTTGAATAATCAAAATAATTAGAAAGCAGGTCATAAGCCGGGTTCTGTTCATCTTAATTAAGATGGGCAATCATCTATCTAGGACTGGAATTACTTCACAGTCTCGAGCGGCGCTTAAAAGTAGATTGTGTAATGGTCATAAATCTACTAAGCCTTGCTCCCAGCCGGGGTTTACCTAGCCAACACTTCTCAATGTTGCTGGTGTGCTCTTACCACACCCTTGCACCCTTGCCATACATAAAGTATTAGGCGGTATGTTTCTGTGGCACTATCCTCACGGTTGCCCGCACTGGGAATTACCCAGCAAGCCTGACCATTTGGGAGCCCGGACTTTCCTCAAGAAAGTTTTATTTTGTTTCCAAAATAAAACTTTCTTGCGATTGCCTCTCCTGCTTTCATTTAGCATAATGCTTAATACCCCAAAAATCATCTAATGGGGCTGTAGCTCAGCAGGATAGAGCAACGGTTTCCTAAACCGTAGGTCGCGGGTTCGACTCCCGCCAGTCCCGTAAAAATAAAAAACTATATGTAGTATGTGTGCAAACTTGCTACTCTCTAGCTAGCGTATAGATAGTAATAAATCTTTTATGGCTAAGTTGCATGATATGCGTTTAAAGCTCTTAATTCAACAAGAGCATGAACGCATTTCTAAATCCCAACCTAATGATTTAGATCTTTCAATAGTTCAAGCAAGATGCTTGTGCTGGCTTGCTTTATTGGCGGAAGCTCACGAAGATCAAGCAAATGATGCTGAAAAAAGAGGCGATGCTGAACAAGCAATGGGATGGTTTGCCGATTCTATGAGACTAAGAGATGTTATTAATTTGGTTACTAGTATTGAGATACCTTTGCCAGATAGCCCAGATTCACTCGATGAAAATGACGAATTATTGGATGGCCCTACAATTTTGCCCAAATAGTGAGATGATATAGAAAGAGTTATATTTTCTTTTGTCTGAAGAACCATGTCAATGCTCTGACTGTCAGCGATTTTATAAAGAGCATGATCGTCTGATTAGAGAATTTCCTACTTTTAAGCAGCAACAAGAATTGAATTGGGCCTCTATTCAATCTTTCAGAACTCTTTGTACAAAGATTACTGATGAGTTGCAGAGAGAATTATCTGAGAGAGAATCAAATGAACATATCAGTCCAGAAGAAAAACATATTTCTGATACAGAAATTACTGAAGCTTTAAATGAACTTGAGAGTGTTAATGCCTATTTATATTCAATTGAAGCATTAATGGAAAGAATATTTGATACAAAAATTTCAAATAATATTGAATTAAAATTTAAAGAAATTGCAAATGAATTAGCTCCAGACCCATTAAATATGGATCGATTAATTTTAAATAGATTATTTCATCAAACGCCAGATTCAACTGATAAGAAAAATATTAATTAGTTAATTCTTCGACGTCGCAAGTAATTTCAACTGGCATAGGAGAAACTTTCCAAATGGATTTACAGTACTCTCTAATAGATCTATCCGAAGAAAAATATCCTGATCTAGCAGTGTTTAATAATGCCATTTTATTCCAAGATTTTTTATTATTCCAGCATTCACTGACCACATCCTGTTTATTTAAGTAATCTTCAAAGTCAGCCATAACAAAAAATGGGTCATGTCCCGTCAAGCTATTTAGTAGAGGTTTAAATAATTCTTTATCCCCATTACTAAAATGGCCAATTTCAATTAGGCGTATAACCTCTTTAAGCTCCGGACATTGATCAATAAAAGTTTTGGGAGAGTAATTATTATTTTTTAAGTCCATAATTTCGCTTTCAGTTTTACCAAAAAGAAAGAAATTCTCTTTTTTCACAAGATCTCTTAATTCCACATTGGCTCCATCTAAGGTTCCAATCGTTAACGCTCCATTCATGGCGAATTTCATATTTCCAGTTCCAGATGCTTCTTTTCCAGCAGTTGAAATTTGTTCTGAAAGATCCGTTGCAGGATAAACTATTTCACCAAGTTTAACGTTGTAGTCTGGTAGAAAAACAACTCTTAATAAACCATCCATATCTGGATCAGAATTAACTACATCAGCAATACCATTAATGAATCGAATCATCAGTTTTGCCATAAAGTAACCTGGTGCAGCCTTACCTCCGAATATTATTGTTCTTGGGACTTCATAATTGTTTGTACCATTTTTGATTCTTAAATATTGAGCAATAATTTGTAGGGCATTTAAATGTTGTCTTTTATATTGATGAATTCTTTTTACTTGAACATCAAATAAACTGGAAGGATCTACAAGTATACCAGTTTTTGAATGAATAAAACTAGCTAATTTTCTTTTGCCAATTAGTTTAGTTTCCTCAAATTTTTGTAAAAAATTGTTATCATTCTTTTTTTCTTCTAACTTCTTAAGAAGTTCCATATTTGTTATCCAATTTGGACCAACTTCTTCTTCTAAGAGGTTCGATAGTGAAGGATTAGATAGGGCCACCCATCTCCTTGGAGTAACACCATTAGTTACATTTGTAAATTTTTCAGGCCATAGATCTGCGAATTCAGGCAGAAGTTGTCTTTTTATTAGGTCTGAGTGAAGAGCTGCAACACCATTTATATGGTGTGCTCCAATTGTAGCCAAATGAGCCATCCGAACTGATTTGGAACCTTCTTCATCAATTATTGAGAGTTTTTGAAGGATCTTGTCATCACCAGGATAACGTAGTCTTAATTGTTGTAGAAATCTCCAATTAATTTCATAAATAATTTCTAGATGACGAGGAAGAAGATCACTAAATAAACCTAAATCCCACTTCTCTAAAGCTTCTGGTAGTAATGTGTGGTTGGTGTAAGCAACTGAAGAGGTTGTAATGTTCCAAGCTTTATCCCAACCTATTTGATATTGATCAATAAGAAGTCTCATTAATTCTGCAACTGCAATAGCAGGATGGGTATCATTTAATTGGACTGTCCAATGCTTAGCGAATTCTGTTATTGCTATTGATCTCTTTTCAAGGCTTCTCAACATATCCTGAAGAGAACAACTTACAAAAAAGTGTTGTTGTTTGAGTCTTAATCTTCTACCTTCGTCAGTTCCATCATTTGGATATAAAACTTTTGAGAGAGTTTCAGATGCAACTTTTTCTTCAACTGCACCATAATAATCACCAATATTGAATGCATAAAAGTCAAAACTTTCTGTTGCATCAGCTCTCCATAATCTTAATCTGTCACATGTATTTACTCTGTATCCTAAAACTGGAACATCATGAGGTACTCCAATGGCATGTTCTGAAGGAATCCATCTTGATCTGTAGTTCCCTTTATCATCTCTATAACTTTCAGTTCTTCCTCCAAAACCTACGAAACATGATTCGTCTGGCTGTGGAAGTTCCCATGGCCATCCACCTTTTAACCATTTGTCAGTTACTTCAACTTGCCAACCATCCCTAATTAACTGATTGAATATGCCAAATTCATATCTAATACCATAACCAACTGCTGGCACTTGTAGAGATGCTAATGATTCCATATAACAGGCTGCAAGTCTGCCAAGTCCACCATTACCTAATCCAGGCTCCTCTTCAACTTCAAGAATTGTTGACAATGATTCAATTCCAAATCTTTTTAAAGCATCTTCTGCCTCTTGAGTTATTCCAAGATTGAGAAGATTATTGCTTAATTGAGGGCCTATTAAAAATTCTGCTGATAAATATGCGACTGTTTTTTGTGGTTTTTTTCTTATGACTTCTTGGCTTGCTAAATATCTTGTCATTAGCCTATCTTTAACTGCGTAACTTAAAGCCATGTACAAGTCGTGAGGACTTGCAGAGGTAGCTAACTTTCCAAGAGTATAAAAAAGATGGGCTGTCATTCCTTGGAAAACAGCATCAGAATCCATGCCAGCTTTCTCAGGATCTAAGTAGCAACCTGGAGTAGGCAAACGTAGATCGAAGGGTTCGTTGGTATTCATTGGATTAGCCATATAACAGACAATAGCCATTTTTTAGAAAATTTCTTTGTTGTAACTTCAGATCCACACTTGTTGAGTATTTTTGCTTTTTTCTTACATATTTCTTAAAGTGGGCCCTCAATAAACTATCTTCCAATTAGGTAGTTTATTTTTCTCTCATTTCAAATGTATTCTTTACTTGCTGAATTAAATGCACATGATTTAGAAGTTGCTGAAACGTTGATAGGGGTTATAAGGTTTCTATTAATATTTTTAGCCGCAAGAGCTTTAGCAGAAGTTTTAGTAAGACTAAGTTTGCCAACGATAGTAGGTGAGCTTCTTGCAGGGGTTGTAATAGGTGCATCAGGATTCCATTTATTGATACCGCCCTCAGCCGGAACCGAATTAAATGAAGGACTTGTAAATATTATTAGTTCATTAGCGTCAATCCCCCCAGAAGCTGTACCTGATGTTTATTTCGAAAGTTTTCCATCCCTCCAAGCAGTAGCAACTCTCGGTTTATATGCTCTTTTATTTTTAACAGGACTAGAAAGTGAGTTAGAGGAATTAGTAGCTGTTGGAGCTCAGGCTTTCACTGTTGCTATGGCTGGTGTAATTTTACCGTTTGCCTTTGGCACTTTTGGATTAATGTTTATTTTCCAAGTAGATCTAATTCCAGCAGTTTTTGCTGGAGCATCTATGACAGCAACAAGTATAGGAATTACTGCAAGTGTTTTTGGTGAGTTGGGATATTTAAAAACTAGAGAAGGACAGATTGTTATTGGAGCGGCTGTTTTGGATGATATTTTGGGTATTGTGATTCTTGCAGTGGTAGTCGCCCTGGCTGCCGGAGGTTCATTAGAAATTGCTCCTATCGTTAAATTAGTTGCAGCAGCTGTAGTATTTGTTATTGCTGCTATCGCATTAAGTAGAACTGCTGCCCCTGGTTTTGATTGGTTATTAGATAGATTAAAGGCCCCTGGAGCCGTAGTAGTAGCTTCTTTTGTGATACTTGTTTTGTGTTGTTTTGTCGCAACAGCAATTGGATTGGAAGCAGCTTTAGGTGCTTTTGCCGCTGGACTAATTTTAAGCAGTTCTAAAAATAATCATGCAATTCAACAATCCGTTTTACCTTTAGTATCTTTATTCGCAACTATTTTCTTCGTATTAGTAGGAGCTGGAATGGATTTATCAGTTATCAATCCGCTTGATCCAACAAGTAGGTCAGCACTTGTAGTTGCAGGATTTTTATTGGTTGTAGCAATTATTGGAAAAATAGCAGCAGGATGGGTATTTTCAAGTGATAAACCTACAAATAGATTAGTTGTAGGTTTGGGTATGATGCCTAGAGGAGAGGTTGGTTTAATTTTCCTTGGACTAGGCACAAGTGCTAAGTTGTTAACTCCTTCTCTTGAGGCAGCTATTTTATTAATGGTTATTGGAACTACATTTCTTGCACCTGTTCTCTTGAGAATTGTTCTAAAAGATAAGCCCCCAAATGATGGCAATAAAATTTCAGATGATGTTGCAGCTGATCCTGTTGGTCTTCTTTAGCGAATAAGTTTATTAGAATCAATCAACATAGATTTTCAATAAATGGAAAAGTCAACTCTGATTGATAGTGATGTAAATTTTGACTGGAATTTTTTAAATTACCCAATACATATTGTTTCTGCTAAGCCAGAGAAATCATCAAAAGATTGTGCAATTTTATTAATTCATGGTTTTGGAGCCTCAACGGATCATTGGAGATTCAATATCCCTATTTTGAGTAACAAATACGAAGTTCATGCTATGGATCTTCTTGGTTTTGGAAAAAGTCCCAAGCCCCAAGATGTTGAATACTCAGGTTCTTTATGGAAGGATCAGGTTATCGCTTATATAAAAGAGAAAATAAAAAAACCTACAATTATTGTTGGAAATTCATTAGGTGGTTATGCAGCATTAGCAGCTGGTTCAGAATTAAATGAGCTAAATGCGGGAGTGATATTACTTAATGCTGCAGGATACTTTAGTGAAGAAAAAACTATCAAAAAGAATATTTTGCAAACTTCACTTGAAACAGTTGCCGGCATATTTTTGAAAAATATTGTTCTTCAACGTCTTATTTTTGAGAATATGAGAAATCCAAAAAATATTAAAAAAACTTTGAATCAAGTTTATGTTAATAAAAAAAATGTTGATGATTTTTTAGTTGAGTCAATAAGAAAGCCTTCTCTAGATTATGGAGCCTTTAATGTGTTTAGAAGTGTATTTAACCCATCAGGGCCTCAGGGATTACCTCTGGATAAGTTATTCGCAAAACTCGATTCACCATTATTACTGCTCTGGGGAGGCAAAGATCCTTGGATGAATACTCCAAAAAAAAGAAATCTATATAAAAAATTCACACCAAAGAATACAAAAGAAATCATTCTTGACGCTGGACATTGTCCGCATGATGAAATACCTGAATTAGTTAATCAGCATATTTTGGAATGGCTTGATTCTCTTAAGTAGCAATTGTGCAAATTAAATTATCTAACAAACACCAGGGTATTTTTGTCTTTCAATTAGATCAAAATAACTTTATTAAATTTTGCCCTGAAAGAGGAGGAGTTATTACAAATTGGGTTTCGGATGGTAAAGAGATACTTTATTTCGATGAAAAAAGATTTATGGATAAGACAAAAAGTATTAGGGGTGGTATTCCAATCTTGTTTCCAATTTGTGGAAATCTAAATACCTCTAGTTCAGTTTTTGGGACAGATTATTTGCAATTAACACAACATGGTTTTGCTAGGGATTTGCAATGGCAATTCTCATTTAATGAAAATGAAAAATCTTTATGCTTATTTTTAAATGAATCAAAAAAAACTAAAAAGTATTATCCTTTCGATTTCGAACTAAGAATTGAAATTACCTTAAAGATTAACTGTTTGGAATTTCAAATTACGATTTTTAACAGAACAGACATTGCTATGCCTGTAAATTTTGGATTGCATCCTTATTTTAATATTTCAGATTTCGAAAATTTAGAATTTTTTGGTAATCCACTTAATTGTCAGAATCAAGAAAAAAACACAATAAGTAATACTTTGGATGAGTTAAAAAAAATTAATTTAGGAGTTGATCTACTTATGTATTCTTCAGGTAGGAGCGCTTTTCGGGATAAAATTTTTAAAAGACAGGTAACTTTAAATCATCCATATCCTTTTGACCTAGGCGTTATTTGGAGTGATCCTCCAAGAAAAATGATATGTCTTGAACCTTGGACTAGTCCCCGAGATTCTTTTGTTGATGGATTCAGAAACATTATGATCCCTTCAAATGATAAGCAAAGATTTGATGCCTCAATACAAATAAAATCTCTTAAGTAATTATGAAATACTCATGAAATTTGTTGTTATTGATGATGATCCAACAGGCTCTCAAACTGTTCATGATTGCTTATTACTTCTTAAGTGGGACTGCTCAACTTTAGTTAAAGGTTTTGCATCTAAATCTAATTTATTTTTTATTTTGGCTAATACAAGGTCACTATCGGAAAATGATGCAAAATTAACGATAGAGGAAATTTGCAAAAATCTTAATAAAGTTATTGCTTCTCAAGCTTATGAAGAAGAAATCATTTTTATAAGTAGAGGAGATTCTACTCTTAGAGGACATAACTTTTTAGAGCCAAGTGTCCTAAATAGTTGCTTAGGTCCTTTTGATGCAACTTTTCATATTCCAGCTTTTATAGAGGGTAAAAGATTAACAATTAATGGATCACACTTTGTTGATAAAAATCCTATTAATAAAACAATTTTTGCAAGAGATAAAATTTTTGGATTTAAAACAAGTAATGTCAAGAATCTTTTATTTCAAAAGAGTAAATCACAAATAAATATTGAAGATATTCAAAATCTTTTATTGTCAGATATCGAGATTCTAAATGATGAAGAAAATAACATTGTTTTTAAAACACTAAAGAACTTGAAGAATAATAAACATGTAATTGTAGATGTAGAAAATTATTCACAACTAAAAAAATTTTCTTTTGTAATTAAAAAATTAACTCAACAAAAAAAATTTCTTTTTCGAACTGCAGCAAGTTTTATAAGTTCAATTTCTGAGAAAAAAAGCGTCCCTCAGGTTGAGTCATTTTTCTCAAATTTAAGAATAAGAAATAAAGAAAAGAGTTTTCTTCCAGGACTGATAATTGTTGGATCTTATGTCGAACTTTCAACAATTCAATTGAAAAATTTGTTAAAGATAAGTAATTGCAATCCAATTGAATTAGATGTTTTTAAATTCTTTAAAATTACTTCATCAGATAATAATCAGAAGCGAAAGAATTTGTTTAAAAATAAATTTTTGAAAGAAATTAGATTTTCTATTGATAAAGGAGAAACTCCTGTATTGTTTACTTCAAGAAAATTTATGTCCTTAGATTATTCTGAACAATTTAATTTTTATAATTCACTTGCATGTTTTATTGCTGAATTAGTCGCAGATTTGAAGTATGAAATAGGATATTTGATTTCAAAAGGTGGAATAACAACAAATGTGATTCTTAGTAATGGACTTAATGCAGATTATGTTTATCTTGAGGGACAGATTTTAACAGGCATTTCAGTGGTGACTTACAACCTAAACAATGACGAAAAACTTCCTATTGTTACACATCCTGGAAACATTGGTACTAAAGATTCACTGGTTAATATTTGGAAAGTTTTTGAAAATAAAAATAATATTTAAAATTAGAAATTTGAAATAATTTCTTCAGCAAAACTGCTGCAGGATAAGGGCTCTACTTTCGGTTCCATTAAACGTGCTAGATCATAGGTGACTTTTTTTTGCTCTATTGCCTTACTTAAACCATGGGTAATTAAGTTAGCTGCCTCATCCCAACCAAAGTATTCAAGCATCATTACACCACTAAGAATTACTGAGCCTGGATTAATCTTATTTAACCCTGCATGTTTTGGCGCAGTACCGTGCGTAGCTTCGAAAATAGCTGCATTATCTCCAATATTTGCACCAGGAGCCATACCTAGGCCACCAACAATTGCTGCAGCCGCATCAGAAACATAGTCCCCATTGAGGTTTAATGTTGCAAGAATTGAATATTCTTGAGGTCTAGTTTGAATTTGTTGAAATATACTGTCAGCTATCCGATCATCAACAAGAATAAGTTCTCTCCATTTCCCATCTCCATGAGAATTTAATATTGATGCAATAACTTCTTTAATTTCTTCACAAATAAATGCTTTTTTGTTATTTGTAAGCTTGTCAAAACCTGGTTCGATTTTTCGAGCATTATTTTCAATTGTAATTTCTGGATTTTTCTGAATATTATCTAAAATCCAGCTTTCTCTTTCTGTAATACAATCTTCTCTAAATTCATTAACTGCTAGTTCATATCCCCAATCTCTAAATGCACCTTCGGTATATTTCATAATATTCCCTTTATGTACAAGAGTCACGTGCTTTTTATCTCCTGATAATCTTTTAGCATGTTCAATAGCCTTTCTAATATGCCTTTGGCTACCAGATTTACTTACTGGTTTTATTCCAATTCCTGATCCATTTGGTATGGATCTATTTTTTAAATTTTTACTATTTGGTATGACAACGTTATTTAAGTGATTAATTAATTCAAGACAATTATTATCCTCCGCTTCCCATTCAATTCCCATGTAGATATCCTCAGTATTTTCTCTGTAAACAATAACGTCTAAATTTTGGGGATTTTTGTGAGGACTTGGAGTTCCTGAATAATATCTGCATGGTCTAACGCAGCTATATAAATCAAAGATTTGTCTTAATGCAACATTAAGAGATCTTATCCCTCCACCGATGGGAGTCGTCAAAGGACCTTTGATAGCTACACCAAAGTGTCTTATCGCTTCAATAGTATCTTGAGGGAGATAATTATATGTTCCATAAAGTTCACAAGCTTCATCGCCCGCATAAACCTTAAACCAATTAATTTTTCTTTCTTCTCCATAACTTTTTTTAATCGCTGAATCAAGAACGATTTGAGTAGCTGGCCAAATATCAACTCCAGTGCCATCTCCTCTGATAAAAGGGACAATGGGATTATTAGGAATATTAGGTTTGCCTTGATTAAATGTTATTATCTCGCCTTCATTAGGTAAAGTTAATTTTTCAAATTTTGGCATAGCATTGAATTAATAAAGATAACTCATTAAAGTTCTTCGTATTGTAATTTGCGATGAGTTATTTTCTTTAAAAGCTAGAAATTTATTATCCAAATGTGAATAGAGAATGCTTTATTGATCAGCATTTCAACATCTTTATTAAAAGAAAAAGTAGTTAATAAGCAAGTTAAAGCAAATTATGTCATTTTTCAAAAGAATACTTAGTCATTTATGAATGCGAGTTCAAATGTAAGTAATGTTGAAGTAGCTAATAAAATTGCTTCTACTGCAGCTTTGTTTAGGAAATATTTTCCAGATGCCAGCGTTAACTTTAGTCCTTGGGAAAATTCAAATAATGAATCCATGCAAGATACTATTGATTTTGCGTTCCATTTTCCTGGTTGGAGTCCTCTTATCGAATGTAGAGCAATACTCTTACAATTAAGAATTGAAAATGATAACAATGATAGAGTTCCGAAATTGTTAGGAATAATAATGCGAGGAATGATAGTTCCCTCCGAGAGATGGAGAGTTGCTACAATTGGTGATTGGGAAATGACTGGCACTCATCTACCGCAAAAGGAACAAAAAGATAATCTTTTTTTGGTTTGTAAAGAACTTTATAAGTTATTCTCTACAACATCCGCTGGTAACAAAAATTAGCTGTTTTATGTATTTTCCTTGTAGATTAAATACACTTACAAAAATAATCCAAAGTATATGGCAGTCGCTCTTGCAGGACAATTAAGAGAAGGGACAAAGAAATCTCACACCATGGCAGAAAATACTGGCTTTGTAGCTTGTTTTTTAAAAGGAGTTGTTGAAAAAAAATCTTATAGAAAATTAATTAGTGATTTATATTTTGTTTATGAAGCTATGGAAGAAGAAATTAAAAGATTGGTCCATGAGGAACATCCCGTAATAAAACCAATTGGTTTTGAATCATTATTCAGGAAAGAAACTCTTGAAAATGATCTTAAATTTTATTTTGGTGATAACTGGAAGAATGAAATTAATATTTCTCAATCAGCAAAAGAATATGTTGAAAGAATCCATGAGGTTGCAAAAAATTCACCAGAGCTATTGGTTGGGCACCACTACACTCGTTATATAGGAGATTTATCCGGAGGGCAAATTTTGAAAAGGATCGCTAGGAAAGCATTAAATTTGCAGGGAAATGATGGTTTAAATTTTTACGAGTTTGAATTAATTGCTGACGAAAAAAAATTCAAGGAAGAATATTCCCTTACTTTGAATCAACTTCCAATAAATCAAAAGACTGCTGATCAAATTATTGATGAAGCTAATCAAGCTTTTACTTACAATATGAAAATGTTTAAGGAACTTGAAGGCAACTTGATTGCTGTTTTAGGAAAGATTGTATTCAATTACATTACAAAAAAAGTTAGGAAAGGAAGCACCGAGATTTAGTAATTTATGTTTGATTCATTAGTTGATTTCCTTAAAACCAATATTGATGAATTAAATGGTCATGAAGTACAAATATCCAGCGAATTCAAAGAACATCACAATGAAGACTCCAAATATATTATTAAAAATTGGCATTTTTCATCTCCTGAATATAGAAAGTGGCGAATAACTAGATTAGATGGTGGCAAAAAACTGCAAGTTTTTAATACGGTCGCATATCCAAATTTTGATAGTGAAGTGCCTATTTTAGGAGCTGATATTTTATGGTTTGAAACTTCTCAAAAGTTGTTAGCAATACTTGATTATCAACCTTTAATTCAAGAAGACAAGTATCTTGAAAATTATTGTTCAAGTTTAGGTAGTATTAAGAAAAAATATTCTGAATTTGATAATAATAAAATGAAGAATATCTATGATTCAAAAAAGTATTTTTCACCATGGGTGATTATATGTAGAGGAAATAAATTAAATCTTGATAGAGATTTAAATAACATATTCCATTCATTTGTAAGTAATTATTTGAAAATTTATAAATTGAACCCTGTCAATCAATTTTTGAATGCAGAAGAAATAAAGATTAATCAAATCAAATATGATAAATACAGTATTGAAAAAGACCCTGCAGATAAATTGTTTAAATCTTTTTTTGGAGAAGAATGGACAAAAAAATTTATTAATAAATTTCTTTTTACATTAAATAATGAGATTATTTATTGAATGTTAATAAAAGATACTATTTTTTATAGACCAGAATGGAGATGGCATAATTTTCTAAAATATTTAATTAATAATTTATGTAAATATAATTGTTTAGAAAAAATAATACCCTCCGAATATTCTTATAAAGATTCAACTTATGGTTCAAAAAAATTAAAAAAAAATGTGAATCTTTTTACTTGGGGTGTAACGCATAAAAAAAGAATTCAATTCGCAAGAGCAGTTTGTATAAATAGTCCAAATTACTCTGTTTTAAATTTTTTAATTATTCCTAATACTATTTATAACGTACCATTTTTTGGAGTAGATTTTGTTTCTCTACCTAATAGTCATTTATTAGTATTAGATTTTCAACCTTCATTAAAAATACAAAATCAATATAATAATGAGTTATTAGAAAAACTTATAAAACTCAAAACTCGTTGTCATTCATCACTACCATTAGCTGAAAAAATGTCTGCAGATGTAGCTAGATTTTTTTCTCCTGGAGTAATCTGGTCAAAATTACCAAAAGAAGAAAGGAGTGATTTTTTAATTGCTAATCAGCTTTATACCTCATTTAAGGAATATCTTAATTTGTATTTGGAAATTCTTTTCGAAAGTAAGGAAGCCAATATTGAACTGCAAAAAGAATTAATAAACGGTCAAAATAATTATTTGAAATATAGAAGAGATAACGATCCAGCAAGGCCTATGTTAGGGAGTTTGTTTGGCAAGGAATTTACTGAATCTTTAATTAAAGAAGTTTTATTTACTAATTAAAAGTCTTATAATGCATTTAAGTTTGAAATCATATGAAAAAAATTTCTGTTCTTTTTGTATGTTTGGGAAATATTTGTAGGTCTCCTGCCGCAGAAGCTATCTTTATAAGTCTACTTGAAAAGAAGGAACTAACCGATGGATTTATTGTAGATTCTGCTGGAACTGGGAGCTGGCATATTGGAAAAAAAGCTGACTCTAGGATGAGAATTGCGGCAGAAAGGAGAGATATAAATATCTTAAGCAGGGCTCGTCAAATTACTACCAAAGATTTTGAGGACTTTAACTATATTCTTGCGATGGATGACTCAAATTTTAAAAATATTCAAGATCTTAAAAATAAAACACCTTCAACTGATTTTGCATCAATTAAAAAAATACAGGATTTTAGCTCAGTTTTTAATGAGCAAGAAGTCCCGGACCCATATTTTGGAGGTGATGAGGGCTTTGATTATGTGCTTGATATTTTAGAAGACTCTGTAAAAGGTTTTTTGGAAAGTATTTCTTGAATTTATTGGATTTGAGTCTCTTTAGGGATCTTTTCATTATAAAGATCAATAATTTTATTTACTACATCATGAATTGAATATCCATCAGTAATAATTTCAATTGCGTCATTCGCTTTTATTAGAGGTGAAATTTCTCTATTAGAATCTTCGAAATCTCTTTTCTTTATAAGTTCTTTTAAAGTATGAAGGTCTATTTTTCGTGAATCTTTACTATTTTTGTCAGATTTTCTTCTTTTTGCTCTTTCATTGATGCTAGCAGTTAAAAATATCTTAAGTTCTGCATGAGGAAAAACAGTAGTTCCTATATCTCTGCCCTCAGCTACAAGTCCGCCTGATTCTCCAATTTTTCTTTGTTCTTTTACTAAGAATTTTCTAACTTCTTTTATTGAGGAAATTTTTGAAACGATGGAACTTATCTCTTGCGATCTAATTTCTTCTGTAACGCAGAAGTTATTAATAAAAACATCCTGATGTGAATCTGTATTCGACTTGAAAACAATAGATATATCTTTAAGAATATTCTGCAATTTTTTTTCTTTTTTATAATCAATATTTTCTTTTATTAGGAGCCAACTCAATGCCCTATACATTGCTCCAGTATCTAAATATAAAAGTTGAAGTTTCTTGGCTATTAACTTTGTTACTGTACTTTTACCTGACCCTGCAGGGCCATCAATTGCGATAATGGGCCTTCTTTTCATTAGAAAAACGTGATCAATTAATCTTGTCTCTCCACATCTTATCGCACCAGCCAGTAACGAAATATTATCCTCAAGTCTCGCTTCTTGAAGGGTATAAGGGTGTAAATGTTCTAAATATTCAATTGAAATTTTTTTTGTTGATAGCTTTTTAATTATTTCTTTTAAATTGATCTTTTTTTCTAGTTCATAATTATTTTTTGCCTCTAATAATTCACTTGAAAAAAATCTAATTAACTTTCTTTCGTTTTTTGATAAATATACATTACGTGAACTTAAAGGAATTCCATCAAAATCTCTTTGCGTAGGAATAGATTTAATTGAAACATTTAATTTATTTGTTAGGACAAGATTTTTTAAAATTAAAAGTTGTTGCCAATCTTTTTCTCCTAAGTAAAGATTTTTTGGCTTGATGAGATTAAGTAATCTATAAACTACTGTGCAAACGCCATCAAAATGTCCAATTCGATTTAATCCACATAATGCAGAAGATAATTCTATTGGAGCTTTCAGAAATTTAATATTTCTATCATTCAATGGATATATATCTTCAATACTTGGTATGAAAATGACATCTGCGCCATTTTCAAATGAGATTTTTATATCATTCTCAATTGTTTTAGGGTAATTCTCTAAATCTAACTTGTTATCAAATTGAAGTGGATTAATAAAAATACTTACTAAATTAACATTAGAATTGTCATTCTTTGCTGTTGATAATAGTTTTATATGTCCATTATGAAGATTACCCATTGTTGGAATGAAGTTAATTTCACTATTAATATTTCTCCTCCAATTTTCTATTTCTTCAGTTTTCCTTATGATTACTTTCTTCACTTTGTTTTTAAAAAATAAATCTATTTGATAAATAATTACTGGACAAAAGCAATCTTAGGAGGAATATCTATATAGGGAAAGTCTATCATTTTTATTTCATGGATTACAAAACATCAGGTGTTGATATAGAAGCTGGGCGAGAATTTGTTTCCGAAATTAAACAGGCAGTGGAAGGAACTCATACATCTAATG
Source organism: Prochlorococcus sp. AG-402-N08 (assembly GCA_003216535.1). Taxonomy (GTDB): domain Bacteria; phylum Cyanobacteriota; class Cyanobacteriia; order PCC-6307; family Cyanobiaceae; genus Prochlorococcus_A. Next base: position 91,018 of record QCIS01000006.1, read on the forward strand.
TGATTGAGGGTATTGGTGGGTTTGGAGGTTTGTTTAGAATTCCTATCGATAGTTTTAAAAAACCAGTTCTTGTTTCAGGAACTGATGGTGTTGGAACAAAATTAGAATTAGCCCAAAGTAAAAACTTTCACTTTGAGGTTGGTATTGATTTAGTTGCTATGTGCATGAATGATATTATTACTAGCGGGGCAAAACCTTTATTTTTTCTTGATTATATTGCTACTGGTAAACTTGATAAGAAACAATTATTGAGGGTTGTTCAGGGCATTTCACATGGCTGCGGAGAAAATAACTGTTCATTACTAGGTGGAGAAACTGCTGAAATGCCAGGATTTTATTCAAAAAATAAGTACGATCTTGCAGGATTTTGTGTAGGAATAGTTGATGAGGATAAGCTTATTAATGGTAAAAAAGTATTTGAAAATGACTTGATAATTGCTTTAAAAAGTAATGGAGTGCATAGTAACGGCTTTAGTTTAGTAAGAAAAATAATTCAAAACAATAATCAAATAGATAAAGAATTTGAACAACTTTATAATTTAAATTTTTATGATGAGTTATTGAAACCTACAAAAATTTACAATAATGTGATTAATCAAATGTTATCTGAAAATATAGAAATTAAAGCAATGTCTCATATTACTGGTGGAGGAATTCCAGAGAATTTACCGAGATGTATGCCTTCTGAATTTATTCCTTATATTGATACCAATTCTTGGGAAATACCTATTTTATTTAAATTCCTAAAAGATAAAGGATCGATTCCTGAAAAAGATTTTTGGAATACTTTCAATCTTGGAGTAGGATTTTGTTTAATTATTGATAAACAATTTAAGGACGCGATATTCAATATCTGTAAAGATCATGAAATAGTTAGTTGGGAGATTGGAAAGATAGTTCAAAAAAATGATTCAACAATTAGTAAATTGTTTCCAGAAATTTTAACTTAAATTTTTTTTCATTTTTTTTAAATGAGTTTAAAATATTATTTTTTATACCCAAATGAAAAAGTTAGGTGTAATATAGTTAAATTACCGCCGAATTATATCGGAAGTTTAAGTATTAAGATTTAACCTTTTATTCAATGCCCTCTGCAAATAATCAAAGAATTACACGTAGACGTAGTTCAGCTGGCCCTACACCTCCAAAAAGACCAATAGGTAATAATTTTGAATCAAGCAGTAGACAGGCTCAAGGACCAAGGCCTACTTTTTTGACACTTAGGGATCATGGGAAAGTTTTTGTAGCTGATTTACCTAATTTGTCAGACGGTCAATTAGCGCATATTAGTAAAGAAGCTAATGAAGTTCTGAATAGTTTGGAAAAAAGGCTTAGTGATCTTGAAAATGAGCCTAATGTCAGTAATCCTGAAAACGATACCCTGATAAAAGCGTCTACCAAAAGAGATGTAACACTTAGGTTTATTAAATCAATAGAGGAAGAACAAGAACATAGAAAGAATAATCCTGCTTTACGAGATGCTGCATCTGAATCATTACCGAGAACTTTTCTTGAGGTTGCGAGACATAGATTGCCTGGGGCAACTTTTGATTCACTACTACGAGAGGCTCTTGAAGCTTGTGCAGTTGATGAGAGTACTGTAGAAAATCAAGTAATTGATGAGCCTAAAGAAACTGTAAAAATCATGGATATACCCTCTTCCAACACAAATGCTTCACTTGTTGTTAGTATCGACTCAAGTGATGATTCTAAGAATGGCTCTATATGATCCAAAACATGAGTTAATAAATTTTAAGGATCAAAATAATTCAAAAATTAATCTTCCTTCAGACAATGATCCTATCTTATGTAATCATTGTAAAAGGACTGCATCAAACGGTATTAGATGTTTAGGAATGTGTGTAGCAGACAATGATTACTAAAATAGTTCAAATGTATATAAATAATCTAATGAAATAATTAATAAATCAATTTAATTTTATTAATCAATGAATGTATAAGTTATTATTTACCAATAATAAAGAAAAGATTATTTTTCTATATATCAATAAGTAATTGAAAATTTTTACCCTTTCTTTGAAATTGAAGTTCTTGGAAAATTTCATACTTAAATGTGTAAAAAAATTAAAGAAGGCGGCACCCAGATTCGAACTGGGGATAAAGGATTTGCAATCCTCTGCCTTACCACTTGGCCATGCCGCCGAGAAAGATTCGATTGATTCTTTTTATGATCTTAACAGTATGGCGTCTCATTCTCTATTGTTTATATGCAATGGCCATGGAGAAGATGTAATCGCATCGGAAATAATAAAAAGATTACTAAAAAAAATAAAAAATAAAAATATTGAAGTTTTGCCTTTAGTAGGAAATGGAGATATATTTAATTCCATAAAATCAAAGAATTTTCGTAAAATAGGATACTTAAAAGAGTTGCCTAGTGGAGGTTTTAGTAATCAAAGTCTGAAGGGATTTTTGCTTGATTTGTTTGCAGGATTTTTAATTGATAATCTAAGAAATTTTTTACTTGTAAAACAAAAGTCAAAACATAACTGCAAAATTGTCGCAGTAGGTGATTTCTTGCCGTTACTTTTCGCTTGGAGTTCAGAATGCGAATTTAGTTTTATTGGGACTCCCAAAAGTGATCATACTTGGAGTAGTGGACCCGGATGGGATTTAAGCGATTTTTATCATAAGTTGAAAGGTTCTGAATGGGATCCATGGGAAATGTTTTTAATGAGATCTCCAAGATGTAAAAATTTAATTATGAGAGATAAAATAACAGCTAATAATTTGAATAGAAAAAATATTGATGCAAAATACTTGGGTAATCCAATGATGGATTTTGTTAATGCGACAAATGTGAAGTTATCAAATATTATTTCTTTGAAAAGAATTATTTTATTAGTTGGAAGTAGATACCCTGAAGCTCTTGAAAATCTTAATAATTTTCTTAATTGTTTGCAAGATTTTTATTTATCAAAGGATTTGGTAATACTTTTGCCTTTGAGCATTAATGCGAATTTGATTCAAATACAAAGTTATTTAAATAAATATGGTTTTGTAAAACAGAGTAAAGTTAAATTTTTAATTGACGAAGATTCAGTATGGAAAAAGAAAGATCAATATGTAGTGATTGGAAAAGGTAAATTCAATTTATGGGCCAATATGGCAGAAGTTGGCTTGTCTAATGCAGGAACTGCTACAGAGCAAATTGCTGGCCTTGGAATTCCATCTCTTTCTCTACCGGGATCTGGACCACAATTTACAAAATCATTTGCAAAAAGGCAATCAAGATTATTGGGAGGTAGTGTTTTAGTTTGCAAGAATAAAAAAGTTCTTTTGAAACATTTAAGTTTACTTTTGAAAAAAAAAGTTGATAGGTTAGAACAAGCAAAAATTGGAAAAATAAGAATGGGGGAATCCGGAGCAAGTAAGAAAATCGTAGATTCCATAAACCTCCATTTGTTATCTTAGTAAATGTTAATAGCGTATTAATTATTAATTCTTTTATGTATCCAATAAATGATCGGCAATATCTAAAAATTTGCTCAGAGATTGCAAAACTTATGAGTATAAGTTTATCTTCTGCTAAGAAGAAAGTAGAAATTCAAATTGCAAAAGAAGGCTCGAAAACTATTCAAGAAAAAATACAAGTTGCGCAAAATGTCTTAGAAATTTGTGAAAAAAATGATGGAGATAAATTAAGTTCTTCAAGAATACTTGATAAGCTTATGGAAACTCTTGATGGTGAAGATAATTTTTTAACTGAAGATTGATTCTTAATGTTCAAAAATATTTGAGAATTTTAGTATGTCTAAATCAGCATGCAAAGAAACTGTTTCGAAACATTTTTGGGCTAATTCATATCTATTCTCTCTTTCTAAAATAACTTTTAATTTATGCATAGCTTCAATTAAATATCTAACATCATTTGCTGCATAATCTAATTGATCTTTTGTTAAATCTTCGTTGCTCCCCCAATCACTGCTTTGTGAGCTTTTGTCTAATTCTATACCTAACAATTCATTAATTAGATCTTTTAAACCGTGTTTATTTGTATAAGTTCTTGCCAACTTACTAGCAATTTTTGTACAAAAAATATTTTTTGTATTAATTTCAAGATTGCATTTTAGAGCTGCTACATCAAATCTCGCATAGTGAAAGATTTTAGTAATTTTATCATCTTCAAGAAGTGCTTTTAAATGAGGTGCAGAAGATCTATTAAGTTCGATTTTTATACAGGATGTTCTTTTAAATTCATTACATATTTGTACTAAACAGAGTCTATCTCTTCCATGAATCAAACCCATTGCTTCAGTGTCAATAGCTAGATAGGCTGATTTTTTATAAAGACTGTATAAATCTGCTGTTAAATCGCTACAAAGAAGATCAATATGTTTATTTTCAATAGTCATTTTTAATAAGTATTTAAAGTAATTTAAGATTTAGAATATTACTTAAGATTTTATTTAGTTAAGAATTTTTATCTAATAGAATTATTTTACAGAATAAATCAAAAAAATTATAATATGATGAAATTTTAATTTTTGTTATCGAGTTACTAGGAAAAATTAATTTAATGTCCTATTCCTTAAATTCAACATTATTGCTGACAATTCTTTTAGCCATAGGATTATTTTTTTTTCTTAGGGCTTCTAGTAAAGATAGAACAACCATAGTTGAGATTTCATCTTCTCAAAAGCCAGTTAAGGTTTTAAATGGTTTATGTGAATGGCTTAATTTGAGGGGATGGAAGCAAACGGGAGGAGATTTTGAACAAAGAATTTTAATATTTAAGGGACAAGTTGTTTCTAGTAAATTTTTAGCAATTTTTTTAGGTTTTCTTGGCGGTTTTGGTTCTTGTGCTTTGGGATTAGTAATTATTCAAATATATCCTGAATTAGGATGGTGGCCTATTCTTTTAGGATTAATTGGTGGCCCTTTGTCTGGCATTGTTTATTTTAAAAAATCAGCAAGAGAGGAGAAATTTGAATTAAGGTTGATCAGCGAAAATGAAAATGATTCAACTTTTATGAGATTAAAAGCGCATAGGGATGAATTAATCTCTTTAGAAAATGAACTTGGAGAAAAACTTCAATTGAAAAGTGACGGTTCTTTATTTAAAACACCTATTTAAGATACTTTAAAAAGTTATTCGATAATTTTTAATCAAAGATATTATTCTCTTTACAGAATTTCTCTAAATTTTTATCATTTAACCAATCTTGGGGTTTTGTAAAAATTGATGTGAGAAATTCCTCTCGAGAACCCTTTTTAGCTTTATATCCATATTCCCATCTGGCTAAAGGCGGTAAGGACATTAATATCGATTCAGTTCTACCGTTTGTTTGTAATCCAAAAATTGTCCCTCTATCCCAAACTAAATTGAATTCGACATATCTACCTCTTCGATATAGCTGAAATTCTCTTTCCTTCGATGAATATGTTTGAGTAGCTCTATTTTCAATAATGGGCAAATATGAAGGGAGGAATGCCTTCCCACAGTTTTCTGCTAAAGAAAATAAATTATTCCAATTCAAATTAGATTTGCCAATATTTTGTGAAGCTTTTGATGCCTCTCCATTTTGATTATTTCCTCTATAAATATTGCATGAACCATCTTGATAATCATAAAAAATGCCTCCTATGCCCCTAGATTCATTTCTATGCTTCAAGAAAAAATATTCATCACACCATGGTTTGAACACTTTATGCAAATCTTTATCAACTTTCTCACAAGCTTTTTTATGCTCATTATGAAAATTTCTCACATCAGAAAGATAAGGATAAAAAGGGGTTAAGTCTGCACCTCCTCCAAACCACCAAACAGGACCAGCTTCGAAATATCGATAATTCAGATGAACTGTAGGAATATAGGGATTTTTAGGATGCAACACCATAGAAGTTCCCGTAGCAAACCATTCATGACCTTTTGCTTCGGGCCTTTGAGAGATTATAGATTGAGGTAATTCTTTTCCTTGTACTTCAGAGAAGTTTACTCCTGCTTGCTCAAAAATAGAACCATTTTTCAATACTCTTGATCTTCCACCACCACCTTCGTCTCTTAGCCAGGATTCTTCTATAAATTTCCCTCTGCCATCTACATTTTCAAGCCCTGAACAAATTTTGTCTTGTAGATTTAATAAGAGATTTTTAGTTTTTTCTCTCGAGTTTTTAGGAGGTTCTCTGAACATGTATTTAGTAAATCTTGAAGAAAAAAATTTTTTGGTTAATTATAAGTTTCCCTTTATAATTTCTCTTAAGGGGTCCTTATTGCCTATTATTTGATAGTTCGACATAGTTCTTAATCTTTTAAACAGTCGACTATCTTGTCAAAATATTTAAAAATTTAATGACCACAATAGAAGATGCGAATTTTGCTTTACAAAAAGTTCTAGATGCTGGATCACAGAAAAATGTAATTGAATTAAATTGGATTAAAAACGTAAGAGTAACAATACCGAGAGTAATCGTAACATTATCATTACCATCATTTGCAAATTCTCAGAGAGATAGAATTGTTCAAGAGGTTAGAAAAGCACTACTGGATTTTGAAGATATTGATGATATACAAATAGAGATAGACAATAATCCTTCCAAAACAGAATCTAAAACTCAAAGTAATGCGCCTGAGTTGCAGAAAATTGATGGAATTCGCCATATCATAGCTGTTAGCAGTGGTAAAGGTGGAGTTGGAAAAAGTACCATTGCAGTTAATCTAGCTTGTTCTCTAGCTAAATTAGGCTTAAAAACTGGTTTGCTAGATGCGGATATATATGGACCTAATACTCCCTCAATGATGGGAGTTGCCGAACAGAATCCAAAGGTTACAGAAGGTAGTGGCAGTGATCAAAGGTTAATACCAATAAATAAATATGGAATTTCATTGGTATCTATGGGTTTCCTCATAGAAGAAGGACAGCCAGTTATTTGGAGAGGACCAATGCTTAATAGTATTATCCGACAATTTTTGTACCAAGTTGAATGGAATAATCTTGATTTTTTGGTTATTGACTTGCCTCCAGGAACAGGAGATGCTCAAATATCCCTTTCACAATCTGTGCCTATTTCTGGAGCTATTGTTGTCACGACTCCTCAACAAGTATCTCTGCAAGATGCAAGGAGGGGATTAGCAATGTTCAAACAACTCGGAGTGCCTTTATTGGGAATTGTAGAAAATATGTCAGTATTTATTCCGCCCGATATGCCAAGCAAAAAATATGAAATTTTTGGTAAAGGTGGTGGACAAAAGTTAGCTAAAGAAAATAATTTACCATTATTAGCCCAAATTCCTATTGAAATCCCTCTCGTTGATGAAAGCAATAAAGGTCTACCAATCACAATAAGTCAGCCCAATAGAGAAAGTTCTATTGCATTTGGTAATTTAGCTCAATTAATTAAGAATCAATTTGTTAAAGGATAAATAATGTTTAGGAGAATTTCATTATTTAATAAGAGAGGATTTTTACCAAAAAAAGACAACTTTAATAGAGGTTTCTTATTTTCTCAACTACTTATAATTCCCCTTTTCCTAGTTATTATTTCGGGTCTATTAATAAAAAGTATTCAGGGTGATTTTGTATCGAATTATTCAGGTCATATCCTAACGGGTTTTTTAGGTTATTTTTTAGCATTTTTAATTTCTTATATACCGTTAGAGAGACTTAGAAAGTTTTTGGTTCCATTTTATTTGTGTACTTTAATATCCTTATTACTAATTTATTTTTTTGGGATCTCAGTTTCTGGAGCTCAAAGATGGCTAAATTTGGGCATCTTTTCTTTTCAGCCTTCAGAAGTAGCTAAACTAAGTACTGTATTAACCCTTGCTTTAGTACTCGACAAAAAAATAATTTTATCAATAAGAGATTTAGTATTGCCCTTATTAGTAGTAGTTATTCCTTGGTTATTAATTTTCTTTCAACCGGACTTAGGTACCTCTTTAGTTTTACTTGTTTTGACAGGTGTGATGCTCTATTGGTCGCAAATGCCCATAGAGTGGATTTTGATATTAGTGTTTTGTATTGTTACTTCTACATTATATTTAACCTTACCAATTCTTCTTATTTTTTGGATTCCAGTTATAGGATATCTTGCTTATAGATCATCGAAAAAGAAAATTATTTTTTCTGCGCTCGCTATTTCATTACATTTATTAGTGGCAAAATTGACTCCAATTTTGTGGCAATATGGCTTAAAAGAATATCAAAAAGATAGATTAGTTTTATTTTTAGATCCAAATAGAGATCCATTAGGTGGTGGATATCATTTGATACAGAGTCAAATTGCAATTGGTTCTGGAGGATTATTTGGGACTGGTTTGCTACAAGGTAAGCTGACTAATTTGCAATTTATACCAGAACAACATACTGATTTTATATTCAGTGCTTTAGGCGAAGAATTGGGTTTTGTGGGATGCATAATAGTTTTATTTTTGTTCTTTTTTTTGATTAAAAAACTTATTAATACTGCAACGATTGCAAGGACTAACTTTGAATCTCTAATTGTTATTGGAATAGCATCAACTTTTTTATTCCAAATAATTATTAACTTATTTATGACTATTGGATTAGGACCAGTTACTGGAATTCCCCTTCCTTTTATGAGCTATGGTCGAACGTCATTGGTGACTAATTTTATATCTATTGGATTTGTTTTATCTATATTGAAACGTTCTAGATCACTAAGAAGTTGATGAAATCACAAATAACTATAAAAAAAATTCAAAACCTTTTGATTAAAGAAGTTCAAACTATATATGTGGATGATGATACATCCAGAAGAATGTGGTGGGCTTCTTTAGAAGTAATTCAAAAAAATTTCCTACTTAAGGATTATAAAAACGGGGGGATTTGGGTTGCTTCGCCTTTGCCAGTTTTTAATGATAAAAAATTTTTAAATCAACTTCATGGATGGCTTTGGTCTCCTGAGGGGTTTCCATACTTTCAAAATGAGTATGCAGGTTTTTTACCAGTAAATAATTCAGAAAAGATAAAAAAAGATTTAGATTTAGTTAGTAATTATAAAGTCTTAAATCTTAGTCAAGAAGATGGTTATGAACCTTTTTTGATGTTAATTACCCCAAATTTTCAATGCATATTATCAATTGTAGGAGAAAAAGATAAGAAAATGCTATTAATGAAGTGTGATGAAGAAAGTTTAAAACTTTCAATTGAATTAATGCATGCAAAATTAAATCAAGAAAATCATGAGGAAGGAGTACAATTTCGTAATGCAATTAATAATTTAGGTAGCCTTAATATTAATAGTCAATTTGAAAAATTATTTTGGCCAATATTATCGGCAAAATTAGCAAATATGGCACCAAATCATAATATACATAATTCTGTAAAAAACGATAAAAAAAATGTGCAAATTACTGAAGCAAAATTATTACGTGCAATATCTCATGAAGTAAGAACGCCTTTGGCAACAATAAGAACCCTCATAAGTTCTACTTTAAAAAAATATAAGATGGATGAATCCATGAAAAATCGTTTAATTCAAATAGATAATGAATGTAATGAACAAATTGATAGGTTTGGTTTAATTTTTAATGCAGCAGAATTAGTGAGTAATGAAGTTCCGTCATTAAATAACTTGGCAAAAATTAATTTAGCCGAAATTTTTAAAAAGCTTGCTCCTTTATGGAATAAACAATTAAATCGACGTGGGATTTTTTTAAAGATTGATATCCCCAATCAACTTCCGCAAATTTTGAGTGATTCTCAAAAATTGGAATTAATGTTACGTGGATTAATTGATAAAAATACTAGAGGATTAAAAGAAGGTAGTACATTAATTTTAGAATTAAGACCAGCTGGTCAAAAACTTAAACTTCAATTAAAAGTACAAAAATTAGAAAGTAATCAACAAGAAATTCTAAAAAAAGATAACGGTTCTGATATTGGTCCTGTTTTAAATTGGAACCCTCAAACTGGTAGTTTACAACTTAGTCAAAATGCTACTCAAAAGTTGTTAGCTAGTTTAGGAGGGCATGTTACACAAAGGCGTGATACTGGTTTGACAGTATTTTTTCCGATTTCAGATTCAAAATGAAATGAGAAATAAGTTTTCCATATATTAAATAATGTAGAAAAATTCCCATGAATTTCGAATTATGCAAAATATGAATGCTAATTTCTTATTATAAATAACTCAAAATCTAGGATGACTGAAACTTTAGTTGGTCAATTTCCAAAGCATATAGGAAGTACTGGGGGTTTATTAAACTCAGCAGAAACCGAAGAAAAATATGCAATTGTATGGAAAAGTTCAAAGGAACAAGCATTTGAATTACCCACAGGAGGAGCGGCTATTATGCATGAAGGTGATAATTTAATGTACTTTGCAAGAAAAGAACAATGCCTTGCATTAGGGACACAATTAAGAGCCTTCAAACCAAGAATTGAAGATTTTAAAATCTACCGAATTTTCCCAGGGGGCGATATTGAATTTTTACACCCAAAAGATGGTGTTTTCTCTGAAAAAGTAAATGAAGGCAGAGAGAAAGTAGGTCATAATCCAAGAAGAATAGGTGAGAATCCTAATCCAGCTGGTTTGAAATTTACAACTAAGAATACTTTTGATTAACTTCCTTAAAGTTGATATAAAAGAAGAAAATAATTATAATTTGGGTTGACATTATTAATATGATCAGCTCACAGAAAGATAGTTTTTTAAAGGCTTACAAAGAAGGTAAAAATTTTATACCTATCACTCAAACTTGGCCAGCAGATTTAGAGACGCCATTGTCGACTTGGTTAAAGTTATCCACAAAAGATTCTCATGGTGTTTTTCTTGAATCCGTTGAAGGTGGGGAAAATTTGGGTAGGTGGAGTATTGTTGCTACTAATCCTCTTTGGGAAGCAGTTTGTTATGGAGAAGAAATAGTTAAAACTTGGAAGCATGGCAAAACTGAAACACATAAAGGTGATCCTTTTGATATTTTAAGAAACTGGACAAAGGAATATAAATCAACCATGCTTGATGACTTACCATCAATTGGACAGTTATATGGCTCTTGGAGTTATGAATTAATAAATCGCATAGAACCAAGTGTTCCAATAAATGAAATACCAGAAAACAATATCCCTTATGGTTCCTGGATGTTTTTTGATCAGTTAGTTGTTTTTGATCAAATAAAAAGGTGTATTACTGCAGTGGTTTATGCAGATACAACTTTTTCAAAAGAGTCCTCTATTGAAGAGTTGTATCAAAATTCAATTTCTAAAATTCAGAAAACTAGAAATTTAATGAGAGTTCCTCTTAAAGAAAATGATTTTTTAAATTGGAATGAAAATGAGAATTTAAATTTAAATCTAGAAAGTAATTGGAAGAAAAAAGATTTTGAGGATGCAGTTCTCTCTGCAAAAGAATACATAAGAAAGGGAGATATCTTCCAAATAGTTATAAGTCAGAGATTCCAAACTCAAGTCAATAATGATCCCTTTAATTTGTATAGAAGTTTGAGGATGGTTAATCCATCTCCTTACATGTCATTTTTTGATTTTGGCTCATGGTATCTGATAGGTTCAAGTCCTGAAGTAATGGTTAAAGCTGAAAAAAATAAAAATAATCAGATTGTTGCAAGCTTAAGACCAATAGCTGGTACAAGACCTAGAGGTGTTGATACTCAACAAGACTTGGAATTAGAAAAGGATTTATTAAAAGATCCAAAAGAGATAGCTGAGCATGTAATGCTAATTGATCTTGGGAGAAATGATCTTGGAAGAGTTTGTGAAATTGGTACTGTCAAGGTGAAGGATTTAATGGTTATTGAGAAATATTCACATGTTATGCATATAGTTAGTGAAGTTGAGGGAATCTTAAAAAGCAATGCTGATGTATGGGATTTGCTGAAAGCATCTTTTCCCGCAGGGACGGTAACTGGGGCACCAAAAATAAGAGCTATGCAATTAATTAAAGACTTTGAAAAAGATGCTAGAGGACCTTATGCGGGTGTTTATGGATCTATTGACATTAATGGTGCATTAAATACGGCAATTACAATAAGAACAATGATAGTTAAACTTTCAAAAGATGGAGAATATAATGTATCGGTTCAGGCAGGCGCTGGAATAGTTGCTGATTCTTCTCCTGAGAATGAATATCAAGAGACAATTAATAAAGCGAAGGGGATACTAAAAGCATTAGCCTGTTTGGATAAATAAATGATTCAAAATAATCTTTATAAAGGTTTTGAGGTTGAACTTTTTACAGGTTCTTTTGATTCTCATATTGGTGTTTCAGCTGATATTGAGAAAAAATTTTCTGATTTTGTAAAAGAGCCAGATACCAGAAATGTTGAATACATAACAACACCGGAAAAAGACTATAATTTTTTACACGAGAAATTAATAACTCCAAGAAAAAAGTTAAGAAAGTGGCTAAATACTAAAAATTTAACAATCATTCCTTCATCTACCCTTTGCTTTAAACACGATATTCAATTTCAAAGATCTGATATTGAAAATGTTTATCATCAATTTATTCAAGATAATTATGGAATATCTATTGCAACTTCAAGTGTCCACATAAATATAGGAATAGATGATTTAGATAAGCTTTTTAAAGCCATTAGACTTATAAGATCTGAGGCTGCTTTATATCTATCCTTAAGTGCTAGTTCACCTTTTTTAAATAATAAAATTACGGATAATCACTCTCAGAGATGGATCCAGTTTCCAAAAACACCAAGTAGAGTACCTTTTTTTGTAAACCATAATTCTTATATCGATTGGATAGAGGAAAATATATCTAATAAAAATATGCAAAATATTAGGCATTTTTGGTCTTCAATCAGACCAAATGGTCCACAAAGACCTTTAATTCTTGATCGTTTGGAATTAAGAATTTGTGATTTTGTTCACGATATTGATCTGCTTTTAGGAATAACGGCCATGATAGAACTAAGGATTTTAAATCTTTTTGAAAATATAAATACCTTAGACCCTTTGAATGCAAGTATTTTTTCTATGGATGAATTATCAGAAATATGTGATCAAAATGAAATAAATGCTGCTAAAGATAGTTTGAATTCAGAGTTGATTCACTGGCAAGATGGAAAAAAAGTAGTTTGTAGAGAATGGATTCAAAACTTATTATCAGATTTATCATCTACAGCAGAAAATTTTGGCATGAAATATCTTTTGAATCCTATCTATAAAGTGCTTGAAGAAGGTAATCAATCTATGAAATGGATAAATCAATATGAAAAAGGCCTTTCTATTGAGCAGATAATGAAAATTTCTATCGAAGATATGATTAGGAGTGAAGACGAAAATGTTTAATTATTTAAATAAACATTTGATCTGAACATTTTTACTTGTGACATAATGTTTATATGGAATCTTTTCGACAGATAAAAAATAATAACGTGGATCTGATAAGTAACAATGATCCACTTGATAAAAATCGTCTTTTAATAGAAGATCTATGGGAATCTGTGCTCAGAGAAGAATGCCCAGATGATCAAGCAGAGAGATTGATACAGCTTAAAGAATTAAGTTATTCAAAACAAATTGATGGTGATAGTTCAAAAACTTTTAAAAATGAAATAGTTGATATTGTAAATTCTATGGATTTAGCAGAATCCATAGCAGCAGCAAGGGCGTTTTCGTTGTATTTTCAACTCGTGAATATTTTGGAACAAAGAGTTGAGGAAGATAGATATATTCAAAGCTTTACCAATAAGGATGTTCAAAAATCGCCCGACAATCTTGATCCTTTTGCCCCAGCATTGGCTAGGCAAAATGCTCCAGTAACTTTTAGAGAATTATTTTATAGGTTGAGAAAATTAAATGTACCACCAGGAAAATTAGAGGAGTTATTACAGGAAATGGATATTCGTTTAGTTTTTACGGCACATCCGACGGAAATAGTAAGACATACGATTAGACATAAGCAAACAAGAGTAGCAAATTTGTTAAAAAAAATACAGATTGAGCAATTTCTAACAAAAGAAGAAAAAATTTCTCTAAAAACCCAATTAAAAGAGGAAGTAAGACTTTGGTGGAGAACAGATGAATTGCATCAATTTAAACCTTCAGTTTTAGATGAAGTCGATTATGCCTTGCATTATTTTCAGCAAGTTTTATTTAATGCAATGCCTCAATTGAGGGGCAGGATCTCTGAAGCACTTACCGAAAATTATCCAGATGTTCAGTTGCCACCAGAATCTTTTTGTAACTTCGGTTCTTGGGTAGGATCTGATAGGGACGGTAATCCATCAGTAACTCCGGAGATAACATGGAGAACTGCTTGCTATCAAAGGCAATTAATGTTGGAAAGATATATTATTGCGACGTCTAATCTTAGAGATCAATTAAGCGTGTCGATGCAATGGAGTCAAGTAAGTTCCTCCTTATTAGAGTCACTCGAAACTGACAGGGTTAAGTTCCCTGAAATATATGAGGCTAGAGCCACAAGGTATAGATCAGAACCCTACAGATTAAAATTAAGTTATATTTTGGAGAAATTAAGGCTAACACAAGAAAGAAATAATTTATTAGCCGATAGTGGGTGGAAATTTGACTTGGAGGGGGGAATGGATAACAAAAATCTAGATAAAGTTGAAAACTTATATTACAAGTCAGTAAACGAATTTACTTATGATCTGGAATTAATTAAAAATAGCTTAATTAGTACAGATTTAACCTGTGAGTCTGTAAACACCTTACTTACTCAGGTTCATATTTTTGGATTTTCTTTAGCAAGTTTAGATATTCGTCAAGAGAGTACAAGGCATAGTGACGCTATACAAGAGCTTACAAAGTATCTTAATTTATCTGTTCAATATGACCAAATGTCTGAGGAAGAGAAAATTAAATGGCTTATAGACGAATTAAATACAAAAAGGCCTTTAATTCCATCTGATGTTAACTGGACAAAAACTACAGAAGAAACCTTTTCAGTTTTTAAAATGGTTAAGAGACTACAGCAAGAATTTGGAAGTCGCATTTGTCATTCTTATGTAATTTCAATGAGTCATAGTGCATCTGATTTGCTTGAAGTTCTCTTACTGGCAAAAGAAATGGGACTTCTTGATCAAAATTCACAAAAGTCAAAATTATTAGTTGTTCCTCTTTTTGAAACTGTGGAAGACCTTAAAAGAGCACCAGAAGTAATGGAAAAGTTGTTTAAATTAGATTTCTACAAATCATTATTGCCAAAAGTAGGAGAATCATTTAAACCTCTCCAAGAATTAATGCTTGGATATTCTGATAGTAATAAAGATTCAGGATTTGTTTCTAGTAATTGGGAAATTCATAGAGCCCAAATAGCTCTTCAAAATCTCTCAAGTAAAAATAATATATTGCTAAGACTTTTTCATGGAAGAGGTGGTTCTGTTGGGAGAGGAGGAGGACCAGCCTATCAGGCAATATTGGCTCAACCAAGCGGCACTTTAAAAGGACGAATAAAAATAACAGAACAAGGTGAAGTTTTAGCTTCTAAATATAGTCTTCCCGAACTGGCTCTGTACAATCTTGAAACTGTAACTACAGCGGTAATTCAAAATAGTTTGGTAAATAATAGACTTGACGCTACTCCAGAATGGAATCAATTAATGTCTAGGCTGGCAGAAACATCAAGGTCTCATTACAGAAAATTAGTGCATGAGAATCCTGATTTGTTAAATTTCTTTCAAGAGGTCACTCCAATAGAAGAAATAAGTAAATTACAGATATCTAGTAGGCCTGCTAGAAGAAAAAAAGGTGCAAAAGATTTGTCAAGCTTAAGAGCTATTCCATGGGTATTTGGTTGGACACAGAGTAGATTTCTTTTGCCAAGTTGGTTTGGAGTTGGCACTGCATTGTCATCTGAATTAAATTCAGATCCACAACAAATTGAATTATTAAGAGTTCTGCATCAAAGGTGGCCATTTTTTAGGATGCTCATATCTAAGGTAGAAATGACATTATCTAAGGTGGATTTGGAAGTTGCTAGATATTATGTTGATACTCTTGGCAGTAAAGAAAATAAAGATTCTTTTGATGATATTTTTGAAGTAATTTCTAAAGAATATAATCTTACAAAATCTTTAATACTTGAAATTACTGGTAAAAATAAGCTCCTAGAATCTGATAGAGACTTGAAATCATCAGTAAGCTTGAGAAATAAGACAATTATTCCATTAGGGTTTTTGCAGGTTTCACTTCTCAGAAGATTAAGAGACCAGACAAGACAACCTCCAATAAGCGAATTTATAATAGATAAAGATGAATCTAGAAGAGCTTACAGCAGAAGTGAACTATTGAGAGGGGCACTTTTAACTATTAATGGGATAGCAGCTGGCATGAGAAATACAGGTTGATAATTGCAATATTTTTCTAAAAAAAAACTTGTTCTTCCAGAAGGGTATTTTGTTAACTCTTCTCAAATCCCATTAGCTAAAGAAGTTAACAAACTTTTAGCTAATTGTGGTTGTGAGACATTTCCAATTAAACCTCTTTCTGATGCTATTCAGAAAAGTAATTTCTTTTTTACCATACAGAATGAATTAAAAAATAAATTATTTGGCTTTGTAAGGGTTACCTCCGACAGGGGATTGAATGCTAACTTGTGGAATTTAAGTGCATTGCCAGATAATAACCAGAAACTTTATTATTCAATATTGCTTCAAGTAACTCTTGAGAAAATAAATAGAGAAATGCCTGGATGCAGTATTTCTGTCCAGGCTCCAGTATCTTCGTTTATAAGTTTAGAGGAAAATGGATTCATACTAGATCCAAATGGAATAAGAGTAATGGGATATAAACTTTAAAAATCATTTTACGAGCATGGAGGGATTTGAACCCCCGACTCTCAGAACCGGAATCTGATGCTCTATCCAACTGAGCTACATGCCCTTTAATTTTTCAATTTCTTTAAAGAGAATCTAAATATTTTAAACTTAGCTAATTTAATTAATGAATGCACAAAAAAAATTTTTTTAAATAAATTAAAAATTAAAAATTTTCGGAACCATAAAAGTTTTGAAATTGATCTAAAAGAGCAAAGAGCAATTGTTCTTGGCTGCAATGGTATTGGCAAGTCAAATTTACTTGAATCGGTTGAATTTTTAAGTCAATTAAAATCTAATAGAGCACTAAGCGATAAAGATTTAATAGAGAACGAGAGTGATATGGCTGTAGTTATAGGACAGATAAATTTTAAAGACGATTTAAAGTTAAATTTATTCCGAAAAGGGCCTAAAAGAATTTATGTCAATGAATCAATCTTGAAAAAACAGAGTGAAATAAAGAATTATATTCGGAGTGTATGTTTCTGTTCTAATGATATAGATATTGTTAGAAGTGAACCCAGTTATCGAAGAACATGGATTGATAAAGTCGTATCTCAGCTTGAACCAGTATATTTAGATCTAATCAGTAGATTTAATAGGCTTTTAAAACAAAGAAGTCATTTTTGGCGTTCGGAAAGTTTCTTAAAAACCCAATCCACAGATATTGTTGAAAGCTTTGATATTCAAATGTCAATAATAAGTACAAGAATTTTTAGGCGCAGAAGAAGAGCTTTATTAAAAATAAAACCATATGTTGAATATTGGCATAATCATTTAAGTAAATCTCAAGAGCAAATAGACATAAATTATCTTTCGGGGATACAAAATATAAGTCCAGAAGAAGAAGAAGAAGAAGAAGTTATTAGTAAAAAAATAGCAGCACAACTGTTAAATCAGCGTTCAATAGAAGCATTGACTGGTAAATGTAATTTTGGACCTCATCGTGATGATGTTGAGTTTCTAATCAATAATGTTTCAGTTAGAAAATATGGTTCCTCAGGACAGCAAAGGACTTTTATCTTGGCTTTAAAGATGGCTGAACTCGATTTATTAACTAAAACATTAAATGTTCCTCCAATACTTATATTGGATGATGTCTTAGCGGAATTAGATTTAACCAGACAAAATTTGTTATTAAATTCTGTTGGTAAAGATAGTCAATGTTTTATAAGTGCGACACATTTAGATAAATTTAATCAGTCTTTCTTAGGCTCGTCACAAATGATTCACTTATAATTTAAAAAAGGAATGATTTTTAGCTAATCTTAATTTCATATAAATTTCTTAAATGGAAATCTACAAAAAAAGTAAAATTTTAAGTTCGTTAAGTAATGAGCAAAAATTAAGTCATCAAAGTAAACATCTTTTGTTGGAACTTTATAGATGCGATCGCGAAAAATTAAATGATGAATCCTTTTTGCGCTGTATTTTAAATAGAGCTGCTAAATTGGCAAATGCAACAGTTTTGAATTTGATAAGTAATAAATTTGAGCCTCAGGGGGTTACGGCAATTGCATTACTGGCAGAATCTCATATTTCAATACATACTTGGCCTGAATCTAATTATTCGGCAGTCGATATTTTTACATGTGGTCAAAATATGATGCCTGAACTAGCTAGTCAATATTTAATTGAATCTTTGATGGCTAAAGAACATTCTTTGCGTGTCATTGAGCGAAATCCACCTTCAGCAGTCTCTAATCAGATCAGAACGGTTGCTTGACAATATTTACCTATTTAATTTTCCGCTTACAAGTCCCTCAAGATCTAAACTTGTGCAATTAAATCCTAAATTAGAAAAATATTGAACTAACTCACTAAAATTATATTTGTTAAAAAAATGCTTTAATTCATCTTGGGGAATTTCTATTCTTGCAGTTGAGCCTTGGCATCTAACTCTAACCTCCGATATTCCACATTCTTTAAGATATTCTTCTGCTTTCTCAACCATTTTTAGCCTTTCACTAGTTATTTCATGGCCATAAGGAAATCTTGATGATAAACAAGGTTGAGCAGGTTTATCCCACCAAGGAAAACCCAATGCTCTTGATATATCCCTAATGTCTTGTTTTGAGACTTTAAATTTTGCAAGAGGAGAGATAACTCCTGCTTGTTTTGAGGCTTGTATACCTGGTCTGTAATCTTTAAGGTCATCCAGATTAACTCCATCTAAAACTATCTTGTAATTAAGTTTTTTCGAGAGGTAGGTTGTATGTTTGTGGAGCTCTTTTTTGCATGCAAAGCACCTATCCTTAGGATTTTCACTGTAACTTGATTGGTCTAATTCTGATGTTTTAATCTCTACATGCTTTACTCCAATCCATTTTGCTTGCCTTCTTGCTTCTTCACGAAGAGTAGTGGCTAATGCAGGAGAAATTCCAGTTATGGCAATTGCTTTGCTACCTAATTGCTCGAATGCTAATGATGCTACTAATGTACTGTCAACTCCTCCGGAATAAGCAATACAAACACTATCAAGATTCTTAATGTATCTTCTAATTGTATAAAGCTTTTCATTTTGTTCATCAGAGAGAATTTCTAGTTGATTGAACATGCTAATTACTTTAAAATTCAAATTACCTATGAATAGGTTGAATTTATTATTAAATCTTTAATAATATTCTTATCTATATCTTAGATTAAATTTACTGATTTTGTTCAATTGACGAATACGAGTAGAAATAGAGGAATTGGAATTGTCACAGCAAGTGACAGTCAAGAGAGATCAAAAGGTCAATTACATATTTATGATGGAGAGGGTAAGGGGAAAAGTCAGGCTGCTTTGGGAGTAGTTCTCAGGACAATAGGATTAGGAATATGCGAAAAAAGACAGTCAAGAGTTTTACTTCTAAGATTTTTAAAAGGCCCTGAGAGACCATATGACGAGGATTCAGCTATAGAGGCTTTACAAAGAGGCTTTCCACATTTAATTGACCATGTAAGGACAGGAAGATCCGAATTTTTCACTGCTGACCAAGTGACAAAGTTTGATGTTGGTGAGGCCGAAAGAGGTTGGAATATTGCTAAAGGAGCAATTGCTAGTTCTCTTTATTCTGTAGTTGTACTAGATGAGTTAAATCCAGTTCTTGATTTAGGAATGCTTGATATCAATGAAGTAGTTGATACTCTGCAAAATCGTCCAGATGGATTAGAAATAATTATTACTGGAAGGGCAGCCCCACCCTCTTTGGTAAGAATATCTCAACTCCACTCAGAAATGAGACCACGTTTGATAGGAGACTTATCAGAACTATCCAAACAAAGTAGTTCTAGTGGTGGAATTGAGATTTATACAGGTGAAGGAAAGGGTAAATCCACAAGTGCACTCGGGAAGGCTCTTCAAGCTATTGGTAAAGGAATATCTCAAGATAAAAGTCATAGAGTTTTAATATTACAGTGGTTAAAAGGTGGAAATGGCTATACCGAAGATGCTGCTATAGAAGCTTTGAGGGAGAGTTACCCTCATTTAGTAGATCATTTGCGTTCAGGCAGAGATGCCATCGTATGGAGAGGTCAACAACAACCAATTGATTATGTTGAGGCTGAAAGAGCATGGGAAATTGCTAAAGCTGCTATTTTGTCTGGCTTGTATAAAACAATCATTTTAGATGAATTAAATCCAACTGTTGATTTAGAGTTGTTACCTGTGGAATCAATACATCAAACGCTTTTAAAAAAACCAGCAGATACAGAAGTTGTAATTACTGGAAGGTGCAAAAATGAACCTTCATACTTTGAACTAGCTGATGTTTACTCTGAAATGGTTTGTCATAAGCATTATGCAAATGTGGGAGTTGATTTAAAAAGAGGAGTTGATTACTAACTTATTCTTAAAAAATTATTTGCACAATATTTTTTTATTTTTTCAATGCCGCCTTCAATAGATCTTGACTGAATTTTGAATTTAGACAAGATTCTTGAAGCTTTTTCAGAGCGTTTCCCCGATTTACATATAGTGAAAACCTCTTTATTTAAACTTTCTTTTTGAATAAATTTTAAGTCAGATTCTTGCTTCAAATTACTCAGGGGAATTGAGATAGATCCCTCTATTGCGGATTTAGAAAACTCTTCATTTTCTCTAACATCAATTAAAAGAATTTTGTTAGGTTTTGCTTTGTATAAACTATTAAAGTCATTAGCATTAATACTTTTAATTTCATCGTTTTTCCAACAATATTCATCACTATTATAAAAGCTCTCAAACTGAGACAGATTTTTTATTCGTTTATTTAACTGATCACTTTTTAGATGTAATTTTTTCATATTCATATTAAATAGATCAAAAATTAAAATTTTCCCATCTAAAATTTCACCTTTTTTCAAAATGATTTTGATAATTTCATTAACCTGAAGAATTCCTATTAAACCTGTTGAAACACCTACTACCCCGTATTCTGCACAACTAGGGACAGCATTTTTTGTAGGTGATTCTGGAAGTAAGTCTCTTAAATTAGGACTATTTTTATGTAAATTGAAAACACTCACTTGCCCTTCAAAGCCTTGTACACTTCCAAAGACTAGGGGTTTTTTTAATATCAGGCATGAATCATTTATTAGATATCTTGTGCCAAAGTTATCCGAGCAATCACAAATAACATCAAACTCCCTTATTAATTCAAGAGCATTTTTAGGATTTATTCTCTCTGAAAAGGTTAATATTTCACAATTAGGATTGAATTTTTTAATTCTTTCCCTAGCAGAATCAATTTTAAGATTGCCAATAGTATTTGTTTCATGAATTATCTGTCTTTGGAGATTAGACTTTTCAACTTGATCGTTATCAATTATTCCAATTCTCCCAATTCCTGCTGCAGCTAGATAAAGCAAAACGGAAGAACCAAGACCACCTGCTCCGATGCATAATACTGAGCTGTTTTTAAGATTTAGTTGGCCCTCATAACCTATCTCTTTGAGGGTCAAATGTTTTTGATATCTTTCTTCTTCATCAGAGTTTAAGAAATTAATTTTTATATCTTTGGACATTGAAATCCTTTAATTTTTGCGAGATAAACTATTAAAATATAATAATTAAAATAAAAATTTTAGACTTTTAAACTTTTATTATTACTTCGATTTATTAATGTTTTTGTTAGAACTAGACCATAATGTGAAGTTTTTATAAATCAATTTTAAGTTTAAATATCTTCAGAAAGCATATATACCAACGCCTCTAAAAAAATACAAAATGTTTCGGTTCGGAATTTTGCACAACAAAAAGGTAGTCAATAGACGTTTTTTCCGATACTGTCTGGTTCATATATTAAGTTTACTGAATTCATGAGTGATAACACTCCAGAGTCAAACCAAAACTCCGGCTCCGATACAAGCTCAGAAACCAAAAGTTTTTCAGAGAAGTACTCTGATGTTATGGGAAAAGTCAACGAAACCCTCGGTAATGTTGATTGGACTCAAATGGGCAAGTACGGCAAGGCGGCAGGCATAATTGCTGTTGTCGTAATAGCTCAGATAATCATTAAAGTTGTCATTGACACGATAAACTTTTTCCCAATTCTTCCCGGCTTGCTAGAACTTCTGGGAGTAATTGTTGTCGGTCAATGGAGCTGGCAAAATCTTCGTACCAGTGAAAATCGTGAAGCTGTTTTAGATAAGGTACAAAATCTTAAGAAGACAT
>QCIS01000007.1 GCA_003216535.1 Prochlorococcus sp. AG-402-N08
ATCTCAGGATTTCTGTGAGGAGAGATACTTTGAGGCTCATCTCAGAGATGGCTCAAGATATGGGAGTAAGCATTAATGAAGTTTTTAGTTTTTTGGCAGAAGATTCTGTAGTTGATCTTGAATTACTAGAAGATTTGAATAAAATTGAGATCCCAAGTAAGTGCAGCGTTGATGACCTAAAAAAAGCTCTTCTTAAAAAGAAACTTTGTTAAAATTTTTCAACTTTTCTATTTTGCCAATCAGATTTATAACCACTATTCAGTAAAAGTTCCGAATACTCATTTAAATCATTTTTTTGAATTCGCCATAAATTATAAATCCCATATTCGCCCAATTTTTTATGATTAATATTTAACCAATGCTGTTGACGGGAAGAGTATTCATCTATCACGACCAATAGAGATTTGTATTCATAATCGGGTCGATCCTCATAATTCTCTCTCCTATCAATATTCAGCCTGTCTGAGAGGTTAATTAATCCTTCTTTAGTATTTGGTTCATAGAAAACTATTTGCCTCGAATAATAATGTAATGACGGTTTTCTTATCCCTATCATTGCTAAAGTTTCCTTCCCTTCACGAATATCTAAAATTAATTTTGAGATATTTCTAAGAGGTAATTGCCTGGAAGTATCTGCTAGTTTTCTAATTGGCGCCATCAAAAAAGATTGTCCAATTAATAGAAAAATTTGAACGTAAAGAAGGATATTTTTGGATTTTAAAGAAAATAAAATTATTGTAAGAAGTGTAAATGAAGAGAAAAATAATTTAGCTTTAAAAATTATCCCAGAACTTATAAGTTGAGAAGCAAGATTAGGCATTTCAGGGTCATTAATTGAACTTAACCAAATATTTGAGAAAAAGAATGCCATTGAGACACCAAACAAAATCAAAATATTAAATATCCATAAATATGGATAACTTTTATTTGAATTTTTTAAGTTTATAAAGCAATTACTAATTAATATTGCAGCTGCTGGAATTGCTGGTAACCAATAGCTTGGTAGTTTTGTAGCAGAAAGACTAAAAAAGATCAAAACTGATGAGAGCCAACATAAAGAAAATGTATACAGGCTTTCAGTGATACTGCAACTTTCATTTGTACTTTTCAAGAAATCCTTAAAGGCTTTAAATATCCCGAAATATAAAAAAGGGGTGAATGGTAATGAAGCTAATATCATTATGTAAAGAAAAAACCAGAATGGTTCTGCATGATTATTTACAACTGAGGTATATCTTTGAAAATTATGATAACCAAAAAAATTATCCCAAAAAGGCTTTCCCTCTTTTATGAATTCTAAGATGTACCACGGAGCACTTATGAGTATTGTTATTAAAAAACCTTTCTTAGGGTTTATCTTGCAGAACAACATTTTCCAATTCTTCTGACTAATTAAGAAAGATGTAATAGTCAATATTGCCAAAACGAATGCAACAGGTCCTTTAGTTAAAATTGCAAGCCCTAAAAATACCCACGCTGAAATGCATTGATCATTATTTTCACTTGCCATTCTTCTCCAAAACAAAAGCAAGCTAATCCCTAAGGTCCCAGTTAAAAGAGCATCACTCACGGCAGTTCTACTCCAGATAATTATTAATGGAGACAATGCAAAGCCTAATGATGCGACTATTGGAGTAAGGAATTGCCTGTCCCCCTTCTGCGGCCAACAAAAAAGCGTATCTCCAATCATCAACATTAAAAATAATGATCCCAAAGCTGAAGGGAGTCTCGCTGAGAGTGTCCCAAAACTATCCCAAATCTCGTTTTTCGGTAATGAGTAAAAAAGAGCCATTAGCCAATATATTAATGGAGGCTTATCAAAACGGAATATTCCATTGACTTTTGGAGTTAACCAATCACCCGATTCACTCATCGCCCTTGCCGCAGAGGCAAATAGAGGGGGGGTTTCATCCACTAGTCCTGTAGTACCTAAACCTAAAACAAATATAATGATTCCAGAAATCAAAACTATTGTTGAGTTTAAAAGCCTTTTTTTTGAATTCAGAAGAATCATTTAATGTATTAATATTATTTATATTCGATAATTACCTTATTAAGCCAGTTCACAACCTTGTTAGCAAATATATCTGCGGAGGCATTTTTTTCTACCCATTCTCTACAATTTTTACGATTTATTTTTTCAATGAAATTAGCATAGTAAAGCAGAGTTTCTTTATCATCAGGATCTGCAAGATAGCCTGTTTGACCATGCTGAATAATTTCACTAGGTCCTCCCCTTTTATAAGCTATCACTGGCACACCACAGGCTAAAGCTTCAACAATAACATTCCCATATGCCTCATTCCATTTCGGAGTATTTACCAACGCCCTGCATTTACCAAGTTCTTTTTGTAGTTTATCGGTTGATAAAAACCCCATCCAATCTATAGCGCCCTGTGAGAAAGATTTTTCTATATTTGAGGCATATATCTCATCTTCTATATATCCCCAAACTTTTAATTTTTCGCCAAGTTTATTTGCTACATAAACTGCATCCTCCAAACCTTTCTCCGGAGCTACTCTTCCAACCCATGCCAAGGGTCCCTTCACTGAATCTTGAAAAATATAATTATTTAAATTAAAACCATTCCCAATTATTGTTGGTTTTTTTATATATGGATAATCATTAGCTTGCATTTTTGAATGAAAAGCAAAATTATTTGGATACTTAGCATATACCTTGGAGATTAAATTATTAATTACTGAACTTTCTGAACCCATACTAATAATATGTGCAATTGGTATCTCAAAATTTAGAGTCATCCAAATAGGCAACCAATCATAGGACATGTTCAACAATACATCTGCATTTTTCGCGATGTCTAATCCCTTTTCAAGCATTCCTGCTAGAAGAGAATTGTCTGGAATAGTCACGGGAGAATTGTAATCTTGATGCTGCCAACTAATTTGATCTTCACCTTCCACAATATGTAATTTTGCTTTTAAATTACTATCATGAAACTTAGAATTTTTTGGAGCTATAACATCGACAGAATGACCTAAAGAAATAAGACCTGATACTAAAGAATTTAAAGTTAATTCAACTCCACCACCTTTGCCACTCCCCAAGAATCCTATTGGAGTACTAATCAAAACTATTCTCATTATCAGACTTTTTACAAAAATAAACTAATTAAATAGTAGTATCAGAAAATTTATTTTCCCATAAACTCTTTCTCTGGCTAACAAAAAATACCGAGATAAGGACAAACACCACTCCTATCCACTGCACAATAGTGAGTCTTTCATCTAACCAAACACCTCCACTTAGAAGAGCAAATACAGGAGTTAAAAATGCGAGAGTACTAAATCCAGTTATTTCTTTATTATTAGCAAAGTAGAAAAACAATCCATAAGCTATTGCTCCTCCAAAAATACTTGCAAATGACATAAGTCCCCACTCAAATATTGACCAATCTGGAATAATTGTGAAATTTGATTGTAAGCAGTGCTTAATAATTAAAGGCAAACTCCCTAAAACCATATGCCAGCCTGTAACTGCCACTGGATCACTTTTAGTGCAAGTGAATCTTATTAAAATTGTTCCTAATGCCATAGCTAGAGAAGCTGCAAGCATCCAAAGTTCTCCAAAATTAAAAGCAACATCATTTATAGACTTATCAGACATCAACCACCAATTTCCTAAAAATTCTTGAGGAACTCCTAAAAATACTATTCCTCCCAAGCCAAAAAGTAATCCTAACCACCCTATTGGATTTATTAAATTTCCAAAAATTGCCCTCGCTAAAATAGCTACCAAAAGCGGTTGAGAATCAATTAAGACAGAACCTAACCCTGCTCCGGTTTTTTCTATGCCATAAGTTAAAAACATCTGAAAAAAAGTGGCATCGACAATCGTAAAAATAAAAAACCACTTCAAATCGCACTTATAAATTTTTAAATCTCTTTTAAACAAATATGTTGTTATTAGAACAAGAATCCCTGCGGGAAGTAATCTTAAAGTAGCCACAAAATCTGGCCCAGCACTAGATACTAAGGGAGTCATGGCCGCCATTGAAGTACCCCAAAGTGCAAAAGGGAGTATCATTAAAAACCAATTTAGGATTGAATTCATTAGGTCTGCTGATAATCTTTTTAAAGTAGTTTTATGAATTTACCTTAAAAGAATGATTTGGCCTTTTAGACGAAAGTCAAAAAAAAGAATGGCTCGTATAGAAATTAATGAGCCTATTACAAGTTCAACAAGAGTTTCTGTCCTTAAAGCTCTTAAACAAATTGAGGATAGAGAATTTCCTGCTTTAATCGTGAGAATTGATTCTCCAGGGGGTACTGTTGGTGATAGCCAAGAAATATACTCTGCCATTAAAAGACTAAAAGATAAAGGATGTAAAGTCATTGCTAGCTTTGGTAATATCTCAGCATCAGGAGGTGTTTACATTGGTGTTGCATCAGACAAAATAGTTGCTAATCCAGGCACAATTACAGGATCTATTGGTGTGATTATAAGAGGAAATAATTTATCTGAATTATTAGATAAAATCGGAATTAAATTTGAAACGGTTAAAAGTGGTGTATTTAAAGATATTCTTTCTCCCGATAAACCTCTAAGTGAGGAAGGTAGAGTTCTACTTCAAGGACTGATAGATGAAAGTTACAAACAATTTACTGAAGCTGTTGCTGAAGGAAGGAATTTACCTGTTGAAGAAGTAAGAAAATTTGCTGATGGAAGAATTTTTACTGGTACTCAAGCGAAAGAATTAGGACTAGTTGATGAGGTTGGAGATGAATTTGTTGCAAGGAAACTAGCTGCAGAAATGGTTAATATTGATCCTAAAATTCAACCCTTAACATTTGGGAAGAAAAAGAAAAAAATACTTGGACTAATACCTGGAAGTGTCATGATTGAGAAAATTATCAATAATATCTTTTTTGAGTTTGACTCATCTAATAAAGTACTTTGGTTATACAAGCCTTAAATAGATTTGAAAAAATGAAAGATAATTATAAGATTACATTTATTCGTGGTGCTACAACGGCATCTGGAAATTCTATTAGGGAAATAGAAGATGCCGTAGTGGAATTAATTGATGAATTAATTTCACGCAACAATCTTATTAGGACTAACATATTATCCATTACATTCACAGCGACAAAAGATTTAAATGCATGTTTCCCAGCTTCAATTGCAAGAAAATTTAATGGACTTGATTCAGTAGCCTTTATAGACTGCCAACAAATGCACGTATCTAATGATGTTGATTTTTGTATAAGAATTATGGCTCAAGTTTTATTGCCAGCAAATTATTTAATAAAACACCCTTATTTAAGAGGCGCTGCGAAATTAAGGACAGATAGATGTTAACCTTAGTGAAATAATTTTTTTCGCTTTAATTTTGAATAGCACTAACTCAAACTTTAAAATTCCATTCCCTCAATGTTAAATATTACAAGGAAGCTTACTTTAAATTTTAAAATTTTAAGTTTTTTTATTCTCCCGACAATTTTAGTTTCAACTCCTTTTTTTAATAAATTACAAGATGCTAAAGCAGGGTTGGAATTTCAGTGGGATCAAGACTCTAGTTTTAGACGATTAAAGTGGTATCAAAAAGAAAATAAAAGGAAATTTAGAAATACAATTTACTTTTTCTTGAGGCAATCTGACAGAAGAACTGATCTCTTAAAAATCAATCTAGCTATCCCAAAAACTTTTAAATCCACTTTAAAAAACGAAAAAATCAGTTTTTGTAAAGTAAGAATCGGCGGTTTTGAAAATAGAACAAAATGTTTAGAAGACATTCCAGCTGATATCGAAATCAATACTGATGAAACAGGCTTGCGGACTCTAGATATTTATCCTTACAGCCCAATTCCCTCTATTAAAGAAAGTTATGCAATTGTCTTAAAAGTCTTTAATCCAAAAAAATCAGGTTTATATCAATTTCATTCATATGGACAACCTTTAGGGGAATCATTTTCAAGTTATTTAGGAAGCTGGACTATAGTGATCGATTAAATGATAAATTAAATAAGGATAATTAAAAAAATGACTAAAAGAACTTTTGGCGGGACTTCAAGAAAAAGAAAACGTGTATCTGGTTTTAGAGTAAGAATGCGTTCTCATACAGGTAGAAGAGTTATTAAAAGCAGAAGACAAAAAGGTAGAGAAAGAATAGCTGTATAACTTCAAATTTAAATGGCCTTACCAAAAGATATGCGCTTAAAAGGTCATAGAACTTTTAATTATATTCATAAAAATTCCACAACATACTATGGAAAATTAATGACATTTAAAGTTGTAAGATCAAACCCAGAAATTCTCTTAACCCATAAAATCACAAATACCTCAAACAAATTCAGGGTTGCTATTGCTATTAGTAAGAAAGTTTCAAAAAAAGCTGTAGAAAGAAATAAATTAAGAAGAATCCTGCAAGAGTGGTTATTAACAAATATTCAAAAAATTAATAACCACAAACCATATTGGTTACTTGTTAACCTTAAAATTGGGGAATTCTGCAATGATAAAAGTAAAATTTTGGAAGAATTTCAAAACTTAATGTTCAAATCTCGTCTAATCAAATGATTAACATGAATGAAGAAACCTTTTATGAAGGCGGTCCTGCTAAAAGTGATTTAATAATAAATCTTCTAGCAGGAATAACTATTCTAGGTTTGCCATTTACCTTTGCCGCAATTGTTAGATCCTTGTGGTTGAGATATAAAATTACAAACAAAAGAATAACAATAGATGGTGGATGGTTTGGTAAAAATAAAACACAAGTTTCATTAAGTAACATTGAAGAAATTAGATCTATTCCAAGAGGTTTCGGATCTTATGGTGATATGGTTCTTATCCTTAATGACGGATCAAAGGTTGAAATGAAATCATTACCCTTATTCAGAGAAAAACAAAAATTTATTGAAGAAAATATAAATAAAAGATCACAAATTCCAAATCCTAAAGAGGTTGAAGGATTTGCTACTAAATCCTAAATAAATTAATTACAAAAACCTTTTTTTCCTGTAAAATAAAATG
This sequence comes from Prochlorococcus sp. AG-402-N08, assembly GCA_003216535.1. Classification (GTDB taxonomy): domain Bacteria; phylum Cyanobacteriota; class Cyanobacteriia; order PCC-6307; family Cyanobiaceae; genus Prochlorococcus_A. Next base: position 6,995 of record QCIS01000007.1, read on the forward strand.
TCTAGTAAAATTTCACTCTCTTTAATATCGTGATAGGGTTCATTTCTGAAAAATTACTTATCCCGATTCTAGATTTTTTCTACGGTTTAGTCCCTAGTTATGGGTTAGCAATTGTTGCTTTGACTGTCGTAATTAGAATTGCACTTTTCCCTCTAAGCGCTGGTTCCATTAGAAGCGCTAGAAGAATGAAGATTGCTCAACCAGTAATGCAAAAAAGGCAAGCAGAAATAAAATCTAAGTTTTCAGGTGATCCAAAGAAACAGCAAGAAGAACTTGGAAAACTAATGAATGAATTTGGTAGTCCCCTAGCAGGTTGCCTTCCTTTGATTGTACAAATGCCCGTGCTATTTGCATTGTTTGCAACCTTAAGAGGTTCTCCATTCGCTGATGTCCCCTACAACATAAATCTTAAGGTCCTTCCACAGGATCAAATAGCAGCTATTGATCCAAAACCTTACAAATCCCCAAGACACTCCATATTCATTACAGAAAAATCACATTTTCCTGTAATAGCAACCATCCCTAATGGAACAAAATTAGGAGCAGAAGAATCTGTAAAAATAAATTTGCAAACAACGAACGGCAATAGCTATTCGGAAGTCTTATCTAAATATGACAATGGATCAAAATTTCTCCCCACTTGGAAGGTTGCTAAGGGATCTGAAAATCTTACAGTTTCCCAAGACGGTACAGTAACAGCACTTAAACCGGGGGATGCAACAATCGAGGCAAAAATCCCCGGTCTAGCTGCTAAAAGTGGTTTTCTTTTTATTAAAGCTCTAGGTCAAGTTGGTTTTTATGTAGATGGGGCAATTAATTGGGATATTGCTGCACTAGTTGGTGCCTTTGGATTAACTCTACTTCTCTCACAAGTTTTATCTAGTCAGGGGATGCCTGCAAATCCACAGCAATCAACAGCTAACAAAATTACACCAATCATGATTACTGGAATGTTTCTGTTTTTCCCACTACCAGCGGGAGTTTTACTATATATGGTTGTTGCTAATATTTTTCAGGCATTTCAGACTTTTCTGCTCAATAAAGAAGCTCTTCCTGAGAATCTACAGAAAATTTTAGATCAACAATTATTGGCCAAAAATGAAGTGGTAACAACTTCTGCTTCAACAATCTCAGATAAAAGATTACCTTTCGAACCTAACAGTAAAAAATAGTCTAAATATCAAATAATGAATTCTTGGTGTAAAGATTTAGAATTACTAATAAAATCAAGAACCTCATTAATCTGGATCAGGACTAAAGAAGAGGAAAGATTAGAAAAATTAGTTAATTTCTCTTGTGAAAACCTAAACATAAAAAGATTCATTTGCTGGGATTGTGTTAGCGGTTTAAAAGGAGTAATAAATGAAGAAGGTAAATTTTGTAATAATCCTTTAGGAGTCCTTAATTGGCTTAAAGAACAAAAATCTGAAGTTTCAACAGTTTTATTACTAAAAGATTTTCATAAATTTTATGATGATCCATCCATCAATAGAACTATTAAAGAACTATCCTCATCGCTTAAGAAAACTAGTCATAATTTAATCATTAGTTCTCATCTATTTCCATCATCAGAAGAACTAGATGATTTAATGACAATTATAAATTTACCTTTACCTGATCAAAAAGAGTTGAAAAATCTAATAAAAAAAATTGCTATTAATACCAATTCAAATATTGATGAACAAGACTTAAATGAACTTTCTACAGCTTCAAGTGGACTTACTGAAATAAAAGTAAAGCAAGTTACTGCAAAGGCCCTTGCTAAAAGAGGAAAAATAAGTAAAGAAGATATCAAAGATATTCTTGAAGAGAAAAAACAAGTTATCGCCAGAAGTGAAATTTTAGAATTTTTCGAACCCAAATCAAGTCAAGATGATATTGGTGGTTTAAATGTTTTAAAAGTTTGGCTTAATCAAAGATATAGGGCATTTTCTAAAGAAGCCAGAGACTATGGATTACCTATTCCCAAGGGTGTCTTACTAGTTGGAGCTCAAGGAACAGGGAAATCGCTTACTGCAAAATCAATTTCTAAGAGTTGGGCGATGCCGCTGCTTAGGTTAGATGTTGGAAGATTATTTTCTAGCCTTGTTGGTTCAAGCGAGGCAAGAACAAGAGAAGCAATATTAAGAGCTGAGGCCATGTCTCCATGTATCCTTTGGATCGATGAAATTGATAAGGGCTTTGGTGGCGATGCCAGAAGTGATGGAGGGACAAGTCAGAGGGTTTTGGCAAGTTTGCTAACTTGGATGGCTGAAAAAGAATCCGCAGTATTTGTCATTGCTACCGCTAATGCTATAGATAAGCTTCCTGCTGAATTATTAAGGAAGGGAAGATTTGATGAGATATTTTTTCTTGATTTACCAAATTCTGAAGAAAGATTAAGCATTATGGATTTGCACTTAAAAAAAAGAAGACCAAGTTACAGTTTTCCTCTATCCACCATCATCGATAGAACAGAAGGATTTTCAGGTGCAGAACTTGAACAAGCAGTAATTGAGGGAATGCATATTTCATTCTCTGAGAATAGAGAGATTATGGAGAAAGATTTAGTAAAGGCAGTTTCTGAATTAGTTCCCTTATCCAGAACAGCTAAAGAGCAAATTAATTTTCTAAAAGAATGGTCATCTACAGGGCGGGCTCGTTCTGCATCGTAGCTAAAAAATTTTATTTAAAAATACTCCGCGTAAGTTAGGAATCATTAATTTAGTTAATTTTTAGTCAAAAATCCCTAATAATGAATTTAGATTAATTATTTTAATTAAGGTATAAAAAAAAATAGTGTTAGATCAAAAATTAATAAGAGAAAATCCCACTTCAGTTGAAGAAAGTTTATCCCTAAGAGGAAAAATTTTTAATATTTCCCAAATACAAGAATTAACTCTTCAAAAAAAAGAAATTGATATAGAAATAACCAGTCTTCAATCTGAGAGTAAAAAGTTAAGTAAATTAATCGGTCAAGTAATCAGCAAATCTAAAAACAACGATTCTCCTGAAGTAAATGACTTAAAGAAAAGAGGAAATGAATACAGAACCAAAATTTCAGAATTTGAAGAGAAAAAAAGAACCTTAGATAAAAAAATACATAATGAAATTTGTAATTTGCCAAATTTACCTAGCAAAGATGCTCCTATTGGAAAAGATGAAATTCATAATGTCCAAGTAAAAACTTGGGGAGATCCTTTAACAATAGAAAATCTTAAATCGCACTGGGAAATAGGGGAAAGTCTTAATCTTTTTGACTCTATTAAATCAACTAAAATATCAAAAAGTCGTTTTATTACACTTATTGGTAATGGGGCCAGATTAGAGAGGGCATTAATAAATTTCATGCTCGACATGCATACTAAAAATGGATATTTAGAGTTAATGCCTCCAGCTTTAGTAAATTCAGAAAGTCTTACCGGATCTGGTCAATTACCTAAATTCTCAAATGAAAGTTTTAAGTGTTCTAATGACGACCTATGGCTTTCTCCCACAGCTGAAGTTCCACTAACTGCTTTTCATAGAAATGAGATTATTGATCCCAAACAATTACCCCTTAAGTATGTCGCATATAGCCCATGTTTTAGGAGAGAGGCTGGAAGTTATGGAAGGGATACAAAAGGTTTAATAAGACTTCATCAGTTTAATAAAGTTGAACTATATTGGTTTTGTGATCCAAGTAAATCATTAGAAGCTCATAAAAAGATCACTTCAGATGCAGAAAGTATCTTAAAAAAGCTCAATCTACCTTACAGACTAGTTGATATTTGTACTGGAGATTTGGGTTTTTCTTCCAGCAGAACTTTTGATCTTGAAGTCTGGCTACCAAGTAGTAAATGTTATAGAGAAATTTCAAGTTGTAGCAATTGTTTAGACTTTCAAGCTCGCAGATCATCAATAAGAGCTAAGATTGATAAAAAGAGTACATATCTGCATACCTTAAATGGTAGTGGTCTTGCTATAGGAAGAACTATGGCTGCTATTCTTGAGAATGGCCAACAAACTGATGGGAGCGTAAAAATTCCAGATGCTCTAGTTCCATATTTTGGATCAAATTTTTTAAAAACTTCTTAATATAGTTAAATGAATGTTCTAACCTCAATAACAGTTCTGGGCTTTCTCATTTTTTTTCATGAGATGGGGCATTTTCTTGCTGCAATTTTACAAGGTATTTATGTTGATGGATTTTCAATTGGTTTTGGACCATCAATAATTCAGAAAAAATACAAAGATATAACCTATTCTCTTAGAGCCTTTCCATTAGGGGGCTTTGTTTCCTTTCCTGATGAAGAAATAAATAATATTGATCCCAAAGATCAAAACCTTTTGAAAAATAGGCCAGTTATTCAAAGAGTAATTGTTATATCCGCTGGGGTATTCGCTAACTTAATTCTTGCATACGCTATCTTAATTATAAACGTAGCTACTGTAGGGATCCCATTTGATCCTGAGCCTGGTATTTTAGTTTTGGCTACTCAACCTGAGAAGGCTGCTGCTCTTGCTGGATTAGAAGCAGGGGATAAAATCTTAAAAATCGAAAGCAGTACTTTAGGAGCAGGTGATCAAGCTGTTTCTTCTCTAGTTAAAGAAATTCAAAATTCATCAGAGAACCCAATTCAAATAACAATTGAGAGAGATGGATTTCTTAAAGATTTAACTTTAGTACCGAAAAATGTAGATGGGAAAGGAACAGTAGGAGCTCAATTACAACCTAATATAAAAAAAGAGACTAAAAAGACAACAAATATATTTGAACTTTTTAAATACACCAATAATGAATTTTCAACACTTTTGGTAAAAACAATTCAAGGTTATAAAGGATTAATTACAAATTTCTCCTCAACAGCTCAACAATTAAGTGGGCCTGTGAAAATCGTTGAAATTGGTGCCCAATTATCACAACAGGGCGGTACCGGAATATTGTTATTTGCAGCATTAATTTCTATAAATTTAGCAGTTCTAAATTCTTTACCTTTACCACTATTAGACGGAGGACAGCTTGTTTTCACTTTAATTGAAGGATTTTTGGGAAAACCTGTACCAGTTAAAGTACAAATGGTTGTTACTCAATCCAGTTTTTTTCTTTTAGTTGGACTTAGTATACTTCTTATAATAAGAGATACCAGTCAGCTTTTAATAGTTCAAAAATTATTAAACCAATAAACAAATTTTAAAAATGTTAGCCTAGCTGTTAGTATATAGTCTAGTTTAAGATTTTACTAAATGGCTAAAAAGTCCATGATTGCGAGAGAGGTCAAACGCAAAAAGCTTGTAAATAAATATGCTGCAAAAAGAAAATCATTATTAGATGAATTCAATGCCGCAAAAGATCCAATGCAAAGGCTAGAAATACATAGAAAGATTCAGGGTCTGCCAAGAAATTCCGCTCCAAATAGAGTAAGAAATCGATGTTGGGCAACTGGAAAGCCTAGAGGAGTTTATAGAGACTTTGGTCTTTGCAGGAATCAGTTGAGGCAAAGAGCTCATAATGGTGAGCTGCCTGGGGTAGTTAAATCAAGTTGGTGATTTATTATAAGTTCATTATTTAATTACTATATTTACTGTAGAAAAAAAAAATTTAATAAATTAATAATCATTTTCGGGTCAATTTTAAAAACTTTTACAGCTTATCTAAATAATTTACTCAATATGTCCCTATAAAATGTAAGAATAAATTATGTAAAGATTTATAATTTAAAAAGTGGAAGGACAAAATAAGTCGATCACGTTTGACGGACGAGAGATACGACTAACTACAGGACTATATGCTCCTCAAGCAAATGGATCAGTAATGATTGAGTGTGGTGACACTTCTCTACTAGTTACAGCGACAAAAACTACAAAAAAAGATGCTTCAGATTTTCTACCTCTAATATGTGACTATGAGGAGAAACTATATGCTGCTGGAAGGATTCCTGGTGGTTTTATGAGAAGAGAAGGTCGCCCTCCAGAGAGAGCAACTTTAATTGCAAGATTAATTGACAGACCAATGAGGCCACTTTTCCCATCATGGATGAGAGACGAGATACAAATAGTTGCGTCTTGCCTTTCTTTAGATGAGAGGGTTCCAGCAGATGTTTTAGCTGTTACTGGAGCCTCAATAGCTACTTTACTTGGAGAGATACCATTTTATGGGCCAATGGCTGCAGTTAGAGTTGGTCTCATTGGGGATGATTTCATCTTAAATCCAAGCTATAGAGAGATAGAGAAAGGAGATTTAGACATTGTTGTTGCTGGTTCACCTGACGGTATTGTCATGATTGAGGCAGGTGCCAACCAACTATCTGAACAAGATACTATAGAAGCTATAGATTTTGGTTATGAAGCAGTTACTGAACTCATAAAATCTCAAGAAGATTTACTAAAAGATTTAGGAATAAAACAAATTAAGCCATCTGACCCTGAAGAAGACAAAACATTGCCATCTTATTTAGAGAAAAACTGTACAAAACCAATCGAGTTAATTTTAAAGAAATTTGATCTCTCAAAAGAGGAGAGGGATCTTGAACTTGAAAAAATAAAAGTTGAGACTCAAGGCAAAATTGAATCTTTGAAAGACGAAAACCAATTGAAGGTTTTATTATCAGAAAATGATAAGTTATTGAGCTCTGACTTTAAAAAACTAACAAAAAAATTAATGAGATCCCAAATCATTAATGATGGTAAAAGAGTTGATGGCCGCAATTTAGATGAAGTTAGAAAAATTTCGGCATCTGCGGGAATCCTTCCAAAAAGGGTTCATGGCTCTGCATTATTCCAAAGAGGGTTAACCCAAGTTTTATCTACAACTACATTGGGTACGCCTAGTGATGCTCAAGAAATGGATGACCTCAACCCAAGTACCGAAAAAACTTATCTACATCACTACAATTTTCCTCCTTTTTCAGTGGGAGAAACAAGACCAATGAGAACTCCTGGCAGAAGAGAAATTGGCCATGGAGCATTAGCTGAGAGAGCAATAATTCCTGTATTACCTGGGAAAGAAACTTTCCCTTATGTTCTGAGGGTAGTTAGCGAAGTTTTAAGCTCGAACGGATCAACTTCAATGGGGTCTGTATGTGGAAGCACTCTTTCACTATTAGATGCGGGAGTCCCCTTAAAAGGTCCTGTAAGTGGTACTGCTATGGGTTTAATTAAAGAAGGTAAAGAAGTCCGTATTCTTACAGATATTCAAGGAATTGAAGACTTTCTTGGGGACATGGACTTCAAAGTTGCTGGCACTGATAAAGGAATAACTGCTTTACAAATGGATATGAAAATTACAGGCTTACCAGTCACTATTATTTCCGATGCAATTAAAAAAGCTAGACCCGCAAGAATATATATCTTAGAAAAGATGCAAGAGGCCATAGACAAACCTCAAGAATCCTTATCTCCTCACGCTCCAAGACTCTTAAGCTTTAGGATTGATCCTGAACTTATTGGAACTGTTATTGGGCCTGGAGGTAGAACTATCAAAGGAATCACTGAAAGAACAAATACAAAAATAGATATAGAAGATGGAGGAATTGTAACTATTGCTTCTCACGACGGAGCTGCTGCAGAAGAAGCTCAAAAGATAATAGAAGGATTAACACGCAAGGTTCATGAGGGTGAGGTCTTCTCTGGTGTTGTAACTAGAATAATTCCTATTGGAGCTTTTGTAGAAATACTACCTGGGAAAGAAGGTATGGTTCACATTTCTCAATTATCTGAAGCAAGGGTTGAGAGAGTGGAAGATGTAGTTAGACAAGGAGATGAAGTAACTGTGAGAGTGAGAGAGATTGATAGCAGAGGAAGAATTAATCTTACCTTGAGAGGTGTAGGACAAAATAATGGGATGTCTTATCCCCAACCAACCCCAACTCCAGTTGCTCCGCTTAATTAAGTTCTAAAGGGGATAAATTTCATTTTCCTCAATAATTTTCTTAATTTCGCAACAAATATTACCGTGAGTTTTTCTATTATTTGTTGCAACTATAATGCCTCCTTGATTAAAATTAGTTTTCCCATAAGATAATTCTTGATTATCTAAATTTGTTATTTCTCCACCAGCTGCTTTCAGAATAGACTCTGGAGCAGCGAAATCCCAATCCTTTGGTGAGCTTTTCCCAGGTAAACTTAGACATATATAAATATCACTCTCTCCTCTAACTAGGGATGCTATTTTGCATCCAATGCTTCCCATGATTTCAACTTTGCAAAAATTAATTTTCTGAATTAAATTTCTCAAAACATCATTTCCATGATTTTTACTTGTTACTAAAGTCATTTCTTGAAGCTTCTTATTATGTAAGAGAATTGGTTCTTGTTTTGATCCATCTCTTTTTTCACACCATGTTTTTTCTCCATCTGCAATCCACAATTGATTCTTATCTGGTAACAAGACAAAACCAATATACGGTTTACCTTTAAAGTTCAATGCCAAATGCATTGCATAATTTCCTGTTCCTTGAATAAAGTCTTTCGTCCCATCAAGTGGATCAAGAACCCAGATCCAATCATTCTTACTATCAAAATTTTCTAAAGAATCTTTTACATTTTCCTCACTCAAAATATCCCAGTTAATATTTTTATATTTTTCATTAATTCCTTTAATAATCAATTCGTTAACTTTTAAATCAGCCAAGGTTACAGGGTCATCTTCATTATTATTTTTGAGTATGCTTCTTTTATCATCTGAATCTTCTAACAAATTTGAGTAATAAAGCAAAATATCTGCTGCTTGCCAGCTGAAAATTCTTATATCATCGATAAGATTATTAATGTATACACCAAAAGGTAATCTAATCATTAAATGAAAAGTAATTCCTTATTATCTCATAGAAAAGCAGAACCTGAAAAAGGTATTTTATATTTAGTAGGCACGCCAATTGGCAATTTAAATGATATGTCCCAAAGAGCATTAAATATTCTTAAAAATGTCTCTTTAGTTGCTTGTGAGGATACAAGACAAACAAAAAAAATAATGAATAAGTTTAATATTTCAAATAAACTTATAAGTTTTAATAAACAAAATTCTTTAATTAAAATACCAAACTTAATAAAAGATCTTAAAGAGGGAAAATCAATAGCAGTTGTAAGTGATGCTGGTATGCCAGGAATTTGCGATCCAGGTGAAGATATCGCAAAGACAGTAAAATCTCAAGGGATTGATATAATTTGCATTCCCGGTGCATGTGCTGCCATAACCGCGCTTGTCTCAAGTGGTTTACCTTCCTCTAGTTTTGTATTTGAGGGTTTCCTTCCCAGAAAGCAAAGTCAAAGAGATGAGATTCTTTTAGAAATTAGTAAAAATATAAAAACGACTATAATTTATGAGTCTCCAAAAAGGCTAAAAAAATTACTAAAGGAATTATTTGACTTCTGTGGAGGTAATAGAGAAATTATGGTAGCTAGAGAATTAACAAAAAAATTTGAAGAACATATCGGGAGTAATATTAATGAAGTTTCAGAATCATTTAAAGATAAAGAGGTTATTGGTGAAATAACAATCGTAATAAAAGGTATTAACAAAGAAAAAGATTTAAATCTCGATAAATTAATCATAAAAAAAGATCTCAATGAATTAATAAATGCAGGCTTAAGCTTATCAGCAGCTTCTAAATACTTAGCAAAGAAAAATGGAATAAAAAAAAGCGAAATTTATAATTTGATTTAAAATTTATACTAAAGAATTAATTTATATGAGCTTCATAATTAAAAAATTATTATTATCAGCAATTTTTAATTCTTGTTTATTTTTCCTCTTATTTATTGGGATACAAAACAGTTCAAACAAAAGCAAAGTAGACTTGATATTCGAAGAAACAATAGAACTACCAATAAGTTTTATTGTAGGTTCTAGTTTTATAGTAGGTTCAATTATAGGAAGCTTTCTAGTTTTAGATATGAATAACGAATAAAAATTGCTCAAAGAGCTATTAAATTCTCTGGACAAACAATTCTTGAAATTCCTTTCTCAATTAGAATTGGTGCTGCGATTCTAAATACATCAGTATTTGGGACTTTTAGTACCTTTTGCTCTTTATTACAGGATCTTTTAGCAAGATTTAAATCAAAAAATATTTCTATAGTTTTTCTTTTCAAATCATTATTAGGCAAGAAATCCCATTTAGGAAAATCTTTTAATAATTTTATATCTAATTCAATTTTCTTATCCACTAACAAATAAACAACTTTCGGGAAATCTACCTCTGATATTGGAACTGAAGTTAACTCTTTTCGAGATGAATTATCAATCTCATAATCTAAAGGAACAATTTCTAAAAAAGAATCATATGGGTCAAAATTTGAAGCAGTTATATTTTCATTTAAAACTTTAGGATCATTTGAATCTTTAATTAATTCTGCATTATCAATATTTGTTTTTAATAAATCACTACTTTGAATTTTATTTGTTTTAGATTTTCCTACTAGGGATTTATTTTTGTTTAATAAATCAATATATTTTAATTCTCCAAGATTTTTCTTTAGATTTCTTATTACTGTCAATTTGGTGCAATTAAATTTTTTAGACAAAAGATCTATGTTTGTCCCATTTTCAAAGCACTTGATTATTTCTTCAATTTGTTCTTCAGTAAGTCTCCTAGCCAAATTAAATAATTATAATATTCTAATTATAATTTAATTTCTAAATAATCCTTAAAATGATAATAAAAGTTCTGAAATAAGAAGCTAATTTAAGATCTTTCAAAAAGAATTTATTGAATATTTATAGTATTTATTTTTAAGATTTACTAGTTAGGGGGTACGCGGTTGATATAAAATATAATAAGTAATTTGAGTTATTTGCCCACGGACTTTTAAAAGTAGTGATATTTTCTCTGCGCAAGTTCTACTAGTAAATACTCAAAATATCTTTGCTTCCTTAGCTCAGCTGGATAGAGCAACTGCCTTCTAAGAATTTCCCACAACATCTACAGAATCAAGTAATAGCTTAGATAACAATAGTCATACTAATAGATTATAAGGAAATAACATATAAAAACAATAGGTTATATTATGTGATTATTGGTTATTATTAGTGTTCTGAGTGACCAACTGAGTGACCAGATACACTTGCAGTTTTTTATAATAGCGGTTATTTTAATTTTAAAGAATCACTATTTTTGGTTGGCGAAACTACTTGAGTGGGAAAAAAGGTTAAAACAGGCTGTTGCAAGTCAACACAAAATAGGTTGGTCTGTGCGTGAAAAAAGGGGTAAATGTTTAGTTCAGAGATATTGGAAAGATACAGGAACTTATGAAAGAAAAGTAATTCCTATTGAATGGGAATCAGATCAACTACTAAACATTCTTAATTCATTAAACAAAATTAGTGAATTAATGATTAATACAAAATGTACTCTTGCTGAAGCTACAAAAATAATATTTCCAGAAAATAAAAATTCACCAAATACTAACTGGTCATATTTGAAAGATGAATATAAAAAATACAAAGAAGAAACTAAAAATATTCAAGAATCAACTTGGGAAGGTGTTTACATGGTTACGTTAAAAAGAATTATAAAAATGATGAATGGTGATAATCCACCTAACTCAGGAAAAGGAATTTTAAAAGAACTTCAAAAAGATAACAAAGGTGAATTAACTGTAAGTAAGGGCAGAGTTAAAAGAATAGAAACAGGTAAAACTTTTCTTGAATGGTGTGTATATAGAAAAGGATTAAATGAACGCTGGTTACCACCCCCACAGATTGAAATTAAAGAACTTAAAGCTATTGGTGCTAGAAAAGATGATACTAATAATTCTGGTAAGGCAGAAAGAATTGAAGATGACCAACTATTAATATTATTAGATTCGTTTGCTGATACACCTACAGGGAGATCATGGAGACTAGCAACAGGACTATTAATCACATTTGGTCTCAGGTGCGTTGAACTTAGATATTGCAGGGTAAAAGATAATTTACTTGTAATTGATTACAGCAAGATAAGTAGTAAAGGTTCAACTAAACCAAGAGAAGTTGAAGGTTTAAGTCCAACTGGAAGACCACATCTACATGAAGAACTATTATTGGAATTATCATCAGGTATTACAGCCCTGCCTTCCCTAGGTAGTCAAAATAGGCACGCAGCAAGATCTTTTATTAGAGCATTGCAAAGAACTTCAACTAATACTTATTGGAAGAAATTAGAAGCAGATGCAGCTGCAGTTGGTAAAAAGATTTCAACGTATAGCTTCAGGCATCAATATTGTTATCGTGGTGCTGTTTTAGCTGATCTTAGTGCAGACTTTTTGGCAGAAAATATGGGTCACTCGTTGCAAACCCACTTGAAAGATTACCGAGACTTTTATTTAGGAAAAGAGAAAAAGGCAAAATTTGAAGCAGCTAGACAGAAATTATCACTAGAATCTTACAAATTGTAAAGCGTATTAGTGTAGTACATTAGTAATTTAAGTATAAATATATCTTATATATAGAACTATTGGTATAACTAGGTTTCTTACTCTTATAATATATCAGTTGATGTATGTATGATATCACAATAACATCATTTTAATATCATTTAGTTGTAGTACTTAAGCTAATTAAAAAATATTTATTCTGACAAATAACTATACATAACATATAGTTTTAGTAAGTTTTAATTTGTTTAATGAGTAATAAAACTAACGAATATTGGGTAACAACTGCAGAAGCAATGAAAATTTTGAATGTTACTAGACAAAGATTATGCAGATATTGGTGCGATAAGGATAAAGGAATACTAATCGAGAACAAACATTGGAAGAAAGGAATGCATTTTAATACAACAAGATATTTTGAGATAAACAGTTGCAAGGCAACACTTTTACAGCATGGTTACATGATAGTAAATACTGCATAACCTTTTCCTTATGTATTACTTTATATACAAATATATAACTATATATATGTATATATCAGACTGATATATTAAACCAGTAAGTAATACTAACTCATGCAAATCTTACCTATCTTATTTATACTTATGTCAGACATGTCATACAAAAAGAAAATAATGAAACTTAGAACATACGCAGAAGAAAGCTACAAGTGGGCTAATTTGACCCACAGGCACATCTTTAGACTTCCTAAGAGGTTAGATGACTGGTTATGGCATCATTCGCATCAGAACGGTGTAGATAAGTCTGTTGTTGTCAGATATGCGTTAGAAAAATATGCCAAAAATGATGGAGATTATGACCCGCAACACGAGTTGTAGGAATTAAAAAAACCACCTACGCCAATAGGTGGTTCTTCATCAGATAAAAATGGCTGCTCAAGTCAATTTACCTAGGGACATTCTACCCATGACTATTTTATTTGAAAATCGTTTACCAAAAGAAGTTTTAGAAATGAAACCTAACCTGCCACCTGCAGGGGTTACATGTGAACACTATGTTACCGATAGAGTTTATAAAAAGACTTTTTATAATTGGGAAAAAGAATTTCAAGAACTTGAAAAAGCAGGTCACGTTTTTTCTGAAAAAGATCTTTTAAAAGCAAGGTTTATTAATTTACCTGCAGACGTTAGACAAGAAATTAGTTGCAGAATTTTTGGAACACCTTTTAGATATTACGGTACTAAAAAAAGTATTTATCTAGCAGCTGTTGCATGTTTTAAACCAAATTCATTTCACCTATCGTCTGTATATTCTCAGGCTGCATATAACCAAGAATCTGAAGAAAAATACATTAGTAGACATAGAACATTTTTGAACACCATTAGAGAAGGAAATTTTAAATAGTGGTAACTGCACCTGTTAAGACTGAACAATTAATTGATACTGCCGAAGCAAATAAGATGTTGCGGTTATTGGGTATTGGTGCAACTGATGCTGTAATAATCTGCACCTATGGTGAAACTAATAAGTACTTTCCTAAGCGTGCAAGGAACAGAAACTACAACTGGGCTGAAGTAAAACTATTAGCAAGTGATGGTAACAGGGCAAGATTATTTGAACAGGCAGAAAAAGCCCTGCGTGACCCCAAGACAAATAGTCTGGGCTGGATAACTTGCCCAGGCGGTACAGCTAAGAAAGGTAGAAAAGAAGTTACTGTTGGAAATTTACTTGTATATGAAATTGATGGTGAATCTTTAGAGCATCAATGGAAAGCATGGGAAGATGCCAACCTACCAAAACCTACAATGGTACTTTTTACAGGTGGGAAATCGTATCACGTTTACTACAGGCTAGATAATTATTATCCAATTAACACTATTGAAATTTGGCGTAAAAGATTAAGTCAAACAATATTTAATTACACAGGTTTTACTACAGACCATGCAATGCATAATGCGGTACAACCTTGCAGATTAGCTGGTGGAATACACCCCAAGACTGGTGAAAGGTCAAGAATAGTAGAAGAAAGTGGTGCAATATACAGTCAACGAGAAGTAGAAAGTTTTTTAGATGATTTAGAAGAAGAAGAAAAAGAAGTTGGTCTTGGTGCAGGGTTTTTATGGAGACCTGATGCAGAAGGTGAAACTATAGATGTAACTGATTATCCATCTGCTAAAGATCTTATAAATATTGAATTACCTGTTGATATAGCAGTATCACCAAAAACAATGACTGTAATTAATACAGGTCTTAAGAGTGGTTGTAAGGGTAATAGATATACAAAGGCATTTAGTCTTAGTCAAACGCTACAGGCAGCCAGAAAGCAGCTAGAAGATCTTGATTACACAGTTGTAGAAGGTGATGTTGAAAGACTTTATACAAAGTACTGTACTAACTCAAATTTATATGAAAGTGATATAGAAAGGTGTTTTAAACGTCATTTTGAATCTTATGGTTCAGGCAATATGACCTGCGGTGAATTTTCAAAAGTATTCTTAAAAAGAAGAATTGCCAAGTATTGCAAAGAGCAGGGTTATTGGGAACAAAACGTAAAAAGTGGTGCTGTTACAACTACTGATAAAAAAAATGATTCTGTTATTAATTTAGTTCTTCCTACTGGTACAGAAGTTGAAGTAGAAAATACTGTTGTAAGTACTTATGAGTTCTTCCTTAACTATGTATCAACTGTAGTGAATGAAGAAAAGAACATGCTAAGAAGGTATGTCTATATAAGGTATGTCAAAGATCAATTAAAGCTTAGAAATGTAAAAGACAATGAGTTAACAGGGCTGATAATGGAACATCAAGATGTGATCATGGGCAATAGTTTTAGACCAATTTATGCAGAAGAAAGAATTAAAAGTGAAATACCACAAATTGAATGGGTAATTGATGGTTTTATACCAGAATATGATGCAACTTTAGTTTCAGGTGAAGCTAAAACAGGTAAAACAAGGTTAATAGTTCAAATCTGTAAAAGTATCTTAAAAAAGGAAAAGTTTTTAAATTATCCTGCACCAACCAAGACTAGAAAAGTAATTCTTATAAGTGATGACCAATCCTACCCAGATACCGCTGAAATGCTGTCTAGGGCTGGCATTTACCATCATGAAGACTTAATCATATCTGCTAAGTTTAGGCTTACTACAGACCAGCTAGACGAGGTTTTAAAACTAATTGAACTTTACCCAGATGCTTTAGTAATTTTTGATTCTTTGAGATCAATAACAGTATCAAGTTCTGTAGAAGAAAATAATGCACAGATGGGAATGCTGCTATATGACCTTAAGAATCAATGTATTCAAGCTAAGTCAACTTTACTGGTAATACATCATGCTAATAGATCTAAAAATGTAGGTGTTCAATCTGTTTCTGGTCATGGTTCTATTAGTGGTGCATGTAACAGCATCATCACCATGCACTACTTACAAGATGAAAATAATAGAGATATTAAGAACGTAAAGAAAAGACGATTAGTTAGAGAAGCACGTTCAGGCATGCCTGCAGATATGGTTGTTGAATTAGATATTGATACATCATCTGTTAACTATGTAATTGAATTTGATAATTACGAGCAAGAAGAGCAACAAAAAGAAGATCAGAAAAAACTAGAAAAGGTAAATAACAATGAACTTACATTTTTAAAATCAATGCTGGAATGGTCAAACAAAAATGATAGTGCTGCTACTTTGATTGATCTTATGAAGTATGCAGGGTTGTGTAGATCAGGTGTTACTAGAAGGAATGATTTTATAAAAACAGAAAATAATGTTTATACAGTCTTATGTAAAAAGGTGCATCAGCTGGTCAATGTTAATTACATCAAAGAAGTAAGTGATTCTTCAGGCTTACTTGGTTCAGGTAAAAGAAAGTTAATAAGTCTGAATGAAGCAGGCAAAGATTTTATTGATTCTCTTGGGGGTGACTATTAGTGATTACATTAATTACAAACATTACACACCCCAAACTTCAGTCATACCAACGTATTCTTTGTAATCTTACTGAAATTACTTACTATTACACAAATATTTTCTTGAGCTGGTCAACTAATAACGTTTCAGGCCGAAACGATAAGTGTTTAACCTTTTCTGCTTTTAAACAGTTTTTTATAAACAGATACCGTTTCCAGTTGAAACGACAAGTGTTTAATTTATGCACCGCGGGCACTTTTTTCAACACATAGCGTTTCCCACATGAAGTACTGGACTGGCAATTTTATTTACTATTTCAAACCTTTAGTTGATGACCCAACTAAGAGAAGAATCATTGTTGAAGTAACACCTAATCCAGCTGGTATGTATTCTCAAGTTCTTAACTGTATACATACAGAAGTAGTTGATATTAATGAATCATCATCTATTGCATTAGATAGACAAGATGGGCATAGTTTCTGGAATTTCTGCCCCACTTCCGCAGGGCTATCTTGGGAACCAGTTTATACAGATCTACCAAACTTAGATCAGGTATTTAAAAATGAAGCCAAACACAAAGAAAGGAATGAATATCAAAAGCTATGGATAAGAAAGAAACGTGAAAAACATATTAAACCTGTTATGTGTAAACAATGTGATCAATTCTTTCTACCTAAAAGATCTACAGCAACATTCTGTTCTTCCAAATGCAGGCTTCAATGCCACCGAGCTAGTAAAAGCCCTGCACCTTCAAATCATTGAACGTTCAATTATTCAAACGTTTGAATTTATAGAAGTATGTAATGTGTGTAATGTATGTAATCTTTTTCCTTCTTCCATCAGATTTACTGCAATAACTATTTTGTAATGTATGTAATGTATATAATTACTATTTTCTTTTATATAAGAGACGCAGGGTTAATAAGACGTAAAAAATTCGTACTTTAAGAATCCCAAAAGTTCCCAAGGAAAAGTTTTAAAAACGGCCTTTATAGTAAAAATCGGCCTTTATAGGCAATTTATAGCTTCAATCTGTTCTTTTTCATCAATTCCCAAGTACAAACGCAGACTATTCATTGAAGAATGCCCAGATAAGCTTGCAATGACGTTTAAAGGTACTTTCGCCCGATTCATAGCAGTCAAGCATGAACGCCTAAAACTGTGCGTTGAAACGCCTTTATAAGGACTGTATAGTTTTAACTTCTTATCCATACTTTGCCTTGTTAAATGTGAACCAAAGCGGCCTTTAAATATGTATTCAGTTTCACTTTCTGGTTCAACATAGGCTTTCCATGTATCAAGTTCAATTCTTAATTTGCTACTGATTGGAATTTTACGTGTTTCTTTAGTTTTTGTTGTTGGTGCTGGATAAATAAAATGTGTATCTGTGTAATATTCCCATTTACTTTTTAATCCTTCAGATACTCTTGCACCTGTGTATCTAAGTAATATTGCTAATACTTTATGTGGTGAATATGGTATTGCATCAATTAATGTATCCAGTTCATCAGGAGATAGGATTCTAGCCCTACCAAACTTGTTGATTTTCATAGCTAGTTGTTATTTAGTGGTCATGTATAAGCAGCTGTAGCAGTCCAGTTGCTTATATTTATAAATTAGCAACTCGTTTTAGTTATTTATACAAACACTAAGTAATAATTAGTTCAGTATTAGTTATTAATTAAGCAAATAATATTGCGAATAAAAATATTAGTAATACTACAAAAATGCGTATTACAGATAACATATAGTGATTTGACTAATGGGGGAAGTATTGCTAGTTATAGCCTGCCAAGTCAGCCCCCTAGGGACTTACTTAATAATATAAATATACCATTTATTCTAACATTTAACAACATAAAATATCAGGTAGTTTGTATAAACAATGTATGACAAGTATATAAATATAAGTAATTAATATTATTATTGTTTTAAGTCTATTTGTTTATGGATCCTTGGTCACCTGAGTATCAACGTATGAACAATAGGGTTACAACTACAGCAGCCAAGTTGTTTCCCTATCCAAGTCAGTATGACTACAGGTGCTTCTGGGAAGAACAATGTCTGAACAAGTGGTTAAATGACCCTACACAGACACCAGATGTTCAAGCCAGAAGAAGATCACCAAATTACAAAGAAACCTATGCAAAAAGACCACCAATTATAAGGAATTAATTATGCAAGATTTAAGAAGTCATTATGCAAAAGAGTATGCAAGATTCTATAGAAATAGTTTCCCAAACAAACCCTGCAAACCTGTACCCGCATCATTAGAAGAATTAGATTTTACTGAAAAGGTTGTTTTACAAGATTGGGAAGGTGGTGTTTTATATCAGAACATGTTTAGAAAAACAGATGCATTACCTGCAGATGTTTTAGCAAGACATCTTGATGGTGGACGTTACAACGTAGGTGATGAAGCAGCATTACGGGCTGCAGGTTTTACAGCTGATGCTGCAAGAATTGAAGGTCAAATTTTAGCAGCCAAAAACATGATAGAAGAAAATAAATTAGCAGAAATGAAAGCAAGGAATGATGCAAGAGAAGAAGAAATTAGAAATAGACCAAGTGGATTTCACCCAACTAAAAATATAAGTTTTAATGACCCAAGTGCTATAGCAGCTAGAAGACAGTATGGATTATCTGATGATATTGGGGCTGGTTTATGAGTAAGAAACTAAAGAAAGAACTACAAGATCAATTAGAAAAATGTGAATACAGACTGCGGTGTGAACTGGAATATTTTAGAAAAGAAGTCCAACCACTAAAACAAGAGCAAAGACAATTACTAGATAGATTATCTGAATTATGACTATTACAGCTGGTAGACCAACAAGAAATGAAAGTTTAGTACCACCAAAGGTATTTACTGCACTTGCATTGGTTGCTACTGGTACAAGTTTTGATAAAGCAGCTGAATCAGTATCAATGAGCGGTAAAGCATTGCGGAAATGGAGAAGTCATAAAGATGTAAAAGATTATCTTGAAGAAATACCAAGAGAGAATATTGATATTGGTACTAATCTTTTAGCAAGTAGAAATCATTTATATATGAAAAAATTAGATGAAATAATAATGAATCCAAATACATCTGACTACAACAGAATTGATGCTATTAAAGCAGCCCACATGATACAAAAAGAAAATGTATTAGACCGACAGCAGAATAGAAAGCTAAATGAAATTAGAGAAATATTAATTGAAAAAGATTCTGGAAGATCACTTATTGATATAACACAAAATTAATTATGGATATTTCAAGAGAATTATTAGGTTTAAAAAGACGAGCAATGGAACATTCGATAAAAGAAAATGTACCAACTTTATCAATGCCAATTATTAATGAAGGTGACCCAATGCCTGAACCTTCTATTTGGTCACTTCCAATAATTATTGAAAAGAAAAGAGATTATTTTAATGGTTCAGAAAAATAAAAAAGAATTAGATTTTTATGAAATTGATGAAAGATTATTAGCAGGCTGGTATGTAGATTCTGGTCAAAGAAAAAGATATTTAAAGTCAATTTCTAAGAAAAAATAATTTATACATATATATATAGAGTATTTATTTTTAAAGATTTACTGGTTAGGTGGTGCAGGGCTGATATAAAATAGGAAGGTTATAAATTGAACTGTTAAAAGTGTGATTTATTTCACGTTTTTCTGCCGATTTGTTACCTGAGTGACCAGCTGAGTGACCAAATCCTCGAAAAACCCCTAGCTTCCTTAGCTCAGCTGGATAGAGCAACTGCCTTCTAAGCAGTGGGCCGCAGGTTCGAATCCTGCAGGAAGCGTTAACATAAATTTAGATTTAATTAAGGTAATTTCTAATGATTATTTTTAATAAATGGTCTTTTTCAACTTATTAAATTAGAGTTTTGTCTATTTCAAATCAAGTAAAACACAATATTAAAAATAATTTTGGTAAATTAAATTTCTTAATAGGGATATTCTTATTACCTTCAGCATTTTCTTTATCACTAGTTTTTTTATTAATCTCTTTAATATCAAGTATTTCAAGAAATAAAAATAATATATTAAATGATAAATATAATGTTTTTTTATTAATAGGGAGTTTTTGGTTAATAATTTGTTCCACGGTACATTCATTTAGAAATGAATTTTTAATTGCTAATGACTGGGATTCAAGTTTATCTTGGATTGGTTTAGCAAATTGGATTCCACTTTTTTGTTGTTTTTATGGTTTTCAATTTTATTTGAGAACGCCTAATGAAAGAAAAACTTTTGGGTTAATACTTATTTTAGGCACCTTTCCAGTTATTGTTTCTGGATTAGGTCAGTCTTTTTTTAACTGGAATGGCCCCTTAGAAACTTTAGGTGGTTTAATAATTTGGTATCAAAGGCCACTAGAAAATATAACTGAACTTACTGGATTGTTTAATAATCCTAATTATGCAGGACTTTGGTTAAACATAGTATGGCCATTTTGTCTCGCATTTTCAATAAGGAACAGAACTAATATTTTTCAGGTTTTTTCTGGCTTCTTATTCACCCTTAGCATAGCCATTACTACAGTTTTAACGAATTCTAGATCAGCATGGATAGGACTAGTATTGGGAACGATATTAATCTTAGGTAGGAAAATAATTAAAATTATTCCATATCTAACATTGACCTCCGTTTTTATTTTTTTAACTTCTCTATTACCTGATTTAGGAAAACACTATAAAAGAATTTTTGAGGTTGTCATCCCAAATCAAAGCTGGGTTTCTATTGAGCAAAATAACATAACGAGGATAGATATTTGGTACAGTGCTCTTCAAAATATAATTAAAAACCCTCTTTTTGGTAGCGGAGCAGGATCATTTCCTCAAATATTCTTAAATGAGACTGGTTTTTTTAGAGGGCATCCACACAATCTTATTTTAGAATTAATGATAAGTTACGGATTACCAGCAGCTTTTTTAATTACAATAATAATCTCAACATTATTTTTAGTGGCATTTTTAAAAATTTTTTCAATAAAAAACGAAAATAATCCAAATATGATTTTTGAAAAAGCATGGATTATTTCTCTATTTATATTGTTAATTTCCCAGATGGTGGATGTTCAATATTTTGATGGAAGAATAAGTATTGTTTTTTGGATATTACTTGGTGGGGCAAGAAATATAGGAAGAAAAATATAATAGGAAAAAGTAATTTAGCTAGGAATAAGAATTTTTTCTAGATTTGCACCATAAGATAATATAAAAGAAATCAAGGAAATAATGAACTACAGGATGCCTTGGATAATTAGTAGAAGAAGAAAACTAATTGGAAGTTCGCTTGATTGCTCAATAACTATTTTTTTATTCAACTTTATTTACTTTAAAGAATTAGGGATATATCCAAACAGATTAGTAACTACAAGTTTGGCAATTTTTTGGATCTTAGTAAGTTATGTTTTGGGTAGATATATAAAGACTGAAAAGATATCAATAAATTCTTTTTTAAAAGCCTTTTTAAAGATTATTTTTTTATATTTATTATGTAATCTTATTTATCTGGTAATTAATTGGTTCATTCCTTTGGTGTTTTACTGGGATAAGATTCAATTTAGTAGTTATCTTTCAAAAGAATTAAGTAATTTATTCATTAGGGCATCATTGTATATATCTTTATTGAGTCTTTTTGTTGAATACTTTTTTAGTATTATTACATACAATATTTATAACAAAAAAAAAGAGTGGATTTTCTATGGTACAGAATCTAAGTTCATGCAGATTTCAGAAGAAGTGGCGAATATTAAAAATGATATTGTTTTAACAAATATTCCCAATGATAAAAATCTTGATCTTATAAATTTTGAGAATGTTAAGGGCATAGTTATTGGTGATTTAAATGATATAAAAAAAGAAAATTTAGATATAATTTTTAAACTAAAACTCAAAGGGATTTTGGTTGAAAGTCTATTAACTTGGGTTGAGAATGAATTCCATAGAATGCCAACAATTATAATCGATAATAAATTCCAACTAGTTGAAAAATTAAAAGCAATTGAAGATAATTATCAATTAAGGACGAAAAGAATAGGTGATTTACTTGTAAGTTCTTTTTTATTATTAGTAACATCTCCTTTATTTATTTTTGTGAGCATTTTGATATTTATTGAAGATCGAGGTCCACTATTCTATTCACAAAAAAGGACGGGACTAAATGGAGAGAAATTTAATATCATTAAATTCAGAAGTATGAAAATTGATGCCGAAAAAAATGGAGTCCAATGGTCAAAATATACTGATCCAAGGGTTACGCGAATAGGAAGAATTATAAGGGCCACAAGGATAGATGAATTACCACAACTTTTGTGCGTTTTAAAAGGAACAATGAGCTTAATTGGTCCAAGGCCTGAGAGACCTGAGATAGAAAGTCAATTCTTAAAAAACATTCCCTATTATAATTGCAGATATATACTTAGACCAGGTATAAGTGGATGGGCACAGGTTAATTATCCATATGGTGCAAGCATATTTGATACGACAAAAAAACTAAGTTTTGATATCTATTACATAAGCCACTTTTCAATTCTTTTAGATTTATTAATCTTATTTAAAACTATAAAACTTGTCCTCAATGCAAAAGGGTCAAAACCAAAAATTTAAGTTACCTAGAGGATTTATTATTGTAAAAAAATTAAATCGTTATTTTAACTAGATAGTTTTATTATCAATGGAGCTAAAATTAAATATAAATTTCAAAAAAAGCAATATTAATAATTTTTAATTAGTTAATTGAATTATCTAAAAACAATAGAAATTAATTAGTTACAAATATACAATTTTTAAGTTAATAGTTAATATCGTATATTGTAAAATAGATGAAATAATTAAATAAGATTTGCTATGAGTCAAATAGAAAAATTAGATTCAGTAGCAATAGTATTAGGCTTTTACAATGATAAGAAATATATAAATGCACAAGTAAAAAGTATCTTTGAACAAACTCATGAAAATATAAAATTATTCATCTTTGATGATAATTCTACCTTTAAACTAACCAAATCTTTTTTAAAATTAACCACAGAAAATAAGAAAAAGTTATCTATTATTAGAAGAAAGAAAAATATTGGGAGTGCTAAAAACTTCCTTTTTGCACTCAAAGAAATCAAGGATGATTTTGCTTATTATGGATTTAGCGATCAAGATGATATTTGGGAAAAAGATAAAATTAAGATTTCAATAAATGCTCTAAATAAAAAGGATAATGAAAAACCCGTCTTATTTTCATCTAGGACTGAATACTTTAATGAGGATTGTACTAAAAAAATTGGAGAATCAAAATTATTTAAAAAAAAGCCAATGTTTGCTAATTCTTTAATTCAAAATGTTGCGGGAGGTAATACTATGCTAATGAACAAAAAAGCACAGAAATTAATTGTATCATCTCTTAATTCTGATATATATACTCAACATGATTGGTATTGTTATCAATTAATTTCAGGCGCTGGTGGCGAAGTAATTTTTAGTTTAGAAAAAACATTAAAGTACAGACAGCATGAGAAGAATTTAATAGGAAGAAATGATAGAAAAAGTGATAAATTGAGAAGATTTAAAAAGTTCTTTTCAGGTAGTTTTAAAAATTGGATAGATATAAATCTTTCTAATATAGAAAATAATAAAAGTTTAATAGAATCAAAGAATTTGAAAATTCTTGAAAATTTTAAAAAATGTAGGAATTCAAAAAATCCACTTATGAGAATTATTTTCTACAGAAAATCTGGGGTTTTTAGACAATCTTCATTAGAAAACTTAATTATCTTTATTGGAATTTTATTTAATAAAATATGAAATTTTATACATTTTTTTGCAATAAATTTACTTAGTAAGTCACCTCTTATCTAAGATAAAGTAACTAAATCCAAATTTTGAATAATTCAAGTTTTAGAAAAGGAATCATTCTTGCAGGAGGCACAGGGAGTAGATTATTCCCCATAACCAATGGCGTTTGCAAACAACTGCTACCAGTTTATGACAAACCAATGATTTATTATCCTCTTTCTACTTTGATGTTGGCAGGTGTAAGGGATATTCTCATAATCACAACACCAGAAGATTCGGAGAACTTTAAAAAGTTGCTTGGCGACGGTAATAACTTGGGTATTAACTTACATTATGCAATTCAAGATAAACCTCAAGGATTGGCACAAGCATTCCTAATAGGAGAAAATTTTCTCGATGGATCACCCTCAATAATGATTTTAGGAGACAATCTATTTTACGGAAAAGGATTCGTAAATCAATTAAAAGCTGCTTCCTTGAGAAAAAATTCAACCATATTTGCTTATCCAGTTAGTGATCCCGAGAGATATGGAATTGTAGACTTTGATAAGGATGGAAAAGTAAAAAGTATTGAAGAAAAACCTCTTCAACCAAAAAGCAAATATGCCATAACAGGATTATATTTTTATGATGAATCAGTAGTTGAAAAAGCAAAACTAGTAACTCCTTCAGATAGAGGAGAACTAGAGATAAGTGATCTTAACAAATTCTATTTAGAAGAAGGAACTCTTAATGTTGAGCTATTTAATAGAGGAATGGCATGGTTAGATACAGGAACTACAGATTCTCTTTTGGATGCTTCGTCTTTTATTAAAACAATTGAAAGTAGGCAAGGTTTAAAAATAAGTTGTCCTGAAGAAATTGCTTGGAGAAATGGTTGGATTAGCGATGAACATTTAATAGTACTATCTCAATCACTTAAAAAAAGTGGGTATGGAAGATATTTAATTAATCTACTTGAAGAATAGATCTATGGTATTAACATCACAAAAGATTAGCAATGTAAATGGCCAAATAATTGAGGGTCCCTTATTAATTAAGCCTAATGTATTTAATGATGACAGAGGTTTTTTTATGGAGAGTTGGAATAGCAATGATTGGAAAAGTATAATTGAAAAAAGTAAACAAGAATTTAATTTATTTTTACAAGATAATCACTCTCAATCCTCTATTGGAGTATTGAGGGGATTACATTATCAATTAAATCCATATGCTCAAGGAAAGCTTGTAAGATGCATATCAGGAGAAATCTTCGACGTAGCCGTAGACATAAGAATTAATTCTCCTACTTTTGGAAAGTATGTAGGAGAATTCTTGAGTTCTGAAAATTATCTTCAACTTTGGATTCCAGAAGGATTTGCCCATGGATTCTTAACTATCTCAGAAAAAGCTGAAGTCGTATATAAAACTACAAATTTTTGGGATAAAAATTCCGAAAGAAGCATAAAGTGGGATGATCCATTAATAAATATTGAGTGGCCAGAAATAATTCTAAAAAATAATGGAATTTTAATCAGCCCAAAAGATTCTCAAGCGCCATTACTATCTGAATTAAATTCAAAGGACTTATTTTAATGAAAATTCTTTTAATAGGAGCTACAGGCCAACTGGGTCAAACGTTAATTAAAACTAAACCACAAAATATAGAAATTGTTGAATGTAGCAGATCAAATATTGATCTATCTAACTTAGAATTAATAAATGATTTTATATTAAGTTCTAACGCAAACTTTGTAATTAATTCTGCCGCTTATACAGAAGTTGATAGAGCCGAATTAGAATCTGAATTGGCTTACCAAATAAATGCTGAAGCTCCAAATGCTATTGCAAACTCAGTTTCAAAAACTAAAGGTAGTTTAATTCATATTAGTACAGACTTTGTTTTTGATGGGACAAAAAATATACCATACAACCCAAAAGATTATGTAAAACCTTTAGGCATATACGGAAAATCAAAAGCCAAAGGTGAAGAATATGTACTTAAATTGAAAAATAATTACGTTGTTCGAACTAGTTGGCTTTATGGAGATTTTGGCAAGAATTTCTGCCTTACAATGTTACGTTTGCATAAAGAGAAATCACTCGCTAAACAGCCATTAAGAGTAGTTTCTGACCAAATAGGAGCACCAACTAGTACATATTCTCTTTCAAGATTTTGCTGGAAAATTATAGACTCTTTGTCAAAGTCGAAAATTATTCCCTCTTTGCTCCACTGGTCAGACGCTGGGGTTGCTAGTTGGTTCGATTTTGCTTTTGCAATTGGAGAAATTGGAGTTGAAAAAGGTCTAATTTCTGAAGCTGCAAAAGTAATTCCAATTAAATCAGATGAATATAAAACACCTGCTAAAAGGCCGCATTATTCACTTTTAAATTGTGAAGAGTCAACAAATATATTGCAAGAAAATCAATTCCATTGGCGTGTAGAACTAAAAAAAGTCATGGATGAAATTAAACTAAAAAACTTTAAATAATTTCATAACTATAAAAATATATCCTTTTCTAATTGAGAAGAATATTTATCATGATAAAATCAAAAAGTTTTTATATTTCCAATAAAGCATACTCATGAAGATATTAATAACAGGAGGATGTGGTTTTATTGGGGGCGCACTTATAAGAAAATTATTGACAACTACTGACCATGAAATTTTAAATTTAGATAAATTTGGATATGCTAGCAATCATTTAAGTATTGATCAAACTATCAATCAATTGAAAACAAATAAATACAAATTATTCAAAATTGATCTAAACAATAAAAATAAATTAGAAGAAATAATACAAAATTTTGAACCTGATTTAATTATGCATCTAGCTGCAGAAAGTCATGTTGATAGATCAATAGAATCTCCTGGGCATTTCATAGAGAGTAATATAGTAGGAACTTTTAATTTGCTTGAATCTTGTCGTAAGTTTTTTTATTCCCTGAATATAGAGAAAAAATCCAGATTTATTTTCCACCACATAAGTACTGACGAGGTTTTTGGCTCTTTAGGAGAAAAAGGCCGTTTTTCAGAATCTACACCCTATGATCCAAGAAGTCCTTATTCTGCATCAAAGGCTTCAAGTGATCATCTTGTAAGATCTTGGTATCATACCTATGGATTGCCAGTTATCGTTACCAATTGCTCGAATAATTTTGGACCTTGGCAATTCCCCGAAAAGCTTATTCCACTAGTTACTTTAAAAGCAATTCATTCAGAAAAAATTCCAATTTATGGAGATGGCTCTAACGTAAGAGATTGGCTATTTGTAGAGGATCATGTAGACGGGTTAATACTCTCTGCAACGAAAGGGGAAATTGGTGAGACTTATTGTATTGGAGGATTTGGGGAAAAAACAAATATTGAAGTAGTTGAAAAAATTTGTGATATTCTCGATAATCTTAATCCCAAAGCATTTAAACACAAAGACTTAATATCTTTTGTAAAGGATAGAAAAGGTCATGACAGGAGATACTCTATTAATTCAGACAAAATACAATCAGAACTAAATTGGAAACCAAAACATTCTTTTGACGATGGGCTTTTAAAAACTGTTGAATGGTATTTAAAGAATGAAAATATATTTAATTAATACAATACAAAATAATAAATTCGAATAAATTTCAACAAAGTTTGTTTGGAATAAAAATATTTATAATTAAGAGAAATAAAAAACAAGTCTTTTTTTATACTTGTTTAGGAACAGTAAAGATATGAAAAACATTCCTACATTCAAAATTAATAATAAAAAAGATTCTTTAAAGAAAAATTTTCCTTCAATAATTGAGTCTCTAAATAAAGCTAGGATTTTATAAATAGGATTAAAATTAGCAATAAAAGACAACTTTCCAAGATTTCTCTCGGGATAAAGAATGGGTGACATTAAAAAAATCAATTGGGTTAATATTGGTACCAGTTGATAAATATCTGTATACCTTGCAGCTAATAAACATATCATTAATGGTGCCCAGAAGATGAAAATTATTAAATTCACAAAATGTATTGGTATATAAATTAAATTCATAAAAATCTGACTATCCAAAATGCCTAAAAAGATTATTACCATTGCAATTGATTGCAAGAAAGTCTGAATTTCAAAGCACCATTCCTCAAGAACGAAGAATAATGGATTAATATTCGTATTCATTAAGCTTGATGAATTATTTGTAAAAATGTTTGGTGCATCATTAATTGAACCACCAATGGTGTTCCAAATAGAAAAACCCAACCCAAGATAAATGTAATACTCTTTGAAGTTTTCGGCCTTAAATACTACTCCATAAACGAAACCTAAAACACCTACAAGTAAAAGATTTGATATTCCCAACCAAAAGCTTCCTAAATAAGTCCTTACATATCTAGCTCTTGTTTTGGCTGAGGCTGTATACCACCATACAGTTTTTGTTTTATAAATATAACTTAAGTATTTACTTATTCCTCTTAGCATAAAAATCTAATGCATCATTAAGCTTTCCATCATACACTACATTTCCACAAGAGAATACCAAACCTCTAGAGCAAAACTTATTTAATAAATCAGGTGAATGACTTGCAAATACTAATGTTCCTGCATTTGCAACAAATTCTCTCATTCTTTTCTCAGCTTTTTGATAGAAAGAATTATCGCCAGTACCAATCCCTTCATCAAGCGCAAGAAATTCATGCTTATCAAAGGTTAGTATCGAGAATATAAATCTACTTTTCATACCTTCACTGTATGTTTTAATTGGCAAAGCGATGAAATCCCCTAAACCAGAAAACTCAACAATATCCTTTAAATAATCTTCAAATCCCTTTAAATTTCCATATCTAAAAAGATAATGAGCTTTAGCAGAATCTATCCCAGTTAAAACTTCAGACACTATAAAGGATGGCGATAGCATAGGATATGGTTTTACTTTCTTATATATTTTCCCAGAAGTAGGGAAATATATCTCAGATATAAGTCTCAAAAAAGAGGATTTACCAGAGCCATTATGTCCAATTAAAGCAATTTTTTCTCCCCTGTAAATGTTTAAAGAAATTGAGTTTAAAGCTTCTACAGTACTAATATTGTTTTGATATGATACTGTACTTCCAGTTACAGCTCTATAGAAAGATTTTTTCAAAGATAATTCAGTTTTAGAAAAAACTGGAATTCTTAATGAAACCTTGTCTAAGCTCATTACTAATTCTCTTTTAGTACTCATATTTTTTTTCTAAATATAATTTTATTTATAGCCATATGAACAAATACATATACGTTAATTTATATTATATCTAATTTAAGTATTTTTAATTTCAAATTTGGAAGTGAAGTTAAAGATATGAAAAGTTTTTGACATATTTAAGTTTCCTTAATAAAAAATTTAAAGAACCTTGTTTTTAAAGATCTCCTATAATAAAAAGTACATAATTTTGAAAATATTTTTTAATTTAGTTAGGATATATTTCCTTTAGGGTCTTATATTTAATTCTTTAATTAAGGTATTTAAAAATAAAAAAATTTTAATTTATTTGAGATGTTAATCTTATAAATATGTTTTGAAAGAATTAATAATTTGGGATAAAAGCATGCAAAATTTATTTATTTATACTCTTAAATTTTATAGTTATCTTTTAAAGGTTGAATACTCTCTGACTGCATGGATATCTTTCATTTTTTTAAAATTAAAAGGCACAAATTACAAAAAAAGACTTAAAGATATCAAAGATATAAATATTCTTAGAAGTAAATTAGATCTTAATAATCAAAAAAGACTCGCAATTTTTGTTGCTTATCATTCATCTCATAAAATACCCCAAAGTAATATTAATCATTTAATTATTTTAAAAGAATCATTATTTGAGATAATTTATGTTCATAATGGATATCTTGAGGAAAAAGTAAAAAATGATCTAAAAAAGAAAGGGTGTTATGTAATTTGTAGAGAAAATATTGGTCAAGATTTTGGGGCATGGAAAGATACAATTTCTTTATTGGAAGAATATAAAATAACAGGTAATTTAGAATGGCTATTGCTTTGTAACGATAGTAATTTCTGCGTTGGAGGAAATAATGCCATAAGTTTTAAAGAAAAATTCAAAAAATTCTTGAGTATTAAAAATAGTGAATTTGATTTTATTTGCCTGAATTGTAACTATGAAGGTAAAAAGCACTATCAATCCTATTTTTTATGTTTATCAAAAGTAATCATCAGAAATAAAAAATTTAAAAATTTCTGGAAAACCTATATTCCTATGAACAATAGGTATTACGCGATTAATAATGGAGAAAAAAAATTCTCTCAATTGATTTTGCATAATTTCAAGCCAAAGATTATCTTTTCAAGTGATCAATTATGTCTAAGAATGAAGGAAAATTTTATACCAAATTTCAACTATATATCTCATTTATTACCACAAAATTTATTTTTCTTAGAAGCATGTTTTATCTTTGATAAATCAAAGGAAACTCAAAAAATAGATTTAGTAATTACAAAACTAATTAATTCACTTAGGAAGTACAATCCAAGTCATGTTTTTGGACTTTTAAACATAATTTTCTTAGAATCTCCATTTCTAAAGAAAGATATTGTAAGAATGGGTGTTTTTGAAATAAACCAAATTGATAAACTTTTAAACTCAAATCAATTAAAAATAACTAAAAAATTAAAAAATGAAATAATTAAATTTTTAATAAATGAAGGGAATCAATATAAATATCTAAAATTCAGAAGAGCAGCTGTAAGAAAAGGGATTCCAGTTTCCAAAAATCTATATGAATATCTTCCGATTTCGAAAGAATTAAAAAATATATATTATTCAAGAAACAAGCAATAAATTTAAAAAACTCTATTTAAATATGTACACAGGAGAAAAGCATGGATAAATTAATAAGGTAGAATTTAAAAACAATTTTTCAGCAAAAATATATTTTTTTTATGACTTCACCAAGCATTATTCCAGTTATTCTTTGCGGAGGAACTGGTACGCGACTTTGGCCACTATCTAGAAGTAGCTTTCCTAAACAATTCCTACCTTTAACTAGTAATTCTGATAATTCTTTATTACAACTTACTATTCAAAGGATCAAAGATTTAAATGGAATTCAGGATCCAATAATAATCTGCAATGAAGAACATAGATTTATAGTTGCTGAGGAAATGAGAAAGATTAGTATAAAACCTAAAGCAATATTACTTGAACCCTTTGGCCGAAATACAGCTCCTGCTATTGCTTTAGCGGCTCTAAAAGCTTTAAAAATAGAAAAAGATCCCTTACTTTTAATATTATCGGCTGACCATGTAATAGAGATGGTGGATAAGTTTATCATGGCTATAGAGGCAGGGATCAAATATGCTTTACAAAATAGACTTATAACCTTTGGAATTATCCCTTCATCCCCGGAAACAGGATACGGTTATATTAAATCTCATGAACCACTAGATGAATTTTCTTTAAAAGGATCAAAAATTGAAAGCTTTATTGAGAAACCAGATTTAAATACTGCAAAGCAATTAATAACGGATAAAAAATATACTTGGAATAGTGGAATGTTTTTATTTAAAGCAAATTTAATTATTCAAGAAATGAATAAGTTCTGTCCAGATATTTTTAAATATTGTCAGGAAGCACTTATCAAAGATCTCTATGATTTAGATTTCCAAAGATTAAATAAAGATTCGTTCTCAAAATGTCCCAATATTTCAATTGATTTCGCAATAATGGAAAAAACTAATTTAGGAACAGTTATACCATTATCTGCAGGATGGGAAGATATTGGAAGTTGGGATGCAGTATGGAAACTCGCAAAAAAGGATGGAGATGGTAACTTTCTAAAAGGAAATATAATTGCAAAAGATACTAAAAATTCATATTTGAGTAGCGAAAAGAGACTCGTGGCTGCTCTTGGGATTAGAGACATGGTTGTAATTGAAACAAATGATGCAATATTAATTGCGAAGATGGACCAGTCCCAAGAAGTTAAAAGCTTAGTTAATTTACTTAAACAAAAAGATATTCCTGAGGGTAAAGAACACAAAAAAATCTTCAGACCTTGGGGATTTTATGAATCTGTAGCCTCTGAAAATAAATGGCAAGTGAAATTGATAACTGTAAAACCTGGAGAAAAATTATCTTTGCAGAGTCACAAGCATAGGTCGGAGCACTGGATCGTAGTTGATGGAATAGCTAAAGTAGAAATTGATAATAAAGAATTATTATTAAAAGATAACCAAAGTTCATATATCCCACTTGGTGCAAAACATAGACTATCTAATCCAGGCAAGAATAATTTGACATTAATAGAAGTACAATGTGGCTCTTACTTAGGCGAAGACGATATTCAGAGATTTGAAGATAATTATGGCAGAACAAGTCAATAATAAATTTTTTAACTTTTTTCAATAAAAAAGGTTGTTTTATTTATTTTGAAATCCTTTAGCAATTTCCTCTTTAAACCAAGGGATAGTTTTGTTTAAGCCTTCATTAATATTTATTTTTGGTTCCCAGGACAGTTCTTTCTTAGCGATTCCTATATCAGGTTTTCTTTGTAAAGGATCATCTTGAGGAAGTGGCGAATATGAGATTTCAAGTCTTGGATTTATTTTTTCTATCACTATTTCCGCAAGTTCTTTAATTGTAAATTCGTTGGGATTCCCTATATTAATTGGACCATTATGGCTTCCATTCATCAATCTAATCATACCGTCAATCAAGTCAGCAACATAGCAAAAAGATCTAGTTTGAGAGCCATCCCCATAAATCGTTAAATTTTTGTTTTGAAGTGCTTGAACTATAAAATTACTAACTACCCGACCATCTTTTAAATTCATTCTTGGCCCATATGTATTAAATATTCTCATAACCCTAATTTCTACATTATGCATTCTTTTATAGTCAAAGCATAAAGTTTCTGCTATTCTCTTTCCTTCGTCATAACATGAGCGTATCCCTATCGGATTTACGGATCCATTATAAGATTCTTTTTGAGGATGTTCTTTTGGATCTCCATATACCTCGCTTGTACTAGCCATCAAGATTCTTGCTCCAACTCTTTTTGCGAGACCAAGCATATTTAAGGTCCCTAAAAAACTTGTTTTAGCAGTTTTTATTGGATTTGATTGATAATGAATAGGAGAAGCGGGACAAGCAAGATGCCATATCCTATTTACCTCTAGATGAATTGGTTGAGTAATATCATGTCTAATAAATTCAAAATTTGGATTACAAAAAAAATTTTTAATATTTTCTTTTCTACCAGTAAAATTATTATCTAAACAGATAACTTCTTCACCTGCCTCTAATAAATGTTCAGCGAGGTGAGAGCCTAAGAATCCAGTTCCACCAGTAATTAAATTAACTTTATTTTTCATGTCTTAAAAAATGTTATATTTCAAGATACAGTAGATTGCTCTTACACCATCTTTCCATCCAATCTTTTTGCCTTCATCATAAGTCCTTCCATAATAGGAAATTCCTACCTCATATATTCGTAAATCCATTTTTGAAATCTTTGCTGTAATTTCAGGCTCAAAGCCAAATCTATTTTCTTTTATGTCAATAGACTTAATAACTTCTGTTCTAAATGCTTTGTAACAGGTTTCCATGTCAGAAAGATTTAGATCGGTAAAAAAATTACTCAATAATGTTAAGACTCCATTTCCTATTCTATGCCAAAAATAAACTACTCTATGAGGTCTTCCACTTTGAAATCTACTACCAAAAACAACATCTGCCTTGTTTTTTATAATTGGATCAAGTAATAATGGGAACTCTTTTGGATCGTACTCAAGATCAGCATCTTGAACTATACAAATATCTCCAGTAGCGCTTTTGAAACCAGTTCTAAGTGCAGCTCCTTTACCTTTATTAAAATCATGATATATAACTTTAATTGTGTCATCATTCAAGTTTTTTAATAATTCTCTTGTGCCATCTGTTGAGCAATCATCTACTATTATAATTTCTAAATCTTCTATCCCGCATTCCTTAACTGCTGCTAATAATTCATTTAGAGTACCGACCTCATTAAAACAAGGGATAATTACACTAAGAATCATAATAAATAATTTATGGCGAAAAATTTCTTGATAACTTATTATATATCATTTCCTAATCCAACTTGCCAAAATTTAAAGTCACAATTTTTTATTTTATCTGGATTCACAATTCTTCTAGTATCAAATAACCAAGCAGGAGTCATTATTTTATCATTAACCAAATCCCAATTAATTGTTTTATACACTTCCCACTCAGTTAATAAAACAATTGCCTCAACATTATCAAATATATTCCCAAGATTATGGGAAAAAGACCAATTTAAACTATTTTCTTTTCCAAGCTCTCCTAACTCAAAAGCAATCTGAGCTTCATCAACTTTTGGGTCATGGATTTTAAGTATAGCTCCTTCATTTAGTAATTGTTTACATATAAAAATAGCTGGAGACTCTCTAGTATCATTGGTATCTGCCTTAAATGAGAATCCTAATATCGCAATCTTTTTTTTGTTAACATTCCCAAACAATTTGTTTATTACCAACTTATAAATTCTATATTTCTGCCATTCATTTATACTTATTACTTGTTCCCAATAAGAAGCCACTTCAGGTAACCCAAAGTACTCACATAAATAAGTTAAGTTGAGGATGTCCTTTTTAAAACAACTTCCACCAAAACCTGGTCCAGCACTTAGAAATTTGGATCCTATCCTTGTATCTAATCCAATAGCTTCCTTTACTTCTTGAACATTTGCTCCTGTCACTTCACATAAAGCTGACATAGCATTTATCGAACTAATTCTTTGCGCAAGGAAAGCGTTGGCAGTTAATTTAGATAATTCACTACTCCATAAATTAGTAGTAATTATCTTCTCCTCCTTTACCCAATTTAAATAGATATCTTTAAGGGATTGAATAGAACTCGCATCTTCCCCACCAATTAAAATTCTATCAGGATTTTGCAAGTCCTTTATCGCGGTTCCTTCTGCAAGAAATTCAGGATTTGAAAGAACTGAAAAAGAACATTTTTCTTTATTATCCCTTTTACTATTTTCTAGAATCGCTTTTATCGCTTCAGCTGTCCTTACCGGAATAGTACTTTTCTCAACGACAATTGTATCTCCCACAGCATATTTAGCAACTTGTCGAGTACAAGCTTCAACCCAACTAATATCACTTGCTTTACCAGCTCCAATACCTTTTGTTTTGGTTGGTGTATTAACAGAGATGAAAATCATATCTGAATTTTTTATTGTATTTTTAATTTCAGTAGTAAAAAATAAATTTTTATTTCTTACTCTTTCTATTATTTCTTGTAATCCTGGTTCAAAAATCGGGATTTTCGACAAATCATCACTATTCCATAAATTTATCCTTTCTTCATTTAGGTCAACTACATTTATGGTTAAATGAGGGCATTTATCTGCAATAACTGACATGGTTGGACCTCCCACATAGCCAGCTCCTATACAACAAATAGTTTTAATATTTTTAACGCTCATAAAATTCTTTCAAACAAATGTTTATAAATATATCATTAAAAGTTTATAATTGTAGTTATCGTTTTTTATATTTGTTGTAAATTAATACCAAAATTATATGAATTAGAAATGAATATAGAACTTATTAAATTTTTTATTAAAAATAAATTCGTAAGTAAAAACAAAGAAAAAAGAAAATTCATTCTTGCTGGCATTCTAAATGTTTTTTTGACAAATTTATCATTACAAATTTTTCTATTATTAAATTTATTTAGTATTTCTATATCAACATTTCTAAGCCAATTAATAAATATGACTTTTGGTTATGCAATTTACAGTAAATTTATATTTAAAGTAAAAAACTCTAAAAATAAGAAGTTTATAAAAAAATATATTTTGCTTATGGCCTTTTTATGGATATCAAACTTCCTAGGTATCAAAATTGGAGGTCTATTTGGAATAAATACAAATCAATCAGCACTTTTAATGATTCCTTGTCTTGCTGTTTTGTCTTTCTTGATACAGAAGTTATGGGTATTTAAATAATATTTTCAATTACTAAGTTTGAAGTTAGAAACTATTTTATGGTATTAATAAGTTTATGTTCAATCAAAAAAAATGATATTTTATTCTCAAATATTAGCTAAAAGCATTATCTAAATTTATTGGAAAATAATGAGAAAAAAATTTTTTATCAAAAATTATCGTACAAAGATTAAGAAATTAATCTTATCTTTTATAAAAAAAACAAAAGAAGAAGGTATTTTTAGCGCTATCTTTATTGCAAGAAAATATATTTTTGATAAAGGAAGTTTGATTATGGAGGGAGGGGTTCGTCCTCCCCTATATCATCCTGATCTTTTATTACAACCATTAGTTTCAATATTAATAGTTTCATACAATTCAAAGGAAGATCTTATTCCTCTTTTTCATTCAATAAATAAACAAACGTATAGAAATTTAGAAATCGTGTTAGTTGAAAATGGCACTCAAAGTAGTGAGAGTTGTTTAAATATTTTAGAATTCCCAGTTAAATATATTCCTTCAGGAAATATTGGCTTTGCTGGAGGAAATAATTTGGCATTAAACAACTCAAATGGTACTTATGTATGTTTAGTTAACCCTGATACGATTTTAGATTTTAATGCTATTGATAAATTACTCTTCTCAATTTTGAGTGATAGAGAAGCAGTAGTATCAGTACCTAAAATTGTTTTTTATGAGAAATACATTGATTTAGATATATTTTCTGATAAACCTTTCTTTATTGATTTAGAGATACTTGATAAATCCTTAAAATATAAAAAATACTTTATAAGAGATGGACACGAATCAGTTTTTGGTGATTACAGAAGAGAAGTTCATGCCAATAATAATCATATTAAATTTTGCTTACCAGTCGACAATAGCAAAGCTATTTTAAAAGTTTTTAAGTTACATAAAGATCAAATTTTAAATTATAAGATCAACAATTCAATTATAAATAATTCAAAAATTATTGAAATTACTCAAAATAGTTCTTCAACTGATTTGCATTTAAATCTAGATAAAGATTTAATTTGGTGGGGTAAAGATATCATTAACAATGCTGGAAGTGGATTAAGGGATGGGAGGCCATTTGATAGAGGTTTTGCAGAATATGATGTTGGTCAATATAACTTTAGTGAAAGAGTTTCTGCATTATGTGGTTGTGTAGCAATGATTTCGCCAAAGATTTTCATCGAAAGAAAAATATTTATTGATGAATTTTTTGCATATTTTGAAGATTCTGAATTATCTCGTTGGATTAATAATAATAATTATAAAATTAACTACAATCCATTTGCTATCGTAAGGCATAAACATTCAGTCTCTACAACCGAGAGGTCAGATTTATGGTTTACTTTAGTAGATAGAAGCTCAGAAATATATGAATTTCTTAAAGATTCAGATAAAAAAATTAATAAAAATCTCTCAAATAATGAATATTTAAAAATTAATAAAAAATTAGCCAATATTTTAAAAGATTATGATGATAATTTAATAGGTAAGAACCATAAAAGTCTCATAAAAAAAAGTCGGCCAAGTGCCGCAATATACAATTCCTATTGGAATACAATGGGAGGCGGAGAAAAACATGCTTTAGCAGTGGCAAAAGAATTAGCTAAAACACATGATATTTTTTTAATAAGTGAATATGATTTTAATGAGGAAAAATTAAAAAAATATTTCTCAATAAATTTCAAATTTAAAAAATATATCACATTTAGTGTTACTCCCGAATTATCACGCACCTTCGACATCTTTATAAATTCTACGTATAATTCCAACTTAATTTCAATGTGTCCCAAATCCTTTTATCTGGTTTCTTTCCCACAAAGATTTGTAAATAAAGAGTTTTTAAATAGTTATTTTTTCCTTCATAATTCCATATACACTCAAAAATGGGCTAAAAGATTTTGGGGCCTTCATAAAAATAAAATCTTATATCCTGTGACTGATATGAAAGGTTTTAATATAAAAATTAATCAAGATAATCATGATTTAAAAAATAATAATAAAAATATAATTTCAGTTGGACGTTTTACAGAAGATGGGCACACTAAAAGACATGATTTTATTTTGAAAGCATTTATTAAAGCGCAGAATATAAAGCCTTCAGAATTTAATCTTTTTCTAGTTGGTTCTCTTGATTACTCAAGACAAAATGACTTAAATTATTTCAGTTCTCTAGAAGCACTTAAAACAAAAAATATATATCTATTTCCGAATTTAGAATTTAAAAAATTAATGGAATTATTTTCTATTTCGAAATTTTACGTTCATGCTACAGGAGTTGAAAAAAATGAACAAAAAAATCCTGAACAATTAGAACATTTTGGGATCACAATAATCGAGGCACTTTTATACAATAATTATCCAATTGTTTATGAAAAGGGTGGGCCTGCAGAAACAATAAATTCGTTAAATTGCGGAGAAACTTTTAAAGATTTAAAATCCCTTGTTAAAGTATTTTCAAGAATATTTAATGATAATGAAAACGAAAAATATTCTTTAAAAAAAGATTTATTAAAAGATTTTCTAGATAAAAATAATAATGAATTAATTAAGACATTTAAAGAATCAATCTATTAAGAAAATAAATTTATTTAAATAATATCATCACCATTTATCCAACAAGTATCCGCTATATCTTTTGAATCAACTCCCATTTTACTTAGCCATTTTTTATATTGATTTTCATTCATCATATGATTCCAACCCTGACTTGGATTATTTCCTGAATATCCACTTGAAGTAGGAATTCCTAACTTTACAGATGCCCACATTGCAAGCAATTGTGGATAGGCACGATCAAACATCCAATCTTTGGTATCAGGACTACGCATATAGAAAATCTTACAATTTTTTTCTTTAACAATTGTCTCGATTTTATTAATTGCATTATCTTTTATAGAAGAATAATCTGTGGAATCAAATCTCTTAATATCTTTAGTGACATTTCCTGCCAAATAAAGCATAAATAGCAGTGAAAGTGTAATAAACATAGCATTCTTATTTAATCTATTATGCATTTCACTGAGAGTCCATGCTAATAAAGGAGATAATATAAAAACAATTGGTATTCCGATTCTACTAACTGCTCTTATTGCAGAGAATCCTGGTATAAATTTCCAGAAAATTAACCATACTGTCAAAATAGGGTTTGCTCCGCCAAACCCAATAGATACAAATAACATAAGCAAAGCTGTATTTGAAAGTGTCATGATTTTCCACTTTCTATTATTGTTTTTTTTATTTATCGATCCTTTTAATCCAAACCAAATTCCAAGAAAGAGAAGTACCATAAAAGTATATCCAGGAAACATAGAGTGTTCCCAAAAAGGACCTGTGTAGGTGTCAAAGTTAATGTTTTGAACCGGTGCTGGGAAAGATACATTCCCTGGTGTAGAGAGATTATTAAACCATATAGACCAGAATTTTGGGATCTGGGTTGATACTTCTCCCCAAGATCTTGCTGCTTTGTCTTTGGTAAAAATAAAATATTGCCAATATAAACTTCCATTTAAAAAAATCAAAAAAATGAAAAAGGAGATTTTTAAAGAAAGATAATACTTTGAAAATTTACCAATTAAATTTAATTTTTTTACTTTAAATTTTGTATTCTTAAACGCAAACCTATTTAAAATCAATACCACCATAAAACAACCACTTGCAACTATGAAAAATACTCCTTGGTAAAAACCCATAAAAATTT
The DNA here is from genome assembly GCA_003216535.1 of Prochlorococcus sp. AG-402-N08. GTDB lineage: Bacteria > Cyanobacteriota > Cyanobacteriia > PCC-6307 > Cyanobiaceae > Prochlorococcus_A. The sequence goes on from QCIS01000007.1 coordinate 46,620, forward strand.
GGAGCAAAAGCCATATAAATCCATTTGTGAACCCTGCTAAAGAAATAACAATTTCCTTCTCATTAAGTAAGCTAGATTTTCTATCAATTACTTTTGTTGATAATTTTTTAATATCGGTAGCATTAATAAATGAATCAATAGCCAAAACCCCTGCAAAAGCTGGCATTAATTGAGCATGGCCTATTCTAGCTAATAAGGTTAAACTAAATGCTGAAAGAAAAGACGCTAATAAACGATAAAATTTATTTTCTGTTGCATGACGACATAAATGAAAACATGCCATTAAATTAGCAGTGAGGCTAAGAACTATAATTCCTGTGAATGCAAAATTTGGTGATAATGTTAATCTTAATAATCCATATATTGGCGTTATCAAAATCCAATTATCACTCATTGCTAAAACATTCTTTTCAGGCCAGTAAAAATTAGAATTAAATAGTTGATTAAAATCTAGAATGTTTCCTCCTCTAAGAAAATATTGTAAATTATTTTCTAAGAACCAATTATTTAATGATCCATCAAATACGTCTCCCGGTGTCCAAGAAAAAATCCTTCCAAATGAATATGTTAAGAATGAAAGCTTTTCTCCTAAACCAAATAAAAGTAAACAAAATGTTATTCCTGTTAAAAATACATAAAACTGAATAGGGATTCTTAATTTCAAATTTTTATAGATGCTAATTTAATATTATGAAAAAACAGTAAACGTAAAATAGTATATGAACTAAATTTTCTCAGATTTTAATAAAACGCCCTTTAAATCAAGTTACCATACACATATAAAATATTTATTACAATCATAAATTAAAATGTTTCTGAATTATTTTTATTTAGGCTACATAAAAGGTGATCTTGGTAAATACCAAGAATCTATGCAGAATCAATTAAATTTCTTTATTTATAAGATATTTACTTAGCTTGAGAGTCTTTATTTGGCTAAATATTTAATGACTAATAACCTGATGTGTAATTTTTAAAATATCAATTATATTTTATTATAATTTTTTTTATTTAATAAAATTGATTACTTAAATTTCTTACCCAAACCCTTGAAATCAAAAGAGTGTATTTTAAAATTAAAACCGCCTACCTCATCATCAAAATTATAGAAAATAGCGAAATTGTATGCTCTTCTATTCCAAGACAAATCTAAAACAGGATTAATTAAATTATCATTTTCGGAGTTTTTTTCATCTAAGTTTAATTCTCCAGTAAATTTTAGTATTAAAGGTCCATAAATTTGTTGACTTGCAACTAACTCAATAACCTTAGTATCAACTACTTGATCGAAAAGAAAAGGACTTTCACCGTAATTAAACTTAAATCTTGGATAAATTCCTATTTCTGTATAATCAAGAAGATTTTTTTTAAAATCTCCTAATACTAATTTAGGACCTGTTTTTACTAAAAATAAATCTTGCTTATTATTGTCACTATATCTAAAAAAATCTAAATTTCCCTCTAGTAACCAAAATAAACCTTTCTGGATAGTTTCTGGAGTATATTTAAATGATGAATCAATAAATTTAGGTTTCTTGGGTTCCCAAATATGAAAATTATAAATTTGTTTTAAAGATAAATTAGTTCTATTCCTATTAATTAATTCAGATGGTGAATTTTTTGATGGAGAACCATAGGCCCCATATGTAAATGAAAGAAGTGAAGTTTTATTCAGTATTGTTTTATCAGAATTATTTACAATTTTTTCATCTTTCACAAAGTCCATTCTTCCACCCAAAGAACTTTGAACTGTAATTTCCCCTAATGATCCATTTTCAGTTTTTTCTCTAAAGCTTCCAAAAAGTGTTAAATCCCCTAAAGTTTTAGATTGTTTTTTTTCTTCAGAATATATATTTTTTGTCAGAAAAGTTTCAATCTCTGCTATTTTATCAAGTTTCTCAAAATCTAATGAATTTGTATTTGCTAACAAATAATAATTCCAATTATTAATCGGGCTTTGAAAAATAAGATCTAAACCTAAATAATCAATAGCATTAGCATCCTGCGTTATTTTAGGGCTTATTGAAGATTGGTTTTTTGCTGGAAAGCTTTTTGTTTCTCCAGTTAATGCTCTTTGAATAAAAAAGTTTGATCGAATATTTAGTACAGTTTCATTTTCATTGTTGAAATATATTGGATCAAAATCTCTAAATACATAAAAACCATCAAAATTTTGCTTATCATAACCAGCGCCCCATTTGAAAGTTTTTTCTCTATCAACATTTATTCTTCTTGGTCCAATTGGTACAGTTAAATTATTTTCAAAAATCAGATTTGACCACTTAGTTCTGATTTTAGTTTTTTCTTCTTCAACAATTATTTTAAAATCAAAATTTTTAACAATCAATTGGGCATCATTAAATGGATCATTAGTTAAATATAAAGTCTCTGATTCCCAGACATTATCAAAAATATCAATCCTTTCAGATATAAATCTAGTTCTTTTTACTGGATTAACATTCGCTTTTAAAGAATTATCAGAAAAATTCTTAAGAAAAGTTTCTTTCTCTCTTTTTCGTACAATATTTCCAAATTCCAAATTAGATGAAGTATTTAGCTTGACCTTTTTTATTTTAAAATATTCATCAAAATTATCATTTATAGAAATATCTTTTTTATCGTTATTTAGAAATTCCGATAGGTAATCAAAATCAACAGATCCATATGCATCTAATATAAAACCTTTTTTATTTTTAAAGTCATATTGAATTTTACTAGCCAAAAGGAACTGATTTTGGGACCTAAACTTTATTTCTCCCTCTATTATTAGTAAAGATTTTTCCCTATCATAAGAAAAACTATCTGTATTTAAAACTGCTTTCTTATTAGTAATAATTACATTACCTTTAGCGGAAATAATTGAATCTGATATTTCTTCATAATCTGCTAGAATTTCCAACTCTTGTGCATTTGAATTTTTTATTTTAGAGTCATTTTCAAAACTTATTAGTAAATTATTGAAGAATTCTTCAAAATTTAAAGGGAGATTGAATTCGTTTCCATTATTTTTAAAATTTTTCCTTTCTGAATAGGCTAAGTTTGCAAATTTTTTATATTTAATTTCCTTATTAATTTTTTTACTATTTCCATTTTTTGAATCTTCTGAAATCTTCTTTATAGATAAATTAGATCTAGATAAAATAGGATTTATTAAGCCAAAAAAAAGAAAGACACTTAACCAATAAAATAATTTGTTCAAGGATTAATTTGATTGTTATCCATATTTTAATTTAAAATATATTTCTTTCATATTCAGTCTTAGTACATATTCATTAAAGAAAAATCATAAAAATTTAAATTTTTTAAAAATGCTTATCAAGTTTATCCCTAACAGAATTTACTTAATACAAAAAGTCAATTTTTTTTTTTTCAAAAAACAAATAGTCAGAGTTTCATAGTTATTTAATACAAATTCAATATTTCATATTGATTTAGTTTGAAAAGCAAAAAAGGACTATGGCCATAGTTTTGAACCAGTACCTCCTGCAATAATAATTGGAACTATTTTATTTATTGTTTTTGAAGTCAGTATTCATTTGGACTATATACAGAAAAACCTTTATTTTTAAGTAAAAATTCTTTTTTAGCTTCAAAAGAATCTTCTTTTATCATCTCAGAAATTATTGCTTCTAAAGAAATCTTACTCATCCAATTAAGTTCTTTTCTAGCTTTAGAGGCATCCCCTTTTAATTCCTCTACTTCAGTTGGTCTAAAGTATCTTGGATCAATTCTCACAACAATTTCTCCTGTATCTGCTCTTTTACCTATCTCATCTAAACCACCTTTTTCCCAAATTATTCCTTTGCCTCCCTTAACTTTATTCCAACCGAGTTCTATCGCACTTAATTCAATGAATTCACGAACACTTTTCATCTGACCAGTAGCTATTACATAATCTTGAGGTTCTTCTTGTTGAAGCATAAGCCATTGCATGTATACATAATCTTTGGCGTGACCCCAATCTCTTTTTGCATTAATATTTCCCATATAAATACATTTTTCAAGACCATAATTTATTCTTGAAAGCCCTCTTGTTATTTTTCTTGTAACGAAGGTTTCTCCTCTCCTAGGACTTTCATGGTTAAAAAGAATGCCATTACATGCAAAAATATCATAAGCCTCTCTATAGTTTATAACCATCCAGTATGCATACAATTTTGCGACTGCATACGGACTCCTTGGATAAAAAGGAGTTGACTCTTTTTGTGGCACTTCTTTTACTAATCCATATAATTCACTTGTGCTCGCTTGATAAATTTTAGTTTTCTTTCTCAGATTTGAATTTTTTACTGCCTCAAGAATTCTGAGTATTCCTAGTGCATCACAATTTGCAGTATATTCTGGAGTTTCAAAACTAACTGCAACATGACTCTGAGCACCTAAATTATATATTTCATCAGGCTGAATTTTTTGTATTAATTTGAATATATTAGTACTATCAACTAAATCTCCATAATGAAGAAAAAACTTTGCTTCACTCTCATGAGGGTCTTGATATAAATGATCAATCCTTGAGGTATTAAAAGAACTTGAACGCCTTTTCAAGCCATGTACTTCATAACCTTTTGAAAGAAGCAGTTCAGATAGATAACTTCCATCTTGTCCAGTTATTCCAGTAATTAGCGCAACTTTGTTTGTCCTCGTCATATTAAATCAAATCTTTTTCACTCTACATTAAAAACTTTAAAAAATAAGTATTTATAAATATCCATAATTAAAAAATTTAAACATTTATAAAAGAAGAGAAGATAGTAAAATTATTCACAGAATTTTATGTCTAAGCATTGATACTTTCTTAAAAAGAAATTTATTTTTATTGGATTAAAAAAAGAATACATAAAACTAATATTTTAATTCAAATAACCATTTGGGTTATTTAATTGCCAATTCCAACCATCTCTGCAAATATCTTCAATACTAAACTTAGGTTCCCAATTTAACTTTAATTTTGCGAATGATATATCCGCTACAACAAAAGCTTTATCGCCTTGTCTCCTCTTATCAAAGCTGAATGGAATATCTATACTATTAACTTTTTCAAAAATTTTTATTAACTCTAAAACACTTGTACCTTTTCCTGTACCAAGATTTATAGTTAAGTTTTGAGGTTTTTCTTTTAGTAAATGATTTAATGCTGATAAATGTCCCTCTGCAAGATCCATAACATGTATATAATCTCTAATTCCAGTTCCATCTTTTGTACCCCAATCTGATCCAAAAATTTTTATTTCATTTAATTTCCCAATAGCTACTTTTGTTATTTGAGGATAAAGATTATTTGGATTTCCAAAAGGATCCTCGCCTATTAGACCGGAATAATGGGCACCTGCAGGATTAAAATATCTTAGAGAAGCGATCCTCCAATGAGAAGGGTAACTTTTATATAGGTCGCAAAGGATCCTTTCTATAGTCAACTTTGTATATCCATAGGGATTGACAGGCTCACAAATATCATCCTCTTTCAATAATTTGTCAGACTTTGCTTTGTAAACTGATGCACTACTACTAAAAACAATAGTTTTGCAATTATATTTTTCCATTATTTTTAAAAGATTTATTGTGCCAACGACATTGTTCTCCCAATATTTGAGAGGTTCATTAATTGATTCAGAAAGTGACTTTAAACCTGCAAAATGAATTACAGCATCAATTGATTTATTAACTTTTATGCTGGATTGAAAAACTTTATCAATATCACTTTTAATTTTCAAATCACCTTCAATTACATATAACTTTTTTCTAACACTCTGCTTTTTGTTTTCTAAAATTTCTAATACTTTTTTTAATGAATTTTCTGATGAATTAATGTAGGAATCGATTATGAAAACATTATATCCTTTTTCTAAAAGCAATAAACAAGTATGACTTCCTATAAATCCTGTACCGCCAGTAATAAGAATATTTTTCATAAAAATAATTTAAACAACTAAAGATGATTTATTTGTAATTGAAACTAGAATTTAAAATTTTTATCCAAATAATATTATATATTGGTTTTTAGTTAAAGTAAAAGGAAGATTTTATTAATTAAAAAACTACTATATTTAATTAATTTTCAAAATATTTTTTAATTATAAAAAAATTCTCAGATATTTTTCAACACTTTCTTTTTCAAAATTTTTCCTCCAGTTGAATTAAAATTAATTTAATTCAAACTATTTTAGGCCTATAGAAGTTGAAGAATTTCTTGGTAATTCCTCAAAAGCATTAAAAACTTGATTGGTAACCTACTACTTCTCTTTAAGAAATGATTGCCGAAATGATTAATCATGATTTAAATGAAGCTAAAAAAGAATCCTTATTAAGAAATAAAGGTTTCATAATTCATTCTTCAAAAGAATAATTTGCATGAAGAAATTAATTTCAAAAAGTGAAAGATTTTTTATTGCTGGAGCCAATGGCATGGTTGGGCAAGCAATTGTTAAAGCTTTAAGAAAATCAGGATATGGGAAAAAAGAACATGGAGGGATTTTTCTTACCCCCTCTAGAAAAGAATTAAATTTACTAAATGGAGAAGATGTTGAAAAATGGTTTGAAATTAATAAACCTACAGTTGTAGTTTTAGCTGCAGCAAAGGTTGGAGGAATTCAAGCTAATAACTCTTTGCCAGCTGACTTTATTCTTGAAAATTTAAAAATACAGACTAACGTAATTGAAAATTCCTGGAAAATGAATGTTAAAAGATTTCTCTTTATGGGAAGTAGTTGTATCTATCCAGCGAAGTCTATACAACCAATAAAAGAAGAATATTTACTTACAGGTAAGCTTGAAGATACAAATCAATGGTATGCAATAGCTAAAATTGCCGGAATGAAATTATGCGAAGCATTGAGAAAGCAATATGGATTTGATGCGATTTCTGTAATGCCAACAAACTTATATGGGCCAGGGGATAATTTCAATTTAGAAAATAGCCACGTGCTGCCTGCCCTTTTAAGAAAGTTTTATGAAGCAAAACTACATTCTAGGAATGAAGTTATTTGCTGGGGTTCAGGGAGGCCAAGAAGAGAATTTATGTTTATTGATGATTTTGGTAAAGCTTGTGTTTTTATTCTTGAAAATTTCCATCCTGGAATGAATGGAGATGATATTCCATTTCTTAATGTTGGTACTGGTTCAGATTTAACCATCAAAGAATTAGCTGAAAAAATAGCTAATTTGTTTAATTTCAAAGGAAATATTATTTGGGATACGAAAGAGCCTGATGGGACTTATCAGAAAAAATTAAACGTTGAGAAATTAAATCGGTTAGGTTGGGAGTATCAAGTATCAATTGATGAAGGCTTAAAAAAAACACTCGATTATTTCGTTTCTTCTTATAAATCAAAAGAGATAAGACTTTAGGTTATTTTTGAAATTAGTTTTAGATATTAATTATTTTTTTAATATAAAATACTTTTATAACGTAAATTATAATCATTTATCATATTAAAAAATTATTAATTAACTTTAATATAATTATTCATTATTGATATTTTCGAAAATAGTATATTTTGAATTTTTGTAATGCAAAAAGTCTTTTCTCCATTTAAATAAATATTTAGCCCAGGAACTTATATGATAACGCGTTGTTTTATTAGAGAAAATAGAGTTTAGAATACCCGTTTTTTTGGATGACTCATAATTTCCAATATGTATTATTTTAAATTCAGGATAGTACAAAACTTTTTTTGATTTTTCTCTTGCCATTCTACAAATATCAATATCTTCGAAATAAAGGAAAAACTTTGGATCAAAACCCTTAATAGACTCAAAAAAGTCTCGCTGAATTAACATAGAACATCCTGATACCCAATCTACAAATACTGGTCTATTTTTGTTTCTATTTAAATAAGCCATCTTTTCTAAATAATTTCTTATAAATTTAAAATTTAAAAACCTTAAAAATTTATTTAGTTTAAATAAATGATTGATTGGTTTGATGAGCAGAAAAAACGGATCGAAGCTAAAGTATGAATTTTCCCACTGTTTTTTTTCATTAAGTATCATTGGGGCACATATAGCAACTTTATCATTAACTTTATTAAGAAAATTAATTAAACTATTTGTAAAGTTTATATCATTAATAAAAATAGTATCGCAATTCAAAATAAGAATTTTCTTACTTTTCCCTAAACTAGCCCCCAGATTACAACCAGATCCATATCCAATATTTGTTAAATTCTTAGTGATACTTAATTTAAATTGAATTTGATTATATTTCTTAGGTAGATTCAAAATATCTTTATATTCTTTTTTTTCTCCTGTTTCTCCATAAGAATTATCAATAATAAATATATTGAAATAAAAAATTTCTTTTTTTAAACAAGCTAAAAAACTTTCTATACTAATTTGTAATTTTTCTAAGGAAAGGTAGTTAACATACACTATATCTAAAGATACTTTCATATAAAGTTTTAACCTGAATATTTGAAAATCATGTAAAGATTTTGAATTTTAATAAATTTTCCAAAAAACTTTAAAGGGAAAGGAAAATAAAAATAATCAATAATGCTAATCTTAGTATCAGATAAAAATAAATCCTTTAAATTATCTAATTCGTAAAATATTTTATGATCGGGATCAATTTGAAAGCCTCTTTTACAAGGAACTCCAATTATAATTTTTCCACCTTTTTTTAAAATTCTTTTTGTTTCAGAAATAAATTTTCTAGGATCAACAATATGCTCTAAAACTTGATCTGAAATAACTACGTCAAAACTATTATCATTTAAAGGGAAAATCCCATCATCCTCAATATGATATCCATTAAGGTGATTATCCCTCAAGAAATTAATATTAAATATATTGTTATCAAGCCCTACAGATTCTTTATCACCGTAAGAAAGAAATTCTCCAATACCGCATCCTAAATCAACAAATCTTGGACCAGTTTTGAATCTTAAAAATGGAAATAAAAAAATTTTTCTATATATCTTTCCTAAAAAAGAAATCTTTTTTAAGTATTCATGATATTCCTTATAATTCGTTGAAGAGTCCAAAATAAAAATACTTTTTTATAAATATATCCTAAATTCTTGATATTCAAAAGATTTTATCTAATCTATTAAACATTTCTTGAGATACTCTTGATTGACTATATTTAGAAGGTAAAAAATTCATTTTTCTTATTTTCTTTGAAGTTTGTTCTATTGCTTTTTCAATAGTTTTTGACAACTCTTCATCCTTCCTAAATAAGAAAACATTTTCCGAAACTAAACTTAATTCTGAGTTGCCATCGGTATCTCTTAGAACGCACGTCAAACCCATAAATAAACTTTCTAATACTGCTCTAGAGGTGCCTTCAGAACTAGAAGGCAAAACCAAAATATCATAATTTTTAAATCTTTTAAAAGGATTTTTTACAAATCCTATAAGCTTTATTTTTGAATCTAAATTCATTCTAGAAATTAAATTTGCAATTCTCTTCTCTAATTCACCCCCTCCAATAATATCTAATTTTAAATCATATTTATTTATTTTACTAATTGCATCAATGAGTAATTCGGGATTTTTTCTCTTAGTTAAACTTCCCAAAAATAAAAGATTAAATTTCTTTTTATTCTTAAATTTTCTATTTTCATATTTATAAAGATCAAGATTTTTTTCATCAATAAAATTCGGCACTACTTCAGTTTTTAGACCAACTAATTTATTTACTTGACTTTGCATTGATAATGTCATAGAAAAAACTAATGAAAAATTTCTTAAAATAAATAGATGTAACAGTGCTAAACAATAACCAAGAAATCCATAAGTGAATTTATAATTAGTCATTAAATTACCCCTAATACTGGAAACTTTGGGGAATTTATGCAAAGAAATAAAATTTGTTAAATCGGCGCTAAAACACATTGAAAAAACTAAGATATTTTTATTTTTAGTACTCATGTATTTGATAAATTCTCTAAATTTTTTAACATTCTTAAAAAAATTTTTTTTTGATTCAGATAAATATTCTTTGGCAATTTCTTTTTCAAGAAAAGCATTTGATCCTTTGCCTTTATTTATAAAGACGAGTTGAACAAAATAATACTTAGAAAGACCATTTGCAATAGCAAAAGCTCCTTTTATGGGACCTGTTGGATTATCTGCAGGGAGTAATAAGATAATAGTTTTTTTCAATTTTTTTTACTGAGATAAATAAAGTTTTCTGCTCTTTTTTTCCAATTAAAGTACTGCATGTATTCATTAAATGCATTTTTTGATATATATGTAGATAATTTTCTATTATCTTTTATTATTTTTAAAGCTTTGTCCCAACTATCAAAATTTTTGGGAGGGACAAGTAAGGCATTTCTTCTATCCTCAAGTATCTCTCTTAATACTGGCAAATCAGAAGAAATTATAGGAACTCCTGAAGACATATATTCAAACAATTTCAATGGTGACATCCAATCAGCAGTATTAGAACCCTTAATGCCTATAGAAACATTTCTTTGGTATGGCATCAATAATACATCTACACATCTTAAAATCTTAAGCGAATCAATATGATCTAGATATCCGAAAAAGATTAGATTGCTAGACTCATATAATTTTTTGCTTATGATAATATCTTCATCTGTTCCCCCAAAAACTAGAAATAAAAAGTTTCTATTTCTTTTTGATAATTCATAAATAACTTCAATGCCTCTACCAGGATATAAATGTCCAAAATAACCACAAAAAAAATTAAATTTAAAATATTTTTTTTCTAATAATTCTCCAATAATTTGCTTCTTCTTTTGCTCTGAAAATATTTCTAAACCCGATTTGGCTGCATCAGGGAAGATTTCAATATTCTTAAAATTAAAGTTATGATATTGATTTAATTTTTCTCTCAATTTTTTTGAAATTACAATAGATTTAATTCTCTTACTCTTAAGTAATAAAAATTGTATATTTTTTCTAATTCCCTGCTCTGGTGTATGGGTTTCATATATTAGGTTAATTCTGAGGATTATACCCGCTAAATATGCTGCATATAAATTTCTACAAATTATAATTTTCTTATTATTTGATTTTTTTAAAAGAAAAAAAACAAATCTTAGAGCTATGAAAAATTCAATGCCAAATTTATAATTAATATTAAAATCTTTAAATGAAATATTTTTATTATCAAATCCAAAAGAATTTTTTAAATAATTTTCAATATCAGCTTCGTTTTTAAAATTTAATTTAGCAAACAAGTCAACCTTATAACCTAATTCTATAAAGCCATATATCTGGTTTAGTACATGGACTGTGTTGGCTTGCCTTGATGGAATAGTTGAGGCTGAAACATAAACAATTCTCATATTTAAATATTAAATTCTTTGATAACCAATACCTGGATAGTTTATAAACTTTTTCTTTATAAAACTATTACTTTCTTCTGCATAAATTACTAAATTAATTTTTTCCAATAAAAGGTTCCTAAACCATGTATCCCATAAGTCAGATTCATTCCAACCTCTACTATAAATTGACCAATGAGTTTTTAATTTATTAAATTTATTCCTTTGAATTGAAATATTAGTTTTTAACTTAAATAAAAAAGAGATAAAATCACCTTTAAATATGTGATTTATAGACTTAAGGTGGTTTTTGAATGATCTTGGCCTTATAAATTTTGACTCACACCACCCTCCATCAGTATTTTGTTCATTTAATATGGTTTTATAAGTAATACTCAATTGTTTTCTAAATTTTTGAATATTAACGAATTTTGAAGTTAGAAAAAAAATTGCATCATAGTCATAGCATCCTCCGCCCCCTGGATATGGAGCAAAATGACCATCTTTATCGCTTAGTTTGGAAACGAAATCAGCAGCTTTTTGCCAAAAAATACCATCTATATTCAGGAAATCCAAAATCTCATATTGATGATATCCATTTTGAAATTGTAAAAAAGGATTTGAGAATTTACATCCAAAAAAACCATTAATGTTCATAGCTTTCAAATGTAAATCAACCCATTCGTCTATTTTATTTTCAACCTTACGATTTAAATAGATTTTATTATGAAGAAGATTAATAGCAAAAAACATAGCAAAATTTCCAGAGCCTGGTTTACCATCAAATGCACCAATATTATTTAGGTAAGATTTAATTGAAACACCTTTAAAAATATTCTCAGTTAATTCAGGCATTGGGTCTTTTTCTATAGTATTTAAAATCTTCAAAGAAGAAAGAGTAAATGATAATAATTGCAAAAAACTTTTATCGTAAATGAGAGTTCTTTTTTCGGAACTCATCTTTTTTTTTAATTTTCTAATATTGTTTCTTAATAATCCATCCATAAGATATTTATCTTTTTCAATTAGTTTTCTATTTCCTAGCAAATTCAAGTTAAATATATAGAAATTTAGTGCAAATAAAGAATTATCCGATAGGGGAGTTAACCTGAAAATTTTTTCATCTATATCAACACAAGATTCAACGAAACTTGCAACACTCTGATCTTTTTTTGCGTACAACTTAAATAACTTATATTTATTTATTTATTATATACATAGTAATTGAACAGAATTGTATAAAATAAATATCAAAATATAAAAATTTTTAAAAGGTAATAATTTTATTTTCTAGTTTAAATATATAATGAAAAAGATTTGAAATATGATGAAAAAAGTTTGTGTAATTATTACCGCAAGACCAAGTTATTCAAGAATAAAATCTACCCTTTTAGCCCTAAAAAAAAATAAAAATATTCAACTTCAAATAATTTTATCTGGCTCAGCTCTTCTAGATAGATATGGGAAAGTTTCAAAAGTAATAAGAGAAGATGGGTTCATTATTGATTCGCAAATACATAATGTAATTGAAGGTAGTGAGTTATCTCATTCAGTAAAAAGCGTTGGATTAGCTCTTATTGATTTATCTTCTGAATTATCTAAAATAAATCCTGATATTGTTATAACAATTGCCGATAGATACGAAACTATCGCAAATGCGATTGCATCATCATATATGAATATCCCTTTATTACATATTCAAGGTGGTGAATATACTGGATCTATTGATAATAAAGTAAGACATGCAATCACAAAACTAGCAGATATTCATTTTGTGGCAACTGATTTAGCAAAAAAAAGGGTTATCTCAATGGGGGAGGACCCAGAAAATGTTTTCAAAACAGGTTGTCCCTCCATTGACATAGCTTTAGAAGTTGAACAAACCCCTGTTTTAAACTTCGATCCCTTTGAAAGGTATAAAGGTACAGGGCCAAAATTTAACTGTAAAAACGGATATTTAGTAGTTATGCAGCATCCTGTTACGACAGAATACGATGAAGCTTTTAATCAAGCTAATGAAACAATTAATGCCATAAGAAAAATTGATCTCCCTGTATTTTGGTTTTGGCCTAATGTAGATGCTGGTTCAGATGCAACCTCAAAGGCACTAAGGATATTTAGAGAATTTAATAAAAATGCAAAATTTCATTTTTTTAAAAATTTATTACCAAAAGATTTCTTACTTTTAGTTCAAAATTCTTCTTGTTTAGTTGGTAATTCCAGCGTTGGGATAAGGGAATGTTCTTTCTTGGGTATTCCTGTTGTTAATATTGGTTCTAGACAAAATGGTAGAGAAAGAGCAAAAAACGTTATTGATGTTTGTCATGATTCTAATTCTATTTTTAATGCTATTAAGAAGCAAATCAATCATGGTAAATTTGAAAAGAGTTATCTTTATGGAAATGGTAAAGCTGGAGAAATAATGGCAGATTTAATTTCTAAAATTGAGTTTAAAAGCATAAATAATAACTTTTATTAGAGACATACATTTCATTTTTTAGTAATATTATCAAATAATCATGATCTTATAATTAATGATTAATTCAAAAAACTTTTATATAGGTGATAGAGAAATAGGACCAAATCAGCCTTCATTTATTATCGCAGAAGTTGCCCAAGCTCATGATGGTTCACTTGGTATGGCTCATTCATTTATTGATATTGCAGCAGATTATGGTGCAGATGCTATAAAATTTCAAACACACATTGCAAATCATGAAAGTACATTGGATGATGAATTTAGAATAAAATTTTCATACGAAGATAAAACCAGATTCGAATATTGGAAAAGAATGGAGTTTACCTATGAAGAATGGATAGGTCTATACAAACATGCAGAGGAAAAAAAAATAATTTTTCTTTCTTCAGCTTTTTCATTAGAAGCAATTGATCTTTTAGAAAAATTAAATGTCCCTGCATGGAAAGTAGCTTCAGGAGAAATTAATAATTTTCCTTTTCTAAAAAAATTGAGTAACACAAAAAAACCAATCCTAATTTCAACTGGTATGAGTAGTTTATCAGAGATTGATGAAGCCTTTGAATTCCTTAAGAGTAATGAAGTCAATGACATAGCTATATTTCAATGTACCTCTGAATATCCAACTTCTTTAAATAAAGTAGGAATAAATTTAATAGAAAAATTTAGAAATAAATATAATGTGCCTGTTGGGCTTTCAGATCATTCAGGTGACATAGCGCCATCTATTTACGCAATTTCAAAAGGTGCTTCACTTATTGAATTACATATAGCTTTACATCCATATCAATTTGGTCCAGATACTAATTCATCAATTACTCCAGATGAATTAAAAAATTTATCTATTCTTAGAGATAAGTTCCATATTATGAAATCCAACCCATCAGATAAAGATCAAGCTGCCAATAGATTAAATAAAATGACAGCATTATTTGGAAAGTCCCTATGCCTAATTCGGAATATGAAAAAAGGAACCATATTAACTGAAGAAATGTTTACTTTAAAAAAACCAGGTAATGGTATTAAAGAAAAAGACTTACCAAATATATTAGGAAAGAAACTTTCTAGGGATGTCCAATCAAACAAATTAATAACTATTGAAGATATAGAAATTGATTAATAATTTAAATATCTAAAGATTTTAGAAACATTTTTTCTGCATTTTTTAAGTTTCCTAATATATCTAAAGAATCTCTAACCCTATTTTTAGAGTAATTACTTTTATCATCAAGTGCTTTTTTTATGTATTTTTTAAGTGAATCAAAAGAATCAGCATTAGGTATAGAATTTATTAATTGTCTATTATGAAATTGCCTTTCATCTTGATACATATTAAAACGGGATGGATGGTTTAGATATTTGTAATCTTTGGTCTGGTAAAACATATTTATACAAGGTATATTTAATAAAGAAGCCTCTAAAGCAAGTGTAGAAAATATATTTATTACAAGGTCATAATTGAGTAAACGATCTCTCATAATATTAAATGAATTAGAATTTTCGTACTTTATAAATTTTTCTCCTGAAACCTTTTCTATATCTAAACTTATGTATTTATATTTATTAACTAAAGATACTAATTTATTAATCTGAGGATAAAAAAAGGAACCATCATTCTTTCTTCTTAAAGCAAATGGATGAGGCCTTACTACTAAATTAATATCAATTTTCAAAACTTGAAATGCTTTAATTATTTCTTCAACATAAGTGTAGTCAAAAGGAAATCTTTTATAAGATTTTCCACCATAAAGAACTTTCAAGTTATTAGTTTTTTTATTTTTTTCCTTTTCAAAATCGATCCAAGAAGCATACTGTAAAGCGCCAACAGCAAATATATTTTGGGAAGAGATTTCCTGAAACTTTTTCAACTGTATATTCATAGAATCACTATATGAAAGAACTTTGTTAGGCTCACAAAGATGATACCCATTACCTGATACATTATCCCAACTTTGGATATAACAATAAGAGTAGATATTTAATCTTTTACTTGCCAAAAGCATAGTATCATTGGCATCAACTCCAGAAAATGATGTAGTTAAAATTTGAGAGATTCCTAAAATCTTCAATAATTCTTCTTCTGATTTTGTATCAGTTAAAAAACACTCTAAATTGATTATGAATTTTCTTATAAATTTAAAATTGCAAGCTAGTTTGTATAGTATTTTTTGAAAAATGATCTTGTATGATATTAAAGCTTTTTTTGAATTCTCATATTCAAAAACTTTCCAAAAATCAAATAAAGTTTGATTAAAAAATTTTCTTGGGTATAAATACGCTCTAACATTTCTAAGAATTCTTTTTAGAAAATTAAAATCATTAATATTTTTAAAATCTACCGACTTTAAAATAATTTCATTATTATCACAAAATTTTATTATTTTTTCTGAGATTAAATCTCTTTCGCAAATTACAAAGATTTGATATTTTCTTTGTATCTTTTTTATAGGTAATACATCTTTTAGTAGCCTTAAAGCAGCGCCATGAGGTATTGTAATTGCAAGTTTATTTTTCAATTTAGTATAACTTTTTAAATACTATAAAATCTTTATAGGTTTAATTAGTTTCCTTAAAATAAAGTCTTAAATAAATGAAAAATTTAAAATTTCTCATAGTAGGTTTTGGTTCTATAGGTAAAAGGCATTACGACAATTTAGTAAATCTCTCTTATGAAGTATATGTTTATAGCTATAGAAAAAATAAAGACCCAAACAATGTTAATGAGGGAATTAAATTTGTTAATGATTTAGAAAACGCAATAGAAAAAGTAAACGCTGTGATAATTTGCAATTCGACTGAAAAGCATCTTGAAGTAGCACTTTTAGCAGCGAGTAAAGGAAAACATATTTTTGTAGAAAAACCTTTGTCTCATAATTTAAATAATTTAAAAAATTTAGAAAAAAAACTTAAGTCTAACAAGATTATATTCGCTTCTGGTTTTATGCTAAGGAAGCATCCAAATCTTATCTTTATAAAAGAATTAATTAGAAAAAGAGAACTAGGAAAAATATACTATGCTAATGCATCCATAGGTCAAGATTTAAGAAAATGGCGAAAAAATTATGACTATACTAAAGGTTATGCAGCTAATTCAGAAACTGGTGGTGGAGTTACTCTAGACTTAATTCACGAAATAGATTTAATAAATTGGCTAATTGGAGAAGCTGAAATTATTTTTGCCTTACTAGGTTTTAATAAAGAATTAAACATAAATACAGAAAGCATTTCAAACATAAGCATAAAAACATACGGAGACATTATTTGTAATATTCAATTAGATTATCTTTGCCCTGTGCTAAAGAGAAAGCTTGAAATAGTTGGTGAAAAAGGAATAGTAAATTGGGACTTCAAGACAAATATTGTATCCTTTACAAATAAGGAAGACCATACAAAAGTTTTGCATAATCTAGAAAAGGATTTTGAAAGAAACATAATGTACTTAGAAGAAATGAAAGATTTTATTGAAAAAATAAAATTTAATAGTTTTGATTTATCACAATTTAATGATGCTTGTAATGCATTAAAGATCGCTATCGGAGCAAAATTATCTTTTAAAAATGAAAGCTTGATTTATAATAAAGATATTAAGATAAATTGATTATGGAAACTTTATGCACAATTTGTGCAAGAGGTGGCTCAAAAGGAGTGCCAAATAAAAATATCAAACTATTACTAGGAAAACCATTAATTGCGTGGACCATAGAAGAAGCTAAAAAATGCAAAGAAATCAATTCTGTAATAGTTTCAACAGATTGTGAAAATATAGCAAAAATAGCTAAAGATTATGGCGCAGAAGTACCTTTTATGAGACCGACTAATCTTGCCTCGGATAATGCTGGGAAATGGGAAGTTTGGCAAAATGCATTAATTGAATCTGAAAAAATATACAAAAAAAAATACGATATGTATATTGATCTTGATTGTACATCCCCACTAAAAGAAAGTGAAGATATTTCAAATGCTATAAATCTTTTCAAAGAAAAAAAAGTGGATTGCGTTTTTTCAATATGCGAATCGAGAAAAAACCCATATTTTAATATGGTTGAATATGTAGATAATAAATTAACTATTTCAAAAAAATTAGACCATAATATAGTTTGCCGACAAAAAGCTCCAAAAGTTTTTGATCACGTTGCTTCAATATATATTATTGATACAAATTATTTGAGAAATAGTTCCGGATTACTATCAGGAAATGCCATAGGTTATGATATGGGGATAGAAAAAGGGATTGATATTGATAATGAGATTGATTTTGAAATTGTAGAATATTTAATGTCAAAAAAATGCTAAGTAATCACAAAAAATTAATATATTTAGGTCCAAAAAATACTCAAGGTTTGATTAAGAAAAATCTTGAAAACTTTGAAATATTCTTTCCAAATAATGAAAAAGAATTAAAAAATATTATTAAATCAATAAATGTTATTTTTGATGCTTCAATGAAAATTGAATTTAATGAAGAAATATTAATTAATGCTATTAATTTGGAATTATTGATAACTGCCACAACAGGTTTTTCACACATAGATGTTGATTATTTATCAAGAAAAAATATTCCCCTAAAAACACTTGGAGACCAAAAAGAATTTTTAAACCAAATAACACCTGCGGCTGAATTATCTTGGTTACTTTTAATGATGTGTGCAAGAAAAGTATTAAGTGCGGTAAATGATGTAAAAATTGGGAATTGGGATAGGACTAAGCATCCTGGAGAAATGCTGAATGGGAAAAAACTTGGAATTATTGGATTAGGGAGACTTGGTAAATGGATGGCAAGATATGGAAATGCTTTTGGGATGAAATGTTACGGTTATGATCCTTATAATGATAATCAAATTAAGGATTTAGAAAGGAAAACATTAGAAGAGATTTTAAAGACTTGTGATTTTATTACCTTACATGTTAATTATAATCCGGGAGACTTAAAAATAATTACTAGTAATCATTTCAAATTAATTAAAAAGGGGGCCATCTTTATTAATACTTCAAGGGGAGAATTAGTTGATGAGAATGCTTTAATAGAAGCCTTGAAGGATGGAACTTTGAAAGCAGTTGGTATAGATGTTCTTAGTGGCGAACCCGATGTTAAAAATAATGAATTATTTAAACTAAGAAATTCAAATCTTAACTTGGTAATAACACCCCATATTGGTGGCTTTTGTGAGGAAGTTTTACATAAAGTACTAACCTTTTCCTCTAAGAGGATAATTGAATATTATAAAAATGATTGAAGAAACAATAAAAAATTTAGCAGAAATTCTTTTAGAATTAAACATAAAATTCATATTTGGTATTACTGGGGGTGGCAGAAGTATTAATCTAATAAATTTCTTAACCCAGAAAAATATTAAGTTTATAAACACTCATCATGAAGCGAGTGCCGCAATAATAGCAGGAGCTGTAAATAGGTCATCTACAAATAAAGCTTTATCCATTAGTATTAAAGGACCAGGACTTATAAATTCGATTCCGGGAATTTGTTTTAATAACTTTGAAAATATAAATTCTATAAGTATTTCTGAAGATTATGATTCTCCTGAACAAGATCAAAAAACTCATAAAAGAATAAATAATCATTCACTTTTAAAACAATTCACAAAGGGCATTTTTTCTATGGATTATTTAGTAGAAAATAGAAATGAATTTTTTGAATTAGTAAATTCAAATGATAGTTGTCCAATTCACATTAATCTTTCATTAAGTAATTTATTTATTAAAAATATAAAAAGCAAACATAAAGCCAAAAATATTACCAAAGAAAAACTTCAACTTATAAAAAATTCGAAAAAACCCCTTATTATTTTTGGGAATGAAGGAATAAGATTTTTTAAAAAAAGTTTAAATAAACTTAAAGTTCCTTTCCTTATTTCAGTTTCTTCGTTAGAAAATTTTAATATTCAAAATGATTACTATTCAGGAGTATTTACTGGAGAAGGTAAATCTTTATCAGCAGAATTTAAGCTAATTAAAGAATGCGATCTTATTACTTACATTGGTTTAAAGAAAAATGAAATTACTGGAACTTTAAATATTATGAAAAATCATATTGCATTAACAAACAAAAATTTTTTAACCGATGAAGATATGCAAGAAACTTTTTACTGTTCTGAAAAAGAGATTACAAATATATATGATCATATAATTAAAAAATGGAATATTGAAAAAGTATTAAATTATAGAGTTTCCATGCAAGAAAAGCTCCTTGAAAAAAAATGGTCGCCAAGTAAATGTTATGAAATAATAAATAAAAAAATTAGTAAATGTAATTGCATAATAGACACAGGCAATTTTGCTATTGAAGCGGAGCATATATTATCTTTCTCAAAACAAAAAAAATATTATGGAAGCAGTATAAGTAGATTTATGGGAACAGCGATACCTACATCTATAGGAGTATCATTTGGCAATGAAGAAATTCCAACTATTTGTATTGTTGGTGACGGAGGAATAAGTCCTTATCTTTCTGATTTAAAAATAATTTATGAAAATAAACTTCCAATATGCATTATATTGATGACTGATGGAGGTTATGGAAGTATCGCCAAATCAGCTCCAAAAAATTCACCTATTGAAGCTTTATATATGAAATCACCATCTTGGATAAAAATAATACAAGAATTCAAAATAAAATCATTTGAATGTAAAAATATTACAGAATTTTCCAAAAACATTAGTCAATGGAATTGCATTGAACCAATTTTTTTAGAATGCACTTTTAATGAAAAAGAATATATCAATCAAACAAATGAAATTAGGTAAACTAACTAAATCTGATCTAGTTTATCCAAAATAGATTGTACAAATTTTTCTAAATCTTCATTGAAATCTGATTTTTTATATTTAAAAGCGGATTTTCTTGTTAAAAGACTTGAATATAAGTTTAATGGGTATGTATTTGATATTATTGAAGCTATATAATTTATAATTATTTGTTTATTAAACGTGTAGTTTTTGATTAAATTTCTTATGTCATCTGGCAAATTAATTAACGCATCAGCTTTTTTTACAAGTGTTTGAGGCAACATATTAATCATGCAATTACCAAAAGTCAAAACTGGCTTTCCTAAGAAAACAGCTTCTTGTCCAACGGAACTAGAAATAATAGTTACTAGATTTGAATTTCTAATCCAATTATTTGTTGATACTTCCGGACTTGAAATTAGTACATTTGGAATATTTAGTAACTTTTTATAGGCTGAAATTTTTCTCTTGCCAATCATCCATGGATGTTCTTTTACAACTAGTTTCATTCCTATTGGCAAGCTTAATGCAATACATCTAATAATTTCTATTTGATTAATTATCGGTCTAGAATAAACTAACAAAGATACCTCAGGTTCAGTATGCATAGGGAAAAATGCATAATCTTTATCAATTAAGTCAGATGGTCTTACATAAATTTTTGCGAAAATAATATTTGTATAAAAAGCCCTCAAAGGATTTAATAGATACTTGTATAAAGCAATTAATAAAGGATTTGGGCAATGATTATCCCTAAAACTTTTACTAAAATAATAATTCTTGATATTGAGAAGAAAGCCAATAAAAAAGCCTAATAAATTATTTTTAACTTGCAATTTTTCAGCAGGTCTTTTGCTTGGCTTAACAATACCCTCGTATATCCCAGAATTTGATATGTTTTTATTTAAAAAAGATTCTGAAAATTGTACAGCATTCCTATTTATAGTCTTTGGATTTAAAAAAGTGCTTTTTATTTCTGAAGGAGGATCAATTAAATCACTTGATATTTGAACAAAATTATTGATCTTAGAAGGCCTAATATTTAGAAATTTTGAATTATAGTAATCTGCAAATAAGTATAGTAAATAGTCAAACAAAGTAACGCATACAAAAGACATCGAAATTTGTGGTTTGTATCTTAGAAAAATATCATCTATTTCCAAGAGATATTTTTGTAAGATAGTAAGTAATTCTTCGTCATTAAATCTTCTATTGTAATCTTGGGTAAAAGTACATCTAAATCCCATAAAAATTCTTCTATCAGATATCAAGGCATCCATTAAACCAGGCTTAGCTATTTTCCTCTCAAATTTATGCAGAACCTTTAAATCTAGAGGATCTAGATTTTCGAATAATTCCCATTCCTTAATAAAAATATTATTTTCCTTGTCTATATTTTTATTTTCTTTTATCCATTTGTTGTAGAAAAAACTATCAGATACTAAAAAAATATTTTTGTTAATATCTAATTTCTTTTTTAATATTAGGGAAGTTTTATAAAATAAATTTAAACTTGTACTTTGAGTAGAATATATTATGTTCATGATGTATCTATAATTTAATAATTATAAACTATTGAGAATTTATAGATATAACATATTTCTATGTAGCTAAAGTAGAATCACCTTAATAAAATTAATTTTTTAAAGTTTTCTATAAAAATATGTGCGGGATAGCATACATCTTTCATAAAAAAAATAATATCAAAACTAAATTAGCTTTAAATTTGGCAAAAGAGTTTATTGAGAAAAGAGGACCAGACTATAACTCCTTTTTTGCCTCTAAGAATGAGTTCATCTTCCAATCAGTTTTATCAATTCAAAGTAAAAAAGAAAAGAATAACTACATATTCAATCAAATAGAAGACTGTTTTTTATACAATGGGGAAATTTATTCCGAAGATATTGGATTAATTCAAAAATATGAAAAAAAACTAGACTCAATTCATAATCTCTTTAAAGAAAAAAATCTTTCTGATAGGTTAAGGTCAATTGATGGGATGTATGCTATTTGCAAAATAACTAGAAAAAATAATCAATCAGTAAGAGTAGAAATTTATCGAGATCCTTCAGGAGAAAAACATATATATTACTACAATGATTCTGAAAAGCTTGTAATATCCTCTGTTCCAGGTTTTATTAAAGAATACTGTAATTTAAATAAATTAAATAAAGAAGTAATACTTGATTATTTAAGCAGACGTCACTTAATAACTTCGAATAATTTATGCATTAAAGGAATAAAACAACTTAAGTCAGGCCATAAAATAGAATTTAATTTGAATACTAATTTCGAAATTAAAGAAACAATTTTTAAAAAAATTACGGAATTTTTTGATCCAAATTTATATTTACAATTAAATTCTTTTAGCCATCAAAAATACGAAAAATTACTTGATGAGGTCATCGATAGTACAAGCAATAAAATGGTAAGTGGCGCAAATAAAAATAATAGTGTTGGCATAATAAGTGGAGGAATAGACTCTTCTCTTTCTGCTTACTATTTGAACAAAAAAGGCATAAATCTAGAAAGCTCGTTTTGCTTAGATTTTAATAATAAAGAGATCCCTACTGAAATATCAAAAGAAATTTCTATCAAAAGCAATATTAATATCCACAATTATATAAAACCTAATATTGAGGATTATAAAGATTGTTTAGAGAGATGTATTCGCTTATTAGCTGGACCAATAAATACTCATTCATTCGCATCCAGTATGATTATTGCAAAAGAAGCAAGGAAAAATAATGCGCGTGTAATTTACGGCGGAGAAGGGGCTGATGAGCTCTTTCTAGGTTATGGATGTTATGGTGATATGATTTCTAAATTTAATGGCAATATAGAATTATTAAGTGACTATTCTAAAAATTTGAATAGTAAATTTTCAAACGAGACTGAACTTGAACTTAATAAAGATTTAATTTTTTATTTTGAAAATTTTAAAAAATACATGTCATCAAAAGAAGCTTTCATAAAAGCATCAGCATTAATAGATTATTATTATCAATTATCTTCAGTTGGTTTTCTAGCAAATGATTTAGCTTTTTCAGACTATGGAATTGAAGCTAGAAGTATTTTTGGTAGATCAGAGATAATTAGATTAGCATTATCTACTCCTTTAAAATTTTTAATATCAACCCAGCATAATGATAGGATGCAAAAACTTTGCCTCCACAATCTTTTTATAAAGAATTTTAAATTGGATCCTCCTAAGAAGAGTGGCTTTGCAGGTTTCCCAAATGAAACTAAAGTATTTCTAGGTTCAGAAGAAAATTGGAAAATATGGGATTTTTTAAATTTGAAGGAAAATATTAATGAAGTAAGCAGGGAAAGAGCATGGAAATTAATAAATCTAGAGTGGTTTTTTAGAAGTATTTGAATAGTAATTAAGCAGATTCTGATGAATCTTATCTAATGATGAAGGGGATATAGTATGAGAATAATTCTTTTTATCATTTATAATCTTAAACTCATCATTTGTAATACTTTCAACTACAAAATTAACTTGATTCTTATATTTTTTCCATCTAACTCCCCCATAACAACATGGATCGTTCTGATTAAAAATCTGAATATAACTTCTTGGATTATTAAGATCTGATGAGGCTAAAATATATAAATTTAAGTAGTTAAATTTAGTATAAAAATCCTTTTTATTTAACTCATAATGCCCCCAATCATGTTCAGTTAAAAGAGATATCGGTAAATTACCAGCGACACTAAAAGAATTTTTAATTCTAGTATCAACAGCGGCACTTACTGTAGTTGTCCAACCCCCACCAGATATCCCAACCATATTGATATTTTTGTTATTATGAAATTTATCAATATAATTCACAACTTGCATTACAGGCTCAATAAATAATTTAATAGGGTTAATTTCAAATTCTTCTAAATAATAAAATTTTGAATGTTCATTAAAAGATATAAAACCATTACTTGTTTCAATAATAGGTTGATTATTCATTCCAATAGTTGGCATTGATAAGGCTATAACTTGATATCCTTTACTGAGAAAAAAATCTATATAATTCTTACCTACATCAAAACCTCCTGAATGACCTTGATGATAAATAATAAACTTTTTATTACTCTTTTTAGGAACAAATTCATATGCAATTGAATTAAATCCTAAATCTAATTTAATTTCTAGTTTATTAATATGTTTTAAATTATTTAATGAAGAAAAATCTTCGTCAATAATTTTATTTGTAATAGTTGGCAAATTAGATTTTACTATTTTATTTCTGAAAATATATTTAGTTAATTCTGATCTCATTAATTCTAATGAAAATTTATCATTGATTTTTATCAATTTGAGAGGATCAAAATTATATTCTGGATCTTTAAACCTAATATCTTTTCTATTTCTAATTATTTGTAAATAACTATAAATTGGTTCGGGCTTATAAACAGATATTAATCTATATAAAAAACCTCCAGTAAGCCCCCCAATTGCAAATGTGATTAAATATTTGAATAAGAATAATCTTAGTAATGTTTTATTAAATCTCATAATATTTTTATAGTGAATTTAAAATTAAAATGTTATTAGAAATTTAATATAATGATTTCATCAATATTAACAATATATATTTTTTTTTACTTAAAGAAACTTACTATATTATAAATCCTTAGATATCATTTAAAATATCATTTAAATATATAAAATATAATGAAGGACACTGACTATAAAGTAAAGGGTTCTGACGTAAGTAATTCATTTAAAAACACATTAAGACATAATGATGGGTTAATCTTTCAACAATTAGAGTTTACAGTTACTGGTTTATGCAACAGATCATGCTCATTTTGTCCACGTACTGATCCAAAAATCTTTAAGTCAACTAAAACATTTTTAGATTTAGAGATGCTTGAAGAAAACTTCTCTTTACTAGCAAAATATGATTATTCAGGAAGACTTTCTTATGCTGGATTTGGTGAACCCTTTACACATCCCAATTTTGATAAGATATTAGAGATTAGTAGGAAAATTTTACCAAAATCCGTTATTGATATCATTACCAATGCAGATTTATTGAAAACAAAACTTGGCAAGAGAGTTCTAGCCAATAAACATTTTAATAGACTTTTAATCTCAGCTTATGATGGGATAGAGCAAGTTAAACAACTGGAAAAAGATTACTCAGATCTTATTCAAAAAGGCAAAATGGTTATTAGAAAAAGATTCTTATATGAGGGAGATGAATTAGATCTTTTTAGTAGTAGAACAGGATTAGTTGATTATGGGAATAAATCAGAATCAAAAACTAATCCTTGTTTCTATCCTTTCTACAATATTTTTGTTGACTCTAATGGAGACGTAATAGCATGTTGCCATGATTGGGGTAAGAAAAAGATTTTTGGTAATGTATACAAAGATTCCATTCTTGATATTTGGTTTTCAAAAGAATATAGAATTTTTAGAAAATTAATGTTTCAAAAACCGAGAGAAATTGAGCCATGTAATAATTGCGATGTAGACGGAACTTTATATGGCTCGGAAGCATTTTCTGATTGGAAAGAAAAAAAATGGTAAAAATTATTTAAAATTAGTGGTTTAATATTATTAATACAATTCATCAATAATTCGAATGTCAAAAAATAATTTTCACATAGCTGTTTTATCTGCGATGCCAGAAGAAATATCATCTTTAAAAAATAAATTAAAAAATATTCAAAATTTTAAATTACAGAACCAAGAAATTATATCTGGTATTTGGAAAGAGGAATTATCACATTCAAATGAAATTAGAATTACATCTTCATGGAGTGGATGGGGAAAAGTTAATTCTGCGCAAGCAGCTACAAAATTAATTTATTTGAATCAAGATTTCCCAAAGATTGATTTATTAATTTTCACTGGTGTTGCAGGATCAGCTGATAATAATCTAAAACAATGGGATATAGTTGTGGGTGATGCTTTAATTCAGCATGATATGGATGCGAGTCCAATTTTCCCTAAATATGTTATTCCTAATATAAATAAAAGCTTTTTCAAGCCAAGAAAAGAAGTTTTAAAATGGACTTTTGAATCATTTAAAGAATTAGAAAATAAAATTTGTTTTAAAAAAGTTTATAGTGGAACTATCGCGACAGGAGATCAATTTATAAGTGATAAAGAAAATATTATTAGTTTAAAATCCGAAATAACTAATTTATTGGCGGTAGAAATGGAGGGTGCTTCAGTGGCGCAAGTATGCTTTAACGATAATGTACCATGGTTAATTGTAAGAGTCATTTCTGATTCTGCAAATGACAACGCGGTGACTGATTTTAATGATTTTGTTTCAGAGTACGAATCTAAATCATGGTTAATTATTCAATCACTTTTGAAAAATATAAATCATTTAAAACTAAAATAAAAAATTAATTTACAGTCGGCAAAAGGGGTGTAAAATCTTTATGAATAAACTATTTAAAGAATGTATATCATTGCTGAAGTTGGGGTTAATCATGATGGTTATTTAGATAAGGCCATTAATTTAATAAATGCTGCAAAAGAATGCGGTTGTGATGCTGTTAAGTTTCAAAGTTTTTATGCAGATAGACTAGTTCATCCTTCGGCTAAAAAAGTAGATTACCAACTCCGTTCTGGAGATGAATCAGAAAGTCATCATGAAATGATAAGAAAATTAGAATTTAATGGAACAAATTTTAAAAAAGCTTTCGAATATGCTTCAAAAATTAATATTGACTTTATAACAACCCCATACGACCCTTTTTCAGCTAAAGAAGCCTATGATTGCGGGGTTAGAAAATTTAAAACTGCATCTGCTGACTTGTCTGATCTATATCTCCATAATGAAATATCTTCTTTTAAGGATGTTGAAGTTATTATTGCCACTGGCATGTCTGATATAGAAACCATAAAAAATACAATATCAATTTACAAAAACACAAAGCCCACCATACTACATTGTGTATCTGAGTATCCATGTTCTGATGGATCTCTCAATTTAAATTGCATAAATCTTCTGAAAAAAAATTTTAAAAATCACAAAATTGGTTTTTCAGATCACAGTATTGATAACGTACCTTCTTTAATTGCTGCTTCAATTGGCTATGAATATTTTGAAAGACACTTTACTTTAAATAAACAAGATGAAGGTCCAGACCATTATGCCTCCTCTGATGTAAATGAAATGAAAAATTATGTCGAACAAATCAGGAGATGTATAAAAATTAAAGGTTTACAAATAAAAAATATTCAAAAAGAAGAAATGGGAATGTCAAATAGATCTAAAAAAGCAATTTTATCTAAGGTTAATTTAAAAAAGGGTACGAAAATAAATTTAGACAACACTTATGCGATTAGACCTGCAGAAAACGGCATAAGTATTGATAAATTGCAAGAAATAATTGGCAAAGAACTTGTTTGTGATTTACCAAAAAATAGTTTTATTCAATATTCCGACTTAAAATGAAAATCTTATATGCAGGTCATGGGATAATTGGTGCTGTTGGTCTAACTCATTTATTTTCTCATGGCAATACGAATATTAACGACATAACTTTATTGATAGACAACTCAAAATCATCTCTTATGAAGATTTATGCTGAAAATTATAGTTTAAGGTTTTATCAAATTGAAAGTAATAATATTTTAGAAGAGAAATTTGATTTACTGATTTCAGCACACTGGAGAAAACGAATTGATAAAGATATTTTGAATTTATGTCGCTTAGGAGGAGTAAATTTACATCCATCACTATTACCAAAATATGCAGGTTGTTCTTCGTTAGCCTGGGCAATTTTAAATAAAGAAAAGGAAGTTGGTTATTCGTGGCATTTAATGGAAGATGATTTTGATGTAGGAGATATTATTATCCAAAAAAAAATACCCCTATGCGATGAAGATACTGCTTTTTCTTTATGGAACAGGGTAAATATTTTAGGAATTAAAGAGATAAATAAGCTAATTTCTCTCGCAGATGGAGGTTTCAAAGAGAGAATAAAACAAGATTTATCAAAAAGGACATATTACTCGAGAGGGTTCCCAACTTTTGAATCGCTTTTAAAAGAAAATCCAAATTTGCCAATAAATCTTTATGAGAGAGCAAGTTATTTCCCCAAGTTTAATTAGGAAATATTATTTTTTAGACTAAATTTCTTTGAATTAACTTATACATCTCTTCGATTCTCTCTGGGGACGCATGTTGAGTTTCTATTGCTATATAGTTTAGATTTTTAAATATTTTAAGATAATCTAAAATCCAAAATTCCTTATCAAAAAATTCATTAGTATCCTCAAGTCCCTTGTTATCACTAAGATGCAATCCTTCTACAAAAGGTGATAATTTCAAAACTGATTCTTTAAGATTAAAATTTAAATTATTAGAAGATACTTTTAAATGAGCAACATCTAGTAATAATCCACAAAAAGAATACATTCTGTCAAAAAAAGATTCTATTTCATTAACATGAGACAAAAGTAACAAATCCGTTTTTTTTAATTGTTTATTTCTAAAACCAGCCACGTTATTCTCTATTAATAATCTTACATTTTTCTTGGCGGCCAATTCTGAAAAATATTTGGTTCTTTTTGTAAATAATTCGAAAATCTCTTTTCTTGAAGAATATGCATCACTGGTTATTTCATTACCTAACATTGAAGGTGAGATATCTGAAGCATAACCAGCATGCAAACTATAATAAGGGGCACAAAGTTTTTGACTTAGTTCAATATTTTTAATTATCATTTGTTCTGTTAAATGGTAATTTTCTTTATCCATAGAGGCAAGATTTAATACAAAAGGTGATTTAGGTCTTGGTGAATAATTATGAACAAATAATTTATCTTTAAATAAATTAATGTTTTTTTTATTAGGTAAAAAGCCATGATTTGAAGAAAGCTCAATATTTGCTCCTAACTTCTCAACTATTTCAGGAATATAATTTAAATCTTTTAAGCCTAAAGAGGTTGTAGTTATAGAAATATACATTAATTTTCAAGAAGAAATTTTGCGAATTGAAAATCTTCAAAAGTATCTATATCGATAGATCTTTTTTTTGTAATGTAGTATGTACAAGGTAAACAAATTAATCTTTTTTGTAATAGGACATTTTTTGTAATAGATATTTCAAATTCACATGTAGGGAAAAAACATTTAGGTAAGGATTGAGAATTAGGATAAAGAGACTCATTTTTATTATTTATTATTGGGATAAGAGAACCATCATCCTTTATGAATTTCATCCAAAAAGGATGCTCGCTTACTTCTTGAACCGATCTTAGTGATAAAAAATTATGCTGTTGATTAAAGTATTCCAAAGCTGCAATACATTCTCTATGATCTCTTATTGGCGATGTTGGTCTAATCCACAAAATAATATCCTTTTCATCTATGAGTTTTTGATTAAATATTTCATATATAACATCAAAATCTTTTGCATTATCTCCGGAACTTTTTGTAGATCTTTGATGGAAGCAAATTCCAGTTTTATTCTCTAAAGATTTATAGTAGTCTAAAGAATCTGAGGAAAATATAATAGATTTAGAAGGTATTAACAATGCAAAGTTCAAAGCCCTTTGTATAAGAGAAATATGATTTATTTCTAAAAGGTTTTTATTTTTTAATCTTTTAGATTTTGATCTCGCAGGAATAATTATAACTGGATCAGACATTTGCCAATATTATCGAAGTCATTTTATCAATTTCATTTTCATTAATATTTTGATGGCAAGGGATATCTAACATAATTTCAAAACTTCTAACTGTTTTATCAAGATTATTTAGTGATATACTTTCAAGATTTTTATGATAAGGCTGCAAATGGCATGGAGGGAATGATACTCTTGTTTCAATATTATTTTTCTCTAAAATATTCATAATTGAATCTCTTGTATTTTTGCTTTCAAATAAGCAGGTGAGATTGTAGTAAGGATGTAAATCAACGTATTTTGGTACTTTTTGAAATTTTACTTTCTCCCCCATTAAATCCTTTATATTTTTAACTACTTTTTGTCTCTTGGAAAGGATATCATCCAATCTTGAGACTTGTGTAATACCTATTGAGGCTTTCACATCTGTAAACCTATAATTAAATCCCATGGAAATATGCTCATATCTTATATCTCCTTGACCTTGATTTCTTATGATTTTCAATTTAGACGCATAGTCTTCACTGTTAGTTGTTACTAGCCCGCCCTCACCAGTAGTAATAGTTTTATTTGCAAATAAACTAAATGAGTGCATTGCAGCTTGGGAACCAACTTTTGATCCTTTATATATTCCTCCTAATGATTCAGCACTATCTGCTATGTGTACAGCTCTATAGACATCGCATATTTGATTTATTAAATCATAATCGCAAGGTAAACCTTTGAGATCTACACTCATAACAGCTTTTGGACTGTACTTTTTTAATATACTTTCTAATTCTTCAAGATCGAGTAATAGAGTATCTTGATCTACATCACAATAAATAGGAATTGCTCCGCACAAATAAATTACATTTACACTACTAATGTAAGTAAGTGAAGGAACTACAACATAATCACCAGGACCAATACCCAGACTTACCAAAGTTGAATGGAGCGTAACTGTTCCATTACTCATGGCTATGGAATAATTTACATTAATAAAATCTGATATCTTCTTTTCAAATTCTTGTGTTCTCTTACCTTGAGAGACCCAACCACTCAAAACCTGTTCATAAACTTCTTTAGCTTCTAGATGTCCCACATCAGGAGCACCCATTCTAATCCAATTTTTCATAAGTAGTTTAAATACCAATCGTGAGTTTTTTGCAAACCTTCTTCAAGGCTATATATAGGAGAATAGCCTAATTTCTTCAGTTTTGAGATGTCTGGACAACGTCTTTCCGTTGACCCAAGAGGTAAGTCTTCTTCTATTAAATCAAATTCCTTGTTTGTAATTCTAGAAAGAATATTTAATATTTCTAATATTTTTACTTCTTTATCTGTACCAATATTATATATTTGATTTTCTCCTCCTTTTTCCCACATTATCCTGAATGCCCTGCCAAAATCTTTTAAATAACAAAAACTCCTAGATGATAATCCTCCTCCTTGAACTTTAATTGGGAATTTGTTATTAAGATTCTCCTTTGATTGATATATTTTCTTAATAAATTCAGGTATAACATGCTCAAAACCCATATTTGGCCCATAGATATTGTGAGGCCTGAAAATCTGGTATGGAACTCTTTTCGGTAAATAATGGACGCACATTAGTTCGCCAACAATTTTCCCTCCTCCATAAGAATATCGAGGATTCATTATATCTGGAATTACTAATTTCACTTTTTCTGATGTAGGAACTATTTCAGGAGTTTGATAAACTTCGGATGATGAAGCGTATATAAATCTTTTGACATTATTATCATCTATTGCTCTCATAACATTAAGTTGTCCTTCTAATGCAACCTTGAAAACATCTCTTGGTCTCTCATAGAAATTTCTAGTTCCATTTATGAATGCAAGATTTATAACGACATCCATATTTTTGCAAATTAATGATACTTTATTAAAATCAGTTATATCTAACTCTTCATGACTTACATTCGAAGAAATGTTTATTTTTTGTTCATTTCTAGAATAATTATCAGCACAAATGACATTTTCAGTTTTTGAGAGTGTGTTACAAATTTCAGCCCCTATAAAACCTGACCCACCAATTACTAATACATTTTTTTTAATCATAATTTTTTGTATATTAGATCATACTCTACTGCCACATTTAGCCTTTCTAAAACTCCCCATCCATCAATTATCAATGCTCTTGGTGAAAGTTTCTTAAGCGCAAGATTCCAATCCTGAGATTTAATAATACTATTATTTGTCATTATTATTAGGACTGCAGAACTTTGACAAAACTCATCAAATGAAATCAGATTATATTTATTTATTATTGATGGATCTTTTATCAAAGGATCAAAAATACTAAATTTTAAAGACTTAGATAAATTTTCAATTAATTTTAGAGTTGAAGAATCTCTTATATCTGAAGTTTCTGGGAAACCTTTAAAAGCTAAACCAGCAATTGAAATTTTATTTTTTCCAAGGGATGAACAATGATCACTTATTTTTTGTGACAGTGCTTTTATGACATAATCATCCTGAATTCTGCCATTCAAAATAAAACCATTATTTACACTTATTTGACAATTATCTAAGCCTTTTTTGAAAATAAAAGCATCCTTAGACAGAC
The DNA here is from genome assembly GCA_003216535.1 of Prochlorococcus sp. AG-402-N08. Taxonomy (GTDB): domain Bacteria; phylum Cyanobacteriota; class Cyanobacteriia; order PCC-6307; family Cyanobiaceae; genus Prochlorococcus_A. The sequence continues at coordinate 79,253 of QCIS01000007.1, forward strand.
AAGGTCCCCCAACTCCTGGAGATGGTTTGGCTAAGTTATTTCTAATATAATTATTATTCATAACTTCTATTAAATCTGAACCTACTATATTAAGTTCTTGCGCAGTGAAAGCAATAAAATTTGAATAGGCAAAAGTCATATCTCGAAATGTATTATCACCGAGTTTTGCAAGTTCGGCAAATGCAGGATTATTAGATATATAAATCTTATCAGTTAACACATTAAATAATTTAAAACATACAGAGGCTGCTTTAATGGATGATGTCCCTATTATTTGTGGATTAGTGGATAGTTCTTCTATAGCCTTACCTTCAATTGTTCTTTCTGGACACATAACAAAATTAACGTTTTTCGCAAATTTATTCTTCGTATATTTTTCTAATTCACAACATGTTCCTACAGGTACTGTTGACCTAAGAATAATATTCTCTAAGTGTTTACAATTTTTAGATTGAAAGATTTGATTGATAGCATCATAAAGATAATTTAAATCAACTTCTTTGTTATTTTTAAGAGGAGTTCCAACAGTAACAATTATATTTTCAGTATCAAAAAATTCTATTGAACTATGGAAATTCAAGTTATGAAATGAAACTTCAAAAGCCTCCTGCAAGCCAGATTCAAAAAAGGGTAATACCTTATTTTTTAATTTTTCTATAAGATCAACATTTTTGTCAAAACAATTAACTTCAATTCCATTTTTGGCAAACGCAATTGCCAAGGTCAAGCCAACATAACCAATCCCGACAATGGTAATTTTTTTAGGAACTTGAGCTAATCTTAAAACTTGTTCTTTTGGCCTATATAAAACACTTTTTAGAATATTTTCTTCATTAATAACAGGAATATATTCTCTATTAAGGGCAACCTGAGAAGACCCCTCATAAATAGTCTGAGGATTTTTATTTATTAAACTTTTAGGATCCTTTCTTAAATCAGAATCGCAACTAATTCCAATTAATTTACCATTATTATCTACGTGACATATAGCTTCTAAACCAGAATTATTTATTGCATTAAAAATTTCTTCTTTATTTGTTGTTTGAAGTATACAAATCTTTTGTTTATCTTTAATGTCAAAATGCGGCAAAATATGATCTAGCATTTTTTAAAAGCATACATTAAAACTCATTTTTTCACTTTAACATACCCATTAATACAGAAAGTTAGATTATTTTTATTAATTTTCAACTAATAAAAGTGCTTTGAAATTATAAAAAATTACAATAAACTAAAGTCTTAATGCATTTAAATTTCTTGGTAAAAATCCCTTTATATCATAAATAATGCAAGATTCTTCCATAATATTTTTCCAATCTTCAAAGTTAAATTTTTTAAATTCATCATGAGCAACTGCAGCAATAATACCTGCATATTTTTGATTATCGCTAATCTTATTAACAACCTTAAATCTATATTTACGATAAAAATCTTGATGATCTATTTGAGGATCAACTACGGATAATTGCAAATTAAATTCTCTAAGTTTTTTAATAATATTAATTACTAAGGAATTTCTAAAATCAGGGCAATTTTCTTTAAATGAAACTCCCAAAATTAATATATTTGAATCTGTAATATTTATTTTATTTTTTAATAAATTCAATATAAATCTGTCAACAATATAATCTGCCATGCCATCATTTATTTTTCTACCAGCAAGAACAACTTCAGGCGTATATCCCAATTTTCTTGATTTAAAAGTTAAATAATAAGGGTCCACACCAATACAGTGACCACCAACTAATCCAGGACTAAAATTGATAAAATTCCACTTTGTTTTAGCTGCTTGTAATACATCATTTGTATCAATACCTAATTTATTACATATCACAGCCAATTCGTTAACTAAGGCTATGTTTATATCTCGCTGCGTATTTTCAATAACTTTTGCTGCTTCAGCAACCTTTATTGAACTTGCCATATAAGTTCCGGCCTCAATTATTATTGAATAAATTTTATCTACAATATTTGCTGCTTCTTTACATGATCCACTAGTTACTTTAACTATATCTTTAATTTTCCTCTTAGGATCACCAGGATTTATTCTTTCCGGACTATATCCACAGTAAAAATCCTTATTAAATTCCAAATTGCTATATTTTTCTATTAATGGCACGCATACTTCTTCGGTAGCCCCTGGGAAAACAGTACTCTCAAAAATTACAATAGGCTTTCTAAAATTAGAATTAATTTTATTTCTACTAAGATAATTAATTGAATTACCAACTAATATGCTTGCATCTTCTAAAAATCGTAAATCAGGATTTTTACTATCGTCTATGGGTGTAGGAACACTTACAATAAAGATATCCGATTTTTCCAGAGAATCACTATCACAAGTAAAAATTAACTCTCTAATATTTCCGAATTCTTCTTCCTTAAGTTCATTAGTTTTATCAAAAGATCTATTTAATTCTTCGATTCTTTTCGCATCAATATCAAAACCTATTATTTTAGAAAAAAACTTCTGTCCAGTTAAGGGATTGATATCATTTTTTTTGTCAAATTGAAATGCTAGTGGCAAGCCAACATAGCCAAGACCTAAAATTGATACTTGAAGATTACTAAAATAATTATCTATTTTTTTAGTCCCTATATTATCTAGTTCCATTGATATTTTTTATTATTTATTATTAATAAAATATCATAAAAGACCATAATACTTTTTATACCATTTTACAAAAGAATCTATACCTTTTTCTAGAGATGTATTTGGTTTAAACCCTATCCAATCTTCTAATTCACTTGTATCAGCATATGTAATTGGTACATCTCCTGGTTGAATTGGAAGGTAATTTTTCTGTGCTTCCTTACCTACACATTTTTCAATAAGTTTTATATATTCCATCAATGTCTTGGGATCAGAATTTCCTACATTAAATACCTTATGAGGAACTTTATTAATAGTTTTTTTATCCCTATTTTTTGTTTCCATTGATATGGGTGGTTTATTAATTACTCTTCTTAAGCTTTCAATAACATCATCTATATAAGTAAAGTCTCTTTTCATATCTCCATAATTAAAAACATCAATTTTTTTTCCTTCAGAAATTGCTTTAGTAAATAAGAATAAAGCCATATCAGGTCTTCCCCAGGGTCCATAAACAGTAAAAAATCTTAATCCAGTAGAAGGTATTCCATATAAATGACTGTAAGTATGAGCCATTAATTCATTTGATTTTTTTGTAGCAGCATAAAGACTTACAGGCGAATCTACAATATCAGACTCTCTAAATGGAAAATTTGTATTACCTCCGTAAACAGAACTACTTGAGGCATAGACTAAATGTTTTATTTGTTTTAATTTACTTAATTCTAAAATATTAATAAACCCACTAATATTAGATTCGATATAACTATAAGGATTAATCAATGAGTATCTAACCCCTGCTTGTGCTGCCAGATTAACTACAAAATCAATATCAAAATCTTTTAGTGTATCTAATATTGCATCTTTATCTTCTATATTCAATTTATGAAAACTAAAATTAGTTGGAAATTTATCTCTTAATATTTCTAATCTACTCTTTTTCAAATTGACATCATAATAAGAATTTAAATTATCAATACCTATAACTTTTTCTCCCTCCTCCAATAATTTAAAGGAAAGGTGAAAGCCTATAAATCCTGCAGCACCAGTAATTAAGTAAGACATAATAATTTCCCAAAAATCATATTTTAAGCACCATTAATCTTACTAGAGGCAAGATTATTTCCTAAGGATTCTTTTATTGATATTAATTGTATCAACAAGTTCTTTAAAAGATTTAATGGCACCATATTCGGACCATCACTTAAAGCATTATCAGGATCAGGATGAACTTCCATAAATATACCATCCACTCCAACAGCTAATGCGGCTCTAGCTAATGGAGCCACAAATTCTCTCTGGCCCCCACTTGTTAAACCATTTCCACCAGGCTGCTGTACTGAATGAGTAGCATCAAATATTACAGGGAAGCCAAACGATTTAAGAATTGGTATCCCTCTAAAATCTACAACCAGATTATTATAACCAAATGTAGTCCCTCTCTCAGTAAGCCAAACTTTATCAGAACCAAGCTTTACGCCACTGTTTTTAAATTTATTAACTACTTGTTCCATATCCCATGGAGCTAAGAACTGGCCCTTTTTTATATTGATTTTTTTATCAGTATCCTCAATAGCTTTTAAAGAAGCTAAAAGTAAATCAGTTTGCCTGCATAAGAAAGCAGGTATCTGAATAACATCAACTACATCTGCAATTTGTTCAGCCTGATTAGATTCATGAACATCTGTAAGAATTTTCAATTCAAACTCTTTTTTTACTTTTTCTAATATCTTCAAACCCTTTTCAATGCCGGGTCCTCTGAAAGATTTATTTGAACTTCTATTTGCCTTATCAAAACTAGACTTGAAAATTAAATCAATATCCAAAGAAGAACAGATATTCTTAAGTTCATTTGCAGTTTCAAATACAATCTTTTCACTTTCAATAACACACGGACCTGCAATTAACTTTAATTTTTGTTTTTTCATTAACTTTAAATTGTATTTTAGTTCGTTAATTCTATTGATGAATATTTTTTATTTTTTGTATATAAAATCCTATCACAAATCTCTCTTACAGCTCCATTTCCTCCATTTTGTATAGTTTTGCAATAAGAGTTTTTACTTATTGTCTGAGATGCATTATTGGGAATAACAAACAAACTAACAAGTGGCTTAACTATTAAGTCATTTAAATCATCCCCAACATAAATAGTTTCAGATTTATTGATTGATAATAGTACTTGTAACTCTCTTAAGGTTTCATACTTATTGAAAATTTCTGTATAACAATATTTCACACCAAGATGTTTTGCCCTACTGTGAATTGCTTCTCCTTTACCGCCACTTATAAATGCAACCTCTACTCCACTCCTCATAAGCATCTTGATCCCTAAACCATCAAGTACACAAAACTTTCTAATGATTTCATCTTTTAAATATATTAGGGAACCATCTGTAAGAACACCATCAACATCAAGGACTAATAATTTACATTTTTTTAAAGCTCTTTTTCTTAATTTCCAAGTAAGTTCTCTAATCATTCTAAATATCAAAACCCCGCTTGAATTAGATCATGAATCCTTAAAAAGCCGAGAAAAAAATTATGAGTTTCTTGTCTCTTTACTACTGGTAAGACAGTGATTTCATTTTTATAGTCTTCCATAATCTTTAAAGCATCAATAGCTAAGCAATTTTCATCTACGACCACAGGATTTTTGGACATAAGATCAGAGGCCCTAATATTAGACCAATCTTTAAAATTCTTATTTTCTAGTCCTCTTCTCAAATCTCCATCAGTTATTATTCCTATCAAATTATCAGTATTTTTATCCTTTACCCAACCACAACCAATACCATCTTTAGTAATTGAATTAATTATTTCTTGAAGAGAAGAACTTTTAATTAAAGGGTTTAGATTTTCTTTGGCAATCATTAAATCTTGAGAAGTAATAGTTAAACGTTTACCAAGCGATCCAGCAGGATGATTAATGGCAAAATTATAATTTGAAACTCCTTTCCTTTCAATCCAAGTTATGGCTAATGCATCTCCAATAGCCATTGCTACAGAAGTACTTGTTGTAGGGGCTAAATTTAAAGGACAAGTTTCTCTTGAAACAAAAGACTCTAAATTAACCTCACTATTTTTAGAGATATAAGAATTTCTCCTACCAACCATTGAAATTATAGGGATTTCTCTTCTTTTTATATGAGGTATGAGAGAAATTAATTCTTCAGTTTCACCACTATTTGAAATTAAAATACATAAATCTTTAGAAGATAAAACTCCTAAATCTCCATGTAATGCATCAAGAGGATTTAGATAAATCGAGGTGAGTCCGAAAGATGAAAAGGTTGCTGCTATCTTTCTAGCAACAATTCCACTCTTCCCAACTCCACTAATTACTAATTTTCCTCCTGAATTTGAACATTTTTCTAACAAACTTAAAGAATTCTCAACATCATTATTTGATAACCGAGACGATACATTTTTAATTGCTTCTGAAGCATCCAATAGAGACTTAGTTAATGCAGTCATAATTGATATCAGGAATATGAATTAAGTTTTTTTGAAAACTCTCGAGCCTCTTTGAGTTGCTCATAAGTATCAATAGATAGAGAATCTCCTTCAACAATATATGTCTTAAAAATACATCCATTTTCTATTAATCTTAATTGTTCCAATTTTTCTGCTTTTTCTAATAAAGAATTTTTCATTAAGTTCCAATTTTTTAAAATAGTTGCTCTATATCCATAAATTCCCACATGTCCCCAGTAAATAAAGTTTTTACCCCAATCCTTTTGTTCATAGTCTCTTAAATAAGGAATAGCACTTCTTGAAAAATATAATACTCTATTATTATAATTCACCAATACCTTAACCACATTTGGGTTATGAATTTTAGTACTGTTTAGTTTATAAATAGGGGTTATGACGTCGAAAACTTCTTTATCTTTTTGTGCTTCGTTAATCATATTATTAATTATTTCTGGATTTAGGAAAGGTTGATCAGCTTGAACATTTATAATTAATGTCTCATTCATTTTCTTTTGCTTTTCATCATCATTTAAAGATGTGAAATTACAGTCCCATATTATTGAAAGTAACTTATTCATGACTGAGGAGATTCTATCACTTCCTGATGAGCAATTTTCTGATGTCATAAAAACTCTAAACCCTTGATCGCACGCAATTTTACTTATCTCTTCACTATCAGTGCAAACAAAAATTGAATCATTAGGAATAGCAACCTTACACTTTTCTAGTACTAAACTCAATATTGGTATTCCATTAATTTTTTCTAGAACTTTTCTTGGTAATCTTGATGATGATATTCTTGCTGGAATAGCAATGGCTATTTTTTTAAAATTCATAATTCAATCCCATAATTCAATTGTTTTTTTGCGCATATCAAACCATTCTCTAGCTAATTCACCTCCACTTTCCCTTTGTTCATTAAACCAAGGTCCCCCAAGTGTCCAATGCAACATCATTGCATTATTAGATTCCCTCTCTGATTGTACATCTACTAAATAATTCCATTTCGAAGGAATCTCTCCAATCTCTCTGTCATTCTCAAGCCAATTAAATCTATGTAAATCAAGTCCTGAAGCTTGGTTAACATAATTTATGCTTAATGCATCACATTTTTCGGAATTAAAAAGAATCATAGAACTCCAATTTTTCCTTGGATATGCAGTTTGTAATTCACCCTGAAATTTTTTTTTCTCAGAAGGTATATGTTTATGTTTTACACACATTAATGAATATTTATCATCCCGTAAATTCCATAAATCCCCTATGTCCCCACGACATAACATGTCACAATCCATAAAAATAGCCCATCCCTTAAATCCCATAAGATAAGGCACTAAAAATCTAGTAAAGGAAAACTCTGTACTTTGCCTAGGATCTTTAGATCTGTAATATATTCCGGCTTTTCTTAATTGATTTGTTACTAAAGGAATTATTGATAATGGATTATTTGAATTTTGATATAAACTATCAATTAAAACATTTGTAGCCGCTCTTTCTCTGTAATCATAACCTATAAATATGGGTATTAAATTTTCCACAAATATTAATCTTTTTAAGACATATTACTATACTATGTAGTAAATTTTTATTTTATTTATTTTAAAAAATAAAATCTTTCAAAAGCGCTAAAATAATTACTTGATTATGAAAAATATCTCCGTAAACAAAAAATATTATTTAAAAAGAAATCAAAAAAATAAATCAGTAAAACAAATAATTTTCAATATTTATTTACTTACTAACAAAGAAATGAAGCTTAAGATGCTTCTAAACATATCAATATCATTTTTGAGTGGAATTATAGACGGAATATCAATTGGATCACTAATTCCATTTATATTGGTATTACTTTCTCCTGAAAGCATCTACTCCAGCATTTTTATTAAGAAATTTATCCCATTTCTACTTAGTTTTGATACTTATGAAATCATTTTAATTTTCTTTGTTTTTTTGATTTCAGTAAACATCCTAAGTGCCTTTTTAAAAATATTTCTTATTAAATACACTTTAAAATTAAGCACCGAAATAGGTTCTTATTTCGCAAAATTTGCTTTCAAAAATATTATAAGTAAGGATCTATTGAACTTCAGGTCAAATGAACATTCGAATTATATAAATATACTAACCGCACAATTAAATAATACAGTAGGTTTTATCAATAATATACAATTTATAATCTCAGGATTAATAATAAGTTTTTTAATAATAATATCTACCTTATTTATCAATTTAGAGGCAGCACTTATCAGCTTATTTAGCTTTACCTTGGCATACATATTTATTGCATTATTTACAAAAAAAAGGCTTTCAATATTAAGCAAAAGGATTCTTTCTGGTTCCCAAAACTATTACAAAGTTGTCAAAGAAAGTTTAACCTTGTTTAGACAAATTAATTTAATGAATTTAAATTCATTATATGGTGATAAAATTTATTCCGAATCATTTAACTACAGAAAACAATCAGCGCAAAGTGTATTTATATCAAGATACCCAAAATTTTTACTTGATGCTTCAGCAATAATTATAATCTCTTCAATTTCTTTATATACTTTCAATAAAAGTCCAAATCCAGCGCAAACTCTATCTTTAATGTCAGGTATAGCATTAGCAGCTCAAAAACTTCTTCCAAATTTACAATTAGTTTATCATTCTTGGTCTAATTTAGTATCAAAAAAAATGATGACTTTTAATGTATTGGATAATATAATCGGATACTATACTTCTGATGAAGAATCAGATAAAAGAGAGAAATTAAACGGGTTTTCCAAATTAAAATTAAATTCTGTTTATTTTTCTTATAGCTCTAGCAAAAATTATGCTTTAGAAAATATTAATTTAGAAATTAATAAAGGAGAATTCATTGGAATAAAAGGTCGATCAGGAGAGGGGAAAACAACTTTAATGGATTTAATGATAGGTTTTCTTAGCCCTTCAAAAGGAGAAGTAATTTTTAAAAACGAATTAGATAAATACTGTAATGTTTCTCTAAAGTTAAATGAATGGAGAAACATAATTGGTTATGTTCCTCAAGAGATTGAATTAGTAAATACTACTTTGGCTGGAAATATTGCTATTAATGAAGTACTAGATCCATTTAAAAAAGAAAAAATTGTTAAGTTACTGGAAATTGTAAATCTGCAAAATATCTATTCTGATGAATCACAGATTTTTAATAAAAAAATTGGAGAGTATGGAATTAATTTGAGCGGTGGTCAAAGACAGCGTGTGGGGATTGCAAGATCCCTTTTCAATAATCCAGAAATAATTTTTCTTGATGAAGCAACTAATGGATTGGATAAGAAAACAGAGTCTAAAGTTATTTCCAATATTAGAGCCAACTTTCCTTTCCTTTCCTTAATTACAATTTCACATAGAGATAGTTTGTTAAAGCTATGCGATAAAATATATAATTTGGAAAATAAGAATTTAGTAGAACTAGAAAAATAGGTGAATATTAATTTTCTATTTATAACTTTATCGTTTGTAATTTCAACGAGCATTTCATTTAAAATAATTCCATTATTAATTCATAATGGGAACAAATATAACTTAACTGATAATCCTTCACCAAGAAAAGCTCATAAAAAAAAGGTTGTTCGGATTGGTGGAACTTCCATATTATTAGGTTACATATTAAGTATCCTCACAACTTTATTTTTTATTAAAAATTCATTAAACCAAGAAAGTATTAATTTTATCGTTCTTATTTCATTAGGTTCTATTGGTTTTTATTTAATTGGCTTAATAGATGATATTTTCGATATAAGTCCATTTCCTAGACTTAGTGTTCAAATACTTTTTTCTTTTTTAATATACGCCAGCGGAATTAGTTTTTTTAAAATAGATGATAGTTTTATTTTTGCAGATTACATAAATTTGTTAGGCACTATTTTCTGGATTGTTGGGATAACCAATGCTATGAATTGGTTCGATGGTTTAGATGGCTTAGCTTCTGGAGTAAGCATAATAACACTATCAAGTTTTGCACTTATTTTTTTGGTTAATCATAATTATTTATATGCATTAACATCTATATCTTTAATCGGTGCCATTATAGGCTTTCTTAAATTTAATTTTTATCCATCAAAAATAATTATGGGTGATTGCGGCTCAAACTTATTAGGATTCAATCTAGCCACAATAAGTATGTTGAATATTTCTAATAATTATGATTCAAATATTAATTTGTTTACAGATAATAATAGAGTAATAATTTCCCTACTTTTACTATCGATTCCATTACTGGATATGACTTATGTAATTTTCAAGAGATTAAAAAATAAAAGATCCCCATTTTACCCAGATAATTTTCATTTACACCACAGATTAATGAATATAGGTTTTTCTCATAGACAGACAGTTTTCTTAATTTATATAATTCATCATTGGCCTGTATTCTTAGCTCTATACTATTCAAAAATTATATCTATAGAAGTAATTTATTTTTCAACAATAATATTTATATTCAATGTGATTTTAATAATGAGAAAATTTATTAACTATAGAAAAATAAATATTCAAAAAAAATGAATTACATTCAATACATTGTTTTTCAAGTATGAAGAATTATAGAATAGGAGATTAATGTATGAAAAAAAGAATATTTTTTATTTCAAGGCACCCAGATATTGATCATATTTGTTCGTATATATATTTTACAAATAATAAAAGCTATAGAAATATAATAATTCCTAGGGATTGGGATTCTCAAACTAATCATTATTTAATCAAAGAGATCCGAAAGAAAGGAATTGCGGAAATTATTAATAGACTAGATATAAAAAACTATCACTTAAAAGTACTATTTTTATGTTTTATTAGCAAAAAAAAAGTATTGGCCATATTCAGGAGATTAATAAGTCTAAAAATATCATTAATAATAGAAAATTATGTATTTGATATTCTTAGAAATAATCTTAATACAAGACTTTTTGAAATCGCTAAAGACTGCGAGCTTTACTTAGACCACAGAAATTGCAATAGGGGAAGTGATTATATTCTTGATGTTTTTAAGGAATCATGCGAAAAAATAATATCTTTACCACATACCTTACTTTATGTAGAAAATCCCACTAAATATATGAAAGCTGCTTTGGCCTTTAAAAAATGTTTTGCTAATGAAATCTACTTTTATCATAATTTTCATAAGGATCAATTACTGAAATATATTCCCGAAAAAGTAGAAACAAAAAAAATAAAGCCCTTTCGATATTTCAAAGAATGGTTTCATTTTAGAAAAAAAGCTTACGAGAGAAATACTTTTAATATAAAAAACCTACTAATTCTAAATAGATTTACAAATAAGGAAACTGTTGTTTTCCTTGACACTCCATTCTTTGGAAACGAAAAATTAGCCTTTAAAAGAAAATCCTTATTAAATTTAATTCAATCTAAATATAGGCTAATTATTGTGCCACATCCAAGAAGTAATATAATTACAACTAGTTTTAAAGCTGAAATATGGACAGGAGAGATAGCATGTCTGATATCAAAATATAAAAAATTTGTTGGAATTTTTACTACTTTATCTATAGATTTAGCTCAAGCCCATCGTCTTTATATAACATGTCATCATTTAAGAGATGAATCATACAGGAATAACTATAAATTAAAAGATGAAGAAATAGGTGCAACAAAATTAGCCTATAGTAATGAATCAGTTTTAGATTTTCTTAATTCAAAAGCAGATATAAAAGCGCAAAATGAGTTTATAAAAATTCTAGGATTGGATTCTATTAAAATCTAATATCAAATTTTGTTGCTTGCGTTTATAAAAAAGTAATCAAATTTTTAAATTGAATTATTTACTAAAAGCCACTAATTTTCATTCACTAAATGTTTGTATCTAATATTTTATTTCCGAATAAGTAGGAATATTAATATTTTGTGCTCCTTTAAGTGAAGTAAGTTCAATAATTACTGATAAGGCTAATATCTTTTTCTCTTTTTTACTCAAAATATCAATAACACATTTAGCTGTTCCTCCTGTTGCAAGAAGATCATCAACAATTACAAACTTATTAAATGGAGTTATTGCAGAATCTTGGATCGATAATACATCTTCTCCATACTCTAAACCATATGTTTTTTCAATGAGTTTTCCAGGGAGTTTATTTTTCTTTCTAGCTAAAATAAGAGGCTTTTTCACTGTCTTTGCAATAGCACTTCCAAAGATAAATCCTCTAGCATCAATTGCAATAATAGCATCAGCATCTTTGAAAAAAGAATAATTTGCGACTTTATCTATAAGTTCCGAAAATAGATCAGCGTCTGCAAGTAACGGACTAATATCCTTAAAAATTATTCCCTTTTTAGGAAAATCTGGATAGTCCCTAATTATTTTCTTTAATTTTTCCATGCGGACAATTTACTAAATTGGTTTATTAGAATTAATAAAGATAAAAAGCAAAAAGAATTTTCACTAAGTTATAAATAAAAATTACTATTAGATAAAGAATAATATAATTTAATTAACTTTTCCATATCTATTTTAATGTTTGCTAAAAGTTTTTCCAAAACCTTAAGATTGTTTTGAAGATGCCTAAATTAAGTATTGATAAATTTTAAATAAAAAATTCTATCAAGTTGAACCTTTGCTGATTATTATAATTTTTGTGTCGTTAGTAATTAATTTTTTAATAAATTGGTTTAATCAAATATAAAATTCACTATCTTATTTTTAATTATGCAATTCATAATTTATCTCATCATTAATGAGCTTGGCTCCCTTTTTAGATAAATGATTTTCATTGTAGTAATAATCCCATGGAGATGGATTATTGTACAATTCATTATTTATTAAATTAAAAATATTTATAAATTTAAAATATCCATTTGCATTATCTTTAATATAATTATTTATTCTTTTAACTTCTTTATTCTTTTTATTATTAAATAAAGAATCAATATCACATTTATTATTTAATGAAGTAAACCATTGAGAACATATATCTGGATTATGGTTTAGTAAAGGTATTCCTGAAATAACTACTAACTCAACTCCAATAGAATCAAGTTTTTGACTTAAGTACTTTAAAATTTTTAAATATTCTTCAAGTAATTCATCAGGAGTTTTATTATAGTTAATTTTAGAAAAGCTAAAAAAATCAGATAACGAATTTGCCAATATAAAGATATCTCCTTTTTTTGCATATTTCATTAACCATTCAACATATCGTTCTAAATGAATATTACAAATTCTACTTAAACTTTTTTTATCTAAAAATACCTCATAAAAATCACATTTGGAAGTATAAATGGCATTTATATGGTAGTTATTTAATTTAGAAATTTCTAAATAAGCTGGAACTATTTGCTCATTATATGAATCGCCGAAAGTAAATATTTTTTTATTACTTTTTGACCCCTTTATTTTATAAATATTATTTTGATTAATCCAACAATGATTAAATTTTTCTGAATATTTTTTATTTGATGGCACATTAGTATATCTACATAAGATACCGTTCCACTTAATTGATTCAGAATAAATTAGTGATCGTTCTCTATTTTTGTTTCCTAAAAAAATCGTATCACTAAAGATTCTTGATGAAAACAAGAATATGCTTGAAATAAAAATTACTAAAATTCCTTTTAAAATTACTAAAATATTATTTCTAGGGATAAATTTCTTTCTAAATGGGGTCTCTATATAATTATAAGAGAGATATGATAACCCAAAAATTATAATAATCTGAAAAGGGATAGACCACCAATTAACTCCAATAGTTAATCTTGAGAAAGAGAGTATTGGCCAATGCCAAAGATATAATGAATAGGACATTAGTCCCAAATAGCATATTTTTCCATTAGTCAGCAGTCTGAACAATATTGAATTTTTATTTATACATATAATTAAAATTGAAGTTAAGAATGTTATTAATATGGTTGATAATACACTTAATTTTAATGGCAAAAACATCAATATTAATAATATGAGAAATATTATTATTGAAGGTATTTTTTCAAATTGTTTTCTAATTCTAAGATTTTTATTTATTAGAATAAAAGTGAAACTTCCTAATCCAATTTCCCAAAACCGAAAAGGCATCAAAAAATATGTGGCAGATGGGTTTATAGAATAAAAATATATGAATCCAATCAATGATGGTATTGCCAAAGTCAACATAATAAAAAAAAGATTTTTATATGATTTTTTCTCTTGTTTGCTAAATCCTGAAAACCATACAAGGATTGGGAAAAGAAAGTAGAATTGTTCTTCTACACCTAAAGACCAAGTATGAGTAAATGGATTAATTTCAGTTGATTGTGCAAAGTAATCAGTAGCAATACGAACTAAGTAAATATTAGAGAGGCCAAAAAGAGAAGCAAAACCTGTATTTAAAGAAGACCTAGCTTGAGGATGAATTAAGCAAGTCAAAAGAGTTGAAAATAATATAACAATTAAAAGCGCTGGTATAATTCTTATAATTCTTCTGGAATAAAAATTGCTTATAAAATCTAAAAAATTCCCATCCCTGCGACGTGATAAAGATGATGTTATGACGTAACCTGAAATTACAAAAAAGATATCTACTCCTAAAAAACCGCTAGGGAGTAAATCCTTATTGAAATGATTAACTATAACAGCTATTACAGCAAAGGCTCTTAAACCATCTATTTCATTTCTATAACTATTATTTGGGAAATAATTTTTAAGTATATTCATCTCAAAATATTTATTTTTGTATAAAAATTAAAACTTCATTAAAACATACTACGAATTACAAAGATAAACAATTTTTTATTTTTCTAAATTTAAATTTTGAAAATAGTCCTAATTAAGTAATTAATTTATTTTTATGATTTATAGTCTTTTAAAGACTTAAACAATTCAAATAATTGAAAATATTTTTTCTGTTAGTTTAAAAAAATAAATTGCAAAATTAAGGCTGGTATTTGTTGCGACTTATTCTTCAAACTCTCATTGAATCAATATTGGAACTAAATTAAAATATGACTACTAAAATAAACTGAAAATTTTGCCCACTTTTTTTAGAAAATTATATTATAAATTTTTTTAGAAAAAAAATATCTTTTATTTATAATAAGTGATAAGAATAATTAATCTATGAAAAAAGTAGATAAAAATATAAATACTGATAATGCATCATGGACTTTTGAAGATATATCTGATGAATTTGAGAACCACGTTTCTAAGTCGGTTCCTTTCTATCATGAAAGCCATCAACTTGCTGTTGAAATAAGTGATTTTTTTGTGAAGGAAAATTCTTTGATTTATGATATTGGGGTTTCTACTGGATTATTGTCTAGATTAATTTTAAAAAGGCATCAAAGATTAAAAGACTTAAAACTAATTGGCATAGATAATGTAAATTCTATGATCACTAAAGCAAGAGCCATGGGCACAAAAGATAAAAGGGCAACATATATTTGCGACGATATTATTAATTATCCCCTTGAGAAAAGTAATTTGATAATAGCATTTTACACAATTCAATTTATACCTCCTCAATTTAGACAAGATGTTATAAACAAAATTTTTGACTCGCTTAATTGGGGTGGTGCTTTTTTGATGTTTGAGAAAGTAAGAGCAAATGATGCTCGTTTCCAGGATTATATGTCACAAATGTATATAGACTTCAAACTTAGTAAAGGCTTTGAATACGAAGAAATCATTAACAAATCTAGAAGTCTAAAGGGCATACTTGAACCTTTTTCTACTAATGGAAATTTAGAATTATTAAATCGTGCTGGTTTTAAAGATATTACTTCTGTATTTAAGTGGGCATGTTTTGAGGGTTTTCTCGCAATTAAGTGAATAATAAAGAAATTTTATATAAATGTAATTAATTGAAAAAAGATATTGTTTAAGAATATTATTAACAAAATTTCTTCTTGTAATTTTAATATATTGTTTAAATACAAATTTATTATTGCATGAAGGCAAATATAAAAGTAAGATGTGAAATTTGTGATTCTTTAAGTTTTGAGAAAGTTACAAAATTAAGGCATTCTACAATTGGCTTTACTTCTATCCCTATTTCAATATGCACACAATGTGGTTTTGTTACGGTATGGCCTCGTTTAAGAGATAAAGATTATAAGGCTATTAATCAAATGTGGTATCCAAAAAAATTTAAAAAAGACCCAATTAATTTAAAAGACGAAGACTACAAATTTAAAAAATGGAGAAAAATGTGGGATATAATAGAACCATTTTTTAAGGATAAGAAATTATTAAAAGTTTTAGATATTGGTTCTGGGCAGGGCTGGGCTCTAGAATTCTTACAAAAAAAGTTCGAATATATTGAGGCAACAGCTATTGAGCAGTGGAAACCCTCCCAAGAATACTTAATGAACAAACTTGGGGTTGAAGTAATTGATAAAGATATAGATTCAAGCTGGATTAATGATTTAAATAAGAAATATGATTTTGTTATTTTAAGGGCAACTCTAGAACATTTAAAAAATCCAAATTTAGTAATAAAACAAATTCAACTATCTCTTGATAAAGGTGGCTTGGCTTACATAATGGTGCCAAATGTAGAATATATTGGCAATCAACCAGTAAGAACTGATTTTTTTCGGCCAGTGCATTTGCATTATTTTTCCCCTGAAACTTTTAAAGCGTTGTGTTCTAAGTGGGGTCTCTTTCCGATTAAGTCAGAATTTGGGAGCGAAATGTGGGGTTTATTCAAATCTAAAAAAAGAAAATATATAACAGTATCTAATTACTTAAAACAAAAAAAATTAAATGATGATGCTTTAAAAAAATATAAATTAGTTGATGATTTTAATATCTTAAAAATAAATTTAAAAAGTATCTATATTAAAATAAGGAATCTATTTATTAATTCAGATTCTTTATAAATGCATACTTTTCATCAATTATTAGTAATTTTTTGCCAAATCAAGAAAAATTTTAAGCTCCTAACAATCTGACCATTGAGGTGGCCAAGTTTAGAATCACAGTTTTTTTTACGAATATATAACCGAATTTCTTATATTTTTTTGAATATTCGTTATCATTTTTTCTTCAGTTCTAGCTAAGTAGTAGGAGATATTTCTTTATTTTGGCACACCAATCTTTTTAAAATCAGGCCTTTTTCTCTATTCATTTTTGGTGATTTTTGGTGATTTACAATTAAGTAATATTAAATAATCAATATATTTTTAAGATCTTATAATAGTGATTTAAAACATTACTTTCAAAACTAATAAACTAAGTTAAATAGACGTGTAGAATTAAAAAGAATCGTTAATTAAGCCTATTGAATTTTATCTACATAAGCTTAGTTTCGGGAATGGTTCTAAGTTTTTTTCTTAAGGAAAAGCAAAAATCAAAAGTTTTTATTTTTTTATTAATAACTTTTATAATTTTGCTTTCATTAAGAACAAATCCTGATGAATATTTAAGATATTTATATAACTACTCTAGCTCTATTGAGAAAGTATTTAATGGCTTCCCATTCTCTGAATCTTTTTATAGATTTCTAGGTTTTTTATCCTATAAAACTTTTAATCCTAGGTTTAGCATATATTTCATATCTTACGGATTATCCTTCTTATGTTTAAATTATTCATTAAAACTTTATCGTCTGGATTTTAAATATAGGATAATTCCAATTGCTTTTTATTTAGCCCATTATTTTTTATCTCTATCATATATAGCAATTAGACCTGGATTAGCAAATTCTGTGGCTTTTCTATCGGTTTCTATTTTAATAAATAAAAAAAATTATAAAATCGCATCAATATTTGCTCTTTTAGGATTTTTTATCCATCTTCAAATAATCCCTTTTTTATTAATAGGATTTGCTGCTTTTTATATAAAAGATATACCTATTTTTAAAAGTAAGTATTTTTTGATTTTCATATTGCCTACGCTCTTTTTTATAGGTTTCAATATGAATTCATTTGTTAAAAATTCAATCTCTAAATTTTTAAGTTCATCATTAACTTTAGACCCAAAGTATTTAGTGTATTTAAGTGATGAAAGGTATGGATATGCAATTGATATTTTTAAATCCAATATATTATTTTCTTTTATTCTACAAATTTTTCTTATTTTTATTTTTATTTATTTTTTAAAAGTTAAAGATACTAATTTTAGATTTTCTTTGATAATGTCCCTTTTCTTCCCAATTATCATAGGTATCTTCTCAAATATTGCCTTATATGCTTTTAGATTTGCTTCGACATTTGTTTTATTTAACTTACCACTAATAGGTTTAATCTCAAAAGAAATGAATGATTCACTTCTTTCCAAAAAAAAATCAACCATTTCTTTTTTACTGATAATGGTCATAATTGGTTCTTTACTTTTTTACAATCTTTTTTATATAGAAAAATTAAATACATTTAGTTTTACTCTTGATCTATCAAAAGATTTTTTAAAATTTAGGGAGTATATAGATTAAATTTCAGATTACTCAAGCAATTTATCCTTAATATCTTCTTCTCTTTTTGCACTTGAAATTATTTTTTTTAGGTTTTCTTTTAATTCTTTTAAAGGTAATTTTGAAATTTTTAAATTACTATTTTTATCCATACTTACTAAAAAATTAAATTGACATGAGGTGTCAAGTTTTGGAAAATCACTTCTTTGGTGTGCTCCTCTACTCTCATTTCTTTGGAGTGCAGAAAGAATTGTCGCTTTTGCGCTATACAAAGATGATTGTAAATCAAAAATCAAGGCTAGATCTTCGCAATTATATTTATCGATTCTTATATCAATATCATTAAGTTTCTTTTTGATGCTTTCAATTTTTGACAATCCTTCTAAAAGTAAGGACTGGTTTTTAATTACACCACAATATTTCCACATAATTAACCGCAATTCGTGCTGGAGAGGTCTGACTAGTTCATTTCCTTTTTTAAGGAACTTATTAATGTTTTCATGCGCATTGGCTATAGTTTTATTAGATCTTAATTGCTTATCTATTTTTTTTGAATATTCTGAAGATGCAATCCCAGCACGTTTCCCAAAAATAAGTATTTCTGCCAAAGAATTCCCACCTAAACGATTGGCCCCATGAAGTCCTCCCGCAACCTCCCCTGCTGCAAAAAGGCCCTTGACAGAGGTTGATAAATCATCTGGATTAACTAAGATTCCACCCATGGAATAGTGAGCAGTAGGAGCAACTTCCATTGGTGATTTAGAAATGTCAAGCATTTGAGATTCTATAAATTTTCTATATATATTAGGCAGTTTTTCAATAATAAATTCTTTACTTTTATGGCTTATATCAAGATAAATCGCACCATTTTTTGTTCCGCGGCCTTCAATTATTTCTGTATAATTTGCTATTGCCACTTTATCTCTAGTTGATAATTCCATTCTTTTAGGATCATAATTTTTCATAAATCTTTCCCCTTTATTATTAATTAACTTTCCACCTTCCCCTCTTACTGCTTCGGTAACCAAAGTCCCTTCAATTTCTTCTGGTAAAACCATACCAGAAGGGTGAAATTGTACCATCTCCATATCTATCAATTTACATCCTGCTTTAAGACCCAAATAATATCCATCACCTGTATTTTCATTTTTTCTAGATGAGCTTTTTTTCCATAATCTTGTGTGTCCACCTGTACATAAAATAACTGCATCTGCCAAGTGCACTGTTCTCTCTGAAGAAGACATATTAAAGGACATTGCTCCAAAGCAAGTATTTTCTTTAATTAGTAGTTCTGTTACGTATTGATTATCATAAATTGGAATATTTAATTCATCTGATTTTTTTAAAAGTGTTTTCAAAATCGACAATCCAGTAAAGTCACCTGAATAACAAGTTCTACGATATTTATGGGCCCCAAAAAATCTTTGATCAAGATTACCATTTTTTAATTTCGCAAGATCTGCCCCCCATTCATCTATTTCTTTAACTAAAAAAGGGGATTCTTTAGCCATTATTTCAACCTTTAAAGGATCGCCTATGCAATAACCTTCTAAGTAAGTATCAATAAAATGTTGTTCCCATGAGTCTTCTTTATCTAAATTGCCCAAAGCGGCATTAATGCCCCCTGCAGCTAAAACTGTATGAGCATCAGTCTTCGGTCTTTTCCCAAGAATACATACATCAAGACCAGATTTTTTAATTTCAATAGCAGATCTTAAACCAGCTCCTCCACAACCAATTACAAGAACATTTGTGATTTGAGTGAGATGATCTTTAAAAGGCAATTTATTTCAAAATTAATCTTACTAATTATTCTAACTCCTCTTAATAAACAATAAATCAATACTTTCTCTTAAACTTTAAAAAATATTTTAACTAAGTTTTTATTGGCTTTATATGTAAGAGGAGCATTATCGTAAAAATAGATTTTTGAAAGTAATCAAAAAAGTTTTGTTTTAAAAAACAGGTAAGATATTCTTCTAAAGTAAAAACTATTAGAGAAATTCTAAATTTTTTTTATTGATTCTATTAGTTTATTTTGAAATTATTTTATTTGACCTTTACCTTTATTATTTTTTATTCACAATGTCTAAGCCTTTATCATATAAAATTTTCCAGAAATGTCTTTTTCAAGTATTTTATTAGGATCAATATTCTGAGATAATAAATATTCATCTATAGCCTTTTTACTCCCAGGGAACTTCTTTAATGTTTCATCATTATACTCATCGAAAAGAATTATTCCTCCAGGATTAACAAGGGGTAGAAGTTTTTCTAAGCATTGCTTATAAGATTCATATAAATCAACATCAATATGTAAAAATGATATGCCGCCTTTATTTTTAATATTAAGTAAAACTTCTTCATTCAAAGTATCTGCAAAAAAACCTTTATGAATATGAATTCTTGATTTATTATCAGCAAAATATTCTTTTTTATTTTTAGAGTTATTTGAACAAGAAATTATTTCTTTAAGATTATTTTCATTGATATAGTTCCATTCCCCTTTCTTTGCTTGATAATTGCCTGTCATATCTTCTTTTGATAATTCAGGGAATCCCTGAAAACTGTCAAACAAAAAAAGGTTTCTAAAGTCTTTTTTAAATTGAAGAATTGATTCTATTATTAAAGCTGATCTTCCGTATCCAACTCCACATTCTACAAAACAACCTGGGATTTTTTCTGCAATTAGATATGCGGGATAAATTCTTTCTAAAAAAAACTTCAAATTTTTAGAAGATAGTGTTAATTTTTTGCTGGTCCAAGTAAAAAAAATCTTGTTAAATAAAGAGGAATTTAATTTAGAATTCTTTGATAATTTGTTAACTATTTTTTTGTAAATTAACTTAATCTTCATTTTAAAAAATTTAGCATTTAAAGTTATCTTTAAAAATATTGAAAGTATTTATTAGATAGATATTATTAGTTGTTATAAATTATATTAGAATTTTAAGGGTAATCTAATAATATTTATTAATATTTAAAGTTCAGATTTGATTCCATCTTCCTCCAGTGGGAATGTGTTGAGTAAGTAGCTACAAATACAATTCTATCATCCTTTAATTTTATACTGCCCTTATGCGGTGTTTGCTCAGTATCAACCAAAAAAGCAGTTCCTTTTGGACCTATTATGGACACAGGATCAAGATTAATTTTTAATTTTTCTAATTTCTTATCATGAATATGGCCCAGAGTTGATGCTTTTTTGATGAATAATTTAGAGCTCTTTGAATCTTTTTCACTTAATATAAAGGGACCATAATCATCAGTAATAACATCAGTTAAATATATAAATAATTTTATAATTTTACTATCTAATTTATCAATATGCCACAGTTGACTTCCTCTTAATGAGCCAATTATATTTCGAGATAAGACTATATCAGCCCTCCTGAAACAAGGATGCATTCCTAAATACTTAGAGACAATTTCTATTATTTTTTTATTTGTCATTAATTTATACATTATATGATCTGATTGGTAAATTACCCCTCTATTTATTGCCCTAATATTTTTATAATCCAAAATATCATAAATATTTTTACACTTTTCTTGAATAATATTGTGAGTATAGGAGTAAAGAGCATTTATTTCATCTGCACAAAAAAATTGATTCGGCAACAAGGAGTATCCTTTTATATCTAATTTTTTAAGAATTGATTTTTGATTTGAGCTTAATATTATGGATTTACTAAATTTTTTACCTTTCGATATCCTTTTAAAAAAAATTATATTTCTTATAAATTTTATAAATATAAATTTATAAGTATTTGAATATTTATTAATTACTTTGATTAAGTTAACAAAAATAAACTTCGACATTAAATATTCTTTATAAAAATGATAACAAAAAACATATATATTTAACTTTGAGATAAAAGTTTTTAATAAATCTGTATTTATTTAAATCCTTTAATTAAAAACAAATCTTTTTTTCATAAATTATTTTTAATTCAGAAAAGTGGTATAAATGAATTAAGAAAGGAATTTTTTTTTTGAAAATATGTCTAGAATTATCTGCTTAGAGTTAAATGAAGTGCCTAATGAAATAATGATCGAATTCTTGCCTAAAATCAAAAGCGATGATAAAAATGCAGATTTTATTTATTCACCAACTATTTCAAATGATAAAGACCACTTACACCCATGGGTTACTTGGAGTTCAGTGCATAGAGGAGTAAGCCATCTTATCCACGGAATTAGTGATATTAACCAAGAATGTTCAAGACAAAATGAGCTATATCCCACCATAATGGATGAACTTATAAATGAAGGTTTTCGAGTTGGAGTATTTGGATCAATGCATTCAGGTTCTGTTCCAATTAGCCAACATAAAAAGTATTCTTTTTTTGTACCTGAAGCTTTCGCTAACCACTCAGAGTGTAAGCCTTCAACCCTTAATGATTTTCAAAAACTTAATTTATCTATGTCAAGAAAATCAGCAAGGGTTATTGATAGAAGTGTTCCAAGATTAAAATACCTATTAGGGGCACTTAAATCATATTTAAAACATGCTTATCACTTTCGCGGTTTATTCTGTGCATTGAAACAATTAGCGATTGAAATTGCTTTCCCCTGGACTAAGACTAGGAGAAGAATTTTACAGTCTGATCTCCTTTTTGATACATATATGTCCCTTTTGAATAAATCAAATCCAGATTATTCAAATTTCTTTACTAATCACGTCGCTTCATCCATGCATAGATTTTGGGAGGCTAAATTCCCAAATCATTATCCAACAAAAATAAGTTCTGAAAAATGGATAAAAAGATATAAGTATGAGATAGATGAAGCTATGAAATCAACTATTTACTATATTAAATCTCTGATGAAATATGCCGAAAATAATAACGATACTCAACTTTGGATCATTTCAAGTATGGGACAAGCTGCTGTAAAAAACTATAAAAAATCAAAATTTTTTTATGAAATTAATAATATGGATAAATTTTTATATTCTCTAATAGGTTTTGAAGTTAATTTCAAACAGTTGCCTCAAATGATCCCAATATATGGATTAGAGTCAAGTGAAGAAACGATTAATTTAATAGAAGAAAAACTAAAAACTATTTCTTGTGATATTGATTTAAAAATAAGTTCTAGAACTTCTAAAACTATCGCATTTCTGTTTAGTAAAAAAGTCAGAAAAAATTTTAAAAGTGAACCATCATTTATTAATTCAGCGAACAAAAACAGAGTAAGGGTTGAAGGAATTAGAAAGATTCATATAGATGAAGATTCAGGAAGTTCCGCTTATCACGTACCGCAGGGTATTCTTTATCGCTATGGTTATTCCCTTCCTCAATTAAAAAAATATTATGATCATAATGGATTCCTACCAATTGAATCTATTAAAGAATTAATGATAAAAGTTATTCAAAATAAGAAGATCTAAAACTAATAATACATAGTTGTTACTTTATTTCGTTTTTTTATATTGAACAGACCAGGGAAAGTCATTTTTTGATTTAATTGATTTTCTTGTGATATCAATCCAAGTTAAAGTTTTCATTTCTGCAACAATAAAAGTACTTCTAAGAGAATTTTAGAGAGCAGAATCGCATAAACAAGGTTGGACAAGGCGTGAAAAAAGTTATGTTGTTACTAAACGCTGTCTGAAAACTATTGTTATGACTAGAAAAATTAAGTGGAACCAAGGAGATTCGAACTCCTGACCCCCTGCATGCCATGCAGGTGCTCTACCAGCTGAGCTATGGCCCCAGATAGTTATTATAGGAATCATATCAACTAATCCTAGCATTTTTGATTTGAATCTTTGTTAACTTTTTAAATTCTGGTTTATATTTTTGTTCTTATATAGAGCTGTTATTCGAGTGCCCGCTACTTTAAAGTTAACTAATTCAAATTGCCTCTTTAAAAGAAAATTTGTAACTGGAATCAATTCACTTTCTGCATTTTCTCCTCTCCCAAATCCTAAATCCGCAGTAATAAATTCTACATTATTAATTTTTTCTCCTAATCCCTCAACCCCTCAGGTCCAGCACCTTCGACTTCAATTTTTATACATTTAATTCTTGAATGAATGAATTCTTCTATTCTTTTTACTTATATGGTCTTCTGAATATTGTTTTCTTTTGGTTTAATAATTGTTGATCCTGCATTATCTGGCCTTAAATAAAATTTTATATTACAGTTTTTGTTGTATAAGCCATAGTTATAAACAACACTTGGATATACGTTTTGTTTTAAAAGTTCAAATTCTGTTTTTCCAGGTTCAAATCCAATGTAATTTATTTTAATAGAATTTAAATTAAACCAAATTTTTATATCGCCTACATTCGCACCACAATCTAAAAGTATATCGTCATCCTTAAAATTAATCTCTTTAAAAAAATATAAATCAGCTAATTTGTCCGCTCTCTTTCTAAACCCTTTTTCATAACATCTATTGCATTGTTTTAAATGTCTTATCTTCATTTTAAAATTAGGAATTGTTTTATCAACGCAATTAAAATAAGAATTTTCCCACTTTATTCTCAATGGTGAATTTATCAAAAAAAGAGACTTTAAATTAAATAAAAGTGCAAATATTTGTTTATATTGTTTTTCTAAAATTTTCCTAAATACGTTCAAAATATAACAATGGTTAAAAATTATTAATTTCTTAAATAATTCATTTATCTTGAAAATTTATACTAACTTACCGTAATTTTAACTTTTAAAAAATAAAGGTTTATAAAAATAAATTTTATAAGCTTAGATGTTTTTATTCCAAAGAAAGAAAGCTATTAATGCAAAGGTATTTTTAAATTTTTATTAGGTTTTCAAATCCTGTACGCTTCATTAAATCCAGATTTCCTTGTAAAAAAAATTAAAGAGTGTTTATTAATAAATTTTTATTTAATTTCCATGATTATTTTTTAAACTAATATTATTTTTAAAAAAATTATCTTTAAAAAAACTAGAATTAAATTTATTGAATTTAATCTAATATTATAAATCCTTTAAAATCTATCTTTAATAATTGAAATTTTTTATTTAAGGTTATCAATTCTTTATAAGATGAGAATCCAAGAGAAGTGAACAATATTGTAAAGTCTGATTTATTGCAAGCCTCTAATTGATTTTGAGAGGAAATTAAATTAATTTTTTTGTTGAGAATAGCATCATTATTTATAAACTTTATTAAATTTTCCAGATAAGATTTATTAATATCCTCAAGTGTGAGAAAAGTCATTTTATTAGCATTTTGATTTTTTAAAAATATCTTTAAAAATTCTTTTTCATTTGAATCTATAAACTGATCATTTTTGTTAATCCTGCCTAAAAAAGAAGCAGATAAAACATTTTCAAGTTGCTGAAGAGAATAAACTTTATCAGATTTTTTTTCTTTATAAATGGATAACAATATTCCTAGGAAAGATCCAGCCAAAAGACCTATAAGAGCAATATTTCTTCTTGATGGGCCTACAGGCTCTGTTAGTAATGTTGGCTGCGTAATTAATCGCCAAGGCTCAGAAGTTTGTGCCTGTTTAAGCCGAAGGGTTCTTAGGTTTTTTTCTAAAGATAATAAAGTTTTTTCATCTCTAGCAGCTTCCCTTATTAATTCTCGATATTTTAATAAAACTCCTTTAGGTCTACTAGCCGCTTCCATTTTTGCCTCAGCTTCTAATTTCGCAACTTTAAGATATTTTATAGCTCTAGATCTGAGTAGATCGATGGTTAATTTTCTTTGCTCTAATAACTGAATTATTGAAGGATCATTCTCAGTAAATTTGGTTCTTAAAACTACTAATCGACTCTCAATATCTTTTAATGTTGTTGGTAAGCCCTCTCTTTCAAGAGCTGGTATTGAGGATCCAAAATATTGCAGATTTTCATAATCAGTTTGATCTAACTCATTAATTTTTTTTATTTGCAAATCAATTGTTCTTATTTGATTAGCAGCTTGAACTCGAATATTTTCAATATTAATTATTGAAGGAATACCGACAAAGCCTGAAGAAACTGTAAGGGGTTTTTCATTAGGAGTAGATTCTGAATTGCTTTTATCAATACCTTTACCCAAGTAAATCATATCTTGATCAATTGCATAATTTTGAGCAGCTTTAATAGAAATTCCACTCTTTTCTCTAAATAAATTAATCTGATTTATTAAGTATTTTTTTATTCCTTCTTCTTGCCTTTGTTTAATTTCTACAGAATAATCTTGATAAATTGATGACATTTTTTGTAAAGCAGGCAAAATCATTTCTTTATTGCTATCTCTATATGCAATATTAAGAATTGAGGTCCCTTTCAATAAATCAATTTCCAATCTAGATTGCCATTTATAAAAAGGTATTTGATTCCTTATATCCGCCTTATTTTTTCCATTGACTAAATCGTAAAGAGGCATTAAAACTGATGGGCTTTTGAGAATTCCAACTTGCGTCTTTAGATTATTAGTTTTATTTGATTCTATAAAGTTACTCAAAGCAGGATTAATATTACTTATTTTGGACTCCATTTCAGAATCCAATACTATCTGAAACTCACCTTGCCAGATTTTTTTTAAAGAAAGAGCTTGTAAGCAAGCTATAAAAAAGGAAATAAGAGATATAGTGCCAATTAAAACTTTATTTCTTAAAATCAAAGAGACCAAATTAACAAGATCTATTTCATCATTAAATTTTTTTTCAGAAGTAATATTTGTAAAATTTGAATTTTTTTTCATTTTAATTATTCATTTAGTACTTTGATCAGACTATAAGTTGAAAAAACACCTATAAAGGGACTTGTAAATTCTCTTATAACTTCACTGGTTGCAGTTAAAACATTATTTCCTACAATTATCAAGTCGCCACTTCTTAGAGTGGGATTTCCAAATTGACCTCTCTTTTTATTTGTTAGTCTAAATTTTCTTTTATCGATTGAGCCATCTGATTCGAATCTTATAAATGTTACTGGGCCTCTAACTATTTTAGCTCCACCAGCCATGTCAACCGCATCTGATAAAACACTCGTTCGTGATACGGTTGTATTCCCTGGTCTATTAACCCTCCCTGAAACAAAAACATTGATAAATCTTGGATTTAAACTTGATAAGATAGCCTTTGTTAATATTTTTTTATTTGGCTCTTGATTTCTTTGAACTTTTATCAAATCTGAATCGTAAATCCTTATATTTTGACTATTTTCTCCAATAGTCAATAATTCTTCAAAATTTATTGTCGTCATTTTTTTCCCTGATCCACTAGAAATATTGTTTTTACGAATGATTTGAATATTATTCAAACTACTATATTGAGTTATGCCACCACTAGCTCTAATAGCATCAAAAACAGTAGGGAAATAGAAATTTACATTATTATTTGAATCATAGGCTTGATTAGCAAACATAGATAAATTAGATTCTCCTTTAATACCATTATTTGTAGAAGATCCATCAAATTTATTGGGTTCTGAATTTTGAACTTGAAGTGAAAAAGATCCCTGCATTGTTTTAAGTCCTGGGTTTACTACTTCTCCATCCACAAAAACTCTTATTGGTCTATAGCTGGTAATAATAGTTTCAACCTTTGGAAATTTTACAAACTTTAGATAAGCCTCGTTTAAAACAGAATTAAGTTCATTTATAGTGAGTCCACTTACATATATTCTTTCTAACTTTGGAAGATTTATTGTCCCCTCGCCATCCACTGTTACTGATTCAGAAAGTCCTATATCTCTTGAAATAATGATAGCTAACTGATCTCCTGGACCAATGATATAGTCATTAGATGGTAATTGATCAAGATAATCAACTGATATTTTTTTTTCAATATTTTTTTGTGAAGCTTGTAGATTTAAAAAAGGGAAATAATTAAATACAATAAAAAGTAAAATATATGGATAAATTAGAAACTTATTTTTCAAAGTTAAATGTAGCCTACTTTTTAAAAGTATAACTTAAAGCCTCGGAAAAAAAAAATTCGATAATTTATTATTAAATTTTTCTAAATTTTCCTCCAAACAGCTAATAATTTTCCTTGAAAAACTACTTCATCTAAATTCAACTCAATTGGTTCATAAGCTGGATTTGCTGCTTCAAGAAATATTTTTCCTCCTTTCTTAACAAAATACTTTAAGGTAGTTCCTAAACCCGGAACCATCGCACTAACAATAGTTCCATTTCTAAGTGAGTATGAATCTGTTATTGGCTCCATCAAAACCATATCTCCATCAGCAATACATGCATCTACCATAGAGTCTCCATTAACTGTAAGAGCAAAAACATTTTTATTTTTTAAAACATCAGAAATATCTAAATTCTCTTTAACATCAGAATAAGTTTCAATTAAACCTCCTGCAGCAACAGAACCCATAATTGGTACACCTTCTATAAAGTCATCAACTATTTGCATTGTTCTTGCTTTACCTTCCTGCCAAGAGATATATCCCTTTTCTTGAAGATGCCTTAAACGACTTTGAATTGGCGCAGGAGATTTTAATCCCATAGCTTGCATCATTTGCCTAATAGATGGGCTATGTTGAAAATTTTTCATATAGTCTTTTATCCATCCATAAAGCTCATTTTGAGCCTGGGTAAGATCATCCCCAGAAGAAGTTTCCATAAAACAAATGTACTCTAATACATTTGTACCTCTTTAAAAGTTAAATAGCAATCTTTTCATAAAAGAAGGCATGATAAAAGCGCTTGTTGAGCATGCATTCTATTTTCTGCTTGTTCAAAAACTCTACTCTGTTTACTCTCAATAACTGAGTTTGTTATCTCTTTAGATCTATAAGCAGGAAGGCAATGAAGAATAATTGCATCTTTATCTGCCTTACTAACTAAATCACTATCAATAGTAAATCCATTAAAATGTTTATCTTTCTGCTCTTTTTTATTTTCCTCCCCCATAGATGACCAAACATCTGTATAAAGAACATTTGCTCCTAAAACAGCAGTATTAGGATCATTAGTGATTTTCAACAAATTCTTATTTTTATATATTTCATATGCTTTGTCGATCACCAACGAATTAGGTTCATAACCTTTAGGACATGCAATCCTAATTTCTACTCCTAATAATGCGCCACATAAAATAAGAGAATTTGCGACGTTATTACCGTCTCCAATAAATGTCAAAACTACATCTTTAAAATCAAGAAATTCCTCTTTAATTGTCATAAAATCAGCTAAAGCCTGACATGGGTGTTCTAAATCAGTAAGAGCATTAATAACTGGCTTAGAGGACCATTTTGCATACTCTTTCAAATCAGTTTGTTTAAATGTTCTTATAGCAAGAACATCGCAGTATCTACTTAGCACTCTTGCTGTATCTCTAATAGGCTCTCCCCTTCCAATTTGTGAAGTAGTAGGATTTAGGTCAACAGTGGTGCCGCCAAGTCTTGACATTGCCACTTGGAAGCTAACTCTGGTTCGAGTTGATGACTTATCAAAAATTAACCCTAAAACTTTTTCTTTGAGTTTTATATTTAGATCTTTATTTTTAAAATTTTTTGCCAACTCTAAAATATGAAGAAATTCTTCACATGAAGTATCTAAGCTTGTTAAAAAATTTTTACTTTCAAGCTTGATCGGGTTCAACATCTAACTTTATACGTAAACCTAAATTCTACTATGCAGGCATTTTACTTTCTGCTAGGAGTGTTTTAAGGTCCTCACCCTCTATAACTTCTTCTTGGAGAATTTTTTGAGAAATCGATTCAAGAAGAGGTAAATTATTCCTCAAAATATTAAGTGCTGTTTCGTGTGCATCATCAACTAAATCTCTAACCTCTTTGTCTATTGCTTGAGCAGTAGCATCACTAACAGATCTTCTTGGATTGTTTCCATTCCCTAAAAACTGACCTCCACCTTGTTTGTCATAAGCAAGGGGGCCAAGAATATCGCTCATTCCAAATGTACCAACCATTTGTTCTGCTATATCAGTTGCTCTTTGTAAGTCATTTGAGGCTCCCGTAGTAATCTTTCCAAAAACGACCTCTTCTGCTGATCTTCCTCCAAGAAGTGTAGCTATTTGTCCTTTTAATTCCTCTTTAGAATTCAAAAATCTTTCTTCTGTTGGCAATTGAAGGGTATAACCTAGTGCGCTCATACCTCTTGGTACAATTGAAATCTTGGCAACTTTTGAACCTCCTGGCATAAGATGGCCAACTATGGCATGACCTACTTCGTGATAAGCAACAACTTTCTTTTCATCATCTTGCAAAACTCGACTCTTCTTTTCCAATCCAGCCACAACTCTTTCAATAGCTTCGCTTAAGTCTTGTTGTTCTACACTTTTCCTTTTAGCTCTAGCTGCAAGTAAAGCAGCTTCATTTACCATGTTAGCTAAATCGGCTCCAGCAAACCCGCTAGTAGCTTGGGCAATAGAGTCCAGGTCAATTGAATCAGCTAGTTTAACCTTCTTGGTATAAATCTCCAATATAGTTTTTCTACCAGACAAATCTGGCCTATCAACTAATACTTGCCTATCAAATCTTCCTGGCCTTAATAAAGCGGCATCTAGGACTTCAGGCTGGTTAGTAGCAGCAAGTACTATAACGGGCTTATCTGCAGAGGCAAAGCCATCCATTTCGGTAAGAAGTTGATTTAATGTTTGTTCTCTTTCATCATTACCGCCAACAACCCCCATAGATCCAGAGCGACTTTTACCAATAGCGTCCAATTCATCAATAAAAATAATACATGGAGCTTTTTTCTTTGCTTGTTCGAATAAATCTCTTACTCTTGCAGCACCTGCACCAACAAAAAGCTCAACAAATTCAGAACCTGAAATTATAAAGAAAGGAACTTCTGCTTCTCCCGCAACAGCTTTCGAAAGAAGAGTTTTACCTGTCCCTGGTGGGCCCACAAGAAGTACCCCTTTTGGTATTCGCGCACCGATGTCTGTGTATCTCTCAGGTTTTTTTAGAAAATCAACTATTTCCGTTAATTCATCCTTAGCTTCATCAACGCCAGCTACATCAGCAAATGTTACTTTTGATTCATCATCGGGGACGTAAACTTTTGCTTTACTTTTAGTAAAACTAAGAGCCCCCTGAGCACCTCCTCCACCCATACTTCTTCTAGCGAAGAATTGTAAAACAAGGATAAAAATTAAAGGAGGCACAACCCAACTCAATATGGTTGAGAAAAAATTAGGTTTTTTAGGAGGTGCGGCAGCGAATTCCACCCCTTTACTTTCTAACCTTTGTGGAAGGTCCATATCAAAGATTGGGGTTGTTGCCAAAACAGAAGGGGCGCCTTCTTCAGCTCCATTCAACTCATATCTAATCTGTTCTTGAGTGATATATGCACGCTTAACTTCACCATCATTAACCTGGTCTATAAATAAAGAATAAGGGACTCTGGGTATTTGCATATTTTGATTAGGGAAAAGGCTGCTAAATAGAAGTAATGCTCCAACTCCTATCAAAATGATATTTACAATTCCAAATCTTCTATTAGGTTGATTATCGTCTTGTCTTATTGGCATAGTTATGAACAATTTTGAACTTATTATAAACTAAACGAAGAGTTTCCGTATCTGTATTGTTTTTTTTGGGTAAGAACCGTACGGTACTTAGACCCATAAAATAAGTATAAAAATTAAATTTTGAATGAACTCTTAATACATATATCATTTCCAATCAAACTAAACTGAGAATCACTTAATTTAATAATTTCGTGCATTTCTCTAAATTCAAAATCACTTAAAGGATTCATACTATTTTCTCCGCCTAAAATTTTCGGAGCAATAAAAGTAATAATTTCCTGAATACAATTAGATTGAATAGCGGCAGTGGCCAATACGGGGCCACATTCCCAAAGAACTTTATTACATCCTCTTTTTGCAAGTATTTTTGAAATTAACTCTGGATTATCTGATGATACCTTTTCAACTTCCACACATTTCGGAATCCTTGAGAGGAAGCTTTCATTTGCTGTAGAAGAATCATAAATAACTAAAGTTTTTGCCTTACTACAATCCCAAAAATTAGATTTTAAAGGAAGATCTAAACTTTTTGTGAAAACGACTCGCAAAGGCTCAGGTTTTTTGGAACCTCTAGTTGTCAAAAGTGGGTTGTCTCTTCTTAAAGTGTTTCCCCCAATGATTATTGCATCAAATTCTGCTCTAAATGAATGAACTAATGACCTTGATTCATCATTAGTAATCCATTTACTTTTTCCATTTTTTAAAGCTATTCTTCCATCTATACTCATTGCCCATTTAAGAACACCAAATGCTTTTTTAGTAATGTTCCTATGAATGAAAGCCTTATTTAGATCTAAGGATTCTTTTTTACATAATCCTAAGTGAACTTGTATACCAGCCTCTTTTAGAAGTTTAATTCCTTTACCAGAGACTCTTTTATCAGGGTCTTCAATAGATACATATACTTTTCTTAACCCAGAGGATATCACCTTATCTACACATGGAGGTGTTTTACCTTGATGGCAACAAGGTTCGAGATTCACATACATTGTTCCACCTTTAGCATCCTTTTTTAAATTATTAAAAGCCATTGCCTCTGCATGAGGCATTCCTGCCTTGTAATGAAACCCTTCTGAAATTAGGCTTCCATTCTTATCAAGTATTACTGCTCCCACCCTAGGATTAGGACTCGTTGTATTTTTACCTAAAGAAGCCAAAAAAATTGCTCTTTTCATCCATTTTGTATGGCTTACATTTTTTTCAGGCATCTCCAAAAATCAAATTCAGTTTATTGATCTCCACTCTTTAACAACAAAGGGAGGGACAGGTAACTCAGAAAAAACTCCTAGCAAAGATAATCTTAATGGTCTATTTTTATCTAAATTTTTAATCAATTCATCAAGATCGAATTCTGCTGCAGCTTGTCTTCCATCATTTGCTAATTCCACATTAAGTAATGTTTTATCATCTAAAAGCCACTGTTTTCTCCCTGATTCAACCCTCAAGTCAGTGGGATGATCAATCCTGAGATTTCCTGGATATCCTATTACTCTCAAGATCAATTTATCATCAAAAAGAGGGGATTTATAAGCTACTAATTGCCAAGTTTCAAAGTCCAAGTCCCTTAAGAACTCACTGCTAGCATTCATTAATTCCCCATTTATGTCTGTTTCTGCAATTTCTGCAGATACTTTAAATGGATTAAAAATAAAGGATAGCAGTAAAAGTAAAGGTAATAATCCTTTTAAAAAAATATTTTTATTTGATTTTGTAATTTTCTTCATTTTCAGAATCCATCAGGGCATCAAGAGTTACAGCTGTTCTTACAATAGCTTGATATCTTTTGATTATTTTACGATTTTTTTCTATAACTCGAGATAAATTCAAAGTGTCTTTTTCAGAATAACTAGATGTTAAATCGCTAGAATCT
>QCIS01000008.1 GCA_003216535.1 Prochlorococcus sp. AG-402-N08
TTCCTAAACCAATATTTCCAGAAGTAACAAGATATCCTCCAACTGCCAAAACCAAGGAGACTGCCGCAAGTGAAATCCATTCTATAAATGCCGAAATACTACTGTCATAAAATATCGTTCCATTTACTGCTTTCTTATATGCAACTCCAGTTTTGGAAAATTTCTTGCTATTGAAAGCCTCTCTTCTGAACATCTGAACGACTTCTAAACCTTGAAGATTCTCTTGAAAATCAGAGTTGAGTTGAGACAATTCTTCCCTTACTTGATAATTGGCTTTTCTGTAACGTTTTTGAAGCCAAATAATGAAATATGAAACTGGGATTTGCGTTAAAAGTAATAAAATAGCAAGTCCTCGATCAATTGACAGCATTGTCAAAGAAATTACTATCAGACTGACGAAGTCAGCAATTACTCCAACTGCCCCACTACCAAAAACCTCAGCTAAAGCATCAACATCATTTGTTAATCTCGTTAATAATTTCCCTACAGGCATTTTATCGTGATACTTAAGAGATAAAGATATTGAATGATCAAAAAGTTCTCTTCTAATTCTTGCTGTCAAACGTTGGCCTACTGCTTGGATATTGTAAGTTTGGTATCCTTGCAGAACTAATCTAAATAGAACAGTTATAAATAAAGTAAAAATTATGGCATTTATTGACTGCCCAAAAAAAGTTTTACTTAGCCAAACATCCGTACTTTCGTTTTTAAGAATAGTAATTGCTTGGCCTACCAATAATGGCTGAATAGCTCCAGAGAAAGAAACTGGTAGCAAAACTATTAAGATTAAATAGATTGTTTTTTTATCTTTTGTTAAAAATTTACCTAACTTTTTAATCCTTCTAAAATCTTTAAAAAACATTTAGCTAATCTTCTATAAAGCATTAGTTGATTCTATTGATAAAATCGTATCTCTGAGATGATTATCATCTAACCTTATTGATAAGGGATTTCCAATAAGTCTTGCAGTTGAGTAAAAAAGATCATCTATCTTAATTAAACCATTCTCTTTTAGAGTCTTTCCAGTTGCCACCAAATCAACTATTGCCTCTGCCATACCTGTAATAGGACCAAGCTCGACAGATCCTGTTAAGTGAACTATTTCTACAGGTATATTTAATTCATCAAAATAAGATCTTGCTGTTTTTGTAAATTTACTTGCGACTTTACAATTCGCGGGGAGATCAGTTGGTTTGGAATAATGACTATTTTCCCTAACTGCCAATGACATATAACAACCTCCAAAACCTAAATCAAGTAACCTTGCCACTTTCAATTCAGATTCTCGTAAAACGTCATACCCAACAATACCCAAATCAGCCTGACCATAACTTACATAAACTGGAACATCTCCATTTCTTACTAATAAAGCTTTAGCACGTTTGCAATTTGATTCAAAGGTTAATGATCTATTATTTTCGTCCAACGCGTCAGAGAAATCTAATCCAGCCCTTTTAAAAGTTGAAATTGAATCTTTTAACAGAGCTCCTTTTGGTAAAGCTATAGTAAACATAGATCAATTTCTTCCAAGGATTATTTATTCTAAGTTAACAATGGAATTTAATAAAGCTCGAAACATAATCGGACTTAGAGTTTTAAGTGATAACGTCATTTGGTTGTTGGTAAAAGATAAATCCGTTGTAGTTGTAGATCCATCTGTTCACGAACCAGTTATTAGATATATAAATGAAAACAATTTTCACCTAGAAGCTATTTTGCAAACTCATCATCATTCAGACCATATTGGAGGGACGAAGTCTCTTATTGAAAGATGGCCAAATGTAAAGGTGATTGCTTCTTCCAAAGAAAAAAAGCGAATACCTTTTCAAAATGTATCTGTAGAAGATGGAGAAACTTTGAATATTTTAGGTGAAGAAGTAAAAATAATTGAAGTATTAGGACATACAAGCTCACATATTGCCTTCTTTTTGAACGGGGAAATTCCTGTTCTCTTTATTGGTGATACATTATTTTCTGGAGGCTGTGGAAGAATTTTTGAGGGAACTTATCAACAAATGTATTCTTCACTAGAAAGAATCAAATCTTTACCAAAAAATACTCTGATATATTGTGCACATGAATATACAAAGGCAAATATATTATGGGCATTGAATCTCAAGCCAAAAGATCAAGATATAAAAAATAAACTTTCGGAAGTTGAAAAAAAACTTTCTCTTAATGAATTGACAATTCCATTTTTACTTGATGAAGAGATGAAAATAAACCTTTTCTTAAGAGCAAAAAATTTAGAAGAATTTACTTTTTTAAGAGCAAATAAAGATTTATGGGTTTAAATAGATAGGTATCTTCTTAAACAAATGTCCCCGAAACAAGTAATTAAAACATCAAATGCTCCAGATCCAGTAGGACCTTATAATCAAGCAATAAAAGCTGGGGATTTTATCTATTGTTCTGGTCAAATTGCTATAGACCCAGCTTTAAATGAAATAACATGTTTAGGTGATATAGAGAAGGAAACTATTCAAGTTTTAAAAAATCTCGCAGAAGTTCTTAAAGCTGGTGGAGCCAAAATAGAGGATGTAATAAAAACAACTATTTACTTAACGGACTTAAGTAATTTTCAAATTGTCAATAAGATATATAGTGATTTTTTTAATGTAGAGAATCCTCCAGCAAGGGCCTGTGTGGAAGTTTCATCTCTACCAAAAGGAGTTTTAGTTGAAATAGATTGCGTCGCATTTCTAGATTAATTTCTAATTATTTAGAAATTTGAAATATGAACCAATTGTGCACCATATTTGTATAGATTATTATTTGATAATTCATCTTTGATCTATGTCAGCAGCAAAGCTTAATATAGATGAACTAGAAGCAGGTTATCCTTTATTTTGCAAAGCTCTTAGACTATTAATTTTAAAAGGGAACTCTGTTAAAGATATAGAAAAGACAGTGTGTTGGAGTCATCTTGAAACTTTAAATAGATGTCTACCTGGTAGATATAAAGCCCCAACATATTTAATGGCTTTAATCAAAAGAGATATTGCAAAGCCAAATAATTATTAAAAAGGACTAATCTTCTAAATAAAATTTATCAATATCCATTGAAAAGTCTTTTTCCTTGTCTGATATTTCTTTATCATCTAAAAATATTGAAAGACTTACAAAATTCTTACCGAAGCTTATATTTGGATAGATATCCCTCTCTTTACATAATTTCTCGATTTTCCCCATGAATTTACTAATTTTTGAGTATTCATCAAATTCAAATCTTTTTTCAATCCTCAAAGGTGATTCTCTTTGATTCCACATTACATTCTTTAATAAAGACTAATTACACTATACTTTCAACAAAGTTTGTCAATAATTTTTTGAAGTTAAAATTTTTAGTCAATCTCCCAATAATCGATTATACCGCCAATTGTTAAATCGGTTTGAACTTCTGGATTAGGGCATGCAAATCTAGCGGCAGAGCCACTAGAAGTAAAAACCCAGTTACCTTCTCTAGCTCCAACAGGATCAACAGCAACTAATTTCTTTCCTTTATTATTTTCTAAAATTCGTAAATTCATATGACCTAAGCCAGCTACTCTTTGAGTGCATACCATCCTTCCTAATACCTTCATAATTTCCACAATTTATATCCTCCTTATTTAAGATTTGTCTGGATTCCAATGGTCAATTATTCCAACAATCGTTAAATCGCTTGGATAAGATTTGCTTCCCGCTGCTTCCCTAGCAGCAGAACTTCCAACACAAATAACCCAATCTCCTGGCTTACAGCCAACAGCATCAACTGCAACTTTATTAGAAGAACCATCTAATACAACCTGCAGATGTTTATGTTCAAAGCCAGGAATCCTATTGGTAGAAACAAGTGGTTTTACAACTTTGCAAATTAACATAATTAGTGGGCCTCCTCTGTTTTTTTATCTAATGACATTCCAATAATTTGGGCGGAATGAATTTTGTCCCTATCTCTAATAGTAGAGCAAGTATGTAACAAACCTTGATCAACTAAATTTTTATATCTAATTGATATCGCATTATTAACTCTTTCACAATCTTTTATTGCCCTCTCTTTTGCGCCTGGTACTTTGCCAGAGTAATCAAATCTTATTACTACCGGAATAGGTAGATCTTGAGAAACATTTAATCCAGTAAAAATCTTCACTCCTACATCTAAATCTGGAGCCCCTTCTTCTACTGTATCTAAATGAGCAAAATAAGTTAAATTTCTGAGATGTACTTCTTTAAAACCTATACCTACTCCAATAAACCTTTCTGCATGTCCAATATCTTCATAAGAACCATTATGAAAACTCTTAACATAATCAATTTGAGAAATATTATTGACAATTAATTTATACATAAATTTTTCCAGTCCATTGAGTTTATATTTTGAAGATTGCTTAGAAATTATTTGACAAATTTCTCTCTCTGCATCCTCTTTTGAAAAGTTTATTGTTGAATTATAAATTTCTAAAGTAGAAATAGTTTTTTCTAAATCAATCCCTCCATCGCTAGTTGGCAAATGTATTTTTAATGAATCAGTGTCTGTATCAAGTCCAATTAACATTAAATCCACAGAAGCACCACAGCAAAAGCTATTCTCTACAGCCTCTTTGAAAGCATATAGTTTATTTCTACCTTGTTCTGCAGCCAATTCGTCATTACTCCCATGAGCTGCGCATCCCTGATGCAAAGGGTCTACAGAGCTAAAATGATAAGTTACAACTTTTAAATACCTAGTATCTTTATGCGCTGCATTAGGGATATTCTCTCTATATCTTTTATGTTCAGTTTTTACCCATCTGTTCACTGTATTTTCAATATCAAAAAGTGCTCCAGCGTGAGATCTTCTTCTTACTGAACTAAAAGGTATTCTCATTACATATGCTACTGAATGAGCTAATCGCCCATCTGAACAAGGAGT
Organism: Prochlorococcus sp. AG-402-N08; assembly: GCA_003216535.1. Lineage (GTDB taxonomy): Bacteria > Cyanobacteriota > Cyanobacteriia > PCC-6307 > Cyanobiaceae > Prochlorococcus_A. The sequence goes on from QCIS01000008.1 coordinate 4,895, forward strand.
TATATCAAGTAAATGTATTCCACAATCTAAAAGAAATTTTTCAAAATCTTCTGCACCTCTACTTCCTGAAGCACCTTCAAGTGGATCATTTTTAAAAAAATTATCACTAAGCTTCGCATGTTGTTTAAAAGCACACCATGCATATAGAGCTCTCATATCAAGAGGTTTAACCCAAGATCTATCTAATACATGGAGGGGCAGATCTATTCCCAAATTTTTTCTTGATATTATCTGAGCTTTACTTATAAAATCTTCATGATGTTGTATTCGAGCAATTTCCTTAAGAGTTGGAACAATTTCGTCAAAATCACTTTTTATTTTGCTTTCATACCTATATAAATTCTCATTTTGGATAAAATTAGTTAATTTATGAGATTTTCCAGAATTTCGAAAATTATTTGATTCTTTAGTTTGTATGTGAATATTTTCCGTAAAAGTTTTCATTGGAGCTGTAGGCCCCAATGTGAAGTTCTTGGCTTTTGCCAGTCCTCTTAAAGGCATTAATTAACCTCGTGCACCACCTGAAAAGGTAACAAGTTGTCCTTCATGAGTATTACCACTTGATCCAGTTATCAAGAAATCTGGTTTTTCTGTTTCCTCATTTCTCTTAACTTCCATTGGTGGCATTGCACTCATGAACCCTGCTCTTGATGGATTTCTCTTTCTAGAAGAAGCTCCCTCTGTGCCTGTTACCTTATCACCGCGATCCCAATCATCACCAGTTACATTTCCCACTGATTGTCCTTCACCCGTAATCCTTGATGCGACTCTTTTTTCTGGTGTCTTTGCTGCACGGTCTGCCTCTTCAATTTCCATTTTTTGTTTATAAGTAATATTTTTATTCGGTTCAAATCTAAATTTTTCAGTACCAGTGACCTTATCAACTGCCATATCAAAAGGTCCTGTTACCTTAGAACCATTTTCATATTCATTACCCGTAACACCTTGAGTATTTTTTTCAGAATATTTATCTCTTGATGGTGAATTAATAGAGAATTTCTTCCAAGAGTTACCTGCTGACTTTTCCGGATTCGCATAAGCCGTATCATGTGGAGGATTATCACAAGCTTGTGAGAGCTGATCTCCACCAACATAGGGAGTACCAGTTAGATTTTTACAGGCACCTTTCTTAGCACCTGTCATTACTCCGCCAATTCCTGGTTGCTGTCCTGTAAGTCTGGCATTTGAATTGTTTCCAGAATTAACTGTTGATCGGGATTTCATATCTTCAGAAATCTCAGTACTACAATTTTCATTAATCTGATCTAAGCCTGCGTATGGTGTTCCTGTTAACACTTTGCATGAACCTGGTTCATCTCCAGTTACTATTTTTGAACTTCCTGTCATAGTGCCGCTTATTAAATTTGACTTTGAAGAAAGGCTTAAACCTACTTTTCTAGCTTCTGGTTTTGGTTTTGAACCGCAAAACTTCTCATATTGTTGAGATCCTATGTACTCATCGCCAGTTACATTCTTACAACTCCCATGTTCATTGCCTGTCATAAGGTCTGATCTTCCAACCCCTGTACCAGTTACATTATTCCCATTAAGAGTGTTGTAACTGCCTACTTTTTCAAATGCTTTACCTTTTGGATTTGGCTCAGAGCCAAGATATTGATCTCCAGTTAACTGATGTCCAGAACCTGATTCATCTCCAGTAACTAGGGTTGATCTACCAGGAAGTGATCCAGATACTTTTAATCCATCGGTTGTAGTACTGTGTTTAACCTTTGAAGGATTTTTTAGAACATCACCACAATACTTCTGTGATTGATTAGAAGATACATATTCAGTACCTGTAAGGTTTTTACAAGTCCCTGGCTCATCGCCTGTGACCCTATCAGATCTACCAACTTCATTTCCAGTTACTTTATTACCTGATGTTGTAGAGCTAACAGTAGATCTAAGTGGTTGTTTATAACTTGGTCTATCTTGACAAAATTGATCAATAACTTCTGCTCCCATATATTGTGTACCAGTTACAGTTCTGCATGTACTTGCTTCATTACCTGTAGTTTTCACAGATCTATTAGCTTGTGTTCCAGTAACTATTTGACCTAAATCAGTTTCACTTTTACCAACTTTCCAGCTAGCATCTGCAATACTTTGTTTGGCGCCATTTTTATTTGGACCACATGGTCTACATTTACCATTACCTTTTTTACTTGTGGCTCCAGTTTTACTTCTTAGCTCTCTAACTCTCTGAGAAATCTCTCTACTACTTAAATCTGGGTCTCCCCTTCTAGCTAAAGAAGCGGCACTGGTATTTTGTTTAGTTGCTGATTTACCATGCTTAGATTGAGCTTCTCTTCTCGCTAAAACAATATCTCTACTTGTATTAGTAATAGGTTTTCTCTTCTGATTAATTCTTCTCTTAACATTGGGTTTTAGGGACTTAGATTCTTTACTAGTTGAATCCTGACTTTCTTGATTTTTACCTATAGTTGATTTAACTATGTTTACAGGACTTTCTTTTTTAACATCAGTACGGGTTCTATCGGATGAGGTTATAGCTGATTTCCCATGGGTAGACATTGCTTTTCTTCTCTCTATTACTAACTCTTTACTAGATAAAGTTGTTGCAGAATTTCTGTTTACCTGAGTTTTTGGAATATGTTTTGTAGCTGGTTTAGAAATATTATGATTATTAGGAGAATACTGAGTACCAGAAATCTGTATATCTTGAGAAGATCGAACTCTATCTTTGGTAGTTGAAGAATAAGCAGCAGCTTTTTTACCGCTATCACTCATCGCCTTTCTTCTTTCAAGTGCAATCTCTCTACTGGTTTTTTTTGACATAATCTTCAAGTTTGAAATTCTTTAAAAAAACTTTTGGAAAAACTTTCTCCAAAAAAATTTTTTGGAGAAAGATATTTAACTACGATAAGTAGCTTTAACGTCCTTGGAAAACTACAAAAGCTGTTCCTTGACTTTGAGTGTAAGCATCGTATCCGATGATTCTTACATGATGATCAGGGTATGCTCTATGGCATGCCTCTAATTCGCTCACGATCAAGTTAAGATCTTTTTCCCCAAAGAATGGGAGTTTCCAATAAGACCAATAAGTTTGCATACATCCACTTGGATGAACATGCTCAATAACTGGACTCCAACCTTGAGCAATAATGTACGCAATTTGGTCATATATTTCTTCCTGGGTCATCGGTGGTAAAAAACCGAATGTTTCCAGGGTTGCAACTGTTTGATAGTCGCTTACTGTGCTCTGGAAAGGCATAATTAATCAAAATGTGAATGAAATTACTCGTAAAAACGAGATTTTAATAAGTTTGAGGAGAATAAATCTCCTCAATTTCGAAACTTGAGTTAACCCTGAACATCAAGCTTGTCGACAGTGTCAAACTCAAACTTAATTTCCTTCCAAGTTTCTAGAGCAATAGCTAATTCAGGACTATGCTTAGCAGCTTCCATAAGAATGTCTCTACTCTCTTTTTCGATTTCGCGACCAGCATTACGGGCTTTTACACAAGCTTCTAAAGCAACTCTGTTAGCTGCAGCTCCAGCAGCTGAACCCCATGGATGACCATGTGTTCCTCCACCGAATTGAAGGCAGGAATCATCCCCAAAGATCGCTAGAAGTGCAGGCATATGCCAAACATGGATACCACCTGATGCGACTGCAAATACTCCAGGCATTGAACCCCAATCTTGATCAAAGAAGTTACCTCTTGATCTATCTTCAGGAACAAATGACTCTCTTAAGTTGTCGATATAACCGAGAGTTGTTTGACGATCACCTTCTAGTTTTCCAACAACGGTTCCAGTATGTAATTGGTCTCCTCCAGATAGTCTCAAACATTTTGCAAGAACTCTGAAGTGAATACCATGCTTTGGATGTCTATCAATAACAGCATGCATAGCTCTGTGAATATGCAGAAGCATGCCATTTTTACGACACCAATTAGCTAATCCAGTGTTTGCAGTAAAACCACCAGTTATATAATCATGCATGATGATTGGCATATCTAGCTCTTTTGCAAATTCAGCTCTTTCATAGAGTTCTTCAGGAGTGTTAGCAGTACAATTTAGATAGTGACCTTTAACTTCTCCAGTTTCTCGCTGAGCAAGCTTAACTGCTTCTGCAACAAACTCGAATCTTTCTCTCCAACGTTGGAATGGTTGAGAATTAATATTCTCATCATCCTTCGTTAAATCAAGACCGCCTCTAAGACATTCATATACAACTCGACCATAGTTTTTACCAGATAATCCTAATTTAGGTTTGATGGTACAACCAAGTAGAGGTCTTCCGTATTTGTTAAGTCGATCTCTTTCGACTACGATTCCGTTTGGTGGACCACCACAAGTTTTAATGAAAGCAATTGGGAATCTAATATCTTCTAGACGTAGATGTCTTAAAGCTTTAAATCCAAAAACGTTTCCTACAAGAGATGTTAATACGTTTGTAATTGAGCCTTCTTCAAAAAGATCTAAAGGATATGCAATAAAAGCATAGAAAGCTTCAGGATCTCCAGGAACGTCTTCGATTCGATAACAACGTCCTTTATAAAATTCTAAGTCAGTAAGTAACTCGGACCAAACTGTTGACCAAGTACCTGTTGAAGATTCAGCGGCAACAGCTGCTGCAACTTCTTCTCTTGGAACACCTTCCTGACCTGTACATTTGAAACAGGCTAGTAAATCGGTGTCTAGGGGTACATATTCTGGAGTCCAGTAGGTATCTCTGTACTCCTTTACCCCTGCGTCATACTTCTTACTCATAAGGATAAATTTAGGTCTGTGTAGGGAAAATAATTATTGTGCAAAATTTATAAATCTTGCTTTACTTAATTAGTCCTTTTGACCAAGAAATTCACCGTTGCCAAGAGCAGGTTCAACTTCTCTATGAGGACGAGCAATAATGTGAGCTGCAACTAAACCGTCACCAACTCTTTCACAAGCATCAGCACCAGCTCTTACAGCTGCGTTAACTGCGCCTGTTTCGCCTCTAACTAAAACTGTGACATAACCGCCACCAACGAATTCACGACCAATAAGGCGAACTTCTGCTGCCTTTGTCATTGCGTCTGCTGCTTCGATTGCAGGTACAAGTCCGCGTGTCTCGATCATGCCGAGAGCGATACCCATTGTTTCTGTAGCCATTGTCTACTAAATACTAAATGTGGAATGTTCAATTCGAAGAATGCTTCATTAAGTACATATAAGTCAAGCGTTTTCGACAAAATCTCCATTAATGTTTTTTCTATCATTCATAAGTTAAACTTATCACCCTTGGTACTATTGATATGTCAATACTTATGCAAATTAGTTAGTGCATCAAAACATACTGTTGTGTTAAGAAAAAATTTACATTATGTTATTTCCGTACGAGGCAGGCCCTGTCTACACAGGTGTGGAATGTTCAACCTTTCCTGTCTCCGTATCAATCTTTGAAGTAAGATAATATTCACAATAAATTTAGTTGTTATTTTGAACCTTCCAGTTCTAACTATTGCAAGTGGCAATCAAAGGAAAGTATCTGAAATTTCAGAGATGCTGGATGTTTTGTCTTTAAAGGTTGAGAAGCAACCAGAATATTTAAATGTCGAAGAGACTGGTAACACATATTTTGAGAATGCACTTCTAAAAGCAAAAGCAGCTGCTTTAGAGACTAAAACTTGGGCATTAGCTGATGACTCGGGTCTTGAAGTAGATGTTTTAGATGGTCGACCAGGAATTTATTCTGCTCGATATGCCAAAAATAATGATGAGAAAATTAAAAAATTAATTAATGAACTTTCTGATAGTCCTTATAGGAGTGCAAGATTTATAAGTTGTATGGTTTTGTGCGATCCCTCAGGAAACTTAGTAAAAGATACAACAGGAATATGCTGGGGAGAAATTCTTAAAAACCCCAAATATCCAAATGGGGAATTCGAATCTATTTTTTGGGTAAAAGAGGCTAACTGTGTTTACGGTGAGCTCTCACAATCACAACTAAATAAATTAGGCAGTAGAGGTAAAGCTGCAAAAATTATGTCACCTTTTTTAAAAAAAGAGATAGGTTTAAGTTAAAAAATTCTCAATAATTTGAAATTTCTTCAATTGCCCTTATAGCAGCAGCTGCAGCCTCTTCTACATCCCCTTCTTTCCCGGCTAAAGTTAATCTACCAAAAGCTCCAACTGCCTTAACATCAACAACAGTTATATTAGATGCCTTTTCAGCTTCATTAGCTGCTTTTAAAACATAACCAGCTGGTTCAGTTTCTAATATAAACATGCTCATTCCAGATTGAATCATTGATCCACTTCTATTTTGTCTATTTATTAAAACTGCATGATCTGGAGTAATTGCTCGAATAACTTCAGTCCAACTCGTAGCAGGTTTTGTTCTTTTTCTAACTTCACTCCCAATAGCATCTAGAACAACATCTCCAGAATGTAAAACCGTGCTTTGATCTTTATGGTAAAGAGCAAGAGATCCAAATGCTCTTTCAACAATCATCTGACCAAGTCTTACATTACTTGCTTTTAGGGCAATATCAGTAACTCTATGAACAGCCATCCCGGGTGAAACTTCCATCCAAAGACATGAATCACCAGGAATAGGTAAAAAACCTCTACTAACAGTTCCCATATATGCGGCTAATTGAGGTTGCAGAGAATCTAAAAAAACATATGTTCTTAACTCAATTTGCTCAACTTGACTTGCTTGTCTGGATACCAAAGACTTTTCTGAATCAGTAGTAATAAAACAGCTAGCACCGCTGGCCTGAGATTGCACCTCAGATCCTGTGACTAGAGAACTCCCTTTTTTTCGTTTCCCTCTGTTTAAGCTAGAAGTTGGTTCCATTGAGGCGACTATAACGGATAATGGTTCATTTTTTCTATTAAATTTACTTGCATGCTTACCACAAAACGATAACTTCAAGTAAAAGATATGCATTTTTATGGGAACTTCTCCAAAAAAAGAACCAAATGTTTCTGGTACTGAAAAAGAATTAACTCCTGATCAAACTCTAGGATTAGTTAGCCTAAGCTTGATGCAAAAACTATCTCAGAAAGACCCATCTTTTAGCTGGTTAGAAGAAGATAAAATTGAGAAAGTAAATCTTAAGAACCTTAGAGATAGGCTGGAGTTAACCCAATTAGCTATAAATACTGGAGCACCTTTAACCACTTCAGAAGTGACAGCTCTAATTGGAGCTAAGCCAGGAAAATCTAAGTTAGAAAGAGCAGGATTATTAGCTACAAAAATAGCTAGAAATGTATGGAGGCTTTCAAAAACAATTCAAGGAAATTCCTTCTATAGAAATTAGAATATACACTAAAAACAATTTTCATAATTCTGATTTAAGTATTTAAACATTCATATAAGTTTTTTAAATGTGTTCATTTTGTAAGAGAACTTATTAATTACTTTCTTAAATTAAAAAATTTATGCAAGCTTGAAATATAAGCTCTTGAAAATTTTTAATGAGTAAAGTTGAATTTAATAAGGAAACTGGACCAAGGGAAGTTTTTTGTGGTTTAACTTCAATAGTTTGGCTCCACAGAAGAATGCCTGATGCGTTTTTTCTGGTCGTAGGATCTAGGACATGTGCTCATTTAATTCAAAGCGCTGCTGGAGTTATGATTTTTGCTGAGCCAAGATTTGGGACGGCTATTCTTGAAGAAAAAGATCTTGCTGGTCTTGCTGACGCTCATGAAGAATTAGATCGAGTGGTTAATGATCTTATTGCAAGAAGACCAGAAATAAAAACTCTTTTTCTAGTTGGATCTTGTCCAAGTGAAGTGATCAAACTAGATCTTGCAACTGTCGCAGAGAAATTAAATAAAAGATTTTTAGGTCAAGTAAGATTCGTTAATTACTCTGGCAGTGGGATTGAAACAACTTTTACTCAAGGAGAGGACGGCGCCTTAAAAGCTTTAATTCCATTAATGGAGTCCTCAAATGAGGAGAAATTATTATTAGTTGGGACTCTTGCGAATAATGTAGAGGACAGGTTTAAAAAGATTTTTAGAAATTTAGGAATTTCAAATATTGAAAGCTTTCCACCAAGGCAATCAACAGAATTACCAAAGATTGGCAAAAATACAAAAGTATTATTAACTCAGCCTTATTTAAGTGATACTGTTCGAGACCTTAAACATCGCGGTTGTGAAGTAATATCGGCTCCATTTCCTCTAGGTATCGAAGGAAGTACTAAATGGTTTTTAGCTGCTGCCAAAGCTTTCAAAATTAGTGAGCTAAAAGTTCATGAAATTATTTCGCCTTTAATAGATAGAGCAAAACTTGCTCTTGAATCTCACAAAGAAATACTTAAGGGGAAAAGATTATTTCTCCTTCCTGAATCGCAACTAGAGATATCTTTGGCAAGATTTTTGCATAATGAATGTGAAATGGATCTTATAGAGGTAGGCACTCCTTACCTAAATAAGGATTTAATGAAAGAGGAAATTAATTTATTACCTGATAAAACAAAAATTGTAGAAGGGCAACATGTAGAAAAACAATTAGATCGAGTGAGAGAATCTAATCCAGACTTAGTAGTTTGTGGGATGGGTTTAGCTAACCCACTTGAGGCGGAAGGAATTAGTACTAAGTGGTCGATAGAAATGGTATTTAGTCCAATCCATGGAATTGATCAAGCCGCAGATTTGGCAGGTCTCTTCTCCAAGCCTTTAAAAAGGAATAAAATTCTAACTTCAAAAACTTTAGTAACGCATTAAAAACTATGGAATTAACTCTATGGACTTATGAAGGACCACCACATGTGGGAGCGATGAGAATTGCCTCCTCAATGAAAGATATACATTACGTTCTTCATGCTCCTCAAGGAGATACATATGCAGATCTTCTCTTTACAATGATTGAAAGGAGGGGGCAAAGACCTCCAGTTACTTATACAACTTTTCAGGCTAGAGACCTCGGAGGCGATACAGCTGAATTAGTGAAGAAAAATATTAAGGAGGCCGTAGAACGATTCAAACCAAAAACTCTTTTAGTTGGAGAAAGTTGCACAGCAGAACTAATCCAAGACCAACCTGGAGCTCTTGCAAAAGGTATGGGGTTTGATATGCCAATTGTTAATCTTGAATTACCTGCTTATAGCAAGAAAGAAAATTGGGGGGCTTCAGAAACCTTTTATCAATTAACAAGAACTCTTTTAAAAGAGAAAGTAAGTTCTTCAGAGAAAATAAGTCCTCTAAGGTGGAAGGAATTAGGTCGGAGACCCAAAGTTAATATACTTGGCCCTTCATTGCTAGGATTTAGATGCAGAGATGATGTAATCGAAATCCAACGTATACTTTCAGAACAAGGTATAGATACAAACGTTGTTGCTCCATTAGGTGCCTGTCCAGATGATATTGAAAGACTAATTGATGCTGAAATAAATATTTGTCTTTATCAAGAAATTGCCGAAGCATCATGTGAATGGCTTAAACGTAATTTTGGAATGGAATATACAAACACTATTCCGATTGGAATAAAAAATACAATTGAATTTATAAATGAAGTTCATCAGAAATTGGACCTTCCTTTGACTAATAAAGAAGAATTAGAACATAAATCAAAACTTCCGTGGTACTCAAAATCAGTTGACTCAAATTACTTAACTGGTAAAAGAGTTTTTGTTTTTGGTGATGGAACACATGCAATCGCAGCTGCCAAAATTGCCAAGGAAGAATTGGGTTTTGAAGTAGTTGGTCTTGGGACATACAGCAGGGAGATGGCAAGGCAAGTAAGAGCAACTGCAAAAGATCTTAATGTAGAAGCCTTAATTACTAATAATTATTTAGAAGTAGAGGATGCGATGAAAAAAGCTGCACCTGAACTAGTTTTAGGGACTCAAATGGAAAGGCATAGTGCAAAGAGACTCGGCATTCCATGCTCAGTAATAAGTACCCCAATGCATGTACAAGATGTACCTGCAAGATATAGCCCCCAAATGGGATGGGAGGGAGCAAATGTGATTTTTGATGACTGGGTGCATCCCCTAATGATGGGATTAGAAGAGCATCTGATTGATATGTTTAAACATGACTTTGAATTTATTGACGGTCATCAAAGCCATTTAGGACATACAGCGACAAAAACAAAGGATTTTATAAATTCTGACGAAAAAAAAGATAAAAATTGTAAAGAGGGAATTATGTGGACTGAATCTGGCAGAGCTGAATTAACAAAAGTTCCATTTTTTGTAAGAGGTAAAGTCAAAACAAATACTGAAAAATACGCAATCTTGAGAGGAATTCCAGAGATAAGCGATGAAACCCTTTATGATGCCAAAGCATATTTCAGTTAATTTTTACTAATAAATTATAATAAAGTCATGAGTATTTTCACTCATAATCCAATAGATTTAATCCTAAAAATTCAGTTATAAGAACATATTTCCCACTTTTAATACAATTAAATAAATATTTGTTTAGAAACATATTTCATGTGTATTTACGCTGCAAGAATATAGATAATAATGTGTTTTAAGCTTTAAATGACTAGTACTATAAATAGACCTCTTGATGGAGAAGGAAGTGTTCAAGTAAAACAAGATCCAAAAATAAATATCGAGGAAGGGGCCTTAGTTATTGCCGTGTATGGGAAGGGTGGCATCGGAAAATCAACTACATCTTCAAACCTTTCTGCAGCATTCTCAAAATTAGGTAAAAAGGTTCTTCAAATTGGATGTGATCCGAAACACGATAGTACTTTCACTTTGACGCACAAAATGGTTCCTACAGTTATAGATATTCTCGAAGAGGTAGATTTTCATAGCGAAGAATTGAGGCCAACCGATTTCATGTTTGAAGGTTTTAATGGAGTAATGTGCGTCGAAAGTGGTGGTCCTCCTGCTGGGACAGGGTGCGGGGGATATGTAACCGGTCAGACAGTTAAACTATTAAAAGAACATCACTTATTAGAAGATACTGACGTTGTAATTTTTGATGTCCTCGGAGACGTCGTTTGTGGGGGGTTTGCAGCTCCATTGCAACATGCAAATTACTGTCTTATTGTTACTGCTAATGACTTCGATTCAATATTCGCCATGAATAGAATAGTCTCTGCAATTAAAGCAAAAGCAAAAAATTATAAAGTCAGATTAGGGGGGGTAGTAGCAAATAGATCAAAAGATACAGACCAAATTGATAAATTCAATGAAAGAACAGGTTTAAAAACTATGGCCCACTTTAAAGATGTAGACGCCATCAGAAGATCAAGACTAAAAAAATGCACCATTTTTGAAATGGAACCAACTGAAGATGTTATTGAAGTTCAAAATGAATATTTATCTCTTGCCAAAAATATGCTTGAAAACGTAGAACCTTTAGAAGGCAATCCACTTAAAGATAGAGAAATTTTTGATTTATTAGGATTTGATTAATCTTAATTAATCTAATCCAACCAATTGACTTGTTAAATAATAAGTTTGTTGAGAGGTCTTCGTATCAATTATTCTTTTTGACAACTTTTGAGAAAAAGCTTTTCTGCCAGTTTTTTGACGATTTCCCCAGCTCCAATGGACTGATGGTTTAGCAAATTCTTTATAAGTTGCCACTTGAGCGACCCTCTCTCCTGCCAATCTTTGTGACACATATCCTTTTGTTATAAATTTTTGAAATATCGGGAAAAGGAATCTAAATAACCAAGGTGTATCTCTAAATAGTTTTGTATCAGCAACACATCCAGGATATAGAGAATTTATAATAATCTTCTCTGCAGGATATCTTTTGGATAATTCCTGAACGGTCACCATATTGCAAAGTTTACTATCCTTATAAGCCTTACCAGGTTTGAATTTCTTTCCATTCGCCATACTTATTGGAGATAAAAAACCATTTTTGAATCCAGATAAATCTCCCAAATCAGCTGGGGCAGGGATGGGGATCCTTCCACCAAGTTCTGAATAATTAGCCGTAACAGTCCCTAATACTGTGATTCTTGGCTTGAATAAAGTTGATTTGTCATTTAAAACAATTTCTCTTTCAGAAGATAAAATATTTTCTATAAGTAGGTTTATCATAAGAAAATGCCCAAAATGATTTACTGCCATAGAGTTTTCAAACCCCTGAGGAGACCTTTCAGGTCTCTTTAGTCTCGGTTTATAAACTGCTGCATTACAAATAAGAGAATTTATTGGCTTTTTAAATCTTTCTAATATTTCATCGCACCCTTTTCTTACATCATTCAAGTTAGAAAGATCTATTTCTATAAAGTGAACATTTTTAACTTCCTCTTTTGTTAAGGATTCCTCAGCTACTTTAATAGCTCTTTTATTTGATCGATTAACAGCTATAACCTCCCATCCAAATCTTAATAGAGGTTTTAGAGTATTTAATCCAACTCCTGAAGTTGTTCCTGTTATTAGGACTAAACCCTTAATGTTCTTACTCACTAGAAAAAAAGTTAATAGAAAAATGAAAAGTAGAATGATTCAAGATCATCCTTATCAACGCCATATTACTCTGATAATATCCCTAGAAATTATTTGATCCTGATCCTTCATAAATCTTTGCTCACCTTCAGAAGAGAATAAATCATCAAACTTATCTGTTAAAAAATTAAATCTATATTTTTCGTATAAAAATGAGTCTTCAATTTCCCTTAATCTGGTCACCCTTACTTTTGAACTATAGCCAAGTTTAATCAGGCTTATTATTGCTAAAAGGGAAAAGCTAATTTTTATAATTAAAAAAATCAATGATACAAAATTATCCTGTTTCTGTTGTCTTTTTATAAATACATTCCCTAAATATTTTTTGTGAAAAATACTATTTTTATAAAAAGATTTTGACAAATTAAGTACTTGATATTTTTACTGAATAAATCAACTCAGTCTTACTATATTATTACCTTATAAATTTTAAATTTTCTAATAAACTTTAGTTTCTACCTAAACTAATTCCTAGTCTTAGTGCTAAAACTCCTGCATGCATAACAACTATGAGACTTAATGCAATAAGATTTATTGTTTGAGTTGGCTCCATGTTAAAAAAATTATTTTCTATATTCTCCACCGAAAAGAGGAGATTTGAAACACTATTACAAAATGATGTTACGTAATTAACAAATTGAAAGAAAAAATTTATTGAAAATTATCATAAATAAACATACAAAGTTAATTTTGGGAATTGAAAATCAGGCTTTAATTTTTTCAACAAATAATTTACCTGGATTTGATCAAATGGCTTTAGATTTAAATTCTTTAGATCAGACAATTTCAAATCCTGAAATAATTCTCACATTGAGGTTCTACTATTGGACTGGGGATTGGATTTCAATTGGCTATCACCAAAAGGAAATTCCTCTTCATTGGAAAAATTTATTATCAAATGGGGAAATTAATATTGTTAGACGCCCCTCCGGAGGGGGTGCTGTTCTGCATTCAGGAGGCATAACATATGCATTAACATTTAAAAAAACTCACTATAAAGTCTTAAGTTATGAAATGGTAAATAATTGGTTAATTAAAAGTTTTAGAGAATTAGGTCTAAACTTACAATATGGTAATTCGCGAAAATCAAGCATTAAAACAAATTGTTTTGGGACTTCATTAATTTCCGATTTGGTTGATCATGATGGGTTTAAGAGAATAGGTAGTGCACAATTTCGTAAAAAAGGTGCATTCCTTCAACATGGAGAAATTCAAACAAATCCTTCAAGAGATTTATGGTTCAAATTATTCAAAGAAGAAGCTCCACCAAAATTAAATTTAGAACTAACAAATGATGCAATAATTCAACATTTAAGAAATTCATTCCTAAAGAATAAATCAAATATAAATTTCAAAAATATTGCAATAGTCAATAAAAATATTAGAAAATTTTCATGACCCGAGTTATTAAAGATCTCCTTTCTTTTTCATTGAATTAATTATTCTTGGCAATTCAATTCCTAAGGGATAATGATTTTTAAAGTTTAATTTATTAACAATCTCTGAAGGTAAATTAAACCCTAATTTATTCAATACAAAGTTACCAATTTTTAACCTGTCAACTATCCCCAAAGGGATATCTGCAGCATTTAGAACCAATAAAAAACCTTCACTTGTTTCTTCAAGTCTTTCTATGGTTTTCCATAATTTATCGTTAAAAGATACACTTACAAAACTATCGATTGGTTTCTTAAAATCTCCAACAAAGTTTCTTTCCCATTTTTTTAATGAAACAGTTTTTAAAATATTCTGATCAACAAAACCAGTCCATCTACCATCATTAGTTACAAAAAAATATTTATCTGATGCATCCTTGTTATTTTTTATTAAATTATTAAATTCTGAGAAATTAGAATCGTATTCAATTTTTCTCAAAGGCTTTAATTTAAGCTCAGAAACTTTACTAAATTTAAGTATGTTTTCAATTTTAAAAAATTGACTTTCAGATTTTGAAGAATTAACTCCAAACAATCCCAAAAAAGAGAGAATAAAACCAAAATAAAAGTTAAATCTAAATAAACAAACTATCCCAAAAAATAGAACAACAAAAGATAAGAATAAATTTACTTTATTGAGGAAATTTCTTCCTTTGTTTTTACTTCCTGAGAAATGCCAAATAATACTTTTTAATAAATTACCTCCATCTAAAGAACCAATTGGAATCAAATTTAAGAAACCTAAGAATAAATTAAATATACCTACTCTAGAGATTACATTAACTGCTATTTGTTCTTGAGATGCACTGTTATTACTTATATTAATAAGTATAAATGCTGTAGCGAAACATAAAAGAGGTCTAACAATTGCAATTTTTATATTACCTAAAGCAGTTTGGCAGTACTTATCTATTTGTAAAATTGCGCCTAGAAAATAAAAAGTAATTTTTTTTATTTTTACACCCTGATTAAGAGAAACAAAAGTATGAAAAACTTCATGAAAAATAATTGAAGATAATAAGGAAAAAGAAGTTAAAAACCCTATAATCCAAGCTTCTTTATTATTGTAAATATTACCTGAGGTTAAATTAACCTGATTACTAATACTCCATGCGAATAAAAAAAGAATAGCAAACCAATAAGGATGTACTTTAAAGGGAATTCCCCATATTTTAAAAATTTGCCAACTTCTCAAAAATAATCTCCGCTATATTTAGTAATAATATTAATTTTACATACAGGATAATTAATATGCCCAAGACTAATACTTTAATTAAAATTTGCGGCCTAACTTCAGAAAAACAAGCTCTTCAAGTCGCAAAATTAGGAGCGGATGCTATCGGCATTATTTCAGTGGAAGAGTCACCAAGATATATATCAGCTGAAATTAAGAAAACAATTTTTAAAACTTTAGAAAGGTTATATCCAAAAATCGAGAGGGTATCAGTTGTACAAAATTGTCCAATAGACTTAATTATTAAAAATTTCTTAGGAAACCCAAGTGAAACTGTTATTCAATTACATGGAGATGAAGATATTGATTACTGCAAAAAAATAAGGGAGAAAATTCCCAATATTGGCCTATGGAAGGCTTTCAGAATAAAAACAAAAAAGGACATAGATAAAATAAAACCTTTTGAGGATTTTGTAGATGCGATAGTTCTTGATTCTTGGAATAAAGATACTTATGGAGGTTCAGGGAAAAAAATAAAATCTATCTATCTAAATAATCTGCAATTTAGCAAACCTTGGTGGTTAGCAGGTGGAATATCAATTGAATGGATTAATGAAATCCTTATGGACATCCAACCTGATGGACTAGATATTTCTAGTAGTATTGAGATAGCTCCAGGTTTAAAAGATATTAAAAGAACAGAGGATCTTTTTAATTTGTTAAAAAGGGATTAGTAATTATTAGTAGCGGACTGTTGTTTTACGAGTTCAAAAAATTCTTGTTTTAAACTTAAATCGTGTCTAAAATCACCTCTAACCACAGAATTAATCATACTTGTATTAGGTTCTTTGACTCCCCTCCACTTCATACAATAATGTTGGGCCTTTACAATGATGCCTAGACCTTTAGGTTCACATAGTTTTTCAATTTCATCTGCAAGGATCATTACAGCTTCTTCCTGAATATGAGGTCTTGAAAAAACCCAATCAGCAACTCTCGCAAATTTTGAAAGCCCTATGACTTTATTTCCAGGTTTAATACCTATCCAACAGTCTCCTAGAATTGGAACTAGGTGATGTGAACATGCAGATCTGACCGAAATTGGACCAACTGTATAAATTTCATCAAGATTCTTGTCATTGGGGAAACTTGTAACTTTAGGTTGTTCATGATATCTGCCTTTAAAAACTTCATTTAAATACATTTTTGAAACTCTTTCAGCAGTTTCTTGAGTATTATGATCATTTTCAACATCTATTACGAGAGACTTTAGTAAGTCTTTAACTCTTGAGGCTACTTCTTTTTCTAAAATTTCTAATTCACCAGGATTTATAAAATCAGAAATATTATCGTTAGCACTAAATCTTGTCCCAGAATTCTTAATTCTGTCTCTTATGATTTCAGAAATTAGTTTATTAGTAATCTGGTCGTCAAAGTTTCTAATATTATCGTTGGGTAATGTAGAGGTCATAAAATTCTTAACAGAAAATTGTATACAACTTGATTAACTGTATCTTCCAAAAGCTTAATTGCTCATATACTATATCACATTCTCTTGTTCAATCGGGTTCAAATAGCACTAAAAAAAATCACTGTTTTAAGATCAGCCAGATAAACAGAATGTTTAAAAAGCTCCACCAGAAGGCATCAAAGTCAAGTCTTCGATCAATTGTGATTCAGGTTTTTGAGCCATGTAGAGAATAGTTTCTGATACCTCGTTTGACGAGAGCATAGAAGTTCTATCAAAATCAGAATTGATTGATTCGGAGTCCCAAAGAGGAGTATTTACTGAACCAAGAGTAATTGTGCACGCTCTTATTGAATTAGATCTCTCCTCCTCCCTTAAGCATTTAGTAAACATAGCTAGTGCAGATTTTGAAACACAATAAGCTCCCCATTGGGGGAATGCATTATACGAGGCATGACTACTAACATTAATAACTAAACCACCATTTTTTCTCATTTGAGGAATTATTGAACTACAAATTTGAAAAACACTCGTGAGGTTTGTTTGAATAGTTTGTGCCCATTGACCTAATTCCATTTCAACTAAAGGGCCATTAAATGCGCAACCGGCATTATTTATCAATACAGAAGGGCACCCATACTTCTCAGTTGCTTCTTTAACACAATGCTCTATTTCTAGAGGATTAGATAAATCACATTTTACTAGGTTAATTTTTGATTTAGTGGTCAACAGTTCGCTCTTTAGTTTCTCCATTGATTCCATGTTCCTAGCTAGTAAAATTAAATCCCAGCCAGCATTGGCAAAAGTAATTGCGGTAGATCTACCAATACCTTTCGTAGCACCCGTTATAAAAGCTAGTTTCAATTTATTCAGTTTTTTGGGGGATTTCACTATAAATTTCTTCAATATTATTCGCTTCGATAAATTTACCTAAAACCCTAAACTTTTTATATCTTTCCTCAATTAATTCGTCTTCAGGTATTTGCAGTAAAGCATTAAGGTGTTTCTCAATAGCTTCTTTTAGTGTGTTGCCAGCATCTAAAGGAGCCCAATTATTCCCGCCAGAAGGTTCTGGCAATACCTCATCTATTATCCCTAATTTAAGTAAGTCTTTACCTGTAATTTTAAGTGCTGATGCAGCTTCTGGCGCCTTTGCAGCATCTCTCCACAAAATCGATGCACATGCTTCTGGGCTTGCAACTGTATAAACACTGTGCTCAAACATTAGTAACCGATCAGCGACTCCTATTCCAAGTGCACCTCCAGAACCACCTTCTCCAATAACAGTAGCAACTATAGGGACTTTCAGGCCAAACATCTCTCTTAAGTTTCTTGCTATCGCTTCTCCTTGCCCCTGTTCTTCAGCAGTTAAACCTGCATAAGCTCCTGGAGTATCAATAAATGTAAGAATTGGCAAGGAAAATCTATCAGCATGCTGCATTAATCTTAGAGCTTTTCTGTAACCTCCTGGCTTTGCCATTCCGAAGTTTCTTACTACATTTTCTTTTGTATCTCTTCCCTTCTGATGCCCTAAAATTAACACTGCTCTATTATTTATCGAACCTATCCCCCCAATTAGTGCCATATCATCGCCACCATTCCTGTCTCCATGTAACTCGATCCAGTCATCGCAAAACATTTGAACAAAGTCCAAAGTACTAGGCCTTTGAGGATGTCTAGCTACCTGAATTTTTTGCGCAGGACTAAGAGAGTTAAATATTTCTTCTCTTCTCCTTGCAGCTAAGGTTTCAAGCTGTAGAAGCTGTTGGCTTACATCTACTTCTGAATCTCTAGCTAATTCTTTAATTTGCTCTATCTGTTTTTCAAGTTCAACAAGAGGCTTTTCAAAATCAAGGAGGTAACGTTTAGCCATAATTTAAACAGTTAATGCTTTGGGCTTTTTATCAAGTCCAATCGCAGAAAAACCATGTTTCAAAGAAGCTGCTCCAATAAATTCCATCTTTTCAAGAGAAATGTTATTTCTTCCCCAACTAAAGTTGGTATGACACCTTTCAAATTCTAAAATCATAGCTTCTGCAAAGCAAGCAAACATCTCTCTCTGAGGGTTTTGCATTTCTGCAAGTTCCATCATATTCCAACCAATATCATTGAAAAACTCTACTATACCTCCTTTTAAAACATGAATATTTTCACCCTGAAATTTCTCATCAAGATTTTTGGGGTATCCACCGTCAATCATTAAACATGGTTTTTTTAAGTTATCAGTATCAATTTCAATAGTTTTAGGCATACTTGCAACCCATACAACAATATCTGCCTGAGGCAATGCCTCATCTAAACTTGTTATGGTGCCACCATCTAATTCTTTTTGTAACAGCGCTAGTGGTTCTTGTTGTCTTGCTACCATAAGAAGTTCTGAAATCCCAGTTTTATTGATAAGCCATCTACAAACAGCACTTCCAATATCACCTGTAGCACCAATTACAGCAACAGTTGCTTTTTTAAGGTCTATCCCAATGCGAGGCGCATTTATTTCCAGTTGCTTACAAATGACCCAGGCGGTATGAGTATTGCCAGTAGTAAACCTTTCCCACTCTAATGAAGTATTTCTAATTTGTTTATGTTGTAGAAGATTAAAATTCTCAAAAATAATAGAAGTAAATCCTCCTAAAGCGGTAATGTTAATACCTTTTTTCTGAGCTAGTTCCATAGCATTTAGTACTTTTCTTCTAGCAGTTTTAAACCTAGAAAGCATTTCAGGAACAAAGCACGAATCTATATAAGAACCTTCAATAGATATTCCAGTAGCACTCTTAACTTCTACATTTTCAACAAGCTGAGGAGGAGCAGTACACCAAACATCCAAGTCGCCATCAGCAATATGATCAAAGCCTAGCATCGAAGCTTTTCTTTTTGCATCTTCAAAACTGGTTGAGTGGCCTATTAACCCAAACATTTAAAGTTTATAAATGGTTTCTATACGATGTTATGAACAATAGCACAGAGGTAACTACTTAAATAGGATTAATTAATTATTAAAGTCCTTAATTAATTAGAAATGTAATTAGACAATAGCTGCCATAGCCATTCTTGCAATTTCTCTATTATCTAGACCTATTTCCATCAATGTATCTTGATAAGCAATCATAAATTCTTCCATTAATTCTTCTCTGTCCATAGCTAAAACTGATGCGTCATCTGCTACTTCATCTAACATCTTTTTAATTAACGGAAGATTAACCTTATTAGCTTTCATTAATTCCTCTTTACAAGTAGATAGATTATCTTTAAGCCACTCTTGACCATAATTTAAATGAAGATATTCATCTTTAACCACTCCCTCTGTTATTTTTTTTGCAAAAGGGTCCGCAACTCTTATGTAGACGTTATAAGCAGAGATTGCAAATGCTTCAATTAAGATAGCTTGTATTAAAAGACATGTTGTTAAATTTCCTTTTTCAAGAGCAACTTGAAAATTACCATGTAATTTAGAAAAGAATTTTTTAGCAAATTCCATATCAGCTACTACACCTAAATTTCTTCCACATGCGGTAAAGCCTTTTTTATGCTTCATTTCCATTCTCGCCAATTTAGTTAACTCCTCTAACTCATTTGGAATCAAAGTTGCTATTGAAATGTAATTATCATGAGCCTCTTGCTCTCCCTCTATAACAATTGCATTTATTCTGCTGTATGCATCCTTATAAGAATCTGTAGTGAAATCGGGCAAATCTAAAGAAATCGGATTAGTCGACTCTTCAATAGTTTTTTTATTTGATTCTAGAGTTTGCATGTCAGTAATCTTTAGCTCATTATGCATGAATATTACACGATTATAGAGAGTTTATTTAAATATCATGAAAATAGTTTCAATTGTTAAGTCATATTTTTTACTTAAACTCATTTAAGAATTGTTTGGCCAATCTGACTGCATCAGATTCATAATCAATTTGAACCAATGATTAATCAATAATTCCTTTAGATTTTTCCCTAAAGACTCATCTGCTCCTCTACTATCTCCTATAACACCTGATTTACTGAAGTCGTCAGTAAGCCAAGCAGTAGGCGCATTGCCCTCTAGACTCCAACCTTCAGGGATCTCTACTTTATTAACCTCATTTGGGCGTTCATCACCCACTAATTCTGGTTTTAAAGCCAGCATCAAACTTGTTTCAGCTAAAGAAGCATGAAGCCCATCCTCGATCTCAGTTTTTGTTAACAATTCACTTAATCCATTAACACCACTCCATAAGAAACAAGGAAAAACTGCCATCCCTGGTGAGAAACTTCTCAGCTCTCTTGCAGCTGTATTTAATAGTGAAATTTGACCTCCATGTCCATTAATCAATATCAATCTTTTAAAACCTATTTCAGATAATTGACTTCCGACTTCCTTAATCATTGAGGTTATTAAATTTGAAGAAAGTGAAATTGTCCCGGCAAAACCCTTATGCTCTGGAGAAAAACCAATATATTGAGTTGGAAGTTTTTTTAATGGAATATCGGGAGGGAATAATTTAAAAACTTCGCTAATAATTTCATCAACAAAAATACTATCTGTCGCAAGAGGCAAATGCGGCCCATGTTGTTCAACAGAACCGAATGGCCAAATTAATGTTGATCTTTTGTCTTTTGCAATTCTCTCAATTTCCTGCCAATTTAAATATTCAAATTTATTTGGTATTGGTTTAAAGTTCATTAATTTTAATTTTGAGTACTAAGGTTTAGAGTATGTTAATAATTAATTATCCTTATTTTACCTACGATGGGAGTCATTAATAAAAATGCCCAAGATAATATCCAACCAAAGGGCAATAAAAAAGATTTTAAAAAACCTCTTCAGGTACTTCACATAAGCAAGAAAGAAACTCAAAAAAAATCTCAAGAAATACAGAATGAGCAAACCAATTCGCAAGAAGAAATTAAAAAAGAAAATATCGCAATCAAACCTCAAATAATTAAAGATGAATCAGTAAAAGAAATTGAGCATGGTAATGAAAACACTGAAACTTTTGATATTTCCCAACAAGACTTAAATAGACCCCTTAATTTTTCTGAGCAAAGCACAGACTTTCAATTAGAAAGAACAGTTGATGAATTCGATTTTGATGAAAGTGCTTTTTTAGAGGCTTTAAATGCAAATGAGCCAATTGGGGCTACAGGAGAAATAATTTCAGGGAAGGTTATAGCAATCGAAAGTGATGGGCTATATGTTGACATTGGTGGAAAAGCACCTGGTTATATGCCCAAGAAAGAATGTGGGCTGGGTGTCATTACTAACTTTAAAGAAAAATTTTCTATAGGCCTTGAAATGGAAGTTTTGGTTATTAAAGAACAAAATGCTGATGGAATGGTAACAGTGAGTGCTCGGGCATTAATTCTCAGGCAAAGTTGGGAGAAAGTATCAATTTCCGCAAAAAATGGAGAATTAATTGACGTTTTAATTAATGGATTTAACAGAGGTGGGCTTACATGTGATGTTGATGGATTGAGAGGATTCATCCCAAGATCTCAACTTGAAGATGGTCAAGATTATCAATCTTTTGTTGGCAAAACTCTAAAAGTAGCGTTTCTTGAGGTAAATCCAGAATCCAGAAAATTAGTTCTCTCTGAAAAAAAAGCATCATTAGTCTCTAAACTTACAAGTCTAGAATTGGGTCAATTAATTGAAGGAGAAGTTTTAGCTGTAAAACCATATGGCTTCTTTATTGATTTAGGTGGAGCTAGTGGACTTCTGCATCAATCATCACTAACAAATGGATCGATTCGTTCTTTACGAGAAGTTTTTAGAGAAGGGGAAATTATAAAAGCTTTAATATCTGAAATTGACCTCGAAAAAGGGCGAATTGGTCTCAATACAGCACTCCTAGAAAACTCGGCTGGAGAATTAATTATTGATAAGCAAAAAGTTATGCAAGAAGCTACAGAGAGAGCACTAAAAACTAAAGCACTCTTCGATAAAAAAGAACAAGCTAAATGAACATTAATCAAAAATTGGAACCAAGTCTTGAATTAAAAATTTCAGATTGGGAATTAGACTTTTACTCAAGACCAATTATTGAATTAAACCAAAAAAAAAGGTGGGAGTTAATTATTTGCTCTAAAAGAAGTTATAAGACAGAAGATATTTTTCTTTGGAATAAAAAATGCCCTGCTAATAAAGTTAATTCAATATGGCTTACAAAGGCACTAAATGAAGCAATAAATGAGGCGAAAAAACAAGGTTGGGCTAAACCTTCAATAGTTCGATTCTGGAGGTCGTCAATGAAATCGATCATTAAGAAATCTCTTGAGGCCGTAAGTATTGAAGCACTTGTAAGTAGAAGAACTTACGATTTATTCGATAGGATCGAATTTCTTGAAAAAGAGATTTATCCAAAGGAAAAAGGTTATGTAAGAGGGGTTCTAGCTCCTAATTTTACTTCAAAAATGGAAACCTCCCCTCAACCTCTACCAGAAGCAGTCAGGGGTGATGCTTTAACTATCTCTGAAATATCAATTGGCGAATTAAAATCAGCAGAAAATTGGCCTATTGAGTTTGGAGATATTTTCCCAATTCAGCAAGATTTAGATGATAATGTATTAATTCCAGGATTAAGACTTTTTAGCAAAGATAGGTCTTTAGCACTTTCTGCATGGTTCAGTTGTTTAGAACCTATTAAATTAATTTTACGTAAAAACCAACTCATCCTGGAAGCTTCAGAAGATGATAAGTGGCTTGTAACAGATTTACCAGAAAAAGAAGCAAACATTTTGAGTACAAAGTTTTTAGAGAATAAAGAAAATTCTTTTGGTTATCAATTTATTTCCATACAGTCAACGCCATACATCGAAAAATTTGCAGGATTCTGGATCTTGAGAGATATTGAATTAATTTCATAAATTCAGTTAAGGAGCAAGAACTATATCTTACAAAGAAATATATTTCTCAAAAGCTGAAATTTTTATTCAAAACAAAAAATTTGAGTATTATTCATCACCCATACTTAGTCAAAATAATTTCCAACATGCATACTTTACTAAGTCTAGCTCTGAGAAATTTCTTCAATTATTGGGGAATCACTTTAATAGAAAATACATAAATTGTGTTTCCAATCAAATTCACAGTAATGTGATAGTGTTTGGATCACATTCTCAAGAAGGGAGCAATGCTGATGCAGATGGACTTGTTGGTAATAAATGCAATCAAAACTTATGGGTTTACACAGCTGATTGCATGCCAATATTTTTTGCCGATAAAAGGACAAGAAATGTAGCAGCCTTGCATTGTGGAAGAAAAGGTTTAGAAAAAAAAATAATAAAAAATCTGGTTAAAATTTTCGATAATTTTGGGACATCTAGAGATAACTTACTTGTTGCAATAGGACCAGCGATTTCGAAGGAACATTATCTAGTTGATAAAAAAACATACAAAGAATTTTATAGAAAGGCTGAAAACAAAAAAATAACGGTCAATTTGACTAAAACTGAAAAAGATCTTTATTTGAGTGATTCATATCACTTCAAGGAGCAAAATTTAATTCAACTTGATCTTAAAAGATCTGCCTATATACAACTTTTAAAAGAAAACATCCCTTATACAAATATCGACATCTCAAATTTATGCACATACAAATTAAAACATGAATTTAATTCCTGGAGAAGGAGCAAAACAATCTCGAGACAATGGAATTTTATTTGCTCATAGAGATAATTAACTTGGACAAATTTCACTAGTTAAATCTTTAGCCACTAATAATTCGGTCATCTCCTTAGTACTTTTAATATTAAAAACTTTGGCTAACAAAACATTCTCTTTGAAACCAAAAGGTTTTATTTTCACTTTGCTACCTCTTGGGAATTCATTCTTAAGTAAATTAATTGCTTCTAACTCATTATTTTCATTTACAGCTACACAAAATAATCCAATAGTTAAATTCCTATTTTGATCCCCCACTAAAATAGTATTTGAACTTTTAATTTGAAGAATTTCAGCAGAATTAACTATTATAGGATTAATAACAATCAAGCAGACTAAAATTAAAATTTTTGATAATTTTTTCAATTCAGAATTATCTAAGTTTTTAAATTATTTTAAAGTTAATTTTTTAAAATGACAAATTTTAAAAAATTAGTCCTCACAATTAACATATCCAACCATTTGAGCATTACTTTTACCAGGAGGGACCATTGGATAACAATTTTCACCTCTTCTGACAAGGATATTAATCAGGGCAGGGCCGTCATGATCAAGAGCATTTTTTAATTCATTCTGTAATTGTTCTCTATCAGAAATTAAGTATCCTTTAACTCCAAAAGACTCAGCAAGTTTTACAAAATCAGGTTCACCACAACTCATGTCAGATGAGGAATACCTTTCATCGTAGAAACTTTCCTGCCATTGTCTTACCATCCCTTGCCAGCGATTATTAATTATGATCAATTTCACTTTTAAACCATATTGAGATAAAGTTCCTAATTCTTGAATATTCATTAAGACACTTGCATCTCCTGCAATACAAATAACATCTGAATTAGGCAAGGCTACTTTCACTCCAATTGCAGCTGGTAATCCAAAACCCATAGTTCCTAGGCCTGCGCTACTAATCCATTTTCTTGGAGAATTCCTAAGATATTGAGCAGCCCACATCTGATGTTGTCCTACATCTGTAGTTACATATGCTTCAGGCGAAAGTTCCCGTACTTTTAAAATAACTTCCTGAGGATAAATTTCTCCTTCTTTAGGTGGGTCATATAAAGGATGTTTATTTTTCCAAAAATCAATTTTTTCTAACCAGTTCTTCGTCTGACAAGTAAATTTGTTACCTAAAAATTGTTCATTAATTTTGAGAACAGCTTTTGAAACATCAGAAACAATTGCAACATCTACATTTCTATTTTTATTAACTTCTGCTGGGTCAATGTCTATATGAATTACCTTTGCATTAGGCGCAAAAGTATCTAATTTTCCCGTCACCCTATCATCAAATCTAGCTCCAATAGCAATTAAAAGATCACATTCTGTAACTGCAAAGTTTGCGTAAGCAGTTCCGTGCATTCCTAACATCCCAACTGATAAATTGTCTTTTTCATCAAAAGCACCTTTCCCCATTAAGGTTGTAGTCACGGGTATTTGATAATTCTTTGCCAAAGTTCTTATCTCATCATGAGCCCCTGAAGATATTGCCCCACCTCCTACGTATAGAAGAGGTCTTTCAGAATCTTCTATTAATTTAATTGCTTTATTTATATCGCCATCATTAATATCACCATTCCTCTTAAATCCTTTAGGAATGATCTCACCAGGCAAAACTCTTTGGTAATTAAAGAACTCTTGACCTACATCTTTAGGTATATCAATTAAAACAGGGCCAGGTCTTCCAGAAGAGGCTATAAAAAAAGCTTCAGAAACTACTTTCGCGATATCTGAAGGATCTCTTATTACCCATGAATGCTTTACTATTGGAAGAGTTATACCAAAAATATCAGTTTCTTGAAAAGCATCTGTACCTATAGCAGGTCTTGGGACTTGACCTGTAACTACAACTAGGGGGACTGAATCCATTTGAGCAGTTGCAATTCCAGTTACCAAATTTGTTGCACCTGGACCTGAGGTCCCAAAACATACTCCTACTTCACCAGTAGATCTTGCATATCCATCAGCCGCATGTGAACCACCTTGTTCATGTCTTACCATAAAGTGCTTTAACCAGCCATCTTGTTCTGCTTTATGAACAGAGTCATATATTGGAAGTATGGCTCCTCCAGGATATCCAAATATAACTTTTACCCCATGAATTTTTAAAGAATCCATTAGTGCATCTGCACCAGTTATCCAAACTGGATTATCATTTTTTGAACTACCCTTTGAAAAGGATCTCGATGTAAGAGTCACTCAAGAAATTCAATATTTAATATAAATATTAAACTTAATTAAATATTTTTGCCTCATTTATAAATGTAATGTCAGAAATATATTTAAAAAATCTTTCAATAAATTTAAAATTTTCAAGTAAATATCAATTGTTATTTATAAAATGCCCAGTTTATGTAAAGGTCCAGAGCCTGAAATAAGTTCAATAAAAAGCACAAGAAAAATAATCATAGCAACCCTTCCATTCCACACCTCTGAACTATTATTCCAACCCCATTGCCATTTTTCTTGAGGATAAAGTTTAACCTTTTCAGGCAACTTTGAAGCCTGCTCTATATTAACTATAGGTCCTTCCAAACAAGAAATAACTAGATCACTAAGTCCTTCAATAAAAGTAGGATGAGTATTAAGAGCCTTAACTCTCCGAAAGTTTTTAATACCAGCCTGTTCAGCAATTTCTTTATATTCAATATCAATTTCTTGCAATGTTTCGATATGCTCTCCAACGAAACTTATGGGAACAACAATCAGATCATTAACATTTGACCTTCCAAGATCAGTTAACACTTCTTCTGTATATGGCTTCAACCATTCAACAGGGCCAACCCTACTTTGATAAGAAAGTGTATAAGGGTTACTATGCCCTAAAGATTTTTCTAGCTCATTTATTATTAATAAAGAACAATCTTCAATTTGCTGTTTGTAAGGGTCTCCAGCTTCCTCTACGTAACTCTTAGGAACTCCATGAGCAGTAAAAAAGATATGAGCTTTTGAAGGTGATTCGCAAAGAAATATTTGTTCAGAAATTAATTCGACCATTGACTTTAAATAACCTGATTGACTGAACCAACTCCTTACACATCTCATTGGAACCTTCTTAAATTCATCATCCGAATCTCGCAATTTTTTTAATTCCCTAAAGCTCGAACCACTAGTACTTATGGAAAAATGCGGATACAAAGGTATTACAACTACTTGATCTATACCATCTGCTTTCATATCGGCAATAGCTGATTCTGTAAAAGGATGCCAATATCTCATAGCGATATAGGTAGTAGCATTAAACCCCTTGTCCCTTAACCTAGATTGCAATTCTCTTGCTTGTTGTTCAGTTATCCTTCTGATAGGTGAACCTCCACCGATAGAAAGATAGGCCTGTTGTGAAGTAGTACTCCTAAGCGTACTAATTAACCAAGCTAGAGGCTTTTGAAAAACAGGAAAAGGGGTCCTGATTATTTCTGGATCAGAAAAAAGATTGTATAAGAATGGGCCTACATCAGTAATGCGTTCAGGCCCTCCTAAATTCATTAGTAAGACGCCTATTTTATCCATCTAAAATTTATGGAGATTGAAAATCAACATTTTAAACGTCATTATAAGGTCAATTATATAAGTAAATGAACGTAATTCAGGAAATTAATAATGCTAATGATAAATTTGCTACTCAAGGCAGCAAGCTTAAAATTGAGAAAAGAGGAGAGAAATTAAATATTCGTGGTTCACTACCCTCCAAAGAAGACGAAAATAACTTTAAAATTCAAAGAATATCTCTTGGCTTAAAGGCTGATATTTCAGGATTAGAGGAGGCCAAAAAAAAATTACAATTAATCAATTTACAATTGGAATTGAATCAATTTGATTGGATTAATTGGATAGGCAACCCTTATAAAAAGCAAATAAAAGATGGTTTTGAATTCCCAAATAGATTAAATCAATTTGAGGAATTTTTTTTTAAAGAAAACAAAAGTGATTTTCGAAGCAGCACTAGAAAAACTACTTGGAAGAGTTCTTACAAACCATATATGAAAAGAATCCTAAATATTTACAATGATTATGAGAATGAAGCTTTAGAAAAAATATTTCAAAAAACACTTGAAAGTTACAAGGAAGGTAGCAGAAGTAGGAAACAATGCGCTACTTCTCTAAGTGTTTTGGCTAAGTTTTTGGGCATTAAGCTACCAGAAGATTGGAAATTAAATTCTAGAGGATATGGTCTGAACAAAGCAGGATACAGAGATCTCCCAACAGACGAGTTAATAGAGAAACTTTGGGCGACGATACCAAACAAATCTTGGAAATTAGTTTTTGGTTTGATGGCTACATATGGATTAAGGAATCATGAAGTATTTTTTTGTGATTTAAGTTCTCTAACTAATTTTGGAGACAAAATTATTAGAGTTTTACCTACGACTAAAACAGGGGAACATCAAGTTTGGCCGTTCCATCCTGAATGGGTAGAAAAGTTCGAATTATCAATACTTGGTGAGAATCCAGAACTACTGCCAAATATTAATAGAGACCTTAAAGTTACAACCTTACAGAATATTGGGAAAAAAATTACAGATCAGTTTAAGCGTTACTCTTTACAAATAAAACCTTATGATCTAAGGCATGCATGGGCAGTAAGAACAATTTTTTATGATTTACCTGACACTGTGGCTGCCAGAATGATGGGCCATTCGGTTAGTTTACATACTCAAACTTATCACCACTGGATTACTAAAAGAGATCAACAACAGGCAGTAAATAATGCACTTTTAAAATTTAAAAGAGCTAAAAATATTTAAAGATTTATAATCATTAAATAAAAATTTGGGTCATATGCAAGAAAAACCTTCATCTTCAGAGAAAATATTTAACCTCGATAATCAAGCAAATAAACTTGGAATGGGAGGTAAATTATCACCGGACAGCGATGAGAGCGCATATAAGAAAAGAATGCAGCAAAGAAAAGATATTCAAGCCGAAAGACTACAAATTAGAAAAACAAAAAAAGGATTATTGATTGTTTTTACAGGGAATGGCAAGGGTAAGACAACTGCATCTTTAGGTATGGCTTTAAGGACAATAGGGCATGGCTATAAAGTAGCAATTATTCAATTTATTAAAGGAGGCTGGACCACTGGAGAAGAAAAAGCACTTAAAAATTTGTCTTCAAAAATATCTTGGCATTCATTAGGAGAGGGATTCACTTGGGAAACACAAGACAGAATAAGAGATGAACAATTAGTTCAAGATGCATGGCAACTAGCCAAAAAATACATTCATAACGAATCTTATAAACTTATCATTCTTGATGAAATTAATATTGCTACAAAACTTGGTTATCTTGCACCCGAAGAAATAATCACTTTTTTAAAAAGCATTAATGAAAGAAAAAATCATATTGTTTTAACTGGAAGAGGAGCATCTGATTCAATTATCAATTACGCTGATCTAGTTACAGAAATGAAACTAATAAGACATCCATTTAAAGAACAAGGAATAAAAGCACAAAAGTGTGTTGAATTTTAATTTAAGCAAATTAATATTTAAATTTTCTTTAGGCAGGTTAGAAATGTTTAAAGACGCAAGCAATATTTGAACAAAAAAAAAAATTGGTGCATTTACTTGCTAAGGTCTTAAAAGTACAATTATTGAATGACTTACAAAAGAGTTCTCTTAAAACTTAGTGGTGAAGCACTAATGGGTGAAAAACCTTATGGTATTGATCCTGCTATAGTTCAGTCAATTGCAGAGGATGTCTCAAAAGTAGTCGAAAAAAATGTACAACTTGCAATAGTTGTTGGGGGTGGGAATATTTTTAGGGGGCTGAAAGGGTCTGCAGATGGCATGGATAGAGCGACCGCTGATTATGTTGGGATGCTCGCAACAGTAATGAATGCTATTTCACTTCAAGATGGTTTAGAAAGAGTAGGAGTTGCAACCAGAGTTCAAACTGCGATAGAAATGCAGGAAATTGCAGAACCCTATATCAGAAGAAGAGCTATGAGACACCTTGAAAAAGGTAGAGTTGTAGTCTTCGGAGGTGGATGCGGAAATCCATTTTTCACAACTGACACCACAGCGGCTCTGAGGGCAGCGGAGATAAATGCTGAAGTTGTTATGAAGGCTACCAAAGTTGATGGAGTATATAATTGTGATCCTAATAAATTTAAAGATGCAAAAAAATATTCCACTCTTAGTTATCAACAAGTTCTTAGTGATGAAATCGCAGTAATGGATAGTACTGCAATTGCACTATGCAAAGATAACAATATCCCTATTATGGTATTTGATATATTCAAAAAAGGGAACATCTCCAAAGCTGTTGCTGGGGATCCTATAGGTTCATTAATTAGTTAAAGCTTATTTAAATTTTTTATTATGAAAGAACAAGAAATTCAAGAAAATATGAATAAAAGTATTGAAGCCACACAAAGAAACTTTAATACGATTAGGACAGGCAGAGCTAATGCTTCATTACTAGACAGAGTAAATGTTGAGTATTATGGAGCAGAAACACCAATTAAATCACTTGCCACAATAAGCACCGTTGATTCACAAACAATTTCAATACAACCGTTTGATATTTCATGTTTACAAGCGATAGAGAAATCTATTTCTATGAGTGATTTAGGTATTACTCCAAATAATGATGGCAAAGTAATAAGAATAAATGTTCCTCCTTTAACAGAAGAAAGAAGAAAAGAATTTTGTAAATTAGCCTCTAAATATGCAGAGGAAGGAAAAGTAGCTTTGAGAAATATTAGAAGAGATGCTGTTGATAAAGAAAAAAAAGGCGAAAAAGATGGTGTTATTTCTATTGACGAATCGAGAGATAATCAATCTGAAATTCAGAAAATTACCGATAAATATATTGCTTTAATAGAAACTAAATTATCTGAAAAAGAGAAGGAAATTCTAAAAGTTTGATAGGATTTGACGTTGTAATAATTGGTGGAGGTCTATCAGGATCTTCCACCGCTCTTAACCTTTCAAAGAAAGGATATTCTGTTTTAATTATTGAAAAGGAAAAATTCCACGATTACAAACCATGTGCAGGTGGGATGGCATCTTCAATGCAAAGATTTATTCCTTTAGATATAGAAGATTCCATAGAATCAAAAATTAAGAATGTTGAATTCAGATGGAAGGCTGCAGATAATGTGACTGCAGATCTGACTGGTGAATCCCCATTTTGGATAATCAAAAGAGAGAAACTTGATCAATTATTACTTGATGAGTCCTTGAGCAATGGAGTTCAGATTATGAGACCATTATTGATAGAAAAAATCATAAAAAAAAATGGTAAATGGGAAATTACATGTAATAACAAAATAAAATATACATCAGAATTTCTTGTCATTGCAGATGGGTCCCAATCCAAATGGGCAGGATATTTCAATTTAGGACCAAGAAAACCGAAGTTTGCGAACACAATCTCATTAAGATTGAAAGGGTTAGGTGATTTAACGAGAGATTCAGTTAGATTTGAGTTTGGATTTATAAAATATGGGTTTGCATGGGCATTTCCCTTAAGAGAGAGCTTAAATATTGGTATAGGTACTTTTATAAATAATGGTCTCTTAGAAAATCAGGCTATAAATAAACAAGTTATAAGAAGCTTCGGTTTTGATGATTTTCCTCATAAAACAATTTCTAAGAAACTGAGAATATGGAATGGCTTCCACTCAATTAATGGTGACAAAGTTTTAGCGGTTGGAGATGCAGCATCTCTATGTGATCCATTTTTAGCTGAAGGGATTAGGCCATCCTTAATTAGCAGTTTTTATGCTACGGAATATATAGATCAGTGCCTATCAGGAAAAGTAGATGATTTAAATCTTTATACGAAAAAAATAAACAACATTTGGGGGAAATCAATGGCTTGGGGTAGGAGAATAGCTCAGGTATTTTATAGATTTCCCAGAACTGGATACCAATTAGGTGTCAAAAGAAAAACAGCACCTAAACGTATCGCTCAAATATTATCAGGAGAAATGAGTTATGAAGATATTGCAAAAAGAGTTATCAGAAGACTTTTAACAAAAAGTGAACCTTAATTATTTTTCAATTCAAACTAAAATTTAGTTAGCAGAAATTAATTTATGATTTTTAATTTCTGAATATCTTTTAAGTAGCAGCTTTTCCAATTCTTCTATAGCCTTACTGAATCCAGTGATACCTTCACTAAGCTTCTCGCTCGCCATTTGATCTTCTAACATACTTAATCTGAAATCTTTTTCTTCAAATTCGTAGTCAATAGAATTATTTATTTGTGTACTTACATCTAATTTTCTAATTAACTCTCCTTTTTCTTTTTTTAGTTCATCAAGAAATTTTGGTGCGATTGTTAAAAGATCACAACCAGCTAATTCTTTTATTTCATCAAGATTCCTAAAACTAGCTCCCATTACTTCTGTCTTGAATCCTTTTTCTTTAAAGTACTTGTAAATTTGTGTAACTGAAATGACACCAGGGTCTTCAGCGCCAACAAAACTAGTTTTACCGGTTTTTGCTTTATGCCAATCCAATATACGGCCAACGAAAGGAGAAATTAGAGTTATCTTTGCATTAGCACAAGTTACCGCTTGGCAGAAGTTAAAAAGTAAAGTTAAGTTGCACTTTATACCCTCTCTTTCCAAAATTTCAGCTGCCTTAATTCCCTCCCAAGTTGAGGCAATCTTAATCAAAATTCTTTCCTTTTTAATTCCAAAATTTTTGTAAATATTGATCAATTTTCTCGCTTTTTCTACCGTAGCTTCGGTGTCAAAACTAAGTCTTGCATCAACTTCTGTAGATACGCGCCCTGAAATAATGTTCAATATTTCTTTTCCAAAAAATACTGAAACTTGATCAACAGTTTCTTTAATTAATTCAATTTCAGAGAATCCTTGAGGCAAGGCATTTTCTGAACTTTCTAAAGCTTTATCAATTAGTTTCACATAATCAGGATTCTTAGCAGCAGCAAGTATTAGCGATGGATTGGTGGTGGCGTCCCTTGGTTGAAATTTTTTTATCGAATCTAAATCTCCAGTATCAGCAACAACAACGGTCATTGAGGACAATTGTTCTAAAATTGATTTCATGTCTAGATAATCATATATATATATACAAACTAGCTTTTATTCCTAATGAAATCATCAGATAGTGAACTAAATATTTATAAAACTGGAAAATTTTAGGGTTTTTTAACAATTATTCCGTCATCTTTAATCTTAGGAGGTATTTTTTCAATTACTATCAAACTCTCGATAATTTCTTTCGCAACTGGTACTGCAACAGTTGAACCATACGCATATGATTTAGATGGCTCATCAACGACTACAAGGACAGCATATTTCGGATCATTAACTGGTAAAGTCGCGACAAAACTACAAATTTTTTTGCTTGTATACGAGCCATTTAAGGCTTTTTGGGAAGTTCCCGTTTTCCCAGCTATCCTATAACCCTCAATTTTTACTCCAGATCCACTACCTTTATCAACTACGCTTTCCATCCATTCAAGAACAGTTTTAGAAACCTCATATGAAAAAAATTGTTTTTTAGGATTCTTATTAAATTTTTCTTTGAAAGTTGAGGTTACATGAGGAGTCACTTCAAAACCCCCATTTGCTAGAGCCGCATGAAGTTGAACCAATTTAAGTGGCGAAATTGAGAAACCTTTACCAAAAGAAGTTACGGCAGGCTCAATTGATTGATTTACAAATAAATCTTTTCTTTTTAGTTGGCCAGCAGTTGATTCAAATAAGTCAGTCTCTAAATTTTTATTTATACCTAAATTTTTTAACCAATCCCAATAAATTTTGGGGTCTAAATTTTGCATTATTTTTACCATCCCAACATTACTTGAAACCTGCAAAACTTTTGGATAATCAATGTATCCATTACCTTTTTTATCCCAATTAGAAATTGTCCATCCTCCAACATTAATTTCTCCAATATCTTCAACTACACCATCTTTATGGATTACTTTTTCTTCTAAAGCTAAGGCAAGATTAATAGGTTTAAAAGTTGAACCAGGTTCAAATAAATCTTGAGAATACCATCCCCTAAATAGTCCAGAATCATACTTCCAAAACTTATTTGGATTATAAGAAGGGACTGTAACTAATGATAGAATTCTTCCATTATTAACATCCATAACTATGGCAAATCCCTTCTTTGCTTTCCATTTACTTACTTGCTTTGATAATGCATTGAATGACGCTTTCTGTAATTTTGAATCTATAGTTAGGCCTAAACTTTTGTAATCAGAAATAAAATCACCTGGGGCTGAATTATCCGGCAGAGGAGTTCCATCCCCGCCTCTTTTTATTAAATTACTTTTATTAAAAACTTTAATTTGATTATTTAAATGAAGCTCTAAACCTGCTGAAGCGATATTCTCATCATTAACAAAACCGACAAGATTAGAATAAAGCTCCCCTTGTGGATAATATCTCTGCGAATATTTAAACAAATCAAGTCCGCTTATTTGAAGGTTCTTAATCTTTTTTGCCTTTTCTTCGGATATTTTATCCAAAAGCTTGATACCAATCATTTTATTATTAAATTTCCTGAAGAGTATTTCACCATTAATTCCCAAGATAGGTGACAATTTTTCTGTAACTTCTTCAATACTGCGAACTCTGTTAATTGAATCACCAGGAAAATTAAAATATTTTGGATGAGCCCATAATTTATAGAGGGGTTTATCGTAAGCAATTAGTCTATTATTTCTATCAACAATTGATCTCCTTTTTTTTAAGGAGTTAGTTTTAGAAGACTGGATTAATCTAGCTTTCCTTTGCAAATCAGAGGCGTTGAAGACTTGCAATTTAACTAACCTACTAAACAAACAAAATATTAATAGGCAGCTAAAAATATAGAGAAATTTAAATCTTCTTTGATTGAGGGGTATAAGACGAACAATTTTTTTGTATTTTTTCATCAATATCCCCTTTGATATTTGCTATCACTAAAACCTTCAATGAAACTACTTAAATTTTTCTTATATAAACTTTCTTTTTTTTCTATAAGTTTTTCTAAATAGATTAAATCTCCAGGTTTGGTTTTTCTATAAATATTGAGAGAATCAAGTTCACTAATATAAAATTCCTCAATTTTAGAAATATAATCAATGAGATTATTATTGATAGCTCTTGTTTTAGATAAGGTTTTATATGTATTTGACCATTTTCTTTGACTATTAAAAGATAAGAAAAATAAGGTGAAAATTAATACCAAAATTGAGATATTAATGGTGTCGAATATTTGATGTATTAATTTGATATTGAGTATGGATGTTTTTTGGGAATTTTTTTTACTTCCGTATGAAACTTTTTTTTTAAAATTAAGTTGATTCCCATAAGGTTTCATCTATGATTTATTTTTTAATGAAAGAAGTGTTATTAATTAAATAAACATCTATTTGTTTGATTCGCAAGTAAAAAATTAAATTCTTTATGTCCTTAATAAGAACAAATTTAAGAAAGTCAATCCATTCCACAAAGAATGCATAATTACTGAAGAGAACAAACTCCCTGAAACAATTCTTGTAATTCCTAATCCAATCCCTAGAACAAATAATGGAGGCATTTCTCCAAAACTTAAATGAGCTAATGCAAAAATAAAAGCTGAAACTATGATGCCCGAAATTACTCCAAAATCTCTTGAAAGAGTTGGTAGTAAAATACCGCGAAATATAATCTCCTCAAATAGAGGTGCTAATAGAGTTGTCGTTACAAATAATATAAAAAATGATAAGTAATTATTATTATTAAGAACAATTTCTAGCAAAGGATTACTGCCATTTTGATTATCGATCAAACTATTCATAATTAGAGAAATCAATAAAACAAAAGGAACTATTGTTAACCAACCTTTAATTCCCTGAATAATTGCATATTTTATTGGCAAGAAATTGAACTGTAAATAATCCCTTTTTATAGAAAATTCACCATTCAAAGATTTAATTTGATAATAAACTATCCCTAATGGCGGAATAGCCATAAAAAGATATCCAAAGAATATTTTTAAAGATTGAGATAATTCATTTGAGATATTTTTAGAAAAAAGTTCAACTAAACTGATAGAAAACAAAGGTGATACCACTTCTCCTAAAACAACAAATCCGCCTGCAATTAATAAAACCATATCTATTAATTCTAGATCTAAGGATTTAGTTTCCTGCCAACCAAACTTTTTCAAAGATATAGTATTCCATAATATTTTCAAAGCCAGAATTGAGCCAAGAAGTATTGTTAAAAGTGGTATTAGTCTGATAGCTAGTATTTTTAAAAACATTTTGCTTGAAAATGATTTTGTTATTAATGAACTATCGTCAAAATCAAATTTCCGGCTTAAAAGGTGATATAAAAATCTATCACCTTTAAATAAATCAAATTTTTCAGAATTTGGTTTATATGAATTATTATTAGATTTTTTTTCTATCTCATCAATAAGTAATTTAAAGTTTTTATTTTCAAAATCTTTGGATATATTTTTATAGATTACAGGATCATTTGATTCTGAAGAAATTATTCGAATTAATTTATTTCTTTCTGTTAGTTCATCAAATGAGACCTCAGAGAGTGATTTATTTATTTGATCAACAGGATCATTTATGATAAAAAATTTCTTAAGATTTACAGGTATAGATTGAACCGATAATTCAGCAATTTCTTGCTCTTTTTGACTTATATCAAACGAAACAGATGGTCTATTTAAACTATCTCTTAAGCCTTGCTGCCATACAAAAAAAGTTATGACTATAGAAATAAAAGCTAGAAAGAGTTTTGACTTAGAAATATTTTTAAAGTTCATAACTTATTATATTATTGAAAACTATACTTAGTTATTATTGAATTCCCTAATATCTATTCTATATTTCTATTTTAATCACTCCATGAGATGATTAAATTATCTTAATTTTAAAATTTATATAATGACTATACGATTAGTTTTAGTTAGGCACGGACTAAGCAGTTTCAATGCAAAAGGATTAATTCAAGGAAGAACAGATGATTCATTATTAACTGATCTAGGATACGAACAAGCCCGAAAAGCAGGAAAGGCATTATCAAGGATAAACTTCGATAAAATCTATTCCTCCCCACTTGTGAGAGCGGCAGAGACCGCAAAAACTATTAAAAAGACCTTGAATAAAAAACAAAATATTGTATTTGATGATAATTTGCTAGAGGTAGATCTTAGTGAATGGTCTGGTCTAAAAATTGATGAAATAAAAAAGAAATTTCCAGAAATTTACCCTATATGGAAAAATGATCCAGAAAATCTAATCTTAAAAAGAAATGACAATAAAACTTATAAACCAATTCAGGAGTTATTTTTTCAAGCAACAAATTTTGTAGAAGATATTTTAAAAATTTATTTAGACAACGATGATGTAAATATTTTAGTTGTAGGACATAATGCAATTCTCAGATGTTTAATCCTCTTGTTTTTAGGAAAGCCTAAGCAAGGTTTTAGAAAAATAAGATTAGAAAATGCATCTTTCTCGATACTCAATATTTCAAGGCAAGATAACTCTTTTAAGACCCAAATTGAATGCTTAAATCAAACTTCACATCTGAACAAAAATATTCCAAATCAAATTGGAGATTCCAGAATATTTCTGATAAGGCATGGTGAAACCAACTGGAACAAAGAAGGTAGATTTCAAGGCCAAATTGATATCCCTTTAAATGAAAACGGAAAAGATCAAGCTAGAAAGACTTTTGAATATTTGAGAAATATTTCTTTCAATAAGGCATTTTCAAGCTCAATGCATAGGCCTTATGAGACTGCACAAATAATCCTACAAAATAGCAAAGATTTAAAAATAGAAAGAATAGATTCACTTGTAGAAATTAGTCACGGATTATGGGAGGGTAAACTGGAAGCAGAAATCAGAGATCAGTGGCCTGCTTTACTAAAAAATTGGCATGACAAACCTGAAGAAGTAATAATGCCCGAAGGTGAATCTATAAAAGATGTATCAGAAAGGTCCGTAAAAGCTTTTGAAAAAATTTGTTTATCTCAAAAGGATAATGATCTAAGCCTTCTAGTTGCTCATGATGCAGTCAATAAAACTCTAATTTGCAATATTATTGGGATTAATTATTCAAATATTTGGATGATAAAACAAGGTAATGGTGGTATAACTATAATTGACCTTTTTAATGATCCCAATAAGCCCCCTGTGATTAGCGCTCTAAACATTACAACACATCTAGGGGGAATAATTGATTCAACTGCTTCCGGAGCACTTTAAATTAAAACCCTTTTTAAAAATTTATTTTGATGAAGTTAAAGTCAAAAAAAGGCATTATTTGTTAAAAAAGCCAACTTGACTAAAAGGCCAAAATCTGAAATATGCTTTACCAATTATCTCCTTTTTATGAAGAAATTTACTTCCAGGCCAATATCTTCCATCCCAGCTATTTGACCTATTATCTCCTAAAACTAAAAAATGATCTTTTGGAACTTTTATATTTTCAAAACTACCACATTCATTAAAAAGGAATAATGAGCACTTATAGTAAACATAAGGTTCAGGAATTAATTTATTATTTATTATTAATTCACCTTTAGTGTTTACACTTACAATTTCTCCGGGAAGTGCCACTACTCTTTTAATATACGCATCGCAAGCTTGATCCCTCAAACCAGGAATAAACGACATTGGAGGAAAACTCATAAAAAAACAATATCTTTTTTTTGGTAAAGGCTTAGATCTTGATGAAATTAATTTTTCGTCAAATGAGTAAGGTGAGTTAAAAACAACAATATCGCCTCTTTTTGGTAAAGATTTTCTCAGCGAAAATTTTTCAATAATTAACCTATCATTTATTTGTAATTCCGGGAGCATTGAACCAGAAGGTATATAACGTGGTTCTGCGAAAAATGATCTGCAAGAGGAAACAAAAAAAGTTAATAGAATTAAAAGACCCCATTCTTTTAAAAAATTTTTAATAGAAGCAGACATAAAATTAAAAAAGTCTTAATTTTTTAAACTTATATAAATTGTTCGGCATATTCAATTTCGTTAAAACCTAATATTACTTTTTTCCCTTCGTAAATCAAAAATGGTCTTTTTATTAATTTACCGTCACTTAAAAGAAGCTGAACAATTTCATCCCTTGATAAACCATTAATATCAAGATTAAGATTTTTAAAGGCTTTACCTCTTGTATTAAAAATACTTTTCTTATCATTAGAGTATTGTTCGAAGGCTAGATTTAAATATTTAATAAGTGGTGGTTCTTTTACAATATCAATTAATTGGAATTCGAAATGTTTGCTTTCAAGCCACTTTGAAGCTTTTCGGCAAGTAGAGCATTTTAAATAACTATAAAAAATTATTTTTTTCAATTTAATTTACTAATGTTTGATTTATTAAGTACTTTAAAGTTTTTCTTTTTTAGGGGTATACAACTTTTCAGTAAATTTTCAACAACATCAAAGTCCCTCCAACCATCAATTTGAACTGTTCTCCCATCAAGTCCTTTACTTGTTCTAAAAAATTCAGCAACATCCTCAAGCTGATTAGGAGCAATTTGATTAATACTCACTATATTAGCCTGCCTAGGATTAGCCATAGGCACACACAAAAGTTTTCCATCATATTCACCACAATCATGCATATCCAAAACTCCAATAGGTCTAGCTTTTATTAGACAACCAGCAAAAGTAGGCTCATCCATTATCACCATTGCATCAAGAGGAGCCCCATCATCAGCGAGGGTATTTGGGATAAAACCATAATCAAAAGGGTATCTCACTGAAGAATGCAATACTCTGTCTAAGGCCATTATTCCCGCATCAGAGCAATATTCATATTTATTCCTACTCCCTGCAGGTATTTCAACAATAATATTTACAATTCCCTTCATTGGAGATGGAGGTATTGAACTAAGGTCCATCTTTTTTAAAATCGTGATTATGAATTATCTCGTTTCCTTGAGATAAAGGCCTGCCAATTAAGATGCTTATTGAAGGTAATACAATTGTCAAAAAGGCAAAAATAATACCTAAAGAGGTTATCGATAAACTCCTTATACTTAAGGGGTCATCATCATCTCTTTCAAAATCACTTCGAGCAGAACCAAAAGAAGATTCCTCGCTTGATTTACTTTGAATAAACTGCTTTGATTTCGTGTAACTCAAGAACTCTTAATTAGAAAAGATTAAGGAGATAATTAAACATCATTATCCTACATTCAAAATGTCAATAAATCAAAACATTAATTGGTAAATTTTTAATTACTCTTTTTCTAGCAAAGACCTAATAGATTTTAGTTCATCTAATATTTGGGTAAGTATATTTTGAGCAGCGGAGGAAGGCGTATTAAAGACCTCTACAGTAACTTCCTTAATTCTTAAAATATCTTTTGCAAATCTTGCAACTTCATTAGGATGGAATTTTAAGGGATCTTTTTGATCAGTTCTAAATTCGGGATTTAATTTTCTTGGATTAAAGCTTGGGTTTAGATTTCTTAAATCTGTATTAGTATACCTATATACAGAAGCTCTTGATCTGTTTAGGAATTTTTGAACTTCATCAATACCTACTAATTCCTCTTCGCTAGAAATATTGGAATCTATATTTTCCATAACCTTAAGAAAATGATTTAGTAATAATGAATCTTTAAAAGAGTTCGAACTTCATTACTGAAGAAGTTAGCAGAAAGAATATTTTTAGACTAGCCGCGTTGAGGGACTCAAGACACTTTAAATTTTTTTTTCATCTTAATTGATAAAATTAAATATTATTAAGGATTTTTTTGTATGCGCGTGACAACCTCATTTCCTCTGGGGACACTTCGTGACACACCTTCTGAAGCTGAGATTATTTCACATCAATTACTTTTAAAAGCTGGGTATATTCGAAGAGTTAACAGCGGTATTTATGCATACATGCCAATAATGCTTAGAGTTATTGAAAAAATATCCGCAATAATAGATAGAGAACTTAATAGTATTGGTTGTACAAAATTACTATTACCCCAACTTCATCCTGCAGATTTATGGAAAAAAAGTGAAAGGTGGGAAGGATATACTGCAGGGGAAGGAATAATGTTTAATCTCAAAGATAGACAAGGTAAAGAATTTGGTTTAGCTCCTACTCACGAAGAGGTTATTACAAGTATTGCATCAGAGACCATCAACTCCTATAAGCAATTACCTCAATGTTTTTATCAAATTCAGACAAAATTTAGAGACGAAATAAGACCAAGGTTTGGATTGATGAGAAGTAGGGAATTTATAATGAAAGATGGTTATTCCTTTCATTCTTCAGAAAACGATCTGGCGTCTTTCTACGAAAAGGTGGGCAATGCTTATGAAAATATTTTTAAATCTTGTGGACTGCAGACAGTAGGGGTTGAAGCTGATAGTGGAGCAATCGGCGGTGCCTCCTCTAAAGAATTCATGGTCACTGCTGATGCTGGGGAAGATTCCATTTTGTTTACTCAAAGTGGTTCTTATGCTGCGAATATTGAAAAAGCTGTTTCTCTACCCTCTCAACCTATTCCACTAAAAGATAATATTGCAGAGTGGTTGGAAACACCTCAACAAAAAACAATCCTCGAAGTTTGTGATAATAATAATTTAGACCCTAGTCAGATTATTAAAGTAGTAGTATTTCTTGCACAGTTCGAAGGTAAATTTGAGGTCCCAATTCTTGCATGCATAAGAGGCGATCAACACATTAATGAAGTAAAGCTTTTCAACTTAATAAATAAACTTCATAATTTCAATCTCCTTAATCTTAAAAAGATTGAAGATAAAAATACTATCGAAAAAAATTTAATTAATTTTCCCTTAGGTTTTATCGGTCCAGATTTAGATAATAAGACTATTAATATTATTTCAAATTGGGATAAAAAATGGACCAGAATAATTGACTATTCTGCGAGTAGCCTCTCAAAGTTTATAAGTGGTGGAAATAAAGTTAATTTCCATAAAGTTTTTCAAGAATTTTCTTTTGATTCGAAAGATTATTTAATTGGGGATATCAGGAATGCCAAAAAAGGAGATAAAATAAGTAATGATGATAATGAGGAACTTAAAGAAAAAAAAGGTATCGAGATTGGACATATTTTCCAACTAGGTCAAAAATATAGTGAAAAATTAAATGCCAAGTTCTCTGATAAGGATGGTCAGTTAAAAAATTTATGGATGGGTTGTTATGGAATTGGAGTCACAAGAATAGCTCAAGCTGCTATCGAACAGAATCATGATCAAAAGGGAATTTGTTGGCCTATCCAGATTTCTCCTTTTGAAGTTATTATTATTCCAACTAACCTAAAAGATCCTATTCAAAGTGACCTTACTGAGCAAATCTATAACAACTTTTTAATTAATAAAATTGATGTCCTTCTTGATGATAGAAACGATAGGGCTGGCGTGAAATTTAAAGATGCGGAATTAATTGGTATTCCTTTTCAGATAATTA
Source organism: Prochlorococcus sp. AG-402-N08 (assembly GCA_003216535.1). Classification (GTDB taxonomy): domain Bacteria; phylum Cyanobacteriota; class Cyanobacteriia; order PCC-6307; family Cyanobiaceae; genus Prochlorococcus_A. The sequence goes on from QCIS01000008.1 coordinate 47,386, forward strand.
TTGGCAGAGATTCTGTTAACAAAGAAGTAGAACTTTTATGCAGAACAAATAATACTAAGTTTAAAATTAGAACTGACAAATTGTTGAAAACATTTATTTCCGAATCAGAAATAATGTACAATAAAAAGTCTTAAGGCTTATTTTTTGGGAGCTAAGTTATGTTACTGAAATGGAAATCAAAAAATTTTTTAAAAAATCTTATGAGAGCTATATCTTTTTCAATATCTTTAATTGTTGTTTTTACACTATTTAGTTCACCTTCAATAGCTGCAAAAACCTCTATGACAGGTGACTATACAAAAGATACAATTTCAGTTGTTAAAACATTACAAACAGCTGTTGATTCTCCAAAAGATTCTCCTAATAAGGATGTAGTAAGAAGTGAAGCTCTTACACTTATAACTGACTATATTTCCAGATACAGGAATAGAGGGATGGTGAATAAAACTCAATCATTTACCACCATGCAAACAGCATTAAATGCTATGGCAGGTCATTACAAAAACTTTGCAAGTAGACCTTTACCAGATAAACTTAAGGAGCGTTTAACCAAAGAATTTTCTCTTGCTGAAAAAATGGTTCTAAGAGAAAGTTGATACAATTCATTTACTTTTTAAAAGTAAACCAAGATTTTTGAATATATTAAATATTCGCACAAAAATAATGCTTTTTTAAAATTGGCCAATGTTGTTGTAATCGGAGCCCAATGGGGTGACGAAGGAAAAGGAAAAATAACGGATTTACTTAGTCGCTCCGCAGATGTTGTCGTACGCTACCAAGGGGGAGTAAATGCAGGACATACTATAGTAGTAGATGATAAAGTCTTAAAATTACATTTAATTCCATCAGGGATACTTTATAAAAATACTTCTTGTCTAATTGGGTCTGGAACTGTTGTAGATCCAAAAATCTTGCTAAAAGAAATTGACATGTTAATTGATAATGGAATAGATATCTCAGGATTGAAAATTTCATCGACATCACATGTAACAATGCCCTATCACCGAATATTAGATGAAGTGATGGAGGCTGATAGAGGTTCAAACAAAATAGGTACTACAGGTCGTGGGATTGGCCCAACTTATGCGGATAAGTCACAAAGAAATGGCATTAGAATAAGAGATTTGCTTAGTAAGGAAAGGCTAAGTGACGTGATCGAAATTCCATTAAGAGAAAAAAACGGTCTATTAGAAAAAATCTATGGCATTCAACCACTTAAATTAGAAGAAATTGTTGAAGAATATCTTGACTATGGAGAAAGATTATCAAAGCATGTAGTTGACTGTACAAGGACTATTCATGCAGCCTCAAAAAACAAGAAGAATATTCTATTCGAAGGTGCTCAAGGTACTCTACTTGATTTAGATCATGGGACTTATCCTTTTGTAACCTCATCAAACCCTATATCAGGAGGGGCATGTATTGGGGCTGGAGTGGGTCCAACTTTAATTGATAGAGTCATAGGTGTCGCAAAAGCTTATACCACAAGAGTAGGTGAGGGGCCATTCCCAACGGAATTACAAGGGAGTATTAATGATCAACTCTGTGATAGAGGCAGTGAATTTGGAACCACTACTGGGAGAAGGAGAAGATGTGGGTGGTTTGATGGAGTTATTGGTAAATATGCTGTATCTGTAAATGGTCTTGATTGTTTAGCCGTTACGAAACTAGATGTATTAGATGAATTAGATGAGATTCAAGTTTGCATTGCATATGATCTTGATGGTGAGGAAATAGATTACTTTCCTACAAATTCAGATGAATTAAAAAAATGTAAGCCAATCTTCAAAAAATTAAATGGTTGGCAATGTTCAACTGCAGATTGCAGAAAACTATCTGATCTGCCAGAGAATGCTATGAATTATCTCAGATTTTTAGCTGAATTAATGGAGGTTCCAATTGCCATTGTCTCATTGGGGGCAAATAGAGATCAAACCATCGTAATTGAAGACCCAATTCATGGACCTAAAAGAGCACTTCTAAGGTGACTTATCTACAAATTAATGAAAGAATTCTTTAGACATTTTGAACATAATAAAAAGATTGATCTCATTGGTCTGGGCAACGCAATAGTGGATATTATTGTAAATATTGAAGATGAGTTTCTTGAGATAAATAATCTGGATAAAGGATCAATGAATCTCATTAATTCTGAGGAATCTCAGAGATTGTTAGAAAATTGCAAAGTAATCAAACAAATATCAGGGGGATCCTCAGCAAATACTGTTGTATGTTTAGCAGAATTAGGTAATGATGTGCAGTTCATTGGAAGGGTAAAAAATGATCAATTTGGAAATTTCTTTTCTTCTGATATAAAAAAAAGTAAAACTATATTTAATACTCCACCCACTAATGAAGGTGCTCCAACAGCTCATTCAATTATTTTTATTACGCCTGATGCTCAAAGAACTATGTGCACTTACCTAGGCGCATCTATAGAATTTGAACCTAAAGACATTGATTTTAGTTTACTAAAGAAAAGTAAATATTTATATTTAGAAGGGTATTTATGGGACAGCGAATTAGCTAAAAATGCTTTTCTTAAAGCCGCTCAAATTGCAAAACAATCTGATACAAAAATAATTCTTTCATTGTCCGATTCATTTTGTGTAGATAGACATCGAGAGAGTTTCTTGGAATTAATTGATGAATATATAGATATTGTTTTTTGTAATGAATCGGAGGTTTTAAGTTTATTTAAAAAGGATAAATTAGCAAACTGTAAAGGAGATCTCTCTTCACTATGTGAATTAGTCGTGGTAACTCTTGGCAGCAATGGTTCTCTCATAATTAACAAAAACGACATTGAATCAATTATGTCAATCAATAAAGGAAAAGTTGTTGATACTACCGGAGCAGGGGATATTTATGCGGGAGGATTTATTCATGGTTTAATAAATAATTATTCCCTAAAAAAATGCGGGGAGTTAGGTTCAATTTGTGCTGGGCATATAATTACACAATTAGGATCTAGATCTAATATGGATCTTAAAGAGTTAATATGAGAATTTTAATCAAATATTCTTATTGATCCAATCAAAATATTTCATCTCAGAATAGTATTTTTTGTAAATAATTTGTGGAACATCATATGTAGATATTTTATTTAAGAAATCAATTAAGTAATCTTTAAATTCTGGTTTACTTTTTATTGTAATTTCGAACTCTTTAGTTTCTTGAATATCATCATCCCACTTATAAATTGAAAAAATTTGCTTTATGGACACACAAGCTGCAAGTTTATTTTGTATTAGTAATTTAGCCATTCGCAAAGCATTTGCTCTACATGATTCAGTTGTGATCATAACTAATACTTCCATAATGAATTAGACATCAATATTTGTTTTAATTATGTGATGTATCAAATTCTGGTATTGATTGAAAGAGTAAGAATAATTATTTTTAACTTTCGGCCTTTTAACTAAAAATAGCTTCATTTTACTTCCAGAAACTATACTCTCCCAGTTTTTCTGAGAATAACTTCCAGATTCTCTGCATAGAACATAATCTATCTCCCAAAAATCACAAAGTTTTTTTTCTAAAATGCTTTCATTATTTTTACTCGGTTCAAATATCGCAATATTAGAATTTTTAATACATGATCCAAAAGCTCTAGTTATACTTTCACAGGTTGGAAGTACCCTAGTAAATACATTTGCTTTACAATTTATGTAATGATTAGCTGTATCGTTAAGGAATCTTGATCCTATTGCCAGAAGAATATTCTTATTTTCTAAATCAACGTTATTTATATCCTTTAAATCATCAATATAAAAAAAATTATTAGTGTTATTTATTAGAGATTTTCTCTCAAATAGTAAGAGAGATGTATTAATCTCTTTACATGCATTATTAAGGTTTTTAGAAATTATCATGGCAAACGGATGAGTAGCATCGACAACGAATTTGATTTTATTTTCTTTTATAAAGTTAATTATTTCGTCTTTATTATTTAATTTACCCGTAATGATATGTAACTTTGGATTTTCAATATAAGCTTGCCCTGCTTTATAAGTTAAAACACTTGCAAAAACTGAATAATTAAGTTCAAGAAGCCTATTAGCTATTACAGGTCCATCAGAAGTTCCTGATAGGATCCAAACATTTTTATAGCAATTTCCTTGATTCTGCATCAGTATGTCTTTAATTAAATAATAAACAGAGAGTAATGAATCATTGTTTAATTCAGGCGGTAATTAATAGCGCTCCCCAAATGAGGTATACCAAAGAAAACCAAACTCCAATTGCAGAAATGATTGTTAATTTTAAAGGATTACGAAATGAAGATCCAACCAGAGATCTTAAGATCATAGGATGGGGAAATATTGCCCAAGAAATGGTAGATGAACTAAAGGAGGGGCAAAATATTGTTATTGAGGGACGTCTAAAGATGAATTCTGTCACTAGAAAAGACGGAACAAAAGAAAAGCAACCAGAACTAACGGCTTCAAAGATACATCAAATATCTCCAGTTGATGTGATTCAGTCTGATCAAAAAGAAAATAATGAGTCATTTGATAATAAGGAAAGCACCAAAAAATCTAGTTGGGATAGTTCACCACTAGTACCTGAAGTAGACGAAATACCTTTTTAATTTAAATATCAACATTATTTTCTTGAACACTTATAATAAATTTGCTTATTTTTCTTTCAAGAGCAGCAAGTTCGCTTCTGATCTCTGGCCATTTACCCTTATCAAGATTTTCTAGGAGCCATGCTCTATCTTTATCAAGTTTTAAGATTAAATCGCCTTGATTTGTAGTATTAGGATCTTGCATAATACTTTTTAGAAACTTTTAATCATTCTACTAAATCAAAATGAAGAAATACTTATCTCCTGGAAACTTAATCGTAACAGCTGGGGGTATATTAGCCTTTATTGGAATGACTGCTTATTTTACAGACTCGGTAAATTTAAGTGTACCTACTTTTTTTTATGGAGTACCTATTTTTCTTATTGGATTAGGTTTAAAGACTTCCGAAATACCTCCTGTAGAGTTGTTTGACAAGACAAATTTTGCGACAAATAAATTTAATAGGCCAAAAGAATTAACAGCACTAGTTAAAGATGTTACAAGATGGAGATATGGAATAAAAGCTCATCTTGAATCGTCTTTAGAATCTTTAAATTTATGGGACGAGGATAATCCCCCTCAACTTAAAGAAATAGAAGAAATTACAAAGGAAGAAAAAAATGGTCTCAGAATGCGTTTTGAATTAAACGCTGTCCCTCTAGAAAAATGGATTGAAAAACAAGAAAGATTAAACAGGTTTTTCGTCAAAGGTCTTGAATCAGAATTTATTATCGACGATAATAAAAAAGAATTTGATTTTATTCTCTTTTATTCAATATAGGGATATATTTATAAAAAAATAATCTCTTAATTCTAAAAAGTTTTAATGATTTTTGATAATGAATGATTCTCAAAGAGTATCAATATTAAGCGAAGCACTTCCATATATACAAAGTTTCTCAGGTAGAAAAATTGTTATCAAATATGGTGGTTCTGTCATGGAAGATGATAATTTAAAAAAAGCTTTTTTTAGAGACATCGCACTTCTAGCAAGCGTTGGAGTGTGTCCGATAGTAATTCATGGAGGAGGGCCCGAGATTAATAATTGGTTAAAGAAATTAGAAATATCTCCTAAATTTGAAAATGGATTAAGAGTTACTGATCAAAAAACAATGGAGATTGTTGAGATGGTTCTAATGGGTAGGGTCAACAAACAAATTGTGAGAGGCATTAATAAAACTGGATCCCAAGCTGTGGGAATATCAGGCCTTGATGGTAACTTAATTCAATCTAGAGAATTAGGAGATGGGAGCCATGGATTAGTAGGAGAGGTCACAAAAATCAATCCTGAAATATTAGATCCTCTTATTTCTAAGGGATATATTCCCATTATTTCAAGTATAGGGTCAACAATAGAGGGGATTTCGCATAATATTAATGCAGATTTTGTCGCTGGAGAAATTGCTGCCGCAACAAATGCAGAAAAACTTATTCTTCTTACTGATACTCAAGGGATTTTAAAAGAAAAAGATAACGAAAATAGTCTCATTGAAAAAATGAATCTCAAAGAAGCAAGAGATCTTATTGAAAAAAAAGTTGTCACTGAAGGTATGATTCCAAAGACGGAATGTTGCATAAGATCTTTAGCACAAGGAGTCAAAGCTGCTCACATAATCGATGGACGAATAGAACATTCACTCCTTCTTGAGATTTTTACAAATTCCGGAATAGGTACAATGATAGTCGCCTAACCTATGAAAACTTATGAGCAGGTTTTAGAAACAGTAGAACTTGCTTTAGCTAAAGGTGAGTACCATTATTGCATTGATTTTCTTTTGCCCATAATCGAATCATTTCCTTTGTCAAGTAAAGAGGGAGTGAATTTAAGAACAATCTTAATTACTGCTCTTTGTGGTATTAATAAAAAAGAGGAGGCAAAAAGATATTGTAAAGAACTTCTAAAATCTTACGATAATAAGACAAGAGAAAATGCAAAATATTTGATGGAAGTTATTGATTCTCCTGACATTAAAAAACCAGAAAATTGGAACGTTAATTTTGAAAGCGACCCATCACTAAATAATAAATCTCTTAACTCACTTCGAAAAAAAAGAGAAATATTGGAGAAAAAGAAATTTATCAATATTACTGATAATCCAACTGGTGAAACAAAACCCTTTCAAAAGGGCTTTTCTGTGATCATTTTTTTAATACTATGTATATTAATTCCACTTTTAAGTGGCTGCATTAAAGTTGAGAATTCTCTCGATCTTAGTGAACCTGATTTAATAACTAATAATCTTTTCATAGAAAGTAAATACATTAAAAAATTTCCTTGGCAATTAAAATTTGAAGAGAAAATGAAAGATATTTTTCCTGAAGCAGAAATTGCACAAGATGAATCAAACTTTTCTTTGAAACATAAAAATCTCAATCTGGAAGATACAAAGCATGTTCTTAAAATCACTCAAAATACCGCTGGAGAGTTAGTGGGAGGATCAACAAATATAGAAATAAATACTACTCAAAAAAACTTCATTTTTTTTAAGAAATACTTTTATAGGTTAGATTTAAATCTAAATCCTATTCAAGATGTTGATAATTTAGAACTCATTTTCAAAATTATTCTACCTAACAAAGCTACCATCACCGGTAAAAATAATTCAAATTTAGAAGTTAAAAAAAATCTAATAATTTGGAATTTAAATCAAGGGCAGATAAATAGTCTTGAATTTTCTTTCTGGGGCCTCAACAAACTTTTGATTGGGATATCTACCATTTTACTAATTATAATATTTGCTTATTTATTAAGATTCTATAGATTTAAATTAGGTACAGATTTACCTCAACTTCCATCAAAGTAATTACAACTCTGCTGGATTAACATCAATTGTTAAAAAAACATTTTTTGGAATAAGTTTCAATAATAATGACGTTTCTGGCAGAGGAATATTTGAACCTTCAGGACCATGTATTAATATCTGCCATCTAAATTTTTTGCCTACTTTAGCAATTAAACTAGGCGCAGGGCCAATTAATTTCCAGTTCTTTTTCTCACAAAAATTGAGTAGATATTTTGCTAATTTTATTGCAATTGATTCAGTTAATTCATAATTTTCACCTGATAATTTTAGAAGGCAAATCTTGCAAAATGGAAATAAATTAGCATCTTTTCTCAATTTCGAGTTTTCAATTAAGAATCTTTCATAATCTCTATTCTGAAAATACGATATTACCGGATGATTAGGTTTATATGTTTGAAAAATTACTTTTCCTTTTTTTTGAGCCCTCCCAGCCCTGCCAGCTAATTGTAAAAACAATTGCAATGATTTTTCTTCTGCAGAAATATCTGGGCGATGAAGCAACCCATCTGCTGCAAGAACTACTGAAAGAGTAATATTGGGGATATCAATCCCTTTGGCCAACATTTGAGTTCCCACAAGAATATCAGCATCACCTTTAGAAAACTTTGAAAGAATATCTCTATGACCATCCTTCCCTGAGGTTGTATCTCGATCAAAGCGAAGTGCTCTAAGGTCAGGAAATTCTTCATTTATAAACTCTATTACCCTTTGTGTCCCTATTCCAAAAGGTTTAAAGGCAGTTGAATGACAATCTGGGCAACGATTGATCAATCTCGCTTTATGATCACACCAATGACAGCTTAACCATTTTTTCCCTTGCGAACCGAGATGCACTGATAAAGGAACGTCACAGTTGGGGCAATTTATTAAATATCCGCAATTTCTACAACTTAAAAACCCACTATGCCCCCTCCTAGGAATCAAAATTATTGCCTGCTCATTTTTTAAGCGTAGTTTAGGAAGCAATTGTAATAATTCATTAGAAAAAATTTTCATATTTCCCTTTTTGAACTCTTCCCGCATATCAATAATTCTTATTTCTGGAGCTTCATTGCTGGATATCCTTTGAGTCATTCTTACCAATTTAAAATTCTTTTCAAAAATACACTTTTTCCAAGTCTTCATTGATGGAGTTGCACTCCCAAGAATTAACTTTGCGGAATTCCTTTTTACTATTTCAATAGCGATTTCTCTTGCGTCATAACAAGGCATAGGACTATCTTGTTTATATGAAACATCATGTTCTTCATCCATTATTATTAATCCTAGATTTTTAATTGGAAGAAAAACTGCAGACCTTGTTCCTATTATTATTAGAGGTTCATTAGCATTAATAATTTTCTTCCAAACTAAAGTTCTATGACTGGAGGAACAGTTACTGTGATATTCGTAAACAACATTATTAAATCGCCGACTAAACCTATCAATAAGTTGAGGAATTAATCCAATTTCTGGGGCCATTATCAAACAACTTTTTTTCTTAAGAAATTGATCTTCAGCTATTCTCATATATACTTCGGTTTTACCTGAACCTGTTTCGCCCCAAAGAAGTAACGAATCTCCAGGTTTCATTGTTTGAAATTTTTGAAATGCAATTTTTTGCTCATTTGTAGGATTTGGTTTTTTCGTTGCAATATGATCATTTAATAAGGAATTTAATTCTGTATTTATATTTTTTTTTCTTTTAGATTTAACAAGAAAATTTTTACTGACCATTGAGTTAATCAGAGTGTAATTAAAACCAGACTTTATTAATTCACATTGCCAATTACCTTTTTCGGACAAAGTATTCATTAAAAAAAATTCTTTTTTGGTTAATCCATTTTTATTAATATCAAATTCTTTTTTAGTTTCAATCCATATTTGATCTTTTAAACCTTGAGAAATATACCTATATTTACCAATCCAGCCAGGAGGAAATGCAGTTTTAAACATTTTTAAATTACTAACCATATAAAAAGAGGCGAGGGACTCTATCAATTGTCTCCAAGAGTCATCAATTATTTTTTTCTGCAAAATACTTTCAACAAACAAATACCTTATACTTTTTCCTCGAGTAATATTTGATTCATCTTTATTAATTGTCGAAAAATTTATTTTGGAGATCACTAACCCATTCATTAATCTCCCTCTTAGTCTCACACATACAATATCCCCAACTTCTGCACCAAGATTATTTCCATCTAAATAGTAAAAGCTTTCATTACTACTACCTATATCAAGCAAAATTTCCAATTTGTAGGAGATGTTTAATAACTGATTACTTGCCGGCTTCAAAACTTTTTCTTAGTATTGGATTGTTGAACATTCCACAAAGTGTTTTTTGCACAATGTAAGTATCCTGCTCTTAAGGGAGACATGAAGCTTTGATCATGGACTGAAAATTCAAAAAATGATCTGCCTGTCTGAGAAATCCCAAGACTTTTTACTTTAGGTAATCTATAGCACTATTTAAATATTTCAACAGTTTAAAAAACTTTTTATTCAAATTACTGAAAAAGTTCTTTTACAAATTAACGGGGAAATTTACTACTAAATGTACAAATTAGCCCTAAATAAAATTTAATCTAGTTAAATTCACCGTAGAAAGGAGTCAATCATGTGTCCAGTCGCAGCAGAATCAAAGAATTCCAAGCTCAGCTCAAAAAAAAAGATTAGCAAAAAAATTAATTCCAATTTAGAAAAAGTAGCTGAAGAAGAAAATAATATCAATAACCAAAGTTTACAGACATCCTCTGATTCAAGGGAAAGCGGCATAGAAACCAATAATGAATTTAGTGACTCTGAAGATGAAGATAAAGGCCTTGGGAACATAAAGCTTGGCCCTAAAGGTATATACACTGAAGATTCAATAAGAGTTTACTTACAAGAAATTGGGAGAATTAGACTTTTAAGACCGGATGAAGAAATTGAACTTGCACGAAAAATTGCTGACTTACTCCAACTAGAAGAACTGGCAACTCAATATGAGTCAGAAAAAGGCCATTTCCCATCAGTAAGGGAATGGGCTGAATTAATAGATATGCCTCTTCCCAAATTTAGGAGAAGACTTCTTTTAGGGAGAAGAGCTAAAGAAAAAATGGTTCAATCAAATTTAAGATTAGTTGTTTCGATTGCGAAAAAATATATGAATAGAGGATTATCATTTCAAGATTTAATACAAGAAGGAAGTTTAGGTCTGATTAGGGCAGCGGAAAAATTTGACCATGAAAAAGGTTATAAATTCTCTACTTATGCTACTTGGTGGATTCGCCAAGCCATTACTAGAGCAATAGCAGACCAAAGTAGGACTATTAGATTGCCAGTTCACTTATATGAGACAATTTCCAGAATTAAAAAAACTACAAAAGTTCTTAGCCAAGAATTTGGAAGAAAGCCTAGTGAAGAAGAAATAGCTGAGAGCATGGAAATGACAATTGAAAAATTAAGATTTATAGCAAAAAGTGCTCAGCTACCTATTTCTTTAGAAACTCCAATAGGTAAAGAAGAAGACTCAAGACTTGGAGACTTTATAGAAGCTGACATAGAAAATCCAGAGCAAGATGTTTCTAAAACTTTATTAAGAGAAGATTTAGAAGGAGTTTTAGCGACTCTAAGTCCAAGAGAAAGAGATGTGCTTAGGTTGAGATATGGCATAGACGACGGAAGGATGAAAACTCTTGAAGAAATAGGACAGATTTTTGATGTAACAAGAGAAAGAATCAGACAAATAGAAGCAAAAGCCCTTAGAAAGCTGAGACATCCAAATCGAAATGGGGTTTTAAAAGAATATATAAAATAAAAATAGTTAAATATAATATTCAGCTTTGGAAAGTTGCAAAAGAATAGCTTAAAATAAATTCGACTTATTTTTAATCCAAACTCAAAAATATATTTAATGACTAATTTTAAACTGAAAATAGCTAGCAGAAGAAGTAGGCTAGCCATGGTTCAAACTTTATGGGTTAAAGATCAACTAGAAAAAAATATTCCCAATTTAGAGGTTTCCGTTGAGGCCATGGCAACTCAAGGAGACAAAATTCTTGATGTAGCCTTAGCAAAAATAGGGGATAAAGGCTTATTTACAAAAGAACTTGAAGCACAAATGCTCGTAGGGCAGGCAGATATAGCAGTACATTCTCTGAAAGATTTACCAACCAATTTGCCTAATGGCCTGAAATTAGGATGTATCACAAAAAGGGAAGATCCTGCAGATGCTTTAGTGGTGAGAAAAAAAAATGACTGTTATAAATTAGAAACTTTACCTGCAGGTTCAATTGTGGGGACAAGCTCGCTACGAAGACTTGCACAATTAAGAAATAAGTATCCAAATCTTCTATTTAAAGATATCAGAGGAAATGTTATTACAAGAATAGAAAAATTAGATGCTGGTGAATTTGATTGCATAATACTTGCTGCCGCTGGTTTAAAGAGATTGGGTTTTGAATCAAGAATTCACCAGATTATTCCAAATGAAATTTCCCTTCATGCTGTTGGGCAAGGAGCACTAGGTATTGAATGTAAATCTGATGATAAAAAGGTTTTAGAAATTATAAATGTCTTAGAAGATCAACCTACTAGTCAAAGATGTCTCGCAGAGAGAGCTTTTTTAAGAGAGCTTGAGGGGGGATGCCAAGTTCCAATAGGTGTAAATAGTAAAATTCAAAATGAACAACTTTGCCTTACTGGTATGGTTGCATCTCTCGATGGAGAAAGGCTTATTAAAGATCAATTTATTGGCAATATTAAAAATCCCGAAGAGGTAGGCAAAGAACTCGCTAAAAAACTAAAGCTCCAAGGTGCTGACGAAATATTAAGCGAAATATTTGAACAATTTAGAGAAAACTAAAATTAGTTAATTTACTAATTTAGGATCAATTTCTCTTTTATATCTATTTTCACAATCTTTAATTACTTTAACAGCTTCTTCTATCCCAAAAAAACCATTAACAGTACATGTACCTGGTTTTTTTAGATCTTTGTAGTGTTCCCAGTAATAGGTCGTTTCTTTTAGCCAATGCTCTCCAAGATCTTTAAAACTTGAGATATGATCAATTCTTTTATCATCTGCCAGAACTGCTATTACCTTATCATCCACCTCTCCACCATCATCAAATTTCATCACCCCAATAATCCTAGCCTCGACAATAGATCCAGGGATCAATGGCTCAGTTACTCCAACAATTTCTATATCAAGTGGATCTCCATCTTCATCCCAAGTCCTTGGAATACATCCATAAGCAAAGGGATAAGCAAGTGAAGAATAACCCACTCTATCAAGTTTAAGGTGACCCGTTTCTGTAATTAATTCATATTTATTTATAGTATTAGAATTCAATTCAACAATAGTGTTTACTATAGAATTTGAGCTATCAGTGAAAGCATTTAGTATATGTAATAGATTTGGTGTAACTCTACTTGGGGGTTGATTAAGATTTGCCATCAAAAAATTATTTTTGTTTATCTTACATCCTCTCACACCCAACCAAATTCTTTAAAGTAATGTTTCAGCAAAAATCATTTATTTTAGACCTTAAATGATTAATAAAATAGTTTGGAGAAAGTTCTTCATTAGTTACAGCTCTTACCAACTCCATAGAGTTAACTGATCTGCCATATTTATGTATATTATTTTTTAACCAAAAGATGATTTTTTGATATTCACCATCTTCAATTAAGTTATCAATTAAACCAATGTCTCTTTCCATTTGATTTGAAATTTGTGCACTTATAAGATGTCCTAACAAATATGAGGGGAAATATCCAAAAGCACCTTCACTCCAATGAACATCTTGAAGGCAACCTTCTGAATCATTAGATGGTTTTATTCCTAGAAGATCATCATATCTTTTATTCCATTCTGTTGGAATATCTTCAGCAGGTAACTCTCCTTCAATTAAATCTATTTCTAGTTCAGTTCTTATTAATATATGTAATCCATAAGTCAATTCATCTGCTTCAACCCTATTTAATCCTGCTTCCAAATGATTAATAGATTTACAGAGTTCTAAATAATTATTAAGACAACATCCAGCTGAAACAAATTTTTTGAAAAATCTTTTTGAAAAAGATTTTGATTTAACTATTCTATTTTCCCAAAATAAAGATTGACTTTCATGAATACCCATAGAAGTAGCTTGACCTAAAGGCCAAGCAAACCATTGATGACTTTGAGATGGCAAACCCTGCTCATAAATTGAATGCCCCCACTCATGCGCAGTTGCTAAAAAACTTGATAATGGTTCACCTTCAACAATTCTTGTAGTCACTCTATAGTCATTAGGTCCTAATGTAATCGAAAAAGGATGGGGAGATTGACCAACAACAACAAGATCTCTATCTCTCCCAAACTCGTCAAGTAATTCAGAACATAAATTTTTTTGAGATTCTGGACTTAAATCCCATTGGATTTTTTGGGACTTGTTAATTCCTCTAATCAAGCCTGGGATAGTTTCTTTCAATGGTTGAAACATTTTATTCAACCATTTCAAATTTAATTCAGGCTCAAATGGTTGGGCTAATGTCTCCCACGGTGAATATTGATTAGATATTTGTTTTGCCTCTTCAATCCGCAATTTGACTAATTCTTGAAAGAATGGAAGAAAAATTTTAAAATCTGATTTTTTCTTAGCTTCTTGCCAGCTTTCATACCCTTTAGATTTTGCCTTTGCTAAAGACTCAACTAATTTAGGATCTAAATTTCTTTCTCTATTAAATTCCTTCAATAAAAGACTAATATTTCTTTCTTTATCTTTTATAAAAAGTTGATTATCGGAATTTCGTTCAATATTTAATAGTTCATTTTTAGCAGATTGTATTAAATTAGAAAATTTCTCTGAAGAATTTCTTTTATGCAATACTTTTGCAATATAAGTAAGTTGTTCAGACCTCCAAAAAGCTCCTTTCTTTGGCATTCCAGTATTCTGATCCCAATAAAGTGTATTTTGGATTGAACCTAATATTTGTGTTTCTTTAAGATAAGCACCTAGCTTATTCCAATGAGTTTCAGCCAAAATTTAAATGCAAATTAAATACAGTTTAAGATAAAAATTTTAATATCTGCATTAAAACATACATCTTTTATCCATAATAGGATATTGATTAATTAGGATTAAAATTATATGGAACAAATATTTTCAAAATTAAAATTCATAACCCATGGTGAGGGTTTTATTGATATCACATATGATTTAAATTTACATATTGAAAAAAATAATTTTAATTCCGGAATTTTAAATTTAACTTCACTTCATACCAGTTGTAGTTTAACTATTAATGAGAACGCAGATCCAAATGTGCTACGAGACCTAAAAAAGTATTTGCAATCGATAGTTCCCTATGATTCCTACTTAACCTTATCAAAAGATAGAGAAGAAATTTCCTATAAACATTATCAAGAGGGGCCTGACGATATGCCAGCACATATTAAAACATCCTTAACAAACACTTGTTTATCTTTGAGTTTTCAAGAAGGAAAAATTATGCTTGGCACCTGGCAAGCAGTTTATTTATGGGAACATCGATTTGATCAAAAGGAAAGAATTATAAATGTACATATAATTGGTGAGAAAAAGTAAGATATCTATAATGTAATAAGTTACATTTCTTATTTAATGGAACCCTACCTTTTGCAAGATGGAGAATTGAATGAATTAGTTGTCAAAATACCTGGCTGGGAAATTAAATCTAAACAAATCCAAAGAGAATTTAACTTCGCTAATTTTATTGAAGCATTTGCTTTTATGACTAAGGTCGCTTTAATCTGTGAAAAATATAATCATCATCCTAACTGGGAGAATGTTTATGCAAAAGTAATAATTAAATTGAATACACATGATCTGGGTGGTATTACAAATCTTGATCAAACATTAGCTTCGGAAATCAACAAGATTTTCGATCAATAAAACATAAACTTATTTTTTTAACTAGTCAAAATGTCTAAAAATTTATTACCAGTTACTATTATTAGTGGATTTTTAGGTTCTGGCAAAACTACACTTTTGAATCATATTTTAAAAAATCAAGTTGGTATTAAAACAGCTGTTTTAGTTAACGAATTTGGAGAGATCGGAATAGATAATGACTTAATTATAGAAGGCTCAGAAGACATGATCGAATTAAATAATGGATGTATATGTTGCTCTATCAATGGAGAATTATTAAATACAGTATCCAAAGTTTTAGAAAGAGCTGAAAAATTAGACTATTTGATTGTTGAGACAACTGGACTGGCAGATCCATTACCAGTAGCTATGACTTTTGCGGCTGGTGATCTTAGAGAAAAAGTAAGATTAGATTCGATAATTACTGTTATTGATGGAGAAAATTTTGATTTTGAAATTAATAACACAAGTGTCGCCTATTCTCAAATTTTATACGGTGATATCCTTCTTCTAAATAAATCTGATTTAGTAAATGATAAACAACTAAAGAAAATAGAGGAGTTTATAAATAAAATAAAAAAAGAACCAAGGATTCTGAGATCAACTAATAGTGAAGTTGCTTTACATACAATAATGAGCGTAGGTCTATTTGAAACAGATACTTTTCAATTCGAGAAGAATAAAAAAAATGTAGAAGAAAATTTGCACGAACACTCTTCTCATTCTCACAATCACTCTTCTCATTCTCACAATCACTCTTCTCATTCTCACGATCACTCTTCTCATTCTCACGATCACTCTTCTCATTCTCACGATTTGATCAACAATATCGAGGGGTTTACCTCAGTTTCTTATGAGACATTTGAACCATTTTCCTTAAGGAAGTTTCAATATTTCTTAGATAATCAAATCTCACAAAATGTATTTAGGGCGAAAGGAATATTATGGTTTATGGAAAGTGAAAGAAAACACATTTTTCACCTATCTGGAAAGAGGTTTTCTCTAGATGATGAGGAATGGACAAAAGAAAAATCTAACAAGATAGTATTAATTGGGAAAAACTTAGATCATCAAACAATTAAAAATCAACTTTCATCATGTAGATTTAATTCAGATTAGAGTACATATTAGGATTTAATTAATTTTTGAAAATACTTATTAAAGGATTTAAAAAAACAGTAACAGAATTAAAATTTCTTTATTTCACTTCGTTTATTGTTTCGATCTTAGTAATCATTCCAATATCCAATTTTCTTCTAGAGGGAATTGATTACATTATTAGTGGGAATTTTTCATTGGGTATTGCAGGAGGAGAAGAGATACTAGGTACTTTAAAAATCTTAGCGCTGACAAGTTTATTTGGAGGAGGCTTAGGAACCTTAAATGGATGGTTACTTTCAAATTGTGATTTCAAGTTTAGAAAAGTTCTCCGTACATGTCAGCTAGTTCCACTAGCTGCCCCAGCATATCTAATAACAGCTGTTTTGCAGGATTTAGGGAGTATTTTTGGATATCAAGTAAATGGTTTATGGTGGGGGGTTTTAATACTTTCAATTTCTACTTATCCATATGTATTCATTCTTGCTAACGAAAGTTTTAATAAATTTGGAGTTAATCAAATCAATGCTAGTAGAGGATTAGGTGTTGGACCATGGCGGAGCTTTTTAAAAATCGCTTTTCCAATGGCGTTACCAGCACTAATAACAGGCATAAGTTTAATGTGTATGGAAGTAATGAATGAGTTAGGGACATTTGCATTATTGAATATTCCAAGTATTTCTACAGGTATAGCCGAAAATTGGATAATTGAGGGGAGTCCAAAAAGTGCCGTTGGATTATCGTTGGTAGCCTTGTTAATAATTTTCACTTTAATTATTTTTGAAAAATTTTCGAGAAGAAAATCAAAGAGGTGGAGCGAAAATCCCGCATCACAAGATTCTCAAGGATGGGAATTAAAAAAAACTAGAGCTCTTTTAGCAATAACAGCATCCTTATTTCCTCCAATTTTCTCTTTTGGGATTCCATGTTTTTGGGTTTTACTAAATATCAATCAAATTCAAAAAGGGTTATCTATAGAATTACTTACATTATCATTAAGGACCGTAAGTTTAGGACTTTTTACTGCATTAATAGCTATGCTATTCTCCTTAATAATTTCCTTAGCCAGACGCCCAAATAAAAGCTTATTGCTAAGACTAATAACAAACCTTGCGGGGATAGGTTACGCAATCCCAGGCACTGTATTAGCTTTATCTTTAATAAGCATTTCTTCTTCAAAATTTAATTTCATTGCTATTTGTTTACTAATTTGGGGTTATCTTGTCAGATTTCTAACTATTTCAAAGGGTTCTATTGATTCTAGTCTTGAGAGAATCTCTCCTAGTCTTGATGAAGCAGCACTAGGACTAGGAGAGGATTGGCTGGGAATTATTAAAAGAATTCATCTACCTCTTCTCCAGGGGCCAATATTCGTAGGCTCACTTTTAGTTTTTGTAGACACGATAAAAGAATTACCCATAACTTTTATTTTAAGACCATTCGATTTTGATACATTATCTGTGAGAATATATCAATATGCTGGAGATGAAAGAATGGTAGAGGCAATATTACCAGCCATTCTTATCATGACCTTAGGCCTCATTGCATCAATTACATTGATACCAAGTTTAGATAAAAAAAACTAAATTCTTTTAGACAGTTTTCTTACTAAAAAAGGGAAGCTTAATAATAAATCTGCCGAGGTTGATATCACCCTAAAATAAATCAAGCTAATGAGAATTATATTTTGTGGAATACTTTTGCCTACAAAAAAAAGGAGGCAAGCTTCAAAAACTCCAACTCCGCCTGGAGCCACTGGGACTACCAAGCCTAAAGACCATGACAAAGAAAAGATTACTAATAAAAAAATACTGTTCAGAGTATTACTTGCAGAAAAAGTATTTAAGCAAATATAAAAACCAATAAACTTAGATAAAACAAAACCAATTTCAAGTAATAAAGCTCTAGCAGGGAAAAAAGAAACTATATTTATTCTTTCTTCAAATTGGTCCTTTGAATTTGGAAGTTTCAAAACCTCAAATACTTTTCCCTTAAGAGACCCTAATCTTTTTAATATAAAATAAATTAATTTCTTATTTAAGAATACTAAAGGAAAAATTAAAAAAAAATAAAGTGGTGAAAAAATTAAACCTAGCGATGCCAACAGAAAAGATCCACTCAACATAAAATAAGGTTCTATAAGTGTTGAATACAAAGCAATCTGTGGATTACTTATTTTTTTTATAAAATTAAACCTTTCAACAAAATGCCAAATACCTCCCGGAACGTATTTAAGAATATTGGTTAAAACATAAAAAGAGACTAGATTATTACTTTTCAATTCTTTCCCGAACCACATAACGATAAATTTCCATGCATAAGCGTTCAGGTAAATACTTAAAAGACAAAATAAAAATGACAAAGATAGATTAATTCCATTTCTTTCTAAATTGATATCAAAAGAAATTTGATCAATATTATCAAAAAAATAAATACAAAAATATAATAAGCTTGTAATAAAGAAAATACTCTTTAAACCACCAAAATTAATTTTTTTTAGGAATTTAAAGTATGGTTGATTACTTTTATTAAATCTCATTTCCAGTTTTCAAATGCTTTAAATTTTTTACTTGACTCTTTTATTATCTTTCTTATTTCGTAAGTTGATATTTTATGCTTTAATTTTAATCTCAAAACCTCATCATTTTCTGGTTTCATAGTTATTGATCCATCTGGTTTCAAAGTTTGTTTAACTTTTATATTTCCAAAAGTCGTTGAACATTCTCCTCTACGTCTAAGTAATATCCACCTATATTGGGTCCTTTCACGAACCCCAATAGTATTGGAATAATCAAACCATAATCGCCTAAAAAATTCTTTTTTCTCTATGGGCACGATTGCTTGAATAGAAAATCCAATTCTATTTTTTTTCATATTGATAGCTTGATAAGAAACGTCACAAGCTCCCTCAATTCTCAGTTTCTCAACAAAATTAGATATATCTTCGGGTGTTTGGTCATCAATCCATGCTTCTTGAACAGATATCTCTTCACACTTTGGATTAATTTGTTCGTTAATAGAAGAGTCCTCAAATGATGTAATTTTATAAACTCTTACCAAATTAGGGAATGAAAATTTTAGGTTTCCAATGCCAACTCCATAAGAGTTAATAGAATATTTTGGAGGGAGTTCTAGATAGTTGACTAAATTAGCAAGTAAAGCAATGCCAGTTGGAGTTGAGAGTTCACCCTCTATTGAGTCACGGCTTGATAAAACCTTAATATTTTTTTGTCTTATTAGCTCTATAACAGCAGGAGGTGGTACAGATAATTTTCCATGTTCAGTTTGAACAAAACCTTTGCCCAACATTGGTTCATTACAATAAACTTTCTTTGGATTTAAGTAATTTAATGCAGCACATGCTCCAATTACATCCACCAATGAATCTATAGCTCCAATTTCATGAAAATGAACATCCTCAGATTTGATGCCATGAACTTTTCCTTCCGCAATTGCTAAAGATTCAAAAACTTCATAAATTATTTTTTTTAATTTATCTTCTAAGTGGCTATTTAAAATAAGTTCCTTAATACTTCTCCAAGTTCTTTTGATAGGCCTATGATCTATATTCTCAACTTTTGCCTTGATCCCTCGGATTGAACAACTTTTAGATTCTTTAAACTCAAGTTGATATAGATCCTTTAATCCAAGATCAATAAGTGGTTGTTCAATGACTTTTTTAGGCACCCCTAAATCATAAAAGGCTCCTAACAACATATCTCCAGAGATCCCGGGAGAACATTCGATTAAAACATCTTCCATAAATCAAAGATTTCTTGGTTGGCAAAATTTCGGAGAAAATCAGAATTTCATTCTAATTATTTTCAGAAAGATTTTTTTCAATCACTTCGTACTTTATTAATTTCAAAGAATTTCCATCTCTGTTGATATCTAAACTTACAAAACTATGAAGAAATTCAAGAGAAAGCTCTCCTTTTATTACTAATTTAAAATTTTTATTTTTTAAATTTTTTGACTTTGCAGCAGAACAGATTTTAATAACGATTTCTTTCTTTTGAGTGTTGACAAAAACCAATTCTCCTCTAACAGAAAAATAATTATCTTTTAGATTTAATTCTTCTAATAATTTTGAGAAGTTAGTTTTTGAAGAATCATTTTGGAAATCATTCAGTTGATAAGGATCCCAGATACCTGCAACCTGTAAATGCAAGTTTTGAGTATTTTTATTCTTTGGATAAACAATCCAATAATAACTTTTCTTTAAATCAATATGCTTTTTTAAAAGTGACAATGCTTTACCTAGCACTACTGTTTCAATTTTTTCGCCTTTATTGTCAATTAAATAGCCTCTATTTAGTTGCTCACTACCATGGGGAGTAAATTTACCATTAACAATACCGATTGCTCTGTGCTGCAAATGGTTAGTAACTTTTGGGATAGGGTTTTTTAACATATTTAAAATTTGAAGATAACAATTTATCGTATTAAATTTATTATTTTTCCTCCAAATTATTAAAAGACTTTAACGCATCGTCAATCGCATCAGAAGGTTTAGTCGCATCATTCATACTATTTGCTCTCCGGATCATTTCAACAAGTTCAAAAGGATTGGTTGGAAGAACTGAACTATCCTCTTCTGTTTTAGTTGAGGTATCAATTTCTAATTCTTCAAATAAATATTCAGCATTTAGGAAATCACCTTTAAAGGAAATTAATAAAGTAAAAAAAATTACAAAACTTATCTTTTTAGGTAGGTTTTTGAAAAAAAAATTATTCATTTTATTTAATTTCAAAATTCTTTAACGCCAAAATTTCTTTGTTATTTTAATCTTACATAATTTGGTATAAATTTGTTAATAGCAACTTGGAATGTTAACTCTATAAGAACAAGAATTTCACAAATAATAGAATGGATTAATCAAGTTAATCCAGATATTCTATGTTTGCAGGAAACAAAAGTAATGGATGATAATTTCCCTTTTGAACCTTTTGAAAAATTAGGATACTCAGTAGAGGTCTATGGACAAAAATCATACAATGGTGTAGCAATTATTTCTAAAATAAAGCCAGAAAACGTTAAAAAAGGATTTTACGGTTGTACTGAATTTAATCAAAATATTGAAATTTTCCTAGAACAAAAAAGATTAATTTCTGCAGATATTAATGGTATTAAAATCATAAATGTCTATGTCCCAAACGGATCTTCTCTAGAATCTAATAAGTTCGAATACAAAATTAGTTGGTTAAATTGTTTAGCTTCATTTTTAGATGAACAAGAAAAAAAAGGAGAATTAATTTGTCTTATGGGTGATTTTAATGTTGCTCCATCTAATTTGGATATTCATGATCCAAAGAAATTTGAAGGAGGAATAATGACATCTAAGATAGAGAGAAATGCACTAAAAAATGTTCTAAAAAAAAGATTAATAGATTCTTTCAGGATTTTTGAACAAAATACTGGCCATTGGAGTTGGTGGGATTACCGTAATAACTCATTTGAATTAAATAAAGGTTGGAGAATAGACCATATATATATCAGCAAAGAACTGTCATCAAAACTTAAAAGTTGTGTCATAGACTGCTCACCTAGAGGCAATTTACGTCCAAGTGATCATGCCCCAGTAGTGATTGATCTTAACTTGAACGATATAAGTTTAGATTTTTTTGAGGATGAGGACAATTTCTTCGAAATATAAATAAAATAAATTGAACTTCTTTAATGCCTGAAAACACTTATTAATAAAGACTTATTTAGATTAATATTGTTTTTTATGATGATTTCTTTAAAATTAATAATTTACAATCCTAACTATCGCAATAAAAATATCATAATGTAGAATTTCAACTTGATTGACAAAATTTTTACTTATTTCTAATTTAGAACATGACAAGATTTTCTCAAAACATCATTTAGCTAAATTGTGACTGACATATTAAATTACACCAAATCAGAAGAAATTTTCTCTGCCGCCCAACAACTAATGCCAGGAGGGGTAAGTTCTCCAGTAAGAGCTTTTAAATCTGTAGGAGGCAAGCCAATTGTTTTTGATAGAGTCAAAGGTCCCTTTGCTTGGGATATTGATGGAAACAGATATATTGACTATATAGGAAGTTGGGGGCCTGCTATATGCGGACATGCCCATCCTGAAGTTATAACGGCATTACAGGAAGCAATTGAGAAAGGCACAAGCTTTGGTGCTCCATGCGTTCTAGAGAATAAACTTGCTGAAATGGTAATAGATGCAGTCCCATCCATAGAAATGGTTAGATTTGTTAATAGTGGAACTGAAGCATGCATGGCTGTTTTGAGACTTATGCGAGCTTTTACTGGAAGAGATAAAGTTATTAAATTTGACGGTTGCTATCACGGTCATGCAGATATGTTTTTAGTAAAAGCAGGATCAGGTGTGGCCACTCTTGGTTTACCGGATTCTCCAGGTGTTCCACGCACAACAACTGCCAACACTCTTACTGCTCCATACAATGACCTTGAAGCAGTAAAAAAATTATTTTCTGAAAATCCTGATGCTATTTCAGGAGTTATACTTGAGCCTATCGTTGGTAATGCTGGATTTATTACTCCAGAACCTGGATTCTTGGAAGGTTTAAGAGAATTAACAACTGAGAATGGATCCTTATTAGTTTTTGACGAAGTAATGACTGGATTCAGAATAAGTTATGGAGGCGCACAAGAAAAGTTTGGAGTAACTCCTGATTTAACCACGCTTGGGAAAGTAATTGGTGGAGGCCTACCTGTTGGAGCCTATGGAGGCAAAAAAGAAATAATGTCAATGGTAGCGCCTTCAGGACCGGTTTACCAAGCAGGTACTTTGAGCGGCAATCCACTAGCAATGACTGCTGGAATAAAAACTCTTGAACTACTTAAACAAGATGGTACATACAATAAACTTGATTTAACAACTTCTAGATTAATTGAAGGGATAATTCAGTCTGCAGAAAATAACGGTATCGCTATTAACGGGGGAAGTGTAAGCGCTATGTTTGGATTTTTCTTATGTGATGGGCCAGTTAGGAACTTTGATGAAGCTAAAACAAATGATGCCGAACTTTTTGGTAAGCTGCATAGAGAAATGCTTCGACGAGGAATTTACTTAGCCCCAAGTCCTTTCGAAGCCGGTTTCACATCACTGGCTCACAGCGAAGAAGAAATTGATAAAACTATCGAAGCTTTTGAAGAATCTTTTAATGTAATAAAAAAATAATCATTTACTCCTCCTTCCTTAAAGAAAAATAAGTAAATGATAAACCTTAAAAAAGATTAATTTTAAATAATTATCTTCTTCCGCCGACTATTACTGGGGGGCTACCTCCTTCTGAGCCTGGCAGGCCAGGAACAACTTGTGTGCTGCCATCCCATTTGTCGAGAAATAATTTAAAAAGGACCTGATCGTCGAGACTTCTATTTAATGTCTCATATCTAAGTGCTTCTTGTTCAGCAATTTCAACTTCTGTCTTTGCTCTTAGTAATTGCTGACCTGCTATTTGCTTTTGTTCAATCGCAGCTCTATATTCTTCAGCAATCTCTAATCCAGTAAGATCTAAACTTTTAACATCTACATAATCGAATGAGTTAAGTTCTTTTGCGACAGTGTCACCTACTTTTTCAGAAATTACTGCGAATTCAGTAGCAATTGTCTCTAACTCATATTGAGAAAAGACTGATTTTAAAGCTTTTAGCAAAGATGGCTGAACAATTTTCTGATAAACATCGCTGTTTCTACTTGCAATTGTTGCGAAAATCCTTCCTGCTTCATTAGGTTTTACTGAATACTTAACAGTAGCTGTAGCCCTAATAACTTGCAGATCTTTAGTTAAAGTTTCAAATTTTTCGGGTTGAACTTGCGTTTTTATATCAAATGGATATACAGACTGAATAAATGGAAGTTTAAAGTTTAAACCAGCTCTTCTAGAGGGGCCACTTACTTTCCCTAATGTTGTCACAACTGCAACTTGACCAGAAGGAACAACAAAGAGAGATTGGGTGAGCAAAAGAAAGCCGGTAAAAGACAATACAATCAATAATGTTGCAGTCCCACCAGGGCCTGTTGGTGTAACATTTTTAAAGGATGTTGACATTAAATTTTTTCTTTTATTTAATCATATTTAAATTGACTAATTAGTGCATTAATAAGGTATTTAATTAAAATATTTTTTTAATAATTGTAAATTTAATTTTAGATATTATTTACTTGATATTTGATTTAAATTCTTGCAAAAGTTCTAGATAAAGGTCCTCATCTATCTCCCTAATGTCATATTCAGAGGGTAAAACACCATGCTTATGCTCATGTACCGCCATCCAACAAAATTTCTCTATTTCTTTTTTTGAAAAACGAGGATATTCTTTTACTTTCTTAATCAATGATTTAATAAGAGATTCCGAATAATCTGCCATATTTTAAAAATAATTTTACTAAAGATCCTATCTAAAGTTATTAGCTTTTAAAGGAATGTTCAAAGACTCTTCCAACTCACTAACAAGCTTAATTGCTAATTGAAGATCATTTTTGCTCTTACTCGCAACTCTGAGTGTTTCTCCATTGATGCTGATATTAATTTTTTTTATTTGATCTCTAATATTTTTACTTATTTTTTTTGCAATTTCTTGTTTAATTCCTTGCTTTAATAAAATTGTCTGTTTTAGTTTATTACCACTAACAACTTCAATTTCACCGTAGTCAAATATTTTTAAAGATAATTTTCTTTTTATTGCCTT
>QCIS01000009.1 GCA_003216535.1 Prochlorococcus sp. AG-402-N08
CTTAAAGAGTTGGGAAAATTAATTAAGAAGAGTGGTGGTAAAAGTCAAATATATTCGGCGAATCCGAGAAATGATAAGTTTAATCAAATAATTTGTTGGATTGATGAGATTAACAAAAGTCTTAATTCGAAAAATGTGATTGATTTTCTCTATGATATTTCTAAAGATGATCTTTTATTCAAATATTTTTATAATGAAAATATATCTAAAGAAATTAAAAAACATAATCTAAAATTAGATTTTACTAAATTTAATTTATTACAAGATAAAATTTATAAAATTAAAGAAGGTTTCTATACCGAATTTGTAAGAATATTTACCCAATTAGCTTATATAAAGTTAATTGAATTAAAGAATAGTTTTTCTATTTTCAACTTCAATGATCTTATAAAGACTGTAGAAAATAAATTTCTAGATTCAGAAATGAGCAATAGTATTGCTCTATCTAAAATTCAAAAAAGATTTAAATGTGTCTTAGTAGATGAGTTTCAAGATACAGATAATACTCAGTGGAATTTAATAAAAAAGTTCTTTAATACTAAAAATCATTTTTTACTTTGTGTAGGTGATCCAAAACAAGCGATCTATAAATTTAGAGGTGGAGATATTGAAACTTACTTAGATGCAAGATCTAATGCAATTGAAGTTTTTAGTCTTACAGATAATTATAGATCTTCAAAAAGGTTAATGGATGTCCTTAATAAACTTTATAAGAATGGACTTAAACAATCAAAACTAAACTATATTAAATTAACCTCTAGAATTAATGAAAATATTAATTCTGAATATAAATTTAAAGATGTATTTGAAATTGTAGAATTTTCAAAAAAAGATATTGATATTGAGGATCTTATAACAAATTACATAGTTAATTTTATTTTAAATAATAAAGAAATTGATATTAAAAAAATTGCAATTCTTACATTAAATAATTCGCAATGCTTAGATTTGAAAAACAAATTAAATCAATTTAACCTCCCATGCAAAATACAAAATAAACAAAATATTTTTGATACAGAAGCAAGTTCTCTTTTATTTTTATTAATTGACTGTTTATTAAATCCTAGGTTTTTAAAAAATATAACTTTACTTGCCGCTTCAAAGTTTATAGAAATTGAATCAGAAGAATTACTTGATGATGGAATTAGCAATAGTTTAGAAATTATAATTAATAAATGCATTACTTGGTCCCAGGAACTAAGAGAAAAAGGTTTTTTAAATATTGTTAATGAACTTCTTATAAATTACAAGTCATCCTCGATTATTCAAGATTCAGATTTAAATTCAAATTTATTTCAACTTTCAGAAATTGTTGAAATAGAATTAATGAGTAATGATTTTAATCTTAATAAAGTTTTTAATTGGTATAAAAATCAGTTAGATCATTCTTTAAGAATTTGTACTGGAGAAGATTTTCTGACGAAAGATTATAATCTTCAAAATGGAATAAATCTTTCTACCATTCATAGTAGTAAGGGTTTAGAGTTTGACATTGTACTATGTCCATATCTCACAATTATTACTAATAACTCAAATAAAATTAAAGGACCTATTTGGAAATCAAATTTTGATAGAAACATATACATTAATATTTCTAATAATTATGCGAATGTTGAAAAATTTAAGTTAATAGAAGAAGAAGATTTATTTAAAGAGAGTGAGAGGTTAATTTATGTAGCATTAACAAGGAGCAAATATAAACTTATAGTTTTTAATGATTTGGAAGATACGAATAATATCTTTAATAATGATTTACTTAATAATTTGGAAAATATTAATACTTATAAATCTACTTTTGAAGATAGTATAGAAAAAGAGAAAATTAAAGAAATTTTCGCTAAGTTCCAAATTAACCGATTGAATAATAACCTTTGGAAAATCGATAATGTTTATAAAAAAATTTCTAAAGAATTTAATGCTGATCAATTTATTTCTTATTCAAGTTATTCCTCTTGGATACGTAAAGAGAAAAATATTAATGCAGTTATTAATCAATATAAGGATTATGAAGATAATATATCAATTATCAAAGATTCTAATTTTAAAAATTCAAAGAATTATCCTAATTATTTTTCTTATCCAAATCCCTTAAGTGAATTTCCAAAAGGAAATATTGCAGGAACTTGCTTACACAAAATAATAGAAAGATTTGAATTCAGAAACCATAATAATCAAGAATTAATTGATTTAATTATTGAGGAACTGAACTTTCATCAAATTGATACTTCTTTGGCTTTTAAAGTAAAAGATGCAATTTTAAGAATTATAAATATATCTTTAGGGAGTGAATTACAAAACAAGAAACTAGTTGATATCCCAAGTGAATACTTACTTAAGGAAGTTAAATATGATTTAACACTATCTTATGAAGGTCGAAATATAAATTCTCACGATATATCAAAATGCTTTCTTTTAGATCAGGAATATGAATTTGGTGAAGAATATGCATATAAAATAAATGATCTTCAAATCATGAATAAAGGCTTTCATTCGGGATGTATTGATTGTGTTTTTCCTGTAGGTAATACATTAGAAGATAGTAAATGGTGGGTAATTGATTGGAAAAGTAATTTGATTTCTGGAAGTGATAATAGTGATTGTTTACCAAGAAACTATAACTATGAAAATATGAGAGATGAAATGATTAAACATCATTATCCCTTACAATCCCATCTTTACTTATTGGCATTGCATAGATTATTAAAGTGGCGACTTAAAAATTATCAACCTCATAAAAATTTAGGAGGATATATTTATTTGTTTTTAAAGGGATTACCAGATCTTGAATTATTTGAAAAATCTAATTCGCAAGATATATCTCCAGGTGTTTTTATTAGCAATGCACCTTTGAAGAGAATTAATTATTTGGATAACCTTTTTTAGAATGAGTAACAAAAAGACTGATATTGAAAAGTTCCAATATGATCATATATTTAATTTAATCTTAGGTATTTTCAAATTCAATGAAAAAAAATATGGTAATTTCGTAAAAGATACAATAAAGATTTTATTAGAGTTTGAAAAAAACGGTGAAACTATTATTGATGTAGATAATAGTTTAATAATCTTTGAAATATTTGAAGATGGCTGGCCGAATAAACATCTAGAAATTTTAAAAAATATAGGCATGATAGGCTTCCTTGATTCTCCATTTGTATTAGTCGATAGAAAATTATCACTTGCAAAATGGTCAAGAAAGATAGAAAGAGTTATTAATTCATTTTTAAAGAAAATAGATACCGATAATTTAATTAACTCAATAATTTATAAAGATGATAATAAAATTGATCAAATTAAAAATATATTTAAATATTCAAACTTAGTTTTTCTCCAAGGAGGACCAGGTACGGGTAAAACCACTTTAATAATAAACTTAATAATAGAACTCCTTCGAATTGATAATTTTTTAAATATTGGTTTATCTGCTCCAACCGGTAAAGCTACAGCTCGTCTAAAAGAAGCTCTTAATGATAAAAAAAATATTACCTCTAGCAAATTTCTAGACCAAATAGAATTTCAAACTTTGCATAGATGGATTTTAAATTCTCAAAATAAATCTCTTAAGTTGAAATTTAAGCTAAAAGAACTTGATATTTTCATAATTGATGAAATGTCAATGGTAAATATCGATTTGATTGAATCAGTTTTAAGTTTACTAGCAAAGGACTGTAAAATTATTTTAGTTGGAGATAAAAATCAATTGTCTCCAGTAAATAACTGTTCTATCTGGAATTATTTGTTTGAATATGGTGAAAATAATTCAATTAAATCTTGTGTAGTAAATTTAGAAAAAACTTATAGAAACATTGGAGATATAGCATTAATTAGTAGTTTAATATTTAATAATGATTATTCTTTACTTAATCAAAAAATAAAAGAATTAGAAAAAGATAATAAATCAAAAGAAGTTTCTATTTTAAAAAGTAGAGAAAAAGATATTCCAAAACATCTATTTTTTTCGATTAAGAGTCATCTAAATAAGTTGAATCTTTCAACTTCAAATTTAAGTAAAAAAAAATATATATTTAATGAGGATATTGATAATTTATTGCTTAATGAAAAAGATTTAGTAGATAAGATATTTCTTGATTTACAAAGTCACTTGATTTTATGTGAAAAAAATTCTGGAATATGGAGTGTTGAATATTTGAATGAAATTGTTTTTGGTCAAAAAAAACCCTATGACCTTAAAACTTTTAGCGAGGGTGTTCCGATCATGTGTACAAAAAATAACAATGAACTTGGATTGTCAAATGGCGATATCGGAGTACTTATAGGTTATAAAAATGAAAGAAAATATCTTTTTAGAAAATTTAATGATAATAACGAACAGATTGTCATATTAATTGATCCATCTAATTTAGAAAATGTTGTGCCAGCAATAGCTATTACTATTCATAAATCTCAAGGAAGTGAATCTGAGAAAGTAAGCATTTTGTGGTCCTCAAAATATAGAAGAAATCAATATGCTGTAAAAGAAACAAAAGATAGTGAAAATATCTTTTGCAGAGATAATTTTGAAAGAAGGTTATTTTATACTGCTGTTACAAGAGCGAAGAAATTTCTAGATATATATTATTTAAATTAAAATCTTATTTTTGATAAATTAGTAAAGATTTTAACCACAAGATGTTAGATTAATAATTCGGCTCTGCAAGGCTAGTCAACAATTTAAGTAAATTTAGATATTTGTTGAATGCCTAATCAGAAGATTATTGGGCATTTAAAATGGCTTTAAAAAAAGAAAGTAACTCTCTTGATAGTGAGCAAGAAAAGTTTCAGAATGAAGATGCTTCTCTACTTGAGTTAAAGAACTTAGAAAACAAAAAAGAAATTGAATCTCAACCATTGGAAGTATCCAAAGGAAATGATAATGAGAATGGATTTCTCGATTTTGGTTTTAATCAGTCGATCTTAAATTCGTTAAGAAATAAAGGATACAAAAATCCAACTCCTATCCAAAAAGCTGCAATTCCGGAATTAATGTTAGGCAGAGATTTATTAGGCCAAGCACAAACAGGAACAGGAAAGACCGCAGCTTTCGCATTACCATTAATAGAAAAACTTGCAGATAATAAAGAATTAAATGCCAAGGTTTTAGTTATGACCCCTACAAGAGAATTGGCAACTCAAGTGGCAGAATCTTTTAAAAGTTATAGTTCTGAATCTAGTAATTTTAAGACGGTTGCGATATATGGAGGTACCGACTATCGAAATCAAATTTCTGCATTGAAAAGAAAAATTGACGTAGTGGTGGGGACCCCTGGCCGAATAATGGATCATATAAGACAGGGAACTTTTAAAATTAAAGACATAAATTGTCTTGTTTTAGATGAGGCAGATGAAATGTTAAATATGGGTTTTCTTGAAGATATTGAATGGATAATAGATCAACTTCCGGAAAATAAGCAGATGGTATTGTTTTCAGCAACAATGCCTAGTGAGATAAGAAATATAGCAAAAAAATATCTAAATGATCCCGCTGAAATATTAATCAAAAGTGTCAAAAAAGAAACTCAACTAATTTCGCAAAAATATCTTTATGTACAAAGGCACCATAAATTAGATGCTTTAAAAAGAATATTAGAACTTAATAACGAGGGAGTAATAATTTTTGTAAGGACAAAACTACTTACTACTTCAATAGCTGAAGCTTTGGAGAATTCAGGACATACTGTGGCAGTACTTAATGGAGATATACCACAAAATCAAAGAGAAAATACTGTAGATAGA
Source organism: Prochlorococcus sp. AG-402-N08 (assembly GCA_003216535.1). GTDB lineage: Bacteria > Cyanobacteriota > Cyanobacteriia > PCC-6307 > Cyanobiaceae > Prochlorococcus_A. The sequence continues at coordinate 5,734 of QCIS01000009.1, forward strand.
TTAAAAAAAGGATTTATTGATATACTTGTTGCAACTGATGTCGCAGCTAGAGGACTAGATGTTGAGAGGATAAAACTTGTTGTTAATTACGATTTCCCTTTTGATAAGGAAACATATACTCATAGAATTGGAAGAACTGGAAGGGCAGGCAGATCAGGAGAAGCAATTTTGTTTGTCAATCAAAGAGAAAAACATTTTCTAAGAAACTTAGAAAATTCAACAAGAACTAAGATTGAAGAAATTAATATACCAAGTAATAAAATAATAAATAAAAAAAAGGATGGAGAAACTTATAGAGAATGTTAATGAGAGTTCTTTAGATAAAGATGAAAATGAAGAAAATAAAGCTTTGATTATTGATGTACTAGATAATTTAAAAGAAAAACATTCTATGGATGACTCAAATATTGCAATGGCGGCGATTAATTTAGTAATAGGTAATAAAGCATTTTTTGTTAATGAAGATGATTCTTGGATTCATAAACAAAATAATATTGATCGAAATAGATCAAATAGAAATAGTAATAATCGTATGAGAAATTCAAATAGAAGAAATAATTATCAAAATGATTCTTTTGAAACCTACAAATTCAACTTTGGTAAATTTGATGGGGTTAGAGTTGCAAATATTATATCCACAATATGCAATTCAACTAATATAAATGGCAGATCCATAGGAAAGATACAGATTTTTAATGATTACAGTTTGGTAGATTTACCAAGAGATCTGCATAAAGAAATTAAAAATAAATTAAAAAAAATTAAAGTCAGAAACTAGGTATAGAGAATGAAAGCTAGCAAATATAAATTCTTTATTTTTGTGAATCTGATAATCCTATTCAACTCTTTTAATAGTTATTATTTAGCCCAATCGAAACAAAATTCATTCATAAAATTATTTTGTCTTCAAAGTGTCAAGGAGGAGATGTTGAAAGCTGAAATGTTATATAGTGAAGAAATTGCGAATGAAACTTGCGAATGTTACTACGAAGAATTTATACAAACTGCAAGTCATCAAGATGCAAAAACAAAATGTAAATTTGAAACTAAGGAAAAGTTAAATCATAATAGAAAAATTTAATTATTATTTTATGAGGTCTAAGAACGATCAAAATCCAATAATTAGACTTTATTTGAATCTAATTGAAGAAAGAAGGTTACTACTTTTTGCTTTTTTTAGTTCCATAATTAATAAAATATTAGATTTAGCCCCCCCTGTAATAATTGGTCTTGCGGTGGATATCGTTGTAAAGGAACAGAATTCATGGATTGCTGATTTTGGGATAAAAGAAGTTCCAGCGCAATTGATTTTTCTTGCATTTGCTTCAGGAATAGTTTGGTCTGGTGAATCCTCCTTTGAATATTTATATTCGATTTTATGGAGAAATTTGGCTCAGCTATCGCAACATAAATTAAGGATTAAAGCTTATGAGCATATCCAGGAATTAGATATGAATTTTTTTGAAAATGATAATACTGGAAGACTATTATCTATTTTGAATGATGATATAAATCAACTCGAGAGATTTCTAGACCAAGGGGCTAATCAGATTATTCAGTTATTTATAACTGTCTTAATAATTGGGGGCACTATGATTTTTGTCGCTCCAAAAATCGCTTTATTTGCTTTCTTTCCTATTCCAATCATATTTTTAGGATCAATTAAATTTCAAAGAAAGCTTGCTCCAAAATATAGAGATGTTAGAAATAAAGCTGGACTGTTGGCATCAAGACTTAATAATAATTTAAGTGGAATCCTAACCATAAAAAGTTTTACTAAAGAAAAATGGGAACTAAATAGATTAAATAAAGAAAGTCTCGATTATCAAAGAAGTAATAAGGCTGCAATAAAATTATCTTCTGCTTTTATCCCTCTTATAAGATTTGCAATTTTATTTGCTTTTATAGCGATTCTATTAATTGGAGGTTTCCAAACTTGGAATAAGACACTTGAGGTAGGAACTTATAGTTTTTTAGTTTTTATTACACAAAGACTGTTATGGCCTTTAACTACCTTGGGGCATGTTTTAGATGATTTTCAGAGATCTATGGCTTCAATAGATAGAGTAATTGATCTCATAGATACGCCTATAAAAATAAAAGATGGAAAAATAAAAATTGAACCTAAAGATATCAAAGGAGAAATTATTTTTAATAATGTAAATTTTAATTATCCTGGACGAGATTTAACTTTAAAAAACATAAATTTTAAAATTGAAAATAACTCAACATTAGGAATTGTTGGTTTAACAGGTTCTGGGAAAAGTACAATAATAAAGCTACTTCTTAGGATTTATGATAGTAATAATGGGTCAATAACCCTCGATGGCATTTCTATTAAAGAAATAAATTTGAGGGATTTAAGAAAGTGTATTTCTTTAGTAAGTCAAGAAACTTATTTATTTCATGGCAGTGTACAAGAAAATATTGCTTATGGCTCAATCAACCCAAGTCTTAAAGATATAATTAAAGCTTCAAAGATTGCAGAAGCTCATAATTTTATTGAACAATTACCAGATGGTTATAAAACTATAGTGGGGGAAAGGGGCCAAAGGCTCTCAGGCGGACAACGTCAAAGAATTGCCTTGGCGAGAGCTGTTTTAAAGGATGCTCCAATATTAATATTAGATGAAGCTACAGCCTCAGTTGATAATGAAACAGAGGCTTTAATTCAAAAATCATTATCTAAAATCACAAAAGAAAGAACAACTGTAGTAATAGCTCATAGATTAAGCACTATAAAAAATGCGGATAATATTGTTGTTATTGATAAAGGTAAAATAGTTGAAAGTGGAAAACATGAAAAACTATTAGATCAGAATAAAATATATGCTGATTTGTGGAATGTTCAAGTAGGAATCTAATAAAGAATTTCTAAACTATATTAAGAAGTTAAATGATTCAATTACATTACTAAACATACCGTCAACTTTATTCCATCTCTCTTCATTTGTTCCCACAGCGAAAGTGTAAAGCGTTCCTCTATCAATTACGACAGTAGCTAATTCGTGTCTGGCCTGTTCATTTAAATTTAATTCATACTCTAAATCATAGAAAATATGATTGGAGGCCTCCCTCTGATTGGCATTTATAAGTTTCACCTCTCTACCTGAACCTTCGGGAGCAATGACTTTATCAATTAATGTTTGACCTACTTCTCTTGGACTTCCTAATTGCTCTAATTGAACCTCTTTACTTACATCAGAAATAACTAAACTTAAGGTCTCATTACTATTTATTAAGTCATGATAAATAATTTCAGGTCCTCCATCAACTTTTACTCTCGTCCATCCTGTTGGATACAAAAAGGCATATCTTCCATCTGGACTTTGATAAGCTTCTAATCCCGCATTAAGTCCGCCACTACAAGCACTAAGTATTAAACACAAAAAAATCAAAAATAGATATTTGAAAGGGTTAAATTTAATATTTTTCATTTTGTTTGAAATTACTTATTAAAAACATAATAAGACATTAAAAGCAAACAATTATGGCAATTCAGAATTTTGCGTCTAAATTATCCCTAGAAATAGTTTGATTTTGATTACTTATACCAAACCGCTTTCAAAATTAATTGGTCATTTCGAGAAATTCCCAGGGATTGGTCCAAGAACAGCGCAACGATTAGCCCTGTTTATTTTAAAACAACCTGAAAGTACAATAAGAGAATTTTCAAAGGCTCTATTAGAAGCACATAGTAATGTTGGTCGTTGCAAAAAATGTTTTAATTTGACTTCAGAAGATGAATGTGAAATTTGTAAAAATACTGAAAGAAATCAAAAACTAATCTGTGTAGTAGCAGAAACTAAAGATTTGCTTGCTTTGGAACGCGCCAGAGAATTTAAAGGTGTTTATCATGTTATTGGTGGTTTAATATCTCCAATGGATTCTGTTGGACCTGAACTCTTAGAAATTAGAAGCTTGGTAGAACGAGTTAGTAAATCTGAAATAGATGAGATCATATTGGCATTGACCCCCAGTGTTGAGGGAGATACAACAAGTCTTTATATCGGAAAATTGTTAGCCCCTTTTACTAAAGTTACGAGGATTGCATATGGCCTCCCAATGGGTAGTGAACTTGAATATGTGGATGAAGTTACACTCGCAAGGGCGCTAGAAGGAAGAACAAAACTAAATTAGACTAATGAGAGACAATAATCTAATCAAGAAAGAAAAAATCTTAAGACTTCCCTCCTGGATTAAATTTCCTATTAGTAAAGCTTCAGAATTCGAAAAAATACAAACACTCATCAAAAAATCAAATATTCATACTATTTGTGAAGAAGCAAGATGTCCAAATAGAGCAGAATGTTATGCCTCAGGAACAGCCACTTTCTTGCTGGGTGGATCGATATGTTCTCGTTCATGTGCTTTTTGTCAGGTAAATAAAGGTAGACCTAGTTCTATCAATATTGATGAATGTACTCAAGTCGCTGAAGCAGTGAAAGTACTTAATTTAAAATATGTTGTTTTGACATCAGTAGCTAGAGACGATCTCACTGATCATGGTGCAAATTTGTTTATATCTACAATTGATGAGATTAGAAAAATTGATTCAACAATTAAAATAGAGGTTTTAACTCCTGATTTATGGGGTGGGGGCAAAAATTTTGATGAAACTAATAACCTCCAGACTGAGAGATTGAAGATGATTTTAGAAAAAGATCCTATATGCTTTAATCATAATCTTGAAACTGTTGAAAGACTGCAAAAAGAAGTAAGGAGGGGTGCAAATTACAAAAAATCTCTTAGTTTACTAAAAAAGTCAAAAGATATTGCTCCTCATATTCAAACTAAATCAGGAATTATGTTAGGTCTTGGGGAAACATTGGATGAAATAAAAAATACAATTTATGATCTTAAAAAAATAGATTGTGATCAAATTACAATTGGCCAATATTTAAGGCCTTCATTCAATCATTTGGCAGTTAAGAAATATTGGGATCCATCAGAGTTTGAATATTTATATCACTTCTCTAAGGAATTAGGATTCAAAAAAGTATCTTCTGGCCCTTTAGTTAGAAGTAGTTATCATGCGGGTTAACTTTCTTCAATTAAAGAGAGTTTCTTTTCAATTTTTTTCAATATGGAAATACATTCCCCGTTCATAAGTGTACCTGCACCTCCCCAAACCAATCTTAATAAAAGATCTACTGGGCTAGAACCAACTTCTTTTACAATTTTGAATCCTATTAACTTGAAATATCTTACAAGTTTTTTACTATAACCTTCACTATCAAAAATAGCTAAAAGTCTTACTTTGTTGCTTGATTTTTTTTCAATTGCCCAAGCCATAGTTGTTGCCCATATTAATTCCGAAACAAAAGCAGGAGCTTTACTAAGGATTCTTAATGTATCAAGCTGAATACCTTGTTTATTTAAATAAGTCCAACCTTTCATTTCGGCCCAAATCTTAATAATGTTATCTTTCTGTTCTGCTATAACAATTCTAAAGAAACATAATCCTAGAGTTTCTCTAACTTGAATTTTAATTAATAATCCACTGGTACTTGCTAATTTTTCTAATTCTTCAACTTTCATGGTTTTGAAAATTAGTCCTTATATATTTTATGATTTTCAACTTTTAATCTATCGATTTGTTTTTGTCTTTCTTCAAACCTTTTCCTATCATCATCACTGAATTGGTCTATGCAGAAATGACATTGGATACCCTTTCTATATTCTTTTCTTTCTTGATCTTGAATTGAAACTGGCATTCCACATGCATGACAAATCGAGTAGGAGCCTTTTTCTAATTCTTGATCTAAAGCAACTCTTTTATCAAAAACATAACATTCCCCTTCAAATAAGCTTTTTTCTTTTGGTGTATCGTCAAGGTATTGAAGGATGCCCCCTTGTAGGTGATAAATATTTTTATAACCTTTCTTTTTCAGCAAACTAGTGGCTTTTTCACATCGTATTCCTCCGGTACAAAACATTGCTATATTTTTAGACTCTTTATTTTCTAAATGGGTATCTAAATAATCATCTACCCACTTGGGGAATTCGCTAAAATTTCTTGTATTTGGGTTTATAGAGTTCTGAAATGTACCTAAAGAAACCTCATAATGATTTCTAGTATCAATGACTATTGTATTTTGATTTTTAATTAACTTATTCCAATCAGCAGAGTCAATATAGGTCCCATTATTCTCTGAAGGATTTATTTCAGGGACACCCATGGTAACTATTTCTTTTTTGATTTTTATTTTTAATTTTTTGAAGACTTTCTTTTTTGAGAAGTTTACTTTAATGTTCAAATTTCTATTATCTGCATATTTATTAAGTAAATTGATAACAATATCAATTACATTTTTCTCAGCACAAATAGTTCCATTAATTCCCTCACTTGCAAAAATAAATAATCCTGAAAGATCGTTTTCATTTTCGATTTCTAATAATTTATTTTTTAGATCAATAATAAAGTTTTCTTGAAATGGGAAGAAAGAGTAAAGAGAAATTATTTTATAATTTTTGCCTTTCATAAAGAAGATAATGTTTTTTCACGAGTTTCAAAATCGTTGTTAAATGATACTCCTACTTCTTTAAGAAGTTTTCTGTCTGATTGAAAAGATGGATTTGAAGTTGTGAGTAACTCATCTCCATAAAAAATTGAATTTGCCCCACATTGAAAACACAAAATTTGGGCTTCTTTTGAAAGCTTTTCTCGCCCTGCACTTAATCTTATTTTGCTTCTAGGCATAAGAATTCTTGCTGTAGCTATCATCCTTATCATTTCAATAGAATCAATTTCTTGATTATCTTCTAAACCAGTACCTTCAATAGCTACTAATAAATTTATAGGAACACTTTCAGGGTGTGGATTCATATTTGAAAGCACTTTCAAAAGAGATGCTCTATCTCCATTAGTTTCACCCAAACCTATTATGCCACCACAACAAACATTTATTCCTGCATTCCTTACTCTTTTGATAGTATCTAATCTGTCTTGATAAGTTCTTGTCGTAATAATATTTTTATAATGCTCAGGACTAGTATCAAGATTGTGGTTATAAGCGGTTAAACCTGCATCAGCAAGTCTGGAAGCTTGTTCTTCTGTAAGCATCCCAGCAGTAACGCATGCTTCCATCCCTAAATCTCTTACACCGCTAACCATCTCTAACATTGCATTAAAAGATTTCCCATCTCTAATTTCTCTCCACGCCCAACCCATACAAAACCTATCGGCACCCTCATTTTTTGCTATTTGAGCTCTTGCTAAAACCTCTTCAACTTGAAATTGCGGATGACTTTTGATTTCGCTAGCACTATAAATTGATTGGCTACAGTACGAACAATTTTCCTCACATCCGCCAGTTTTTACGCTGAACAATGATGCTAATTGAATATCGTATTTGTTAAATTTCCTGTGAATAGTTTGTGATTCCCACATTAAATCAATAAGAGGCATATTAAGTATTTCCAATATCTCCTCTTTATTCCAATCAAACCTAATTTCTTTTAATAACTGATTATTCGAATTATCCATTTTTATTAGGAAAAATACTGAGAATCTTCAAAAGATTCATTTGGTAATGATTCTATACCGCCGAAACGTCTATTTCTTGATTGGTAATCAATTATTGCTTTAAGAAATTCATGTTCATTGAACTCTGGCCAAAGTACGTCAGATATATAAATTTCTGAATATGCCAATTGCCATAATAAAAAATTACTTATCCTTTTTTCGCCACTAGTTCTTATTAGTAATTCTGGATCCTTAATCCCTCCAGTTAATAGCTCTGAATTAAATAATTCTTCATTAATTTCACTTGGTTTTATTTCCCCAGCAGAAGATTTTAGTGCTAGTTCTTTTGCAACTTTTACTATTTCTTGTCTACCTCCGTAGTTAACACAAACATTAAATAAAAATTTATTGTTGTTTTTAGTAAGTGATTCTGAACTAGAGATTATTTCTTTTAAATTTTTTGGGAAAGGTGTTAAATCCCCAATAAATTTTATTTTTGTTGATTCTTCATGTATCTCTTGAATTTCGTTTTTTAAAACTTCGCTAAAAAGATTTATAAGAAATTCAACTTCTTTTGTTGGTCTTGACCAATTCTCAGTTGAAAAAGCATAAACAGTAATTACTTTACAACCTAAATTTTTTGCAGCTTTGAGAATTTTTTTTAATACACTAACGCCCTGTTTATGTCCAAATGATCGGGGTAAACCTTTTCTAGTCGCCCATCTCCCATTGCCGTCCATAATTATTGCTACATGTTTAGGCAATTTTTGCTTATCTATTTTCATTAATAAGTCACTAATTTTATCGTCTATTACTTTTTCTAAACTCATTAGTTAATCCTTTTTGTTAACAAAAATTTCTGATTTTTCTGACTCTTTTTTATCAATATCACTGATGATATTATCACCCGAGTCTGTCTTTTGGGATAGGACATTTTTACTTAAAGATGCTTTATTAGTTCCCATAGAGTTTTGATTACCAATCAATTTTGCAAGAAGTTCTTGTAATCTGCTGCTGGTTATTGGCCTTTCGAGTTTGCCTTGGTTTGCTAATGATAACGTACCTGTTTCTTCAGAAACAACAATACAAATACATCTGTCAAATCTTTCTGTAATTCCTAATGCTGCTAAATGTCTTGTGCCATATCTACTTATTCCTTGTCTTGAGAGAGGAAGTATTACGCCAGCAGAAATTATTTTATTACCTTTCACAAGAACAGCTCCATCATGTAACGGTGTATCTGTCGCAAAAAGATTTATTAAAAGGTCAGTTGACAATTGAGCCTCAATATTTGTACCTGAATATAAAAAATCTTCAGGTCTCAAATCACTCCCTAAATCAACAACGATTAAAGCGCCTCTTCTATTTTGAGAGAGTTTACCTGCAGTATCAACTAACTTAGTAATAGTAGTTGATGTTGCTCGAAACTCCTTTGATGGATTTCCTAGTAATACAGTTAGCCTGCCAGTTCCTAATAATTCCATTAATCTTCTAAGCTCTCCTTGCCAAAGGATTGCTAAAGAGAGAGAGCAGGCTAAGACTACAGCATCAATTAATTTTGATGTTAATGGAAGGTAAGCATATCTCTGAATGAACCATGCTGTTGAAACTAAAAATAAATATCCCCTTAAAAGCCACAATGTTCTCTGTTCTTTGACTCTAGAAAATAATAAAAGTCCAAAACCAACAGCAAATAAGACATCTAATAAAAGCTTTAAATTTATAAACCCCCAGAAATTCACATTAAATAAAAAATTAATCTAAATGTACCTAACTTTGTTTAATAAAGCGATCAGGCAATACATCATATTTTAAAAGATCCAAAGGACTTTCCCTCTTTTGAATAATCTCTGCTACCCCGTCACAAACTAAAAGAGCAGCAGGTCTTGGTATTCTGTTGTAGTTAGAACTCATTGAATTATTGTATGCACCGGTACCAAAAACACATATTAGATCTCCAGTTTTACAATCTGCTAGTTCTATCTCCTTAAACAAAACATCTCCCGATTCACAGTGTTTGCCAGCAATTGTATATTTATTTTTAGAATTAATATTAAATGGATTACTTACCAAACATGCCGAATAATTTGATTGATATGTAATCGGTCTTGGATTATCACTCATACCTCCATCAACAGATAAATAAGTTCTGATTCCAGGAATTTCTTTAAAGGCCCCAATTTTGTAAATTGTTATGCCTGCTGTAGATACGATGGATCTTCCAGGTTCACACATCAATTTAGGTAGATCTAAATTGTGTTTTTTACATGCTTTAACAACAGAGTTAGAAATTGTTTTTACCCATTCATCAATAGAAGGTGGGTCGTCATCTTTTGTATATTTAATTCCTAAGCCTCCACCAACATTTAGTTCTTCAATATTATGACCAAATTTTTTGGCGTCCAAAATAACCTTAACCATTATTTCACCTAAATCTTTATGAGGGTCTAGTTCAAAAATTTGAGAACCAATATGAGCATGTATTCCTTTTAACTTTAAATGTTTAGTGTCGCTTATGCTTGCAAATAAATTATTCAAATATTCGATTCCAAAACCAAATTTGCTATCAAATGAACCTGTTCTTATGTATTCATGAGTATGGCATTCTATTCCAGGAGTAAAGCGAATCATTATCTCTAAGTCATGATCTAATAAATTTGAAACTTCCTCTAATCTTTTTAAGTCGTAGTCATTATCCACAATTATTTTTATGTTATTTCTAATTGCAAAATCTATTTCTTTGTCAGATTTATTGTTCCCATGAAAAACAATTTTTTCATTTGGTACCCCCCCCTTTAGAGCAGTTAATAATTCTCCCTCAGAAACTGCATCAAGTCCTAAACCTTCTGAGGAAACAAGGCTACTCATGAATATAGAGCTATTTGCCTTGGAGGCGTATATCGGGAGTGATTCCCCTGGGTAATATTTTTCTAATGCTTTTTTATAAGCTCTACAAGACTTTCTTAAAGTGAATTCATCAAGAATGTAAAGAGGAGAATCATATTTTTTAACTAATTCTTGAATAGAACATCCACCAACTGACAATTTTCCATCTCCTCCAATGGATGTAGTAATAGGTACGATATTTTTATTAGGACTTTCCAAGTCGATTTTCTGTTTTAAAAAAGATTGTTTTTCTTTCATGGGGGAACTTTAAATAAAGTTTTGCCAAAACTGTCATATTTTATAATGACTTTAGATTTGAACTTTCTAAATATACATACATAGTAAAATGATATCTATTAAACAAATAAATGAGAAAGATATCGATTTATGTTATGAATTAGATTCAAATACGATTTCTCTGTGGAGCAAGAAACAATGGTCTTACGAATTCAAAAAAGAAGGTACAAAAATCTTTGGGTTATTAATTAAAAATTTAGTCATTGGAATATGTGTTTTTCAAGTTGTTCTTGATGAAGCTCAAATAAATTATTTTGTTGTAAATCAGAAATTTAGGAAAAAGGGTTTTGGGTCTTATCTAATGAGCTATTTAATAAAAAAATGTGAAGAACTAAGTCTAAAGAAATTACTATTGGAGGTTTCTCAGAGCAATGTTACTGCTGAACGATTTTATACTCACTTCGATTTTATTACTGTAGGAATAAGAAAAAATTATTACAAAGATGGTTCAGCTGCTGTTTTAAAAGAAAAAAAACTAACAACAAAATAATGTAAAAATTTAATTGTGCGGATAACCAGAATTCTTGAAATTAGTATAATTTCTTGCTATATCACTAAAAAAGTTCAATTCAAATAAATTTATTATAATTTTGGGTATTCACAAAAGCTCATTCTGAACACAAAATTGACATATTACTGGTAGGTTATTAATAGGATTTTAATCTTCTAATGTTTGAAAGATTTACAGAAAAGGCTATAAAAGTCATTATGCTTGCTCAAGAAGAAGCCAGAAGACTTGGTCATAATTTCGTTGGAACTGAACAAATTCTTTTAGGACTAATTGGAGAAGGAACTGGCGTTGCAGCGAAAGTACTCAAATCACTTGGAGTTAATTTAAAAGATTCAAGAATAGAAGTAGAAAAGATAATAGGTAGAGGTTCAGGGTTTGTAGCTGTAGAAATACCCTTTACCCCTAGGGCTAAAAGAGTTTTAGAATTATCTCTTGAAGAGGCTCGTCAATTAGGTCATAATTACATAGGCACTGAACACCTATTGTTAGGCTTAATAAGAGAAGGTGAAGGCGTTGCTGCAAGAGTTCTTGAAAATCTTAATATTGACCTTACCAAAGTAAGAACTCAAGTTATAAGAATGTTAGGTGAAACAGCAGAAGTTGGCACGGGGGCTAGTGCAAATAAGGGCAACTTAAAAACTGCTACTCTTGACGAATTTGGAACAAATTTAACAAAATTAGCTAGTGAATCTAAATTAGATCCAGTCGTTGGTCGCCATTCAGAAATAGATCGTGTAGTTCAAATATTAGGTAGGAGGACAAAAAATAATCCTGTTCTCATAGGGGAGCCAGGGGTAGGAAAAACAGCTATCGCAGAGGGATTAGCTCAAAGAATACAAACGGGAGATATCCCCGATATACTCGAAGATAAAAGAGTCTTGACACTTGATATAGGACTTTTGGTCGCAGGAACAAAATATAGAGGAGAATTTGAAGAAAGGTTAAAAAAAATAATGGAAGAAATTAAATCAGCAGGTAATGTCATACTTGTCATAGACGAAGTGCATACTTTAATTGGTGCGGGAGCTGCTGAAGGAGCTATAGATGCCGCAAATATCCTGAAACCAGCATTAGCTAGAGGAGAACTTCAATGTATTGGAGCAACAACTCTCGATGAATATAGAAAACATATTGAGAGAGATGCTGCTTTGGAAAGAAGATTTCAACCTGTAATGGTAGGGGAGCCATCTATTGAAGATACAATCGAAATTTTAAAAGGTTTAAGAGAGCGTTACGAACAACATCATCGTTTAAAAATTACTGATGATGCCCTAGAGGCAGCAGCTCATTTAGGTGATCGTTATATATCTGATAGATTTCTACCTGACAAGGCAATAGACCTCATCGACGAAGCTGGCAGTAGAGTACGTTTAATAAATTCTAAACTTCCGCCTGAAGCCAAACAAATAGATAGAGAACTAAGACAAATCCAAAAACAGAAAGAAGAATCTGTAAGGGACCAAAATTTTGATCAAGCGGGCCAATTACGTGAAAAAGAGATGGAATTGTCTGCAAAGATTAAAGAGGTATTGGACAATAAAAAAGAATCTACAGCTGGAGATCTATCAGATGCTGATAATTCTTTAAAATCTGATTCAAAACTCTTACAAAGTCCCCTTGTTAGCGAAGAGGATGTGGCACACATTGTAGCTTCATGGACAGGTGTTCCTGTTCAAAAATTAACAGAAACTGAATCAGTCAAGCTTCTCAATATGGAGGAAACACTTCACCAAAGGCTAATCGGACAAGATGAAGCTGTAAAAGCTGTCTCTAGAGCCATAAGAAGAGCAAGAGTTGGATTAAAAAATCCTAATAGACCTATCGCAAGTTTTATCTTTTCAGGCCCTACAGGTGTTGGTAAAACTGAATTAACTAAATCATTAGCTTCATATTTCTTCGGAAGTGAAGAGGCAATGATCAGATTAGATATGTCAGAATTTATGGAAAGACATACAGTTAGTAAGCTTATAGGTTCGCCTCCTGGCTATGTTGGTTTTAACGAAGGTGGTCAGCTTACTGAGGCAGTCAGAAGACGTCCTTATACAGTTGTTTTGTTTGATGAAGTTGAAAAGGCGCATCCAGATGTATTCAATTTATTACTGCAACTACTTGAAGACGGGCGATTAACTGACTCCAAGGGTAGAACTGTAGATTTTAAAAATACATTGTTAATAATGACTTCTAATATCGGTTCTAAAGTAATCGAGAAAGGTGGAGGAGGTTTAGGATTTGAATTCTCAGGAGATTCAGTTGAAGATAGCCAATATAATAGAATAAAATCTTTAGTTAATGAAGAACTTAAGCAATATTTTAGGCCTGAGTTCTTAAATAGACTTGACGAAATAATTGTATTCAGACAGCTAACTAAAAATGAGGTTAAAGAGATTGCTGAAATAATGTTGCAAGAAGTTTTTGCAAGATTACAAGATAAAGGCATTAAGTTAAGTGTCACAGATGCTTTTAAAGAAAGACTTGTTGAAGAAGGTTATAATCCTTCATACGGAGCAAGACCCTTAAGAAGGGCAGTTATGCGTTTACTAGAAGATAGTTTGGCTGAAGAAGTTCTTTCTGGGAGAATAAAAGATGGAGATAAGGCTTTGGTTGATATAGATGATAATAAAAAAGTTACAATAAATATTTCTTCTGAAGAATCTTCTCAAGAATTAGCAAGTGCTAACTTCTAATTATTCAAAGGAAATATGCAATCAATCTCTCCAGAAACTATATATAGGGGATATTATGCTTGGGAAAAATCTTTACCTCAAATTACTAAATTAACTAAAAGTCCATTAATTTTAGGGAGGGGGATTCATACGAATAAATTGAGAAATAAAATTTTTAATGATTTAAAAAATCAAAAACTTAATGTTAATACTGCTAATTTAAAATTTGATTGTTGTTATGAGGATATTTCAAGAGTTAAGAGTATCATTTTAAAGAATAATAGTGATTCTGTTATCGCAGCAGGAGGTGGCAAAGTTTTAGATTCTGGAAAATTTATAGCCGAGTCTCTTAATATCCCTTGTATTACAGTGCCCCTTAGCGCCTCTACATGTGCAGGTTGGACAGCTTTATCGAATATTTATACAAAGGATGGCCAATTCATAAAGGATGTTGCATTAGGATCTTGTCCGAAAATACTAGTTTATGACCATAAATTTATTCAAACAGCTCCATCAAGAACACTTGCTAGTGGCATAGCTGATGCTTTGGCAAAATGGTACGAATCCTCAATAACAAGTTCAACAATAGATGATGGTCTTGTTCAACAAGCAATTCAGATATCAAGAGTTTTAAGAGATCAACTATTAATAGATGGAGAAAAAGCATTTAAGGGTCAATTTGAAAATAATCCATCTTGGCGAAATACTGTAGAAGCATGTGGACTTACAGCAGGATTAATAGGTGGTATTGGTGGAGAAAAGTGCAGGACTGCAGCAGCACATGCTTTCCATAATGCAATCACTCAGATAATTATCCCTAATAAATTCTTACACGGTGAGATTGTGGGGGTTGGATTATTATTGCAATTAAGACTAGAAGAAATGAAAAATAATAATAAATTAGCTGATCAATCAATTAAACAATTGTTTGTACTCATGAAAGAATTGAATTTACCCACTACTATTGAACAACTTGGAATAAATGTTTTTGAAAATAACAATTTAGAGAAAATTGCTGATTTTACTTGTCGAGATAAATCTGAGATTCACTTTTTGCCTTTTGAAATTCATAAACGTGACATAGAAGAGCTCATCGCAAATTTTGAACAACAAAAAATTAAGACATAAACATTTTTTTGACTAAAAACAATTTTGAACAATTAAATGATTTAAATGTGGAATTTTTTGAAAGTGCCAAATTGTCACTATTAGACCCTTTAGGTCTTTATTTGGCAAATGATGTTAAGTGGATAAAACTCAACCAAAATTGGGACTCTTTAAAATTCCCTGTAGTTATTGGAGGAAAAGGTCAACCTATTCTTCTTCTTCATGGATTTGACAGTAGTTTTTTAGAGTTCAGGAGAATATATAAATCACTAAAAAGAAATTTTCAAGTTATAGTTCCTGATCTGTTAGGTTTTGGATTTAGTCCTAGGTTCGCAACAAATGAATATAATTCCTCAAAAATAATTTCGCATCTAATTGATCTCCTTAAGACTTTACAGATAAAAAAGAATCTAAAAATTATTGGTGCCTCTATGGGAGGCTCAACAGCTTTAAAACTTGCTTTTGAAATTCCTGACTGTATAGATAAAATTATCCTTTTTTCCCCCGCAGGATTGTTTGGAGAGCCTAAGAGTATCCCTTTTCCTCTTAACCACATTGGTGCCTCATTTCTTGGGTTGCCTCAGGTCAGAAAAAGTCTTTGCAGGCAAGCATTTGCTTTTCCAGATGAATGTGTTGGTGAGATGGAAGAGCAAATTGCTTCAATTCATCTAGGTTGTAAAGGATGGAGGAATTCACTTGCATCATTTGCAAGAAGTGGAGGATTTGCTGGAACTCAAAAATATATCCAAAATATCCCAATTAAAACATTATGTGGAGAAAATGATCGAATTCTTGGAAAAAAAGAGATTAAAAATATAAGAAATATTGAAAAATTAAATTTTGTAGGGTTGCGAAATTGTGGTCATCTTCCACATGTAGATCTACCCTCATTATCTGGTAAAGTTATCCAAGATTATTTTTTGGAATAAAAGATTTCTTTATTAATTTAGATATTTGAGAATTATAAAAATGTAATACAAAAAAGAAGGAGCAAAGATGTAACTGTCAATTCTGTCAAGAATCCCTCCATGTCCTGGTAAAAAAGTTCCGGAATCTTTTATTTTTGCATCTCTCTTCATCATAGATTCAATTAAATCTCCAACTAATGCCATAAGAGAAATTGAAATTCCATATAAGATTCCAACAAATAATGGATTTTCCCAATTCATTAAAAATGCAAAAAATATTGCTAGTAAAATTGAAAAGGATATTCCTCCAATTAAACCTTCTATAGTTTTGCTCGGAGATATTGGAGAAAGAGATCTTTTACCAAATGACTTCCCAATGAAATAAGAACCAATATCACTAGCTACAATTAAAAAACAAGAAGTTAAAGTTACATGAAGACCTGTAGTATTTGATAAGTTCTCAAACGAAAAAAAACCCTGATTTGAACTTATTATCACTGCATCTAATCCCCTCAATTTAATCCAATAGCTAGGTAAAAATCCTAAATAGAATAATCCAAAAATAGAGGCTGCAATATCTGAAATTGTTCCAGGTTTTGGTTGCAAAAGTAACCAAGTGCATATTCCAACTGAACAGATTGGCAAAATTGAATTTGATATTTCTCCTTCAATCAAACCAATTGTCTCAAGATAAGTAAAAATAATAATAATGAAAGATGAAAATAATGTGGTTTTTGTAGCTGGTTTTATTCCTTTAAATTCTGCCATTCTAAAAAATTCCAATAATGCTAAATATGTAAGCAATGCTGTTGCCAATGTAAAAAACCATCCCCCCAACAAAACAACAATTAAACCAAAAATTCCTATAAGTAATCCGCTTCTTAATCTCATATGAAATTTCTATGTTTATAGGACTCTTATATTAAAATTTACCAGATCTTTGTTGCATAAACTTTGATTATTTATCCAATTAAACCTATCTATATCAATTTTTTCTCCAGGAACTAGTAGAGGAATCCCAGGAGGATAAGGGCAAACAATATCTGCAGATATTTTATTTAATGATTGCGAGAAAGGAATACTCCTAGTCTTACTTCTCCAAGCAATTCCAATCTCAATTTCCGGTCCTTGAACTAATTTAAAGGGCGATTGGAGCACTTCTAAACTTTTTGATTTTTTAGAATTTAATAGTAATTTATTCCATAACTTTTCAAATAAATTTAGAAAATCTTTTTGATTTGCAAATCCTAAGCAAAAAGTGAGAGACATCATTTCTGGTAATTCGGCAATCAGGCCATTTCTATAAAAAAAATTATCAGCGGTAAAACCATCAATTCCAACCTTAGAGGTATTTAATACAATTTTAAGGGGATCTTGGGTTTCTATGAGAGGAATATTTTTTTGAATTAATTTTTTGTAGATACTTTTTGCCTCTAAAATTCTTTTTTGATATTTTGATAAACTTTTTTTATTAAGCCAATCTTTAATAGACTCTTCACAAGAAGAAAGTAATAAGGAACTTGGACTAGTAGTTTGCAACAAATTAATACTATTGATTAAATTACGTTCATTTATTAGATTCCCTTGGTACCAAAGTATCGCCGTTTGGGTTAAACCATTAAGTGACTTATGCAATGAATGAACCACTAAATCAGCGTTTGATGATAAGGCGGGCTTTGGTAAATTAAGGTTTTTACAAAAAAGGAAATAAGAACCATGGGCTTCATCAACTAAAACTGGTAAATTTTTTTGATGACAAAAATCTATTAAAGGCTCTAGATCTCCCGCATAACCATGATAAGAGGGACTTACAAGAATTATCCCTACAATTTTATTCTCATCAAAATTTAATTTTTTAAATACATTTTCTAACCAAATTTTTGTAATTGGTTTGTGATGACCTGTCTCTTTTGAAAATTCTAGGTCAAAAAATATTGGATTTATGTTTTGCATAGCACAGATTTTTATAACACTTATATGAACATTTCTAGGCATCAGGATCGTTTCGCCTGGATTTGCCATCGCAATTACTGCTGATTGTATTAATCCAGAAGCTCCATTAACTCCAAAAAAACATCCTTTCGCTCCAAATTTGTCAGAGAATTCTCTTTGAGATTTATCAATCAATCCGCTTTGGGATAGTGGTGACCCAATTTCTGGCAGTTCTGGCAAGTCCCAATACCCAGGTTGATTTTTTAATAATTTCACTAATTTCTTTGGTAAAGCTGCCCCTCTGTTATGAGCTGGAAAGAATAAAGATTTTAAAAACTTTTTAGTTAGAAAAGATGAAATTCTCATAAAGTATTATTGATATATATAGAATGGATAAAATGGTAATCTTTTACGATATTTTTTAGCTTTAATGAAAAGTTCTTATTCGAAATATTCAGCAAAAGATGATTTGGTTTGGTTGATATTGAGACCATGGATTTTTATCCCAAGAGTTTTATATATCCTTTTAACTTTTATTTTTCTTTTTTTAAGAATACTTTTTCAAGGTAACAGTAAAAATAAAAATGTACAAAAAAATCTCTCGAAATATCTTTTTGATGTAATAACTGATTTAGGACCTTGTTTTATAAAATTAGGCCAAGCACTTTCTACTAGACCAGATCTTGTTAGACAAGATTGGCTTACAGAACTTACAAACTTACAGGATAATCTCCCAGCATTTGATCACAAAATTGCTTTAAAAATTATTGAAGAGGAACTTGGAGCACATGCTAATGAATTATTTGATGAGTTCCCAGACAGTCCTATTGCTTCAGCAAGCTTAGGTCAAGTTTATAAAGCAAAAATAAATAATGCTTATCTAGCTGTGAAAGTACAACGGCCAAATTTGTACTTTCTCATAAGAAGGGATGTTGTAATCTTAAGGTTTTTAGGAACTTTTTTATCACCATTCTTACCATTAAATATAGGTGTTGGAATTGGAGAAATAATAGATGAATTCGGCAAGGCACTTTTTGATGAAATTGACTATCAAAAAGAGGCGGAAAATGCTTTGAGGTTTGCAAATTTATTCAAAGAAAACCCAAATATTTTTATTCCTAAATTAGAAAAACAGTTTTCATCAAAAAGGATTATCACAACTTCTTGGATTGATGGAGTTAAGTTAAGAGATCGAGCTTTACTTGAGGAAAATAACTTAATACCGGCTTCTTTTATAAAAACTTGCGTTATCAGCGGACTACAGCAATTATTTGAATTTGGATATTTTCATGCAGACCCACATCCAGGAAATATGTTTGCTCTAAAGGGCGGAAATGCAGATTGTGGGAATTTAGCCTATGTTGATTTCGGAATGATGGATACTATTACAAATACGGATAGACTTAATCTTATTAAGGCTATAGTTCATATTATAAACGAAGAATATTATTTTCTTGCAGAAGATTTCCAGAAATTAGGTTTTTTAACCAAAGAACAAGATCTTCAAATACTTGTTGAACCATTAAAAGAAGTTCTTGGGGGATCTCTAGGCGCTAAGGTTGGTAATTTTAATCTTAAAAATGTAACTGATAAATTCTCAAAATTAATGTATTCCTATCCTTTTAGGGTTCCCAGTAGGTTTGCCTTAATAATTAGAGCAGTAGTTAGTCAAGAAGGTTTAGCACTAAGACTAGATCCTGAATTTAAAATTTTAAAAATCGCTTATCCATATATTGCTAAAAAACTACTTACGGATAATTCTGAAGAGATTTTAGACATCCTTTTGGAAGTCGTTTTTGATAAAAAAGGTCAAATTCAAATAGAAAAAGTTGAAAGTTTATTAAATATTTTATTTAAAGATTCAAAGAATATTAATTCAGACCTCATACCAGTTGCAAACGCGGGATTGAAATTATTTGTCAGTAAAAAAGGATCCGAAGTTAGGAAGAACCTTCTTTTAAGTCTTATAAAAGATGAAAAATTAGAATTTACTGATGCGAAAAAACTCTTAGCTTTAATTAGAGATACTTTTAGCCCTCTGAATATTGCAAAAAGTGCAGTGCAAAATATTATTTCTACAGTCTAGTTTTTATTTTTACATCTAAAATACTTACTTATGATTTTAATTCGTTTAGTATTGGATATATTGTTTTAAAAATGAGAAGTAAAAGGATTATTTTTCTTTGGAAGATTAAATGAATATTTTGAAAAATCTCTTTTTATTTAATAAAAAATCTGAAAAAAATAAAGACTTTAGTCCTGGATTTGTTGACCAATATATAGAAATTGCAAAGTTAGTAAAAGAAGCAAGAATCCAACAAAACTTAACAATTAAAGAATTGTCATACCTTTCAAAAATCCCTGAAAGAATAATAAAATCTATTGAAAATAATAATAAAAATATTAGGCCAGAGTATCCTTTTATAAGATATGTATTAATTAAATTAGAGGAATGCTTAGTATTAAAAAAAAATACATTATTAAATTTAGCAGTTAAAGAAAGAAAAAATTTAAAGAAAGAGGGAAAGGATTTTCTGTTTAGGAAATTTGATCTTATCAATACATGGCAAGGAAGTCTTTTGTATCTTTTTATATTAGTTCTAACTATATTTATATTAAAGAGATACTTTATTTTAAATGTAAATGTTATAGAGATTCAAAATATTGAAAATCAAATCATTGATAAATAATTTTTAATAAATTCTACTTTGGAGTTCTCCCATAATTATTTCCTAGCTCACTAAACATTTTTATATTATCTTCTATTTCTTCTAAAGGACGATTTAACTTCCATTTCCAGTTATTTTTTGTAGTGCCAGGTTTGTTTAATCTACTTGAATCGTCTAGAGATAATAGATCTTGTAATGGAGCGATAAAGAGATTACCATTTGTCTCCATGCCAATTTCTATTAAATCCCAAGAAGGATTTTCTGAAAATTTATACTCATTATTTATTCTTTTTTTGGATTCAAAATCTAAATATTCCCACCATGAAACAGAAGTAGAGTTGTCGTGAGTACCTGTATAAATAACCCAATTTTCTCCTTCAATATTCTTAGGTAAATAAGGATTATCTTCATTGCCATCAAAAGCGAATTGTAATATTTTCATACCAGGAAGTTCAAAATTATTTCTTAATTTTTCTACATCTGGTGTTATTACTCCTAGATCCTCGGCGATAATTGGTAGATAGTCAGTCCCTAAATCTTTTTTTATTTTATTTAATAGTGATCTACCTGGAGAATTAATCCATTTGCCACAAATTGCCGTTTTAGAATTGCCACTTACTCTCCAGTATCCTGCTAGACCTCTGAAATGATCCAATCTCAACAAGTCAACAAGTTCAAATTGCCTTTTAAATCTTTTTCTCCACCAATTGAAATTAGTCCTCTTATGTTTTGACCAAAAGTAAGTAGGGGTCCCCCATAATTGTCCTGTTGATGAGAAATAATCTGGCGGCACACCACTTTGAAATATTAAATCTCCATTTTTAAAAATTGAAAAAAGTGATTTATTACTCCACACATCGGCACTATCCCTAGAAACATAAAAGGGCAAATCTCCTATTAGCTTTACATTCCTCGATTTAGCAAAGTTTTTAATAGTTCTCCATTGCTCATCTAAATGCCATTGTATTAATTTCTTAATAAGGATCTCTTCACTTTTTTCCTCTATCCATGATTCTAAAAACTTGTTGTTTTTAATTTTAAATTGTTTAGGCCATTGCCACCAAGGCAACATATTAAACTCCTCTCTGATAACAACAAATATTGCATAATCCTCAACCCAAGAATTCTTACTAATCCATTTATAAAAATCAAGTTTTCTTTCTTCAGATTGGAAAATCCAACCTTGTAAAAGGAGTCTCCCTAATTTTTTTGTTAATTCATCAGCGGCATCAAAATCAAAATGATTTGCATTCAGATTTGCTGGTCCTAATTCTTCTTTATTTGAAATAAAGATAAAACCTTTCTCGATTAAATTATCAATATCTAGAAACCATGGATTCAGCGCAAAACTAGATGGTGAACTATATGGAGATCCTGTAGAATCAGTAGGCGTGAGAGGTAAAAATTGCCAGTATTCAATCCCATGTTTTTGAAGCTTTTTTATCCATTCTTTAGCCCCTCTACCAAAAGTTCCACATTCACTTCCTCCGGGTATACATGAAGGATGCATAAGTATCCCTAATGATTTTTTTGTAAGAACTGATTTTAAAGGCATTCCTCTTAAATTATATTTTGATTATTTACAAAAAATTGTGTTTTTATTCTCTAAATTTAAACATAATCAATTTTTTTTTAATTGACAAATATAAATTTTATTCAAAAAATTTTTTAAAGAAAAAATTATTTTTTATCTATTTTATTTGATATCCTTCTTGAGAGGTATGACTTTTGAAAAGATCTATTCATTATCTTTTGCGAAATTCACATAAACGACTACGATAAGGTTATAGTTTTATAGTACTTATTTCGTGACAAGTTTTATCACGGCAGTGCAGAATAAAGAATCAAATTTTAATCTAACTAATAGTAGATTAAGGTTAGTAAGTGGTACCACAAATCCTAAATTAGCTGAAGAAATTGCATCATACTTAGGGATTGAAAATGTCCCCTTAATATCTAAAAGATTTGCAGATGGAGAACTTTATGTTCAAATTCAGCAATCTATTAGAGGTTGCGATGTATTCCTAATACAACCAACATGCGCTCCTGTAAACGATAGTTTAATGGAATTATTGATTATGGTTGATGCTTGCAAGAGGGCTTCTGCAAGACAAATAACTGCCGTAATCCCTTATTTTGGATATGCTAGGGCAGATAGAAAGACTTCGGGAAGAGAGTCCATAACGGCAAAACTTACTGCTAATTTACTAGAGAAATCTGGAGTCGACAGGGTTCTCGCTATGGATTTACATTCGGCTCAAATTCAAGGTTACTTTGATATCCCATGCGATCACATTTATGGCTCACCTGTATTAATTGATTATTTAAATACTTTAAATCTAGAGGAAGTTGTAGTTGTTTCTCCTGATGTAGGAGGAGTGGCAAGAGCAAGAGCATTTGCAAAATTAATGAACGATGCTCCTTTAGCTATAATTGATAAAAGGAGAGCAGCTCATAATATCGCTGAAAGTCTTACAGTTATTGGTGAAGTTAGAGGCAAAACTGCTATCCTCATAGACGATATGATAGATACAGGTGGAACAATATGTTCTGGAGCTAATTTATTAAAAAAAGAGGGAGCCAATAGAATATTTGCATGTGCCTCACATGCTGTATTTTCCCCTCCTTCTTATGAAAGATTAAGTAAAAAGGATTTATTCGAACAAGTTATAGTCACTAATAGTATTCCAGTTCTTGTTAAAGATAATTTCCCACAGTTAAAAGTCCTTTCCGTTGCAAATATGTTGGGTGAAGCAATTTGGAGAATTCACGAAGAAAGTTCTGTTAGTTCAATGTTCAGATAATTATAAAATTTATTTTTTGTTTTCTTTTAAAAGTTGCTTTACTCTTTTTTCATAGTCATTTTTAATTTTTTCGGGAATGCTTTCTGGACAAATATTCAGAGCACTGCCAACGATCTGAAATGTCCCTGCGTTATATAATTTTTTTTCGTCAAGTTTTTCATTCCCTAATTCTTTAATAGAACCGCCGTGCTTGCCAATAATTACATTTGCAAAAGTAGCACTGGCAATGCCTAGCCCTTTATTAAAATCAATTTCAGCTTTTGAAGCAATACAAAGATAAGATGCACCCATTTGTCGATATAGGAAAAGATCTTTTTCTGAGGCAGCAATAAATTTTTTTTCGGCTTTAATTTGTTTATTTAGTGTATTAATATCAAAAAATAAAAAGGGGATAATGAGGCTAATGCCTAACAATCTTAGAATTCTCTTTGAATAAAAACTAATATCCATTAACTAATATTATTTACTATCAAGATAACATTATTATTTTTAACATTTATAGATAAAAAGAACTTATTTAATAATTTTTATTTCGTGATGATTCTCTACTATTTTTAGTTTATTTTTGTTCCAAGAATATATTACCCTAAATCTATAATTATCCGAATCTACAAGTCTTGTATGTTCAATTATATACCAATCTTTGTAAGAAGATTCAAAAATCATTTCGTGTTCGTCGACTTGCTTAATATTTGAAATCCCTCCATCATTGCTTAAATAAAAATTTTCTCTTATAAGTTGGTGACCTTTTAAGAATGCACGCATTTCACCTCGTTCTTTATATTGTGGATTTTCCTCAAAGAAATCATATGTTTTTTCAGGGTACCAAGTGAATTTATAGTGCGATTCCCATTCAGAATTATTCTCAAGGGCTTGTATGTTTATATTCATACATAAATTATATGTTTTTTGTGCTTCTTCAATAAAGTACGTTCTATTGGATTTCCATAATCCAATATTTCTCGAAAACCACCTTTTTAAATTACTATTTAAATTGATTTCTGGAGGATTTTCGCCAAAATTCAGATTTTTCTTTTGATTAATAGCAACCATATATAAATAAGCCTTATTTATTTCATAGCTTATCTGTAAAATAAAAATAAATATCTTAATGTGTTTATAAGGATTAACAGCTTTTCAACACTTCAGAGGAAATCATTTGAATGATAAAAAAGAGTTAAAGTTAATACTTGTAGCAGCTAGAAATCAACTTTCTAGTAATGATATTAAGTCTCTGATAGCTTATTTAGAATCAGATGATTGTGAATTTGAGATATCCCTTCAGATTTCTGAACCCACAGAACAACCAGAATTACTTGAATTACATAGATTGGTTGCTATTCCTGCTCTCATAAAGCTTTCCCCTGCTCCAAAGCAAATATTTGCAGGTAGTAATATTTTCTCTCAGTTACAGAAATGGTTACCAAGATGGACACAGGAAGGCTTAACGAAAAATCTAGGGATTAATTTGCAACCATCAAAAATAGATTCAATAAGAACTCAAAAAGAATTTCTTTTGGAAGACGAACTTCTTGTCCTAAGACAAGAAAATGAGACACTAACAAAAAGAATAGAATCTCAAGAAAGATTACTTAGAATGGTAGCTCACGAATTAAGAACTCCATTAACCGCTGCAACTTTGGCTGTTCAAAGTCAAAAACTTGGACAAATAGATATTTCGAAATTGCAAGAAGTAATTAAAAGACGTCTTGAAGAAATTGAACTCTTATCTCAGGATCTCTTGGAGGTTGGAACAACAAAATGGGAAGCGTTATTTAATCCTCAGAAAATTGACCTAGGTAATATTAGTGCTGAAGTGATACTTGAATTGGAAAAATTCTGGAGATTGAGGAATATTGAAATTGATACCGATATTCCTTCTGATTTGCCTAGTGTATTTGCAGATCAAAGAAGAATGAGACAAGTATTTTTAAATTTAATCGAAAATGCTATTAAATTCTCCAAAGACTCTGGATCTATAAAAATTACTATGATTCACAAGACAAATCAATGGGTAGAAATAACAATTTGTGACAAAGGTGCAGGTATTCCTTTAAGCGAACAAAAAAGAATTTTTCTTGATAGAGTTAGGCTTCCACAGACTTCTGAAGGGACTTCAGGATTTGGGATAGGGTTATCTGTATGTAGGAGAATAGTACAAGTCCATGGAGGGAGAATATGGGTTGTGTCTGAAATTGGACTAGGTTCTTGCTTCCATTTTACCGTTCCTGTGTGGCAAGGACAAAATAAAGAGCAACAATACTTGACGAAAGGCTAGCCTTACTCTTAATTTTTAATAAGCTGTTTGCTAATTTCCTGGCCCCATCGTCTAGAGGCCTAGGACACCTCCCTTTCACGGAGGCGACAGGGGTTCGAATCCCCTTGGGGCTATTACATAAAATTTCAAACTATTTCTGATGATTTAGCTTGCCTATCTACGGCAATTAAATTTTCGGAAAGATCTTTTTTTAGTCTTTTTTCTATCATGCCTATTGGCATCCACTGACAACCTTGAACAGTAAGATCATAAATTAGTGAATTTTTTGAAGTATTTTTAATATTTTTAATTTTCCAACTACCCTCAAATTTTCTGAAATCTCCTTTTATTAAATTGAATTTTAATAAGCCATGATCTTTATCTTCAAGTAAATCGATAGTTACTTCAGCTGAAAATTTCATGCCAAGAAAATCTTGAGCCCCAACTTGTTTAAGGTGGACATTATTATCCTTTTGATATATTTTTTTGCTGGATAATAGATTTGGTATGTAAAGATTTAGTCGATCATAATCTGTCAAAACATTCCACAAAGATTCTAAACTTGCAGAAGTTGTAAGTTGAGCTGCAAGTCGTCTTGTTCCTCCAGAAAACTTTTCCATCGTTTGCTCAATTGTACTGAAATCATTTTTTTTTGAATGATTTAGTGATTCTTGAGGATTATTCATAAATAAATTTTTAAAATTAGATAAAAAATTATTTCTGTGTAACTATACAGATAAAAACAACAAATACTGAAAAATAAAAATAATTTCATTTATTTATCCCGATCTCAAAACGTAACCATTTTTGTAAAATCACTACAAATTAAACTACAAATTGATAGTCTTTTATATAAATAAAACTAAAAAATGTATTCACAAGCAAAAGTAATCGCAGGCGGATTAGCTCATATACCAGTAGTAATTGCTGTTTTTTATTTTATACTCACAACTTTTAATAAAAGAGCTTTAAAATTTGTTGAAGATTCAAAAACAAAAAAACCTGAGGCAAAAGTTGTGGAACCAAAAAAAGTCACTGTTTCAAAAACAGAAGCCACTAAAACAGAAGCTCCAAAAGTAGTGAAGAAAAAACATGCAGACGTACCAGTAAATATTTATAGACCTAAAACACCATATGAGGGTACAGTAGTTGAAAATTATA
Source organism: Prochlorococcus sp. AG-402-N08 (assembly GCA_003216535.1). Lineage (GTDB taxonomy): Bacteria > Cyanobacteriota > Cyanobacteriia > PCC-6307 > Cyanobiaceae > Prochlorococcus_A. The sequence goes on from QCIS01000009.1 coordinate 32,397, forward strand.
GTCTTCTTAAAGAGGGAGCAATTGGAAGAGTAAACCACATAACTTTCGACCTCAAAGATAGTGATCCATTCTTAAATTATATAGAGGGTCAAAGTATTGGCATAATGCCTGCTGGTGAAGATGCAAATGGGAAACCACATAAGTTAAGACTTTACTCTATAGCAAGTACTAGACACGGGGACAATTTTAATGGAAACACCGTTTCGCTTTGTGTTAGACAGCTTCAGTACGAAAAAGATGGAGAAACTATAAACGGTGTTTGCTCTACTTATTTATGTAATATTAAGCCCGGAGATAAAGTAAAAATTACAGGTCCCGTAGGTAAAGAGATGCTCCTCCCAGATGAAGAAGATGCGAATATAGTAATGTTGGCTACTGGAACTGGAATAGCACCTATGAGAGCTTATTTAAGAAGAATGTTTGAGGCAACCGAAAAAGAAAAAAATAAATGGAATTTCAAGGGTAAAGCTTGGTTATTTATGGGGGCTCCAAAATCAGCTAATTTGTTATACGAAGAAGATCTTCAAAGATACCTTACTGATTATCCAGATAATTTTAAATATACAAAAGCTATTAGTCGTGAGCAGCAAAATACAAAAGGAGGAAGAATGTATATTCAAGACAGAGTTCTAGAATCAGCCAATGAACTTTTCAATATGATTGAAGATGAAAAGACACATATATATCTTTGTGGATTAAAAGGTATGGAGCCTGGAATAGATGAAGCAATGACTAAGGCAGCAGAAGAAAAAGGCTTAAACTGGTCAGAATTAAGACCCCAATTAAAAAAAGCAGGAAGATGGCACGTTGAAACCTACTAAATCTTTGATATTTAGATTTAAGTTTGACCTATTAAATACTTTTTGGTTTAGACACAATATGTAGCTAATATTAGAAAAAAAGAGGATTTTAAAAAAAGAATACTAAAAATATGCCTTCAACTTTAAGTAATCCTCTAAGATTAGGTTTACGGCAGGAAAGAGTTATATCTCCACAATGCTTAGTAATATTTGGTGCTAGTGGAGACCTTACTCATAGAAAATTAATACCAGCCTTATTTGAACTCTATTTGCAAAGAAGAATTCCTAGTGAATTTGGAATAGTTGGTTGTGCGAGAAGACCTTGGACTGATAATGAGTTTAGAGAAAAGATGAAGGTAAAGCTATTAAATCAAATATCTGGTAAAGAAAGGGAGTGGGAACAATTTTCCAATTATCTTTTCTATGAACCAGTTGACTTACAACAAAGTGATCATGTCGTAAGGCTTTCTAGAAGGTTAAATGAAATTGATAAAACACAAGCTACTCATGGGAATAGAACATTTTATTTATCAGTATCTCCGAATTTCTATGCAAGTGGATGTAAAGCTCTTAAAGCAGCTGGTCTTTTAGATGACCCTAAGAAAAGTCGTTTAGTGATTGAAAAACCTTTTGGAAGAGATTATTCAAGTGCAAAAAAATTGAATAAGATTGTTCAAAGTTGCGCTGAAGAAAGTCAGATTTATAGGATTGATCATTATTTAGGTAAAGAGACAGTTCAAAATATTCTTGTTTTGAGGTTTGCTAATACTATTTTTGAACCAATCTGGAACAGAAATTATATATCAAGTGTTCAAATTACTTCATCTGAAACAGTGGGTGTTGAAGATAGAGCAGGTTATTACGAAAGCTCAGGCGCTTTAAGGGATATGCTTCAAAATCATATGACTCAAATGCTTGCTGTTACTGCTATGGAACCTCCTGGAAAGTTTGAACCAGAAGCAATAAGAAATGAAAAAGCTAAGGTTCTTCAAGCTTCAAAACTTGCCGACGAAAATGAACCGTGGAATTCTTGTATAAGAGGTCAGTATGGAGAGGGAGGAAATATTTCCAATCAGCTCAAAGGATATAGGCAGGAAGATGGTGTTAATTGTAATAGCACAACAGAAACTTATATTGCGACAAAAGTTTTCGTTGATAACTGGCGTTGGCAAGGTGTTCCTTTTTATTTGAGAACAGGTAAAAGACTACCTAAAAGACTTGGAGAAATAGTTTTGACTTTTAAAGACGTTCCTGTTCATTTATTTGAATCAACAATAATAAATCCTGCCCCAAATCAACTTATCCTTAGAATTCAGCCAAATGAAGGCGCTACTTTCAAATTTGAGGTAAAATCTCCTGGTTCTGGAATGAAATCTAGACCTGTTGAGATGGAATTTTCTTATGATGAATCATTTGGAGAACCCTCAGATGAAGGCTATGTAAGATTATTAGCTGATGCAATGCTTTCTGACCCAACCTTATTTACGCGAAGTGATGAAGTAGAGGCAGCCTGGAAACTTTATACGCCATTAATTGAATTGATGGATAATTCTCCTTGGAAGTTACCTATTTATAACTATGAATCTATGACATGGGGACCTCCTGAGTCTGATCAATTAATCTCAAAAGATAATATTTTCTGGCGTAGACCTTAAAATGAAACCTCAACTAACACTCCAAACCCCTTTAGAGCTGCCTTATCAGGAAATTTCTAATTACCTTAATAAATTATGGATTTCAGAAGATAAAGATAATAGTGGAGCTAATACTTTTACATTAATGGTCTGGCAGCCTGCTTGGCTAGAACAATGTTTGGTTCAAAAAGGATTAGTAAATGGACCAATTACTGGAAATTTAAGTCCAGAAATAATTGAAGTTGCTAAAAAATTTATATTAGATCAAGAACTTCCTATCACTACTTCCCTTTGTAGTGAAGAATTATTGAATTCGTTGAAGGAAAATTTATCTAATAAAGACTTTGAAGATTTTAGAGGACAATTTTTTGAATCATCAATAAGTGAATTGAATCCAAGAAGATTAATAACTCTAGCGCCAACGTTAAATAAAAATTCAGATATCAAAACTTTTGTATCCGCTTACTGTCCATTAAGTGATACTCCAGCTATGCAACCTATATGTGGTGATTTAGTTGTTATTAGGGGGGGCTCAGCCTCAATATCTAATAAAGGATTAAAAATAATTAATGAATTATCTATTGATGAATTACCTTCATGGTTGTGGTGGAATGGAAGCTTGGATGAATCACCTGAAATCTTCGAATATTTTACTAATTGTGGTCTAAGGTTAATAATTGATACTGCTCTTGGATCGCCTAAAAGATGTTTAAAAGTCTTAGATCAACTAAATAATTCAAATAAAGCTATTAATGATTTGAATTGGGTAAGATTGAAAAATTGGCGGGAATCATTGGCAATGATTTTTGATCCGCCTTCGAGGAGACCAATTTTAGATCATATTACTGATATTGACATTGATATCGCAGGAGATCATATGATTCAGGCTTTGTTTTTGATTTCATGGATTAGCGATAAACTTGGTTGGTCTTTTCTAAGAGTTAAAATGGATACAGAATCAACAAAAATAGAGTTTGAAAGAATTAATGGCGAAATAATTTCTGCATCAATTAATCCCTTACCTTTGGGAAATCCAAGTATTCATTTAGGACAAGTTATTGGATTGAGGTTGATTTCAAAAATTAGTGAGGTTCAAAAAAATAACACTTGTGTAATACTTGGCTGTGAATCAGTGGAATGTATGAGACTTGAAGCAGGGGGAATGGCTAATATGGAGTTAATAGAACAAGTTGTTCCAAATTCTTTTTCTACATCAGAGTATGATGTCAGTAGATTATTGGGAAGTAGTAGAGGAAATACCAGTCCTCTTTTTGAAAATTCAATTAAAATAGCTCTTCAAATATTTAATGGTTTTAATAACTAATAAATGCCTTGTGTAATATCCTCTCCTTCAACTGATAGTGGGAAAACTACATTATCGCTTTTGCTATCTTGTTGGGCGTTCTCAAAAGGTATAAAGATACAAACTTTCAAGGTTGGCCCGGATTATCTTGATCAACAACAACTTAGTTCAATTGGCCAACCTATTTGTAGGAATTTAGATATTTTTTTAAGTGGTGAGGAATGGGTTCAAGAAAGTTTTTTTAAACATTCTTTGAAATGTGATTTCTCATTAATTGAAGGAGCAATGGGTCTATTTGATGGATTAGGGTCAACAACCTATTCCAGCACAGCAAATATCTCTAAACTTCTCAATGCTCCAATAATTTTTATTGTTAATGCTAGAGGTCAAGTGGCGTCTCTTTTGGCAACTATTCGAGGTTTTAGAGATTTCGATAGTGAGTTGTCAATAGCAGGAATTATATTTAATAACGTTAATTCAGATAGACATAAAAAATTAATTAAAGAAGTTTTTAAAAATGAGGATATTGCAATTCTTGGTTTTTTACCATCTGATTCAAAAATAACTTTAAACAAAGCTAATTTAGGTTTGATATCTCCAATGGATAATGGAAAAGAAATTGATGTTGAATATTTTGCAAATTTTGCTGAAAGAAATCTTGATATATTTTCCCTTATTAAATTCCTGAAATCTCCTCAAAAGAAAATATTTAATTCTGTCAACTTTAAAGATTTGAAAATAGAAAAAAGTAAACCTATCGCTATTGCAGAAGATAAAATCTTTCATTTTCAATACCCTGAAACCAGGGAGTTTTTGAGTGAATTAGGCATACCATTGATTTCATGGAGTATTTATGATGATGAAGAAATACCTAAGGAGGCTTCTTCTTTAATTATTCCGGGGGGTTTCCCTGAAAAATATGCTGATCATATAAGTAACTCTATAAAAAGCTTAAATTCGTTAAGGAAATTCCGCAAAAATGGATTTATATATGCCGAGTGTGGAGGGATGATGATTTTAGGAGAGTTTATAAAAGACGAAAATGGTAATAATCATAAAATGAGTGGCATCCTGCCTTTTATATCAAGAAAAAGTAAACTTTCAGTAGGTTATAGATACATTGAGGGTATAAAAAATACTCCGATCATTAAACAAAATCAATTAATTAGAGGACATGAATTTCATTATTGGGAAATTGAAAATAATTTATCTATACTTAATTTAGGAAAAGCTGAGCATCAGAAGAAACTTTCTTCCCCATGGAAAATTAAATCTTGGAAAACTGAATACAAAAAAGAAGGCTTTTCTGATGAAAAATTACATGCAAGTTGGATTCATTTACATTTGCCAAGTTCTCCGGAAGTCGCAAAAAACTTTATAGATGCCACTCAAATTGGTTTTTCAAAGCATTCTTAATTTATTATCAACTCAAATATATTGAGAGGAGAACCTAAAAAAAACATTCCAGGCAAAGTGATTAATGGTCCTAAAAAACTCCCCACCATAACCTCAATTTTTGTATGCCCTAGGGTTTCTTTTAAAAGTAATTCAGATTGAGGGTCTAGTTTTTTTGATAGTTTATTGATTTCTGCAGCTTGAATTCCAGCTGATTTTCGAACACCACTAGCGTCATACATAACTATTAGTGCTACAGCAACTGATAATGCGAATATTGAGCTATCAAATCCTAATTCATAACCTATCCCAGACGTAGCACCAGTTATTAAGGCGGAATGACTTGAAGGCATACCGCCAGTCTCGAACATAATTCCAAATCTTATCTCACCAGTTGAAAAGAAATTAAATACAATTTTAAAAAATTGAGCTAGCAAACAGGATAATAAGCTCCAGAAAAGAACTGAATTATTAAAAAAGGGAAAAAACTCAGACATAAATTAAAAATAATTATCTGTCTCTATTTGTAATAAAGTCGGCTAACGATATTAAATACTTTGCATCTGCACCCCAAGGTTCAATTGCTTTTTTTGCTTTTTCAACTAAATCAAATGCTCTTTTCTTTGACTCCTCCATTCCAAGTAATTTAGGGTAAGTAGTTTTGTCAGCTAAAAGATCTTTACCGGCAGTTTTACCTAGCTTTTCACTGCTTGAAGTTAAATCAAGAATATCATCTATTATTTGGAAGGCTAAACCAATTCCCTCTGCATATGTTGTAAGAGCTTGTAATAGTTTTTCGTTAGCGCCTGCGATCATCGCACCTGTTCTTACGCAGGCCTTTAATAAAGCTCCAGTCTTGTGAAGATGAATATATTCGAGGGTTTCAAGGTCGACTTCTTTGCCTTCGCATTCTAAGTCAACAACTTGACCCCCGACTAGGCCCGGTGCACCAGAAACTAAAGATAATTCGCCAACTACATTTAATAATCTATTTGGATCGACTCCAGGACTTCTTAAAGAGACCATTTCAAAGGCCCTGGTTAATAAAGCATCGCCTGCAAGAATAGCTATTGCGTCTCCATATACCTTATGATTTGTCGGCCTACCTCTCCTCAAGTCATCATTATCCATTGCGGGCAGATCATCATGAATTAAGGACATTGTATGGATCATTTCTATTGCTACCGCAGTAGGAACAGCAAGAGAGGGGTCTCCTCCAGCAAGTGAGCAAGATGCTAAACATAAAATTGGACGTATTCTTTTCCCTCCAGCTAAAAGGGAATATCTCATTGATTCTCTTAATATTTCTGGATTCTCAGGGCCCAAGGAAAAATCAAGTGCTTCTTCTACAACCTTTTTTGTGTTTTTAAGATATTTTTCAAAATCAGAAATACTATTTATAACTTCAGTCATTTTAAAGCTTTAGTAAAAATTTTTTTCATCTTAGGGTTTATGGCAAAAGGTCATTAAGAGTTGATGATAAACCAAATTGTTTTTGCCAGCTAAAAATAGTATTTACAAGTAACATTGTTACTGTCATTGGTCCGACACCTCCTGGTACAGGTGTGTAAGCATATACTTTAGAAATGACATCTTCTAATAATACATCGCCACATAATCTGGTTTGATTTTTATCGGAACTTTTTAATCTATGTATTCCTACATCAATAATTACTGCTCCTTCTTTAACAAAACTCGAATCTACAAGATTGGGTTTTCCTGCAGCCGCAATTAAAATGTCGGCTTCTCTACAGACTTTATTCAAATTTAATGTTTTAGAATGAGTCATTGTTACCGTGCCATTTAGATTTAACAACATAAGCGATAGGGGTTTCCCAACAAGCAAACTTCTCCCAATAACAACAATTTTCTTACCTTCAATTGCAATATTTTGGGATCTTAATAAATTAATAATTCCTGCTGGGGTACATGATCTCATCGCAGGCTCATTTTTCACTAATTTGCCGATGTTTATCTCATTTAATCCATCTACATCTTTGCTTGGATTAATATGGCTGATCAATCTTTGCTCGTCAAACTTCTTTGGGATGGGAAGTTGTAGTAACATTCCATCAATGTCCTTATCAGAATTAATTTTGATTATTAATTGTTCAACTTCTTTTTGCTTTACACTATCTTTTAGATGAAAGATAAAGCTTTTTATTCCAATCCTTGAACATGCTTTTTCCTTGTTATTGACGTAAACACCACTAGCAGGGTCTTCACCTATTCTTATTACAGCTAAACCAGGAGCCCTTTTTGCAATTTTTTTATTACTAGAGATATAGTCATTTAATCTTTCTTCAATTTCAAGAGATAATTTTTTACCGTCTAATTTTAAGGACATTTAGAAAAACATCTCCTTTTTACACCTAGCATGCCTATAATTTTAAATTATTCAAATAGATTAATCTATATTCTGTGCAAAACATCACAACTACCTTAAAGAAATTGTTTTATCTGTGGAGGCGAAGTCAATTCCCAGTAAAACAACCAATTAAAATTTCAAGAATAGATAATCTCATAATTTTTTTAGTATGCATTTTAATTTCAATAATTTCTTCTTATAAACTACTTCTTATCTCTCCTTTAAATATCACAGATATTTTTTCTTGGCTTTTGACCTTTACTGAAATACTTATTAGTTCCGGAATTTTGATATTAGTTTCAAAAAAAGAGAATCCAACAATTTCTTCAAGACAGATCTTCTTGATCATTACTCTTCTTTTAGCAGTACAAGTTACGAAATTATCGTTAGCTTCAACCATAAGTCCATTATCTATCATAATTCCACCGGCATTAATAATATCTCAAGGAATGGGAAGCATAACAGCTTTAGCTTGGGTATCAATAGCAAGCTTTAGTTGGCCTGACCCAGCAGTTGATATAAATAATAATTTATTTTTAATTTTATTAGTCTGCTCTGCAGTAGTATCTCTACTTGGAGGAAGAATAAGAAGTAGAGCTCAGTTACTTCAACTATCAATTTTTGTCCCCATAGGATCGTTCTTGAGTCAATGGATATTGATAGGTAAAGAAAAAATATCTCTTATAAATAAGCAAGATTTTGTTTTAGCTAATGGGGATATTTTTTCTGATTCCTTGTTATTGGCAATAGTAATGCTTTTTACTATTTTATTTATTCCTATTTTTGAATCTATATTCGGATTATTAACTAAGGCAAGATTACTCGAATTAGCTGATAAGGAGAAACCTCTAATTAGAAGATTGTCTCTTGAAGCCCCTGGTACTTTTGAACATACATTACTTATATGTGGTTTAGCAGAGGAAGCTACAAGAATGATTGGTGGTGATATTGATCTAATTAAAACTGGAGCGTTGTATCATGATGTTGGCAAATTGCATGCACCTAATTGGTTTATCGAAAATCAAAATGGTTCAAAAAATCCGCATGACGATTTAGATGATCCGATTAAAAGTGCAGAAGTGTTACAGGCACACGTTGATGAAGGATTGAAATTTGCAAGAAAAAATAGACTACCTAAACTGATAGCTAATTTTATACCTGAACATCAAGGTACCCTAAAAATGGGATATTTTTTTCAAAAAGCTAAAGAAAAAAATCTAGACATTAATGAACATTTTTTTAGATATAAAGGCCCTATTCCTCAGTCAAAAGAAACAGCTATTTTAATGCTTGCAGATGGATGTGAAGCAGCACTAAGAGCTATGAATATTAATGCATCTGATAAAGAAGCTTTGGAAACAATATCTAATATCATTTACTCGCGTCAAAAAGATGGTCAATTAGATGATGGTAATTTATCGAAAGGAGAAATTTTTCTAATAAAAAGGGCATTCTTGAATGTATGGAAAAGAATTAGACATAGAAGAATTCAGTATCCAACTAGCAAAAATAATACTTTTTCTTGATTTTTAATTTTATAGCCTAATACTTCTTCGATGTTTTGGATTACACCAATAAAGAAGAGCTAACGTATTAAACAATGTAGTTAGAAGGGTAAAACCACCAATTCCATAAATGTCTTGAAGAGTTATTAGCCTTACAACTGAATAAGGACCCATACCAGAAATTACCATTGATAAAGATACTAGAGTTAAAGTTACTCCCCATTTTTTCTCAGCTAAAAGAGCTGCTGAAGAAACTATTCCAACAATCGCAGCAGGCCATCCAAGACTTATAGCAAGGGTTATATTAGCAACTTTTAGTGGAGGCCCATAACTTATTATTAATGCGATTATTGGAAGTGCGATAATATTGCCTATTAAGCCAACCCACGAAAGTGCCCAATATCCAAGTAGCCTTTCTCTCATTATTTACTGCTTTAACAATTATTTTAATCTACAGTATTGAGATACTTTTTTTAATGATACTTAATAAACCTAAGAAATAATTTAATTTGCAGGATTAGTAAGAAATGCTTTATCGGAATTTTCTAAATTATCAAATTGTGGATGAATTGAATTCTTTTTCTCAGAAAATACAAGTCTATTTAAAGCATTAACGTAAGCATTCGCAGCAGCAACTACAACATCGGTGTCAGCAGAATGACCAGAATATATCTTATTATCTCTTCTTATTCTTATTGTAACTTCCCCTAAAGCATCAATACCCTCAGTTACTGACTTTACTGAAAATTCAATTAATTCATTTGGAACTTTAGCTAGTTTATTTAGAGCCTCACATACAGCATCAACAGGTCCAGTGCCTATTGAAACTGCAGTATCCTCGGTATTATTATCCGTGTTTAGAAGTGTGATTGTGGCGGTAGGTTTAGATGCATTACCGCAACTTACTTGCACAAGACTTAATTGAAATTTGGCTTCTGGAAGTTGTACTTGTTCACTAACAATTGCTTCTAAGTCTCTATCAGTAATTTCTCTTTTCCTATCAGCCAAATCCTTAAAGCGAGCAAATGCATCATTTAGGTCTTCCCTGCTCAAGTCGTATCCCATCTCTTCTAATCTTGCTCGCACAGCACTTCTTCCACTAAGTTTCCCTAAAGATATTTTGTTATCACTCAAACCAATAGTTTTTGCATCGATAATTTCGTAAGTTAGTCTATTTTTTAAGACTCCATCTTGATGAATTCCAGACTCATGGGCAAAAGCATTAGCTCCAACAATGGCTTTATTGGGTTGAACAGTCATTCCAGTTAAGTTGGAAACAAGCCTAGAGGTTTTTGTTATCTCTTCAGTTCTTATAGCTGTAAGAGGAGTTGGAGAATCTGGATTTCTATTTAAAAAACTATTATAAAAACTTTTCCTAACGTGCAATGCCATTACTAATTCTTCTAGAGAGGCATTCCCTGCTCTTTCTCCAATTCCATTAACCGTACATTCTAGTTGCCTCGCTCCATTTTTCACTGCCTCGAGAAAATTGGCAACTGCTAAACCTAAATCATTATGACCATGAACCGAGATAACTGTCTCATCAATATTTGGAACATTTTTATTTATATCAGCAATTAATTTGCCAAATTCGCTAGGAGTTGTAAATCCAACAGTATCTGGGATATTTATTGTTGTTGCTCCTGCTGAAATTGCCAATTGAATTACTTCGTATAAAAAATCAGGATCACTCCTTGAGGCATCTTCACAAGAAAATTCAACATCATCTACGAATGATTTTGCATAATTAACCATGTCTGGAACTATTTGAAGAACATCTTTTCTTGTTTTTTTAAGTTTATGTTTTAGGTGAATATCACTTGTTGCAATAAATGTATGTATTCTCTTATTGGGGGCGGGACTTATAGCTTCATAACATGCTTGTATATCGCCTTTGGAAGCTCTAGCTAAGCCGCATATTATAGGACCCTTTTCTTTTCCTACAGCATTAGCAATTTTATTAACAGCTTTAAAATCTCCAGGACTTGCAAAAGGGAACCCAGCTTCAATAACATCTACTCCTAACCTTGCTAATTGATGCGCTATAGCAAGCTTTTCTTCAAGATTTAGACTTGCACCAGGAGATTGCTCTCCATCTCGAAGAGTTGTATCAAAGATCAAAATTCTTCCTGGATCTTTGGACATTAGAAGTTATTAACTATACTTATTTTAAGCTAATTAAAAAAAATTGACTAGATTTTGTTTAATATAGACTTGCTACAGGCTTAATTACTTAATAATATTGGTTAAAATTATGAAAAAAAAATATTTTTCTTTGTTTTTTAAAGTATTCTTTTAAGACTAAAGCCTCCCTTTTTATAGGAGGTTAATTTCGAATTTTTATAGAATTACAGGCATAAATTATAAAAGTATGAATGGGCAATACTCAAACAAAAATGTTTTAGGCCAGTTGGCGATAGTTTTACATGCTCATCTTCCTTATGTCAGAAAAAATGAAAAAAACTCTTTAGAAGAGGATTGGTTATTTCAGGCGATATTGGAATGTTATATACCACTTCTTCAAACAATAGAATCTTCTACAAATGAAAATCCTTTAAATACCAAAATTACTATTAGTTTGTCTCCAACATTATTATCCCTTCTTAATAATAAAAAAATTCAAGAAACTTTCCCAAGTTGGATTAAAACAAGAAATGATTTCTTAAACGAATTGCCACAAGAAGAAAAAAATGCCTCTGCATTTTTAGTGAATAATCTTAATAACAAATACTTGTATTGGCAAAAATGTTCTGGAAATTTAATTGAGAAATTTAGAATTTTAAATAACTCTGGAAATTTGGATATACTCACTTGTGCTGCTACACATGGATATCTGCCTATTCTAAGGGAGAATCCAGAAACTGTTAAAGGACAAATTAATACAGCCATTAGGAATCATGAAATTATTTTTGGAAATAAGCCTTTAGGTATTTGGTTACCTGAATGTGCATATTATGAAAATTTAGACGAAATACTTTTTAATTCCGGAATTAGATATGCAATCTTAGACGGTCACGGGATTTTAAATTCCACACCAAGGCCTAGGTATGGAGTGTACGCTCCAATTTGCTCGAAAAAAGGAGTTGCCTTCTTCGGTAGAGATAGTGAGTCAACTTTGCCTGTTTGGTCTGCTAAGGATGGGTTCCCTGGAGACAAAGTTTATAGGGAATTTCACAAAGATTTGGGCTGGGAATTACCTATCTCCAAGCTCCAAAAGAAAGGTATTTCAACTAAAAGACCTTTGGGTTTGAAGTTTCATAAGATTACAGATGACAACGTACCATTAGGTGAAAAGGCGTTTTACTTAGAGAATGAAGCCAAAAAGAAGGCTGCAGAACATGCTGATGCTTATCTTCTCGCGAGATCCAAACAATTAGAAAAATTAACTTTATCCTCTTCCTTTAATCCCTTATTGGTAGCTCCATTTGATGCAGAGTTATTTGGTCATTGGTGGTATGAGGGACCCTTTTTCATTGAAAATATTTTAAAGAACTCTAATAAATATTCAATTAAGCTTACAAATTTAAAAGAATTCTTACTTCAAAAGCCAAATCTTCAGATTTGCGATCCGTCACCATCAAGCTGGGGACAAGGAGGTTACCATAATTACTGGATTAATGAAGCAAATGCTTGGATTGTTCCTGAAATCACAAAAGCGGGCTCAACTTTTGTTGATTTATGCTCGAAAAATTTTAATAATGATTTATCTCCAAGACTTTTCAAGCAAGCAGCGAGAGAATTACTTCTCTCTGAGTCCTCTGATTGGAGTTTTATCCTAAGAGCTGGAACCACAACTGAACTCGCAAAAGAGAGGATAGAAAGACACTTGTTCAGGTTCTGGAAAATAGTTGAAATGATTAAAAACCATTCTAATATTAATTTAAAATTTCTTGAAGATATTGAGGAAGAAGATAAAGTATTCGCAGATATTAATATAGATGATTGGAGAAAATAAAAATACTAATTTATCTTAAGCATTCCTAGTTTAACTCTTAGAGGTGAATTTATAAACATCTTACTCATCACGTAAATTAATTTTGGAAGTGGAAGTGTATTAGTAAGAAAACCTACCCATTCATTGGTCGATAATCTAAAGAAATTTGAGAAAAAGCTTCTCAATCTACTTTCGTCAAAACTCATCAATCTTCTTAGACCATATTGATAAAGTTTATGCCTTTGTGTTAACTCGTAAGGCCATAGGATCTCCCAACCTTTTGTTGCTAGTTCTAGAGAACTTAGATTAGGTTCTTTTAAAAAGATTGCTAATTTTTCTGCAAGGAGTGGAGCTCTTCTTAATAAAGAACCGATCATATATCCTGATGCAGGATGCACCATGCTTGCAGATCCTCCAAAACCAAGTACGTATTGTTTTTTAAATGGGAGGGGTAAATTCATTGGGAAAAGGCAATTCTCTTCATGAAAAATTTCACTTACTTCAATACCCTTACTATTAAGTCTTTTAAAAAGTCTTTTTTTTAGATTTTCTTGGGATAATGCAGGATAACTAGCTAATGATGTTTCTTCAACAAAAAAAGTTTCATTTCCAAGATCCATTGCATAAAGAAAAGAAGGAGATGATAACTTTTCTTCATTGTTTAAATGATTTGGACGAAAATCCATTAAAACAAACTGTTCATTATTAACGGGTGGGGAGGAAAATTTACCGACAATTCCATACGCAGCTTGTTGAGCGATTTCATTTTGGACTGGTCTTTTTACAAAATTACTTTTATGACCACTTGCGTCGATGACTAATCTCGCTTTTATTCTTAGACCTGAAAAACAAATTACCTCAGATAGTTTATCTATCTCATTAATATGTTTTGCTGTTTCATTCAACCACTCAATCCCTTTACATTTTTTTAAAAGTTCATTTTGAAAAGCTTCTTGATTTATTAAACCATAATCGTAGTTATGTTTTGTTGGATTATCTCCCTCTTTATTCTCCCCATTTCCAAAAAAACTAACTGTTTTACACCACCGATGAGATAATAAAGACTCTAATCCTAATTCCTCTAATTCAGAAGCCCAAATACCATATGTATTTTCCCATTTTTCATTTGGAGATTTAGTTGATATTCCCTTTATATTTAAATCTTGCTTGGCTAATTCAGAAGCCAAGCATAATGCTGCAGGCCCGGAACCTAAAATTAGAATATCAAGTATTTCCATATTATCTAAAAACCATTTCCTTTTAATTTTCGTTGTTTGATTTCAAGTGGTCTGTTTCTTCTTTTTGTTCATGAGGAACTAATACAACTTCTGATAAATGATCGCCATCATCCAATCTTTGTAATTTTACTCCAGTAGCTGCTCTAGATTGTTGGGAAATTTTATCTGCGTTTGTCCTAACTATTACACCTTTTTCGGTTACAAAAAGTAATTCTTCCCCTTCTCCGAGGACCTTCAAACAGACTAATACATCATCTTTAATTCTGAATTTTATCGCTCTCAAACCCATGCCTGCTCTTTTTTGTAATCTAAACTGAGTCACAGGTACTCTTTTACCTAGTCCAAATGCACTGGCTATTAGTACCCAAGGACCTTCTGAATAGTTAACTTCAAGATTTTCATCAAATTCTTTAGTTAGATCTTCATTTTTAGCCAATTGATCAACCAAATCAGATGTCAAAACATCCATAGATACAAGATTGTCGCCTTCTCTAAGATTCATAGATTTAACTCCCCTTGCGCTCCTGCCAAGTGGCCTTAATTCTTTAATATCTAATCTGAAATGAATCGCCATCCCTGTTCTTGATCCAATCAAAACACTATCGCTTTCTTTTGATAATCTAACCCAAGTTAAAGCATCTCCATCCTCAAGATTTATTGCTATTAATCCATTTGATCGTATTTTTGAGAAAGCAGAAAGTGAAGTTCTTTTTATGTATCCAGCTTTGGTAAGCATTAATAGATAACAATCGTTATCAAAAGAATCTACAGCAACCAGTGAAGTTATCTTTTCTTCTCTTGGTATTGGGAGAAGTTGAACTGATGGAGTACCTTTAGCTGTTCTGCTACTCATAGGAACTCTATACGTAGGGAGAGCATAAGATACCCCTCTATCACTGAAAAGCAAAAGAGTATCATGATCATTACAGCTTATAAATAGTTTTACTTCATCATCTTCATGTGTCTTTGTTCCAGCTTTACCTCTTGACCCACGACTTGTAGATTCGAATTCATTAACAGGCATTCTTTTTAAATAACCTGCTTCAGTTAATAAAACTACAGATCTGTCATTAGCGATAAGATCGATATCATCTAGACCACCGCCTAAATCAAGTATTTCTGTTTTTCTTGGAGAGGAAAATCTTTCATCGATTTTGTTAAGTTCTTCAAGAATAATTTCAAAAATTCTTTCTTTACTATTCAATATTTGCTGATATTGATTAATTTTCTGGGTTAACTCATCATGTTCCCCTTTTATTTTATCTGCTTCTAGAGCTGTTAATCTTCTTAATTGCATTTGTAAAATTGCTTCTGCCTGTTTGGCCGATAACTCATGATCAGTTTGTAATTTTTCTCTAGCTGAAACACTATCTTTTGCTGATCTTATTAGATTGATAATCTCATCCATAGCATCCAATGCTAATAAAAGACCTTTTACAATGTGATCTCTTTCTTCAGCCTTTTTTAATAAAAATCCTGTTCTTCGCCTTATTGTCTCAACTCTGAAATCTAGAAATACATCTAACATTTTCCTTAGTGAAAGTGTTGTAGGCTCTCCTTTTACTAAAGCTAGGATATTTGCACTAAAGTTATTTTGTAGCGGTGTTAATTTAAATAAATTATTTAAAACTACTTGTGGGTAGGCATCCCTTTTTAGTTCAATAACAATCCTCATTCCATCTCGATCACTTTCATCTCTAATATCGGAAATACCTTCTAATTTTTTTTCATTAACCAAGTCAGCAATTCTTTCTATCAATGCCGCTTTATTAGTTTGAAATGGTAGCTCTGTAATTATTACTGCATCTTTCTCTGCCCTGCCAGGGGACTTAATTTGCTCAATATTTGCTACACCTCTCATGGTTATTGAACCCCTCCCTGTTTTGAAAGTTTCTCTGATACCATCTCGGCCTAATATTTGGCCCCCTGTGGGGAAATCAGGACCTTTAATTATTTCAAAAAGTTCTCTATCTTCAGTAGAAGGGTTTTTGATTATTGATTTAAGACCATTAATTAATTCCCCTAAGTTATGAGGTGGAATATTAGTTGCCATTCCTACTGCTATTCCAGATGATCCATTTAGAAGCAGTTGAGGAATTCTCGCAGGTAAAACTGTTGGTTCTTGTTGAGAACCGTCAAAATTATCGGAGAAATCTACAGTTTCAGATTCAATATCCTCAAGTAAACTTTCATCTGTAAGAGACTGTAAACGAGATTCTGTATACCTCATTGCTGCTGGAGGGTCGTTATCTACAGAACCAAAGTTTCCATGGCCATCTATGAGTGGCATCCTCATAGAGAAATCCTGTGCCATCCTAACCAAAGCATCATAAACAGCTGTATCGCCATGAGGGTGGTATTTGCCAAGTACTTCTCCAACAACTCTTGCACATTTTCTATATGGTCTACCGCTAGTCAAACCAAGTTCATACATCGCATAAAGAATTCTTCTATGGACAGGTTTTAATCCATCTCTTGCATCAGGAAGAGCACGACCAACTATAACGCTCATTGCATACTCAAGATAAGAGCGAGACATCTCGTTTCTTAAGTCAGTCTGAATTATTCGGTCGTTATCTTCGCTTAATCCTGAGTTATCAGAATCTAAAATATCAGACATACAAAAATCCTTTTTTTAATAATAATCGCTGATTGTCATAATGAAAAAAAAAAAAGATTTATTTAATTCCCAAATACTTACATTTACACACAAATCAAAATAAAATCTTTTGTTTTTGTATAAACCTTGGCTTATTACCCGTTTAGTTGTTAATTTAATCAGAATAAATGAAAAATCCTGTGAATATTGAACTTGGTTTAAATAAAAGAGTCAGAAGGGCTTATGGCATTGATGAAATAGCTTTAGTCCCTGGGAATAGAACGCTCGATTACGATTTGACTGATCCTTCTTGGTCAATAGGTGATTTCAAAAGAGAAGTTCCGATTGTGGCTAGTGCTATGGATAGCGTTGTCGATGTCAATGCGGCTGTAGAACTTACAAAGTTAGGATCCCTAGGGGTTATTAATATGGAGGGAATTCAAACAAGATATGAAAAACCTGATGAAATATTGAATCAAATAGCATCAGTCGGGAAGAATGATTTTGTTCCATTAATGCAGAAGATATACAGTGAACCGGTCAAGGAGAGTTTGGTTTTACAAAGAATAAATGAGGTCAAGAAAAGAGGAGGTATCGCAGCTTTTAGTGGCACTCCTCAAGCTGCTATTAAGTTTAAAGAAACACTTAATAATTCCAAACTAGATTTATTTTTCCTTCAAGGAACAGTTGTTTCAACTGAACATCTTGGCATGGAAGGTAAGGAAACCTTAAATATTAAGGATCTCTGCCAATCTATGAATGTTCCAGTTATTGCTGGTAATTGTGTCACTTACGAAGTTGCAAAACTTCTCATGGATGCTGGAGTTGCAGGATTAATGGTTGGGATAGGCCCTGGAGCGGCATGTACCTCCAGAGGAGTATTGGGAATTGGAATCCCTCAAGCTACTGCAATTGCTGATTGTAGTTCTGCAAGAAATGATTACTTTAAAGAAAGTGGTCGTTATATTCCTATTATTGGCGATGGAGGAATTGTTACTGGCGGAGATATTTGTAAATGTTTAGCTTGTGGTGCAGATGCTGTAATGATTGGATCCCCCATAGCTAAATCCTCAAATGCTCCAGGTAAAGGATTTCACTGGGGTATGGCTACTCCAAGTCCTGTATTACCAAGGGGAACAAGAATTGAAGTTGGGTCTACAGGATCCTTGGAGAGAATAATTAAAGGCCCTGCCCTACTTGACGATGGGACACATAACTTATTGGGAGCCATTAGAACATCAATGAGTACTCTTGGGGCAAAAAACATAAAAGAAATGCAAGAAGTTGAAATAGTTATCGCACCTTCGCTTCTTACAGAGGGTAAGGTTTATCAAAAAGCTCAACAGCTTGGTATGGGTAAGTAGTTTATTTAGAGAAAATTATAAAACCTAAGTGAATATAAGCATTAAATTGAAAAATTTTCTAATTAGGAGTTATTATGAAATGATGGGGGAAACCCCATACTCCTCACACACTAAATCGCCCGATTAATCGGGCTTTTTTTAGATATTTTGTTACTTATATTATTTTATCTGTAATGAAATCATCACTTAAAAGAATTGCCTGCTAAATTTTCAAAAAGGAATACTTAAATTATGTCATCAGCTCCAGCCGTAACTGATTCTTCATTTGACAAGGATGTACTGCAAAGTGATCTACCAGTATTGGTTGATTTTTGGGCACCATGGTGCGGTCCATGTAGGATGGTTGCACCAGTTGTAGAAGAAATCTCAAAAGACTTTGAAGGGAAAATTAAAGTTTTTAAATTAAACACCGATGAGAATCCAAATGTTGCCAGTCAATACGGAATTAGAAGTATTCCTACATTAATGATCTTTAAAGGGGGTCAAAAGGTTGATACCGTTGTTGGGGCAGTACCAAAAGCAACTCTTTCAAGCACTTTAACTAAGCATTTATAAATTTAAAAGCTTTGCATAAAATCGGACTTATAGATTATGGGATGGGCAACATCCATTCCGTAACAAAATCTCTTGAAAGTCTTGGAGAAGAAATAATATTAATTAAAAATTCTAATGAGAGTAAGCTTTGTAAAGCCATAATACTTCCTGGAGTTGGAGCATTCGACCCAGCAATGAATAATCTTATAAATACGGATTTGATAACTGATTTGAAAAATTGGATTAAAAGTGGGAAGTCTTTTTTGGGTATATGTTTAGGTCTCCAACTCCTTTTTGAATCTAGCGATGAAGGAGAAGTTCAAGGGCTGGGTATTTTAAAAGGAAAAATACAAAAAATACCTAATATTGTTAACCAAAGAATTCCGCACATGGGTTGGTGTCGACTTATTCCTACAAAAACAAATACTTTATTAGAGCTTGAAGAATTAAATAATTGGGTCTATTTTGTACATTCCTATCATGCAATCCCAGATGACTCAAATATTATTGCAGCTCAGGTTGATTATGGTGCCGAAAAATTAACTGCAATGATTGAGAATGATAATTTATTGGCCTGTCAATTTCATCCAGAAAAATCTGGTAAAACTGGAGAAAAATTTTTGAGAAGATGGCTTAGTAATATTCAATAACAGATTATTAGGAATGAAGACTAACTTAAGATTAATAGGTGGTAAAAGACTCCAAAGTCCAAATAATATTTATACGAGACCTACAACTTTAAGAGTTAGAGAGGCTGTGTTTAATATACTGAACAACAGAGTCGAAAATAGTAACTGGTTAGATTTATTTAGTGGAACAGGAGCGATATCTTGTGAAGCATATAATCATGGGGCAAGAAAAATAATTGCAATTGAAAAAAATAAAAACAACTCAAAAATTTGCTTAAAAAATTTACTCACGTTGCAGAATATAGAAAATAGGAAAAATGATATTGATGTTATTTGTAAAGATGTTTTGTACTGGACAAAACCAAATTATGATAGAAACTTATCATCTAAAATTTTGGACTTAAACAAATTAAAATTTGATTTTGTTTATCTAGACCCTCCATACGATGCAAATTTTCATGAATTAGTTTTAAATCAAATATTTAACTGTAATTTTTTAAAAAAAGATTCAATAGTTATTTGTGAACATTCTCAAAACCTAATTATTAAAAAAAGTACTTCATGGGAAACTATAGATGTAAGAGACTATGGACAGTCAAGATTAACATTCTTAATCAATGTCCAACATCCCTGAACCTCTTCTGTATTGATTCCATGCACTCACGAATAATCCAAGAAGAGTTATGGGAACTAACCCTAAAACAATTCCGCATAGAAGAGGCTCGATCATTTTTTTGCCTTTTTTGAATTTCTTATTCACAATTGTTACATAGAGACTATTTTTTGTGTCAACATCTTCATCATCTGCAGCAGAAAGAGACTTTAAAAGAGAATTCTTGAAAAATTTTTTTATTGTTTTTTTTGTTTTATTGATATGTTTTTCAATATTTTTTTTGAATCATCATGGAAATAATAAATATATTATTGAGACTCTTGAGCTTAATGGCTCTGCTGAGGAAGGGGATGCTATTTTTAAGATAAATTGTGTTGGATGTCATGGAATTACGGCAAGAGGATTAGTGGGGCCAGACTTACACTCAATAACTAAACGTTTGAATGATAAAGAGATAATTAAACAAGTTACTGGTGGTCTTACTCCTCCAATGCCAAGTTTTGAAATTGATCCTGTAAATATGTCCAATTTATTAGAATATCTTCATAGCCTTGAATGATTTTGGAGAAAAATTTTTCTAATTTAAAGGTAATATTAGTTGAACCAAATGGTCCTTTAAATGTTGGGAGCGTAGCAAGATTATGCTCCAACTTTGAAGTTGACGAATTAAGAATTGTTTCTCCAAAATGCGACATTTTCTCTTTAGAAGCGAAAAAAATGGCACTTAAAGGTCAAAAATTTCTTGATAATTGCAAGATTTTTTATAATCTTGAAAATGCTATTTTTGATTGTGATTTAGTTCTAGCATCTTGTGGAAGGATTGATGTGAGTAAAGATTCATTTTTTGAATCTTCAGAAGATATATTTAATTGGACTATATCTTTTAAAAAGATAAATAATTTAGCAATTATATTTGGAAGAGAAAATAGTGGTTTAACTAATGATGAATTACTTCTGGCAAATAAGACTTTTAATATTCCAACATCCATAAATAATCCCTCTTTAAATCTTTCTCATGCAGTTTCAATAGCTTTGTATGAGTTGAATAAGTCTTCAAAAAGAAATTCTAATAAAGAATTAGAAGTTTTTAATCTTGCCTCATCAAAACAAATTCATGATTCGTTTTTAGAGATAGAGGAATTGCTTCTAGGAGTTGGATATCTTTTAAAACATACCTCCAGAGCAAAAATAGGAAAATTCAAAAATTATATTTCAAGGGCAAATACATCAATACATGAAATAAATGTTTTAAGAGGAATTGTTCATCAAATAAAATGGTTTTTGAACAATTCAAAAAGAAATTAGCTACATAATTAATTAAATTAGATTCTATTTCTTTGTAGTTTTATTTTGATAGGGATATTTACTAAAAACATTTTCTGAAGTAGCATCTATTGATTATTTGATTATTAAAGAAAACTAACCTTGTGACTACAACAAAGAAAAGAAGAGTTTTTCCTTTTACAGCTGTAATTGGTCAGGAAGAAATGAAATTAGCACTCTTGTTAAATGTTATTGATCCAAGAATTGGAGGAGTGATGATAATGGGTGATAGAGGGACGGGTAAATCTACCACAATTAGAGCCTTAGCTGATTTGTTGCCGGAAATTGATGTTGTTAAAGACGATCCATATAATAGTTCTCTAATTGATCCTGATTTGCAGAGTAAAGAAGTTTTGGAAAAAATTGTCCAAGGAGTAAATCTAGAGAGTATTCAAAAACAAGTCCCTATGGTTGATTTGCCTTTAGGAGCTACTGAAGACAGGCTTTGTGGAACAATTGATATTGAGAAGGCTTTGAGTGAAGGTGTTAAGGCATTTGAACCAGGGCTATTAGCAAAAGCTAATAGGGGTTTACTATATGTTGATGAAGTAAATTTGCTTGATGATCATTTAGTCGATGTACTTTTAGATTCGGCTGCTTCAGGATGGAATACAGTTGAAAGGGAGGGAGTCTCAGTTCGACACCCAGCTAGGTTTGTCCTTATTGGTTCAGGCAACCCAGAAGAAGGAGAATTAAGACCACAGCTATTGGATAGGTTTGGAATGAGTGTAGAAGTCAAAACAGTTAGAGATGCTGAATTAAGAGTTCAAGTAGTAGATCAAAGAACTTCGTTTGACGATAATCCTGATGAATTTGCATTGAGCGTTGAGAAACAGCAGGATGAACTTCAACAAAAAGTTATTAAAGCTCAAGAAATATTAAATTCTGTTCAAATGGACGATGACCTTAGATTAAATATTTCAGCAATATGTGGAGAACTAGATGTTGATGGTTTACGTGGAGATATTGTTACAAATCGATCAGCGAGGGCAATTGCAGCTTTTGAGGGCAGAACTGAAGTGCAAGAAGATGACATAGCAAGAGTTATTTCTTGTTCTTTAAGACATAGACTAAGAAAAGATCCTCTTGAACAAGTTGATTCAGGTGAAAGAGTTATTCAAGCTTTTTGTAAAGTATTTGATTTAGATGAAAAAGATAATCTTTCAAAATTTCAATTGTCTGCAGAAGCTTAATAACAGTGAGAATAATTGGGATTGATCCTGGATTAGCTAGAGTTGGTTATGGAATTATTGAAATAGAAAATGAAAAAAAGATATTATTAGATTGTGGCGTTATTGAGACAGGTAAAGATAAAAAAGAAGAAGATAGACTTTATGAGATATTTAAAGATCTTAATGAATTAATAAATCGTTGGAATCCAAACATAGCGGCGGTAGAAAAATTTTTCTTTTATAGATCAAGTACTACTATTAGTGTGGTACAGGCTAGAGGCGTGATTATGATGGTCTTGGCCTCAAAAAAAATTCATGTTAGCGAATATTCCCCTGCTCAGATAAAGTTAACTATTACTGGGTCTGGAAAAGCATCTAAGAAAGAAGTTCTTGATGCTGTTATGTATAACTTAGAACTTAACAAACCTCCAAAACCTGATGATTCAGCAGATGCTTTGGCGATAGCACTCACAAAACTAAATGAAGAAGGATTCAACTGAGGATTAAATATGACTATATTTGAAAAAAAGAAATTGGAGAGGGATACGTTTAGAAAACTAAGAGATGAGATTTCTCTTAATCAAAGAGAAAATGTAGCAAAGAATGTAAGATTATATATTGATTCATTCGTTAAGGGATATAAAAATATTGGTTATATAGCAATATATTGGCCTATGAAAAATGAAGTAGATATAAGAAGTCTTAAGGAAAAAATTTCTTTAGCTTTGCCTAGATGTTTAGATAAAAAAGAATTGTTATTTTATCCCTGGGATGAAACACCTCTTACAAAGGACTCTGAGGGGATACTAAGTCCAAATAACTCTTTTCCCTTAAGTCATAAGCAGATAAGTATGATTCTTGTTCCATGTCTTTCTATAGATAAAAATTTAATTAGATTAGGTTATGGAGGAGGTTATTTTGATAAATTAAGGAGAGATAAAAATTGGAGGAACGTTCCATGCATTGGAGTATTAACTTCTAATTGTGTAAGTAAGATTCCATTGACCAGAGCTTATTGGGATATTCCCTTATCAGGCTTTATCACAGAAAAAGAAATATTTGTATAATAGGAGATTCATAAAGTGATTAATTTATAGTTTCTAAAAAAAAATGGAAAATCAGGAAAAATTTAATAATTTATCAAAATTAGTAGAAAAGTTGAAGAAATCCGAAGATCCAAAAAGAAAATATGAATTCATCTTATGGTTAGGTAAAAAATTGAAAGAACCAGATAGTGAAATCCTTGTTGAAGAAAATAAAGTTAAGGGATGCGTTTCAGAAGTTTTTGTTAAGGCAAATATTAAAGGCGGTAAATTATTTTGGGAAGGATATTCTGATGCCCTAATAACTAAGGGTTTATTAGCTTTTCTAATTGCTGGCTTAAATGAATTAACACCAAATGACGTTGTTAAAATAAATAAGAAATTTATTGAAGATACTGGTTTAAAAGCAAGCTTAACACCTTCACGATCAAATGGGTTTTTAAACATATTATTGAAAATGCAGTCTCAAGCAAATGAATTTTTGTAGGTCTAATAATATAAAATTAAACTCAAAGTTAAAAGAAATAAAAAATGAGAAAATGCAAAATTGGCATTGTGGGTTTTGGAACTGTGGGTTCAGGGATTTATAAAATATTAAGTTCTGAAGTTGATTCACATCCAATACTAAAAGAAATAGAAATTGCGAAAATAGCAGTTAAAGATCTTAATAAAAAAAGGGATATTAAACTAAATAATAATTTATTAACTGATGATCCATTTAAATTAATTAATGACCCCTCTATAGATTTAATTGTTGAAGTGATGGGTGGGGTTGATCTAGCTAAAGATATTATTCTGCAATCATTAAAATTAGGTAAATCTGTTGTTACAGCAAATAAAGCTGTCATTGCAAGATATGGAGAAGAAATATATAAAACTGCATCTAAAGAAGGAGTTTATATATTGTCAGAGGCGGCAGTTTGCGGGGGGATTCCTATAATTGAACCCTTAAAAAGATCATTAAAAAGTAACAGCATAAAAAAAATGGTTGGGATAATAAATGGCACAACAAATTTTATTCTTTCAAAGATGACAAATGAAAAAGCTGATTATAAGGAGACCTTAAAATTGGCACAAAGCCTTGGGTATGCAGAATTTGATCCAACTGCAGATGTTGAGGGCCATGATGCTGCTGATAAGATTTCAATTCTTAGTGAACTTGCATTTGGAGGGAAAATTAAAAGAGAGGAGATACATTCTGAAGGCATTAGTAAAATTAATCTCAAAGATATCGAATATGCCAATAAATTAGGATTTGAAATAAAACTTTTAGCGCTTTCAGAAAGGAGACAAATCAATAAAAATGATTCACTTGCTTTGAATATTTGGGTAGGACCTTCTTTGATTCCAAAATCTCATCCATTAGCAACAGTTAAGGGAGTTAACAATGCTCTATTGATAGAGGCTGATCCTCTTGGAGAGATAATGTTGTATGGTCCAGGTGCAGGTAGTGGCCCAACTGCTGCATCAGTAGTATCAGATATATTAAATCTTCATGCCGCCTCAGTAAAAAATAATAATTCAATTGATCCATTATTATCTTTTGATTTCTGGAGAAACTGTCATATCATAGGATCCTCACAAATAAATAAAAAGAATTACCTTAGAATTATTTGTCTTGATAGTCCAGGTGTAATAGGAAAGATTGGCGATATATTTGGAAAGTATAATGTATCAATCGAATCAATTGTTCAACTAGATGCAAGTGAGGATCAAGCTGAAATTGTTGTTATAACTCATGAGGTGAATAATGGAAATTTTGATAAATCTAAAGATGAAATAAATTCGCTAAATGAAGTCAAAATTATTGCAAGTCAATTAAGTTGTATTTGAAAAAATAGTTTGCAAATTTCTTTATGGCTTGTTAAACCGAAGAAAGTAAGAGTTTGGTTTTAGCACCTTAATGATTAATTCAAAACTATTAGAGAAAAAAAATGAAAATAATAATTTAATTTGTTCTGAAAACCTTTATAAAGGTGCTTGTGTAAAAATTAAAAATAGCAATAAGTCTTTTCAAGTAATTGGTATAAATATAGATAAAAAGATTTGTTGGGTGAGAGAGTGGCCTTTTGCGTGTAATTCTAAAAAAACATTTGCTTTAAAAATAAGTCAAATAACCTTACAAATTTTTTGCTCAAATAATATTTCAGAATAATTCAGGACTTAAGAAATATGAAAAAAAAAGTTTTTTTAACAATATTTATTATTTTAATTTCTTTTTTACAGAATTCTTGCGGTTCAAAAAGAATATCTAAAAAAATCATAGTCGCAAGTTCTGGAAAAATTGAATCTTTAGATCCAGCTAGAGCTAATACTCTTAAAGCAATGCAATTAATCAGTTCTCTGGGAGACACATTATATGAATTAAATTCAAACGGCGAATTAATACCCGAATTGGCCTCGGGTATGCCAATTATTTCAAAGGATAGACTTAAAATAATGATTAATTTAAGAAAAAATGTTTTTTTTCACGATGGAACTTCATTTAACTCAAATGCAATAAAGTTTACTTTTGATAGATTCAAAAGAATTGGAACGATGAATTATATTTTAGGAAATAAGATTAAATCCATAGAAACTCCAAGTGAATATTCAGTCACAATAAATTTGAATAAACCATCAAGTTCTTTAAATGGTTTACTTACATCAGTAAATTTAACTCCAATATCCCCTACATTTTACAAAGAATATTCTGATAAGTTTCTAAATGAAAAATTCGTTGGAACTGGTAAGTATGTGCTGACCAGTTTTTCTAATGAAGTTCAATCAATTGATCCAAATTTGAATTATTGGGGTGAAAAGCCCTTAAATAAGGGTATTAATTTTGTGGGATATTCAAATTCATCTTCTCTTTTTGGTGCTTTAAAAAGTAAACAAATTGACGTGCTCTTATCAAATTCAATTGATGAAAGTCAGAGAAAAAATCTAAATAATTTAAGCAAAAATAAACAGTTTAAAGAAGGTAATAGCCCTTTCACTGAATTAAGTTTTATAAGCCTTAAAACTAGTTCTTATCCTTTAAGTAATCTTAATTTAAGACTTGCTTTGGCAAAAAGTCTTAATAGAAAATTAATAAGTGAGAAAGTAAGTTATGGATTAAGGAAGCCGTCTAGATCTATTATCCCTCCGATATTAAAAAAAGATAATCAAGAACTATGGCCTAAATATGATTATTTAGAAGCGAGAAAGTTATTGAAAAAAGAAGGTTATTGTAATGGAAATATTCTGAAAATACCTCTTACTTATAGATCGAATGTACCAGCTGACAAGCTTATTGCCCTTACATGGCAGGAAGAAATTAAAAATTATTTGAAAGATTGTATTGATATTGAACTCAATGGGGTTGAATCTACAACAGTTTATAAGAATCTAAGTTTAGGAATTTATACAGCAGTTATTCTCGATTGGACTGGAGCTTATTCAGATCCAGAAGCCTATCTCACTCCTCTTTTAAGTTGTAATGAAATAGTTGATGGCATATGCAAAAAAGGAGAATCAGTTTACAGCGGTAGTTTTTGGGGATCTAATAAAGTGGAAAGTTTATTTCTTGAGAGTGAAAAAATAAGTGGAATGAAACGATTAGAAAAACTTGTTGAAATTGAAAAAATAGCAGCAAATTCAATTCCTTATATTCCTATTTGGATATCCTCTCAAAAAGCATGGTCGCAAAATAAAATATCAAAACCTATTTTTAATGGTGCAGGAATAATTTCATTGAGTGATCTTAAGTTAATTGATGAGTAGAAATTTTAATAAACTACTAAGTTATTCCTTATTAAAAATTTCATTAATACCTATAATGTTATGGATAATTTCTTCATTAGTATTTATTTTATTAAGAGTTGCTCCCGGTGATCCTGTCGATGCCATACTTGGATCTGGTGCCGATGAAGTTTCAAGGGAATTTCTAAGAAGTAAATTGGGGCTAAATGAACCTTTAATTAATCAATATTTTTCATATATAAAAAATATATTGCACTTAGATTTTGGCCAATCTCTTAGTACCCAAGAACCAGTACTAAAGATTATTCTTAAGTCATTGCCTGCAAGTATTGAGCTTGGATTCTTTTCAATATTAAGTGCCACAATAATAGGCTTCCCATTGGGATTAATTGGCTTGAGAAATAGAGGTAAAAAGACTGATTATATGTCGAGAATATTAGGAATTGCCACATATGCGATCCCTCCTTTTTGGGGCGCAATGTTAGCGCAATTATTATTTGCTGTATTTTTTAATATTTCACCTATTGGGGGTAGATTTCCAATATTTCAGGAACAACCTCAAATTACAGGTTTTCTAGTTTTAGATAGTATTCTTTCAAATAATATTATTGCTTTGAATGATAGCCTTTATCATCTCGCACTTCCTTCCATAACACTTGGCTTTCTTTTGAGTGGTATATTCAGCCGCTCATTAAGAGTGAATTTGGATAAGACATTAAAAAGTGATTATGTAAATGCTGCTTTATGTAGAGGGATATCGAGGAAAAAAATCTTTTTAAATCATGCATTGCCTAATGCTCTATTGCCAATTGTCACTATTTCTGGCTTGACTATGGCGTCATTAGCAGGAGGTGCTTTATTATTCGAAGTAATTTTTTCATGGCCAGGAATTGCTTTAAGATTACATGAAGCAATTTCTCAGAGAGACTATACCTTGGTTCAAGGCATTGTAATTTTTACCTCTATGCTTATAGTTTCTTTAAATCTCTTTGTGGATATTTTAATCGCCTATTTAGATCCACGAATAGATTACTAATTTTTTGAAACTTCTTTAATAGTGTCAAGATCTAAAAAATGGAAATCAATTCCCAAATCGCTTTGGTTTTTAATTACTGCAGGGACCTCTTGATCATTAATATTTTCTAAAAATTTGACTATAAATTTCGCAGATAAATCTTGTACTAATATTGGATCTGAACCAATAAAAGATTCACTTATTTTGAAGACGTCATTATTTTCTTTATAATTATCATTAATCCTTATTGGAGCGAAATGACTTGCTCCTTCAAAAATTAGAAATCTATTTGATGGATTATTTAATGCAGAAAAAACTTTAAATTGTTCATTCATTAACGGTGTAATAAGGTCATATGTACCACCTATTAGAAGAGTTGGTGTTTTAATGCCAGAACTATTTTCTTTTGGCCATACTAAACTGCCAAAAGAATTAAATCCTATTATTACACTTGCCTTGTTAGCATTATTTTTCTCAGATAATTGAATCTCGCTTAATTGACATTGAAGTAGTTTTGATAAATTTGTTACTGCAAAATCTTTAAATGCCAAATCACATCTTTCCCCAAGTTGATCAGTTGGTTTGTTACCCTCATATAACAGTGCTATTAAAGCTCCAAGTGAATGTCCCATTAATATATAAGATTTATTAGGTAAACCAAATTCCCCATTTTCATGAGCTTTTAATACGGCATCTAAGTCTTTGATTCTATATAAGAAAAAGTCTACACTTCCTGGAATTGATTCCCCTTGCTTTAGTACTTCAGTGATTGCTTTTAAATTACTTCCTCTATGGTCTATAAATACTATTGGCCAACCCCTTTTAGTTAATTCGTTTCCTAACCAATAAAAATTGTTAATTTCGCCTCCAAGTCCTGGCATGAAAATTATTGGTTCTTTATTTATATTTGATTTTTTGTTTTTCCATATTTCAATTTGAAAAGGTTTTACTCGGTGAGAAGCATAAATTTTTTTATTTATCTTTATAAGATCTTTACTTGATTTTTTTTCATTATTTTTGAACATCTTTTGGTTTGTTCTTTCAAGTTTATTTAATTTGGATATAAGATCTTGTTGCATTGATAATTCATTTTTCCAAGACGAAATTATTAAAATTAAATTATCTATATCTAGTGAAATTTCTTCTGAAGGTAATGCCTTTATGATTTCTAAAGTTGAAATTTCTTTTTTTTCATCTAATAAATTTTCTATAGTGTTGTAAATTTCTATCCCATTATCGTCATTTGGGACTGTAATGGTTTTGCTTAATTCTGTGAGGATTTTACGCCCAATCCAACTTCTTAATACTTCTCTATTTAGTCCTTCTTCCTTGAAAACTGGAAATTCAAGGAATTTTGATAATTCAAAAAATCTTATTAATCCATTTTTTTTTAACCAATCTGTTAATTCTGTTGAATCATCTTTGTATTTTTCTAATTTTGATAATTGTTCTATAGTAAGAGGGATTATCATCTCTTCAAAATTAATATTTATTTTTTCTGCAGCCTTTGAACTATTACTAATAAATAAACCACAAAAACCTAATAAAATTATAAAAAAGTTTTTCACTTGTGATCAGTCCAAATAGTTTTCAATTTAGCAAAAATTGGTGGATTCAATTTCCATACCATTTGAGGTTAATAACCAAGATAAGATTTTACGCTGCATTTGGTGCAGGAGGTGTTATTTATTTAACATCACTCATTTTTAATAATATTGGCTTATCAGCAACAGATATTGGCTTGGGTTTTACCATATCAGCAATAATTGGTACCGTAACTAGATTCTTTACAGGTAATTATCTAAATAAAACAGGGGAAATACAATTTCCAATAGTTATTTCATCAATACTAAGTATTGCCGCAAGCTTATGCCTCACTTTTTCAAAAGATACTTTTCTGTACATAATTGGACAATCACTTGTTGGGGCGGCTGCAGGAATATATTGGCCTGCTGCCGAGTTTGGCATACCCTATTTTTGCCATCCGTTAGACACACGTAAAGCTTATGCTCTTGTTAGAAGTTCGGAAGCTTTAGGAATATTTCTAGGTGTATTTTTAGGGGGCTTTATGACGAATTTTTTGTATTCCAAATCAATTTTTATTAATGATATATTTTGCATGTTAGTTATCATATATTTAATATCAAGAAATACGTCTTCTATAGAAAGAAACTTAGTAAATTCTCAAAAAAAATTTGTAGATCCAATTAATCAGGCAAAATTAAAATGGAATAAAAATTCAACAATAATAATTATATCGATTTTATTGATAACTACGTCTTTAGCTTTGATTCAAGTAACTTTGCCTTTAGATCTTGTTAAAGGTGGAGTATATCGCAATGCATTAAGTAAAGAAATTACTAGTACCATAATTTCTATTCAGTTAATATTATTGTTGTTTTTACAATGGCCTGTCGGTTCTTGGATATCAAAGAAAGAAAGATTATTTGGATTGAAATTTAGTTTATTGAATTTCTCTTTCGCTTCATTTTTGTTATTTATTTCTAGTTATTTAAATATCGCAGCTGTTTATTTAATTTCTTTTTCATTGATATTAGTAAGTTTAGGCACTGCTTCATTTCTTCCTACATCAACAGATGTTGTCTTCAGAATAGCTCCTTCAAACAAAAAAGGTTTTGCACTTGCTTTACTATCTCAATGTTTCGCTATGGGTTATTTTTTTGGACCATTTGTTTCGGGACGCATATTAGATCTATTTGGTTATGCTTCAATAATCTGGCTTTCCATTTCATGTTGTTGCTTTATTGTATTTGCAATTTTATTTAAGAGATTATTTTAATTAATTTTTTCTAATTCAATAATTCTTCTCTCTCTAAGAAATAAGAAAAAAGGTGCAGAGAATGCAAATGCAATTAGAAAAGTTCCAATATAAACAATCCACATGTTCTTGATATTTAATTTTTTTGATTCATTTACTATCCATATAAAAATAGCACTTGCACCTACTAATAAGTCCCTAGAAATTGACTGGGCTGCAGGGTTTGCATTAGCTAAGGAAATAAAGTTATTGATATCAAAACTATTTCCATATTCCCTAGCAAATTCAAAATTTGCCATCATCGGAAGGACAGCACCTAAAAGAGATAGAAAAAGGTAAAGATAAGATAGTATCTGTTTATTTTCTTTTAAAATGTTAAATGAATTCACTTTTCAATAATATTTCTTTTAATAATAGTATTTAAAAGCTTATGGCCGTTGAAAAGGATAATAAATTAGAAGACTTTAAATTAAAAAAAAGAAATTTAAATTTTGCTGTAGTTGGTCACGTTGAGTGGATAAATTTCTTAAAGGTTGATCAATTACCAAAACCGGGATTTATTTCTCATTCTGAAAAGTCCCTTGAATATCCAGCTGGTGGAGGAGCTATTATCGCGAAAAAACTTTCTGAATTAACTTTAAACCAAATTCATTTTTTTACTGCATTAGGTAATGATGATTATGGAGATAAGTGTTTCAAGATTCTCTCACATATGGGAATTAAGTTGCATGTAGCTTGGCGTGATAAACCAACTAGAAAAGGATTTAGTTTAATTGACTCTCAAGGTGAAAGAGCAATAACAGTAATTGGAGAAAGGTTAGCTCCAACACATAAAGACAAATTAGAATGGAACATTTTAAAAAAAATGGATGGAATTTTTATTACTGCATCTGATTCAGAGATTTTTGAAATGGCTAGATCAGCTTCGATACTTTGTACAACACCAAGGGTTGGATTGAATACAATTAATAAATCAAATGTTCTTTTAGATGGATTAATAGGCAGTAATCTTGATCCCGGGGAAGTTTTTTCTTTTTCTGAATTATCGTTAAAACCCAAATATACTATTAAAACCGAGGGAGAGAAGGGGGGCATACTATTTCCAGGAGGAAGATATAAGGCTCTTAAAAACAAAAAATTAAAAGTTGATTCTTATGGATGTGGCGATTCTTTTGCTGCGGGTATTCTTTATGGAATGGCATCTAATTGGGATATAGATAAAAGTTTAAATTTTGCTAAAGTAATGGGAAGAGACGCCAGTGAATTTTTCGGCCCATATGCAAATAGTGATGAAAAATAATTGATTTAAGACTTATATGAGTAATTTAGATAATAAAAATCTTCTTGTAGAAAACATTATTGTTTTCTTTTTATTTACTGTTTTTTTAGTTTTTAAATCTTTAAAAACTTTATCTAAAATTTTTACCTATGGAATCATAAAAAAAGAAATATTAACTTCTAAAAGTAACTTAGGTGTAGATATAAAAATAAAAATTAAGTAATGAATTTATTTTTAGTTTTTCTAATATTAGGAGTTATTTTTTTGGTATACAAAATAATTAGTTTTAAAAAACCAAAGAACTTAAAATTAGATAAATTTAAAAATAAACTGCAGAGCACGCAAACAAATATTGACAGAATTTTTTTAAGAGAAGAAGAAAAAACCTTTTCAAATCCTAATATAAATATTTATATTGGAGTTTATGATAACGAAGAAAATATAAATAGAAAATCCAATATACACAGAGCAAGACTTTCAAAATTTAAGAAATCCAAATTAAATGGTGAAATGATATATCAAGATGATGAAGAAAGAATCTATAAATTTAATGATGGTAAAAAAGTTTACTTATAATTTTAATTTCTAACTACACTCAAGACTTTCTCTTGTTGAAACGCCTGTTGTTGGATTGATCCCATCAGCAATTTCACAAAGATTTCTTTGATCTTCGCTGTCAAGAATAGCGTAAGAAAAATCTGCTCCTTCTATTTGAGCTCCTGCAAAACTGCTACCTGATGCGATCATATTTATTAAAACAGCATTTCTAAGATCTGTTTTTTGGAAATTAACTCGATCAGAAAGAGTATCGGTCAGGTCTATTCCATTTAAATTAGAACCTTTTAAATCAGATAGGGTTAAGGTTGTCCCATGTAAATCAACGTCACTAAAATCTGCGTCTCTCGCAACTGCTCCAGCTATAGAAGACAAATGAAGATCCTCTCCATGGAAATCAAATCCTGTAATATTAGATCTTACATAACTTGGAACCTCATCTCCCTCGCCCTTAACAGCTACATTTGCCCCAGCAAAAACTGGAG
>QCIS01000010.1 GCA_003216535.1 Prochlorococcus sp. AG-402-N08
AGAGACTTGCATTTTCAAAAAATAAAGGGAATATAAAGAAAATGATAATTCCAATGGAATCAATTAAAAAGCCAAAAAGAATTATTAAGAAACAGCTTAAAAATGTTAATAAAGCAATTATTGAAATTGCAGAAATGAAATTTGTAAATATTGAAGAAAAAGAAGAAAAATTAGATGCGCTTGTTTTTTTAAAGAATCAAATATTGAGGAAGGCGGAGAAGTTAGAAATTAAATAACAAAAAATTGTAGATATTGAATCTTTATTTTTTTGTATCAGCTACATTCTTAAAGAAATCGCAATAAGCCATCAATTCTGACTCGGTTTCGATTTTAAGATTTAAATCGTTAATTGCCTTCTTGGTATCAATTCTGTAGCCATACCAATCTAGACAAACTTCTCTCTGCCTTTGGGTTTCTGAAACTGAGATCGAATCTGTCATTGAAGTCTTGGAACAACCCCAAATGAAAATAATTAAAGGGATGTAGAAAATTCCACGTTTCATTTCTTAATCTCAATAAGTTTTTTATGATTCTGCATAAGTCCAAGAAGATTCTTCCATAGTTGAAAAATAATTAACCTGTGAATCCCATTTTCTGTTCTGCTGCCATTAATGAGCCAACAAGCTTGTGCTCAGCAACTTTTTCATCGTCAGTCATAACTGGCTTGATATCAAAATCTATATCAAACTTAACTTTCCAAGGAGCAAAATGTTCTGTCATTTTTATGCCTGCTGAAGCTTGGACAATAATATAAACATTATTTGAGTAAGAGGCATGATACCTTCCCAAAACTTTGAATCCTTCAAACTCATCATTCAAAGTTCCATCTTCAATAACTTTTAAAAAAAGATCGTAAGCTGCGCCCATAAGAGCAACATTTTTAAAAGTTGCAGTTACTAAATAAGTATTCATTTGTAAAATAAATCTAGAAATATTTCTAGGACATATTATTTAAAATTGAGTTAAGGGTCTTGATATGAATACTTCTGCTAAAGGAATTTTTTTAGATCGATTGTAAATAATTAAACCGCTTGAAGTTCTCTAGCTTTTTTAAATGCTTTTTTAGTAGTTGTAGTTTTAGCGTAATCATATGACTCAAGATGTGTTCTTAATGTATGGCCCATCGCATCAGCAACACTTCCCGCATCAATACCTAATTGATGCCCTCTTAATGAATAAGAATGTCTAAAACTATAACAACCAAGACTTTCTCCCCTTTTAGCCATTAATGCTTTAAGAGAGATCCAACCCGCTTTCTGTTTTAACCATTTACCCATTTGATCACCAACACCCTCAACAGTTTTGCAATCTGGCATACATTGATAGGGAAGTTCTAATAGACCCGCTTTGTACAATCTGACTACTTCTTCATAATGAACATTGCCATCATTATCAACTAAATAAAGAGGTTCTAATATTCTTTGTTTTGTTACACCTTGACCCGATCTTTTTTCATACATACACCAAAGTTCATCTTTTCTCTTTTTATAAACCAAGTGTCTTAACTCAATAGGTCGTAAACCAAAAACAGCACAAAGCTTCATTGCATTAACCCATTTTTTAGCAGCGATTATGTGATGCGGTTGCCCTATTTCTGTTGGTAGAGAATTTATTAAATTAATAAACTCTTGATCTTCTATTGATGCTTTTTTATTTTTAGCTTTTTTAGCTTTTTCAGATGGTCTTCCAATGTATTCTCTTAAGTCATCCGGTGGAAGCCATTGATTAGGATAGGTTTTCTTAGTAACGCAATATTTTAAAAAAGAAGCAAGATTTCTAACTCTTTGTTCTCTAGCTCTACCACCAAGTTCATAAGTTAATGATTTTGGTGCAATATTATTTCTTGCCATATAGTCAGTAACCTTTTCAATTCCATTTTTTGCACAAATTTCTAATAATTTCTCTGCATTTATTGGAGCATCTTTAGTTTTTAATAAGTTAACTGCATAATCAATGACAGGTTCATACTCTTTAGTCCAAGTTATATCTTTAATACCAGTTCCCATCTC
This sequence comes from Prochlorococcus sp. AG-402-N08, assembly GCA_003216535.1. GTDB lineage: Bacteria > Cyanobacteriota > Cyanobacteriia > PCC-6307 > Cyanobiaceae > Prochlorococcus_A. The sequence goes on from QCIS01000010.1 coordinate 2,010, forward strand.
TTTTTTATATTTTTCAAAATCTTCTTTATCACCAACCCAATCATGAGAATAAGTTAATTTAGGAGCTAATCCCGCACAAACAGCAACAGCAGAATCAAAATCACCGCCATTATTAGCCATCTCTACATAGATATTCCTAACCCGCGTAATAATATCTCCCATGTCTTGGGCAGAATAAGAAAAAGGGATATTATTTTTCATTAGTTGTGCAGATCTCATCCCTTCACCAGTTCTCACCTCTAATCTTGCAAGTCCTCTATGTTCTCTAACAGTCCAACCCTTTGCAGTAGAAGACCTTATGGCCATCTTAAAACCATTTACCCATGCTTCATTATTTTTAAGTTTGGGCATTAATTTGCGTAAATATATGAACAATGTACGCAATTTATACGCAAAATGCAACCACAGAGTGTCTTCGGGTTATAACAAAGGTTGACTAGATATTGCACTAAATCCATTGACACTATTATAATCTAAGTAACTAAAACGCCTGTTATTACTGCAAAAATTCTTTTTGTGACTATGTTTACTAACATCCCTGTCATAGATTAGAATAATGTTTAGCGGGGCGTGGCGCAGCTTGGTAGCGCGGGTGCTTTGGGAGCACTAGGTCGCAGGTTCGAATCCTGTCGCCCCGACCATTTAAAAACCAAGTCATACTAGCGAGTCTCCCAACTCGCTTTTTTATTTCTCAGAAGTCTCAATAATTTAAATAGCGATTAAATAGCGATTATTTGTATATCCTTGTATAACTTTGTCCAGTTAATCGCTAACCATCACTAGGTTCATTAAACCTCTAAATAAATAAAATAATCAATAAAGTACCAATACTGAAAATTAAACTCCAACCCTGAGAATTAATTTTCAATTTAAAAATTATTTATATGTAATGAGTAAAAACCTAAATAGGTTAAAAACCATTTATTCACAAGACCTTTTACTTGATGATGACTGAATTAAATTACCCATCCAATTTTTAATATCTGATAATACTTCTAAATCTAATTTGTAGTAAACCCATCTACCTTCTTGTCTATCAGAGATAAGACCTGAATCCTTAAGGATTTTTATATGATAGGAAATTTTAGATTGAGATAATCCAGTTACTTTAACTATGTCGCAAACACATATCTCTCCACCCATCATTAATTCAAGAATATTTATTCTAATCGGATCTGAGAGTGACTCCATTATCCCAATAAATTGATCACTATCAATCTTTTTAAGTTGTTCTAACAAAATCAAAAGATCATTAACTTTTTAAATACTAACCTAAAAAATTTAATTACACATATCAAGAATTATTGATATATCAATTATTTTTGATATATATTATATTAGGTTTTGAAATTTCTATGAAAATTGGAATTAACGGATTTGGAAGAATTGGTAGGTTAGTTTTAAGAATTTTATGGGAAAGAAAAGATATTGAAATAACTCATATAAATGAAATTAATGGGGATTCTTTAACTGCATCTCATTTACTAGAGTTTGATTCTGTTCATGGTAAATGGAATAAAAAAATAGCTTCGAATGACAACGAAATAATAATTGAAGATAAAAAAATTTCCTTTACATCAATAAAGAACTATCTTGATGTTCCATGGAATAAATCTTCGGTTGATCTTGTTTTGGAATGTACAGGTAAAAACAAAGCTCCTAAAGAATTAAATCCATACTTTGATTCTCTTGGAATAAAAAAAGTAATAGTTGCTTGTCCTGTGAAAGGAATTGTGGGAGGGGAACAAGCACTTAATATTGTTTATGGAATTAATCAAGCCCTTTATAAACCTGAAAAACATAAATTAATTACAGCAGCATCCTGTACTACAAATTGCTTGGCTCCCATCGTAAAAGTTGTTAATGAAAATTTCTCAATTAAACATGGGGTTATAACAACTATTCATGACGTTACAAATACACAATCTCCAGTAGATTTTTACAAAAGTGACTTAAGAAGAGCAAGAGGATGCATGCAAAGCTTAATACCTACTACAACTGGATCAGCTAATGCGATTGCTGAAATTTTCCCTGAATTAGAAGGAAAACTAAATGGTCATGCAGTAAGGGTTCCACTTCTAAACGCCTCATTAACCGATATAGTTTTTGAATTAAATAAGGCAGTAACTGAAGAGCAAGTAAATAATGAATTTAAAAAAGCATCTGAAACATACTTAAAAGGTATTCTTGGATACGAGGAGAGACCCTTAGTATCCGCTGATTACTTAAATGACTGTAGAAGTTCAATAATTGATGGACTTTCAACGATGGTTGTAAATTCTAATTTATTAAAGATTTATGCCTGGTATGACAATGAGTGGGGTTATAGTTGCAGGCTTGCAGATCTTACTTCTTATGTAATTGAGAAAGAAAATAAATTTTAGTTTTTATGAAGTTATCTAGCCTTCAACAATATAGTGTCGTTACCGCAAACTATTGGGCATTTACTCTTACTGACGGTGCATTGAGAATACTAGTTGTTGGTCATTTTCATGAACTTGATTATTCAACTCTGCAAATAGCTTTACTTTTTCTTTTCTATGAATTTTTTGGAATAATTACAAATCTTTTTGGAGGATGGATAGGGGCAAGATATGGGTTGAGACTTACTTTATGGCTAGGAACGATTCTGCAAATTCTTGCTCTTTTCATGCTGATTCCAGTCAAAGATAATTGGTCAATAATCTTTAGCGTCTCATACGTTATGTTAGCCCAAGCACTTAGTGGGGTAGCAAAAGATTTAAATAAAATGAGTGCAAAAAGTGCAGTTAAATCAATAGTTCCAGATTCAGAAGAGAATAATCAAAATAGTCAAAAACAATTATTTAAGTGGGTTTCAATTTTAACAGGATCTAAAAATGCACTTAAGGGTGTTGGTTTCTTCCTAGGGGGTCTCTTATACAAGCTATTGGGCTTTAATAATGCAGTTGGAATAATGGGTTTAGGTCTATGCTTCGCATTCTTTTTAACTTTATGTCTTCCTAAAGATTCAGGGAAAATGAAAAGAAAGCCAATTTTTAAAGACCTTTATTCAAAGTCTAAAGGTATTAATATTCTTTCAAGTGCAAGGTTTTTCTTATTTGGAGCAAGAGATGTCTGGTTTGTAGTAGCTCTTCCAGTATTTTTAGACATTTCTTTTGGATGGGATTATTTAAAAATAGGGCTGTTCTTGGGTGGATGGATAATAATCTATGGTTTCTTTCAAGTATTAGCTCCATTACTTAGAAAAGTATGGGGGAAAAATAATAGCCCAACAAAAACTACCGTTCAATTTTGGGGACTTATCTTGACGGTTATTCCTTTATTTATTGCAGGAGCATTAAACGGTGATAAATCATTAGGTCCTGTAATTGTTATTGGATTAATAATATTCGGCTTTATTTTTGCAATGAATTCATCTACTCATTCCTACTTGATTTTGGCTTATTCAGATAATGAGAAAGTAAGTTTAAATGTTGGTTATTACTATATGGCTAATGCAGCGGGAAGATTATTTGGAACCCTACTATCGGGCTTATTATTTATGCTCGGTAAAAATGCCACTATTGGTATGCAGTATTGTTTATATACTTCATCTATTTTGATTTTTATTGCTTGGCTTACTAGTTCTAAATTACCTTCCTATTCTTCCAACAGCTTCAATTGATTTTTTTAAAATTTCACCTTTCAAGGGAACGAAACCCAAGGCAGGAGCTTTATCTTGGTATTCATCGCTGAGCAATTTATAGAATGTATCTTGAACTGCCTTAGTATTCCTGCCATTACCTGTTTCATAAGCAAGTATCCAAGTTAAGGTTGCTATTGGATAAGCTCCTTTAGCAGTGGGGTTTGGATTTTTACCAGCCAAGTTCTTATCAAGAGTTATTCCATTTAAAGCTATCGCGCCTGATTCAGTATTTGGAGTAACGAATTCACCAGAAAGATTTTGAAGTGCAGCAGCCTTAACCTTACCTCTTATATATGATTGATTGACATAACCAATTGCACCTGGAGTATTTTGAATAACACCTGCAACACCAGAATTGCCTTTTGCGCCAACTCCCGAAGGCCATTTAACAGATTTACCAGTACCTAAATTCCAGGTCTTAGAGAAAGCCTCCATAGAATTTGTAAAAGCTTTAGTCGTGCCTGAGCCATCAGAACGATGGGCCCAAGTTAATTTACCTGACTTACATCCTAATTCCTTCCAATTTTTAATCATTCCCATTGCTACTTGAACAGCTTGTTCTTGTGTTAGTTTCAAGTCGCAATCATAGTTATATCCAAACGCAATTGTTCCACCCACCATCGGTATTTGCACAAGTCCTCTAGTAACTTTTTTTATATCAGCTTCTTTCATTGGATCGTCAGAGGCTCCAAAATTAACAGTTTCGTCTATGAAAGCTTTTCTTCCAGATCCAGAACCTACTGCTTGATAATTAACTCTAGGGCCTCCAGATTTAGCTAAGTCAAAAAACCACCTGGTATAAATTTTCGAAGGAAATGATGCACCAGCTCCACTCAATCTTTTTGAAGCCATCGCAGATGGAGAAAGTATTAATGAAATTGCAGAAGATAAAATGAGAGTTTTTTTGAAAATACTCATTAGTCACTTAGATTGAAGACAATTTATTTATAGCATCAAACAAAAAGCGAAATACAAAGATTAAGAAATACATCAAAATATTTTGATATAATCAATAATTATTGATATATACGACCTGTTCGCTCTTTTTAAACGCTTATTACTTGCATAAAAAAGAGGGTTTTATCCCTCTATATTGAATCGACTGTCAATCAATGATATTTTACAGCTCCTAAAGCACTAGGTCTTTGGTTAGCGATTATTTAGCGATTAATTGTATATCTAAGGATAATTTTGTATAACTTTGGCCTATTTTTAAGACTCGTAATTTTGAAGATATAGCAACTAACAAGCTATAGCCTAACTTGTTTATTTAACCCACTGTCTCAAATTGGAGGGCGGGTGCTTTGGGAGCACTAGGTCGCAGGTTCGAATCCTGTCGCCCCGACTCTTAAAAACCAAGTTATACTAGAGAGTTTCCCAGGCTCTCTTTTTTATTGTTTACATTCTCACATGAGAAAGGAGCGCTAGAAGGAGCGCTAGCATCTTCGAAGATTCTGAAAAGGTGCTTAATTTATTCCTTATATATAGAGAAGATTTTAAATATCTATTGCTTGTGGTTGTCCTTCTAGTTTTTCTATTTGTCTAAATAGTTTTCGCATCTCTGCTTTATTCTCCCTATCAATAACTCCAGTTTGTAGAAAAGCCAGGGCAGTTTTTATTGAGTCAACTGCTGTATATGGTCTAGTTCTTTCAGATAAACCTATATCTACTAATCTTTTGCATAACTGAGGAGCAGCGCAACTAATTATCCCTAGAGCTTCCTCTAGCTTGTAATTGATAGCAGTAGAAATAAGGTTATCTGCATCAGGATGTTTCCTCCATTTCATCATTTCATATCTAGAAATCTTTGATATTTCTGCACATTCATCCCAATTCTTACCCTCTGCTTTTGCAAGCAACCCCTCCTTATGTTTTCTGGTATTTCGTTAGAAATTGTAAGTGTCATTTAGTTTCCAGTAATACCCCACTCTGCTCTAGCCCTTGCGATTGATTCTGGACTAAGTGGGGCTAATCCTTTGAAGCATGGAGGCTTTTCAACAAGTTGATTAATTAAAAAGATATTTAAATGCTCAAATTGTAGCGACAAGTACAAAACAAAAATCTCCACGTTTATAGATTTTATATTCTAGGAATATTAAATAATTAATGACTTCTACTGAAAAAAAGACCCCATCTAATAAGGAAGAATCTGTATTTGATTGGTTAAAAACACTTCCTCCAAGAGAGGGTAATATTTTTTTCTCATTGTGCGAAAATGGCAAAAAAACTGTGAATAAATCAAAGCTTAAGGAAGCCATATTTGATGCTGGATTGCAAATAAATGATTTTAGATTAAGAAGTTTTTTCAAAAAACTAGATAGGCATAGATCTAATGATATTGAGTTTGAAGATTTTAATTCAATTATAAAAGCAGGAGGTCTCCTAATTGAAAAGGCTTTGAGAGGAGAACTCGCTGTTCCTGATTTTAGGGATTTCTCAATGAATTTAGACAAAATTTATGATGAGATAAGACCTAATAGATCTGGGGATTTAGCTAAATATATTCCTCCTCTTGCCGAGGTTGATCCAGAGCAATTTGGTATTGCAGTTGTTACGACAGATGGGCAAATATACCAAAGAGGTGATTCAGATGTTGATTTTTCTATTCAATCGATGTGCAAGGTATTTAACTATTCCATAGTAGTTGAGAATTTAGGTTTAGATAAAGTTAATAGACACGTTGGCGCTGAACCATCTGGGAGGCAATTTGATGACTTAACATTGATGGTTAAAGGAATGGGAGGAAGCAGTTTAAATCCTAATAATCAAATTCCTTTTAATCCTATGGTTAATGCTGGTGCAATAATGACCACGGGTTTAATTAATCCAAAAAACTCCACTGGACAGAGACTTGATTATGTAAGGGAACAGTTTGGAAGAATAATAGGATGGAATGCTATGGAAACCTCAGGAATAAAAAGGCCAAGATTTAATAAAAATATGGCTCGACAAGAAAACTTTAAAGGCTACAACAATATTGCTACGGGTTTCTTACTAATGGCAACTGGTAATATTCCACATTCCGACTCACTTCTTCCTGAGGATGCTCATGATGAAAAAGAATATGAATACGATTTTTATATTGAACCTGCAGTAGTAAATGCACTTAAGGTTTACTTTAGTATTTGTTCTTTAGAAATGACGGCTAAAGACGTTGCAATGGGAGCAGCCACGCTCGCGAACGGAGGAGTATGTCCAATCACTCAAGATAGAGTTCTTAGTCAAAGTACAATTCGCAATGTCCTTCCTGTTGTACAGATGGCTGGAATGTATAACAGCAGTGGTAAATTTTTCCAAGAAATAGGATTGCCATCTAAGAGTGGAGTGGGAGGGGGCATTTTACTAATCGTTCCCCAATTAATGGGTATATGTATTTTTTCTCCCAGATTAGATTCAGTGGGGAATAGTGTAAGAGGATTAGAAGTAGCAAGAAAAATAACCCAAAAATATTTGGTTCATCTTTTTGATGGGACCATGACAGATACAAAAAGGATTGACCCTAAAGTTCCTATTTCAAAATGGCGAGCTAGTAGTTGTGGTGAAGCAATATGGGCAGCTAGTAATGGAGATGTTAGAACGCTAGAACGACTTACCAGTCAACAAAGAGATCTTCAAGCAGGTGATTATGATATTAGAACACCATTGCATCTAGCCTCTGCCGAAGGTCAAACTGAAGTTGTGAGATATTTATTAAGCATTGGGGTACAACCAATTCCTGATCGTTGGGGTGGGTATCCTATTTCAGATGCAAGAGATAATGGTCATAATGAAATTGTTGAATTATTCACTAAATTAGATGTTAACTATTCAGAACCAGTTCATTTAGTTGAAGACCCAGATGGAGAAACAGATGAGATGGCAACTTTTGATAATGAAATGATGGTTATAGAATTGCTTTTTGCTGCTTTTGAAAACGATGTACCAGGAATAAGACAATTAGTTGCTAAAAGCATACCTGTACATGCTGGAGATTATGATTTACGAACTGCGTTGCATTTAGCAGCAGCTGAAGGCAGTTTGCAAGCAGTTAAATATTTAGTTGAGCATGGTCATCCACTAAATGTTCGTGACCGTTGGGGAGCAACTCCTTTAGATGAAGCAAAAAGAGAAAAGAGAGACTCCGTCATTAAATATTTATCAAGTTTAAAAAAATAATATAGTTAATTTAATATGATCTACCTAGAATATGGCACTAGGTCGTAGAGGGGAGCGCTAAGGGGAGCGCTAAGGGGAGCGCTAAGATCTAATATAAGCTTAGATAACCTTCGAAGATTACGCCATAGCTAGTCTCAAACTCGTTCCAACATCTATAGTTAGTCTAAGCTATAACTAAAGTCTCAAGGTTTTCTTAAAAATAACGCCCAGTGCTTTGGGAGCACTAGGTCGCAGGTTCGAATCCTGTCGCCCCGACTCTTAAAAACCAAGTCATACTAGCGAGTTACCCAGACTCGCTTTTTTATTGGAAAATCTGACGGCAGAGATAGCCGTCAATATGCCGTCAAATGCAAGGCTCTTCCAAGTTATTCGAGTCAGGCATGGGGGTGTCTGAAGTAACCAGAACCCTAGTCAGGGACTACAAAATCACTCGTAGAAGTGCGAATCTCGACATCAACTGGGCAAGTGCTCAAATGATAAAGAGCTTAGAAAAGTATGAGCGAACTGACCTGATGGGCTGGCTCGTGACCCAGACCGAGAGGGTATATTTAAAGTCTTTGGAAACTAATCAACTGTCCGCAGCGATTGGAAGTTTGAATTTAATGCACAAAATCACGATTGAAGCGTCAGATAAAAGAAAACAGAACCCATTTCATGGAAATTACAAGCATTAGTTTTGTATAAGGTGTGTTGTGTTTAATTAGTTGGTTTTTAACACTAATAAAACATCAATAAAACACATCTAATATTCCTTCTAATACATATATATAACTACATTTATATATTAATAAAACACATAAAACCTACTATTTAATGAATTGTGTCCCAGACAGTACTACTTAGGCTTTTTTGAGACTATTTAACCTGCTTTCAAGGGTTTTGGAGTCTCATTTCATTTTTGAAAAGTGTGTTTTATTAGTGATTTATTCGTGTTTAATGTTCAGTCGCAGTCCAAGACTACTTAAGAAATTCATTTCAGCTAATTGCCCCTTATTGTAGATCGACTGTCAATCAAGTAAATATTACCTGTAGGTTATATATTTATTACTACGACATTATAAGTATTAATCCATCTGCGATAGCTTCTTCACAAGTCATACCCAATTTTTTTGCATATTTCGTACACTCTTTATATGATTCCACAACTTTGTGTGCCTCTACTGAGGGAGGTATTGCTAATGCAAATAAGGAAGCAAAAATCATTGTTGAAAAAAGTTTTTTCATTGTGTTTGATGTTCTTAAAGTTATAAAAAGTATTTTATTTGTTAGATACTTATTTGTATTCATAGCATAAAACAAAAAAAGGAGCTAACTGCCCCTTATTGTAGATCGACTGTCAATTAAAAGTAGCTTGAAATAACAGTCGAATCATAAATATGACCTGCACTCTCAATTAATGGTTTGACTTCTGGATCTTTAAACATAGCTATTGCTTTACCTTCTTCACCCTGCTCAATGACAATTACACTGGTTGGATCATCTTTGTTTACACCTTTGTATAAGCAAGTCATTCCAGTTTCTTTCATCATTTGTATATTTTCTTCACTGTCATAAACAGCAGCCCATTCTTCATAAGGGACATTAATTTTGAATGTAAAAACAGTAGTTTCAAGAGACATAAAAAAAGGAGCTAATTGCCCCTTATTTTAGATCGACTGTCAATCAAAAATAATTGATTTAAAGTTAAAAGTTATCCTTCGGCGGGAATTAGAATCGGAACATCTTTTGCTCCTATTGCTGCGAACCAAACTACTGCAGTATCTGTTTTGGCATTACCCATTGTATGTTTTGGTGTCTTAGGACCGACTATAAAAGAATCACCTTCTTTATAAGTAATATCGTCCATACCTTCTCGTTTGACGACAATTGTACCTTGCTCAACATTTCCTAGTAATGGGATAGGGTGAGAATGAAGAGGTACTGTTCCTCCTTCCGCTAACTCAACTCTTTGTAACCTTATTTCGGCTTTTCCTCTTGGATATTTAAGAGCATCTCCATCCATAGTTTCAGAACCTACAAAGACTTCTTGTACATCAACAGGAGATTCTGCAGCTATAGAAATGCTTGGATTGATAAGCATTAATGCAAAAGCTAATGCGATGAATAAATTCTTGATCATGAATTTAAATTTCTATAAAATTATTTAAACTTATAGTATTTATTTTTTAAATATCTGTCAGTACTTGATTTAACTTTTTTATTTTTTATTGCTTGGCTTACTAGTTCTAAATTACCTTCCTATTCTTCCAACAGCTTCAATTGATTTTTTTAAAATTTCACCTTTCAAGGGAACGAAACCTAAGGCAGGAGCTTTATCTTGGTATTCATCACTGAGTAATTTATAGAATGTATCTTGAATTGCATTAGTATTCCTGCCATTACCTTTTTCATAAGCAAGTATCCAAGTCAAGGTTGCTATTGGATAAGCTCCTTTAGCTTTAGGGTTAGGATTTATACCAGCTAAGTTTTCATCAAGCTTAATGCCGTTTAAAGCTATTGAGCCTGATTCAGTATTGGGGGTAACGAATTCACCAGAAAGATTTTGAAGTGCAGCAGCCTTGACATTACCTTTAATGTATGACTGGTTTAAATAACCAATTGCGCCTGGAGTGTTTTGAATAACACCTGCAACACCCGAATTACCTTTTGCTCCAACTCCAGAAGGCCATTTAACTGATTTACCAGTACCTAAATTCCAAGTTGTAGAAAATGCCTCCATAGAATTGGTAAAAGCTTTAGTAGTGCCTGAGCCATCAGAACGATGCGTCCAAGTTAATTTACCTGACTTACATCCTAATTCCTTCCAATTTTTTATCATTCCCATTGCTACTTGAACAGCTTGTTCTTGTGTTAGTTTTAAATCGCAATCGTAGTTATATCCAAAGGCAATTGTGCCACCTATCATAGGTATTTGAACAAGTCCTCTTTTAACTTTCTGTATATCAGAATCTTTCATAGGATCATCTGACGCTCCAAAATTCACAGTTTCATCTATGAAAGCTTTTCTTCCAGATCCAGAACCTACTGCTTGATAATTAACTCTAGAGCCTCCAGATTTAGCTAAGTCAAAAAACCACCTGGTATAAATTTTTGAAGGAAATGATGCACCAGCTCCACTCAATCTTTTTGAAGCCATCGCAGATTGAGAAAGTATTAATGAAATTGTAGAAGATAAAATGAGAGTTTTTTTGAAAATGCCCACTATGTAATGAGAAATAAGCTTGTTAAAAAAAATATAATTTACAGCCTTAAAGTAATTTAAATATTGAAAGATATATACATCAAATTATTTTGTTATAGTCAATAATTCTTGATTATGACCTAACAACTGATTTAAAACGCTTACTACTGGCATAAAAAAAAGAGGGGTAAAGCTGTTGGACAACGTCTGAGATTGGTTGCTCTAAAACCATCCAGTCGTGCTCTTACTTAGGTTTGTATCATTCAGGTTGGCACCACTCAGGTCGGCACCACTCGTGTTGGCACCAAACAGGTTGGCACCACTCAGGTCGGCATTACTCAGGTTGGCATTACTCAGGTTGGCACCAGTCGCGTTGGAACTACTCAGGTCGGCATTACTCAGGTTGGCACCCCTCAGGTTGGCATACCCCATTTCGGCATTACTCAGGTTGGCACCCCTCAGGTCGGCACCACTCAGGTTGCGCCCACTTAGTTTTGTATGGGCTAAGTTGCCACCTGGTCTTATCTCACTTTCTTTAGGTTTTAAATGGTCAGCAAAAGATGCTGTTGGTGTAATAGATAGAGCCAGTATTCCTGCAATTGCTAATGCTTTTTTCATTAATATGAATAGTACTTATACATTTATAGCTTAAAAACGTAGTTATAGGGTCTTCTGACCTAGTGATTTGGGAGCACTAGGTCGCAGGTTCGAATCCTGTCGCCCCGACTCTCTAAAACCAAGTCATAGAAAGCATTCCCAAGCCGTCTTTTTTATTTTGTAAGTAGTCTCATATTTAGATTTGCCCCTCCTGTTTCTTACTCGTTAGCATAAGTGTCGTTGTAAATTTCAACTAGATTTCTTCCCTTGTGATACCAATACTTGCTCCCTCTAATATTTCTAGGATTATCTAATAATTTTTTAGTTAATCCAGTTAAGTAAAATTCTTCGCCTTCATATTCAACCTTTCTTTGATTCTTGACTGTACAAGTTATATTTTGATCTAGTTCATATGTAAATACATCTCCAACCTCTAGACCCATCTCAAAATAATTAACTACTGGTAATCTATCTTTTTTAAACTTTTCAACTGATGCTTTAGCTTCTACATCAACACTCTCAGCTTCTTTTCTAACTGATGGAGTCATATCTTTTATTTCCAGTAACTTTAAAAAAGCTATTGCTTGCTCAGGGTCAATCTTAAAAAATTCTCTTTTAATATTTACTCTGTCTTTCTTAAATCCTAAATGGAAAGCTTTTTCAGTCTCATCTACATCTTTAACTTTTGCCGCATATTCACACTCAAAAGGTAATGGAACTCCAGTTGAATATAAATCTGCAAGTCTTAAAGAGACATCTCTAGTAGTTTTTCCAATCTTCACTAAATCTGGCATTGCAGGATTAGTTAAGACATAAACAGTGCCTTCCATAAAAATTATTCCTTACATATATTGAATAATAAATAATTAACTTTTCATTGAAAAATTTATGGTGTAATATCTCAATAAATTTAACAGTGAAATGGCAAAACTTTACAAAGTAAATGAAGGGAAGATGCTCTTTGGAGTTTGTACTGGCCTTGGAGCCACCAAATAAAATTTCATTAAAGAAAAAAATTTTAGATAATATTCAAATAAGGAAAAATAACATTGTGAAGGGGGTAATCTGAGAAAAATATCTGAACCTAAAGTATCTGTAGAAAGATCAAGGAATATGTCTGCAATTAAATCTAAGAATACAAAGCCTGAAATTGCAGTAAGGAAACTTTTACATTCAATGGGATATAGATTCAGATTGCATGGGAAAGATTTACCAGGTTCTCCTGATATTGTTCTACCAAAATATGAAACAGTCATTTTTGTTCATGGATGTTTCTGGCATAGGCATGAGAATTGTAAGTATGCTTCTACTCCAAAAACAAGAAAAGAATTCTGGGAAAGTAAATTTAAAACAAACGTAAAAAGAGATAAGGAAATACAGGAAAAAATAAAAAATACTGGTTGGAAATCCGTCGTTATTTGGGAATGTGAACTTAAAGATAGAAAACTCTTAATTCAAAAGTTAGAAGATATTTTTAAAGAAAAAAATTAATATTTTTTCTAGAGAAAGAAATTTTTGAAATATCAATCTTTAAATCCATTATCTTTAGCTCTCTCTATAATTTTTATTAATCTAGGATATTGCCAATCAACTGGAACAAAGTTTACTTGAATAGCTCGATATAACAAATTTTGATCTCTAGGTGAAATTATTCTTTTTTGCATGCAGAACTTAAGAACTTTTTTCCAAAAATCAGATCCTAAGCTTACGATATAGTTTTCAGTTTCTAGCTGATTATCAAATTTTTGATTTTTTGAGGCTTCTTTAAGTACACCTTTTTCTTCCTCTTTACTTAATAGAGTATTTTTAAAATCTTCACCTAAAGATACTGGTACTTTTTTAAATAATTCCCAGCAATCTAAACTTTTAGCATATTCTCCTGTATTTAGTGGAGCACCTTTTGGGCGTTCTGCTTCAGTTAAATGTATTACCGCCTCTCTACCCATCAAAAGGAGAGAATTTTCTAATTCTATATTTAGGGATTGTGATTTCCAAATGTTGTTGTAATTTATAGCTTTATTTTTTCTCTTTATTGTGTGTAATAATTTTGCAATTCCATAGGCAACTATATTTCTTTTATAACCTTCTGCATACCAATCTGCTTTTTTTACTAATTCATCAAAGCGTCTAAAAATTAAAACTTTGGCCATTGAATATTTAAAAAATGTTTCATCGAAAAATGTTTTATCCCCTTCTTCACTCGCCTGTTTTTTTGTAAATGCTTGAGTAAATTCTACATAACATTTTTGAGATCCTTTACTTACTAAATCAGGCTTGCATAAAAATGTATTTATTACTATTGCTAATTGGTCTTTAGTTACTTTTTGATTCTTTGGGTTTAATGCATCAAATTTTTTCTTTTCAGCTGTGGATTTTAATAATGCTTTTTCTTGGTTATATTGTCCTCTTGCCCTCTCATAAAACCATCTAGTTTGAATCGTAGTTCCTATTTTTTGAGGAGCTAAAATTTTTCTTGAATAATTCTCCATATCCACGTGGAACTTATTATTTGAGGTGAAGTCAATATGATTTACTTTATTTTGACTATTTGCATATTCAGATATTTTTGGAACTATTTCTTCTGCTCGACTTTCATTCGAAACAACTGATAACTTCATTTGTATTTGAATATCTTTTAAGTTCTCTTCGAAACCTCTTTTAATAGCTTCATGCACTGATGCGGTAGTTTGTCCTCCATTTACTATTTGAAAATTAGTTATTGAAGATATAAAAAGACCCCCTTTTTCAGAAGTTTGATTGAAGTCTTTTTTTATATCAGATGCAGTTGCAGTGATCCCATTGTTATAACTAAAAAACATGTTGGGATTTTGCTCAATGGTAGACCTTATTCCTTTGTTAACCTTTCCCTTTGCCTGCAAAAAAACACGTACGTTTTGTTCTAATAATCTGCTACCCCAGACTTTAAATATTTTTGCAAGAGTATACCCTGGCATTATGCAAAGATAACTTTCAAAATCATTATTAGGACTGGATGCATTGAGAGCAGTTATGGAGCCTCCATATTCTCCTAAATTTATTATGAGTTCCTCCTTTTCTTTCCCGGAAATCATTAGATCATAAAAGCGATTGATATCCCAAGGTACAAATTCTGCATGAATACCATTAACAGGAATTGGATCAAAATCTCTATTTCTAATATTTAAAGATTTATTAGTAATAAATACTATTTTTATTTTTTGTATTTGATCCCAAGTTGAAGAAATAAGATCTGTTAAGCCAAATTCTGGGCTTGTCATGTCTAAGTCTTCTCTGAAAGTTGGATCTAATGATTTTGAGATGAAATTTATCGCTTTTTTGCACATTGAGTCGATTTCTGATCTGTTAATTGATACTATTTCTTCTTGATTTGAAAAATCGCAAACAATCAAACTTAAAGTCGCGTCATCATCAATTGGATTGCCACCGTAACCATCTATCTTTAATCCTGGTTTATCAAAAAAACATCTATCAGCAGTTGGTATAACTTCTGCTTTTATCAAGTCTTCGGAAAAAAAATAAAAGAACGCATCTTCTGTTAGCTCGTTGCTGCTTTCTGCTTCAACTAATATTTCATTTCTTAATTCTGAATGAAATTCTTCTAAAGTTTTTTCCATTAGATTTCTTTTAAAAATTCCTCTTTACTAATTTCAAAGTCTTTAAGTTCATTCATATCCAATGTATAAGATACATCTTCTATGCCAGAGGATAACTTGCTACCAACTATCTTTGGAAAACTATTTATAACCTTATAAAATACAATCTCTTTTATATCCCATTTTAAATCTGAATAGTCATCTTCCCAATCAAAACCATATTCATAAATCAGATTATTAAACTGAGAAATTAAATTAGGATTTTTTTTATCAATTTCTTGCTCTACATATAAACACCATTGATTTAGATCTTTACTTTTTTCTTCTTCAGAAAAATCAATTCCAAATACAGCTAAAAATAAATTTGTTTCTGGGTTTTCTTCAAGTTGATCCTCGGAAGATATTTTAATTTTTGGTTTTGAGATTGTTCTCTTGGCCTTAATTTCTATCTGGGTTTTTTTTAAATCAAAATCTTTGCTTCCACCAAGTGGTCCTTGCCAGCTTTCCAACGCCATTTCAGCAGAAGTGTTTATTTGATTTATTAGTATTTCACTTAAAAAATAAAGTTCACCTATTAACCCTTTTTGTTCACTATTTGATAATTTGCTATCTCTCTTGCCAGCTAGCAAATTAACCCAACGCATGCATCTTCTAAGAAGAACAGAAACAGTTCCTTGCTCAGTATCTTCGTTAACACTGGCATTTATAAGAAGACAACATAACTCAGAAAAAATTTCTAATTGCTGTATATCTAATAGTGTAATTTTTAAGAATCTTCTATTAGAAACTAATTCATTAATTATAAGACCTCTTAATTTTGGTAAATCTTTTTTAGGTGGGATTGTGGTGTTACCTTCTTGCGCTTCAAACAACAAGCAGTGATTTTTTTCTTCATCTATAGCCCATAGAAATCTTCGTTTTATTTTTGGATCTGTAAATACTGGGATAGCCTTTTTCCCAGGCGGTATTTTTGACCAAGGATTTTTTTCTTTAATTTCCATCACTACCTTTTAAATCATTTATCTCATTTGTTTCTAAGATATCGAAGAAATTAGTCTGTCTCCAAGTTTTGTTTACGATATATTCTGTTTGTTCTTGTTCATATTTTGTTGGTGGAAAAGATATTGACCATGTTGCATGAGCAAAATCATCTAAATCATTTGAGAATCTTGGACTTTCTCTATCTTTAAAAAGATCAATAAAGTGAATTACTAATAAAGGTCTTCTCCCTTTCTTTCTAAAGATAGAATCAGGGTAAGCATCTTCTTCTAATTCTTTTTTATTTATCCTTGTTCTATTTGCGTCTCTCCAGTCGTGAATAGCTTCAGAAACTTCTTCTTCACTTAAACCAACTTTTTCAATTCCTCTTCCAGAAATTTTACCATTTGCAAATTTAATTTTTTCATCAGATTCAATAATTAATTGTCTGCCTGAAGTTCCGATGGATATATTCCCAATGGGAATAGTTCTATATTCATATCTTGATTTCTTTAATGGGGAAGTTATAAATACATCCCAAATACCTAATTCATCTGTTCTTGCTGTTATGTATTTTCTAATTGCATAGATTGGATTAGTCATAGGAGATCTAGACTGGAATTCATTTAAATATTCTTCTATAAAATCTAAATTGATATTTTTGAATAAAATTCCAGGTGAGCCAAAATGCCTTTCGGGTTTTAAGGGTTTGTTTTTAGCTAATTTCAAAATTAGATTTTTTGTGATATTGAAATTATTAATTAATATTTTTCTATCTTTTGGCAAAGTAGTAGTCTCAATAAACTTTGATGACAAAGCGACGTTAATGCTTCTTTTTTCTCCTACCCCCATTTTGTTTAATGCAGTTATATAAAGAGATAGGGGATTATCTCTGACCATTAAACCGAATTCTAAAGGGGACTTTTTTAATCTCTCCATCTCTTTTACTTGTTCGTTTATATTATCAACCTCTTCAGCTATGAATTGATAAAAATCTATAGCATTCAAAGTCATCCATATTCTGCATAAATCTTCATAACCATCCCTATATCCAAACCATCTTCCCATTTGGAGGAGAGTATCACACATTTGGGTATTTCTTAAAATATAAGTAATTACTAATCCATGGACAGTAAAGCCTCTCGATAAAGAATGTCCTCCTATAACTATGTAAGATTTTGCTCTTATCTTTGAATCTCCGTCTTTATATTCTACTGGGTCAGAAGATTCTTGATTAATAGATTTTATTTCAATTCTTAGATAAGTTTCTTTAATTGCATTTTTTACTTCATACCAAGATTCTTTTATATTTTTTGAGTAATATTTTTCAAAAACTTCTTTAAATTTTTTTAATCTATTTAAGGAATCTTCATTTTCAAGAAAAATATTATGCCTCAATAAATTATCTATTTTTGCTTTATATCTAATAATCTCTAATTTTAATTGTTCTTGTACTGCTGTAAATAATGAGACATTTATCATCATTGAAATATCTTTGGTTTCATAAATTCCCCTTAAGTAAAAGATTGCATTTACTAAATAAAAAGAAATTATTGATTCCTTTAAGCTATTTGGAATTTTTGGATCTAGAGATTTTTTATGCTTTAAAGGTAAATAATCTTCATTATCAGTAATTTTGCAGATGGTTTTTGAATTAAATGGATCTTCATCAATGAATATTTTTTTTGGTCCAAAATAATTTGTTGGAGGGGAGATTCTAGTTATAAAATTTCGAGGGAAAAGGTCACCTCCAATCATTTCATTTTGATCATCAGGATCAATAAAGATATTTGCAAATGGAGTTGCTGTATATCCAACGTAAGAACTTCTTGTAAATGTATTTAAAATCTCTCGTATATCTTTATTTATTTTTGTTGGATCGTCATCATCCTTTCCATATTTAGTATTGATTGAGGCATTATCAGCTTCATCATCGATCATTATCATTGGTAAATTAATTTTCCCATTTCTATGTAATTTTGAACTCGCAAAATATTTCTTTAAATTATTTAAAACATTAGTATTTTTTTTAACTACTGCTACTACAGGTTTTTCATCCTTCTCTAGTTTGAATGCAATTCTTTGCAAAGCAGGAGAATCAAAATCAAATTTATCTGTTATTGAACTTGGAGTTTTGACATCATTAACTACGGATGTTGGTTTAATAAATCCATCATTAATTCTTTTTTGAGTTTGTTGTCTTAAATTATTATCTCTTCCAGCGATAACAATAATTACCTTGTAACCCAAGTCAGCAGCCTTCGTTATAAGTCCTATATAATTAGCAGTCTTTCCACTTTGTACGGAGCCAATTACTAATCCTTTTCTATCCCATAATTTATTATTTTCTGGATCACCACACTTAGATATTATTTTTTCTGTATCTAATCCTAGAGTAGTAATAACATTATCTGAAAAACCACCTTTTCTAGATAAAAGAGTTTCATAATTGTCCCAGTATCCTTCATTCAATAATTGTTTCCGTTCAGGTGTTAACCATTCATCGAAGTCATCAGATTCATCTTCGATGAGGGAACACATGTCCATTTCAATTCCCTCTATCTCTTGAATTTTTAAAATTACTTCTTGAATATCTTCCTCACACAACTTGGAGAAAATTGGTGCATTTGCGTTGAATCTTACTGATGTTTCGATTGAATCTTCATAGGTATTCCCTACTTGATGTAAATAACCTTGTGAAAGTTTTAGTAATGTTGTTTTAAGATCCATATCTATTTATAAATTTATAAACTATCTTTTATGGAATTCCAATTTTCGCGGAATAAATCTACTTCTTGGAGGATATCATAACTTTCTTCTTCAGATAAACCTTGTTTAATGTAGTAATCAATAATATTCTTTGCGTGATCAAGAATTTCTTTAATAGTAAATTCCTCTGTTATAAGATTTTTTGGATTTTCAGCATAATCAGAGGATATTAATTGAAGCGGAATTAATTTTTCTATTAAAGCTAATATTTTTTCTGTTTCATCAGCTAATTCATCGTTTAAAGAATTTAGTAAAAACTTTATTGAAGGATGTTCTTTACTAATTTTATAAATTATTTGCCTATCACTCGAAACAAATCTTTCCCAAATTGGTAACTTATCCTTGCTTATTAATGCCTTAGCTCTCTTTGTTATTTTTTTTATTGCAGGTCTTGAAAAGGCATCAATTAAATCTCTTAGTCTCCCTCGAATTTGTTGAGGAGGAGTTGCTCTACTTTTTTTAACATCCAATTGCCATTCAGCATCCGAACTATTATCAATATCAATGGATATTCTACAAAGTTTTCTCATTTCTAATTTTCTTGCCAAGCCAAACCATGTTGCTTTGCAAATTAATCTTCCATTTCTATATAAATAAAATCCTTGATTAGCTAAATAACCTTCTTCGCCTGCATGATATTCCCATTCTTCAGAAGAACATTTAGTGTGATGAGGCAAAGCATATGAAATGACCTTACACTTATTAGCTATTATTTCCGGAGGTTGATTGGTTGACTTTTCCTTAAAAAATGGATCTGCTGAAACACAAACATTACCATTTACTGAAAAAATAATTTTATTGCCATAATCACCACTTATATATCTATGAAAAACAAGACTTATGTGTTTTGTTAATTGATCAGTAACTGATTCAAAATATTCTTGAGAGTTTTTTTTATCTTCTTTTTCTAAGGTGTCAATTTTTTCCCATCTTATTATTGTTCCATTAGTCTCTAATGCATTTTTTCCCTCAAGTTTTTCTATATCCATAAACCATTCATTTTCTTTCTCAACAAGGTCTAAATCCCATATGGCTTCAAATGATTTGTCATTTTTTTTTGTTTTTACAATTAGTTTTTTAGATTGCGAAAAGGAAGCTGTCTTAAGACCTAATCCAAACCTTCCAAGATCTTCTTTATCTCTCTCATGAAGTGGGCTTTTACTTCCTAGTCTCATTGCCTCTTCAAGTTCTTCACTCGTCATCCCAGTTCCATTATCTTTTATTTCAACGAAAGGCTCTTGATTATCCCAATTACATAAAATATCTATTTTTGTTGCTTTTGCCGAAATAGAATTATCAATAATATCAGCAATTGCATTATTAAATGAATAACCTAAACTTCGCATACTCATAATTAAAGAGTTCGCATTAGGTCTTATTTTCTTTCTCACTTGAAAAATGAATATTTATAAAAACTTAAACTTATTATTAAAATCTTTCAAGTTGATGTTATAGCTTTTCATTATTTATGGATTTTGGATATTCTGTTTCATATTGCTTTTGGAGCTCATGATCAATTTGTTTCTTAGGGGGATATCATTTTTTTCTTTTTTATTCAAGTAATTATTTATAGTACAAAGTTTCTCTTTAAAGATCATTTATTTGTTTTTTTATTATGAGGCAAATGATGAATCTAAAGGTGAAATTTTAGAAATTCCAACTTTGGAATCAAAGAAATTTATTGCTGAATTCGAGTTGATTATTTTTTTAATTATTTCATCTTTTTTATCTTGTTTTGATAGGGCAAGTAATGCGCAATAGCCCATACCATCTTTATCCATTTCTAGTAAATGACCTATATGTATATCTCTATTCATATTGCTGAATTTTAAAATTTCATGATCAATATCCATGATATGAGCAATAATTCTGCTAATTAATATGGATTGTTTTATCTCTGTGGTTAATCCAACTGTAGCCAGTGCTCCTCTTACCGAATTCCTGGAAAACAAATCATATTCTTTTCTTGCGATTTGACCCCAGTCGATTTCATCTTTAATAAGTTCTCCAGCAATCAGTTCTAGTGAAGGTATATATCTTTCAAGACTAAAACTTTTTATTTTCATTTTTCTGGCTTTATCTTGCAGAAAAATTTCAGGATTAGGCCAAAAGTTTTTTAATCTTTGATAGGTATCTTTTTTCCTTTTTTCAAGATCTTTATCTCCTAAGATCGCAGGTTTATTTTTTTCTTTATTATTTTTTTTGAAAGTCTCTGGCAGTAAATTTCCAAGACATGCATTCCATGCCCTTATATCGCTTGGAATTATTTTTCTGCCTTCCCTTTTTTTTGTCCATATAAGTTCAACTTCTTTTTTGTTTGATTCATACCAGTTAATAAGATTACCTCTAAGTTTGGGAACCATATCAGGTTGATTAAATTCGTTCTCATTTTTAATCGATTTCATTAAAGATTTGCCGAGTTCAAAAGCAACAATCGGTGCAACGGCTTCTCCAATCTGGTGGAATCTATGAGAAGGCCCTCCGTAAAAATTGAACCCATCTGGAAAAGACTGAACTCTCGCTGCTTCTCTTACTGATAAGGTTCTATTCTGGTGAGGATGAATATACCAATAACCATCTTTTGACATATGCGCAGTTATTGTCAGACATGGTTCATTGGGTTTGAGGATATTGTATTTATCACCAAAACTCATTTTCTGATTTTCCTTAACTTTCTTGCCTTCTCTAAAAGCTTTGCTTGTAACGGAATATCTTCTTTGCTCTTCTGATAATTGAGAATATTTGACTCCAGTTGATCTCATTAATTTAAAGGTCTCAAGATCATCTCCCCTGACTCTTCTTATCAGATGATCGTGAATCATCTCATCATCAATATCCAACCATTTCCTCATTAATTTCTGATAATCCGTTTTTGGTCCTTCATAGCTATATTTTTCGTCCCACTTTTCATCCCATCCTCCTTTAAGAGGAGGGAGATCTGAAATCGCCTCGTCTAATGTGACGGCCTCTTCGACAGAATCATATTTTGGCTTTGGCCACTTCAAAGGAGCGCATTCATTTATTTTTGTTCCGGAAATAAATAATCTTGGCCTTAGCTGAGGCACTCCATACTGCCATGCATAAATCAATTTAGGATTTATTCGATATCCAGCTTTCTCAGCTCTATTAATTATTGATCTATATATTTCCTGCTCACCTGTCTGGGCAATATCGGTAACATTCTCCATTAGAAAAGCTTTTGGCTTAACCCGCTCCACTATCGAAATAAATGATTCCCATAATTCTCTTCTATCTTCGTTCAGTTCCTGATGTTGAGCAGAAACTTCTTCGTTATGTTTTCTCCATTTGATATTTCGGGAGAAAGGCTGGCATGGTGGTCCACCTGCAATAAGTGATATTTCTCCGCACTTATTAAGCTGATCTGAAATCTCATTAATAATTTTTCTTTTACTTAAATCACATTCATATGAACATCCACCAAAATGATGTCTGTGAGTCATTATTGAATCGTTTCTAATATCGCAAGCCAGTATTACATCAAAATTTGCACGATGAAGTCCAAGGCTTAAACCCCCAGCACCTGAAAAAAGGTCAACTGCAAAATAAGGTTCTTTTTTTATTGATCGAAGTTTTGCTGCATATTGAGGAAGTTCATCAAAACTGCATGAATCTATATGGGCCTCAAGTTCTGATGAAGGCCCCCTTACCGGACTTAATCTGTGTGGATCAATTTTCCCAACTGCATTTTTATGAATCATGCGACCTCTTCACTCTGGGTATCAATTAACTTCTGTAGTTGTTCTTCACTTAAAAGATCAAGACATATTGAACCTCCAAGGGAGTTGAGTTTTCTTATTGCAATTCTTACTTTGCTGTCTGGCAATTCAACTAGTTTTTCAGTAAGTATTCTATTGATCTTTGGGATCAGGCCAAATTCTCGATCGCTCAAACCAAGATGAAGTTCCTGACTGGTAAATAATTTTTTGACCAGGGAATAATCAGAATGATCATTCTCCATCATCCTGTCGGCGGCGAAAAAAAGTCTGGATAAAGTATTCCTGCCATGACCATTTATTGATGATGTACCAAGAAATCTAAGTGATGGAACATGTTTCTTTCCTGTTCCGACAGTAAATCCATCTTCTGGATCAACGGGAATACTACCTCTCCATCTAAGCCACGGAATATTTGGATATCTTATTACGCATAGCCAGTGCCACATCCTCATATCAGTAAGAATGTGAGAAGGCAGAGATTTGAATGTTGTATGAACACACTCAACTAATCTTGCATCTAGGTTTGCACCAATTACTTTTTCGAGAATAAGTTGATCTATAAGTGTTGAGAGATTTGTAAGATCAACCTGGCAGTTCACTTCCTCTATACTTATAGAATCCGGATTCCTTAAAGCAGAAATAAGTCCATTACTTATTAGAGGTGATTTCAATCTGAAGAGTTTTTCGCTCATGCAACCTCCTCTTTTTCAAGTTCAGTTGGAATTTCTGATTCAAAACTGCACCCTCTTGCCATTATTTCGGCCAATTCTAAAATCTTTGTTTCCTGCTGGATTATTGAACTCATTTTGAGAATAAACTTCTGAAAAGATTCGGGTGATCTAAGTTCATTGGCAAGAGCAACAACCGCCTCATGTGGAGATATATTTGTTTCAAGAAGATTCTTGGAAAATAGAGATAGAGTCTGAAGTTGTGATGGTGGCAATTGCTCAACAATTTCTTCACTGCTCAGCTCACTGTTTGTATTCAACATATTCTGGATGGAGTTCATGGAAATAGAAATAAGCATGGTCCAAACAGTGGAACAAATTGAGGTGAAGATGATATCTCTCTGAAGGGAATTGATATCTTTCCTCAAGGACTTACTCATAAGAAGTTTTTTCAATGATGCAGTCACCTCTGCAT
Source organism: Prochlorococcus sp. AG-402-N08 (assembly GCA_003216535.1). Lineage (GTDB taxonomy): Bacteria > Cyanobacteriota > Cyanobacteriia > PCC-6307 > Cyanobiaceae > Prochlorococcus_A. Next base: position 25,830 of record QCIS01000010.1, read on the forward strand.
TCATCTCAATTACTGGAGGTTCACTTGGGATCAATCTCCACAACTTATCTTTACTCTCAGGGGGAAAGGATTGCCACTTTATGTTGAAGATGGAGTCATTATTAGCTTCGGCGGTGGCAAAACGAATGGTATGAATCAGACTTCTCCCAATTATCTGCCCCATTTCTGCGGCATAGCCGCTCCTTGATTTTTCTCCGGCAAATTGTTCTGTTCTTACAAGAAGCGCTTCTGCCCTTACTTCCTCTCCATTTAAAAAAGGTATGTAGAAAGTTTCGGAAAAGAAGAATCCACCACCGCCATCTTCTAAATCAATTATTTCTCTTCTACCTGTTGATCTGCTTATAAGACGACATATGAATTTAACAGGAGGATTTTCCCTTTCTGTGGGATGAAGCGTTTCCTCCCATTCAAATGGTGCAGTAAGCAGTATTTCAAGTTTTGTCTTTTCAAGCTTGCCATTGAACTTGAAAGTAATTCCATTGCTTACTTCCTGAATCACCTCTTCAGAAATACTGTCTGGAGCTGTTATTCGAAATGCTCCATCAAGATCTATTGTTTTCCAAGGGACAAAATGCATAATTAACCCACCTTCCTGAAGCCTGCAATTTCAGGGTTCACTCCCGATGGAGCTTTGACTAAACATTCAAAAGGTACTGATGAAAATTGGTTTTCAGCAGAGAATACAAATCTCCTTGAATCTGAGTCGTCATATGAAATATATTTTTCACTCCCCATTAGTCGCATATCACTTATTCCCCACATCTCTCCCTGGCCACTGTCTGCAATGCTCTGGAAAGATAAATGTACTTTTGCAGTTCTGTTCGATTCACCTGATCGTACTAATTCGCCCGCTATTCTCCATCCATTTGCTTTTTTAATGAAGGTGCATTGATCTCTGTCTATAACAACTTCAAGTGCGGAATTTTTTATCTTGGATGGACTTTTCTTTTCTTTAATTCCTCTGCCAAGATTAAGCATTCTTTTCAGCATTTCCGGTCCTTCATCAGGAGGTGCAATAAATGAGGTCAGCAAGTTCTGAATGAGCATCTGCCTTAGTTCATATCTGATTCCCCTCAATCTGCTGGCATGACCTCTCCAGGTATAACTTTCTCTCAGTCTTCTTGTTGTAGGCAGCCAGTCATCATGAGTCACTGGTTCACCTGCACGAAAATATTCTTCAGCGAATGCGTTATTTTCCTTGTTCAACTCTGTCTTTTCAGATTCGGCAATCTCATTCAATGATGTACCTACAAATGCAGCTGCACAATATGAACCTCCATCACTTAACTTTGTACCTTCGGCATAATCTATAACCATTCCAGAACCCCTTATAAGTGCAATGGTTGAACGGCATGGCAGACATTCCTCTTTTGAAGAGACTCTTGTAACACCAAGCCTGACAATACTTTTGAACTCATCATGCAGAAGGTCAGGATTGTCTGAGGGCTCCACTCTTGTAGGTATGGGAAACTCAATATCAATTGAGGAGCTGTCCCCCGGGAAGAGTGATTTGTCATTTGCAAAAGGTTCGACTCTTCCGCACTCAACGAATGGAGACCATATCTCATCAGCATGTGCTTCAGATATATATTCAGCTGATTTTCCCTCTTCCCGAAATACTCTTGCTTTTACATCGAGTCTTTTCCAGCTGATTGCAGGCCAGAACCATTTTGATGCAGCTTTTGTGAAATCTCTGCAGAGCTCCTCGGGATCTCTTATTCCTGATGAACCGGTATCATCGCGATCAGGTTCATGAAAAGTTGGGATGAGTATAGTTGTTCCGCACTCGGTTTCATTGTCACGATTGAGAAGAATTTTTTCTGCATCTCTTTCTTTCATCCAGGTGGATTCTGCAATAGGAATTCCATCTTTTTCACTTTCAGATCCCATGTAGGCACCATCAAGCCATGATTTACCTTCCATTTCATGAGCAGGAATTTCGCTTCTACCGAAAATTCTTAATTTCTTTTTGCCTTCGATTCTTGATGAGAATAGAACAGTGAATATTCTTGAATGCATCCAGCTGACGGCCTTCCCCAGTCCAAAGCTTCCTCCTAATCCAGACTCCTTTCCGGTTGAAAAATTCTGCACACATAACTTACGGAAATTTCCTTTCTCGTCCCAGTCATCACCTGTCAGGCCATCAGTTCCGTAATCACTGATTTTCAGACAGACAAGATCAGATGATTTCATAGATTCAAGTCCAGCTTTCAGGGTGAGAGCAGTTCCACTTGAACCTTTCACAGATGAAAGATGAGGGATTAGAGTCTCACTATTAATTGATTTAAGAAATTTATCTTTTTTCTCTCCCTTGAGCACTATCAGATCAAAAAATATTTTTACTTTTTTATCCTTTCTCTGATCGAGGCTGTTCTGACAGATTTCTCTTACAAGTGTTTCCAGCAGGGATCGTTTTCTCTGTGATCCTCCTGCTTCAAAAATTTCACTTGCAGCATTACCACCACTGGATCTACCCTGTCCAAGCGATGGTGTTCCAATCCATTTCAGTTGTGTCTTTGCTGTTTTCAAATCCCCTTCAGACACTATATAAAGCGTTAATAAATGATAGATGCCACGATCTGATTGTCATCTCAAGGCCAGAGAATTGCAACATTTGGAAGTCAAAATATAAAAATTAATTACATATTTTATTCAAGGGAAAACACAATTCAATTGAAGTCATTCAATAAAAGAAAAAGTATTTCCATTAGTACTTAAACTAAATCTGCACATAAGGAAAACTTTCCATAAGATTGTGTTATTAAAAATTTTTTATCTAGAAGTTATTTTCATTTAAAAAGGAATATAGGTAGTAACGTTTCAATTTAATTAAATTATTTCTTCCAAAGTAGAAACGTATATATTTTGCATTTTAGCTAGCCAATTGATTTTATCTGCCCAGGTACTTTTACTGGTTAAATCTCCGTCTGATTTTTGATGGAAGAATACACCCCTTGTCTTATCACCTTCACCTATTGATGAACCCAGATATTCTTCTAAGGTATCTTGATGAGGTTCGAGTTGTTTATATACATCTTCTGAATCAGCATTCCTTATACCTCTTATAAAAATTCCGACACATTTTTTTGCTAAATAAATTGATACTACAAAATTTGAGTTAGGAACATTTCTCCAACGAGAACTTTTTGACTTCAAAGATTCATAAGTTTCTTGTTCCGGATGTATTTCAATCAATCTCTGCCAAAATTCAAATCTCCATTTAGACAATTCACTTTGTTCTCCAACTGTTCTTACTTTATTTTTAATTTTTCTATCCCAACTATTTGGCTTGGCTACTGTTTCAAACATTGGAGCAATAGAGGAATTGTCAATTTGAACAGCTTTTACTTGCACAGCAAAAAAGGCAAAAGGTTCTACTGTATTCTCATTAAGCCATTTAATTGCTGAAAGGTGAGGTTCTCTGAAACTACTTGCTACCCATATAATTACTTCTGCTTCTAAACCTGCAAGATAAGTAAGAATTTGTCCAAGATGTGTATGATCAGTCTTTTCAAGTTGGTTCTCAATTAATATTCTTCTGTCATTCTGCGGATCTCTGGCAATGATATCTGCCGAAAAAGATTCTACTTTTACTTCTTGCCCTTCAAGTTCTAATTGAATTCCTATTTCGTTAGATAGATATTCAAGATTATCTGCAAGCCAAGGAGTAAAATCTTGAGCTTCATGACTCCATGCTTCTCTAAGATTTACGTTTTTAAGTGTCCCTAATTTAGTATTCATTTCTACAAACTATTATCCATCAAGCCTATCAGCATAATCCCTTAATATCTCTAGAACTTATCAAAAGAAAATCTTTAAAGTATTTTACTAAAATCTTAATCTAAATCCTGCACGATAATTGATATCACTATTACTTCCTAATCCATATTTTTCTCCTGCTGCACCTAAGTCACTAAATGCTGAATAAATACCTTCACCAAAGATATCTATTCCTTTATTAAGTGAATAACTTAATCCCAATTTTGCTTGGTAGCCAAATAGCCAAGTATTAGCAGACTCAAGTTCTTCTCCAGCAACAGTAATATTATCAATATCCAATTTGCTTCCACCTATTCCAGCCCCAAGATATGGCGTCAATTTCTTTTGTTTTCCAATAGGAAAATCTAAATAGCCACTTATCATAATACTACTAATTTTCAAATCTCCAGATGCAGATGATTCTACTGAAGTACCGCTGAGAGTTCCTTCGTTTATTTTGGCAGAGATACTTTTTATATCATTATTAGAATTTCCATATGAAAGTTCTGATCTAAATCTTCCAAAGTCATAACCTAAACCTAATTCCCAGCCTGTTCCATCATCAAACTTAAGATCACCTTTGTAAGCGAGACCACTAACTTCGGCTTTCCAATCTGCACTAGTAAAAGATGAAGTTCCAATATTACCTGTAAGATATAAACCTGTTGATTCTTCAGATTTAACCTCTGTAAAATAAGTTCCTAAAATAGTGATTGGCAAAGATAACATTGCCAAAAATGTTTTTGAAAATTTGCTGCTTAAGTTTTTCACTATAAGGTTTGTAAATTTCATTGATACTATATGATCTTTAAATATTTGTATATATTGTTTTACGAATAGACTTAATTGAAAGGTGAAGTGTTATTAGTAGGAGCTATTAGAAGGATTTCAAAAACAATTCCAGTCAAAGCAATAGGCAATACCCAAATACCAATAAATCTATGATCAAAAAATCTTAAATGATCTTCACCCCTGAAAACACTTCGTAAAGAAGTAAATAGGGTTTCTGGTTGCTTATAAGATGGCCCATTTACAGAAGGAGAATATGGCTTAACAAAGGCTGAAGAAGCAGAAAACTTTGCGATTTTTCTTAAAAAATAAATAGGTAAAACCCATATAGCAACAAATCTTCCACCAAGCCACTGTCTCGCATTAGGCAGAGCATACTCTTTGATAGATTTATTCTCTGGCATTCCAGATTCCAAATTCTTATAAATTTTTTCTAATGTAGATTCACTACTTGATTTATTGATCATTTGATTTTCAGAAAAAATTACTTTAAAAGGTGGAATAAATAAAAATATTCCTAGCTACTAAAATAACTAAAACGTAGCTAGGAATATTTTCGTTGGCTAGGTTCATAAAGACGGAATCTATACCGTTGCAGATTCGCCAAATATCTACATATTCTTTATAAATAAAAAACTCTTTTTTAAAAAGTAAATAATATACATAAGAAGGAATAATATTTAATAATTTAGAGTTTTAATTAAGAATTTAATTGAATATTCATGACTATTAAAAAATATTTAAACCTCATTTTCTAAGATTGCGAAAAAGAAAATGAGGTCAAAGGGAGGTTCTCATTACGAACCGCTTTATCAAAGCTAGCGGTTAGTAGATTGCCCTAATATCTACTTATATATTTATATAATGAGTTTTAAAATACAGGAAGATTAATTTTATACAAATAAGTGTTTAATATTTTATTTGATTAGTGCTTAGGAAAAGCTAATTAATGTACTTACTATAGTTATTGAAAGATAAAAAAATGCATAAAGAGAAACTGCAAAAAACAAATACTGTTCTATTGGAATCATGAGAATGTATTAATTAAAAGAGTAAGTAAATTTGATTAATTTTTTGTTAAAAAGATATTCTCTAAAATATAACTTTGTTCTATTGATTCATTTTTAAGAGAAATATTTTTTGGCAAATTATTATTCGTAGAATTAAAAGCACCCCATTTTTTTAGCCAAAATAAGGTATAAAAAAATGCGATTAAAAATGGTGCTCCAACAATTAAAAATCTAATGTCCATCAAAATTTCCTATTAATAAGTTTTAAACTGCATTGCCAATATCGCCCCAAGGAAGAAAACGGTTGGAATCCCTAGTGCATTGACTGCTGCGGTTCTTACAGTAAATACTGGATAACCTTCTTCTGGTCTACCAGTATCAGGAATTAATGCTGAATCTTCCCATACTTGATAATTTTTAAAAGGAGCTACTCCCTTCTTTGGTAAACCTAGTGGTGTTAATCTAAATACATCCCACCTACCTAACCAAAAGACTGTGAATATCCATGAGAATATTATTGGAGTAATAACAAGTAAAATCCTAAAATCCATTTCTGAAAAGTAATAATAAATGTGATTATTATTTTGTCTTTTTTAGTTAAATAAATGATTCGATCATTAACTTATATTTAAAGAAAAACTCCTAATAACATTGTCTCTAATCATTAGTAACATCATGAAATGATTAATTGATTTATTCAAAGTATATTTTTTTGGATTGCGATATTTAGATATTTTTTTTGATGTAGATTTTAGTTAATTAAAGAACAAATATGGAAACCTTTAGATTCTTACTTTTTGGTTTTGCAGGAGTTAGTGTAGTTTTTTGGGTGGCAATAATAGCTTTATGGCATGCATATATGTTTCCAAGATTCTTCAATGAAGATAAAGGTTTAAATACTGTTATCAATCAAGAAATAAAAGTTTCAACAGATCCAATTTTAGGCAGTTTGGTTAACAGCAATAATTTCAAAAATAGAGACAAATATTCAATGAAAAATTTGGTTATTGCAGACTTTTCATCAGCAAGTAATAATTTCAAACTAAATAAACTCTACACAACAGTAATGATTGGAGTTACTTTTGCAAGTTTTATTTTTCTCACTTATGGATTAAGTAGTTCAATAACAACGGTAAGTTAAATGGAATCTTTATATGTAATTGTTTTTATTACTTGCTTTGTTTATTTAATTTTTGACTCATTCAAAAATATAAATATTAAATAAATTGCTAATGTTTTTTGCTAGCTAATAAAATTTTTCTTCTTATATAAAAAAATACTAATGTAGTTATTACCATTACAGGTGGGTGAAATGATATTGAATTTAGATATTCGAAGTAATCAAATGATTCCAAAATTTTTGCACGTAATTCCCCAAAACTATATTCCATCTCTCAAATTTTTATTGATTTAAATAGATCAATATCTTGTATAAAATGCTATTTTAAATTTTTCTAAAATAATAATTAGCGGTCAAATTGCGGTCAAATATTGCTTTATTTGACAAGACAAATCACGAAGAACCCAGCAAGAAATCAGCTATAGCTTAAAAACCTAGTGCTGTACTAGCCCTGTGCGGTGTTTTGGGAGCACTAGGTCGCAGGTCCTAATCCTGTCGCCCCGATAATTCATACCAGTAAGTCTCAGCTAATAATATAAAACACGCAAAAAAAGTGAGCACGCAAATGATATGCAAATAAAGCGAAATTCAATCTTTTTTTTGACTTAGGGAAAAATTAGGGAAAATGACTTCCATTTTAGTGGGTTTTCTTGTAGTTTTTCCCTAGACTTTATAGAATTTTCTTGAATTTTTTATGATATAAGCCTAACTTATATAGATAAATAGAGTTGGTTGCTATCCTTATTGGCAGATGACTATTAAATATTGATATTTAATGTTGCGATTTCTCCCTATACCTTTCTTCATTTTCGTCTATCTATTCTCTTACTGGAGATGTAGAAAAAATATTGCTGCTAGTGATCAGCAACTAAAACCATGCATTGATTGGGCATATTTAAAAAATTTACCTCTTCCTCCCAAACCTTCATTCGTCGAGTTTTATATTGTTTATGTTTCTTCTTTTTTAAAATTTCCCTTTGGGATAATTATTCAACAACTACCTTTCGCAAAGAAAGTAAGATACTACGAAAGAGAAATGAAATTAATATTTAATAAATGGAATCTAGAAAAAATTAAAAAAATAATTAACTAATTTATTGATATGTCTGGAGTAAAGATATATAAATTCCTAATAATACAAATATTGCTACACCTATTCCCATAATTGTAGTAGGTTGATTATTCCAAAAATTAGTTAAAAATTCCATTGATTGGGAAGTTTAAATTTTTTTAGCTCTATTAGCTCTATTCATTACTTTTCTCAAAATATTATTTTTAATTGATAAATCAGAAATACAATAAAGAGTTAAAAACAAAACTACTTTTGAAAAAAATGAAATTTGCATAATAAAAATAACTCTGCACTCATAAAAGCAAATTTCATTAAAACTGCCAAATTTTAAGAAGACCTCATAGGAGTTATTCTTAATAATTGAAGGTCGAGGGCAATAAGCTACAGAGTCCAATTCTGCTTAACGGTGATTTTCTTGCTTTTTTCTTATATCTTCGTAAGTATGTGTATATAGGCACTAATTTGCTTTAAATAATCCTATTACTGGCTTATTTTGGCTTATTTTCTTCTAAAAAACTGTCACATGGGGGTTGACGATTATGGAAATTCCAGACGAAATTATGCAAGAAATTAAGGAAAGCGGATACGATCAAGAGCTTGTATATACCTACATAAGAGAGCTATTAGACAGCGATAAAGAATATGATGTTTAACTTTCCAATTTTTGTAGAAGGTTTATTAATGCCTTTACTAGGTCTTGGTGTATTTGTTGTTTATAAGAGATCGAAGAGAAAGAAAAGAAAGTTTCATGCACCTCCAACCCATCAACTACCTAGTTAAGTGGAAGAAAAAGGTTTTAATGTAACTCAGGGCTTAGCTTTACTACTATTGAAGCCTTTAGATTTACCTGCGAACCTAGTACTTAAATTAATTATTTTCATAACAGACCCCAAAAACGATATTGGGTATTAAACAAGAAACCCTTCCAGAAATTCCAACTACTGGAAGGGTTATTAAATCGACTCGCAAACTATATTGAATCAATCTATTTCTTGCAGCAAACGTAGAGTGTGCTGATGAGGTTTGGCCTCAATTAATTTATAGCAAAAATTTTTAAACTCCCGCTACTTTTCTTTCCGCTTGTCGTTTTTTTAGAATTGAATAAGCATGTGAAGCCCATTTTCGAGAAATATCAAATTCACCATCTAACTTCTCTCTAAGTAATTTGCCAATTTTAAATACTTCTACTAAGCCTAGATAAATTATTACCAGCACCTTAGTTATGTTTACTGCAACAGCTGCTATCTTTTCAATTCTTTGATCTTGCATTTGAACTTATCCAAGTCCACTAAAATTAACAGTTGTAAGAAATTATGCAAATGTTTTTTCAAATTAAAAATAACTTCTATAAAACAGTTTGCTAATTGCCCCTTATTTTAGATCGACTGTGAATTTCTCTAATACCTTCTAACTAATCCCATAAGGACAAATCTGAATCTCCTGTAGATCTTTGCATCCAATGTATTTTCCAAATCCCATTAATCTTTTTGAAGATAGAAGTGACAGTTGGTAAATCATCATTAGGAGTTCCTTTGTAAGAGAATTTTGACCCAAGTGTAAAAATACACATTGCTACATCAGAAGAAAGAAATTCAAACTTATGAATTTTTGTAATTTCTGATTTTTCCTGAACCACATCGCCTGAACTCATCATTTCCTCGAATCCCCTCGCACTTATTGGATTCCCACTAGGTCTTATAAGTAGAAAATCTGAAGTAGCGTTATTCACAAAAAATGAGCCCATTTTTTTAGGTTTGGCTAGCTCGTACAACATTGACTCAATTGTTTCTTTGTCAGTCATAAAAAATATCTATACATATAAGTAACCTACTTCGTATACGCTAAGAGAAGATTAATTTATTTTGAATTGCTAAATAAAAAAGGAGCTAATTACTCCTTTTTTAAGATCTACTGTCTATCAATATAAATATTTAATTCTCATCCACTACTTTTCCTCCATATTCTCTTGCTATTACATCTAGACACCTAAGAATATCTTTGTTTTTTAATAGATCTGTTTGCTCTAAATAATTAAGAAGAGTTCTTATTTGTTCGATAGTATTTTCTTCTAATTCCTTCATTAGTCTTTTTTTTATTAGCTCTATCTTATATCCAACAGGATCTTTTACGAACGCTAAGACTCATGAACTTGTTGCATTTGTTCTTTCTTCAGTCTTTTGTCTTCAACGTGCATAACATCTAAATGCCAAGTATCTTTCAGTCCTTTTACAATTACCATCAGGAGTTTTGCATCTGAAGGTGAATGTGACTTCATATTCAAGAAATCTTTTTGCCAAGATTTGTCATTCCATTTATTAGTTATTCAACCAGCTCAAGTTTATAAACTATATCTTTGCAGTTATTAGCTTTATCCCATTCCCTAGCCCATTCTGTATCTAACATCTTTGAAAAGTCTTCTAAACTTGAAACTGTATAAAAGGAATGAGACTTATGATCATTAATTTTTACTAAGTCATAATCAATTACAATTCCATCACCTTGTTCTTTTGCCCATTGCTCAACAGTCTCCTCATAATATTGAAAAGAGCAATCAAAAGTGCAAACGATAAATAACTTTTCCATAAAAAAGAGGGTTTTATTCCTCTAAGTTTAGATTGACTGTCAATCCAAGAAATTATGTCATATTTATGCCATATGAGGGTTTATTTGTATGGAAAAAACTAAGTAATAATCAAAAAAAAATTTATAGCTTAAAAACCTAGTGCTCATCTAGGGGGTCCAGTGCTTTAGGAGCACTAGGTCGCAAGTTAGAATCCTGTCGCTCCGATCAGTTATTGCAGTAGGTTTGGGATATTGACTAATCTTCTTAATATAAGATTTGTCCCTCTAGTAGCCCCTCCCTCCTGAGCTATAGCTTGCTATTACTTGAACCTATTGGTGCTCCATTTATTCCTATATTTTTTTGATTTAATAAGGTGAAAGGTTGGCCAACTTACTTCAGATTACTTCGAGAAATATATTTACGAGATTTCCATTTGGTAGAAATATCAAACCTTTTTTCAACAAAATTGTAAACTTCAGAATAGTAATTTGCCACTAATGATATAGTCTCTTCTCTAAGAAATTCTTTCCTCGGAGAAACATTCGAGAATTGAGATTTTTCGAAAACTTTACTATCTATTTCGAGAAATTTTGAAAGCCGCGAAATACATTCATCGCTAAACAAATCCTCATAAAGTGAATAAAAAATATTCTCTTCATCGAATGCAGATTCTAAATTGAGAATTGTTTTATCGTATCTAGTTCTGAATTCAACATTAAATTCTTTATATTTCTTCTTAATAAGTTCATCTTCACTAATTCTAATTATTTCAGAAGAAATTTCATTTGATTTGGAGAAGTCTCTTTTTTTCATCCTGAACATTGAATGTATTCTCTCTACGGGATCTCTCATGAAAAACACAATCTTTACTCGAAAACCTTTTTCCTCAAGTTTTTTTCTAATGTTTTGGAACACTATAGAGTCTAGGCCGCAATAAGAGGGAGTTATATCTCCAACAATTTTTGTAGACTTATTACTTAACCAAAGATAATCAAAATAATTAAAATATGAATCCGGATTTGAAAAAAACAAATTATGCATTAATATGCCCAAAGTATTGGGATTACTTATATTTAAATTATTAATTTCCTTTAATCGTTGAATTAATGGTTCTTTTATGTTTATGCACGACTTTATATGTAGACAATCAAATACGTGATATTCTTTAAATAACCCTCCATCAAAATTATTTGATTTAGAAAGTTGATCATGAAACCATGTTGTCCCCCCTTTCTGACAACCAACCCCTAAAAGAAATAACTTTTCTGAACTCATAATAAATTAAAAAAAATACTAAATAAATTAATTACAACATGTATTTAAATTAACTTACTAAGAATTTTTTATTATGTATTTTGAATGATTATACATTTAGAAAGGAATTTCGAATTAAAATTAATTATTAGATCAGATTAAAAAATACCACCTTGTTCAAGAGCCCCTTCGATAGCCTTACCTGACTAATATCATTTAATATAATGAAATAGCAGTTTGAAATACTTGTCTCGAATTAGTTATTATAACTACAATTTAATTAAGCTATAACTAAAGTCTCAAGAATGTTAGAAAAAATATTCCCGAGTGATTTGGGAGGACTAGATCGCAGGTTATAATCCTGTCGCCCCGACTCTTAAAAACCAATTCATACTAGCCAGTTACCCAGACTCGCTTTTTTATTTCTCAGAAGTCTCAATAATTCAAATAGCGATTATTTATATAGCTTTGTATAACTTAGGTCTATTGAAATAGAAATATTCTTGAATATTTAAGATCTATTTCATTAAAATATACATAGAGCAGATTTTTAGATACGTACTTACTCAGCAAATTATTACCTTTAATTTTCTCTCCATTAGGAATTGTTATATCACTATTATTAGTTTTCATTTTTAGAAAAAAAGCAAAATTTATTTATTCAGCATTAATTTTCTTACTTGTTTTTAGCAATGGATTATTTGCAGATATTTTGTGGAGATTATTAGAATATCCATGGAAAAGGTTAGATTATTCTTTAGTTGCCCCTTCAGATGGGATAGTTGTCTTAAGTTATGGAAGGCATTTGCCGCCAGGAAATACAAAAATAATTGAATGGCATGATCCAGATAGGTTTATTGCTGGAATAGATTTATATAAAGCAAATAAATCAAATCGCTTGATATTTACAGGAGGAATAAATCCTTTAAATTCAGATTTACCTCCAGAAGGTGAAGTCTATATTAAGGAAGCTATTTCAATGGGTCTTCCAAAAAATGACTTATTTACCACATATCCTGTTAATAATACTTTTCAGGAGGCTAAAGCAATTAAGAAATTACTTGATGATGAATTACCTTTAATTCAAAAGAAAATAATTCTAGTGACAAGTGCATTTCATATGAAAAGAGCAAAAAAAGTTTTTGAGAATGAAGGGATAAATGTTCAACCATATCCTGTAGATTTTAAAGTTAGTAACAAAAGCTTTTTTTCTTCAATACGTAATCCCTTGAAATGGGTACCCAGCTCAACTTATTTATATAAAAGTTCTAAAGCGATTAGAGAAATAATTGGAAGAATTATCTATGGAGCTTGGAAATAGATTTTTTAACCATCCTTTCCCTAGCGATTATTTAGCGTTTGAAAGGCATTCTAGAGAAAAAAAGTAACTGCCCTAACTCTCTTTTTTTATAAGTAATAATACTTGCATAAATATCATTTATTTGTTTGATTAAAAATAAAACCATTATGAAAACTTTAAAAATCTCATTTAAAGAAACACCCTACTTATCAAATTTATTTACTTTTTTTTATAAGAAAAAGCCTAATAATAATTCTTTTATTAAATGGTTTATTGTATATTATTTTGGTGCTTCAACCTTATTGTTATTAAGCTTGCATTCTTATTGTATGGGTACAGTATTTTAAAAGCGGGGAGAGTAGTAAGCGTTTCAATTTTTATTGTTAAGTAATCCATAAATACATAAAAGAGGATTCACTATTAAAACAATCCAAAAAGGAGGAGGGGGTCCTCCATCAACAATTGTCCCAGCGTTAAAAGTATTGTATAGAGCTACTGTTAAAAAACAAAACATCAAAGCTAATTCACCTGATAAAACTTTTCTTAAAGAGGCTTTATCTTTTATGGAACTACAAATAATCAATAAACAACCAATTCCCAAATTACTAGCTGCTACAACATCTGCAGTACCTCTAACAAGAAGCAATGTTTCACTTGAAGCATCGCCTGCAATAGTTTCCACTGAAAAGATGAGTAGGGAAATAATTAACAATCCCAAGAGGATATGAAGCGCTCCAGTAGTTTTTAAAATATTTTTTAACTTCATAAAAAAAGGAGCTTATTGCCCCTTATTTTAGATCTACTGTCAATTCCTAACTATCAGCGGTGCAAGTAGTAAGCGTTTTATGATTTAAAAATCAACAAGTTCTACTTGTACTTTTACTTTCTCATCATTAATTATCTCGTTGCTTTCAGCTTGCTCATCAAGTCCAAGAGGTTTAGAATCTTTATTATTAAACCATTTTGGTTTATCCATCAACCATTTATCTTTATTTTCACTGTTTACAGTACTCAATATAAATTTTCCCCAATAATCAGAAGCAGTTCCTATTAAAAATCTAGTTTTGGGACTAATTAACATAAATCCAACTAATAGGATTATTGGAATTAGTTTTAAAAAACTCTTCACAAAAATAAGGAGCTTATTGCCCCTTCATTTTATATCGACTGTCAATCGTATTTAATCCTAAACTTTAGAAATTCACGGTGTGGTATTCAAGAGGGTTTAGTGCAGCTTTACCCTCTTTTTTTTTATAATTCTTTTATATAGAAGTTCATGCAGCTTTTTTAATGGAAGAAGAAAGAAAAAAATTAGAAAAGATGTATCAAGAACTAATTGAAGAAGATACTGATATAAAGAAATGGAATCAGGCTCTTATTCCAAAAACAATATTATTATTCCCTCCAATAGTTTTTGTTTTAACTTTTTTAAAAATAAATACTTATAAATCAATAACAGATTTACTAGGTTTAAATTATTTTTTATCTGAAGGTAAATAATGGAATATCTTCAAAACCTTTGGAATAATAAACCAAATACAGTTATGGGAATATGGGTAGCAATATTAGTTTTGTTGGGAATTTATATAAATTTACTTAATACATATCAGTAGTAAGCGTTTCATTTCTTATTTGATTTGATCAATAATATCTTTATTAATAAAAGTTTTAAAATTATCAATTATCTCTTCAAACTTTTTTAAAACAATCTCTTCGTATTTTTTTGATACAGACTTACCTCCAAACTTTTCTAAGGAAAATAAAAATAAACATTTACTACTAGTCAAGAAGCCATTATTTTTAACTTCTAATTCTTTAATAAGGGTTTTAGAAACAATTTCTCTTAAGACCATCTCTTCATTTATAAGTTTCTCAACAAAAGATGGAATAAAATTTTTATTACGACTTAAAAGATTTTTACTTACTTCGTTTTCAAGTCTTTTGCAAAAATGATAAATTTCTTTATTATTGCTTGATACGTTAGAAGGAAATATTAAAGTCCACAAAAAAGTTAAAAGTAGTAAGCGTTTCATTTAGTTTGATGAAACTTCAAATGGATCCCTTCTTTGTAACTCTTCTTCCCATTCTGAGTTGTCTGGATCTAGATTGCCCCAAGTTACACCATTAATTGCTTCTCCCTTTAAATCTCGCATTTCTTCTAAATATTTTTTTTCTGCTTGTTTTTGCCCTTCTAAAATATCTTCTACAATTATATCGTCACGATCATCTTCATAGTCAATCATTTTTTTTTTAATTAAAAGTTTTACCATCTTTAGAGTTTCAATTTTTGTCCACAGAAAAAAGAAGTTAATTGCTCCTTATTTTATATCGACTGTCAACTATTAAAAATATCTCCTATAAGGTTTGCCATCTTTAGTTTTATCTTCAGTATATCTTCCACCTCTTAGCCTTTTTAACTTAGTTCATTAATAATTTTTTTGTTAAATTTTTTTATGATTAAAATAAAAATAAAAAAAAGATTCTGTAATTCAATATATAAAAAAGTTAACGATTACATCAAACTAAAAATTTTTTTGTTTTTTTAAATGACTGAAATTCAATATTTACTTCAATCCCTTCGTCCTAAACAATATTTAAAAAATTTAGTTGTTTTTGCGGCTCCATTTTTTTCTTTCCGACTAGACACAATTCTTTGGTCAAAATCATGCGGTGCTTTCATATGCTTTTGTTTGATCTCAAGTGCGATATACCTTTTCAATGACATTATTGATATTAGAGAAGATAGGCTTCATCCAACAAAACGTTTTAGACCCATTGCTGCAGGTCAAGTTCCTATTCCTCTTGCATTCAAAACACTAATATTTCTGACGATAATAAGCTTATTTTTATCAAAATCTTTAGGGATTGAACTTTTGATTTTAATTTTTTTGTATGCCCTCCTTCAGGTTTTTTACTGTTTGCGCCTAAAGCAAATAATATTTTTGGACGTGTTTTGCATATCTTCAGGATTTATTTTAAGAGCTATTGCTGGAGGCTTAGTATCAGATAGCATTCCATCTCCATGGTTTTTGCTAACGATCAGTCTTCTAGCTCTATTTATAGCTATTAAAAAAAGAAAAGAGGAATTACTTTTAAGTAAAAAATATGGGGTCGTTTTTAAAAAAGTATTAAATTTCTATTCTCTTAAATCACTTATGATTCTAGAAAACTTTTCCTCTATATCTGCTTTTATCAGTTACTCATTATGGGCTTATGGTCCAACCTTAAACGGTGCTCCTTCAAAATGGATGTTACTTACTTCACCAATTGTTTTATATTGTATTTTTCGATATAAGTTAATAAGTTCTTCTAAAGTATCTAAATCAATTTATCCTATTAGTAACCAATTTATTTATGTTAGTCCTGAAGAAATATTTCTTAAGGATACCCATCTAAAATATTCATTTTTAACTTGGTTACTTGCCTGTTTTTTTATTTTAGCTTCAACAAAAAATTAATAAAATAGTAAAACATTTTAACTCGTTATTCGTTTCTGATTATAAAAATCTCACATCATTTTTTAAAATTAAATAGAGGTTTTATTGCATGTTTTTTTGCTGATTAACTTTTACTCTCAGTGACTTTAATTTGATTCATTTAATTGGTTTTAATAATAATTTTGCGACTATAAAGTGATTCAAATATACTGTTATTCATTGTTGATTATGCTAGATATGTATGAAATGCCCAGCTCATGACTTTTTGCAAAAATTTCAACATTTAGCGCGCAAATTAAGCAAATTATTAACACTATAAAAGACATTAGTGTGCGGGATCTTTTTCTTGAAATATCAACTATTGCATATCCGGATAGAATTACCATAACTGGTACATAGTGAGCGGAATAAAGAAAAGGGGTATCTCCATAAATAAAATGCATGAAAAACTGAAAACCCAGTATGCAAGTCAACGCAATGCTTACTTTGCTCCTTTTAGTGAATAACGCATTGTATAAGCCTTTCGCAAGAAATCCTAACCAAGTTATAGATGCGCAAATTCTTAATAATGAAATTTCTTTAATTCCTGAAAGAGTAAAGTTTAATTGTTGAGGTGCATTTTCCTCGCTCTTGCCAGTATAAAGGTAGCTTTGACTAACGAGCTCAGGAGTAGAAGGTGCGACAATTGGAAATACAAAAAAATTAAACATATAGTTTAAGGGTTGGTACTTGCTTTTGATAAATCTCTTTTCGCTTTCCAGGATTTGGTGAATACCCATCGAAGAAAGTACATATTTTTTTTGAACTGCGAAGAGGGTGCTTGTGCACAAAATTGAAATTAATATAAGAGTCAAGTAAGTTTTCTTCGGGCGAATCTTTAATCCGGCAGAAATAAGCCCAGCTGTATAATTTGACACTGTTATTGAAGCTGATGCAATCAATGCCAGAAGCCAAGTAATTCTAGACTCGCATCGGTTGGCTAATAAAAAAACCGGAAGTAATAAAGTTGATGCTCCTAGAGGAAAAGTCTCTGTCGTAGACCACCAAAAAATAAAAGATGTGCTAGATAAAAAAATAAGACTTATGCAAAACGATTGAAATTTGTCTAAGCCAATCTTTAAAAAAATGTTGTAAATTAGTATCCACGTTGCTCCTCCTGAAAGAGCGATTATGAGTTGTGTTGATATTATTTGGCTCAACTCTTTGCTTGCTCCTATTGCTTCTCCAATAAATGAAATGGGAAATGCAACTGGAAAAGTAATAAGAGCGAATAAGGGGTGGAGTATTGAACGAACGTTTATTGAATTTGGATCTACCATATTGGATATAATCAATGAAGTGTCAGCACCAAACCACAAGTCAAAATGCATTCTTACGGATTCAGGGAAAGACCATGCTAAAAATACACTCCAAGATATTGCAGTCAGAAACCCTGCATAAAAGATCGTTTTTTTCTTCTTTAAAGTTGTTTTGATTTTATTCATGAAATCATTGGTTCTTTTTAGATGAAAAAAATTTATAAAGGTAATCCTTGCAATTTATTTGTAAACTTCTGAATATAGTTCCATTTTAATGGATATTGGAAGTTTTTAACTGCTTGTATATTTCTCTCGAATTTAACTTGAACTTTATTTAATAGAATATCAAAAATTTGATCTTCCGTTGTTTGGAACTAGGTCTAACTTAAGCTATTATTTAGCGATTTTTTGTATATCTATGATAGTCTTTGTATAAATTAGGTGCAATCCTGAGAATCATTTTAAATACTAGCTTTTGACTGACAATTCCTATCCATACTAATATTATGAGGTTACTGTCTCAAATTGAAGGGCGGTTGCTTTGGGAGCACTAAGTCGAAGTTTTGAATCCTGCCGCTCCGATCATTTATAGCAGTGAGTCTCAGCTAATAAATAATTCACTTATATAATTGCTTCACTCAAATCTAACGCAAAACCTATTTGTGAAAGTAATTGTTATCACTGAAATTTTAAAAATTTAGCTGCTGTGAAATACAACGATTTATAGTCTTATATCGAGGTAAAGATTTTTGTTTTAGAAAAGATATTTACCATCAAATTCAAAGATTAAAATTCTAGATAATACTTTTTACCTATTACACTTCTCAACAATGAATATTTCTCTTATCTGCAGAAGTCTAACTTTATAAAGATTATCAATGTGATAAGGTTTAAAATAAGATTAGAAATGAATAATGTTTATAACAGGCTGTCATCGCTCTGGGACATCACTCATAACATCTATATTTAAGGACTTAATTAATGATAAAATCGATAAATCAAATTTACTTACTCCTCAACTTGATAATCCACCAGGTTTCTTTGAATCTAAAAGAATTGTCAATTTTAACGAACAATTATTAGAAGTTATTGGAACAACCTGCAATAGTCCGCCCATAACTCTTCCAATATGGACTGAGCCTCCTTTAATCGATATATTAGTAAATGCAAGAAAAGATTTTGAGGATTTAGCAATCTCCAGCAATTGGATTGATAAAGATCCCAGATTATGCTTACTATATCCAGCTTATTTTCACATCTTACTTAAAAGAATACCTTTAATAGTATGCATGCGGGAACCTATCGAAGTTGCAGTTTCTTTATATGCCAGAAACGGTCATTCAATAAATACAGGTCTTTGTATGTGGTTTATCTATAACCATCATATTAGTAAGTTTTTGACTGAAAATGATAGTTTTTATTTTTATGAGGAATTTTTAAATGCGTCGGATACTGATTCTGAAATCCATATATACGAACAATGTTGTAAAACTATAGAACCAATAGCAACACAAATAGCATCGTTTGATAAATTCAAAGAGACTCTAAAAAAAAGAGTAAAAGTATACCTTAATCGTTCTTCTTCATTAACATCTGCACTAAATGAAAATATGTGTGATTTAGAATTACTCAATATTTGCAATGACGCTTATCAGAAATTCCATTCATCTCAAAAGGATTTAAATATTTATCAGGAATCATTTATTTCTATACCATCATCTGTTTTAAAAAATTTATATAAAGAAAAAAAGTTAACCATTCCATATCGCAGTTCTGAAATTAAAAGCAATCGCGAAATATATGATTTACAAAATAGCTATAAAGATTTAGAGGTCAAACTAAAGACAAATAAAGAAGTTTTGAGTATCTTAAGTAATAGCAAAAAAAATTTAGAAGTAGAACTAGAAATAAAAAAAGAAAGCTATAAAAATTTAGAAGTAGAATTAGAAATAAAAAAAGAAAGCAATAGAGATTTAGAAAAAGAAAGCAATAGAGTAGAACTAGAAAGAAAAAATTTAGAAGTAGAACTAGAAAAAAAAAGAACATAGAGATTTAGAAAAAGAAAGCAATAGAGTAGAACTAGAAAGAAAAGATTTAGAAGTAGAACTAGAAATAAAAAAAGAAAGCTATGAAGATTTAGAAGTAGAACTAGAAAGAAATAAAGAAATCAATAAAGATTTGGAAGTAGAACTTGAAAGAAAAAAAGAAAGCTATAAAGATTTAGAAGTAGAACTAGAGAGAAACAAAGAATTTTTGCGTATCATACAAGATACCTTCAGTTGGAAATTAACTTATCCACTAAGGTTTTTAAAAATGACATTAATTTCCATATTTAGAAAGTTATAGAAACTTATGAGTAGAAAGTTGCTAGCTCTGATTACTCGCCATAAAGATGAACCATTTTTAAGGCAATTTTGCCTTTACTATATTACTCAAGGAATTGATGATATTTATATAATTGATGACAATAGTAAAGACAAGAAAACCTTAAAAGAATTAGATTTTTATTTTAAGAATATTCATATCACATATGGCAATGATATTATTAAAAAAAATTCTATAAAAAAAGTATATCAAAAAATCAAGGAATCTTTTACTTGGATTATACATGTAGATGTAGATGAATATATAACAACAAAGAAAAACATAACAAGAACATTAAGAGAAGAAATACTTTTATATTTCAATAGTTTTGATTGCGTTAAAATACCATGGGTAATGATGAGTAGTAATAACAGAAAAACAAATCCTAAAAACTTACTTGAAGAAAATATTTACAGATGGAACCACAATCTAAAACATTTTAACCAAATTCATAAATTTAGATGTAGATATGATGAGATTGAATGTAAATCAATTTTTAAACCTAATGTTTTCAACGATATAGATGATCATTTGCCATTAGAGGCCAACATTAAGTCCCCGCTTTATGTTGATAGTATTAACATTGAAACTTCAGATTCAACACCTTTTTATCAAAGATTAAGAGAAAAAGATATCAAGAATGGTCATTTACTTTGTTATCATTACCGAATTATTAGTGAGGAAAATAATTTAAAGAAGTTAAAAAATAACATTTGGTATATAGAAAATAAATATACTCTTTCTGATTTGAACAATTCTGATCATGCAGAAGTAATAGATCACACAATGGCTAATAAATAACTCTTATCAAAGCGCTGTACTTAATCTGAAAACCCAATTAAATTCCTTTTTATCTTTAATTTTAGCAGATCCACCAGGTTCAAGAATATTAACTCCAAAAGTTAATCTAATTGGTCTAATTATGCTTAATTCTTTTGAAGCTGCAAGCACAAGTTGATCACTATTATACTCAGTGAAAAAACTTAATGATTTATTAGGTAACAAGCTTATAGAGCCTACTGGACCAAAGCATAGGTCATTATCAATCCTGGTTGAAGATGTTCTTTCTTTGTCAAAATCTTCAAAGCAAAATAAACGAATATTTTCGTTACTAGCAAATCTACCACTTGCAATACCTCCATTCATTACCAATAAAGGAAAGTCATTTTTTTTGTTATTCAACCATATTCCTTTTGATTTCATTAGATATATATTTCTCCCTGTGTCGGTAGTATCATCTAGTTGTATTAATTGCTCTCCACCTATAGCAAATCCTGATTGCTTACTTAATTTTCTGTCATATCTAAAGCCAAGAGAAAGACCCTCTTCAAATTGACCAGTTGTCCCTCCAGAAAAATCACTCCCTTTGTATAGGCTTCTCATTGAGCCATTAAGTCCAAAACTACTATCCTTAGTTGAGAAAGTTTTCCAATGAGCTTGGCCGGTTGCATCACCACCATTCCAGTGCAAAAAAGGCCTCCCATGTCTAAATTGTCCACTAAAACCCCTTGCGGATAAATCGAATGAATAAGTATCATTCCACTTAAATCCATTTGGAAGCTTCCATCCAATATCAGGACCTATAGATCTATCAGAAAAAGCAATTGATCGATTTTGAGAGTAGAGACTTAAAGATTTCTTAACTTCCGTATTAGTTATCCTCTGTTGGATTTTGTTTTCATATTCTTCACTTAAAATTTCCCATTTTATGATCTTATCTTTAGACCTAAATTTCTCTGCGTTAATTTTTTCCCATTTTATATCTTTAGTTGAAGGTTTTTGTCCTAAAAATTCATCTGCAAATATTGAGATATTATCAAGAATTAAAAATAAAAAGAAAAAAAATATACTTGTCTTAGAAATTGAACTCATAATACTTTTTTGAGTTTTCATTGTTTTTTAATCTATAATTTTATTAGTTTTGAGGACTCAAGATTTCAAGAGTGCAGCCCTAGCTCTTTTTTTATCTATTTCTCTCAACTATTCTAAAATTCATATCTATAGCTCCTTTTCTTAAAGGAATAATTTCTTGATAATCACCTTCATAACGATCTTGCGCTGCTTTTTTGCTTGGGAATTGTGCGAGTACAGTAAAAGGTCCCTCATATCCTTCTCTTACATCTGTTTCATAATCAACTGTTAATGTTTTTGCTCCACAACCTTTAACAACAATATCATTTACTGCTTCAAAGTATTTACCTGCTTGTTTTGGATTTGTAATTCTGCCAGAAATCATTACATAACCAAAATTTTTGTCTTTTGGAACTTTATAACCAATCGCAAGCCCAGCGATGCCAACAATTAAACTAATTAAAATAGTTTTTTTCATTAAAATTTTATTTTTTTAAATGATATACGATTCTCTTTAAGTTTGCTGACAATTATTAACTAATTCCGCAAGTAGTAAGCATTTCATTTTTTCTTTTTTTCCTTGGCTTCCATAAGCTTTTTCATAATATTCCTGAAATTGTGGAGGACAATTTCTATAACCAGATAAAGAGTTATCTTTAAATTTTTGAAGTTCCTCTTTTCTTATTTTTTTTTCTATTATTATCGAAACAAAATTAAGAATCACATAATTTATTTTACTAAAACCAAGTACAACCGACAACATTGGAGTTGGTCGCTATCTCCATTAGTCATTGGCAATTAAGTATTAAAAACCAAAAAAAAACAACATAAATAAAAAAAACTTTTTAGGATATTTAAAATTTAAATTTCTAATAAAATGAATAAATTTAGAGATAATTTTTCAAGCGAAAGCTTTTACCCAGATAGTAATTATTATCTTAATGAGGAAAATACTGCTAAAGAAACTCCAGTTCCAGAAGATCAAATATCCAATATGGGAAAAAATTTTGAATGGCCAAATAGCTATTGGTTTATTGCAGAAAGGACTAATGGTCGTCTTGCAATGATTGGGTTTATGGCTGTTATTATAAACTACACCTTATTTGGTTGGATAGCATATCCTTTCCTATAAATGTGCAGTTCAAATTTTGATAAATATGGAGTTGATAGTCCTGAACCATATTGACTTTAATATGCTGCGCTCGTTGTGACTGAATTAGCTATTTATTTTGGTTGTTTATTTTAATTACTCATAAGTTTTTGAGGAGTTTTCTAGTAATCTATTTAATTCTAAGAGTTCTTCTTTACTAAATTCTCTGTATTCTCCTGTTGGTACGTCTAACTTAATATTCATAATTCTTACACGCTTTAATGATCTTACTCTATAGCCTAAGGATTCACACATTCTTCTAATCTGACGGTTAAGCCCTTGAGTGAGAATTATTTTAAATATTTTTGGACCCAATTGTTTTACGAAACAATTCTTAGTTATTTTGCCTAATATTTCAACTCCATTACTCATGCTTTGAATAAAGTCGCTATTAATCGGACGATTAACTTTTACAATATATTCTTTTTCATGATTATTTCTTGCTCTGAGTATTTTATTTACGATATCTCCATCGTTAGTTAAAAAAATCAATCCCTCACTGAGCTTGTCTAATCTTCCGATAGGGAAAATTCTTTTGGGATATTTAATAAAATCTATGACATTATTGGGTTCTACTTTTCTATCTGTTGTGCAAACAATTCCTATTGGTTTATTAAAGGCTAAGTATATGTTTTTTTGTCTCGTTGATTTTTCAATTCTTTGACCTTTAACTTTTACTTGATCACTTTCTTCTACTTTTGAGCCGATTTCTGGAATTTTGCCATTAATGGTTACTTTCCCTTCTAGGATTAACTTATCTGCTTCTCTTCTGGAACAGTAACCGACTTCGCTTAAATATTTATTGATTCTAGTAGCCATTTCTAATGTTTCATTTTATCTGCACTAAATAAAATATTTAACTAATCTCCTCATATTTTAAATAGGTTGTCAATTTTAGTTAATATTCAGTTCATTTGTTTTCAAATTTTTTTTATTGGAGAATTCTCATACGCATATCTAACTCTCTTTATAAATCCAAACTTCGTCAGTTTCCTTCCATCCCTGTGAAAGTAATCTTTTATAAATTTCTCTAGCTAAATCTATTTCAACAGAAACTGTATTTGTCATTACTGGTGGTTTATTTCCTAATACTCCCAATACTTTTCCTGTATCTATAAACATATACTCAAAAACACCATCAATGCTCTTATCGTTTTTCATAAATCTTTTAACTTCTGACCTATTTGAATTAATCAACCAATAAGATTTAACCATTAATCTAACCTTGGAATAATTAAGCGTTTCATTTAAAACAAACTCATTTGATCAGTTTCTTTTTTCTTTACATCTTCTACTAACCAACCATCGGGTGACCAACTCATCATGATTGGAAATAATCCTTTTAATTCATCTGCATCTTTAACTTGCTCTGTCCATTGTTCTTCATATCCATTAGGGACGATTACAGGCATGCGGTGATGTAAAGGTTTAATTAAATCATTTGGATGAGTTGTTAAAACGCAGCAACTCTCAAGTTCTGCTCCATCTGGTGAGGACCACTTACTCCAAATTCCTCCCAACCAAAAAGTCTCATAATTCGCTTTCCGAACACGATATTTTTTTTCAAAAAAACCACTCGCAGGTATTAGGCACCTTTTATGTTTCCAACTTCCACTAAATAATTTTTTTTCTTCTAAGGTTTCTGATCTTGCATTAAATGGCCTTGGTCTCTCTTTATCAAATGGGTCTTTCGCCCAAGGGGAAATAAAGCCCCATGTCATAAAAGTAGTTTTGATCCTTCCTTCGTTTTTAATTACAAGCACAGGATCATTAGGTCTTATTAGATTTTGAGTCTTATATTTAGAATCAAGTCCATTTGGATAGTCTTGTTTCAAAACCTTTGGCAACTTCTCAAATTTAGTTTTCAGCTCAAATCTTCCGCACATTAATTTTTAAAATCTTCTTAAAACTTACTTAAAAAAAACAGCAAATTTTCCTTATTTTAGATCTAATTTCAGCTTTCTCAAACAAAAAATAATAATTTTTTGATCTCAAAAAGTTTTACATCTAAATAATTAAAAGAAAATATAGATATTGAAAACCTTCCTCAAATTTAATTTGAATGTTTCAAACTATATTTATGTCAGATCCAATTCTCTATTTATCAATGTTTCTTGGACTTGGAGGAGTTTATGTATTAATATCTTCCTTCAATGATGATGACGATGGTGATGATGATGGAGAAAAATATACTTATAATTTCGAATATACTAATTTTGCGAAATAGTTAATAACTTTATAAGCTATAGTATCCTGATTGAAATGTGGTTTAGTTAATAGGCACTCATCTTAAAAAATTTTATAGAGTTTTGGTAATATATTTTCATTTTATTTTAATTAATTTTAAACATTATATTTTTTTTTGAATTTAATTGTTGGTCCTTTATCCGTATATGTTTGTGCATTAAACCGTACATTTTTGTTAGTCGGTTGATGATTGAGCCTAGTTAGAACTTAGAAGTAGCAGACATAAATTAAATGCCTTCAACACCGATCAAATCTTGTAATAAATATGTGTTGAGTTACAAAGATTCATCAAATAATACACATGAGGTAGGCTTTTATGCACGTGATGCATACGATTGCCTAATGCTTGCTAGAGAATTCAACTCTTACGTACATGAAAATCCAGGATCTGTAATCAGAATCCAACAAAAATTTTGAGGTAATTAATTATGAATTTAAAAAGATCACCATTCGCAGTTCAAGATAAAACTACAAGAGATCTTGATAATGTAAAAGATTTTCCAACTCTTGCAGATTTAATGAGTGAACAGAGAGTTTCACAAAATGAAGGAAATACAGTTCACCATAGAAGAGATTTAGACTCCCTCGGTTAGTTATAAGAGAATAGCTGGTTACTTATTTAAAAATTAACGTTCATGATGAATGATGTTTGCGTTTCTTTTATAAGTTAATATTTTCTTCCTCAAGTTTTACCTTAAGCTCTATAGGCATATATGCAATATCTTTCTTTATTGCATTAATGGCATCTCTATACTTTTCAGGTTCAGCCAAAATCATTTTTATTAAATTATATTGACTTTCAATTTCTTCAGAAGAAAATTTGCCCATAAAAAACTATACTTTCACTCCATAATAAATTGGATGTCAAACACTAAAAAAAGATTAACTATTAATTTGAGGATGCTGCAATTTCTTTATGGACGGAGAGGAATTCTTGATCTGTTAAAACTGGTGTAACTTCAATTTCTACGCCAAAATTGTCGACCCAGGTACTACTCCATTTCCAAATATTCTGATGGTTTGAAGATGCAACTATTGCCCAACCATTAGCTCCCTCAGGATTTAATACTCGATTAAGAACTTTAAAACCATCAAATTCATCACCTTCGCATCCTCCTTCCACAAAACCCGCAAAAGCTTCTGCTCCTTGCATATGACTTTCTTGATCTGGAAATTGCCAGTGTACGATGTAAGTTTGCATGAATAAAATTATTTTTATTATTATTAATTATCGAATTTAAAAATTAAATAAAAAGTCTTTAAACACAAATTAAAATCGCATAGGCCTAAAAGGCGAAAATGGCAAAAAAAAAGACTCTTACGAGCCTAGGTGATGGGGACTCCTATAATGACAAATTAAACAGAAACAAACAACCCCACAAATAGGTATTTTTTAATACTTACAAACACCATATGTGGTGCTAAAATAATTTTAAAAGGTTGGGTGATGGGGAACATCCCGCTTTTTGATTGGGGCGAAGCTAACGCCCTTTTTTTATTGGAAAAATTTACTTTATTCAATAAAGCCAGATCGAGGATTAGAATATTTGAAGCTTTTGGAACAAGTTATAAGAAATATGATTAAATATCTCCCAATTTGATAGAAAATGATTTTTATCGCTTTTTTGTCACTAGAGAAAAGAGTGTTTTGTCGCAAGAAATTATTAATTTTCAAATATTTTTCTATTGTCAAACTTAGGACACATAGAACTCATTACATCATTTATAAGAAATTTATCTGATTTAGAAATTGGTTTTTTAAAAGTAGTCTCTAAACTTTTCTTTATGTCTTCAAGAGAATATCCGTTTTTTGCTAAGGCGCATAACAAAGCAGATGTCTCAATATGTTTTCTTTCTTTCTTATAAACTTTTACCTCAACTCCTGAAATAATGCTTCTTTTTTTTGATGCAGATATTTCATCACAGAACATGGAACTTAATAAAAGAAAAAATATTAATAGAAATTTTCTTTTATAAAAAATTTCAGGGGTATTTAAAATCAAGAACTATTAAAAGGTATTTATTTAACTTTCGCTAGTATCTTCAGTTGTTTCAAAAGATACGCTGAAAGGACCTGAGTCAAAACGTATGCCATCTGCAACATCATCGTATACGACAGATGTCCCATTATTTTCGACTTTAAAAGTAGTCTTTACAGATGTAGTGGATTCAGTAATGTTTACTTTAGTATCTAACTGCATTATTCCAAGTAATTTTGTTACGCCGGGGCATTCAGTTGCTGAGGCATCATCGGCGATTAAAGTATCAGATGAATCTAATAAATAAGCACGTATTGTCCCTCCAGTAACACTTTCTTCTCCTGTAGCTGTGCATACTACTCCACCCCCTTCTAAATAACCAAATGTAGTTAAGGGAGCTTCTGAAGTGACATATCCATCAGAAGCTGTGGGAGTGGTTGATGCCCCAGTAACTGTGCCAGCTTCGGTTATGGTGCCATTAGTAAAGTATGTTGTTCTAGCAGCATCACCAATTGGACCATATGAGGCTTTTACATTGAAGGTCTTATTGATTTCAATGTAGGCAAATTCATATTCACCAACTTCAGGTCTAGAGGAATATTCTTCTGAAAGATCTACTTCTCCACCTGATGCAAATGATGCAGACTCTCCATCAACTTTTTCAAAGTTAAATGAACAGGAGGAAGTATCTGGAGCACTACCGGCAGATGAAGGAGCAGGATTGCTTGTGCAAAGTCCCATTTTATAAATGGTTACGCCATATTCTTCTGGGGTTCCATAACAACTTCCTCTAGTAGTAGATATAAAACTTGTGCCATCTCCAAAATCATTGGGACTGGTTATGGTTGAAGGGTCAGGGCATGCATCTGTTGCGTTAACAGGATTAGAATGGCTAAGTATTGTTAGGCCTGAGGTTAGAAATAATGCAGTTGTTAAAAGTTTTTTTGATTTTAAGTTAAATTTTTTCATTTTTTTGTGGGTTAGGGATTTATATAAATTTGAAAATTTTTCTATCATTAGTTACCTCCAACTTTACTTGTAAAACTTTTTTCAGGGCTAGTAGGTATAGCATATCTTTCAAGTAAAACATCATATTCACGTTTTACAGGTTGAGTCATTTGAGTGATCATATTTTTCTTATAGTCTTTTTTGGCAAAGATCACTGGGCTGCCGGTAATATTCATTCTTAAACCAAAGAATGTCTCATCTGTTCCAGGAAGAGAAGTGTTTACAGTGGTTGATGCAGCAGGCACCTCATTTGATACATAAGCCTCTAATCCTAGATGAGGAGTAGCCTGCCAACTAACAGAACCTTCTAGACCAGAATTATCACTCCTATATTTGTAGTCCCAGTTAAACCCTCTTACAAAAAAAGCCAATTGTGGATTATTTGGTAATCTATATCCCAATTCAACATCCCAACCATCGACAACTCTTTCTTTGTAAGAAACATCTTTGATATTTACATCTTTTTCATCAGTTATGGCCATATACCAGTTATTTCTAAGTTCAAAATCTTTCCAGAAATATTCCCCGCCAAGTCCAAGTCTGCTATGAGCATCACTATAGTCGGTCATTCTATAGTCCCAAAAAGCATTAGCTCCCACAATTGAAACATCATTGGGGCGATGTCTAATTCCTAAACCTAAGTTAGTAGTGGAACCCTCTGCATTTGTAGCTGTTGCAAATCTTGCTTGAGAAAAAGCAAGTGTTTTAATATCACTCTGATCATCTTTAGCTAGCTCTCCTAATTTCATCAAACTGTTTAAAGAGAAACTTGTATCAGATTCTGTACCCCCAGAAATATTTACGGTTGTTTGAGCAAAAAATGGGATTTTTTGTATCTCACTGTTTGCGGCTGAATTTACAAAATCATATCCGGCATCAACCAATAAATTCTTGCCATCATTAGCCATCAAATTTGTATATTCACTACCTTCAGCATCATTATTTATTAAGGGAACAAACTTAGTTGAATAAGTGGCTGCTTTGATAATATATTCATCTAACTTGTCTTTTGGCTCATAAATATTTTGCTTGTTTTCAGTCTGATCAAATTTGATTTCTTCAAATTTATATTCGTTAGCTGAGAGAGGCAAAATAGAACCTAAAGCTATTGGTAGTAATGGTGCATTCCTAAAAAGGTTCATTAATTGAAAAATGTTTTTATGTATTATTGACGATTTTTCAAAAAAGTCTAGTTCTTAGCAAATAAAGTACACATTTCCAAGAGAATTCCAGTAATTTTAAATGTCTTTATATGAAATTGATCATTATCCAGATAATTTAAGTAAGTTTATAAACTAATCTAAAAATTGATAATTAATTTAAAAGTATTTCAAGAATCTTAATTTAAAGATCAAATAATTGAACAAAGATTTATGAAATATTTTATGAAAAAAGTGTTTAAATAACAAACTTGTTTTGTTGATGTTTTCAAAATTAATCTTTTCTTTTAAAATTTATCACCCAATGAAATATCTGGTAATTAAATAACCACAAAAGAATTTTTTATTAAAAATATTGTTTAAATCTTTAAATAAAATGTTTTAAATTTCCTGGATCTGAAATTTTAATTTAAATTAAACCCATCGATCCAGCTGTAAAACCAACTATTAAAAAGAATGCAAATTCTGTCAAATCTCTTGGCATGGAATTGACTATTAAATTAATTTGAGTCATTTAACCTTGTGCTCCTCAGGTTTATAAATTCATAAAAATATAACTAGGAATTTTTTTTTTTGAGGTCTAAGTTTGTTTTTTTTCTTTTTTCTAAAGATTTGAATATTTAAAACCAAATTTAATGTTTGATTACATTGATTTCAATTTTTATAATTTTTGCTATATTTACAAAAAAATGTAATACTCACTGATGGAATATAAGAAGAAGTCATTATCAAATCTTGACATAAAAAAAGATTATGAAGAAATAGATACAAGATTAGCTTCAGGTTGGTATGTTGATGATCTTAATACTCCAAAAAAGAGAATTTACAAAACAAAAAAAACATCTTTCAAGGTATCTAAAAAGTTAAATTACTGATTAAAAGATTTTTTCATAATTATTAATTAGTTATAAAACTTTAAAAAAAAATCTTATTCTTGGGATCAACTTTAAATCAGTATTTAAAATAATTTTTCCATTTATCAAGGTATTTTTTTGAATTGGTAAAATAATTCTCATAATTTTTCCATTTTGCAATTGATGATTTGTAAAGTGGTTGAACAACTTGTGAAGAAGAGGGAGTATTTATTTTTCCTCTTTTATGAGCAGTATTTCTATAATTTTTTATATTTTCATCCCAAGTAACATCTAAAAAATTTAAAACTTTTAAAATATGACCATCAAAATCTTCAATCAAATCTTCATATTTTGAGGTAATGTAATTTATTTTTAATTTTGTCTTATAGTCCAACCAAATACTCATGGTTAAATCATAAATTTGCGAAGCTGAATTTAGACTTCGGAAGTTTGACATTGCATTATTTGGCTCAAATGATTGTTGGAAGCAAGATAAGACAGTATCGTATGGATTCCTATGAGTGAAAATTATTTTTGAATTTGGAAATAATAAATTTATAAGAGGTAAGCAAACGGTTTGGAATGGAAATTTATCAATTAGTATTTTTGCACTTTTGTTATCACAATTGTTTCTCAAGATTTCCAAATAGTGATTTCGTAAAACATCCTGTTCACTTGAGGTTAGTTTATGAAGTTCATCAAGATTATATTTAAATTTTGATTTTATAACTTGCTCTACAGAGTTTATTAATGGTTTTTCTTCTACTACATCAATTTCTGGATGACTTCTTAAAATAGTATCCAGCAATGTAGTGCCTGATCTCGGGAATCCTATTAAAAAAACTGGCGAAAATTCATTATCTTTTATTGAATTGTTTTTAACAATAAAATTTTTATTATCTAGATTTCTTCTGTAAGTATGTATGTAGTTTTGAAAAATCTTTGGATTAAAATTTTCATATTTTAAATTAAGTTGACAATTCTCAAAACATTTAAAGGCTTCATCATAATTTCCAACTTTTTCTTCAATAAATGCTCTATAAGACCAATAAAGGAGATTTGTTTGATGATCAGTATTTTTTACCCATTCATCAGAAACTTGATCAATTAATTTTTTGGCTTTGATGAAATCATTTTCTCTAAAACAAATTCTCGCTTGAAACAACAATTTTTCGTTAATAATGTTTTTATTTCCCTTTAAAGTTTTTAACTTTTTTTTTAATTTTTTTATATTGTTGGTCTTCTCATAAAGTCTAAAAAGATTTCTGTAAGCATAACTATAGTTTTCATTAATTTGAATTACGCCAAGAAATAATTCTTCTGCCTCTAATAACTTGTCGAGGTCAATTTTGATTGATCCCAAATTAACATAAGCTAACTCAAATTTAGGATTGTGATTTATAGCTTTTTCAGTAAATTTTTCTGCCTCAATAAGATTACCTTGCTTTGATAGGAGAGAACCGAGATTATCATAAGCGAGAGAAAAATCTGATTTAAGTTCAATTGCCTTTCGATAAACTAATTCGGCTTCCTTATTTTTATTTTTCTTGGATAAAATGTTCCCCAAGTTATTTAGTGCCATTGGTGAATTTGGATTTACTTGAAGTGCTTTTTTTAAAACTTCTTCTCCTTCATCAATTTTCCCCAATTCATTTAACACTGCACCTAAATTGATTAGTGCAGAATCTGATTTAGGATTAATTTCAAGAGCATCTCTTAAGAATCTCTCGGCTTGATTAGAATTACTTAAATCTCTTAAGACACAGGCTAAATTGACTAAAGTATTAATGTCCTTTGGACTTATTTCCAAACCTCTCCTCAAAAAGGATTCCGCTTTTTCGAAATTACCTTCTCCTACGAATATTCCAGCCATATTGGAATATGGCTTCAAGTAATTAGGATTCAATTCAATAACTTTATTTAAAAGTTTTTTAGCGATATCACTTTTTCCTTTAATAATCATTACATTGGCTAAGTTAATATATGCTTCTAAACTGTTTGGGAATTTTTTAATTGATTCATCAAATAACAATATTGCTTTATCAAACTGTTTTAAATTTGAATAAATAGTCCCAAGATTAATAAAAATCCTAGGGTCATAAACTCTATTTTTAATTAAATAATTATATATTTCTGAAGCTTGTTTAATTCTTCCACTTGAATGAAATGAAAATGCATTGGATATCAATTTATCTATTTCCGCATTACTAATTTTTATTTCCTCTGATTTTTTTATCTTTCTATTGTCACTCCCAAATCCTTTCATTTACTTAGAGTCTTGATGATTTATAACCTACTAGAAATTAACTTACCTCTGAATTACTCAATTTGTTACCTAGAAATTAATATTTCTTGTGAATTTCAACAATAAAACCAAAAAATTTTTTGCAAAAGGACACTAATATTTCCGTCACATTTAAATTTGAATTACTAGATTTATTTTATGTTTTCCCTCAAATCCCTTTGATACTAAATGATCCTACCTTTTTAACTTAAATTATTTATTTAAATAAATAAAAAAAATAAGTACTTAATACAATCTGTATCGGTTGATACTTGAATATTGTCTAAATTTTACGTTATCTTAAGGTGTCCTTTAAATTTCGTGTGAGGAAATTTATGAAGCTTTTTAAGAGCTTACTCGTGGCTCCTGCAACATTAGGCCTACTTGCGCCCATGTCTGCATCTGCCAATGAAGTCACTATTAATGATTTCAACGCTGCAGAAGAAATTGCAGTTACAAACAGCCGCATAGACGGTTTAGAAGCTAGATTCAATAACCTTGAGGCTGGTTCATTCTCCGAAACAACTACAGCATCTTTCGGTGTTGATTTCCTTATTGGTGCTGAAGACGGTGCAGCTTCAGAGGCAACACAATTTGCCTACCAAATGGGTATCGGTCTAGAAACCAGTTTCACTGGTGAAGATGCACTTAGCGCAACTATTGATATAGGTGATGGTGCTTCTGGTGCTTTGGCTTTTGATGACACAGCTGATG
>QCIS01000011.1 GCA_003216535.1 Prochlorococcus sp. AG-402-N08
AAACGAACAAATAATGAGAAAAAAAATTTAAATATTCAAAATGATCTCTTATCAAAGTCAGAAAACTACGAAATATATAAAGAAAAAGCTGACAAGATATTCACAAAAAATGAGATCAACAAACAAGATATTATTAGAGGACAAAAACTATATAAAAAATCAAAAAAACTAAAAAGATCTAGAGAATTAATAAAAGAAAGACTAAATATTTACAAAACTAATTTAGATAGATTAGACGAATTCACTACACTTATAGAGAATCTAAATTCCTTATATCATGAGGAAATGTTCGAAAAAATAAAACTTTTAGAAGAAATTATGGAAGAAATTTGTAACGAATTTAACATCAACATAAGGGGGCAAAGAGAAGATAGGAAAAGTTCATCTGAGATACAATCTTCACCCATTCAAGTTGATACTCCTACTGGATTGAAGCTTCAGGTAGGGCGAAATATGAGGCAAAATGATTTAATAAGTTTTAAGTTTTCAAAAAAAGGCGATCTATGGTTTCATGCACAGGAATCACCAGGAAGTCATGTAGTTTTAAAATCTTCTTCTCAAGCAGCATCTGAACAAGATCTCCAGATAGCTGCAGATTTAGCTGCTTTATTTAGTAAGGCAAAAAGAAATATTAAAGTTCCAATTAATTTAGTAAAGATTAAAGACTTGCAAAAAATAAAAAAAGGAGGACCTGGATGCGTTTCCTTTAAAAATGTGGAAATTATTTGGGGAAATCCTACAAGAGGAGAAGATTACATTAAAAAAAATCTTAAAACAGTTATTTAGTTTATAATAAAAAAAAATTTTTAAATCTAAATGTTTGATTTTCTTTTGGGTACTCATGAATTTCTAGGAAATCATAGTTTTCCAGAATTTATTGTTGGATATCTATTTGGCGCTGCATTAATAATTGGAGCTCCTACTGTTTTTTTATTACTTGCCTTCGTAAGCGCTCTTATGAAAACAAATGGAAAAATGGGTGGGTATAGAGAGTATGAAACTTATGGAGAATCATCTTTAAATGATGCCCCTCCCTTCTTATTACCAGATCCAACTAATCCTAAATTAAGCAAATAATTAAATTTTTCGAACAATAAAAATGGACTTTGACGTGAGAAATTTTAAACCTTTTTCTTAAAATATATTTATTTAAAATAATGAAAGGTACAGGTCAGAGTGAAAATAAATTATCAGATTCGATGATTTTTAGTGATCATTTAGAGGAGCTTCGTCAAAGAATACTAAACTCAATTTACTCAATTATTATTTCAATATTCTTCAGTTTTCTAATTATTAAGCCGTTAATATCTTTCTTAGAAATTCCTGCTGGTGATATTCATTTACTACAACTTGCTCCAGGAGAGTTTTTATTTGTAGCTATTAAAGTTGCAGGTTACAGCGGATTAATAGTTTCTATACCTTATATTTTTTATCAAATAATATTGTTCATTTCCCCTGGATTAACAAAAAAAGAAAAAAGCCTTATCTTGCCCGCAGTTTTTGGCTCAGGTCTTCTATTTTTTTTGGGATTAATTTTTTCATGGTGGATATTAGTTCCTGCAGCCATAAATTTTTTTATTACTTTCGGTGCTGATATTGTTGAACCAACTTGGTCTATAGAGAGATATTTTGATTTTGTTCTCTTATTAATGTCTAGTACAGCAATAGCTTTTCAATTGCCAGTATTACAATTTATTCTTGGTTCTCTTGGAATAATTACAACAGAGAAAATGATTTCGAATTGGAAGATAGTTGTAATCTCCTCCGCAATCTTATCTGCAGTGATTACCCCTTCAACAGACCCATTGACAATGTCATTGCTATCTATATCGCTTGTGTTGTTATTTTTTGTGGGTACTGGATTAACTTACTTATCAGAGAACCTTAAGTCAAAAACTCTTTCATCTTCTCATTAACATTTAATTGCAGGCTGACAGCTCTACCTAACCTTGGCTTAGCATTGACTTTCTTTAGCCATTCCCTTACTTCCTCTGAATATCCACATCTATTTAAAATTTCGATTTTATCAGCTATCGATTTTTTATATTCATCTTCACTTAAAGGAAATGATTCCTGTCCAAGGAATCCCCACATCATTTGAAAATAGACAAATTTTCCTCTTCTAAAGAGTCTAAAATCATATTTTTTTCCCCAGCGATGAATCAAATAATGGATAACTTCATCTACTAATATTGGATTCATTTAAATCAATTAATTAAGACTTCCTAAATTTTTACTTTAAATTATTAAAAGTCCTATCTATTTGCAACAGAAATTGAACAATTTGATCCATAATAACTAATAAATAACAGAACCAAGTAACGAATGACTCAATTAAGTTCCAATGATGTCCCTTCAATGGGTCGAAGGCAATTTATGAATCTTCTTACATTTGGTACTGCAACTGGTGTAGCTTTAGGAGCCCTTTACCCCGTAGCAAATTATTTCATGCCTTTAAGGGCAGGTGGTGGTGGTGGTGGAACTTCTGCTAAAGATGAATTAGGGAATCCGGTAACTAAGACAGGTTGGTTAGCTACCCATCAAGCAGGAGACAGAAGTCTAGTGCAGGGACTAAAGGGTGATCCAACTTATTTAATAGTTAATGAGGGTGGGGAAATAGGAGAATTTGGTTTAAATGCAATTTGTACTCATTTAGGTTGCGTTGTCCCATGGGATAGTGGTGCTAATAAATTTATATGTCCTTGTCATGGCAGTCAGTACGATACAAATGGGAAGGTTGTCAGAGGGCCTGCTCCTTTATCTTTAGCGCTAGCTCATGTGGATATTGAAGATGATGCTGTACTCGTCAAACAATGGTCAGAAACTGACTTTAGAACTAATGAAAATCCATGGTGGGCATAAAAAATGAAAGGTCTTAAAAATCAACTCATGAACAAAACAAGATTATTGATTTGTACTCTGCTTTTCATTTCAAGCATTGTATTTTATCCTAAGATCACTTTTGCTTATCCATTTTGGGCTCAGCAAAACTACGAATCCCCAAGAGAAGCCACAGGAAAAATAGTCTGTGCGAATTGTCATCTAGCTCAAATGCCCACCATTGCAGAGGTTCCGCAATCTGTTGGCGCAGACAGTGTTTTCAAAGCTGTAGTCAAAATACCCTACAAAAATGACTTAAAAGAGATCGGGGCTGATGGTTCTGAAGTCCCATTACAAGTTGGTGCTGTTGTAATGCTTCCTGATGGCTTTAAACTTGCTCCACAAGAAAGATGGACCGAAGAAATCAAAGAGGAGACAGAAGGGGTGTATTTCACTAATTACAGTGAAGAGAAAGATAATATCATCATTGTTGGACCTTTACCTGGTGATACCAATAAAGAAATCGTTTTTCCTGTACTTTCCCCTGATCCATCTACTAATAAGGAATATCACTATGGAAAATACTCTTTACATATCGGAGGCAACAGAGGTAGGGGACAGGTATACCCAACTGGAGACAAAAGCAATAATGTTGTTTTCACCTCTTCCACCTCAGGAACTATTAACTCAATAGAAACAATTGAAGATGGTAGCTATAAGGTCAATATAGAAAAGGAAAATGGTGAGATAGCTACTGAAGAAGTACCTGTTGGTCCTCAACTAATAGTAAAGGCACAAGACAAAATTAATGCAGGTGACCCGCTTACTAATGATCCCAACGTTGGCGGCTTTGGGCAATTAGATGCTGAGGTTGTACTTCAGAGCCCTTATAGAGTAATTGGATTAATTGCATTCTTTATTGGTGTAGGTCTAACACAAATACTTTTAGTATTAAAGAAAAAACAAGTAGAAAAAGTGCAAGCAGCAGAGGGTATCTAACTTTCTTTAAATGCTTATATATCAAGCCTTTATACAATCTCCAGGAGAAACTTTTTTAAATTTAGGATTTATAAATATTAGATGGTACGGATTGCTTATTTCCGTTTCAGTTTTAATAGGCCTATTTATCTCTAAAAAACTTGCAAAGGCAAGAAATATTAACCCAGAGTTAATTAGTGAAATACTTCCATCATTAATAATCTTTTCAATAATTGGAGCTAGAGCTTATTACGTAATTTTTGAGTGGAGGCAATATAGTGGAGAGAACTTTTTTACTTCTTTAGAACTATTTAATAATATCATTCAAATACCTTCTTTTCTGGCAGTTTGGGAAGGGGGCATAGCAATCCATGGAGGTCTAATTGGAGGATTAATATCTATTATCTATTTCTGTAAGTCGAAAAACATTCATTTAAAAACTTTTATAGATATATTAATACCCTCAATTATTCTTGGACAATCAATAGGAAGGTGGGGAAATTTCTTCAATAATGAAGCCTTTGGAGTTCCTACAAATTTGCCTTGGAAATTATTTATACCTATTCAAAATAGGCCTTTAGAATTTATTAATTATGAATTTTTTCATCCTACATTTCTCTATGAGTCATTGTGGAATCTTTTAATTTTTATCCTCCTTATTATTATTTTTAATAAACAAAATAAAACAGATTTTTTCAGGCCTGGCTTTATTAGCTGTTTTTATTTAATTGGTTATAGCTTTGGAAGATTCTGGATTGAAGGTTTAAGAACTGACCCACTATGCATTGGTGGACTTCCACCTTTCTGTGATGGCGGTATAAAAATGGCTCAATTTATAAGTATTTTTCTATTTTCTTCTGGATTAATTGGAATATTTTTTTTAAGATTGAGAACATATAGTGGGCAAAAGAGAAAGAATGGATAATAAAATATCCTTTATTGGTGTTGGTCCAGGCGATCCAGATTTATTAACATTAAAAGCATTAAAAAAGATAAAAATTGCGGATGTCATTATTTGGACTGATTCTCTAATTCCTGAAAAGATTTTAGATTTTTCTAAAGAAGGTTCTGAAAAAATAAAAACGAGTTCGCTCAACTTAGAACAAATCACCTCAATTATGATAGAAAAATTTCAGGCAGGGAAAACTGTTGTAAGGTTGCATGATGGGGACCCTTGCCTTTATGGAGCAATTAGAGAACAAATCGAAATTTTAAAAAACGAAAAAATTGAAATCGAAGTTGTTCCTGGTGTAAGTGCTTTTCAAGTTGCTGCAGCATATCATGAAGCTGAGTTAACCATCCCTGACGTAACACAAACAATAATTTTAACTAGAGCAGGAGGGAGAACAGGGATGCCCGAAAAAGAATCTCTGAAAGCTCTTGCGCAACACAATTCCTCTTTATGTCTTTATCTAAGTGCTAGGCATGTAAAAAGGTCTCAAGAAACTCTACTAGAGTTTTATCCTCCAGAGACCAAAGTGATTGTGGGATTTAGAGTATCTTGGGATGATGGTTGGACATCATTAATAGAGTTAAAAGATATGGAAAAATTTTCTATTGAGAAAAAACTAATTAGAACAACTATTTACATCATTAGCCCAGCAATTAGAAATTTTCAAAAAAGATCTAATCTTTATAATCCATCTTATAGACATCTCTTTAGGAATAAATAATCTTAAAGTTGATAGAAAAATATTAATTACTATAATTAGTAAAAATTTACTTGCTTTGAAAGAAATAAATTCTGTTTCGGAAAACAACAATAAAAGAGAAAATTCCCCTTTAAAGAGAATTGGAAATTTCATTAAAGAGGCTAGGTTAAGTAGAAATCAATCTATTGAAGAATTGGCTTCTGATTTAAAAATCGGAGCACATCAACTTGAAGCCATAGAAGAAGGTAATGAAGAAAAGCTACCTGAAAAAGTATTTGTCAAAGCAATGATTAGACGGATTTCACAGAAGCTCAAACTTGATACAGAATTTATAATGGATGAATTCAAGACAGAGAGGAAAGAAG
Organism: Prochlorococcus sp. AG-402-N08; assembly: GCA_003216535.1. Lineage (GTDB taxonomy): Bacteria > Cyanobacteriota > Cyanobacteriia > PCC-6307 > Cyanobiaceae > Prochlorococcus_A. Next base: position 5,816 of record QCIS01000011.1, read on the forward strand.
TGAAAATTGAAGAAATAGTCGAAGAAGTTTCCAAAAAAAATTACAAATCTAGGCAATCTAAGAATCTGAATCCAGTAAGGTTCATAATATTTATTTTAATTTCAGGCTTTCTGGGACTAATCGCCTCGTCCTTAATTTTCAATTTGTTTTCAGACCCTTCTCAGAATCAAACTCCAAAACAAGAACTTATTAAAAAAGCTAAATAACTTTTAAATCCAAATTCTTTAATACTTTTATTACATTACGGCATAATCCTAAGTTCCATTTTTCAAGTAGAAGATCATGGTTTCTAATTAAAGGGAAAAGTTCAAATGTAAGAATATTTTCCTGCAATTTTATTTGAACTGAGGAGATTACCTTATCAGGTCTTTGATCAAGAGATGCTGCTAGTCTCAAAATTAATGACATTTCAAGAACTAATGTTTTATCTTCTTTGGATATTAAATTTTGCCAAGACTCATGTCTTTTCTTGGGTAGAGACTTTCTATGGTACCTAGCGATCGAAGCAATAATACTTGTCTCTGCTTCAGAATATCCCAACAACTCACAATTTTTTATTAAGTACCAAGAGTGTTTGTGATATGAACCAACATTCACGTATTTCCCACAATTATAAAGATTAGAAGCTGCCCAAAGAAGTTCTTTAGCTTTAGGTCCATTATCGCTATGAAGGATATTTTTAGTCTGATCATAGATTTGAAAGGCAATATCGATAACTTTCTCAGTTCTTGTATTATTTACTCCGAACTTTCTGGCCTGATGAACTATAGTAGTTTTTCTAATATTGCTTTGAATATTTAACTCGTTTTTTATTATCCCTTTTCGAAGCATCCAATCAACAACTAAACCTTCTCGAAGAGCCCTCTCACTTATTATTAATTCATTAAAGTTCAACATCTCCATTGCGGTGTTTAATATCAATGCTCCTGGAAGAATAATTTCTGCTCTTCTCTCGCTTAATGAAGGTATTTTCTTGATTTCTGAAATTGGCAATTTAATTAGTTTTTCCAGTACATTCTGTAAATTTTCCCTTTTAAATTTATAACCATGCAACTTTTGTTTAGATTCTCCTAAATCATCTGAAATCAAATTTCCTAATGAGGTTGCAGTGCCACTTGTTGCAATCATAGATAAAGGCTTATCTCCCTTAGATCTACTCTTTATTTTTAGAACGGATGGTTCTAAAGATCCTTGAATAAAAGTTTTTAGAAACCTCGATCTTTCTGAATTTATAGAATCTTTATTTAAAAAATCATTCTTAAGTCTTACCGCACCAATCCTCGAACTGGTAAGAGCTATTGCATCTTTTTTATCTGCAAGTATTAATTCTGTAGATCCTCCTCCAATATCTATGATTACAAAAGAATGATCTTTAAAAGCCATACCAGAAAGAACACCAAGGTAAATTAATCTGGCTTCCTCAGAACCACTTATCATTTCTATTTGAATATCAGTTTCATCAAGAACTCTTCTAATAAAATCCTGACCGTTTGGAGCTTCCCTAACTGCACTTGTTGCTGCTGATACTATTTCTTTTACTCCATTACTTTTACAATATTCTTTAAATCGCTTAAGAGTAACTAATGCTCTTTGGATTGATTCTTCAGTAAGATTACCCCCCTCATCTCTTTCTCCAAGACGAGTGGTTGATTTATCAGTGAATTTTATTGAAAATGATTTTAATTCTAGATTTATTTCTGCAACCAAGAGATGTGTAGAGTTAGTTCCAATATCTATCGAAGCTACTAAAATTTGCTTTTCTTGGAAATATCTTAAATCCTCTTGAAGTATCATTTTTTTTTATAAGTATCTTTAATCCATTAATAAATATACTCAAGATTGATTATTAAATAATAGAAATTTCTTAATCCTAGTAAGATTATTTAAAGTTATGAAATATACAATGGTTTATATGCAAAATAAAAATCAACAAATTAAATTAAGTACTTTTTTTGAATTATTAAGGTGGAATAAGCCGACTGGAAGAATGATCTTACTAATTCCTGCTGGATGGAGTTTATATTTAACACCAGGTGCTAATCCAACATTTTTAATGTTGTTAAGAATAATCCTTGGAGGACTACTAGTAAGTGGATTAGGCTGCGTGGTTAATGATATTTGGGATAAAAAAATTGATCAAAAAGTTTTTAGGACAAAAAATAGACCTCTAGCTGCAAATAAAATCGGTCTTAAAACGGCTTATTTGATTCTTTTCTTTTTAATTTTATGTAGTTTCTTTTTAACTTTGTCACTTCCTCAACCTGGAAGGATCCTTTCCATGTCACTTGCTTTTTTAGCTTTACCTGTTATTTTAATTTATCCTTCTGCAAAAAGATGGTTTAAATATCCTCAATTAATCTTATCCATTTGCTGGGGTTTTGCAGTCTTAATTCCCTGGGCAGCAAATGAAGGCAATTTGAATAGTATCGTTTTATTGTTTTGCTGGCTAGCTACCATTTTTTGGACTTTTGGCTTTGACACGATTTATGCTTTAGCAGATAAAAAATATGATATCAAAATTGGAATAAATAGTTCCGCCATTAACCTCCAGAAGAATACAAGAGTAACTATTCAAATTTGTTATTTCTTAACTTCTAGTTTTCTCGCATTATGCGGATTTATTAATCAAATGGATTTTATTTTTTGGCCAATTTTGCTTATAACGTCAATCCTAATGCAGAGAGATATACTAAAGGTATTTCCGGAGGAAAAGCAATCAATAAAAAATATTGGGAATCACTTCAAAAATCAATCAATTTATGGAGGAGTCCTTTTATTAGGAATTATTATTGCCTCATAAATTCTAAATATGGTTCTTAGATTAAAAAAAGGTGATTTAATTGATATTTTAACTCCAGGCTCCTTTATTGATGATGAAGAAAATTTTCAAAAAGGCATAGAAATTTTAAAAAACTGGGGCTTAGAAATTAATGAAAATAATTCTCTATCGAAAAAATTTGGTTATTTTGCAGGTGATGATCTTACTAGATTTGAAGAACTGGAAAAAGCACAAAATAGTAAGCTAATCATTTTTGCAAAAGGAGGCTGGGGTTCAGCAAGACTGTTAGAAAAAGAACCTGCTTGGCAGAATGGTTTAATGCTTGGATTCTCAGATACATGTTCTTTATTACTATCTAAATATTCTCATGGATCTATTGGTTCTATTCATGGGCCCATGGTGACAAGCCTTTTTAAAGAACCAGAGTGGAGTCTTGAGAGATTAAGAAATTTACTTTTTGAGGGCTATGTTGAGGACATAAGAGGAATTCCTTTAAGAGGTGGGAAAGCGAAAGGAGACGTTATAGTTTCTAACTTAACTATTGCTACTTTTTTAATTGGTACTAATCACTTTCCAGATTGCAGAGGGAAAATAATAATTTTTGAAGATATTAATGAAGACATTTATAAAATTGATCGCATGTTGACTTACCTCAGGATGACTAAAACATTTTCTGAAATTGCGGGTATTGGATTCGGAAGTTTTTCTAATGATTCCTGCGACCTTGAATGGAAAGATTTACTAAAAAACTGCATTATTGAAAGACTCCAAGAGTTTGATTTTCCTATTCTTTTTGATCTCCCCATAGGCCACATATCAGGGAATGCATGCATCCCCTTAGGGTATGAAGCAATCTTAAATGGTAATAACGGCATTCTTAGTATCGATAGACCTTTTTAATTAGGAGTTTTTCATAAAAAGTTTTGCTATTTTCAAATCTGTAGGGGATGTAATTTTTATATTTGAATAAGTTCCTTCAATAATCTTTACTTTCCAATTAAGCATTTCGAATAGTGAGGCATCATCTGTGACTTTCCAGTTTTTTTCAATTGCCATCATATGAGCTTTTTTTAAGCTATCTACTAAAAAGCCCTGAGGAGTTTGCGCTGCCCATAAATAATTTCTATCTGGTGTTTCTTTAATAAAACCTTTACTATCAACAATCTTTATTGTGTCATTTACCTTAGTAGCCAAAATAACAGCTTCATTTTCATCTAATTGCTTAGCACATTGGTCTATCAATTCAGGATTTATTAGACATCTAGCACCATCATGTATTAAAACTTTTTCAGCATCTTTTGGCAGCGCTTTTAAACCATTAAAAACTGAATGTTGTCTGGTGTCACCACCATTAATCCAATGAACTTTATTGGCAAAATCCTTTGCTGAATTTAATAATAAATTTTTATCTTTCGGTTGACCAATTATTCCAACCCAATTTGTTGAGCTTGCAGAAAATACAGATTTAAGTGTCCAATAAATCAAAGACTCTCCCTCTAAATCAATAAGTAATTTATTTTTTCCAGCTTTCATTCTGCTTCCACTCCCAGCAGCTGGTATTAAAAAGTGCACAATAAAAGGTCTTAATATTATCTAGACAATTATAAATAAAAGCAATATCTTTACACAAATAGTACTACGATTGAAAATTATAAAATTTCATAATGTCCAATACAGATTCATTATCAGGGAAAGTTGCTTTAATCACTGGAGCTAGCAGAGGAATTGGCAAAGAAATTGCTTTAGAACTAAGCCGCTTAGGAGCAGAAGTTTTTATTAATTACTCATCTTCTGATGAAAAAGCTGAAGAAGTTGTAAATTCAATTAAAAATTTGGGAGGTAAAGCTCATAAATTAAAATTTGATGTTTCAAGAGAGGATTCTGTCAGTTCAGCTTTTGAAGAAATCATCAAAATTAATGGCACCATTGATATCCTCATTAACAATGCTGGCATTACTAGAGATGGACTTTTGATGAGAATGAAATCAGAACAATGGGATGACGTACTAAATACAAACTTAAAAGGAGTTTTTCTTTGTACAAAATATGCTTCAAAATTTATGATGAAAAAAAGAAGTGGTAGCATCATTAATATTTCATCTGTAGTTGGAATAATTGGTAATCCCGGTCAAGCAAATTATTCAGCTGCGAAAGCTGGAGTTATTGGATTCACCAAAACTTGCGCTAAAGAATTTGCTTCAAGAGGTATAAATGTAAATGCAATAGCTCCAGGTTTCATAGAAACAGAGATGACTGAAAAACTTAATACTGAAGAGATTATTAAAGTTATTCCTTTAGGGAAATTAGGCAGTTGTACTCAAATTGCAAACTTAGTATCATTCTTAGTTTCAAGTAATGCAGGAAGTTACATTACAGGACAAACAATCAGTATAGACGGGGGTATGAGTATTTAATTATGTACTTTCATAAGGCTGTCCCAATTCATCTCTTAACCTTCTAATTTTTTGTAAAAGTTTTAGTCTTCTACTTCTAGCAGTTAATGTCAAGAAAAATCTTAAAGGGAAGTATACTAGTGTCATAGCAATCGCGAGAATTGCGGTAAGAGTAAAGATAAGATTATTTGTTTCATCCATTACTTAAAGATACTCTGATTTGAGTTAATTTGTATTTCTGATTAAAAGAAATTCGGCTTTCCCCACTTAATTAAATAACCCTTAAATATGGTTCTATGGGAGATTAGAATAACATTAAAGATTGAGTAATTATGGCTAAACAGTTAAGTTTTTCTAATGAATCAAGAGAAGCTCTAGAAAGAGGTGTTAATTTCGTAGCTAATGCAGTAAAGGTTACTATTGGACCAAAAGCAAAAAACGTTGTAATAGAAAAGAAATTTGGATCACCAGATATAGTAAGAGATGGATCTACAGTTGCTAAAGAGATAGAGATTGAAAACCCTATTTCAAATTTAGGTGTGAAATTAATAGAACAAGTTGCATCCAAGACAAAAGAGAGTGCTGGTGATGGAACAACAACAGCAACCATTTTGACCCAGAAGATGGTTCAGGAGGGATTAAAAAATATTGCTTCTGGTGCCAATCCTATTGAGTTAAAAAAAGGTATGGAGGTAGGCTTAGCTTTTGTTTTAGAAAAATTAAGTTCCAAAAGTATTTCATTAAGTGGTTCTGATATCCAAAAAGTTGCAGCAGTTAGTGCTGGAGGTGATGAAGAAATTGGATCTATAATTTCGAAGGCAATGGATATTGTTACTTCTGATGGTGTAATAACTGTTGAAGAATCACAATCACTAGATACAGAATTAGATATAACTGAAGGAATGTCTTTCGATAGAGGCTATAGTTCTCCATATTTCGTCACGGATCAAGAAAGACAACTTTGTGAACTTGAAAAACCTAGAATATTAATAACTGATCAAAAAATTTCAACTTTAGTAGATCTGGTTCCAATACTTGAAGAAATTCAGAAGTCAGGCTCACCTTTTCTAATTCTTGCTGAAGATATCGAAGGTGAGGCTTTAACCACTCTGGTTTTGAATAAGAATAGTGGAGTGTTAAATGTAGCTTCCGTAAGAGCTCCGTTATTTGGGGAAAGAAGAAAAGCTGCCCTTGAAGATATTGCTATTCTTACTGGAGCTAAGTTAATTAGTGAAGATAAATCGATGACACTTGATAAAGTATCGATTAATGATTTAGGCAAAGCAAAAAAAATAACTATTACAAAGGATAAAACTACAATAGTAGCCTTCGAAGACACTAAAGATTTAGTTAAAGCCCGAGTAGAGAAATTAAAGAGAGAGGTTGATATAACTGAATCAGAGTATGATCAGGATAAAATCAATGAAAGAATAGCCAAACTAGCCGGAGGCGTGGCTCTTATTAAAGTGGGAGCTGCAACAGAAACTGAAATGAAATACAAAAAGTTAAGAATCGAAGATTCCCTTAATGCTACAAAAGCGGCTATTGAAGAGGGTGTAGTTTCTGGAGGAGGACAAACTTTAATTGAAATATCAGATGACCTTTTAAATTTAAGTCAAACATCTTCAGATGATTTAAGAACAGGGATAAATATAGTTAAAGAAGCCCTTTTGGAACCTACCAAACAAATAGCAAAAAATGCTGGTTTTAATGGTGATATAGTTGTCGCTGAAATCAAAAGACTTAACAAAGGGTTTAATGCTAATTCAGGAAAATATGAGGATTTAAAAGATTCAGGAATATTAGATCCAACCAAAGTAATAAGATTAGCTCTTCAAGATTCAGTATCTATTGCAGCTATGCTCCTCACAACAGAAGTGGCAATGGCCGACATTCCAGAGCCTGAAGCCGTTGCTCCTGGAGGACCAGGTGGAGATCCAATGGGAGGAATGGGTGGCATGGGTATGCCAGGCATGGGTGGTATGGGTATGCCGGGAATGGGTGGCATGGGTATGCCAGGAATGGGTGGCATGGGCATGCCAGGAATGGGTGGCATGGGTATGCCAGGAATGATGTAAAAATTTAACTTGCTTTTTTATCGTTATTAATCCACTTTCTTAAATTTTTAATATTAGGCAGTGGTAAATTCCGGGTATCAGTAAGTTCTTTTATATTATTAGAATTTTGATCTTTGCTAAATATTCCATTACTGCTAGAAGTTTCTAGACGATTTGATTCACATTTTGTTTCTTCTATATTTTCAAAAGTTTTCAATAATTCAAGTTTAATTTGATCTTGATTTTCTTCTTCATCTACTTCATCCATTAAAGTGATTTGTTCTTGATTTTCTTCTTCAAGCTGATATTCCCTTTGAGCTCGAGTTTGAATTAATAAATCATTTAAAGAATCAATCCCAAATCTATGCACCCACTTAATAACAATATTTTCTTTAACCAAAATATTATTTTCTGAAGAGGCTTTTTTAAAAACTTCTATTAGATGATTTTTTAAAAGCATAAATTTATTAATTTAACTTTCTATTTAACAGAGGCCTTATGATAATCAAGGAAAAAACTGTTAAAGAAAATAAAATTGATATACAACTCTTACAAGTTAAATCACCATATGGGGCATGTAAAGCCACTAATTCTAAATTCATAGTTTCTGTATAAGCAGTCCTAATAGGTTCAATAGCAAAAGTTAATGGATTTAATGAAGCTAACCACCCAAGCCAATTTGGCATGAAAGAGATTGGAGCTAAAGCAGTGCTTGCAAAAAGAAGAGGTAAGTTTATCACAAATATAAGAGCTATTAATTCAATATGTCCGGGCAAAACAAACGCTAAACATAAACTTATTGATGTCACAAAAAGAACTAATAGAATTAGTGTTGTAAAGACAATTCCTAAACCATATAAGTTGGGCCATCCATAACCCAAAATGTATGAAACTACCATTATTACAATACTCTGAACAAAGCTCAGGATTGTTATGTAAAAAAAAGAAGATAAAACTATGGATAATCTACTGGTTAAAGGAGCTACAAGTAATCTATTAAGAAATCCAAACTCTCTATCAAACATTAAAGGAAGACCAGAGTTTAGGGCTCCGCTAAAAGCAGTAAAAACGATAAGTCCCGCGCCTAAAAAATTCCCATAAGAATCAACTCCTGGTAAAAAACCTTCAGGAGCTTTAGAGAATAATGCCCCAAATAAAAAAAGCCAAATTATGGGTTGTAATATTCCGGCTAAAAGAGTTGATGGTCTTCTTTTTAATTGAATAAATAATCTCTTTGTTAAGGCAAATGTTTCTTGATATAAAAAAAATAAATTATACTGTTGTAATTCCATAATTAGCAGTAATTACCATCCATTATAGTTAGTTAACCAAAAGTTTTTTATCGCATTGATTGCTTCGATTCTTTTTTAAGGTCTCTTTTCCCTGCCATAGAAATTTCGGCATCCAATAATGTTTTTCCGGTTGCCTGAAGATATACATCATCCAAGCTTGGCTGACTTTGGGTAAGAGAAAAAATTTCAAACTTTGAGAAGGCCAATTCCACTTTGAGCTTCGTAAGCAAATCTTTATCCTTATCTGCTACAAAATTTATCGAGAAACCTTGAGATTCATTTATGATGATCTGACTAATTCCATTTATTGAAGATAAAATTTGACATATATTTTTTGCTTCTTCCTGATTACTAAATTCTCTTACTTTCAATGTTACTCTATCTCCTCCTAATTTATTTTTGAGCTCTGCAGGAGCCCCTTGTGCTATAACTCTTCCATCATCAATTATCACTAATCTGTCTGCCAATTTATCTATTTCATCAAGATAGTGACTGCTTAAAATAATAGTCATTCCATCATTTCTCAAATCTTTCAAAAGTTGCCATATAATATTCCTACTTTCAATATCTAAACCAACTGTAGGTTCATCCAATATTAATACTTGGGGCAAATGTAAAAGTCCAGCGGCCAGATCTATTCTTCTTTTCATTCCCCCTGAATAAGTTCCGCACTTACGATCAATCCAATCATTCATTTCTAATTGATCTATTAATTTCTTTATCCTTTCAAATTTTTTTCTTTTATTGATGTGATATAAATCTGATTGAAAATCCAAAAGCTCTCGTCCAGTTAATATTTTATCAAGTGCAATGTCCTGGGCAACATAACCAATTAATTCTCTAATTTTCCTTGAATTTTTTATTAGATTAATATTATTTATTAAAACTTCTCCACTATCAGGCTCTATTAAAGTAGCGAGTATTTTTATTAGTGTTGATTTCCCAGCACCATTTGGACCTAGTATTCCGAATAATGTGCCAGCTTCAATTTCCATGGATAAATTTTTTAATGCCTTGATATCTGAATAAGATTTTGAGAGCCCTTTAACTTTTATATAATTCATCAAACTTATTATTTACTTAAAAAACATTTTACATCTAATTTAATTACTAAGCAGAGATATTATAGAGAAAAAAATTTGCATAGATTGCTGCTCAAATTCTACAGATAGTTGGGTTCTGGAAATCAATAACAAAAGACAAATACCAAACATATAGAGAATAGACCACCTAAAAAGAGACTTTGCTCTTGAAAGATCATCAGGAGATTTCTTTAATTCATTTATTAATTGCAAAAGTCTTCCATTAAATGGCAATAACATAATTCCGTATAAGAGACCCCCTTCAGGTAAAGCAAAGACTCCCATAATACTCATTAAAACCGTTGCCCATCCGTAACGAGAAATCGCTTTAGCAGTAAAAACAGAACCTTTAACAGAAGGGAGCATAGGAATACCAACAGATGCATAATCATCCTTCAACAAAATTGCAAGTGCCCAAAAATGAGCTGGAGTCCATAACATTACTAAACCAAACAACCACCAACCACTAAGACCTACATGCCCTGTGGCAGCAGATGCTCCAACTAAAGGGGGTATCGCACCAGCAACTCCTCCGAAAACAATATTTTTTGTTGTACGAGGTTTCAAAATAACTGTGTATAAAATTACGTAGCTAAATAAACCAAGAAGAGTTAATCCCGCAGCTAAATAATTTACACCACTTACTAAAAGCATCGAAGCTGCCAAAGTACATGATACAGCAGCTAAAAATACAGTCTCAGATGACAACTTTCCTGCTGGCAAGGCTCTTTTGCTAGTTCTTATCATCCTCTTATCTAATTCCATTTCCCACAAGCAATTAAGAGCTCCTGCTGCTGCTGATGCCAAAGCTCCCCCTCCTAAAGTACAGATAAGTTTCGGCGAAGACAAAGGCCATTCCTCTGTTAAAGCCATTCCTCCCAAAGTTGTTGCCAGTAAAAGTGGGATTAATCTAGGTTTTGCTACTTCAAGCCAAGGCGGCAAAGTTAATTTTTTTCTTGAAGGTACAACTTCATCCCTAATTGAAGATTTATAATTCAAGTTTTCTAAGTTACTACTGTTCATGAATTGATACCAAACATTTGAGAATTTAGAGAGTGGTTTAAACCTTTTTTGGTATAGGGATTTCTAAAAATTAATGTTGTTAATATCGCAATAAATAATGAGGCGTTAAGTTGATGACCGATAATAAAAATAGGTTCATTCAAATTTGTTTTTAGACTTAAAAAACCCAAAAAAATTTGAGAAAACAATAGAAAAATAAGTGCTGAGAGATATTTCCAATTTTCAGTAAGCAAACTTCTCTTATAAATTGCAGTAGCAATAATCAATAGAATTGAAAAAGTAATTGGAAAAGCAAATAATTTATGAGTATTTAGAATTAGGCATTGTTTATTAAAAGATAAGCAAATATGTGCTGACCAGGTTGATGAAAGCCTGACTCCAATAAAAGATTGAATCAGAGTTAGTAAAAGAGGAACAAACAATAATAATCGCCACCAAATTAATGGCTCTTCTATTTCGTCATTTTCTAAATTCTGATTTATTGAAATTGTTGTGATGAGAAGTAGAAAAGCTATTAAAAGATGACCCGTAACAGTATATGAATCAAGCAGGTTTATAACCGTTAAAGCTCCAAAAGATCCTTGGACAATAACAAGAAAAAGAAGTAATGAATAAGTTTTTGGTAACCAATTTGGAATTTGATTTTTCCAGATAATTGAAAGGGCAAATTTAAAAAGTATTAATACTCCAACCAGAAAAGCGTCAAGGCGATGAAACCACTCTAAAAAAACTCTTAGGTTCATATGACTAAGAGGCAAAAAAGATCCATAACATAATGGCCAATCAGGACAAGCAAGGCCAGCCTCCATGACTCTAGTAGCACCTCCAATTACAATTAGTGCTATGAGTGCAAAAACACTATGACTTCCTAATCGTTTAAAAAAGGGCAGATATTTTGATTTATATAATTGGCTATTAATCAAATGGATAAAACCTATTATTTTGCATGATAATTTAGATTCAAAAACCAAACATTAATTAAAAATTAATATGTTTAATTAAAAAAATTATTTATTGATTTAATCTTTTTTCCCTGACAATTAACTTTAAAAAGTTATTAATAATACGCCTTTTATTTCTTAAATCTTAAGAAGTTATGAATTTAAATGATTTTCTTTTAACAAAGGATGCAGAATTTAAAAAATTGAATATCTTAAAAATATAAATACAAAATTTTAGACATCAATTGTTAAATAAAAACTTTTATTTAATACTAATTATCTCACTCGTTTTTGCTATATCTTTTTGGATTGGATTAAATGTAAATTTGCTTCCAGCTGAAGCAAGTATTAATGCGCCAATTTACGATGAACTTTTCAAAATTCTTTTCATAATAGGCTTAATTATTTTTATTGGAATGACAATAGCAGTTATTTATAGTTTATTTAAGTTTAGGAAAAGAAACGATCAGATAGGAGATGGTATAGCTTTAGAGGGAAACTTAAGCTTAGAAATTATATGGACAATTATCCCTTCAATAATTGTTTTATTAATAGGTTTATATAGTTACAACATCTACGACCGAATGGGAGGGATGAAGGAACTAAATCATAACCACGAAATGATGAGTTCAAATTCTGAAAAAATATGGGCTGGGATTAGTCAAACTTCTGATAATGAAATATCAAAAAATAATTTATCAATTGAAGTTTCGGCTATGCAATTTGCATTTCTATTCAATTATCCCAAAGGCAATTTTATATCAGGAGAACTACACGTTCCTGTTGACCAAAAAGTATCGATGAAAATGGAATCTAAAGATGTGATTCATGCTTTTTGGGTACCTGAGTTCAGAATTAAACAGGATATTATTCCTGGTCAACCAACTATTCTAAATTTCACTCCTACAAAAGTAGGAAAATATCCAATAATTTGCGCAGAATTATGTGGCCCATATCATGGAGGAATGAGAGCCTCCATAATTGTTGAAGAAGAATCTGACTATAACGATTGGTTTAACAAAAATAAAAAAACAGAGGTGAATTTATGACAATATCAATTGATCCTCAAAAAACTAATAATGAAAGTCTTCAACCTAAAGGCTGGCTTAGATACTTTAGTTTTAGTCTTGATCATAAAGTAATTGGAATACAATATCTGGTTTGCGGTTTTCTTTTCTATTTGATAGGAGGAACTTTAGCTAGCGCTATAAGAATTGAACTGGCTAGTCCAATGTCTGACTTTATGCCGAGAGATGTATATAACCAAGTTTTAACCCTACATGGAACAATAATGATATTTCTTTGGATAGTGCCTGTAGTTAACGGTGCTTTTGGAAATTATTTAATTCCATTTTATGTGGGAGCAAGAGATATGGCATTCCCACGCTTAAATGCTGTAGCTTTTTGGCTAATTCCTCCTTCGGGTTTGATGCTTGTAGCAAGCTATTTTGTTGAGGGTGCTGCTCAGGCCGGATGGACTGCTTATCCGCCCTTAAGCATAACTACTCCTCAATCAGGACAAATAATTTGGATTCTGAGCGTTCTATTACTTGGAGGCAGTTCTATCTTTGGTGGAATAAACTTTATCGCCACCATTATCAAATTAAGAAGGCCAGGATTAAAACTAATGCAATTGCCAATGTATTGTTGGGCAATGCTTGGGACTAGTCTATTAGTTGTTTTATCAACTCCTGTTTTGGCAGGGACCTTAATTCTACTTAGCTTTGATATCATCGCTAAAACAGGTTTTTTCAATCCTGTTTTAGGTGGTAATGTCGTAGTTTATCAGCATTTATTTTGGTTTTATTCTCATCCAGCTGTTTACATTATGGTACTTCCTGCCTTTGGTTTAGTAAGTGAAATACTGCCTGTACATGCTAGAAAACCACTTTTTGGATATACAACAATGGTTTTTTCAATAATGGGGATAGTCGTTTTAGGCTTAGTTGTTTGGGCGCATCACATGTTTACTAGTGGAACGCCCCCTTGGATGAGATTATTCTTTACTATCGCAACAGCATTTATTGCTGTTCCAACAGGGATAAAATTTTTCAATTGGGTTGCAACATTATGGGGAGGTAAAATTTCCATCAATAGTGCAATTTTATTCTCTTGCGGATTTATTATAAATTTTGTTTTTGGAGGTATTACAGGAGTTGCTTTGGCACAGGTCCCTTTTGATATTCACGTACATGACACCTATTTCGTTGTAGCCCACTTTCATTACATAGTTTATGGAGGGACTGTTTTTATTATTTTCTCATCGATATATCATTGGTTCCCCAAAGTAACTGGGAAAATGCTAAATGAAAAATTGGGAATTTTACATTTTATCATTACCTTTATTGGATTTAACTTGTGCTTTGCTCCTCAACATTGGCTCGGTTTAAATGGAATGCCTAGAAGAGTTGCAGAATATGATCCTCAATTCCAGTTCGTTAATCAAATTAGTAGTCTTGGGGCTCTCATGATGGCTATAAGTACAATTCCTTTTTTAATTAATGTTTTCCATAGTTTAAGAAATGGAAGAGATGCTGGAGATAACCCTTGGGATGCTCTTACACCTGAATGGTTAACATCTTCTCCGCCTCCAGTTGAAAATTGGGAAGGAGAAGCTCCATTAGTTGAAGAACCTTATGGTTATGGTAAACAATTTTCTGAACAAAATAAAAACATATGACAACTCTAGATAGCTCAAAAGAAATTCAAAAAAATAATTCTGAAGTTAATGAAACACATGAAGACTTCAGAATGTTTGGTCTTATAACTTTCCTAATTGCGGACGGAATGACTTTTGCTGGATTCTTTGCTGCTTATTTAACTTATAAAGCAGTAAATCCATTACCTGATGGTGCTATTTATGAATTAGAACTACCAATACCTACACTCAATACAATTTTATTACTTGTTAGTAGTGCAACTTTCCATAAAGCAGGTAAAGCACTTTTAAAAGATAAAAACTCTGATTCCCAAAAATGGTTGTTTTTTACTGCTTTTCTTGGAATTATATTTTTAATATGTCAATTATTTGAATATTTTCATTTACCTTTTGGATTAACCGATAATTTATTTGCAAGTACTTTTTATGCTCTTACTGGTTTTCATGGTTTACATGTCACTTTAGGCACTTTAATGATTTTAATCATTGCTTGGCAATCGAGAATAAATGGTGGAAGATTAACTAGTCAAAATATGTTCCCATTAGAAGCTGTTGAATTGTACTGGCATTTTGTAGATGGAATATGGGTTATTTTATTTATTATTTTGTATCTTTTATAAAACACTAAATTTAAAAAATTAAATATATTTTTTATTAATTTATATTGCCACATTTCTCCTTTTTAGTAAGAATATATAATTATAAATTTGTCAGATAATGCTAGAAGGAAAAGAACTTCTTGAAAAAGCAAAATTATTAAGTAAAAAATCTGAAGATGAGATTGCGAAAGGTTGTGGTTACGTAGGTCCAACCGGAAGAATATTAAGAAAAAGTTTTTATAGGGCGCTTATCGAAGCTAAGGGGTACAAAATAGGAAATGGTCGTCAGGGGAAAAATAGTAATAGAGCTTCAAGAGGCAGACAGAAAGAATTCAAAACTAAAGTTCATGGCAATGGGAACCTATTAATTGGTCATGCCTACACCAAAAAATTAGGTCTAGAACCTGGTCAGGAATTTAAAATCGATCTTAAAAAAGAGTCAAAAACAATTTATCTGATTCCATTAAATTAAAATCAATCAAAAAATATATTTTACCAACCGTTTTCTTTAAGCCACTCCGAAGAAATATTATTTGAAGATAAATCTTGATTACTATTTTTATTAAACAAAAGTAATTTCTCTACATATTTAATTAGTGTATCTGCCTCAAGGTTTACGCTGTCTCCGACATTTAATTTATTCAGATTTGTGTTATGCCAGGTATGGGGAATTATCGCAATAGTAAATATTTCTCCTTCCTGCTCATATTTTGCAATTGTAAGACTTATACCATTTACACAAATACTGCCTTTATTAACTACATATTTTGAAAAATTATTATTTTTCCACTTTATGGATAAGAGCCAAGATTTCTCTAGTTTCTCTATATTCTCTACTGTTCCAAGACCATCAACATGTCCACTGACTATATGCCCTCCTAGACGATCTGACACCCTAAGAGCGGGCTCCAAATTAACAATCTGATTCAGGTTTGACTTTACTCCTAAAGTTGTTTTTTTTAATGTTTCCTCACTAACATCAACAGTAAATTTATTTTGAAAAATCTCCTTAACTGTCAAACAAATTCCATCAACAGCTATGCTGTCTCCAATTGCCATATCAAATAAGTTATCTAGAATTTCAATTTCTAAAATATTTTTTTCTTGTCTTAGTTTTCCAATTGATTGAATTATTCCTGTGAACATAGATTTAAGAAAAAAATTTTTGCAAAATTTTGTAATTTATTTTATTTACTTTAAAACATTTTCAATTATAAATAAATTAAAGAGTAAATAAAAAGAAATTGATCATATTTAGATGATTATTAATTCACAAAAAAGATCATTTGGTAGAGGGGCGAAAGTAAGCTTATTTACTTTAGGGACAATGCGAGCAACTGAAAGTCTCGAAAAAATGTATAGCATAATAAAAAATGCATATTATGTAGGAATTAATCACATTGAAACAGCACCTTCTTATGGTAATGCTGAATCACTTATTGGAAATTCAATAAAAAAATTAGAAATAGAAGAGAATATAAAAGAAAAAAATTGGGTGATTACTTCCAAAGTTTTACCAAAGGGTGATTTTGACTTTTTAAAAAATAATTTCAAAAATTCACTTAAAAATTTAAATCGCAAGAAAATTAATAATCTTGCAATTCATGGACTCAACTTAAAACAACATCTAGATTGGGTTCTTGCTGGAGAGGGTAAGAAATTTATATCATGGATACTTGAGGAGGGACTAGTTGATCAAGTTGGTTTTAGTTCACACGGTAGTTATTCACTTATTAAAGAAGCAATTAGCTATGAAGATTTTAGTTTTTGTAGTCTACATTTACATTATTTAGATCAATCTAAAATTACTTTGGCAGAGGAAGCTATAAAAAAAGGTATGGGAGTATTAGCAATATCACCTGCTGATAAAGGCGGTAGATTATATTCCCCAAGTGATATTTTGTTAGAGGCTTCTAAGCCCTTTCATCCGTTAGAATTAGCTTATCGATTCTTGTTGGCAAAAGGCATTACAACTTTATCATTGGGGGCGACAAACAAAAAAGATTTTGAATTTGCACATAAACTTAAAAACTCCTTCAAGAAGCTTACAAAACTTGAAAAAAGCGCCCTGAATAAAATTGAGGAAGTTGCTAACGAAAGATTAAACTCAACTAAATGTGAACAATGTAGATCTTGTCTTCCATGTCCAAATGATGTGCCTATTCCAGAAATACTTCGTTTAAGAAATATATCTATTGGTTATGGCCAATTAGAATTTTCAAAAGAAAGATACAACTTAATAGGAAAAGCAGGCCACTGGTGGGAAGAAAAAAATTCCTCATTTTGTAAAGAATGTAATGAATGTGTTCCTAAATGTCCTACTAAATTAGATATACCAAATTTATTAAAGGAAACCCATAACTTATTAATTGAAAATCCCACAAAAAGATTATGGGGATAAGGACTCATTCCAGAACTTTTTAAGATTAATTTTTTGTTCATTTGTTAGTACGGGGAAAGACCAACTATTTTCCCAACATTTCTCAGAAGGTCCTGAGATGGGGAACATTTCAGATTTATATTTACTTTGTAAATAATCACTATTGAATGGTAGATACCAACCCTGGCTTACTAATTTATCTACTATTGATTTATTTTCTAAAGATTTAATCCATTTAATTAATATTGCATTATTTAGATTTGATCGACTAAGTAGAAAATGCCACATCAAAGGTACGCCTTGGCTTGGGAAAACTAAAGAAAGCCTTGGATCTATTTTTAAATATTTTGAACAGAGACTATAGGGAACTATTGCGACACAAGCATCAGAATTAATCAACCAATTGAGCATATTTTTATCATCAAATAACATTGCTTGGCTTTTGAGTTTTTTTAAAGAATTAGATGTATTAATTTTTTTGGCAATTGACAATATTATTCTGGGACTTTGTGGGAAAATAATTTTTCCAGTTAATTTTTTAGAAAGAAGGAAATCCCAAGAAGTTCTGGCTGAATTTATTAATTCTTTATTATTTTTAATGATGATTGTATAAGGTACTACGCCAATAGGAAATAATTTACTTGTCTGATTTTGATTAAAACTTCCCAAAAAATCTATCGATCTCTTATCCAAATTTTCGATCAGTGCATATTCATCTATTTTTTCAAATTCTGCAAAATCTATACTAGTAATCCATCCATCGTTTATTAAAGTAAAGTCAGAATTGAAAATTGTGTTTCTAGTTTTTTGTAGCCTAATATTTTCAAAATTAATTTTTTCCTGCTTCCAATCTTTTGGAATCGTATCTTTGAAAGATTCAGGATAAAAAGAATTTTGTAATGCAATTTTTACTTTATTAGGAAGATTACTGCAAGAGTTTAAGAAAAATAAAAGCGAAAGCTTACCACAATATAAAAATTCTCTTCTGGTTGCAAATTTTGAAAACATTCAGCAATCCTTCTCTAAAGAAATTTGACCTAGACCCTTCATCATTTCCAGATTTTGTTGACACAATGAAACTATTTCTTCATTTTTAAATCCATCTAAGAAAGCAAGCAATGATATTCCACCAGCACCTACACCTTCTTTAACATGTCCTAATTCATAATCCTTCAATTCTTTGTATTTTGAAGATTTGAAACTTAAAGGACTTGCTAAACCTAATAATTTGACATCAAATTTTTCATTAATTAGATTTACTAAATCATTTAGAGAATTATCTTTGACAAGCCATCCAGTTGTCGCAATAAAAATATCTTCAATAAAGTCATCTTTATTTTTTTCATCTAAGAATTCTAATACAAGCAAAATGACCGCTAACATCTGACTTCCGCCAGACAATATGACAGGTTGGTTTGCTAATCTAGCACCAATTAATAGACCCATTGAGAAAGCCTGGAAAGGATCACCTACCGCCGCGACAACATCAAAAGAGTCGAAATCAACCTTGAAATTTGCATTGAAAATTCCTCTTTTAACTACTTGTCTTCTCAGTTCTCTTGGAGCTTTAAATAAACTACTCCCTACTAAATTAGACACCTGCAAACCAAAAGCTTCCATTACTGCCTGAGCCGTTGTCGTGCCCCCCGGTACAGATTCAGAAATTAAAGCTGGTTTTTTTAAGGATTTTCCTATCGCAAGACCTTTTTCATAGAGATTTAAAACTCTCTCTTTAGTCATCGATTTACCAGTAGTAAGACAATTTGATGGGCCCAAATTTCTATCTTCTACAACTAAATGATTAAAATAAGGGTTTGATCCTATTCCCAGAGGTACAATAACTGGATAAATATTTATAAGCTTTGAACAAACATGACTTATTAGGGCGGGAGTTACTCCTGCATTGAGAAGAGGTAATTTATATTTATGATCTTTTGAAGCACCCTCAAGCAAAAATTCGGCATCTGCGAGCGCAGTTGTTCTCCGTGATTTTGCATTAATACCTGCAGCGGAAATTCCTGGAATTTGAGATGTATTAGTGCCTGCAATTACAAGAAATATTTTGAAATTACTAATATTCTTTTTCAGTATTTCTATCTTATTAAGTTGTCTTTTTTTATTGGATTCATTACCAAAAAATTTAATCCCTAGTTCATTACTATACATTTTTACTTTTTTCAATTATTTAAATCAACTAGGTTATTTAATAATCGTGGAGGATCTGGGATATTTAATTTAAATCTTGGGAAAAGAGAATATGCAACTACATGTACCGTTAAAACATAAACTATTTCTTGAAAAATTATTAAAAAAATTGCTCCTAATTGGATACTTAAGATTGAGAGGGAAAAAGGTAAATTTAATAATCCAATTAACTTTTCTAGTAGACCATAACTTGCTCTAGTTATTAACACCCATAAATTATCACCAACCAATGTAGACAATGCTATTACTCGTAGGAAAAAACCAAGGGTTCCAATAATAACTCCTACAGTGCAGCTAAATCTCCAACTTTTTTCTCTAAACCAACACCAGCCCAACCAAAAAGCCAAGATCCCATAAGGAAATAAAAATAAAGTCCCTCTAACAGGACCCATAATTATGAATAAAAGTAGAAATTGTATCAGGAGTCCTTCCAATGCAGTTTTAGTTCCTCTTCTCAAGTGCAATAGGATCATTGGGAGGGGTAAAATTAATCTTAATAAAGCTCCCCCAATTGGCAAATAATATAATGCAACCCATAATAAAGACGAAAGAGATGCTAAATATGAAGTCTCGACAATATTTAATGCTTGAGTTTTGGTTGTTATTTTCATTTTTTGTTGAATATTTTTAATTAATTTTTATTCATACTTTTATTTTTTGAATCTAAGATACGTTCAATCTTTTCTATTTCAAAATTTACCTCAGAATTACTTAATATGGTACTTAACTCTTCCGTGGGATCTTTTGGATCTACATCTTTTAGGATGAATATTATTTTGTAAGATTGAAGCTCAATTTTTCTTTTTTTTGAAATATTCGTAATAGTGTTATTTTTTTGTTTTGGTATCTTTTCTAAATTTATATCCTTTTTATTTTCTGGAACATCTTTTGAATTTTCTACTTTTTTAATTTTTTTATTTTTTTTATCATTAATTTCTTTGTTTTCTTTCACTACTATTTTTTTATTTACAAAATTATTTTGTAAATCTTCATTTTTGCTTATTTTGTCTAAATCTTTAAAACTACTCTCAAGAAAATTTCCAATCCTCCCTCCAGAGCATGATTGCAAGAAAACTAAAAAAATTAATAAAAAAAATTCTTTTTTTTTTAAAATCATATTTTTTCTAACTTTTCTTTCTCCTTGTAGTTTTTTTATTGATTATCTTTGTTTTTTTTAAAGTAGAGTCTTTTTTATCTTTTACTTTTTCTTCTAAAAGAGATACAGCATCATCTATGGTGAATTTTTCTAAGTCAGTATCTTTTGCAATCGAAACATTAGTTTTACCACATTTTAAATAGACCCCATATCTTCCATTTAATATTTGGATTTTTTCTTTAAATTCTTCAGTTTTTCCAAAGTCTTTAAGTACCTCTTGACCACCTCTACCCATTTTAGGCATCGCAAGAATTTCTAATGCTCTTTTTATATCAACTGTAAAAACATCATCCTCTTTCTTCAAGGATCTGTTTTCAGATTCATTTTCATTTTTAATCCATTTAATGTAAGGTCCAAATCTTCCTCTATCAGCCTCAATAACACCTCCTTCAGGATGAACTCCTAACAATCTAGGCAAACTTAAAAGTACTAGAGCCTCATCTAGAGTTAGATCATCAGTTTTAAACTCTTTGGGTAATGAAGCTCTTCTAGGTTTAGCTTTATCTTGATCATTATTTCCCAATTGTACGTAAGGTCCATAAGGGCCAAATCTTAAAAAGACTTTTTCCCCAGTTTTTGGATCAGTTCCAAGATCTGATGGACCACTTAAAATTTGATCAACTTGCTTTATATCTAAATCTCCAGGAGTAATATCCATTGGAAGATTACCTTTCGCCTGAATTTCATTACCAGCTTCATCAATTTTTGTGCCCTCTAGCCAAGGTCCGTTAGAGCCTATTCTGACTACGCAAGGAAGGTCTTCAAAATCAACTTGTCTATAAGCTTTACCATCAATATCACCCTCTGTTTTCTGAACTTTTACCTCCAAACCATTTTTACCTTTATAAAAAGTTTCGAGGTATGGTAGCCACTCAAGATTGCCTGAAGATATTTCATCCAATGAAGATTCCATTTTTGCAGTAAAAGTAGTATCAACCAGATCAGGAAAATGTTCTTCCAATAGAGCAGTAACAGCAAAAGCTGTAAACGTTGGAGCCAAAGTATTGGAAGATATATTCGCATAACCTCTATCCACTATTGTTCCAATAATGCTTGCATAGGTAGAAGGCCTTCCAATCCCTTCTTTTTCAAGAACTTTAACTAATGCAGCCTCTGTATATCTTGCAGGAGCTTTAGTTTCATGAAAAGTAGATTCCTTATTAGTAACTTCAAGACATGTTCCAGTTGTTAAGTTTGGGAGAATAATTTCTTGTTGTTCAAGGGATGAACTTGGGTCATCACTTCCCTCGACATAAGCTCTGAAGAATCCAGCGAAATCAATACTTTTACCGCTCGATTTAAATAATCCATCCCCCACGCTAA
Organism: Prochlorococcus sp. AG-402-N08; assembly: GCA_003216535.1. GTDB lineage: Bacteria > Cyanobacteriota > Cyanobacteriia > PCC-6307 > Cyanobiaceae > Prochlorococcus_A. The sequence goes on from QCIS01000011.1 coordinate 27,705, forward strand.
TTTCAGCATTAATCATTGTTAGCCTAGCTTCCGCCATTTGACTAGCTACAGTTCTTTTCCAAATTAAATCGTAAAGAGATAGGTCTCTACCCGTTAGATTAGTTTCCTTTGGTGTTTTAAATACCTCGCCTGCTGGCCTAATAGCTTCGTGTGCTTCTTGAGCATTTCTTGCAGTTGAATTAAATTGTCTTGGTAAGTTAGATAAATATTCTTTTCCATACTTAGAACTGACACATTCTCTAGCAGCTCTTGTGGCTTGTTCTGAAAGATGAACTGAGTCAGTTCTCATATAGGTTATGAAACCTCTCTCATATAGCCCTTGTGCACATCTCATAGTTTCTCTTGCAGACAAACGAAGCTTCCTGTTTGCTTCTTGTTGTAATGTGCTAGTTGTAAATGGAGGAACTGGCTTACGAGTGGATGGCTTTTTTTCGATTTTTGAGACTAACCAATCCTCGGAGGAAAAAGTCTTCAATAAATCATTTACTTTTTCTTCTCCAATTATTAAAGATTTATTTCCTTGTTTTAATTTGCCGGTCTGTTCATCAAAATCGGAACCATTAGAAATTCTTTGACCGTTTAAACTGAATAATTTAGTTTCGAAAGTAATATTATCTTTTATTAGAGAAGCTTTAATCCCCCAGTAACTAGCTTTTTTAAAGGATCTTCTTTCTCTCTCTCTCCTAACAAGAAGTCTTACAGAAACTGATTGAACACGACCAGCAGATAATCGGGGGGCTACCTTCTTCCAAAGTAAAGGAGATAATTCATATCCAAAAAGCCTATCCAAGATTCTTCTTGTTTCTTGAGCCTGAACAAGTTCCATATCAATTTCTCTTGTTTGGTCTAAAGCTTTATTAATTGCCTTTTTTGTAATTTCATGAAAAACCATTCTCTTAGTTGGTATTTTAGGCTTAAGTATTTGCAGAAGATGCCAGCTAATACTCTCTCCCTCTCTATCTTCATCAGTTGCTAGTAATAGCTGGGTCGCACCTTTCAATGCATCTTTCAACTCTTTAACAACCTTTTTCTTATCTTTTGGAACTATATATAGTGGTTCAAAATCTTCTGTTGTATTAACTCCTATCCTTGACCATTTTTCCTTTTTAACCGCAGCAGGTATTTCAGCAGCTCCTTTTGGAAGATCTCTTACGTGTCCCATTGAAGCTAGAACTTCATAATTAGAAGGCAAAAACTTTCTTATAGTTTTTGCTTTGGTGGGACTTTCAACAATAACAAGTGTGTGATCCAAGGTTTATTTCAAAAATTGGTGTTTTTGTTCAGTTAGGGCATATTATAATTATTTGAAGCTTTTTCAAGTAATTTCTTCTGAAAATTTCAAAATTCATACCCACAAATTATAATCAAGTTAAGATTAACTCTTAGACCCTTACAATCAAACATCTAATTTAATCCAATTTAATAAAGTGCCCAACGAAATCTTTACAATTAATTTAAATGCTCAAGCCATTATTCCAGAGGCTTTTATTTTACTAGGTATTGTTGGAACACTTCTTGTAGATTTAGCTGGAGAAAAAACTGCATCAAAATGGGCACCAATAATTTGCTATTTATCAATTGGCAGTTCTCTTCTTAGTTTGGCCTTGCAATGGAGCGAGCCGGTAGAAAGCTCATTCCTTGGGTCCTTTAATTCAGATAATTTGGCAATCGCATTTAGAGCAATAATATCTTTATCAACTTTAGTATCTTTACTCATTAGTTGGCGGTATACAGAACAAAGCGGTAGCCCTATTGGTGAGTTTGCTGCGATAGTTCTTTCTGCCACCCTTGGAGCAATGCTTTTGTGTGGATCTACTGACCTTATTAGTGTATTTATATCTCTGGAAACTTTATCTGTAGCAAGCTACTTACTTTCTGGCTACCTCAAGAGAGATCCAAGAAGTTCAGAAGCGGCCTTAAAATACCTCCTTATTGGATCAGCTGCTGCTGCTGTCTATTTGTATGGATCCTCTTTTCTTTATGGATTAAGTGGTTCAACAAACTTAGAGACAATAGGTTTAGAGATTATCAATAAGCCATCCTTCATTACTTCTTTAGCTCTTGTATTTGTCTTGTCAACAGTTGCATTTAAAATTGCTGCTGTTCCCTTTCATCAATGGACTCCTGATGTATATGAGGGTTCACCTACACCTGTAGTAGCTTTTTTATCTGTTGGTTCAAAAACAGCGGGTTTTGCATTTGCAATAAGAATATTAAGTACAACTTTCTCTTCTTTTGACGAAGAATGGAAACTATTATTTACCATTTTGGCCATATTGAGCATGGCTCTAGGAAATGTTGTAGCTCTAGCTCAAACCTCAATGAAAAGGATGTTAGCTTACAGTTCTATTGGACAAGCCGGATTTGTAATGATTGGAATAGTATCTGGCACACAAGATGGTTTATCAGCTGCTGTTTTATATTTGGCTGCATATTTGTTTATGAATTTGGGTGCATTTTCTTGTGTAATACTTTTCTCACTAAGAACTGGTTCTGACAGGATTCTTGATTACTCAGGACTTTACCAAAAAGATCCTCTCATTACATTAGGCTTAAGCCTTTGTCTTCTATCTCTTGGAGGTTTACCTCCTATGTTAGGATTTTTTGGAAAGATATACTTGTTCTTTGCAGGTTGGGCGAATCATCAATATCTATTAGTAATAGTAGGATTAGTAACTTCAGTTATATCTATTTATTACTACATATCAGTGATAAAAATGATGGTAGTTAAAGAACCACAGGAAGCTTCTGAAATAGTCAAATCATATCCTGAAATTAATTGGGGAATTGTAGGATTACCTCCCTTGAGAGTCGCACTTTTTACTTGTGTGGCGGTAACTGCTCTTGGAGGAATCCTATCTAATCCTCTTTTTAAATTAGCTAATACAGCAGTTTCAGAAACTCCTTTCTTACAAGATATTATTGCTACAGCAAACAATATTTCCTAGAAGAATTCTTCAATAAATGTCTAAAAAAGTCGCTAGTTTAGAAAATATATCTAAAACATATGGGAAAGAGGATCTAACTGTTAAAGCCTTAGACAGCATAAACTTAGAAATTTATAAAGGTGATTATTTAGCTGTAATGGGAGCTAGTGGTTCAGGCAAAAGTACAGCTATGAATATTATTGGATGTCTAGATAGACCATCTAAAGGTATTTATAAATTAAATGGTATTCCTGTTGAAAATTTATCTGATGATGAGCTCGCTGAAATACGTAACCAAAAATTAGGCTTCGTTTTTCAACAATTTCATCTTCTTTCAGATGCAACTGCACTTGAAAACGTTACTTTGCCGATGGTTTATGCTGGCATTGATCCTGAAAAAAGATTAGAGCGAGGTAAGAATGCCTTAAAAAAAGTTGGCCTTTCAGAAAGAATGAATAATCGTCCAAACCAATTATCCGGAGGTCAACAACAACGAGTTGCTATAGCAAGGGCTATTATCAATAACCCTGCAATTTTGTTAGCAGATGAACCTACTGGAGCACTAGATTCAAAAACCACTGAAGATGTATTAGATCTTTTTGACAAACTGCATGAATCTGGAATAACTATAGTTTTAGTTACCCATGAAGATGAAGTTGCAAATCGCGCAAAAAAAATAGCCAAATTTAAGGATGGAAGAATAGTTGAATTAAAAGTTAATTAAATTCAAAACCTTCTAATTACTTTCAGTTGAGTTTCATTTTCAATTCTTAAATTCCCATTGGAATCAATATCTTTAATTTTCCATGTATGAGGACAATAACCACTAGGTAAAAAACTTTTAGTAAGAAACTTATTTGCAGATTTAATCACATATTCTTTTTTCTTATGACATTCAATTGAATCATAAAAAGCTTGAAGAACTTTGGCTGTCCAATAATAATGGTTAATATTCTTAGTTTTAAGTACTTTTGATAATGAAATACCTTCTGATGGAGTGTAATTTAAAACATTCATACCAATTCCTACTCTTACATAGATAATTTCTTTGCCTCTTGTTATCACCCTTGGTAAAAATCCAATTAACTTTTTTGAACCAAAAAAAATATCATTTGGCCATTTCAAACAAACATTTATGTTCTCTTGTCTAAGCATTTCACATAACTTAATACCTAAAGACAAATTAAATATTTGACATGCAAATTCTTCTGAAAATATTGGGTAAGCTGCACTTAACCAAATCCCACCTTTTGGAGAAACCCAAGTTTTTGAGTTTTGGCCAACCCCTGAGAACTGTTCTCTTGCGATTATCGCTACTGGCTGATTTTTCTTTATTTCAGAATATCCAAGCAAGTTTGTAAGCTCATTTTCGGTACTTTTACATTTTATTTTGTAAAGAAGTCTCCAGGTTGGATATTGACCCTGAATTTTTTTTAAATAAAAAACTGTCTTAGCTGCAGATCCAATAACTTTCACAAATTCTTTATTAAAACAACAAGCATCTTCTTGAAGATTAGATTAACTTTAGTCTTAATAAGTAAATTTTACAAATTGGACAAAAAGTATTTGCCAATAGTGAATAGAAGGCATCCACATCCATTAAAAAATTGTCTTGATAATTTCAAAAAATCATGGGGAGACTTAGATAAACTTTCTCAAATAAACGAAAACTGGAAAAACTTAATCGGTTTGGAACTATTTCAAGAATGCAAACCATTAAATATTGAAAAAAAAATACTTACTATTGCAGTAAATCATCCACAGTGGCGCCAAGCTTTAATCTATAACAAGCATAAATTAAAAGAGAGAATCGAGAAAATTGGAATAACTTTGAATGAAATAAAAATAATACAAAATTATGAAATTAAAAATAAAAATATCAAAGCTACTGATGCAAAGATTGTTTGGGCTAATCATCCTAGCAGAATCCATCAAAATAATATGTTCATTTGCACGCTCTGTAATTCTCCTACTCCTGAGGGCGAAATCAAAAGATGGGGGAAGTGTTCTTTTTGTTGGAGAAAAATAAATAACTAAATTCTTTATTTATTTAAAATGAGTATTCCCATTTGCCCCCCCAAAATAGTCCTATATTGAGCTTTTTTAAATCCAACTTCCTTCGCAATCTTTATAAGCTCATTTTTCTTTGGAAAATTTCTAATACTTTCTTCAATATATGCGTACTCCGGACCTAAATTAAAAAGCCGCGAAATGGTTACTACAATAAATCTCAAATAAATTTTCTGAAAAATATTGGATAAAGAATTTCTTGTTGAGTGATTAAAATCCAAAAATCCTGCCTTTCCTTTATCCTTCAAAAGATCAAAAACTTTTTTTATTCCTTCTTCAACATTATTCAAGTTTCTTAGTCCATATGACATGCAAATCCCATCAAAATTTTTTGAATAATCATTAATTTCTAATACATCTTTAATTTCCCACTTAATAAATTTATTTTTTTTAAGCTCTGATTTTTTCTTTGCAATATTTAAGATGTCCTCAGCGCTGTCAATTCCAGTAATTGAGCCCAATGGACTAACTCTCTCAGAAATTAAGAATGCTAAATCTCCAGTTCCACAGCATAAATCAGCCCAATCTTCACCATTTAAAGGTTCCAATAAATTAACTAATTTCCTTTTCCATAATCTGTGCAGCCCAAAACTTAATAGATTATTTAAAAAGTCGTATTTATAAGAAATTTTATTAAATATATTTTTGACTTCGATAGTTTTTGTGAATTTCATTTTTAAATTTTTAACTTATTTTTTTTGGTATTAAATTAAATTTTTATTCATATGGTCTAATTGGAAGATTTTTTTCAAGAAGGAAAGTTTTTATTTCTTGTAGAGTAAGTTTCTTATCATGAAGTAATGATGCCAAAAGTGCAGCAGATGCCCTGCCTTCATTGAAAACATCATAGATATCTTCTAAACAACCTGCCCCTCCGGAAGCAATTACTGGGATATCAACAATATTTGCAACAGATTCTGTCAAATTTAAATCATATCCATTCTGTGTTCCATCACCATCCATTGAAGTAAGCAATATTTCCCCTGCGCCTAACTCCTCAACTTTCTTTGCCCAACTTAATACATCTATACCAGTATTCTCTCTCCCTCCTTTCACATATACCTCCCACTCTCCAACCTTATCAACTTTTCTTCGAGCATCAATTGCTATAACGATGCATTGATTACCAAATTCTCTAGAACTTTCAGAAATTAAATAGGGATTTCTTACGGCTGAGGAATTCAAGCTCACTTTATCTGCTCCTGCTCTTAAAAGATCATTAATAGAAGAAACAGAATCTATACCTCCACCTACTGTAAAAGGAATTTTTACTGATTTTGCTGTCCTAGAAACAAGGTCAACTAATGTATTCCTATTTTCCACGCTTGCTCTAATATCTAAAAATACCAATTCATCTGCGCCTTCATCAGAGTACCTACAAGCCAATTCAACAGGATCACCTGAGTCTCTCAAGTTAACAAAATTTACACCTTTAACGACTCTGCCATTGGCGACATCTAAACAAGGAATTAAACGAAGAGCTACCATTTTAGTAAAAATTGTCCAAATGCTGTTAATCTTGCATAATAGCTTCCATTTTACCTCTTATGGCTGAAACAAAATTATTACCCAAAATCGGTAGTAAAATTAAAATTAACATTAACAAAGTAAAAGATAGACTCCCAGCTAAATTAATTGATCAAATATCCTCTAATCCTAAAGCCGTAATAACAGGCTATAAAATGACAGACGGCAGGAGTATTGGGATCACCGCAAAATTTCAGAATGGTGAGCAAAATTGGTTTTTCCCAGAAGAAATTGAGAAAGGTTAAAGAGTAAAGTGAATGATCCAAAACAACTATTAGGAATTAAGGGTGCCTCTGAAACATCAAGCATATGGAAACTCCGTATACAGTTAATGAAACCCATAACGTGGATCCCTTTGATATGGGGGGTTATTTGTGGAGCAGCTGCAAGTGGGAATTTTGAATGGACATTTAGTAATGTTCTAGCTTCATTGGCATGTATGTTGATGAGTGGACCACTTTTGGCTGGTTATACCCAAACCATAAATGATTTTTTTGATAAAGAAATTGATGCAATTAATGAACCAAATAGACCAATTCCTTCTGGCAAAATTTCAATAAAAGATGTAAAAATACAAATCTGGGTATTACTTATAGCTGGTTTAATAGTTGCTTTTCTATTAGATTTATATGCTAAGCACAGCTTCCCCTCCGTCTTACTTTTGGCATTAGGTGGATCCTTTGTTAGTTATATATATTCTGCTCCACCACTCAAATTAAAACAGAATGGTTGGCTTGGTAATTATGCATTAGGAGCATCTTATATAGCTTTACCTTGGTGGGCAGGACAAGCCTTATTTGGGAAATTAACTATCGTGACGGCGATACTAACACTTGCTTATAGCCTCTCAGGACTTGGAATTGCTGTTATTAATGATTTCAAAAGTGTTGAAGGAGATTCAAAGCTAGGCTTAAATTCTCTCCCAGTAGTATTTGGAATTAAAAATGCAAGTAGAATAAGTGCAGGACTAATTGACATTTTTCAATTAGCAATGGTTGCAGTATTAGTCATTATTGGTCAACATTTAGCCTCTGTAATTTTGGTTTTATTGGTAATTCCACAAATTACATTTCAAGATATGTGGTTACTAAGAGATCCTTTAAAGTTTGATGTCAAATATCAAGCAAGTGCCCAACCGTTCCTTATAACTGGAATGTTAGTTACAGCTTTAGCGATAGGACATAGTTTTTTAGTTGCTTAAATTGCAAAATATTAAACTCAAATCTTTTATTTTAATAATTCCAATATTAATTTTTTCTGGAATATCTTTTTATTTTTTTAGTCTAATATTTAGTACCTTAAAATTTGACGTTTCTAAAAATAAAAAGTCTCGGGAAACCAAATATTCTTACGTAATATCATCTTCTGATAATAAGATACTAAGCAAATTAAGCCTCAAATTTGAAATAGATAATAGTTATCATAAAATTCCATTTTTTCTTAAAAATTCTTTTATATCTTCTGAGGATAAAAGATTTTATAAACATAATGGAATAGATTTAAAAAGTATTTCTCGTGCCCTTATTCAAAATATTAGAAGTGGTTATGTTAAAGAGGGAGGAAGTACGATTACACAACAAGTTGCTAGATTACTTTTTCTAAATAATGATTTAAGTTTTCAAAGAAAAATCAAAGAAATATTTATATCACTCATACTTGAATTTAGATATAACAAAAATCAAATTTTAAAATTATATTTAAATAATATTTATCTAGGATCAGGAGCATACGGGGTAGACGAGGCTGCCCAAGTTTATTTTGGAAAATTTATAGAAGAATTGACATTATCAGAGATCGCATTAATTACAGGATTAGCTCCAGCTCCATCAATTTATTCTCCTTATCAAAATTTAGAACTAGCTATTAAAAATAGAAATAAAGTTCTTGAATCAATGTATGTTGATGGATATATTTCTCTTGCAAATAAGAATAAGGCTATTAAAGAAAAAATAAAGTTAAATTATCAAACAGCTAATAATTTTTTAGATGATAAATTACTAATAAACTTTATTCTTCAGGAAACAGATGAAAAAATTGGAAGTAAAAATGATTATAAGTTTTTAAGAATTAAATCTTCTATCAACAAAGATTGGCAAGAAAAAGGTCAAAAAATATCAAGATACGCAGGGCCTAAAGAACTTGAATTTGGTCTGTTATCTATCGAATCAAACACAGGACTAATCAGGACAATGATAACCAGCAAAAATCCATCAATTAATGAATACAATAGAGTGATTTCATCTGTAAGGCCTTTAGGTTCTACTTTTAAAATAATCCCTTATGCTGCTGCATTAATAGAAGGAATAAAATTAAGCGATAAATTTGAAGACTTACCAATATGCTGGGAAAGTTATTGTCCAAAAAATTTTTCAGAAGACTATAGAGGTTCAATATCTTTGATTGAATCATTTAAAAGTTCATCAAATATCGTTCCAATATCAATAACAAAAAAAATCGGCTTAAAAAATATTATTAATTTAGCGAATTCATTTGGACTAGGTTACGAGCAAGAGTTTGAGGAATTCCCATCATTAGCTATTGGCGCCTACGGAGATAATCTTTTAAACATCACAAATGCATATTCTGCAATAAACAATAATGGGAAGATTCAAAGTCCTGAAATCATAGAAAAAATAGAATCATTTAAAAAACAACCTATTTGGGAAAATAAATCTATTTCCAAGAAAATATTAGATTTAAAAATAAACAAGAAAATAAATAAACTTCTTGAAAAATCTGTCAAAGAGGGAACTTCAAAAGCAGCCTTTATAAAAGGAAAGAAAATTTATGGGAAAACAGGAACATCTGATGGAAATAAAGATCTCTGGTTTATTGGTTCCATTGATAACCTTACAACAGGGATCTGGATAGGTTACGACGATAACAAAGAAACTCAATATTCTAGTGGTAATGCAGCTTATTTATGGAAGAAGTTCATATCTGAAATTTATAAAATTCCAATTAAAAAATAAATTATATTTTTAAGATTTATAAGAAATTATTGCAGAATAAAATCCATCACCAGGATGATCCAAGCTAGGTAAGATTTGCTTTTGGCTAACCAATTTTAAAGTTTTGTTTTTTTCAAGAAATCGTTCAATTAATATATTATTTTCATCAGGACAAATAGTACAAGTTGAATAAACTAAAGTACCATCTTTCTTCAAAAGAGGGAGAATACTCTCCAAAAGTTTTTCCTGTAATAAAGTTAAAGATTTTATTTTTTCTTTACTTAAAGACCATCTAGAATCTGGATTCCTGGAAAGAGTTCCAATGCCTGAACATGGAGCATCTAATAAAATCTTATCAAAATAAGATATAAAATTAGGATTTAATTCAATCAAACTCCCAGCATCAGCCTTAAGGGTATTTACAGATTTCAAATTTAACCTTTCTAAATTTGATTGCAGTATTTTCAATCTTTTTGCTGATCTATCTACGGCAATGATTTCAGCACTATCATTTGTTAATTCTGCAAGGTGGGTAGACTTACTTCCTGGCGCTGCACAAGCATCTAAAATCTTTTCACCTTCTTTTGGATTTAAGAGAGGTGCTATCCACTGAGAAGATCTATCTTGAATTGTCCAAAGTCCATCACTATATCCTGGTAAATTTTTTATAGATCTTGGATTAGATTTTAAAGTAATTCCATTATGTAAATCTTTAATAATTTCAGCATCAATTTTATTTTCATGAAGTACTTTCAAAAAGTTATCTAAATTAGTTTTTAATTGGTTAATTCTCAAATCAATTGATGGTTTTTTATTAAATGCCTTAATGATATTTTCACCCTCGCTATTGCCGACCCATTTATAAAGATCCTTCACAAGCCATAATGGAAATGATTCAAGATATGAAATTCTTTCTTTTCTATCAGAAGATAATTCCGGAAAGATTTTTTGTTCTAATTTTCTTGATGCATTTCTCAATATCGCATTTACAGTTCCTGCTAAACCATTTAAATCTGTTTTTTTAGCTACTTCTACAGTGGTAGAAATAGCAGCAGGAAATGGAATTTTATCCATTTTCAATAGTTGATACAAACCTATATGTAGAAGCCATCTTAACTTTGGAGGTTGTTTTTTATGAGTAATTTTTGATGTATGATCCGTCCAAAGATCAAGAAATTTTCTATACCTTATGCATCCAAAAGATAATTCCGTAATAAAAGCTATATCAAGAGAATTAAATTGATAATTTTTTAAAACCTTTTCAAGAGCATGATCAGAAAAATCACCAGAACTAACTTTTAATAAAATTTCCCAAGCTGCCTTTCTTTGTAAATATCCTATGCTCAAAATATAATTAATTTTTTAAAGATAACTTTAATATACAAAAAATTCAAAAATTTAAACTACTTTTTCAATTGCAGAATTAAACCAAATAAAACCTAAGATAGAAATAAGTGAAAGATTAAATCCTAAAAAAAGAAAGATATTTAAAGAATGGATTCTTTCCCGAAAAAAAATTTTATTTTCTTTTTGATACTTCATTATTAAAACAAAAACTTATTCAGGATTTCAAACGGCAACCAATATTGATAGATCCTGAATCAAGCATTCTTCCTAATTTAATTGCCATGGATTCCTCCAACCTAGTGAAATTAGATTGATGGGTAGTTATCCAATCTAATTCAGAAAAAGTGATGATTCCCGTCGAATTACTTTTTAAAAAAAGTGTACCAATTTGCATTAGATAAATCTAATTTTTTCTAAGCTAACATCCGTACTTAATATTTCTTCATAACATAATATTCTTTTAATTTTTCAAAGACAGCTTTAGGTTATTACTCTTAATTTATTGAATATCTCTTAAAAATTTATCGGCCGTTTTTAAGTGATTATTTAATTTTTCCTCTGACATTTTATCGAGATTTCTCGTTAACATTGCCAGACGATATTGCTTTCTAAAAAAGCTTTCATTATCTTTAATAAATTTCCAAAATAAGCCATCCCATATTTCACACCATGGGCCACTTTTAAAATTAGACATTTTTTTTACATAATTAGAGCTTGATATATATGGCTTTGTTGAGAAGATACCACCATCACTAAACTGACTCATTCCGTAAACATTTGGGACCATAACCCAATCATAAGAATCAATAAACATTTCCATAAACCATTTATAAACTTGGTTGGGGTGAATTCTACATAGAAGCATAAAGTTACCAACAATCATTAGCCGCTCAATATGATGACAATAACCAAATTTAATAATATTTTTTATAACAACGTCTACTGGTTCAATTCCTGTATTTCCTTGATAAAAAGATTTTGGAATTGGCTTATCTTCAAAATTCCAAAAATTACTATTTCGCATCTTTGTTCCGTACTTTTTATAGACAAGGCAAATAAATTCTCTCCATCCAATAATTTGACGAATAAAACCCTCTAAAGAGTTAATAGGAACATTATTATTTTTTGCAAAAAGTAATGCTTTATTTACTACTGCATCTGGGGTTAATAAGCCGCTGTTTAAAAGAGGAGAAAGTAAACTGTGCCATAAAAAAGAATTTTCTTTAGAAATAGCATCCTCATAATCTCCAAATAAGAAAAATCTATGTTTAAAAAAATCATTTAACCATTCATCTGCCTCTTCAAAATTAGTTGGATATAAAAAGTTATTACTTTCTCCAATAAACTCAATATCAGAATTGGCTAATGACCTTTCTGCATTAACTACAAATTTATTTTTTTGTAATTTAGGTGTATCGGGTATATTTATTTTTTTTGGTAATTTTTTTCTGTTCATTTCATCGAAACTCCATTTACCACCTTCAGGGGTATCATCAGGATTAACTAATATCTTTTGGCTTTTTCTTTGATTCTCATAAAATCTCCCCATAAGAGGTTTTTTTGCATTTGATGCAAATAAATCTTTTAAATCTTCACTGCTCATAAACATAGGAGAAGGTAAAATATTTAAAGCTAAATTATTACTTTCAACAAAATTATTAATCCTCTTCATTATTAAAAAATCATGAGGGTCAATAAGATTTATTTTCTGATATTTATTTTTAATAAATTCCGATAAGTAATCAACTGTAGAAATATTATTCTTGTTTTCGATATATAAAACTTTAAAGCCATATATTTCTAAATAATTTTTATAAGCGAGCATAGATGCTCTATGAAAAACTAACTTATTTTTATGGTTAATTAATTTATGGAATTTATCATTTCCAAAAAATAATGAGTCTTCCAAAATCAAAACTTCACAATTTATTTTTAAGATTGGGCTTTCTCTAAAAAGTTGATTCGGGAAAATAATTGATACTTGTTTCATCTTTGCGACTTCCTGTTACTGCATCTTTTTGAACAGTAGATAACATCATCCCAACAGTTTTTCCATTTTTTACGCCACTCAAACGGCCTATTGCAAACAGGGCAAATTTTAGTAGAAAGATTTTTCAAAATTTATAATTTTCTTTTATGAGTAGATTTAAATCTAGTTGAATCTTTAAGGGCCATATGTTTTGTATTTCTTCCCGAAACTCTCTTTCTCCAGACTTTGAAAGATTTGGGTTTAAGATTTTGACGCATAATTTTTATCGCATCTTCCTCTTTTAAACCAAATTGATACTCAATAGCTTCAAAGGGTGTTCTATCTTCCCAACACATTTCTATTATTCTGTCTATATCGATACCTTCCATATTTATTGTTCACATTGTGAGGTACAAAGTTTTTCAATATCGGATCTACCTGTAATTTGAAGTCTATATTTTGCCCAATATCTGTAAACCAATCTCAATAATGGAGATAAGATCTTAATCTTCAAGGGATAATAAACCCAACCTAAACCAACTAATTCATAAGAATATGCAAGTACATCTAGTCCCCTAATAATTTCACCATTTTCAATAATCCCATGCAGGTTTGACATAGCTTCTGAATATGAGATGTCATTAAAAAGACTTCGATCATAATCCTTACTATTAATATCTATAAATGCAATTTGATTTAAGGTATCTCTTTTTTTAAGAAAATTTGTTTCTCTCAAACAAAGTGGACAACCACCATCGAATAAAAAGGTTAATTTATTTTTCATATTTTTATTCAAATATAGAAATTAAATAACTTATTTGTGGAATAAAAAAATTTTTTTAGAGTACAAGCTTTATAAAGCCTTAATAATTGCCAGTTCTAATTTAGTGAAATTATATTATCTTATAAATTAATAAGCCATTGATTAAGGGATACATCAATGGTTTAAAACTATTTATGATCAGTCATCTAAAAGATGAACTCCTTCCCCTACGTCAGGAGTAAATTTACAATATTTTTCAAAAACAAGTCCAACACCTCTCATTTTTTCTCCTAATTCATCGTTAAATTTATTCCATTCTTCAGATTCACGATCAGGTAAATCCCACCCTTGTTTTTCTACCATACTTGTTATTACTGTATAGTCCCATTCTATGTATGCCATTGATTTAATTTAAAATACCAAAATATTATAAACCAAGAGATTTAATAGGTAATAAATATTTTTTGAATATAATTTAAAAGTGTGAAAAAATTATAAATGTCAATTTTGCCAAGAAGATTTGAACGAATCAAAAGTGTTTTAGATTGCAGAATGAAAAACTTGACTGTTTTAGTTGAGGATGTCAATAAACCACATAATTTATCTGCGATATTAAGGACATGCGATGCAGCAGGAGTTTTCGAAGCAAATTTTATTAGCAAAACGAATGCCGTAAAGACTTTTAATAGTACTGCTCAAGGAAGTCAAAAATGGGTAAAACTGAATAATCATGAAAACATTATCACGGCGATATCTGATTTAAAGAATAAAGGTTTTAGATTATATGGAACGACTCTTAATAGTGAATCAGTAGATTATAGAAATTTTGATTATTCTCAAAATACATGTTTTGTTTTAGGAGCAGAAAAATGGGGACTAAGTAATGAACTTATATCAATGGTTGATCAATCAATTTTTATACCTATGAGAGGTATGGTTCAATCTCTGAATGTTTCAGTTGCTGCTTCTATATTATTATTTGAAGCTGTTCGCCAAAGAAAAAATAAAGGTATATTGCCCGCTAATGGAGAAGGGTTAAATATGGATGAATATCAAAAAACACTTTTTGAATGGTGTTACCCAGAATTAGCTGCGGTGTATAAAAAATCAGCTAAAGAATATCCAAAGTTGAATGATCAGGGAGAACTTGATCCTATTACAGATAACTAAATTTATTCAGAATTTTGACTATCAAAAATTTCTTCAAGGTCCTCTCCTATAAAAGAAAGACCTAAAACTAAAAAAAACATTGCCAAACCTGGGAACAAAGCCGTCCACCAGATACCTGTAGGTAAAGCGGCAAGAGCCAGATTTAAATCACTTCCCCACTCTGGGACATCTGCAGGAACGCCAAGGCCTAAAAATCCTAAACTTCCTAATACCAAAACAGCATCTGCAGCATTTAGGGTAAGCAGAATAGGCAAAGGTGTTATTACATTTGGGAGAATATATTTAAAAATAATTTTTTTAACATCAGCTCCTGCAACTTGAGCTGCCTCCACATAAGTTTCGGATTTAACCAATATTGTCTGATTTCTGATTAATCTAAAATATTGAGGAGAGTAAACAATACACAATGCCAAAGCCGCGTTAAGGACACCCTTACCCAATACAAAAGCCACAACAACTGAAAGCAAAATTACAGGTATTGAAAAAATAGTATCCATTATTAGTGATAAGCATTTATCAAAAAAACCACCAAAATATCCACTTAATAATCCCAATGGCAAACCCAAACTTAATGAAAAAAGAATAGCTAAGAATACAACTTCTATCGCTAATGATGATCCTTGCAAAGTTCTTAAGCAAACATCTCTTCCTAATCTATCTGTGCCACAAAAATGATTAAGAGAAGGAGGGGCAAAGATTTCATTGCTTAACATTGAAAATGAATAACCAAAAAAATTATTGGCCTCTAAAAATTTCATTATTAAAACAACAAGAAGATAAAAAAGTACAATTAAAAATCCAGCTTTTCTGATATTTGGGCCGACACGATTAAATGAGTTAATATCCAAAATCTTTTTTTAAAGATATAAATGAAATATACCCAATTCTTTTAAAAATAAATAGCTATAAATTTTAAATTAAAAGAAATTATTGATTTAATTTCAAGACTGCCATAAAAGCTTCTTGAGGGACTTCAACTTTACCCATTGCCTTCATCCTCTTTTTACCTTTGGCTTGTTTCTTTAAAAGTTTCTTTTTCCTAGAAATATCCCCTCCATAACATTTAGATAAAACATCTTTTCGCAAAGCACTTATGCTTTCACTTGCAATAATCCTGCTACCGATTGATGCTTGAATAGGTATTTTAAATTGTTGTTTTGGAATAAGTTCTTTTAATTTCTCAACTAAACTTCTGCCAATTCCATAAGCCTTATCTTTATGAACAATAGAAGTTAATGGATCTGCTCTTTCTGAATTTATGAGAACATCTAATCTAACAAGGTCATTTTTTCTATAGCCAATCAAATGATATTCCATTGATGCATAACCTTGGGTTCTACTTTTCATTTGATCAAAGAAATCTGTAACAACTTCTGCTAATGGAATTTCATACATCAAGGTAACTCGATCTGTTGTTATATATTTCATATCTATAAATACTCCCCTTCTTTCCTGGCATAAACCCATTAATGTTCCATTAAATTCATTGGGAGCATAAATTTCCATTTTCACATAAGGCTCTTCTATTGATTCTCTAAGTTGTGGATCAGGAATTGTAGAAGGATTATCAATAAAGATATGTTCCTGCTGATTTAAATTAACTTTATAAATAACAGATGGTGCCGTTACGATTAAATCCAAGTCATATTCTCTTTCTAATCTTTCTTGAACAATCTCCATATGAAGAAGTCCTAGGAATCCGCACCTAAATCCGAAGCCCATTGCGCTACTGGTTTCGGGCTCATATTTTAAAGCTGCATCAGATAATTGTAATTTTTCTAGTGATACTCTTAAATCCGGGAATTGATCAGCATCAGTCGGGAATAAGCCACAAAAAACCATAGGATTTGCTGTCTTATATCCAGGCAAAGGATCATTGGCAGGTGAATTTAAAAGGGTAATAGTATCTCCCACTCTCGCATCAGCAACTGATTTTATAGAAGCAGCTAAATAACCAACTTCTCCTGCATGTAATTCATCAACTTGCTGCTGATCAGGTGCCATTATTCCTATCTCATCTAGTTCATAATTTTTCTTACTTGCCATTAATAATATTTTTTCTCTCTTATTTAGCGACCCAGATATCACCCTGAAATAAACAATAACTCCCCTGTACGGATCATAATAAGAATCAAAAATCAGTGCCTTTGTAGGTAGTTTAATTTCATCTTGAGGAGGAGGTACTCTTCTTACGATTGCTTCCAAAATATCTTTAATACCAACTCCAGTTTTTGCTGAACAATTTATTGCATTAGATGTATCAAGTCCAATAATTTCCTCTATTTCTTGTTTTATTTTTTCAGCATCAGCCCCTGGTAAATCAACTTTATTTAAAACAGGAATAATTTCAAGATTATTTTCTAAGGCAAGATAAACATTAGCTAAGGTTTGAGCTTCTACTCCTTGACTTGCATCAACAACAAGTAAGGCGCCTTCACAAGCTTGAAGAGATCTACTAACCTCATAAGAGAAATCAACATGCCCTGGAGTATCTATTAAGTTCAAAACATATTCTTGGGAATCGTCAGCTTTATATTTCATCCTCGCTGCCTGTAACTTGATAGTAATTCCTCTCTCTCTTTCAAGATCCATACTGTCCAAAAATTGTTCTTGCATATCCCTTTGCTGCACGGTACCAGTATCTTGAAGTAACCTATCTGCAAGGGTAGATTTACCATGGTCAATATGAGCGATTATGCAGAAATTTCTAATTTTTGAAACCGATATATCAGTCATATAGAAAGAAAATTCTCCTCTTATTACATCTTGATTAATATTAGCTAATTAGAATTATGGATGGAAACCAAAAATGGAATTATTTCTTTTTTTAATTTCTTTTATGAAGGTACTGTAATTTTCAGAGACTGATAATTCTGGATGAATTAAGTCATTTATTTTTTTCTGAAGATTATGCTTATCGTTTAAAAATAAAACCGATTTTTCTAGAACCTCAACCATAATTGAAACCGCAGTACTTGCTCCCGGAGAGGCTCCTAACAAAGCAGATAATGATCCATCAGATGAATTTACAATCTCAGTTCCAAATTTCAAAGAACCACCACCTTCAGTTTTTTTAATTATTTGGACTCTTTGACCAGCATTCTTTAAGTACCAATCAGAAGGATTAGCTGATGGCATCATATTCTTTAAATTCTCAACTCTTGAGTTATGGTTCTTTAATGATTGTGATATTAGGTAATTAATTAAATCGTTGTTCTTGAAACCAACGTCTAACATAGAAAAAATATTATTCTTTTTAATTGAACTAAATAAGTCAAAGTATGAACTTTGTTTTAGAAATTTTGTTGTAAATCCAGCAAAAGGTCCATATAAAAGAAGTTTTTTATTATCAATCCATCTGGTGTCTAAATGAGGCACAGACATTGGGGGCGATCCAATATCAGCTTTACCATAAACTTTTGAGTTATGTTTTTCTGTTATATCTTTTTTCTCGCAAATAAGCCATTTCCCACTAACCGGAAATCCACCATAACTTTTTGCTTCTGGAATTTTTGATTTTTGTAAATAATTAATTGTTTTTCCACCAGCACCAAGAAAAACGTAGCCAGTTTTAATTGAAGTTTTTCTACCTTCAGAACTGATTTCTAGTTCCCATTGTTTTTTATCAATTTTCTTTAAATCTACTAATTCTGTTTTGTATCTAATTTCAACATTTTTGTTTAAGGAAACTAATGACAAATACTCTTTAGTTAAAGCCTCAAAATTAATATCAGTTCCTCTATCTATTCTGGTAGCAGCAATTTGAGTAGATGGATTTCTATCTTTTGTTATTAGAGGAGCCCATGATGAAATTTCATCAAAAGATGTAGAAAATTCCATATCGATAAATTCAGGATTTTCAGTCATTTTCTGAAATCTTTTTTTTAAAAAAGAAATATTATCCTGACCAGAAACAAAGCTAATATGAGGAATAAATTTTAGAAACTTCTTAATATCAATTTTCCCTGCTTCATACAATGAGGCCCATAAAGACATGGATGTTTCAAAAGAACGATTTATTGAGAGCGCTTTATCTATTTTTAGATTTCCTTTTTCATCTAAAGGGGTATAGTTTAATTCGCAATTAGCCGCATGTCCTGTACCTGCATTATTAAAAGCGCCAGTACTTTCACTTCCTGGAGCATTTAATTTTTCTATAATAAGAAATTTTATATCTGGTAAAACTTCTGAAATTAGGAGGGCTAAAGTACTACTCATTATCCCTGCTCCTACTAAGACTGCATCAAAGTAGCTATTGTCACTAGTGGGATTTTTAGATGAAGTCACAACAGAAAATTATCTTTTTTGCAATTAATCAGATTTCTTTCTAGGCTTATTATAAAGTTAATCCAAAATTATGAGTACTGAAACACTCTCGCTGACAAACGAAAATGTAGAAAAAGTCCTTGACGAGCTAAGACCTTTTTTAATTTCTGATGGAGGTAATGTAGAGATTGCAGAAATAGATGGTCCAATTGTCAAAGTCAGACTTCAAGGAGCATGTGGTAGTTGCCCAAGTAGCACTATGACTCTCAAAATGGGTATTGAAAGAAAGTTAAAAGAAATGATTCCTGAAATAAGCGAAGTTGTCCAAGTTTTGTAAAAATTTTTAATTGAAATATATATTATTTAGTTTTTAATTCCTTCAACAAAGATGATTCCATATCAAGGCAATCAATTGGAAGTCCTTGACCAATAGCGATTAGAAGGGGTGCAAGAATTCCTAAAGTAAAAACTAAATTTGATTGGCTTACATCATATTTACTTAAAGTAAAAGTTATCAAATAAATAATTGAAAAATACGCATGTAGGGAAAAAAATTCTTTTGGCTTCAGCACTGGCCACCTTAAAGTATTTCCCAAGAAATATAAAAAACCTGTCATAAAAAAATAGTTACATGAATGTTAAACCAAATATAAACATAATCCTTTTTAGAGACTATTTATAAAAAAATTTACCTAAGATAATAATTAAAAAAATATTAAATCTTCGTTTCCATTTGTAAAAGCTAGACATTCCTAGCAAAATACGCTTATAATAATTTGGTAGCAATTGCTACTTTTTCGTTCACCCTCACTTGAGGGCGCAGTTCGAGTCATACCATGGAACGGGGGATGGCCGTGTTGTCACATCGAAACATGACTACTTTAACTTACAGAGGTAAAAACTACGTTCAAAACAAAGAAGCTGCTAAAAAGCAACTTGTTGAACTTACCTACAGAAGAAACGTATACACCAATAGAATGGATGACGCTTCTTCAAGTAATGAAAAAGCAGAATTAAATTACAGAGGTGTTAATTACACTAAATAATTTAATTAAACAAATTAAAAGCCCCTTTTTAAGGGGCTTTTTTTTTGGCTATATTATATTTATTAAGAGTGCTTTAAAAAATATGTCTGAAAGTTGCTGTAATACAAACACATCGAATAAAGCACCTAATCAATTCGATCATAAAGATGCGATTCAACAAAGATATGGCTCAGCTGCACAAGAAAAAGAAAGCTGTCTTTGTACACCAGTTGGGTTTAATCCCGTTTTACTTGAAGCAATTCCTCAAGAGGTTATAGAAAGAGACTATGGGTGTGGTGATCCAACAAAATATGTTCAAAAAAATGATGTAGTCTTAGATCTTGGAAGTGGTAGCGGCAAAAATGCTTTCATTTGTGCCCAAATTGTTGGGAAAGAAGGGAAAGTTATTGGAGTTGATCAGAATCCTGACATGCTTTCTTTATCAAGATCAGCCTCTAAAGAAGTTACAAAAAATATAGGTTTCAACAATACAGAATTTCTAGAAGGTTCAATTGAAAAACTTGATGAATTAGATAAAGATTTAAATCCATTAATTGCAGATAAATCAGTTGATATTATTTTAAGTAATTGCGTTTTAAACTTGGTAAGTCCAGAATCTAGAAATAATCTTCTAAGAAATATAAAAAGAGTTTTAAGCGATAATGGAAGAATTGCAATTAGCGATATTGTCTCGAATAAAAAAGTTCCTTTAAGATTGCAAAATGATCATGACTTATGGACAGGATGTATAAGTGGAGCATGGTATGAGCCAGAGTTTATAAGTGATTTTAAAGAACTAGGTTTTAAAAATTTAGAATTTGCAGAAAGGAGTACTGAACCTTGGAAAGTTATTGAGGATATTGAATTTAGAACAGTAACTTTAGTAGGCAATATTTAAAAAAATTCAAGAGTTTAAAATATAGTTTAAATTTTCCATGATAAATAATCTTAGAGATCAAATACCAGCATTAAAAAATAAGTATTATTTCAACTATGGTGGTCAAGGACCATTACCAAAATCTTCTTTAGAAGCAATGGTTAAAACTTGGGAAATTATCCAGGATTTAGGACCATTTACCAATGATATGTGGCCTTTTATTTACAAAGAGATATTGACCACAAAAAGAATCATTGCACAAAAATTAGGTGTCAATACAAAGAATGTAGCTTTAACCGAGAATATCTCTTCTGGCATGATTTTGCCCTTTTGGGGAATAAAAGTAAAAGAGGGAGAAGAGTTGTTAATAAGTGACTGTGAACATCCTGGAGTAGTAGCTGCAGGTCGTGAATTTTGCAGAAGAAATAAATTAATATTCAAAATTTTGCCAATCCAAAAAATTAAAAATCTAAACGACGAAAATATAATTTTAGAGATTTTGAAAAATCTAAATAGTAAGACTAGGATCCTAATTATTTCTCATATTTTATGGAACTTTGGATATAAAATTCCTTTAAAACAAATTTCTATCGAATTAAAAAATAATCGAGAAAATTCTTATCTTCTTGTTGATGGTGCTCAAACCTTTGGGCACATAAAAATTGAAAAAGAAGTTTATTATTCTGATTTATATTCAATAACTTCACATAAATGGGCATGTGGACCAGAAGGACTTGGAGCTATTTATCTCTCAGATAGATTTATTCATGAAACAGATCCAACAATAATTGGTTGGAAATCATTAAAAAAAGAACAAGGCATTTATGAACCTTCTGATAATCTTTTTCATACTGATGCAAGGAAGTTTGAAATAGCTACTTCTTGTATTCCTTTACTTGCAGGTCTGCGAAATTCTTTAGATCTTTTGGATAAAGACTGCCATGAGAAAGAAAAAAGCAAAAATATACAAAGATTAAGTGAAAAACTTTGGGATGAATTAAATCAATTAAAAGAAATTGAATTAGTTTTAGAAAAAAAATACTTAAATGGGATAGTTAGTTTTAATATCGAAAATATCAAAGATAAGGAAAAATTTGTGAGGAAACTTGGAGAAAAAAAAATTTGGATTAGAGTTTTAGAAGATCCAAAATGGTTTAGAGCATGCGTTCATCAAATGACTACAGAAGCTGAGATTGATTTACTTTCTAAAGAAATTAAAAAAATCTTGACTTAAAGATTTATTGATATAAAGATAAAATTTAATTTACCAGGGTATCTCGGAACTGTCCCATGCAATAAATTTCCCCGTAGATTCTGATGATTGATTTTTAATAATATTGATCAAAAATTGAGATGATTTTTCTTTACTAAATAATTTATGTTCTGGAACAAATTTATGAAAAGGTCTAGATAAATCAGTATCTACTGTTCCTGGATGAAGCAATGTAATAGTAGCCTTTGGGAAACGTCTAGCCCACTCAATACTTAAAGATTTAAAAAACTGATTCTGGGCAGATTTTGCAGCTCTATATGAATACCAACCTCCAGTTTGATTATCTTTAATGCTTCCCACTCTTGCACTTATACTTGCAAAATTAAAATCAAAATCTTTTGGTATAAATTCTTCAATCGCTTTAGCTAATAAAATAGGAGAAAAGGCATTTATTGAAAAACTTTCAATCATATTTTTTTTATCAAGATGTTGTAATCTTTTTTCTGGTTTAAGAGAATCACTATGAAGTCTCCCTGTTGCATTAATGACTAACCTTAATTTTGAAGAATGATTCGATATTTTATTTTTCAACTGCAAAAGTGATTGAGAATCCTCTATATCTAATTCCCAAAAAGGATTAAATTCACTTTGTCTTCCACACAAAACAACATCTAAATCTTTTTCACTTTCACTAAGATCTTTAGCTAGTTGTGTTCCAATTCCACCTGCCCCTACAACTAAGGCTAACCCTTTCATCTTATTAAATTAACTTCATTTATTCTATGAAACTTTTCCTATAATTTGCGTAAAAATCTTTCTTATTTGATTTAAGAAATTTTATTGATATTTACTTTTTTCTTTTAATAATTTATAAGCTATTTTTCTATCATCAAAATCAATAACTTTATCATTCAGAATTTGATAGTCTTCATGTCCTTTTCCTGCAATTAAAACTATATCTTTTTTATTGGCAAATTTAATAGATTCATTTATTGCTTTAAGTCTATCAATCTCAACTGTTATTTTTTCTCTTTTTTCTATACCTATCAAAATATCATTTACTATCTTTTGAGGTTCTTCTGATCTTGGATTATCTGATGTTATAAATACATGATCAGAAAAATCTTCAGCTATTGATCCCATTAAAGGCCTTTTACTACTATCTCGATCTCCACCACAGCCAAAAACAGTTATGAGTTTACCTTCACAAAGTTTTTTAATTGATTGCAAAACTTTTTTTAATCCATCAGGAGTATGTGCATAATCAATAATTACTGTTGGAAGTGATCTTGAAACAGCATTATTATCAATTTCTATTTTCTCCATTCTCCCAGGAGCACCAGGAAAAGATTTTATTAACTTTGATAAATCTTTTAAAGAAAAATTCAGTTTATACAAAATTGTTATTGCTTGAATCGCATTCATTAAATTAAATTCACCAACAAGTGGAACAAAAAGTTGAATTTTTTCCTTAGGTGTATGAAAAATACAGGTGGAACCACTTTCAGTAAATTTTTTATCTGTTACGTAAAAAAAATCATCATTTTTAAATTCGCTCTTAGTAATCTTTGTAGAGACTAATGAGGATCTTTTTTCAATATCAGATGATAATTTAGATATCCAAAGGTCATCATGATTTAATACAGAAATTCCATCTTTTTCTATTAAGTAAGGTAGGAAAAATAGTTTTCTTTTTGTTTGAAAATAAGATTCCATATCTGAGTGATAATCAAGATGATCTTGAGTTAAATTAGTGAAAATAGCAGCCACAAATTCGCAGCCTGATATCCTTTTTTGAGCAATAGAATGAGAACTTACTTCTAATATCGCGAATTCAGATTCTGCCTCAACAGCAGCATTTAATTTCTTTTGAAGTTTATCCGCGAAATCAGTTGTATGAGATGCCACCTCAGAGAAGCCTTGCCATCTATTAAACAAGGTTCCAAATAATGCAGTCTTTTTCCCTAATTTTTTTAAAAGATATTCCAGTAAAAAAGTGATTGTAGTTTTTCCATTGGTACCTGTGACACCAATAAGTTTCAGTTTTCTTGAGGGCCTATCCCAAAACTCAGCGACTATTTGTCCAAAAATATAATCTAAATTATCCTCTATTACTAAAACTCTTGCTCTATCAATAGATCCAATATTCTCTTTTGCAGCATATCCAATAATGGCAGCCTCAGCACCATTTTCAATTGCTTCAATACAATATTTTCCTCCATCAACATTTAAACCAGGCATACCTAAAAATAAAGTTCCTTTTTGTACTTCTTTAGAGTTAAAAGAAATATTATTGATTTCTTGATCAATTAGATCTAATGGGGGGATAATTCCCACCAAATCTAAAAGTTTATATAATTTTATAGATCTCATATAACAAAAATTATTTCTTCAGAATGGTATTAATATTTTTTTGAAACCAATACTTTAATTGATCATCTTTTAATCTTGGAGAAATACGAGGTAATTCTATAATTTCCTTAGACCTAATTCCTTCAACAGCAATAACGGGTACTTCATTATCATATTTTTTATATTTATCTTTATATAAATCGACCCTATCAATATCAATTTCTTTAAGCTCCTCAAGATTAGGGAATAACTCATTAAGATTTATTTTTGCCAATTTGTTTTTTAATGAATCACAAATGCAACATCCCTGCCTAACAAAAATAAATATTTTCATTCATTCAATCAGGGACGGGGTCACATCCACAGGGAGTTAAAGGATGACATCTGCTTAATCTTCTTAAAGTTAACCACCCTCCCTTCCAAGGACCATGTCTAGTAATTGCCTCGTATCCATAAGAGCTACAGCTTGGAATAAATCTACATCTTGGTCCGAAAAAAGGAGAAAACCACTTTTGATAAAAGGAAATCATAAAAAGAAGTATAGAAGTAATTGATTTGTTAATAGTTTTGATCACTTTAATGATGTAAAATGAAATTTCAGTAGTAACTTAGTTTAATTGAATTTAATCAATTATCCAATTTATTGCAAATTTCTATTTAATCTAAAATTATGTCAAGATACCGCGGCCCCAGATTAAGGGTTACGCGTCGCTTGGGAGAACTACCAGGTCTCACTAGGAAAGCTTCAAAGAAATCTAATCCTCCAGGTCAGCACGGCCAAGCCCGTCGCAAGCGATCAGAATATGCAATTCGTCTAGAAGAAAAGCAGAAACTTAGGTTTAATTATGGAGTTTCTGAAAAACAGCTAGTACGTTATGTAAAAAAAGCCAGAGCCCAAGAAGGATCTACAGGAACAAACTTACTAAGACTTTTAGAAAACAGACTAGATAATGTTTGTTTTAGATTAGGTTTTGGAGGTACCATTCCAGGCTCAAGACAATTAGTAAATCATGGCCATGTAACTGTTAACGGAAAGGTTCTTGATATTGCTGGTTATCAATGCAAATCTGGCGACGTAATCGCAATTAAAGAAAACAAAGCAAGCAAAAAACTTGTTGAAGGCAATATAGAATTCCCTGGTTTAGCAAATGTCCCCCCACATCTTGATTTAGATAAACCTAAATTAACAGGAAAAATAAATGGGAAATGTGATAGAGAGTGGGTTGCTCTTGAAATAAACGAACTACTAGTTGTTGAATATTATTCAAGAAAAGTCTAATACAACTTTTCTTTGGATTATTAAATCTATCGTTCTAAAGATGTGAGATTTAACCTAATTCTTATTTTTAAAAATAATGGGAAATAAGAAAAATAATATCAAAAAACCAGGTGTTAAGACTTTATCTATTCACCATGGAGAAACATTTGCAGAAGACACTGGATGCGTTATGCCTCCTATTTTTTCTACATCTACCTTCAAGCATGGAAATAAAGATAATTTCGACTACACCAGATCAGGCAATCCCAACTTTAGAATTCTAGAAAACATCCTTAAATCAATAGAAGATTCTAAATACTGTACAGTTTTTGGATCTGGAATTAGCGCTGTAACTGCAATTTCATCAACACTAAAATCAGGTGACAAGATACTCTGCGAGTCAAATCTCTATGGGTGTACAGTGAGGATGTTCGAAAAAGTTTTCAAGAAATTTGGACTAGAAGTTTTATACACAGATTTTACAAACGAAAATAATATCAAAAAGATTTCAAACTTTGAGCCAACCCTGATATGGCTAGAAAGTCCAACTAATCCACTTTTGAAGATACTTGATATTAAGGCGATTTGTGATGAAGCGAATAAACTACAAATCCCAGTAGTTGTGGACAACACCTTTTCTACAGCACTTATTCAAAAACCATTGGACCTTGGTGCAACACTATCACTCGTAAGCACAACAAAATTCATTAATGGACATAGTGATGCACTTGGTGGCGCAGTACTGACAAATAATAAGGTATGGAATAGTAAGATGCTTTTCTCTCAAAAAGCTCTAGGGCTTCAACCATCTCCTTTTGATAGTTGGCTCATTACGAGAGGAGTAAAAACTCTTCCTTTAAGAATCGAACAGCAAACGCAAAGTGCAAAATTAATTTCTGAAGAATTAGAGAATCATAAAATAATTAGTAAAGTAATTTATCCTTTTAATCAAAAACATCCGCAATTTAATTTAGCAAAATCGCAAATGAGATCTGGAGGTTCGATGATCACCTTGAAATTAAATCTTAAGAAAGAGGATACTTTTAAATTTTGCAAATCTCTAAAATATTTCTCGCTAGCAGAAAGCCTTGGAGGAGTTGAAAGTTTAATTTGTCACCCCGCAACAATGACTCATGCTTCTGTTGATGATGAAACAAAAAATCTTTTAGGGATAGATAATGCTCTTGTCAGATTATCGATTGGATGTGAAGAAACAAACGATTTAATCTCAGACATATTATTTGCTTTAAATAAATTCTGAAAATTGAGAGATTTACTTAAAAACCCTATATGGAAAAATTTAGAGTTGGGATATTCTATTCCTGATAGTATTCATGCCGTTTCTGTAGCATTACCAACTTGGAATGATGTAATAAATTACGAGGAAAAAAATCAAGAATGCATGAATTTATTGAAGTCCATTTACCCAAGATTCGGGCTAAACCCCATAGTGAAAAGATTATGCGAAAAAGTAAAAAAGGAAAATTATTACAACAATAAAAGTATCTGGCCATATCCGAATGAAAGCATAGCTTTTAAAGCCAAAAAATACATTGATAGAAATACTTCTGAACAATTCTCATTAATAGAAAAAAGAGATGATTTAGCTTTCTTAATAACTGAAAAAGAAGGAAGTATTTATGCAAAATCTTTTTGGCAACATACTGGTCTTGGTATATCTTCAAGAGCTGCCGCTATAGAACTAGGCCTTGAAGATTGCCCTCCAAAATCTTACGTAAATGAATGTTCTCAAAGAATAAAAAATAGAATTTCTAAATCTACAAAAATTGACTCTAATGATATTCACTTAACTTCATCTGGAATGTCTGCATTGCATACATCATTAGAAATCATATATAAATTATTTCCAGCTAAACCAACACTCCAAGTTGGTTTTCCATATGTAGATGTACTTAAATTACCAATGAAAATCTTTCACGGAGCAAAGTTAATTACAGAAGAAAATTGCGCGGATATTGAATTAGAAATCAAAAGAATAAATCCATCAGCTTTAATTATTGAACTTCCAAGTAATCCAATGCTCAAATGTGTAAACATTAAAAAAATTTCAAAAATTGCAAAAAAGCTAAATATTCCGTTAATTGTTGACGATACAATTGGTTCGAATTTAAATATTAATTCCATAGAACATGCAGATATAGTTTTTACTTCACTTACAAAAATTTTTTCGGGAAGTGGTGATATTCTTGCCGGATCATTAATACTAAATCCAAAAAGCAAATGGATTGATCAGTTTAGAAATGCATTAAACGAGATTAATATTCCAATACTTTCCGATGGAGATATAGTTTATCTAGAGAAAGTTAGTAGAGATGTAAATCAAAGAGTTTTTGAACAAAATAAAGCATGTTTAGAATTAAAAAAAAGATTAGAGACTCATAGCGAGATTAAAAATATTTTCCATCCTGAAAATTGTCCAAATTTTAATTCTTTACTTACTTCTAATGGGGGATACGGCTGCTTATTATCGTTTGAATTAAATGGAGGATTGAACAAAGCTAAAAAATTTTATGATTCTCTAAAAGTATCTAAAGGACCTAGTTTAGGTACAAAATTTACTCTAGTTTGTCCTTATGTTTTACTAGCTCATTATGACGAGTTGGATTGGGCTGAAAGTTTTGGTATACCCTCGCACCTTATTAGAGTATCAGTTGGATTAGAAGACCAAGATCAATTATGGAAAACCTTTTCTGAAACACTAAATAATTTCTAAATTCCTAGTATTTACCGTATAGAAACTTATATACTCTTTTTCTGAAAAATAGTTAGTATTAATATATATTTTCTCAATATATAAATGGCAAAAATTTATGAGGACAACAGTTTTGCTATTGGAAACACTCCATTAGTAAAATTAAAATCAGTTACTAAAAACGCGAAAGCTACAGTACTTGCAAAAATTGAAGGTAGAAACCCCGCTTATAGCGTCAAATGTAGGATCGGCGCAAACATGATCTGGGATGCCGAGAAAAGTGGGAAACTTACAAAAGACAAAACTATTGTTGAGCCAACTTCTGGAAATACAGGCATTGCTCTAGCTTTTACTGCTTCAGCAAGAGGTTATAAACTGATCCTTACAATGCCAGAATCCATGTCAATTGAAAGAAGAAGGGTTATGGCAGTGTTGGGTGCTGAAATTGTTTTAACAGAGGCATCTAAAGGTATGCCTGGAGCAATAGCTAAGGCTAAAGAAATTGCAGAAAGTAATCCTTCTCAATATTTCATGCCAGGTCAATTTGATAATCCAGCAAACCCTGAAATTCATTTCAAAACTACTGGACCAGAAATCTGGGATGATTGCGATGGTGAAATTGATGTCCTAGTTGCAGGGGTTGGAACTGGCGGCACGATTACAGGAGTTTCAAGATACATTAAGCAAGAGAAGGGCAAGAATATTACTTCTGTAGCTGTAGAACCATCACACAGTCCTGTTATTACACAGACAATGAATGGAGAAGAGGTTAAATCCGGACCACATAAAATCCAAGGAATTGGAGCAGGATTTATTCCTAAGAACCTTGACTTATCAATTGTTGATAAGGTCGAAAAAGTAACAAATGACGAATCAATTGAGATGGCTCTTAGGTTAGCTAAAGAGGAAGGTTTATTAGTAGGAATATCTTGTGGGGCTGCCGCTGCTGCTGCTGTTAGATTAGCTGAACAAGATGAATATGCTGGGAAGACAATTGTAGTTGTTCTACCTGATTTAGCAGAGAGGTATTTATCATCAATTATGTTTACTGAAGTTCCAAGCGGAATAATTCAAGAACCAGTCAAAGCCTAAATCTACTTTTTCTCCAGTAGTGAATCTGGTGAAATATACATCGCATCGCCATAAGAGAAGAATCTAAATTTTTCTTTTATGGCTTTTTTATACAGATCTAATAATCTTTCTCTACCAATCATTGCACTTACTAAAAGTAATAATGAACTTTTTGGGAGATGAAAATTAGTTAATAATCCATCAACTACCTTAAATTTATAACCTGGCTTAATTACTAAATCTACGTATTTAGCTATGGGAATAAAGTCATTAATTTCGTGAGAATAACAACTTTCAAGAGCTCTTACGCTAGTTGTACCAATAGCAATTATTTTTCTATCTGTTTTCTTTATTCTTTTTATTTCCTCCACTACTTCCTTATTAACACTTACCCATTCTTTGTGAAGTTTTAAGTTACTTAAATCTTCTTGATCAATTGGTCTGAATGTTCCATAACCCACGTGCAAAGTTATCGGTAAGATTATTACGCCTTTTTTTTTTAGATTGGAAATAAGACTTTTGCTTAAGTGTAAACCAGCTGTTGGTGCAGCAACTGCCCCCGGATTTGTTGCATACTCAGTTTGATAACTTTTCTCATGAAAAGATTCTTCTTCGGAATTTTTTATATAAGGAGGAAGAGGGATTTCCCCGTATTTATCAAGAAGTTCATTCATTGAATTGAGACAAGTTATATCTTCCGGAAATTTAATAAATCTCCCTCCAGTTTCTTCATCAACTCCATCAACAATCAAATTAATATCTTGTGCTAATGGAGATTTTAATTTTAATTTTCTATTTATTTTTAACTTTTTTGCTGGCTTTGCCAAACATAACCAAACACTTTCATAGGATCTTTCTAAAACTAATAATTCGACTAAGGTCTTATTTTCTAATTCAACCTTTAACCTAGCTTTCATAACTTTAGTATTATTTACAATTACAAGATCCCCTTCTCTAAATTCATCTAAAAGATTCTTGGTAAATTTATTAGTTAAACAGTCTTCTTCTAAAAAACTATTTCTAACTATCATCAATCTTGATTCATGCCTAATTGCAGAAGGTTTACTAGCAATTAATGAAGGATTAAGTAAATAATCATAAGCTTCAAGCTTATAATCTCTTTCTTCATTATTAATTTGAGAAATCAATTAAATTTAGGAGACAAGAGTCTCTGGCTCATCTTCAATTAGGGAAGCCAAGTCTTTTAAGAATGAAGCTCCATCAGCTCCATAGATCACTCGATGATCAGCTGTTAGATTTACTTGCATTATTTTTTTAACAGATATTGAACCATCACTATTAGCAACAACGGTTGGTTTCGATGATGCTATGGCTAAAATAGCACCGGTACCTGGAGGAAGAATTGCGTCAAATCTATCAACTCCAAACATCCCAAGGTTAGATAAAGTGAAGGTTCCCGTTGAGTATTCATCAGGTTCTAATTGTTTTGATCTTGATCTTTTTACAAGATCTTTCCATTCCC
>QCIS01000012.1 GCA_003216535.1 Prochlorococcus sp. AG-402-N08
GAGTTTTTTAAAAAAAGAAAAAAATTTAAAAGTTAAATTAGGTATAGCTTACAATCCATACTTGAAAAAATATTATAAAATTTCTTCAGAAAGAGAAAGGTTTGAAAGAAAAATTTCAACAGGATTAATAAATTCTATTTGGCTTCAATATGGCACAGATATTAATGTTCTTCAGAATGAAGTGAATTATCTCAAGAAAGTAGCAAAAGATGAAAAATTAAATCTATTTGGAAGCTTATTTATTCCTTCTAAACAATTTATAGCGAGATTTAAATTTCGTCCTTGGAAGGAGGTCCAAATATCAGAAAAGTATTTATATTCGTTAGAGAAATTTCTTGATTACACAAAGTATTTAGTTAGTTTTTATAAAAAAAATAATATCACTCCTTTAATTGAATCTGATTTTTCATCATCAGATAAACTTGCTTCTATTTATAGTTTTTTAGAAAATGAAATATAATTTCTTTATATATTATTCTTATGAAAAGAGATTTTACATATGACTTATTAATAATAGGAGGAGGAATATCTGCGTCTGTTTTCGTTTCGAAGTATCTGAAAAATAATATCACAAAAAAAGTTGCATTAATTGAAATTGGTCGTGGACTTGGAGGGAGATCAAGTACAAGAATAAGTAAAAGATTTAAAGGATGGAAACTAAACCATGGCACTCCAAATTTTAATATAACTAACAGTAAAAATAATCTTCTATTAAAAAGTTATATTGATGAATTATTGGAAAATAAATTTATTAAAATTGACGACTCAGAAATATTATTTCTAAATGAAGATTCTAATTTGGAAACCATAAAAAAATCTGAATTATCCTGCGGAATTAATTATCTATCATTAGATTCTATGGGTCAATTATCGCAAAATATAATTGAGTCTAATAACTTAAAGGGGAAAATTGATTTTTACTTTGAAACTTTAATAGTTGATTTGAAGTTTAATGATAAGGAATGGGTACTAACATCAAAAAATGGCGATAAATTTAAATCTAAATATCTTATTTGTTCTACTAATTTGTTGTTACACAAAAGGTCATTAAAAATATTAAACATTAATCAAATTCCATTAAGAAAAGCTATTCCTAAAAATAATGATAAAAAAATAGATCTACTTTTAAAATACTTAGATAAACAATCATTTATTCCTAGATTAACTTTTTTAATTTATACAAATGAAAATTATAGTTATAAAGATTTTTATTCTAAAAAACAAAGGTACTTTTATTTAAAAAATAATTTAGAAAATAAATATAAATTCGAAAGAATTGTTTTTCAGCTGCAAGATAACAATAAATTAGGAATTGTAGTACATTCAAAAGATATAGAGTTTATTAATTCATATATAAATTCAATAGATGAAGAAGTTTTTAAACAAAAAATAATTTCAAATTTCAATAAACTTTTTGAATGGAATTCTGTAGTAAATAAATTAACTTTTGATGAAAAAATTTCTATTATGAAATGGAATGCTTCGCAGCCTTCTGGCATTGCCGTCCCATTATCTTTACAATTTAGTAGAAAATATAGAATTGGATTTTGCGGAGACTGGTTTGAAGGAGAGGGATTTGGTAGGATTGAAGGCTCAATTTTAAGTGCGTTAATTTTAGAGAAAAGAATTAAAGATTTAATTAAATAATTTTTTTCAGAATGTTATCTATATCAGTGTTTTCTCTGATAATGAATTTATTTGTATTATTTTTTATGCTATTAGGTTTAAATTTTTCGTAATAAATGTCCCAAGATTTTAAGAAATCAATTTCAGCTTGTTTTTTATCCTTCCCTCTTTCTTTAAAATCTCTTTGGATAACTCTTTTCAAACAATCTTTTTTTTTAGTTTTGATTTCTAAAAAATAATAATTTTGATTATTTAAAGAGTTTGAGAATTCCTTTGCAAAAATACCTTCAACAATTAAAAAACTAATATTATTTGTTTCGCTTATGAAATTTTGAATCTTTTTCTTTTCAAAATTATAATAACGTTTATATTTTGAAATTCGATTTTTAAAAATAAAATCAAAATCTTTTTTGAATAGTTTGTAATTAAAACTTATTCTTCTATCAAAATAACCCTCTACAAATTTTGATAGTAATTTACTTAGTAGCCCTGTTTTATAGTAATTGTCAGTACTTAAAACAAAACCATTATTATTTTTTTTTATTATTTGATTTGATAAAGTTGTTTTGCCGCTTCCAGAAGGACCACTAATAAATATAAGCTTCATTTTTATGATCTGCTTTTTATTAAGACTTTAATTTTACTTTTAATAGGATCGTTTAATTTGTGAAAATACATTTTTTTCTTTTCTTATAATTTCTAGACTAATATTAAATACCCTGCAATTACTTGTAAGCTTGCATAAATATTAAATATGTGTATTTATATAATTGTAAATCAATTATTTCTATTCAATTTTCCATTGGTTTGTTATTGACTCACCTTGGAATTAATAATATATTAAACTTAAGATTTAATTTTATTACTTATATATTGCAATGATTTCTAATTTTCTAAGTAAGCTAAAATCAATTTTATTTAAAAGTGAAGCATCCACTGAAACTTCTCTAAAGGAAGAAAAAAAAGCAACTAAGTCTTCAAAAACAAAAACAAAAACAAAAACAAAAACAAAAAAATCTAATTCTAAGAAAAATATTGAAACTTTAACCACACTTCCAGGTGTTGGAGCAAAAAGCGCAAAAGCTTTGTACGAGGCTGGATTTAAAACAACAAAAGCAGTTATTGCTGCTAGTGAAAAAGATCTTCTTGCTGTATCAGGAGTTGGAATAAATCTTGTTAAGAAGCTTAAAAAGCTCAAATAATTTAAATTTTTTTTCTAAAAATTAATAACAATATAAATTTGCTATATCTTTATAAGATTTAGCAAATTATCTTCTTCTTGCTTTTCTTCTTTGTTGCAACTTTCTTTTATATTTTTCAATAGGTGTTTCGTGATGCCTAAGTCTTTTTAAATCGGCAAAGATTCCCGATTTAGAAACTTGTCTTTTAAATCTTCTAAGGGCAGACTCAATTCCCTCATTCTCTCCAACTGTAACTTGTGTCAAAATTTTTCTAAATAATATCTATTCTAGCACTTTGACAGATATATTTTAAACTTAAAACTTCAATTCAAGGATTGATGGTTTATTTAGTTTAATTGGTTAAATTTTTTGCCCATTCAACAAATCTTTTTTTATTACTTTTTATATCATGTATTGATTCAAAATAATATTTTTCCCAATTATCTTTAGGCAGCCCAACAAATAACATTAGATTTAATGGATATTCATTACTATCAGAACAATTTCTAAAATCATCCCTAAATAAAAAGATTTCCTTTTTTAGAGCAATTGCGATACCCAATTCAATCATTACACCTTCATCTGGTGGGTTTCCATTAACAATCGCAAAAATACAATCACATTCTTTTAAATCATGGAAATTACTTCTTGCAACGTCATATGCCCATTCACTTCCTTGTTGTGTTAATGGTTTTGATCTCTCAAAAGGTTCAAATACTTCTACATTTAAATCATTGAAGATTTCAATAAATTCATGTAAGAGAGTTTTAGTTTGTTTTGAAAACCCATATGGATTTGCCAAATATAATTTCTTTCTCAACTTAAACCTCTTTTTTTGATGTACTCTTCGCGTTCACTTTTTGAATTTAATGAATTTTCCCAGGGGAAAACAATCCATTTGCTTTTTTGAGATATAAATACTGTATTCCACCATGTAGGTTTTATTTTACTAAATAATACATAAAACATTGCACCTTCAATATCCTTGAAGGTCGTTAAAGTAAGACCAGTTTCATAAACATCATCTACTATTAGTGAATTTTTTATTGGTTTTGAAATTAATTCAATTTTTAATTTATGGCTTAGTGCTACAGCAAGACATAATCCACCTCGAGGAACTCCATATATTCCAGAAAACTCCTTAAACCTACATTTATTAGCTATTTGTTCTACGCTCTTATCAAATTCGCTCCAAGTAAAATAACTTATCATCTTATTTTTTGTTTTTTTCTGTTGTAGTTGCGTAATTTGAAGCAATTACACTTAAAAGTGCTACTACTTGCTCATTTGGACAATGAGTATTTTTTTTTAAATTTTCACATTCATTTATTATCTTGACGTATGTATCCTCGACAATCCCGTTCATTTGATCGACACTAAAAGAATATGGTTTATTCATTTTTTAATTATTTGTTATTTTATTTTTACTTAAATATCCAACGAAGTAAATATTTTGAGTATTTAAAGATAAAATTATTCCCACATCGGATCATTTGATTTTTCAATTCTAAGTGAAGAAGGAACATAAGTATGTAATGTTTCAATTTTTATAGCCCAATTTTTAGAGTTACCCTTTAAACTTTCGCTTTCAATTAGGTTTGTTAGAGGAATCCTTTTTCTAACTTTAAGAAGACCCAGACAAGCTTCCCAGGCTTCATGATTTTTATAAATATCTAACCAAAAATCAAAAATATTTTCCAAGATTTCTAAAGGGATATCAAACGAAATTCCCATTGAAGGTTTTTCAATTAAATAATTTTTGTTTCTTAGTTCATTTAATAAATTATTTATATTTAAATTAATAGCTAAAAGAATATCTTTTGCTGATTCATTACCTATTAATTCTTTTCTATGGCAATCTAAAAGATTTTCATCATCAAGGATATTTTCATCGCAATTTTTTATTCCCATAATCCAAAACCCTTCTCCATTATTTACTCCACTAGCAAGAAATAGATATTGAGGTGATTTCTCCAAGATTTCAAATCATTTTTTCCATTTTTAACATTTTTTGCTTGATATGAAAATATTTTTGCTGTGCAATTAACAATATAAACTCTTAGTTAAAAAAATTATTTGTTAAAATTAAATTTTGTAAAATGTTTGATTTAAGAGAGCTAAAACTTATGTTTTTGGATCCTACTGATTTGATTATTAATAATATTAATAAATTCCTTCATAGTAATAAAATAATTAAATTTATTTTTTCTTAGGAAATAATTTTCCTATTTTCTCCTTCTGCAAGTATTCCTTTTTAGTTCTTATTTTTTTATCTTCTAGTGATTCTTTATTAG
Organism: Prochlorococcus sp. AG-402-N08; assembly: GCA_003216535.1. GTDB lineage: Bacteria > Cyanobacteriota > Cyanobacteriia > PCC-6307 > Cyanobiaceae > Prochlorococcus_A. Next base: position 5,102 of record QCIS01000012.1, read on the forward strand.
TGCTTACTGCATAAATAATATAGAAAATCATACCAGTAAATATTAATCCTAAAAAAATAATCAATATACCTAAGGGTTCACTGGGGCTGAAAATTTTTAGATCTATAGCTGTATTTAGCGAAATTATCATCAATAAACTAATACCTTAAAGAAATTTTATGGAAATCTAATTGATTTCTTCGTATCCAAAAAATGTAGCATTGTCAGTATTTTTATACCCATTAGCTGCTTCCTGTGGGTTTTGACTGTCAATTTTTCTTGCTTTAGCATGAATCATGTTGAATGGAAAAATCACAGCTCCTACAAAAAAATGAAGAATTAAGAAATCTGAAGGTAGCCCATTTGTCCAATCAGGAAAAAATAGCAATGTCATCAATGGTTCGTACATAAAGTAGTAAAATAAACCTCAGACTATTATTACTGAACTTATCGCAATACTTTTAATTTTTAATAAATTGAAATTTAATTTGCTTTTAATAATTATCAGACTTAATTGAAAAAACAATTTTAAAATACTATTATATTATTTATAAAGTATTGATTTAATAGCTGTTGTTAAAACTCTTTATTGGCTTACTTTTATTTATAATTTTACAATTAAAACCTGGAAAAGGTTTAGCTTTTGATACGTCGGACCCTAGTGTTAGTTTGCTACAAAATAGGATCTCTAATAATTTCTCTAAGAAATATTGCAAAGCTATTCAAAATGGTTTTTCTAAAGATGAAGCAATGAAATCAGCTATTGTAAAAACTGAAAACATTATATCTTTCTCTTACAATCCACAGAAAAAATGGATTGAGAAAAGTGACTTGGCAAATCAAATTTCATTGCAAGTAATAAATGATTGTGGATTGTCATTTGGATTAATTGGAAAGGAGGGAATTGATTATTTTAAAACATATTTTCTAGAAATTTACGAAAAAACTACTCCTGACAAAAATTTTTCAAGATAGATAAGGTTTATGAATAATATTTCAGACAAATTAGTATTGATTATAATTTTAATTACTATTCTTTTTGTATTTGGATTAATTTTTTCAGTAAAGTCTCCAGAGAGAAAGGTTATAGATTCCCCAATAATGTGGAAGGATGATTTTTCTAATACCTCGATTTTCAGTAATAAAATAAATTCAGAAGGAATAAGAATAATCTAAACAAAAAATCATTACTTACTTAAATAGAGGGATTCTATTCAACCATATACAAAATTATTTTTAGAAGCTCAATCAATTTATCATTTCATTGTTTAATTTAAGTAGTTCAAAAGAACTGACGCTAGTTTTAAATCATCATTAAACCATGCTCGTATTGCCATAGCCCTGCGAGGATCATAAAAATTTTGTTTTCTGTACCAACTAAGAACTTCTGAATCTGATTTCTTGCCGTTACACGATAAACAACATGGTACGCAATTGCTTGTACTGCTCGTACCACCTTTAGACATCGGATGAAGGTGATCAAGTGATTCTGATGGTTTACCGCAATAAATACATTTAAACTTAGTAAGTTTATTAAGTGACTCTCTCCAATTTTTATTACTTATCTTTGGACAAAACTGATCAAGGTAAATTGCATCTTGTTTATGCATAATATTCTTGACATTTTTTAGATAATAACAGTTTTTTTAAAATATGATTGAAAAAGATAAGATAATACTTTCTAAGTCTTATGAATATAATAATCTTTACTTATTAAAACACAGGCAATTTATAGTTAATGCTTTATTTTTTAACAACATTATTAGGTAGTTCTGATCATTCTTTATTTAAAGGTATTTATATCTTTTTGATATCCTTTTTCTCTAATACTTTCTCAGCAATTTCTGGTGGAGGAGCAGGATTACTACAATTACCAGCATTAATTTTATCTGGTGTTCCTTATTATCAATCTCTGGCTAGTCATAAATTAGCAACTGTAGCATTAGGAATAGGTGGTTCACTTAGAAATTACAAATCTTTAGGTAATGATATTAGTATTGCTTGGCAAATTTTAATTTTTGGATTGCCAGGAGTGATTTTAGGGTCTTCTATAGTTGAATATATTTCAGAGAAATATTTGTACTTAATTTTAGGAATAATTTCAATATTATTAGCTTTTTACTCATTCCTTAAACCAGATTTGGGATTGTCATCTGGGAATAATAAGCTTAATTTAGTTCATAAAATTAGATTTTTAATTTTTATTTTCCTTATAGGGATTTTGAATGGTTCTATTTCTTCAGGTACTGGATTGCTTGTAACAATACTTTTAATAAAAACTTTTGAAATAGATTTTCTTCGAGCTATAAGTTTGACATTCTTTACTGTTGGGATTTTTTGGAATTTTATTGGAGCAGTTTTTTTGACTAAAATAGGATCAGTGCCTTCAAATATATTAATACTATTAATAATTGGTTCTTTTACAGGAGGATATTTCGGGGCTCACTTATCAAAATTAAATGGAAATATACTAATTAAGAAAACTTTTACAACAGTTTGTATTTTGGTTGGTATAAGCTTATTGATTAAATCTATAAAAAGTTTTTTATAAATTATTGAGAATACCAATACACTTTGGTGAAGAAGTCTAAAACAGGTTTATTAGCCAAAAATATAAATTCATTCTTTTATATTCAATATCAAAAGGTTTAATGAATAACTCATTTTATAATTAATACCTTTAGAAAAACCTTATTTTAAAAATCTAAAAAAAAAGCCTCACAATACGTGGGGCTGGGTGATGGGGAACCTTATTTTTAATCGAATTTCTTAAAAAATGCAACCCCCTATCTATAGCGGAAACTTTACTTTATATATACACTACAGATAGTGCTTTAATGATTTTCTTTATATATGGATTAATAAATTCCGAAATAATTTTTGTAATTTTAAAGTTTACTAATAAAAATCTTATTTTATGATTTTAAGTGTTTTTGGTAAATTTACTTGTTAAAAATTTTATGCATTGTATTATTCATAAGAACTTTGCTAGTTAAAAAGTTTTAATGATTGAATTAACTTTACTTACTCTTTTGAATTATGTTGGAGATAATTTCTGTGAATATAGAAATCTAGGCCATGATAATTATAAATCTTTACTTCTTTCATACAGTGATGCAAGTAATAAATTTGGAGCATTAGAGGTTAAAAAGGTTATTGAAAAGTCAGATAATTTTAAAGTTGCGGCTGTTGCTATTGCTGCAATTAAGTGCCCTCAGCATATAGTTAACTAATGAAGTTTGAATTAAAAACTGAAAATGAAAATTATTCAAAATCAATTTCACAATTTTTTGTTTTAATTTTTTTAATTTCTTTAATAATTGTCATTTGTGATGTTGCACTAAAACTAAGAATCATATCTAGAAATCATGAAATCGACTACAATTGTAGGCTTTTATCTGTTGAAAAATCTAAACCTCAATTTAAGAAATTATCTAGGCTTTCTAATCTGAAAAGTAAACAACAAATTTGGGAATTTTGTAGGGAAGTTATTAATTAATATTTAACTAGACGCTGATGAATAAAATTTTAATGCAAATAACCAGAACTTTCTTGAAGTCGTAAGAAATACTGCAGCAACAATAATTTCAAGCAATATCTTCCACAATTGAGAAAGACCTAGAAAAACTTCCGAAGGAATTGTAGTTATAAATGCAATTGGAATGAAAACACTAAAAAAAATTCTTAAAGAAAATGAAAATGAATTTAAAGGAAATCTTCCAATATAAAGGAAAGATCTTAATACCTCTATAGCATTCCAAGTCTTTACAAACCATATAGTTGTTGTAGAGATAAAAAACCATAGGCTATATAAAATACAAATCGAGCAGATTATAGTAATGAAGAATAAGGTCATAAAACTTAAATTTAAATTAATTTGATTTATTCTTATGCAGAAGAACAATAAGCAAAATCCAAGCATTATTTCTAAAAAGCCAGATGGATTTATTTTTTTTAATGAAATAAAAAATTGACTATCAATAGGTTTTAAAAGTACGAAATCTAATGTTCCTTCTCTTATATGTTTAACTATTTCTGTAAGGTTAGGATTGAACCATGTATTTGTAATTCCATTCAAAATTGTATAGATACCTTGAATTATTAGTGCCTCTTCAAATTTCCAGCCCCCAATACTCCCATTGCTTTGAAAGAAAATAGATAATAAAAAAATACTACCTATTAAACTTAAAATTGCAGTAATTAAATCAATTAATATATTTGTTTTATATTCCAATTCAGAAGCTAGAGAAGTATGCAAAAATTTTGTATAAACTTTTAAATATTTTCTTGGATTCATGATCCCATAGCAGTATATTTTTTCGTTCCTGCAGACCATATTTTTCTAAATACTGGGAAAAGTAAAAATATCCATAGAATTTGCATGCTAAAGCCTCCAAAAACACTTGTTGTATTGCCTGAAAGTAAGTTTGCAGGGAAATCTATTAGATACGGAAAAGGAGTAAAATAAATCCAAGATTTTACATATTCGGGAAAGGAGGCTACTGGAGCTAAAAGACCTGAAAGAAATAAAGTTGGGATGAATAATAATCTTTCGATTGATGATGCTTTTTCTGTCCAGAAGCATAGACATGCAACAATTGATTGAATTAAAAATTGAATTAAGAAAGATAAGAAAGTTGATATTATCGATAAAAATAAAATACCCAAATTTGGAATCCATATACTTTCTGGATTGAAAATAAAAAAGAAAAAAGCAATTATTATCGCAAAAGGAAATCTTGTTATTTGTTCAGCAATATGTTGAGCAAAATATCTGAAAAACGGATTTAAGGGTTGAATTAGATACGGGGATACTTTCCCCATAAGAGAATCTTCTTCAAAGCTAAATACAACCCAAACTACTGAAAATTGTCTTACAAAAAAAGCACACAAGAAATACCTTGAAAGCATAATATTACTTATGTTTATGGATTCATTTAGGTTATTGTTTGTCCAAATATTTAACATGAAAAAAGGAATAATCCCTGAAATTGCCCATAATGCAATCTCTACCCTATATTCCAACATGTTTGAATATTGGACCTTTAACAAAGTGATTATTTTACGATTAATAGAATTAGATATCATAATCTTTATTAATTAATACCCTCCCAATAATTTCATCTATTGGTGGTTCATTTATATAAAGGTCTTCAATATCAAAATTATTTAGGATAGTTTTTAGTGAAGAGGTAATAGAGTTATTTTCAATTTTTATAGTGATTTCATTCTTTATTTTATTTTTAATAGTAAAACCGGAATTTTCTAATTTAATTGCATCTTCTTCTGATCGACAAACTATTAATATTTCCTTAACAGGAGATAGTTTTTTTAATAAGAGGTCGAGTTTGCCATCATATGATATAGATCCTTCGTGAACACATATAACTCTCTTGCATAGCGATGTAATATCCTTCATGTAATGACTAGTTAGGCATATTGTTGCATTAGTTTCCTTATTATATTTTTGAAGGAATTTTCTTAAATTTCTCTGTGCATTAATATCTAATCCAAGTGTCGGCTCGTCTAAAAATAGAATATTTGGTTTATGTATCAATGCCGCTAGTAATTCTGACTTCATACGCTGACCTAGTGAAAGTTTTCTAACAGGTATGAATAGCTCTTCATCAATTTCAAGCATTTCTGATAGATTTTTTATTCTCCTTTTAGCTTCTAACTTATCTAAGTCATATATTGATGCATTCAAATAGAATGATTCAATTGGCGGAAGATCCCAAATAAGCTGTTGCTTTTGTCCCATTATTAAGGTGATATTCTTTAGGAAATTTTCTTTTCTCCTAAAAGGTAAGTAGCCTGAAACCAAAATCGAACCTTCACTTGGATAAATTAAGCCACAAAGCATTTTTAAAATTGTTGTTTTCCCAGCTCCATTAGCACCTAGAAAACCTACTATTTCCCCTTCTTTAATTTTAAAACTTATATCTTTTATAACTTTTAAACTTTTTGTTTGTCTTTTAAAAAAATGTTTAATTGTTCCTTTTAATCCTGGTTCTTTGGAAGAGATATCAAATGACTTAGATAAATTTCTTACATCAATAATGTTTTGTACCATTTCAATTTTAAATTTTTATTTTAATTATTTATAAATCTTCTCTATATTAGAAAATTTTTTAATTTTTAAAAAATATCTTTAAACGATACAACCAACCAGATAAAAAAGTTAATTGGATTAAATAACTCGCTTAACTTATTTTTATTTTCATAATTTAATCCTTTTATAAAATCAAATATAAGAAAACTATTCTCATTTTTATCATTATTTTTCTTAATTACATTACCATTTTCGTCAAGGAGGTCAATTTCATCTTCAAAAAACCATTGCTCTTTTCCATTAGATAATTGCAATATAACTCCAATACCTTTCCCGTCCGTTATTCTGAAATCACTTATTTTAGCAACTGAAGATACATCTAAGGCATCAACAATTTCTTTAGGGAGCCTATCCTTAGATAATTTTAAGTTTATTTGAACGGAATTACCTATCTTTGCCTTGTCTAAAATTGACATTTTTAGGTTATTATACTCAGTAATATATTATTAATGCGGTTAATTTGTAATTATTTATTTATTTCAATAATTATGATTTTTTGAAAATAACTTCAAGGATTCTTTTTATTGAAATTGATAATATTCTCAAGAATATAAAAAACAGTCCTAACCAACCTAAAATTACAGCTATTGATAACAAACTTGAACCTAAATCACGCTGGAGCAAATTCTGCATATAATTTTCAAAATTAGATAAAGTAACTCTACTTTATTAAATTACTTATTCAAGATGAAAATGACCAACATTTAGTTTATTTAAATTCTTTGTTATTAGCGTATTTAATAGAAATGTTTTTTGAGCTAAGATTTAGTTAGAAAATTAATTTAATATTTTGGATCTATCACTGAACTCTTACATTGGAATATTATTCATCATTATTGGTCTAATAGTTAGAGTTGACATGAAATTCTCTATTCAAAAGGATCTAAAATAATATTTAGTAAGCTCTTTTAGTGCAAAGTAAAAACCTTCAGTTCTATTAAATTTTTATAATTGTTGCAACTATTGCAAAGACTAAAAAAATAGCTGTGAAGATGATTCTTAATGGTGGCGGGGGGGAGATTTGAACTTCCGACCTTCGGGTTATGAGCCCGACGAGCTACCAGACTGCTCTACCCCGCGTCATGTATATAGCATACATCTGAAAGGGTTATTTTTCCTGTTTTTTTAGGATTCTTGGAATTTTAATTTACCTTTAACTTCAAGTCGCACTCCTTCAGAAAAATTAAACACCTTTTCTTCGATATCTTGAATTCTTAAGTCAGATATCCACTCTAATTGTTTTAGTAAGTGAAGACTAACAGCATGCTTTGCTCTTTTTGAACCGTCTTCTACTTTTAAAGCTAATCCTATCCCTTCATTTACCTTACATAGACACTGTATCCCCTCGGCACCACCTTTACCTATTACTTTCCCATGAGAAGCTTTAATTATTTCTGTATCAAATTTATTGTTGTCACTTATCATTGTTGGGTTAATTGTAATAGCTCTACTGATTTGTTCTAATTCCGCATTATCGGAACTGCTTAGAAGTGAATACAACCTCGACATTTCTAATAGTTTTAAATAAAGAGTCGGGGCACCACAATCATCACGTTCTGCGTTTATTTCAGATGATGGGATTTCAAGTAACTCAGAAATAATTCTAAATATTTCGATTTGAAGTGGATGATCCCCCTTTAGGTAACTACTTAATGGCCAATTCATTTTTTTGCAAGTAGCTAAAAAAGCAGCATGTTTGCCAGAACAGTTATGTTCTAATGGACTTGTCTTAGATTTTGGACATTTCAAATTTTTAATGTCAATATCATATTCCCATAAAATTTTGAAGGCCTCCCTTGAATGTAGTTTTGAACCACTATGTGACCCGCATGCTAACGCAATTGATTTTGATTCATTGTTGATTTTTGATGCAGCTCCACTACTAACGAAAGGTATTGCTTGAAAAGGTTTTAGTGCTGACCTTATGAAACTTTTATATTCTGGATTTCCTGCGCACATTAAAACCCTTCCTTTTTTGTCAGTAATAACAGCATGAATTTTATGGATTGACTCAATATTTGAACCTCTTATTAAGGTTGCTTGTAAAGGAGGATTGTTGGAAGTGTAGAGGTTTTTAAAATTAGAACTCATTTAGAAATTGTTGTATTGAAAAATCAAGATGCCAGACAAAGATAACACTGAAATAATAGAAAAGATCTGAATTAAATTTTTTAAAATAGGCTTTACCTCAATTGAGGCAATCAGTGATTCTTTTTCTTTCAAAACTATTGGCTTTTCCCATACTTGACCGTCATACCAACCAGATTCCTCGTATTCAACTTTTTCGGATATTAATCTATTAAATATATGTTTCCAACCTAAATATAATCTTATTGAAATTAAAAATGGTATTGATAAGCTACTAAAAAAACTTAATATAATATATTTTAAAAGAGATGTTTTGAAATATACACTTCCTGAAGAAATGACAAGAAATAGTACAAAAGCTCCTACCCAGAATTTTATCAAAATAAGAATTAGTGACTTTTTTGTTTTTGGCCAAGAAAAAACTTTAGATTTTGATAATTCTATGAATTCATTTGTGGGTTGTTGCTCTCTAGGGACAGGACATTTAGATTCATTCATAAAATAAAATTATGGAAATATAAGATTATCTCCATTACTCCAAAATGATTCAAGGTCATAATATTTTCTTATTTCTGGCTGGAAAATATTTACAATCAAATCACCATAATCCAATAAAGCCCATTTAGCTTCGTTAACCCCTTCTTTTCTTATAGGTTCAATTTTAGCCTTCTCTCTAAGCTCTCCCTCCACAGAGTTAGTTATAGATCTAACTTGTACATCAGATAATCCTTCTGCAATTAAAATCCATTCACTTATAAATGATACTTTGTCAATTTTTATAAGTTTTATATCTTTTGCCTTTTTTTCATCACATGCTTTAGCTGCCATTAAAACCAAACTTTTATTGTCCATAAACATTTTCGCTTGAAACTGATTTTTCTGTACCTTCTTGCTGCGATAATTCTGATCTAGCTTTTTCTGCACTTTTTCTTAAGGCATCTAATCTATCCTCAAAGAAACTTCTTTTTTTCTTTTTTCGTGTCTTATCTATTAACTCTTTTAATGCTCCTCCAAGACTTTTATAAGCATTTGGAATGCTGTATCCAAATCTACAAGCAAGATCAATAGCTCTTTCATCTGCAAAAATAGCATCTTGAAGTTTTTTTTCAGAATTATTTTTTAAATATAATCTGTACCCTGCAAAACTTGATAAACCAAGAGCAAGTAATAAAAGTAACCCATCTTGTACCCACAACTCTCCAATCGCACCTCCAAGTCCTATTGCAAGAGCTGCCATTTCCCAACCATCTCTGGGAATTGTATCATTTTGAATCTTACCAACCTCGTGCCAAAATAATAGATTTCTATGGTCAATAGCAAAGTTATCCCATTCATCTAAATCTATTTGAATTTCTACTTCGTCACGACCGATTTCCTCAAGTGTTATCAAAGGTGGATCTATAGCTGCAGCAGCTTCAACAAATACCCAACTTTCATTCTCTGGAGGCAACAAACTTTTAAGTCGCTGAAGTTCGCTCATAAAAAATTAATTTATTTCAATACTATAGAAACAAATGTTGCTTTTCAAGTAACTTGATTAACATCTGATGATTTATAAGTAGCATGAGATAAATGAAAGTTTAAATTATGCCTCAAAGAGGTGATCTCAAAAAAATACTTATTCTAGGTTCGGGTCCGATTGTTATAGGACAAGCATGTGAATTTGATTACTCTGGAACTCAAGCTTGCAAAGCTTTAAGAAATGCTGGTTATGAAATTGTCTTGATAAATTCAAATCCAGCCTCAATAATGACTGATCCTGAGATCGCGAGCAAAACATATATTGAACCATTGACTCCTGAGATTGTTTCTCAGATAATTTTAAGAGAAAAACCTGATGCGATTCTTCCCACTATGGGAGGTCAAACAGCTTTGAATCTTGCGGTTAAATTATCAGAGTCAGATTTTTTAAAACAAAATAATATTGAATTAATTGGCGCTGATTTAGAGGCTATTAATAAAGCTGAAGATAGAAAATTGTTTAAAGAATCGATGGAAAAAATAAATGTAAATGTTTGTCCTTCTGGGATTGCATCTAACTTGGATGAAGCTAAAGAGGTATCAAAAGAAATTAGTTCTTATCCACTTATCATAAGGCCTGCATTTACATTAGGTGGTGTAGGAGGTGGAATTGCTTTTAATCTTGAAGAATTTGTCGAGTTATGTAAATCAGGTTTAGAGGAAAGTCCAAGTAATCAAATATTGATTGAAAAATCACTTATTGGATGGAAGGAATTTGAACTAGAGGTAATGAGAGATACTGCTGACAATGTAGTAATAATTTGCAGTATTGAAAATTTAGACCCAATGGGTGTCCACACTGGAGATTCGATTACTGTTGCTCCTGCACAGACTTTGACTGACAAGGAGTATCAGAGATTGAGGGATTTGTCATTGAAAATCATTAGAGAGGTAGGAGTTGAAACAGGAGGGAGTAATATTCAATTTGCAATAAATCCATCTAATGGAGAAGTAATTGTCATAGAAATGAATCCCCGTGTTAGTAGATCCTCTGCTTTGGCAAGTAAAGCAACTGGATTTCCCATAGCTAAGATTGCAGCTTTATTATCTGTTGGCTACACGCTTGATGAGATTATTAATGATATTACAAAAAAAACACCAGCATGTTTTGAGCCATCAATTGATTACGTAGTTACTAAAATTCCAAGATTTGCCTTTGAAAAGTTTAAAGGTTCTTCAAATACTTTAAGTACTGCCATGAAATCCGTTGGTGAGTCAATGGCAATAGGTCGTTCTTTTGAAGAATCATTTCAGAAAGCATTAAGGTCATTAGAAGTGGGTGTTTTTGGATGGGAATGTGATTCACTAGATGAATTTAAAAACGAGAGTCAAATTAAAAATAGTTTAAGAAATCCTACATCTGAAAGAATTCTCTTAGTTAAAAAAGCTATGCAGCTTGGGAAAACTAATTCTTATATTCAAGAAGTTACAAATATAGATTTATGGTTTATCGAGAAATTACGTAATATTTTTAATTTTGAAAATGATTTTTTGAAAGATAAGAAACTCTATTCTTTAAATAGGGATTTGATGTTACATGCTAAACAATTAGGCTTTTCAGATCAACAGATAGCAAAGTTAACTAATTCTGAGTTTTTTGAAGTGAGAAGATATAGAAAAATACTTAATATAATACCAATTTATAAAACTGTTGATACTTGTTCAGCAGAATTCTCATCCTCAACTCCCTATCATTATTCAACCTACGAAGAATCCTTCATTAATTTTAATTCCCAAATTTTTGATAGCGAGATTTCAGAAATTAGTAAATCAAAAAAAATTATGATTCTTGGAGGAGGTCCAAACAGAATTGGTCAGGGAATTGAATTTGATTACTGTTGTTGTCATGCTTCATATCAAGCCTCTACAAATGGTTATAAAACAATAATGGTTAATAGTAACCCAGAAACTGTATCAACAGATTATGATACTAGCGATATTTTATATTTTGAGCCCGTCACACTTGAGGATGTGCTCAACATAATAGAAGCTGAAAATCCTTTTGGTTTGATTGTTCAATTTGGAGGTCAAACTCCACTGAAATTATCATTGCCTTTATTTGAATGGCTTAAATCTAATGATGGTGTCAGGACTGGATCGAAAATTCTTGGAACTTCTCCAATATCTATCGATTTAGCAGAGGATAGAGAGGAATTTACAAAAATACTTGAAGAATTAAGTATTAGACAACCTCTAAATGGTATTGCACGTAATCAAAATGAAGCAGAAAAAGTTGCAAAAAATATTGGGTTTCCCTTGGTTGTAAGACCTTCTTATGTTTTAGGAGGAAGGGCAATGGAAATTGTTAAAGATGAAAATGAATTATCGAGATACATCTCTGAAGCAGTTAAGGTATCGCCTGATCATCCAATCCTTCTTGATCAATATTTGCATAATGCTATTGAGATAGATGTTGATGCTTTATGCGATTCAGAGGGTTCGGTTGTAATTGCTGGTCTAATGGAACATGTGGAACCTGCAGGAATTCATTCAGGAGATTCAGCTTGTTGTTTACCATCGATTTCTCTCTCAACATCCACAATAGAAAATGTCAGGAACTGGACTAAATTAATTGCACAAAGATTAAATGTTGTTGGTTTAATTAACTTGCAATTTGCAGTGACAAATACAAATAACAAAGAAAATAAATTATTTATTCTTGAAGCAAATCCAAGAGCATCTAGGACAGTCCCATTTGTTTCAAAAGCCATAGGTAAACCAGTTGCAAAATTAGCTACGCAGTTAATGCAAGGTTTTACATTAGAAGATGTTAATTTCACAAAAGAATTTTCTCCAAAATATCAGGCAGTAAAAGAGGCTGTTTTACCTTTCAAAAGATTTCCTGGATCTGATGCATTACTTGGCCCTGAAATGAGATCTACTGGAGAAGTAATGGGTTTAGCTAAAGATTTTGGAATCGCTTATGCAAAGTCGGAATTGGCCGCAGGAAATGGTGTTCCATCAGAAGGAGTAGCTTTTTTATCAACAAATGATTTAGATAAAATAAATCTTGAGGAAATTGCTAGAGAACTGTTGATTTTAGGATTTAAATTAATCGCAACTAGAGGTACAGCTGCATATTTGGTGAATTTAGGCATTCAAGTTGATGAAGTCCTAAAAGTTCATGAAGGCAGACCAAATATTGAAGACCTAATTCGTTCTGGACTTGTTCAATTAATAATCAATACTCCAATCGGCTCACAGGCTCTTCATGATGACACTTATTTAAGACGTGCTGCTCTAGAATATAATATTCCAACTTTTACAACTATTCCTGGAGCAAAAGCAGCCATTAAAGCAATCAAAGCTTTGCAATGTAATAAAATTGATGCTTACTCTCTACAAGAAATCCATAATTATTAAAACTTACTCTAAGTTTTTTAGTTCTTCTCTTAATTGATAAGCTAAAGATTTTCGGCTAATTGAAAGTAATTTGACAGTATCTTGATGCATTTTAAGTTGTGTTTCGGCCATTTGTAATAGTTTTATAGATTCTTTTATTTCGTTAGAAAGGTCATTTATTAAATATTTTTTTCCTTCAAAGGTTAAAACTGGATTTACAGAATCATTTGTTTTATCTTGCATGGACTTACTCTTTTAATAAATAAAATAGGGTTATATTTTTTTAATCAATTGTTTTGCACATAATTCTTTATAAATTCCTGGCTTATTTATTAAGTCAATATGTTTCCCAACTTCAATGATTTCGCCTTTATCGAAAACAACTATTCTATTTGCCTCTTGCGTAGTGGCTAATCTATGAGCAATTACAATAACTGTTCTATCTTTCATAGCGCTTTTTAGCCCTTCTTGGACTTCAGATTCTGATTCTGCATCTAAAGCACTTGTGGCTTCATCTAAAAGAAGAATTGATGGATTCCCAAGTATTGCTCTTGCAATTGCTATCCTTTGTATCTGCCCCCCTGAGAAATTTGATCCTCTTTCAGTTATCTTAGTTTCATATTTCTCAGGAAGCTTTTGAATGAAGTTATGAGCGTTCGCTTTTCTTGCTGATTCTATAACTTCATCATTAGTAAAACTTCTGCCCATTCTTATTACATCAATAATTTTTCCTGAAAACAAAAAAGGCTGTTGTTGTACTAATGCAATGTTTTTTCTAATATCTTTTGTATTTAATAATTTGAGATTTTTATCATCAATAAAAATGTCTCCATTATTTGGAGTTATAAATTTTAATATCAATGCCAACATTGTACTTTTACCAGCTCCAGAAGCTCCGACGAAAGCTGTGACTTCCCCTTTTTTGATTTCTAAATTGATGTTTTTAAGAACCTGATTATCTTTTTTGTAAGCGAAATTAACATTCTTGAAACTTATTTTGCCTTGAATATTGGATATCATTGTTAAATTTTCTTTATCATCTTCGGTAGGTTCTAGATTTATGTTTTTCAACCTTTTTATTGATGCTTCTGCCTGTTTATAGTCATTAAAATTTGTACTTATATGGCTTATTGGATCAATAAGCATTAATATTGCTGCAAAAAAACTACTAAATTCTTCGCTTGTTAGAAGGCCTAGATTGATTCTTGCGGCTCCTAAACCTAATATTGCTAATATTCCAAATGCTTCAACAAATCCAACAACTGGATGTTGAAATGCAAGTAGTTTTAATGTTTTATATTTTGCTTTTTTATTTGTACTTAATCTTTTATAAAATCTTTTCTCAATCCAATTTTCTGCAGCAAAAGATCTTATTGTGGACATTCCGTTTATAGATTCACCTATTAAACCTGCTAAATTACTTGTTGATTCTTGACTTTTTTCGGATGCTTTTAAAACTCTTCTTCCAAAACTGTTAACTGAAAGAATAATCAATGGTGCTAAAACGAAAGTTGATACTGTTAGTGACCAGTCTAAATAAAACATATATATTATTACCGCTAACAACTGTAAAGTGCATGGAATAGTATCTTGAGCTGTTTTATAAATAACTTCGCTTACCCTGTCTGCATCTTCTGTAAGTCTATATGTGATATCTCCGGCTGAAATCTTTTCAACAGAATTCATCTTTATTTTTTGAATTCTGCTAAATAAATTTCCTCTCATCACTTCACTAATTTCTAAAGATGGTTTTGCTATGAATACATCCTGTCCAAATTGAGCAGTTTTCTGAACTAAAAATACAAATAAAGACTTAATTATTATGCTAGAAACTTTTGAGAGATCACCTGAACCAATTGCTGGAATTAAGTTTCCAGCTAAATAAGCTAATAAAGGCCAACAAGCTACGTAAATAAGCATGCATATAAAACCCTTGATAAACCTATTTGAATACGGTCTGACTGGTGGTATTAATCTCAAGATATTATATATTTAGTTGTTTATCCTACTTTATCAATATCTTTGGGTATAAAAAACAATGAAATTGGATCAATTCTTAAAATGGAAAAATTTGGTATCTTCTGGTGGCGAAGCAAAAATTTTTATTAAATCCGGTTCTGTCAAAGTTAATGGTGTAATTGAGACTAGGAGAGGAAGGAAGTTAAACAAGGGTGATAAAGTAATATTTCTAAAAAATGAATTAATTTTTGAATAGTTAGCTTATTCAACTCACTTTGTATTAGTATATTTTTCTTGGAGATAGTATTTTGAGAAAATCTGTAATTGCTGGTAATTGGAAGATGCACATGACTTGTGCTGAAGCTAAATCATATTTAGAAGAGTTTATTCCTTTAATAAAAAACATAAAAGACGATCGTAAAGTTGTTATTGCTCCACCTTTTACAGCTATTTCAACGTTTTCTGATCATTCTGATTTTGATTATTTAGATATTTCTAGTCAAAATATTCATTGGGAAGATCAAGGTGCATTTACTGCAGAAATATCTCCAAAAATGCTTCTTGAACATGGCGTCTCATATGCAATCGTTGGACATAGTGAACCAAGAAAATATTTTAGTGAAAGTGACGAACAAATTAATAAAAGAGCAGTTTTTGCTCAATCTAGTGGACTTATTCCAATAGTTTGTGTAGGAGAAACATTAGAACAAAGAGAGAGAGGAGAAGCTGTTAGAGTTATTACTAGGCAGGTTGAACAAGGATTAGAAAATACAGATCCATCTAATTTAATTGTTGCCTACGAACCAATATGGGCTATTGGTACTGGTAAAACGTGCGAGGCAGAAGACGCTAATAAGATATGTTCTTTGATTAGGAAATTAATAGGTTTTGATGATTTAATTATTCAATATGGAGGATCAGTTAAACCTAATAATATTGACGAAATCATGTCAATGAGTGATATAGATGGGGTGTTAGTCGGAGGGGCTTCATTAGATCCGAATAGTTTTGCGAGAATTGCAAATTATAAATAAGAAAAATCCATGGCCAAAAGGCTGGGGCCAAAAAACTTCAATTATGGGAGTTATTAATTTAACTCCTGATTCATTTAGTGATGGTGGGGAATTAAACTCTTCAAAAAAAGTTTTAGATCAAGTAAATCATTTCTTGAGTAATGGTGTTGATGTTATTGATCTTGGTGCTCAAAGTACGAGACCTGGGGCTGAAGAAGTTGGATCTAGTATAGAAATAAAGAGATTGATCCCATATCTAAAATTAATAAAATCTGAATATCCAGATGTTTTAATTTCTATTGATACTTTTAATTCTGAAGTAGCTTATGAAGCTCTGTTAAATGGTGCAAATTGGATAAATGATGTTACTGGAGGAAGAAGAGATATAAAAATTTTAGATGTTGCATCAAAATTCAACTGTCCATTCGTCATAACTCATAGTCGTGGTAATAGTCAAAATATGAATCAACTATCTAATTACCAGAATGTATTGAGTGATGTTAATTGCTCGCTTGATAATTTAATAAAGAATGCTTTAGAAAAAAAAATATCTGAAAGAAATATAATAGTGGATCCAGGAATTGGTTTTTCAAAGGATATTATGCATAATTTGGAAATCTTGAGAAACTTAGATGTATTTAAAAAATGGAATTTGCCAATTTTGATAGGTGCATCTAGGAAGAGATTTATAGGAGAAATTTTGAATGAGAAAAATCCAAAAGAAAGGGATATAGGAACACTTGCTATAAGTTGTCTTTGTTCTCAATTTAATATTGATATGGTGAGAGTTCACAACGTTAAACTAAATTATCAAATCTTGAAAGTAGCAGATAGGATTTACAGAAAATAATAAATTTATTATTCTTTAACGCCTTCGATTTTATCTTCTACCTCTTGGTATAGTTCTTTCAACTGTTCTATATTCTCATCTGAAGTTTCCCAATATCCCCTACCATTGACTTCTAGTAATGTTCCAACAATTCTTCTGAAACTATTAGGATTAAGATCCATTAATCTTTTCCTCATCTCTTCGTCATTTATAAATGTTTCATTAGTTTCTTCATATACAAAATTATCTACTTGACCACTTGTCGCACTCCAACCCAGGGTGTAATTAAGTCTGTTAGAAAGTTCTCTAACTCCTTCGTAACCAGATTTAAGCATACCTTCATACCACTTTGGATTTAAAAGTTTTGTTCTTGAGTCTAATCTGATAGTTTCTCCAAGTGTTCTAACTTGCGCATTAGAAGTGGTAGTGTCAGCTATGTAGCTACTTGGTTCTTTTCCGTCATCTCTTAATGTCTTGATCAATTTTGTTGGATCCGAATCAAAATAATGACTTACATCTGTTAATGAAATCTCTGAAGAGTCAAGGTTTTGAAATGTAACATCTGCTGTTTTCATTACTGACTCAAATACCTCTCTTTTTTGATTCATCTCACCTGGATTATCGGCATTAAAAGCATAAGTTTTGCGTGATAAATACATTTCTTGTAATTCATTTTCTTCCTCCCATGTTGAATTTTCTACGGCTAAATTAACATTTGAACTGTAACTTCCACTTGCATTAGAGAATACTCTCGCTGAAGCTTCTCTGATAGAAGTGCCTTCTTTTTCTGCTTGTTCAAGTGAATGTTTCCTTACAAAATTAGATTCCAAAGGTTCATCAGCCTCAGCTGCTAATTTAACTGCCTGATCTATTAATGCCATTTGATTGATAAATAGATCTCTAAATACTCCTGAACAATTAACTACTACATCTATTCTTGGTCTACCTAATTCCTCTAAAGGGATTAATTCTAGTTTGTTAATTCTTCCAACAGAATCTGGTTTTGGTTTTACTCCAACAAACCATAAGATTTGTGCCAGTGATTCTCCATAGGTTTTGATGTTATCAGTACCCCATAAAACACAAGCTATTGTTTCAGGCCAGGTCCCTTGCTCTTCCTTTTGTCTTTCAATTAATTTGTCAACGACCGACTTTGCTGCAGCTACTGCTGCTGTAGTTGGGATTGATTGAGGATCAAGTGCATGGATATTTTTACCACTGGGCAAAACACCTGGATTTCTTATGGGATCTCCACCTGGTCCAGGTAAAACATAATTTCCATCCAATGCTTTAATGAGGCTATCCATTTCTTTGTCTGCGCAGACCTGTTCAAGACAGAAAAGTAAGTAATCAAATAATTTATTTAATTCCTTCTGATTAACTTCATTAAATCCATTTAATCTGCAGACTCTTAGCCAAGGGGTAGGTAGATTTAGACCGAAAACTTTAAGTAAATCAAAAAGTTTGGAAAGAAGTGATTTTTCTAAATAAACTCTGCCATCAACAATTTTTAAAGAGTTGACCATCGCAAAAATCGACTCTCTTGCTGTATTTATGATTTTTTCATTTAACTCTACAAATTTTAGTTCACCTTTATTATTACCATCATAAATTTGTTCAATAGTTAAACCCATGGATTCTGCGAGTAATCCAGGAAGAGATCTTAATCCTTCTTGTTCTCTCTCTAAAGATGCAATATTTACAAGTGTTGCAACAGCTTCTTCTGCTGTTGGAGCTTCTCCAATAGTATGAAGACCGCAAGGTAATAATCTACTTTCAATTTCCATCAACTGCTTATAGACATTACCAACGAATAAATCTCTTTCATCTATTGAAAGTTCTTCTACGTCTTTTGAAGGAAGCTCTACATCTTTGTCAAGGTTGCATTGTTTAGAAGTCTCAACTATTGCATTAACAATTTGAATTCCCCTACTATTTTCTCTTAGTTGTTGGTAAGAACCAACGAGTTCACTTAGTTCTTTAAGTCCTTTGTAGAGTCCTGCATTTTCGGCTGGAGGAGTGAGATAACTAATAGTAGAAGCATATCCTCTTCTCTTAGCAATTGTTGCTTCAGAGGGATTATTCGCGGCATAGTAATACAAATTAGGCAATGATCCGATTAGAGAATCCGGATAGCAAGTTTCACTCATGCCCATTTGTTTCCCAGGCATAAACTCAAGTGAGCCGTGAGTTCCAAAATGAAGAACAGCATCAGCCCCCCAGATTTTTTCTACATACGTGTAATAAGCAGCAAAACCATGATGAGGACTTGCACTTCTTGAATATAGTAACCTCATTGGATCACCTTCATAACCGAATGTAGGTTGAACTCCTATAAAAACATTTCCAAAATGTTTTCCATAGATAAGAAGGTTTTGTCCGTCACTATTTAGGTTCCCAGGAGGTTTACCCCAATTCTCTTCAAGTCTTTGTGAATATGGTGTGAACTCTTCGTATTCTTTTACTGACATCTTATGAGCAATATTTAACTCTGGAGAGCCATCCATCGCTTCAGGATTATTAATTACTTTTTCCATTAATTCTTTTGAATTACTTGGAAGTTCATCTATTTGATATCCTTTCGATTTCATTTCAAGGAGAACTCTATAAATTGAGCCGAAAACATTTAAGTAAGCCGCTGTACCAACATTTCCTTTGTCTGGTGGAAAACTAAATACTGTAATGGCTAATTTTTTGTCCTTTCTTTTTTTAACTCTTAAAGTTGACCATTTTATGGCTCTTTCAGCGATTACATCAACTCGATCTTGGAGCGTATGCGCCTTACCTGTAGCATCATCACGACCTGAAAGAATAATAGGTTCAATAGCACCATCAAGCTCTGGAATTGCAATCTGAAGTGCTACCTGTACTGGGTGTAAACCTAGATCACTATCTTCCCATTCTTGTGTTGTCTGGAAGACTAATGGGAGTGCAACCATATAGGGTCTGTTTAGCCTTTTTAGAGCTTCAATAGCTCTAGGATGGTCTTGTCTTGCTGGCCCACCAACCAATGCAAATCCTGTTAGAGATACAACTCCATCTACAATAGGTTGATCTTTATTTATGGAATCAAAATAGAATTCATTAACTGGCTTAGAAAAATCTAAACCCCCACAGAAGATAGGAAGTACTCTCGCACCTCTGTATTCCAATTCTTGAATAACGGCAACGTAGTGAGCATCATCTCCGGTAACAATATGACTTCTTTGAAGAACTAAACCTATCGTTGGATCATTGTCATCTTTGGGATTTATATCTTTCCTATTATTCTCCCAATTTTGATAATCTTTAAGATTTTCAAACATGCAAGGCGCAAGAGGATGCCAAATTCCTAAATCTGGGAATGTTTCAGGATCTTGTATTTTGAATTCTTCTATTTGATCTTTTATGCTCTCTGAAACTGCATACTTTTCAGAAATCATTAACAAGAAGTTTTTTAAGTTTTCAGTAGTTCCACCTAACCAGTACTGAAAACTCAAAATGAATGTTCTAGCATCTTGAGCTTTTTCTACTGGTAGATATTTAAGTATTGAAGGTAGTGTATTTAGTAACTTCAACATTGAATCTTGGAAGCTTGCTCCATCAGATTCTTTTTTCTTTTTTATTAAATCTCCAATAATACTTTTAGATTGACCAAGTTGTGCCATACTAAATGAACCCAACTTATTTAATCTCATTACCTCTGGCATAGAGGGAAAAATAATTGAGGCTTTAAGCTTATCTTTATATGGAGATACTGCATCAACTACTTTTTGAGCAAGATCTTCGATGAAAATTAAGGAAGCAACAAATATATCAGCATTAGCTATATCTTCTTTAAAATCTTCAAAATTACTTTCATTTCTAAGTTCTTCGATAAGATAACCACTAAGGTCTATACCTATTGGTCCATTCATCTTATTTATTGACTTTGCTGCTTCCGTTAGGGAATTTTGGTATTGTGGCTCAAGGACAACATAAACTGCTTTTATTACAACTTTGTGTTTGTTATCCTCAACAGGAGATACTCTGCGGTTTGCTGAGCGGACCTGCGTAAACATTGATTTTATTTAAGTATTTCTACCAGCCTACGAATGAAAAGACGTTATTGTGTGCAATATAAATAGCGTGTAACAACCTTTAAAAAAAAATTTTTACAAAAATGATTGAAAATTCTCAAAAACCAATACCAGTACTTGTATCTGGAGCTTTGGGCAGAATGGGTAGCGAAGTTGTGAATGCCGTATTAAATTCTACAGATTGTGAACTTGTTGCAGCAATTGACATAAATGAAAAGAACAATGGCTCAAATATTTCTGAATTATTGAAAGTAAAAAATTGTAATGTTTTTGTTTCTAATGATTTTGAAGGAACTTTATGTTCTGTTAGTCAAAACTATAGAAATGAAAATATCAAACCTGTTCTGGTTGATTTTACTCACCCTGATTCTGTATATGAAAATACCAGATCAGCTATCGCATACGGTATTTCACCTGTGGTCGGAACCACAGGACTTTCTCCTTCGCAAATAAAAGACTTATCTATTTTTGTTCAGAAGGCATCCGTTGGTTGTGCAATAATTCCTAATTTTTCAGTAGGAATGGTTCTTCTTCAGCAGGCAGCATCTGTTGCCGCAAGGTTTTATGACAATATTGAATTAATAGAGATGCATCATAATCAAAAAGCTGATTCTCCTAGTGGGACTTGTATAAAAACTGCAGAAATGATTGAAGAATATCCAAAAAAATTTAATCAGAATTTAGTAAAAGATTCTGAGTCATTGAAAGGTGTACGGGGTGGGCTAAGAGATTCAGGAATTAATATACATTCTGTACGATTACCAGGATTGCTCGCTCATCAGTTAGTAATTATGGGATCTCCAGGTGAAACTTACACAATTAAGCATGACACTATTGATAGAAAAGCATATATGCCAGGAGTTTTACAGGCTATTAAAAAAATAGGTAATTATGAAACTTTAGTTTACGGACTTGAAAAATTGATTTTTTAAAATGTTAATTCCCATTAATTCAAGTCAAATTTCAAAACTTATTCCAGCAGTTGGTACAGGAAGTCAATTTAAGTACTCGTTGGGGAATCCGAGAAAAATTCTTCAAAGAGTAATAGTTTCTTCTATTGGTGGATTTATCTCATTAATTATTAGTTCGACTGGAGATCAAACTAATAATTTCTGGTTATTCCTATGTGTAGGTTTCTTTTTGTACATCATCTGGGGCCCAGTTCTTGAATCAAGTAGAAAAAATTTGCAATTAAGAAAATATAAATTTTTTTCTATATTTGATGGCTATATATCAGATATCTATAAAACAGAAAAAATTGAAAACTCAAGAGAACAATCTAATAGGCAAGGTCGATTAGAAGTTATCGAAAACAAAAGGACCTGGTTAGTGCTCGAATTAGAAGATGAAGATGGTTATTTGGAAAAGTTAAGTTTTCCTATGGAAAATAAGCACAGTCAAATTAGGGTGGGTTCGAGTATTAGATGTTTAATAACATCTGACAACCGTAATTTTGATAGAGATTTTTATTTGACCGATGCTTGGCTTCCTGAAATTAACTTATGGGTTGGTGAGTACCCCTATTTATTAAGACCAGCATTTGAGGAAATTTGCTATATTTATTTGAATAGATAGTTGAAACTTATATAATCTGATGAAAAATAAATTCAATTTTAAAATTGTAGGATCCGGTCCCACTGGTCTATTACTTTCAATTGCACTTTCAAAATTTGATTGCAATATTTTTTTAACTGATTTATTAACAAAAGATAGATTAATTGATAAAGATAAAACTTATGCAATTACTCACTCAACAAGAAAAATTTTATCTAAATTCAGACTTTGGGAAAAATTAGAACCATTTTTATTTGGCTTTGATACCCTCTCAATTTCAGATAGCGTAACTTCTGCTTTGACTAATTTATCAATTTCTGACCTAGATGATGATATAAGTTCTGCTGAAAATATTGGCTGGGTAGTTAAACATTCGGATCTCATGAACGTATTTTTTAAAGAGATTGATAATTATGAAAATATTTTTTTTATGACACCGCATAGATTGTTACGTAAAAAAATATTATTTGATTATCAATTCTTTTCAACAGGAGCAAACTCACTTGATAAAAAATTCTTAGATTTTATAGATATAAAAAAATCTTATAGTCAGTCTTGTTTAACTTTTAAAGTTTCTCTTAGAGGTCATTGTGAAAAGCGGGCTTATGAAATTTTTAGAAAAGAAGGACCCCTCGCATTATTACCTTTAGAAAAAAACTTATATCAAGTGATTTGGACTTCCAGCACATTAAAGGCAACTGAAAGGTTAAATTCTGATAAGAATTTTTTAATGGATAATTTATCAACTATCTTGCCGGATGAATTTAAGCTTGATCAAATAGTTGGTGAATTCAATATTTTTCCTGTTTCATTATCCTTAAATTTACCAGTTTTAAATTTTAAAAAATTAGTTTTTGTAGGAGATGCATTTCATACATTTCATCCTGTTGGTGGTCAGGGTCTAAATAGTTGTTGGAGAGATGTTAATACTATTTATGATCTTTTTAATAAAAATACTGCTATTACTAAAATGCAATTGATTTACTTTAAATTTAAGTACTTTTCATGCAGGATTTTAGATATTATCGTTACTATTTTCATAACTGACTCATTGATATCCATTTTTGCTAATAGAAACGTTTTTTTATTCCCAATAAGGAAATTTTCATTTTTACTTTTAAATAATTTTCTTTTTATAAGAAAATTAGTCCTAAATCAAATGACTAAATCTCTCATTTACTCAAGTATTAAATAGAACTCATGAATAATTATGTATCTAGAGAAATGATATTTTATTTATTTAATGTAGTAGGTTTAGATGAATCTTCTATTGAACTTGGTATAAAATTATCTATAAAAAATAACACTTCACTACCAATATTATTATGGAGTTACGGAATGATAACTATTGAAGAACTTGATAAGTTATATTCATTTTTATTTCAAAAAATGGATTAATAATTCTGTTATAATAAATTATATCTTAATGAAGAACAATTACAGTTTTAATTAAAGGAAATCAGATATCAAGACAATCTATAGAGAAGCTTGATTTATTATTAATAACTCTAGAAACTATTGACTTTAATGGTATTCAATCTCTTTACGCTTTATCAAACAAACTTAATTTAAATGATGTTCTGCCAAATAAAGTTAGTATTTGGAAATTAAGGAATAATAATCCATTGAGAAAATCTTATATAAATAACAATATTAAACTAAACGAATTCGATGCCTTAATTAAAATCACCGTTGAAATGTCTAGATATTTATATCCTTATATAAGAGAGATACTACAATCTAAAGAAGATTTTGAGGAGAATTCAGTTATTTGGAATAATTTTAATAAGAGATTTATCGAGTTGATTAAAGAGAGATTTAATATAGATAGTATGAGAGTAAAAAAGCTTTTAAATCAAGCTGAAAATGATGAAATTATCGTAAAATCTTTGCTTACTTTATCCCTTTGCATTTCAAATCAGGGTTATGAAAAGTTGAAGAATTTTTTATACGATTTTTAAATATTATGCAAAATAAATTATCATTTAATCAATCTTCAGTGAGTCTAGAAATAATCGGATTGCCAGATTATTCAAATAATGAAAATAAAGATCAAATATCAATAATTTCTCAATGGAAATTAACCATAATCGATAAACCACTTATTGAAGGTAAGATTGAGCACTTAGGGCCTATTATGAATGCTTTTTATATTTATTCAAATCTTTTAATAAAAAACGAAATACCATTATATGAGTCTAAATTAATTGATATAAAAGCTGAAAATCTTAACATACATAATATTGTTCTCAAGAGTTCTAAACCAAATGTAAAGCCATTAATTTTAAAGATTGGTAATTCATTGCTTTCTGACACCATAAATTGTTTTGATCAGTTAAATGAATCCCCAAAAGTAAGAATAAAAAAAACTGATTTACCTAATAATATGCCTAAAAAATTAAGATTTGGGTTAAATAATAATGTAAAATTTTTCAATTTCATTATGCCTCCATTTATTGCGATTTGCTCCTTAATTTTAGTCTCCTCTTCTTTCATTTATTTTAATAATCCTATTGAAGATAAAGAAAAAAAAGAACTAATAAATCCAGAATAAAGACTCATTAGCATCTTAAATACAAACACGATATTATAGGGTAATTTCTTTTCAAAGTAATTATTAATTTATTCTTTGAGCTTTGATGTATGGCAGATTTAAACATCCCAAATTTGAATAATAAGTCTGATAAATATATTTTTAAAAAAAAATTAAATTTAAGAAGAAAATCTAAAAGAAGACTATTTACTGAATCTTTCTTTTTGTTTATTACTAGTTTTTTGTTAGTTTATATAAATTATTTAATTCCTAATAAAATTTTGCTGCTTAAAAATATACCTAATACATTTAATAAATCTTTTTTATTAATAATTGATCTCTTTTCATATCTCTACGAAATATTTTTGTTGATTTTTATTTTGGTCTCCTCTTTAACTGCTCTTATTTTAATGTTAGGTTGTATTTATAGATTATTTAGGATTTTTAAGAGGAAGTCAAAAAAAATTATTTATAAATGATTTCAAATAGGTTGCATTAGTCCACCACTTCCTGAATCAGAGTCATCATCATCATTTTCTGTTTCTTCTCCAAATAATGCAAATATACCAAGTACAATTGATGAAATAATAATTGAAAAGGGTAAAATCGAAGTTTGGATTCCGACGTCTATATATTCACCCATAAAAAAAATAAATTTTTATAAACCTAACCGAAATCAAACTCTTTCGCGGATTTTAAATAATTATTTAATAATTTATTCTCTTTTAATAAGAAGTTCTTTATCGAAATTCTTTATTTCTCTCTCAAATGATCCAAACCACAACATTAGTTGGTCTATTTGATTTTGAATTTCAGTTACTCCTAAACCTCTTATAGTTATAGTAGATAATTGTTCTCCTTCCTCAAAATTAAATTTATTTTGAACACTACTTGCTAAGGAATTTTTAAGAATTTTAAAAGTAGAATTTCTTAATTTGGTCTCTATCACGATGTTTGGCTTTTTGAGTTTAATCTTATTAAAACCACATTTTTTGGCAAGTAATTTTAGTCTCATTATTATAATTAAAGACTCAACAGGTTTTGGTAAGGTTCCATATCTATTCACCCAGTCTCTAGCTAATTCAGTTAATTCATTATTATTTGAACATTCAGTAGCAGATTTGTAAGCCTCAAGCTTCTCTTCCCTATTTAATATCCATGTTGCAGGTATAAAAGCATTTATTGGAAGATCAATTTGTGTGTCGCTAACTTCTGGTATTTCTTGCCCACTGATTTCTGAAATGGCCTCATGGAGCATTTCTATATATAAATCATAGCCAATAGCATTAACCTTTCCACTTTGTTCTTCTCCTAATAAACTTCCAACGCCTCTTATTTCCATATCTTTGATCGCAAGTTGGTATCCACTTCCAAGTTCTGAGAAATCTTTTATCGCTCTCAATCTTTGTTTTGCAGCGTCATTAATTTTATTTATATTTGGATAAAATAACCAAGCATGTGCTTGAACCCCACTTCTGCCAACTCTTCCTCTAAGTTGATAGAGTTGTGAAAGTCCAAATTTGTGAGAATCTTCAATAATAATTGTATTTACTTTAGGGATATCTAATCCACTTTCAATTATTGTTGTGCATATCATCAGATCAACTTCTCCGTTATTAAAAGTAATCATGGCATTTTCAAGCTCTGTTTCGTTCATTTGTCCATGAGCAACAATAAATTTTAAGCTGGCAAACATATTTTTTAATTTGTTTACAGCTTGATCAATATCAGAAATCCTTGGAAGTACATAAAATATTTGACCCCCCCTATCAAGTTCTTGATTAATTGCAGTTCTTATAACATCCATATCTATTTCTGATAAATATGTTTTTATTGATCTTCTTGATGGAGGAGGAGTATTTAGTAAGCTCATTTGTCTTAGTCCAGATAAACTCATATAAAGAGTTCTTGGAATAGGAGTTGCCGAAAGAGTTAAAACATCTATGTTATTTTTGATTTTTTTAATTTTCTCCTTTTGCCTTACTCCAAATCTTTGTTCTTCATCTATAACAAGTAGTCCTAAGTTTTTTATTTCAATTTCTTTTCCTAAAATTTGGTGCGTTGCTACTACTAAATCAATTTTGTTATTTTTTAATCCTGCATATATTTCTTTTCTCTCATTAACGGTTTTGAATCTATTAAGTAAAGAAACTTTTATTGGGTAAGGTGAAAATCTATTGTTTATTGTTCTCCAATGTTGCTGAGCTAGGATTGTTGTAGGTGCTAATAATATTACCTGCTTGCCCGATGTAATAGCCTTAAAAATAGCCCGAACAGCAACCTCTGTTTTACCAAATCCTACGTCTCCACAAACTAACCTGTCCATTGGCTTGTCGCTTTCCATATCAATTTTTATTTCTTTTACAGCAGTAATTTGATCTGGAGTTGGTTGATAAGGGAATGAGTCCTCTAATTCATCTTGCCAGGGACCATCTTCTGGGTATACATGACCCTTTAATTTTTCTCTCTTTGCATAAAGTTTCAAAATATCGACTGCAACTTTTTTGATTTGTTTCTTATTTTTATCTTTTATTCTTTCCCATTCTGTTCCTCCTAATTTATTGATTTTTGGCTTTAATTTTCCGTTTGATCTATATCTGTTAACACTACCGAGTTGATCAGCGGCAACACTTATCTTCCCATCTTGATACTGAATGACTAAGTAATCTCTTGAATCTCCAGTTATATTTATTTTTTCTATTTTTAAAAATTTTCCTATTCCATGATTTTTATGAACTATAAAATCACCTGGACTAATCTTGTTTACGTTTATATTTGAATTTACACTTCTTTTTTTTCTTCTTATGAATACATTATTGAAAAGAGATTGTTGTGAAAATAATTCTTTATCTGTTATCAGGACAACCTTCCATATCGGAAGATAAAAACCCTCTATTTCATAATTGTTTTTATTTTTTATAATTAAAGGAGTTGAATTATTTATTGACTTAAATGCTCCATCAATATCATTAGGATTGTTTAAGAAGTTTGTATTACATTCGTGCTCAAAAAGTAAAGTCCTAGTTCTCAATGGCTGTGCTGATAATATCCATACTTTTTCTTTATTTTTTATATTTTTATTTATATCGCTTGATAATTTTCCTATATTTTTAGAGTATGAGTTTAATCTTTTATCTTTTAATAAAAACCTATTATCAATATTTTCTTTAGATTCAAATTCATACAATTTTATTAAATTAAAATTTCCCAGTGAATATAAAATTTCGTCAAACTTTAAATGCAAATTAGGCTTAGCCTTTAAATTAATATCATTATTTTTTAGATTTTCATTTAATTCATACGCACAATTATCAAAATTACTTTCTGAATCTAGATACCAATTATTTGCAAATTTTTTACAATCTTCTAATTCATCAATTACGAGAATTGTTTCCTTATTTATGAAATCTATTATATTTGAGGGTTCTTCAATTATTCCTAAATAACGATCTAGATTATTTTTATCTATATCTTCTGAATTGAAAATATTGTTCTTAGATAAATTATTTAACTTTTCTTTTATTAGTAAATCAAATCCAGCCTGTATTATTTCAATATTATTGATACTTTCTAATGTTTTTTGTGTTTGTGGATCATATTCTCTTATTTTCTCAATTACATTATCAAAAAATTCTAATCTTATAGGAAACTCATTATTGACAGGATAAATATCTATTATTTCTCCTCTCCTACTCCAGAATCCTTCAGCAGAAGTAATATTTTCCTTTGTATAGTTCAGCCACGTTAGTTTATTTGCTAATTCTTGAATCTCAATTTGAATCCCTTTTTGCAAATTTAACTTGTTTTCAATTAATAAGTTTTTATTTATCAGATGAGGTTGAAGTGATCTCTCTGTTGATATAACAATATTAAGTTCTTTTTTCTCTTTTTTTATTAATTTGGATAAAACGGTAAGCTGAGTGAATTCAATCTCTTTGGATTTATTAATCGATGCGTATGGTAGATGTTCAGTTGGTGGATAATATAAAACTGCTTTATCATTTATGCTTTCAAAATAACCAATCCATTTATAAGCAATTTCAATATTAGGACAAATTAATAATATATTTTTTTCTTCTTTTTTTGCGATGCTTTCTAAGATTATTGATTTGGCATATCTACTGGAACCAACAATATTTAATTCTTTATTGTTTGAAATTTTTTTTATTAATTCTGAAGTAATTTGTGAGTTTGAAATATAATTAACTAAAGTATTTAGACTCATTTATAGTTATCAATCTTGATTACCAATATTTGTCATATTATATTAGATTTTATACTGATTGTGCATAATATTTGATGGATTCAGCCGCAATAAATTCTTTTATACCCACACTCGATCAGGTAGACAGTTGGTACGAAATTTTCACACTTTTACCAATATTAATTGCATTAGAATTATTATTATCGGCTGATAATGCTGTCGCACTAGCTTCTCTTACTAAATCCCTCGATAGTTCGGAATTAAGGGCAAGAGCCTTAAATATTGGTATAACAATATCTTTATTATTTAGAATTATTCTCATCATATTATCTAATGTTCTTCTCAAGTTTATTCTTATTAGGGTTTTTGCTGGTTTTTATTTAATATACTTATTCTTCTCCAATGTTTTTTTAAATTCAGATATAGAAAATGCTGAAAATGGCACAGACAAAAATAAAAATAATTTTAAGTTCTTAAGGGTTGTAGCACTTCTTTCAATTACTGATTTTGCATTTTCCATAGACAGCATCACTACTGCAGTTGCTATTAGCGATCAATATATATTAATTATATTTGGAGCAGTTATTGGGGTTTTAGCCTTAAGATTTACATCGGGGATTTTTCTAAAACTTCTGGATATATTTTCTAGATTAGAAACAGCCGGTTACATAGCAATTTTAATTGTTGGGATTAAACTTTTACTAAATACGTTAATTAATGAATCTATTCTTCCAGACTATTATTTTTATATTTTGATTCTTTTTGCTTTCATTTGGGGATTCTCTAAAAAAGCATCTTAAACCTAATCTGAGAGATATTCACCTACTGATGGATTTAATTGTTGTATCAATTGCTTTCTGCTAGATTTGTTTTTCCCTTCAAGTTTTGCTTCTAACAAAATAATCGGATCGGTTTTAGTTGAAATTATTATTCCTTCATTTTCGATGACAGCAAGAATAATTCCTGGTTTTGAATAATTGCTCATGAAAAGGTATTTTTCATTTTTAGTTTCATCACTACTCAAAACTTTAATTTTAATTATTTTTAGGTTCTTACTTCTAAAAGTTGTATTTGCTCGTGGGTATAACGCTTTTATTTTTCGAGAAATTTTAATTGCCTCTTTACCCCAATCAACTTTAAAGTCTGATTTTTCAATCATTCTTGCATAAGTAATTTCTCTTCCAAGAGTATTTTGTTTTGTTAATTGAGAGTTGGTTTTTTTATTAATATTTTCTTCAAGTAATGATGTAGCATTTAAAAATAATTTTGCAGATAAAAAACTAAGTCTTTCCGTTAGTGTATTTAAATTATCTTTATTATCGATTTTAATTTTTTCTTCCAACAATAAGTCACCAGTATCTAGTCCTTCATTCATTTTCATAATTCCTACTCCAGTAAATTCATCGCCTTCCATTAGGGACCATTGGATTGGGGCAGCACCACGCCATCTTGGAAGTAATGAAGCATGAGCGTTCCAACAACCAAATTTTGGAATTTCTAATATCTCTCTGGGTAAAATTTTCCCATAAGCTATAACTATAAATAAATCACAAGTTAATGATTTAAGTTCATTTATAAAATGTATATTGTCCCTGATTTTTTCTGGAGTGTAAATTTTTAAAGATTTTTGCTCGGCAAAGCTTTTAACAGGTGAGGATATTAATTTATTTCCCCTAGATCTTTTCTTATCGGGTTGGCTAACTACTGCAATTACTTCGTGCTTAGATTTAATAAAGATATCAAGGCTCGGAAGTGAATATTCAGGTGTACCCCAGAATATTATTCTCACGCGTCACCAGTTATTGATAATTCATCTACCCATATATGTGGAGAAATCCCACTTGTTGTTACCTCCTGGTTTGATTCTATATTTACTATATTTTTCAAAAGATATTTGATATCCCCTGCGACAGTTGCAGATTCTATTGAGATTTTTGTACCGTTTTTATAAAGCCATCCATCAAATGGAAGAGAGAATGAACCTTGACTTGCTCTGACACCTGCATGGATTGCATTTAATTCTTCAATATAAACAAATTCTCCCTCATAAGTAGAGTGATCTAATGATGTTTTGAGGTCATAGTTTTCATCTGATTTCTCAACTACTATCCAATCAGGAGATACTGAGACTTTTGATCCTAGTCCAGCGTGGCCAGTGGGAATTGTTTTAAATATTCTTGCAGTTGATTCAGAGTGTATGTAATTTTCAATTTTCCCTTTATTAATTAAACATAATCTTTTGGTAGGGGTTCCTTCTCCATCAAATGGTGATGAAGAAATATTCTTTTCGTGAAGACCATCATCATAAATATTAAGTGCTTTTGTTGAAAGTTTCTCTCCAATAGAATTTTTATTAGATAAGCTCACTCCATCTAAAATACTTCTGGCATTAAACATTGAGCTAAAGGCATTTATGATAGTTAAAAAAGATTCTGGGGAAAAACATATTAAATATTTATCAGTTTTAATAGATGAATATTTTAAATGAGATATTGTTTTATTTGAAGCTTCTCTGATACAAGACTCTATATCAATATCTTCAACTCCATAGCCAAGTTTTACGGAACCTGAGCTACGAGGTTTATTATTTTTTTCTTCTGCTCTTGCGTATAAATATAGTGCAGCTTGACTTTTAGAATAACTTCGAAAGGCACCATCACTGTTTGCATAAACTCTCTCAAAGAAACTCTCAGTTAAACCATTATATGGAACTGATTTAATGGATTCATGACTTTCTATTAGTTTTACTTCCGCTTCTCTTAAAAGCGTAAGTAACTTTTTTATTCCAACAGGAATTCTTTTTTTAACTTCATTAACTTTAATAGGAACCTTCGCTAGTGGTGAAAATTCTGTACTTTCATTCTTATTGCCGAAATCAGAAGCTATATTTGCTTGATTAAGAGCCTTTTTAATACCAGATTTACTAACATCACTTGTTGTAGTAATTCCAACAAGATTAGATTCGTTCCAAACTCTTATAGTTAAAATTTGCTTTTGTGACGCTTTAAGTTGTTTAGCCTCTCCTTTATCTACTTGAACAGAGTAATCATTAGAAAAGCTTGCACCATAATCCCATTTTTTAAGATTGAGAGAATCTGCAACTTCAGAGATTTGAGTTGTTATTTCTTTTGAATTCATATCCTATCTTCCTCCAACAGTGATTGAATCAACCTTAATATGAGGTTGGCCAACAGTAACGTTGACACTTCCACTGATGGATCCACAAAATCCAGGTGCCAATTCTAGGTCATTTCCGCACATTGATATTTTTGGCATAACTTCTTTAGCCTCACCTATCAAAGTTGCTCCCTTTACTGGGTTAGTTAATTTACCATTTTTAATTAGATATCCTTCTTCTACAGCAAAATTAAATTGTCCTGTAGCACCTACACTACCTCCACCCATTGATTTGCAGTAAAGACCATCACTAATACTATTTATTAAATCTTCTTTGGAGTAATCACCTTTAGCTATATAAGTATTTCTCATTCTTGAAGCTGCTGCAAATGAATAATTTTGTCTTCTCCCACTCCCTGTTCTTTTATGACCCGTTCTTAATTCACCAGCCCTGTCTGATATAAATTTTTTTAAAATTCCATCTTTTATAAGAACTGATTTTTCGGGTTCCATCCCTTCATCATCTACTGACAATGAACCAAAGGATCCTTCTGATATACCTTCATCTATTGCTGTTACTGATTCATGTGCAATTTTTTCATTCAATTTATTCTCAAATGGTGTTGTTCCTCTTTCAATTTGAGTAGTTTCAAGTAAATGCCCACAGGCTTCGTGAAATATAACGCCACCAAATTTATTAGCTAATACAACAGGCATTTGTCCAGCATCAACATAATCTGCATACAACATATTCATTGAACTTTCAAACACATCATTTGCTGCTTTTTCGTGATCCCATAATCTGAATTCATTAGGCATTCCTGAAGATCCAAACCTTCTACTTCCACTAGATCTATATTGGGCATCACTAGCAATTACGTTAAGTCCAACTGTCTGATGTAACCTAATATCGGAGGCATAGGTTCCATCGCTGGAAGCAATCATTACTTCTTGCAAATTTCTTGAGTAACTTCCTTTTCTTGTAATTATTTTATTATTTTTTTTAAGAGACTTTGTGCTGACTAATAGTTTTTCACTTATCTCATGAATCGATGGAACTTCATCTATCCATTTTTTCTTGGATAAACTATAGTCCCTATGTTTATTTAAACCGTTAAATACTTCTCTATTTTTTTTGTCTGTTATGTCTAACATCTCAATAGCCTGAGATACCGATCTCATCAAGCCAATTTTTGTTAAATCATTTGTACTTACAAATCCATCCTTTTTGTCTTTGAAGATTCTAATCCCAGCACCCCTTCCAAAAGATGGACTTACACTTGTAATGAAATCCTCTTCAGCTAGCACGCTTGAATTGTCAGTATTCTCTATAAATATTTCTACAAAATCTGCTCCAAGTCCAATTCCATAAAAAATAATTTCTTCTAACAAATCTTTATTGCAACTACCAAAAACGATTTCATTTGATTTGATTTGTGACGAAAGCATATGAGTCTATAAATCTTCTCTCTTTAAAAGATTATCTAATCGAAGGTTGGAAATCTTTACTTTCAAGAGGTTTTAATAAGTATAGTCTTAATAACTGGTAACCGTTTGATAAATATTTAGGTAATTTTTTTAAAGTTTTAGAAACTTGATTTCCATCACTGCTTGCAATGTCGGAAAGCACCTTATTATTCTCTACTATTGTATCTAATCTTCCATAAAAAGATTTATCATAAACGTTTAGTACTACAGGGAAAACTCTAGCAGAAGTTTCATTTGTTTTATTGATAACATACTGGTCGTAATCTTTAGCATCTAAACCTAAAGAAGCGTAGAAATCTTTTTTGATTCCCAGATCCCTAGCATACATAGTTGCAAATACAGCAAGTAAGAAAAATCTGGACCATAGCTTAGATGTTAATGGAAGATTGTTCAAAAAATATCTAAATCTATGGAAATAGTCAAAAATTGGATGTGTAAAGGTAGAACCGCCAATGGTTATTTTTTGGCTTAATGATTTAACGGTACGTGGTTGTGCTTTCATTAATGCGTCAAAGAAATCACCGTGTCTATTTTCATCTTGACACCAATTCTCAAAGTAATTAAATAGTGGAAAAATTTTGCTATCTGGATTCTTTTCAAGATGTCTATAAATTGCTATGTATCTCCAATAACCTATTTTTTCAGATAAATAAGTGGCGTAAAAAATACTTCTTGGCGGGAAATAAGTGTAATCTTTATTTGCTGTTAAAAAACCTAAATCTAGCTGTAGTCCAAAGTCATTCATTGATTTATTCAAGAAACCTGCATGTCTAGCTTCGTCTCTAGCCATATGAGCAAAACATTCAGCAAGAAGAGGATTTTTGTCTTTAATTCTCTTGCTAAGTTCCTTATAAAGTAAAAAACCTGAGAATTCTGAAGTACAACTTCCCTCAAGAAAATCAACAAAAAGCTCTCTTGTCTCAGGATCTAATTTTTCTGCAGCGCCTTCAAATTCAGTATTTCTTACAAAATGATGTCTATTGTAATCTTTTCTAAATTCCTCACATATAGCTTCCAATTCCTCTTCGTTTATTGATAAATCCATATTTTCCATTGCCTCAAAGTCTGTTGTATAGAATCTTGGAGACAAAATTGTTTCTTTTGCCGGTATCTTCCCATTGTTAACATCTTTTTTATTTTTTGATTCAACAGTCGATTGGGTCATCTTTTATTTGATTTATTAATACTATTATTTACTATGATTTGTATTTTTGAGAGAAAAGTTAACTTGGTGTTATTGTTTCTCTAATTAACTCCTATTAACTTTTGTCCATTCAATCTCTGAAGTAATCTTGAAATAATTAATTTAAGGGTAATTCTTTTTTCGTCAATAAGAAAAGATTCAATAATGCTGGGTTTTTGATTAGGTTTGGATAAAGAAATACTTTTTAATGAACTAATGTCATCCTTCTCAAAAGAAAGCCAAAAATTACATGTATCTTTAATTTCACAATTTATTACCCAACATATATCTCCAGCAATAGGTCTATTGGTGTTTGTGAGATTAATGTTGTTTATTTCTAATCCTCTTTGATTAATTTCCTCTGTTAAGGCAGGAATTAAATGTATGTTGATAAATTCTTGGAAAGGCTTTTTCTCTATTGGGAGTTCTTTTTGGGGTTTAGTGATAGTTTTGACGGGAGTATTAATTTCATCTTTTATACCAAGTTTAGGAGCAGAATTACTTTGAGAATCGCCATTATTTCTATTCTTTTTGATATCTTTTTCTGATCTAGTTTCGTTTATTTCCTCAGAGTTTGATTTGGTAATGTTGTCAGATATTTCTTTATTGGTTTTATTATTTATGTCTAAATTTTCTTCCATAAAAAAAACTATTTTCCTTATTATAAATTAAAAAAACCATTTTTTATTTAAATAATCTATTTTTCTACCAATCATTATCTCCATTAACCCAGTCATCATTATTTTCAGTATTATTTGAATAATTTCGATCTTTTTTTAAATTATTATCATCCATATTTTTGACTACTCTATAATTAACAGAAATTGTTGGTTGAGTTTCTCTAATATCTCTTTGTGGAGGCATCTCAACGTTTGATTCCATATTTTCCTCATTATTTTGAGATACAAAATCATCTTCCACATTTTCGAAAGTATTTTTTCTAAAACTAGTAATTGTGGTATTCAATAAAGTACTTATAAATAAACCAGAAAAAAATGAAATACTGATTAATTTACCTATACTTACTTCTTGGACAGTCCATTTAAAATATCTAAATGAAGTCTTCTGAGAATTATTTGTATATAGCAACGTTTGAAAAATTATTATTAAAAAAAAAGTTAATAATAAAAATTTTTTCTTAAAGATCATTCTTAAAAGTTATCTTCATTTTTTATTTGGGTTAATATTTTCATAATATATTTAT
This sequence comes from Prochlorococcus sp. AG-402-N08, assembly GCA_003216535.1. Taxonomy (GTDB): domain Bacteria; phylum Cyanobacteriota; class Cyanobacteriia; order PCC-6307; family Cyanobiaceae; genus Prochlorococcus_A. The sequence continues at coordinate 41,286 of QCIS01000012.1, forward strand.
TGAATCTTTATTTATGTTAACTCTAAATCAATTTGATATTTAAGAATATCGACTTTTATAATTTTTACTTCTATTGCATCTCCAACTTTATATGATTTCTTAGATTTTCTTCCAATCAATAAATTTTGTCTTGATCTATATTCATACCAATCATTATTGAGAGTGCTGACATGGACTAAACCTTCTACATTAAGTTCTGATATCTCAACAAAAAAACCATAAGTTTGGACTGATATAATAAATCCACTATAAGTATTACCTAATAATTTTTCTGCTTTTCTTACTTTTTTAATATTTATTAAATTAGATTTATATTGGTTAACTTTGTACTTATATTCATTGAGTTTATCTATTATAAACTTATTAAATAATGCATCTAAATTCTTTGTAATTGATGAATTGAATATATCCCAATTTACTAATTTTATTGACTTACTCTCCGATATATTTATTTCATTAATATTATTTTTTTTTGATTTCTTACCATTTATTATCATGTTAAAAATAGAATACTGGTTTATAAGATTAGTGAAGTCATATCCAGGAACTGTCCAAGGAGAAATAAATATTTTTTCTGATTCATCATTATCAAGATTATTTGAAATCAATCTTATTTGATTTTCCTTGAATTCATTAATTAAAAGTTTATGTAAGATTCTTTTTTTATTATCATCTTCGCATAGCTTAATTACTTTACTAAATGACAAATTGCCATCTTCATTTAGCTCTATATCATTTTCAATAAATTCTGAATATTTGATGATTTCATTTGCATTAATGTAATCTATTCCCTTTGGGCTGTATCCTGCGCTTTTTAAGCCATATTGATTTGAATGTTTAAACCATATTAAATTCGCTTCATGTAGTATTGGTGAAAGGTATGTTTGGCAGTCTTCTTTATTTAATGATGCAAAATATCCTTTATAAGGTTCAGCAGGATTGTGAATAAAAAATTCATCTAATAATTCTATTTTATTGATTTGGGCAGGGATTTCAACCTTACCGTCTAAGAGATGTTTTTGTCTGAATGAACATGAAATTTCCAGTATTTTATCTAAATCGTTGATATATTCCTTTATAGGTTTTAATACCCGAGAGGTTATTCTTGTTTTACTTTTTCTAGATAGAAGCGCGTCAGTATGATCACTTCCAATAATAATAGAGCATTTTACTAAAGTAAGATGAAATGACCAATCAGTTATTTCATTATCACTATTTAAATGTAAACAGAGGCTAACTGCTTCATTCTTTTCACCAGATTTAAATCCGGAATCATTTCTTACAGCTTCACTAAGGTAGTTTTGCCAATCGTTTAACAAGGGTAATGATTCGAAGCCATTAAATAAAATTTCTAGGGATTTTTTGCTATTTAGATCTAATCTTTCTGCAAGATTATTTGTATGTATCCATAATTTAGTACTTTTATTTTCCCCCTCCTCTATTTGAATCATTGGGAGCATTGGACAATTATCAGAATTCCAACTTTTGAATAAATAAGAGTTTTTATCTGCTAAGTCTATCCTCTCCCTTTTTTCTATTTTTTTAGATTCAATATTATTTAAATTGTATGACTTAACGATATTGCTTTTGGATAAAACAAAGTCTATATCTAATTCCTCATTATTGTTTAGTTTTAGTTCTTGTATCACATGGCCTAATCCTTCTTCTTGACCTATGGGAAATCTATCAATATTAACTTTAACTATATTTTTGTTTTCTGGTTTGAACGTGTATTTTTTATTCTCTTTTGGAAGTTTAATTTTTGAAAGGATCCTATCATCTATAGGGATTGCATACACATCATTGTTTATTATTTCAACTTTAGAAAGAAGTATTTGATTTGATCTTTCAAGAATACAATCAACAATTCCCTCTGGTGATCTTCTTCTGTAACCCTCTTTTATTATTCTTACTAAAACTTTATCTCCATTCCATGCATAATTAAGTAGATTTTCTTTAATGTATATATCTTCTTTGTCCATCCCTCTTACAGCAAAGCAATAACCTTTGCTACTACATCTTATTTTGGCGACAAAGTGATCGCTATCTTTTATGCAGGTATATTCATCATCTTGATTTTTATTAATTATTTCAAGTTTTTCTAGAGCTGTTAAAGCAATATCTAATTTATCCTTATCAGATTTCTTTGTTATTTTTAATAATCTGCATAATTTTTTATATTCTAACCCCTCTGACTGATTCAGATTATCAATTATTGAAGATGTTGTGAACATGATCTAAATGAAATTATAAATTGATTAGGTTTATACACTTCATTATTGCACCTTTTATCCAAGCTTAAAACTAATTATTTTCTTTCTCTTCTTTTTCTGATTTGTTGATAGTGAATGAGTTTATAAAAAGTCTAATACCAATGATCAAAAATGTAATAGAGGCTATTGATTTAAGTACTATTTCCGGCAAAAAACTTGATATAGAACCACCAGTCAAAGCTCCTAGAAAACTTGCAAAGACAAGCGCAGAAGAAGAACCCAAGAAAACTGCCAATGGTTTTTTTGAAGTGCCGCTTATAGTTAATGTAGCTAGTTGGGTTTTGTCACCTAGTTCAGCTATAAAAACGGTTAGAAATGTTGATAGTAATAAACTTAAAACCATTTATAAATAATTTTTAAAAGTATCATATGCTAAAAATATACTTATTATTATCATTAATACACTAGTAAATAAAGCAAATTTGCTTGGAGATATTTTTTTTGATAACCATTTACCTATAAGAACTCCTACTACACTGGAGCTTATTAGAGCTAAAGAACTCCCAAGAAAAACAATTATTGGCTTGCCTGATTCAGCGGATAACATTAGTGTTGCTATTTGGGTTTTATCGCCAAGTTCAGCAATAAAAATTGTTGTAAAAGTCGTAATAAATATTGATAAGAAACTTTTTTCTAAATTGCTTTCTTTTTTTTCTAATTTAGTATTCATTTTCTTGAAACTGCAATTTTAAAAGATTTCATCTCTTTACTTTCGTATCCATAATTTGATGAAATATGTTGTTTACAGCAATCTATTAGAAATTTATCACCAGATTTCAAATATCCTTTAAATTTAATTGAGAATTCATTTACTCGGCAAAAGTGGGGTCTGGTTTCATAAATTAAGCATTTTTTATTTTCTCTGTCCAGATTTTTACACCAACCGTATTTATCAGTCATTGAATTTATCAAAGCGATATCTTCTTTGTTAAGTTTGTCAGCCAAATCACTTCTTTCGTTCAATTCGAACTTACAACAAGCTCCGCAATTTTCTATACATGTCCATGATTTCATAATTTAATTCAATCTTGTAACGTATCAGTACAGTTCTGTCATTTATTTGTAAAAATAGTATCACAAAACATATTCACTATCATGGCAACACTTATTCCTTTAGCTGTAGTTGCGCTAGCAGGACCAGCAATAATTGCTCTTGTATTTTACCGTAAATAAAAATTTTTCTTTGGTGAATTATCTTGAGGGTGTTTATTGGGATTTAGATGGTACCATTGCAAATACTGAATTAGAGGCTCATTTACCTGCTTTTAATATTGCCTTCAAAGATCTTGGTATTAATTGGAATTGGGACACTGATAAATATATAAAGCTTTTGCAGATAAATGGGGGCAAAAATAGGATTTCTTACTACGCTAAATCAAATAATTTTGATTTCTCAGAAGATTTAATTCTCAAAATTCATAAAAAAAAACAGTTTCATTATTTTGAAATTATAAAAAAAAATTATGTTAACTTCAAAACTGGTGTTTTTAGATTAATAAATGAATTACATAGAAAAAAAGTAAGACAATTTATTGTTACTTCAAGTTCAAGAAATCAAGTTGATCTACTTCTCGAATATTTATTTAATGGCTTCAATCCCTTTGAGTTCATTATTTCAAGTGAGGATGTTGAATTTAAAAAACCAAATCCATTACCTTATTTAAAGGCAATTAAATTAAGTGGAATAGATAAAAATAACTCAATAGTTTTCGAAGACTCCAATCCAGGGTTGAAATCCTCCTTAGCAGCTAATTTACCGACAATCTTTGTTCCTTCAAATATTCCAATTGTTCTTGAGAAAAACATTAAATTAGATTGTATTTTAGACAGTCTTGGTGATGAGAATAATGTGGCAAATGTAATTAAAGGCCCTAAACTAAAAAAATCATATGTTGACTATTGCTTTCTATGTGATTATTTAATGTCTTTTAATAATGCAAAAAACTAATTTTTCAAGAATTACATACCAGTTAAATAATTTATTTTTTGGGTTTCTAAGTGATACCTGGAGGGCAAAATCTATAGGTTTAATTTCTGTTTTGACAGGTTATTTTTTGTTTGCGAATTTTCTTACAAAATTTATATCTGAAGGTAAAAATGAGTTAATCATGGTTCCAATAATTATCGTTTTTATTGAAATCATTATAAGAATTAAACCTTCCTCAAGTTCAAAATTTTATTATCTATGGTCCGTAGTTGATAAATTAAGAATTGGTGCAATTTATGCCATTATACTTGAGGCATTTAAATTAGGATCTTAAAAGCTATTCATCATCATCTTCTTCAATAGGGTAAACAAATCCTTGAGCTTTCCCAGTTAAAACTGATTTACCTAAAGAAATAGCTTTTTGAGCTGCTATTGCAGCTTTCCCTTTCCAGACAGCATGCCTTTGGTTCCTTTTGCTCTTTGATTTTTTCTTCTTTGGTACAGCCATTCTGTTTCTTTATTTCCTTATATTAATATAACCTTTAACTGGTTATCTCCAAAACTTTTGAGTATATTTTGTTTATATACGTCAATTTTTAAAATAAGCATATATGCTTTATTAATCACTTATAAAGATTAGTGTTTAGATCAAAATTCTCATATTCAAATTCAAAATCAAGTTATTCGGATCTTCTAGTAGATATAGAGACTGGGAAAATTGAATCAATTTTTTTCTATCCTAGACAGAGAGAAATTGATGTTCTATATAAAAATGGCGATAAATTTAAAATACCTATCCTTTACAACGATCAATTAATCCTTGAAAAGGCTACTGAAAATAAAGTGAATCTTACTATTAACAATAGTAGAAAAGAAGCCTCAGCTGCTAATTCATTTGCTTCAATAAGTCTTTTCCTGATTTTTATATTAGCTATAGTCTTAATCTTGAGGAGTACTTCAAAATTGGCTTCTAGAGCCTTTGGGTTTACCAAAAATCAAGCTAAATTTGTAACTATTGATGATGTAGAAACGAGATTCGATGATGTAGCAGGTGTTCCTGAAGCCGCTGAGGAATTAAAAGAGGTAATAACTTTTTTAAAAGAACCAAAAAAATTTGAAAATCTTGGAGCAAAAGTTCCTAAAGGAGTTCTTTTAATTGGCCCTCCAGGAACAGGTAAAACATTATTGGCTAAAGCAATTGCCGGTGAATCAGGAGTGCCTTTCCTCTCTATATCGGCATCAGAGTTTGTAGAACTTTTTGTTGGTGTTGGTGCAAGCCGAGTGCGCGATCTATTTTCTAAGGCTAAGGAAAAATCTCCTTGTATAATTTTTATTGATGAAATTGATTCTATTGGTAGGCAAAGAGGTTCTGGGATCGGAGGTGGAAATGATGAAAGAGAACAAACCCTTAATCAGCTTCTAACTGAATTAGATGGGTTCGCTGATAATTCCGGAATTATTGTTTTAGCAGCAACAAATAGACCAGATATTTTGGATGCAGCGTTATTAAGACCAGGAAGATTTGATAGGAAAATAGAAGTAATGCTTCCAGATTTAGATGGAAGAAAAAAAATTCTTTCAGTTCATTCACTTTCAAAACCACTTTCAAGCGAAGTTGACTTAGGATATTGGGCTTCTAGAACAGTTGGATTTTCAGGGGCCGATCTTGCAAATTTAATGAACGAAAGTGCTATTCACTGTGCAAGATATGAATCAAAATTAATCAATGATCTTCATATTGAAAATGCACTGGATAAAATTACCATTGGCCTGAGAAGTTCATTGATAACTTCCGCAAATATGAAGAAAATTATTGCTTATAACGAAGTAGGTCGAGCTATAGTATCTGCTGTGAGAAATGGAATTGAATCAGTTGATAAGATTACTATTTTACCTAGATCTGGATCTCTAGGAGGATATACAAAAATATGCCCAGACGAAGATGTAATTTCTAGTGGCTTGATTTCAAAAAAATTATTATTTTCAAAAATTGAAATTGCTTTAGCTGGTAGAGCAGCAGAAACGGTAGTTTTTGGTGAAAGTGAAATTACACAATGCTCCATAAATGATATATCTTATGCGACAAACATCGTAAGAGAAATGGTTACAAAATACGGATTTTCAATTATAGGACCAATTTCAATGGAATCTGATAATAATGAAATGTTTTTGGGAGATGGATTATTTAGAAGAAAGCCTCTCTTAGCAGAAAATACTAGTTCTAGAATAGATAATGAAATCATAAAGATTTCAAAAATTTCATTAAATAATTCAATTAATATATTGAAAAAGAATAGAGTTTTATTAGATAAATTAGTTGATATACTTTTAAATCAAGAATCTATAGATAAAAAAGTTTTTAAATTAACAACTTCTAAATTGTTGAAAGTTTGATTTAATTGTTTTAAATTAAAAAAAATATAATATTTTCTTGATAATTAAAAACAATACAACGAAGTTATTAGTTACACTTTCATTCTTACTTATTCTTCCAATTGTACAAAAACAATGGTTTAATTTGTATTTATTCAATATTAATAATATTACCTTTTATTCAATTATTTACTATTTGAGCGGTACGATATGCCCATCTTTGGTAAGTTTAAACTCATTAAAAAACTATACATACTATAGTTTTAATAAGAACTCAATTGATAGTAAAAATTTAATTAAAGGGAAAGGATTATTATTCTTAGTAGCAATAAATTTGATATTTCTCTCGTACTTTATAGCTGATTATATATATATAAATTTTGATCTTATATTTAATTTATTTCTTGAAGGATTTGATTTAACAAAACCGGATATATTTCAGTTTAGTTTATTTATATTTTTCATTTCTATTTTATCTATTTTTAAGAAATCTAGGCTTTTATTAAAAAAATTAATATTGGTAAATTTTATTTTGATTTCTTTTTACCTCTGGCATCTTCAAATTAATAATATTAATGTTGATGATCAGTTTTATATTTATAGATATTTTGGTTTAAATGACTTAAATTTAATTAATATTTTTATCTTAATCGCTATAGAAATTTCTTATTTTACTTGGTCTTTTTTATCATATAAAACTAATTTAAGCGATTGGATCGTACGCATACCTCAAAAAAGAGATGTTTTCCCCCTTTTGAATATGTTTATTTTTTATTTTTTTATAATTATTTACTACTCTATACTTACTTAAATATTTCTAATGTTTCTATAGCGCAGAAAAATATTCCTTACTACCTTTGGGGTCTTCTAACATTGTTTTCTCCCCAGGGGTCCAGTTTGCTGGACAAACTTCGTCTGGATTTGCCGCAACGTATTGATAACCTTGAAGAATCCTTAGTGTTTCATCAACATTTCTGCCTACAGGAGCCTTGTTAACAGTCGTATGCATAACAACTCCTTCGGGATTGATAAGAAATAAACCTCTATCTGCCTCACCGTCATCATTAAGAACATTGTAAGCTTGGCAAATTTCTCTTTTTAAGTCAGAAACTAACGGATAATTGATATCACCTATTCCACCTTCATTTCTTGGAGTTTGTATCCAAGCTAAATGACAGTGTTTGCTATCAACTGATACTCCAAGTATTTCAGTGTTAAGTGCTGAGAAATCTTGATATCTATCACTAAATGCAGTGATTTCAGTTGGACATACAAATGTAAAATCTAGTGGATAAAAGAATAAAACAACCCATTTGCCTCTTAGACCAGAAAGTGTAATCTCCTTAAACTCTTGATCATATACTGCTGTAGCACTAAAGTCTGGTGCTTCTTGGCCAACTCTTAAGCTCATGAATAAATTTGTCCTTATTTAAATTTTTATATGGTCATAATGACCGTAATACATATTATAATTTTATTAATAATAAATTAGCAAGTTTTTTTTTAATTCAATGAAATGGCATTATCCTTTTACTAGGAAGTTTACAATTTTGAATCATAATAAACTTTTAAAAAATCTCAAAAAGGAGTTAATTAAATATCCCATTAACAGGCTTGATAATAAAAATTCGAATTAAAAGAATTTTTTTTTATTTAAGATTTCTTTAAATTCAACTCTATATAATTAATACTATCCTTTTAATATTTAATAAATGGCAAAATATATTGAAAGACTAAAGAATAAAATTAAAATTAAAAAATTCGATTCTAATCAGCCAATTGGCGCTTGGATTTTCGTTGTTATACTAAATATAGTAGGATTTGCGGGTTATTTTTATTTAAAGGTAAATAATATACAACTAGGTAATTAAAAACTTACCTTATTTCCTTTTTAATTGAGCGACAAAAATTTTTTAGTCTTTCATTTCTAGTTAAGTCAGGTAAAGTCCATATAGATTCTGTTTCAGGTATTGGATCTTTGCTCCATTCTTTAAATTCTTCCATTATCGAGGCATTATTCAATTTAGATACCAACTTTTTTCGTTTTACTAAATATTTTCTAATTACTGATAGATTTTCCTCAATATATTCCCTCATAATAAATACTTAATCTTATATTAATTTACCATCTTGCTAGTTATGTTTTATAGAAAGAAATAATTAGACGTTTTGTACTGCTTGAAAAAGTCCAAATGAATAACCGCCTATTAGAATCCAGCCAAG
>QCIS01000013.1 GCA_003216535.1 Prochlorococcus sp. AG-402-N08
CGATTTTTTGATTCACACCATAAGCCTCTGCCATTAATATTGTGGATATTGCCGTTGGGGTTCCTGCCTGAAGAATTAATGCTGATGATTGATAAAAGTTAAAATTAAAGAATTTGCATATTAGAAAAACAATAAAAGGAAGAATAAATAATTTTAATAAAATTGAATATTTAATTTTTTCATTTAGATCAAAAATTCTCCCCTTTTGATTTGTGATTATTCCCAGTCTTGTTCCTACAATTATTATTGCCAAAGCAATAACTATTCTTGCGGGGATCCAAAGGTAATTGCCTAAAATTTCATCTATTTGGAAAAGATATGCAAAAAGGACACCAATAATCCCTCTTGATGCAGGACTATTTATTAATGCATTTAATAAGCCTTTAATATTTGGGATGTTCTTGTTTTGGAGTTTTTCTTGCAAAAAAAAAGGTCCAAATATCCAAGCGAAAAGTGTTGTTCCTAAATCAAATCCGATAGTAAAGTTTATAGTTGTAGATGGTAGAAGAGCTATTGCAATGGGTATGCCAAGGAATGATGTATTACCTATTAGGCCTGCCAGCTGTAATGTGTAATTTGGAAGCCTCTTTTTAAATACTGGGATTATATTTATTAAAACTATTAAAAATCCAATTAGGGAGAATGCTAAAAAGGCACTTTTAATTAAGTTTATATCTATACCTTCCTTTAATAAGAGACCCATTACACTTAATGGAATGCCAAATCTTATTAAAGGTCTTGCAATATATTTTGAAATCTTTGGATTCTTTTTTCCCAGAAGAAAACCAAAGATTAAGAAAGGGATAATATTTATGAAGAGAGAGTAGATGGTATTAATTAAATATTTATTAAAGCAATATTAACTTGCCGTAGTGCAGTCAAAAAGTTTTTTCTTATTCATTAAGAATTTAAATTATTTTCCAGATTGCTTTGTCAGGGATTAAAGGAGATTTATATAAATTTTCAGGTTCTTTAGTCAAAACTCTCCATACAGGAACCCGACAAGTTACATAAGCGGGACTTTCTATCAAAACCCCTGGTTTTTCATCAAAAGTACAAGTAAAGCCTTCTTTCCAATATCCACCATTGTTAAGACTACCTTTAAACCAAACCCAGCATTTTGAAGTTTTCAAAATAAGTAAATTTTTGTCTATATTAATCAAGATTTAAGTAATAAATCTAAAATTTATTACTTTTAAAATAAATAACTTACTCAAGTAAGTTCTTTGAAAAATATATTTTGAAGATTAATATCAATAGATTTAAGATCAGGGTAATTAAATTTGCTATTAATATTGGAGTAGACGAAATTTCATAACCGTAAATAATCCAAGACAAAACTCCGACAATAAACATTATTAATGTTGTCAAAGAAACATCATCTGCCTTTTTTGTTTTCAAAGTTTTTATCAATTGTGGTAGAAAAGCCGCTGTTGTTAAAATCGCTGCAAAATATCCAAATATATCTACATTCATAAAAATATTTTAAAAACTATTCTTTAATTAAATCAGTTAAAAATCCTAAGGGATCCCTCATGTTTGATGAATATCCAAGCACATCATTTGAAAAAAATTTATAAATAACTTGATTATTTTTGTTCAATAAAAAAGAAGCTCCTCTTTGAGGCAGGTATTCTTCATTAAGAATATAATCACTCCAATTTTGAATAATTTCATTCATATTATTTAATCTAAATGTTGCTAATTCAAATGGTCTCAAATAACCATCCCCAAAAACCTTTCTAAATGAATTACCTGAAAATTTTAGAAATTTTAAAACTTCAATCTCGTCAAATTCTGAATAGATTTGCTTTGCTTTACGGTCTCCGAGATAACCTCTTATAACTTCTTTAATGGTTTTAAAAGAATTTATTCCAGAAAGCATCAAAAGCATATTGATCCAACCTCCTAAACCAATATCTAATCCTCTTGAAACTTTAAGATTATTGTGAATTTGATTATTAGAAACGACCTTTAAATTTTCTTTACGAAAGCCAGTAAAGTTACAGAATTTTTCTTTTCCATTTTGGTTGCCAATAGCTATGGCAAAAATATCTAAATTGTCATCTTGATGATTATCGATATAACTTCTCAAATTTATTGCATATTCAAAGCTATCAAAATCTCCCAATAAACCAAATAAAACAATTAGTTTATATTTTTTTTGCCCATTAAAGCTAAATTCTTCTAAGAGATTTCTGATATTTTTTTCAGATTTGTCAGTCACAATGATTTAAATATTTTATAAATTATTCTTAAAAAATTTTTCTTACTCTAATTAGTATAAAATTTTACATGAAAAAGTTTTTTAAGAAATTAATTTAACGTTTTAAGATTTTATTATTCTAATGTAAACATTTTGAAGTTATGACTGTAGGAATTTATTACGCAACTACAACTGGAAAAACCGAAGACGTAGCTGATCGTCTTCACAACTTTATCTCTTCAGCAGAAGCACCTAAAGATGTATCTGATGTGGATGATCTTTCAGAATTTGAAGGTCTTGATGGAATTATCTGTGGGATTCCTACTTGGAATACTGGTGCCGATGAAGAAAGATCCGGAACTGCATGGGATTCAATCTTAGAGGATATTGGTGAACTAAGTTTATCAGGAAAAAAAGTTGCAATTTTTGGTTTAGGAGACTCTTCTACCTACACAGAAAACTACTGTGATGCAATGGAAGAACTTCATAGTTACTTCATTAAAGCAGGCGCAGAAATGGTAGGTTATGTAAATAAGTCTTCTTATACATTTGATGAGTCTAAAAGTGTTATTGGAGAAAGCTTTTGTGGATTACCTCTTGATGAGGATAGTGAATCTGATTTGACCGACTCCCGTCTTGAAACATGGGCTTCTCAGCTTAAGGGTGAAATCCCTTCATTGGGGTAAGCTTTCTCAGATATTACTTTCTAAATTTGTAACATTTGTTCTTTCACAATATGTTTTTTTTACATAAGTAATTAAATCTGTAAAGTACATGTAAAAACTTTACTAATTAAGCAATATGCTCAATTTGCTGTTTACTTAAATCAAGTGTTACAAACTTACGGAAAATCTGATGTCACCTATGACTGGTACGCAGGGAATTCTGGTGTTGTTGGCCGTTCAGGTAAATTCATAGCTGCTCATGCTGCCCATGCAGGTTTAATGATGTTCTGGGCAGGAGCTTTTGGATTATTTGAATTAGCTCGTTACGACGCCAGTATTCCAATGGGTGCACAGAAAGCAATTGTTTTGCCTCACCTAGCGGGAATTGGAATTGGTGGCATTGAAAATGGTGTTATTACTGAGCCATATGGAATTGTTGTAATTTGCACATTACATCTAATTTTCTCAGCAGTATTGGGTGCCGGGGGATTATTACACTCAAATAAATTTGCAGGTGATCTTGGAGACTATCCAGAAAATAGTAAGCCACAAAAATTTGATTTTGAATGGGATGATCCCGATAAATTAACTTTTATTCTAGGTCATCATTTAATCTTTCTTGGGCTTGGAGCAATTATGTTCGTTGAATGGGCTCGTATTCATGGAATTTATGACCCAGCAATAGGATCTACAAGACAAGTTGTTTACAATTTAGACATTGCCGCTATCTGGAATCATCAATTTGATTTTTTAAAAATAGATAGTCTTGAAGATGTTATGGGAGGACATGCTTTCCTAGCTTTCCTAGAAATAATTGGAGGTGTTTTCCATATTTGTACTAAACAATTTGGAGAATATACAGAATTTAAAGGGAAAGGATTACTTGGCGCTGAGGCAATTTTGTCATACTCAGTTGTGGGTGTTTCTTATATGGCTTTTGTTGCTGCTTTTTGGTGTGCATCAAATACAACCATATATCCAGTAGATCTATATGGAGAGCCTTTAAAGCTTCAATTTGAATTCGCCCCTTATTTTACTGATACAGTAGATTTAGGGTCAGGAACATATAGCTCAAGAGCCTGGCTCGCTAATACCCATTTTTATTTGGGTTTCTTTTTCTTACAAGGTCATCTTTGGCATGCACTAAGAGCAATGGGATTTGATTTTAAGAAAATTGGTCAAGCTTTTGACAATATTGAAAATACAAAAATTACTCAAAACTAGTTTAATCTATTTAAAAACCTCTCCTCTAACAGAGAGGTTTTTTTTTGTAGAATTATTTCACGCACTCAAAAAATTAATGGATAATCTAAAAGAAATTAATTGTAAGGATATTTTCAGAAAGGCTTATGAAAATCGGTATACTTGGAAGAATGATTTTAATGGTTACCAAGGTAAATGTATTTTTTTGACTAATAATAATATTTATAAAGGTAACTTTGTATTAGGTAAAGACTTTAAACCAAGTATTCAAAAAATAGAAGATGAGAAAATTGTTAAAAGTATTGCCTCACAGTTATTTGAAGTATGTATACATAGGGTAAAGAGAGAATTCGAATCAGTACACTCGGAAAATAATTTTTGTTTACTCAAAAATTCCGAAAGTGGGATTGAAATGAGTGTTTCAGGTAAGAATCAAGGTGATAAATATAGAGTTAAAAATAACTGTATTAATATGGTCTATAGAAAAATTCATGGAACTATAATTGAAATCTTTGTTGAAGAATTCTTAGATACAGGAATAGGTTCCCTTAGTAAAAAATACAGTAGTCAACAAATTGATCCAAATACACTTGAAACAAATTCTCAAAAATTGGAATACAAGGATGAATTTGTAAATATAGGTAAAGAAGATTATTGGATATTAAATTCGAGGACAATAAAATACTTAAACCAAAATCAAGAAGAAGAAACCCAAAAGTTTGTTTTCGAGGATCTATGCTTATTAAATTAGTTTTTTAATCAACCAGTCTAAACCCTTTATCAAGAAGTTTTTGATAGAGAAGTCTTGCTCTAAATGCAAGGATTTGTTCTTCATTTTCATTACTAATTACATGAAAATAATTATTATCTAATTTATTTTTGCTAAAGCATACATTTGCTTCTCCTAATCTTAAAGTCCAGTTTTCTTCTTTGGATAAATGTTGATTAGGACCTAGATCCCAAGGACATTTTTCAGGATATTTTTCTCTTTTAGAACCCATATGATTAATTTTAACTACCCAATATTAGTAATAATTTAAAAGTATGGCTATGAAAAATAGTTGATAAATCTTTCATAGGGTTGTTGTTTACTGAAATGCAATTTAAAAACTACTCTTTAGTGGCGATTAAACAATAAAATGGATCTTTATTTAAAAAATTGAAGATATTAAGTGATGGTTCAGTAAACTTTTTGATAATCTTTGGCTCATTAAATCCGTTTGAGATTAATACTTTTCTTACATATTTGACTCTCTCTTCTTCAGAAGATGAAGTCCATATTTTAGGAGCTTTATGCCAAAATGCTCTGTTTGAAAAAGCAACAATAATCTTGCCCTTTCTACTCAATATTCTTGCAATTTCTTTGGTCAAATTCTCTGGATATTGTAAATATTGCCATGCGGCCACCATCAAGCAATAATCAACGCTTTCTTTATCTATCGGAATTCGTTGACTTAAATTAAAATTTTGTATCCAATAAGAATCAAAAATTTTGTTTTTTTCAAGTTCTTGTTTGTTTAAACCGTGTCCAATAACTTTTTTATATTTTTTCCCTTTAGGTAAATAACTATCCCAACTTGACATTAAATCAAGGACAGTTGAATAATTATCAATTTCTCTTTCATATAATTCTGATAGATTTTGCCTGAAGTTTGCATCTAGATGATAAACAAATTTTGGATTAGTATAAAATTCTTCATCATTGCTCTCATCAAGTTTTTTCCTTTGATAATTATTTAAAACTTCCAAAACAACTAATTTATTATCTATTTAACAAATCTAGTAAATAGAAATTCTTATTGTGTATTAGAAATTTATTTTCATTTAATAAATTAAAAATTTTCAAAAAAGCTAGACATCTATTCAAAAAAAGTTAAATTATTAATTAATGATTTATTAATGATGATTGATTTCAAAAGGAGCAATAAAAAACGGTCTAAAAATGCTCTTTTCAATCCCTATAAAAACGGAATAAGTTCATACGATATGGCATATCTTTCATCAAAAAGAAATTTAAAAAATAAAACTGTTTATTTAAAAAATGATTCTAAAAAAGATTATTTTGCTGCATAGAGATGCCTTATATTAATGTTTCGACTTCAGCAAAAGTAAATGATAAAGATAAATTACTCGAAGAAATTTCAATTCTAATTTCATCTTTAACTAACAAATCAAGAAGATTTGTTATGGCTAAAATAGATGATAATTGCCAAATGTATTTTGATGATGAGACCCCTTCATGCTTTTTAGAAATCAAATCAATTGGTTCTCTAAATCCTTCAGAAATGGCAAAGCCAATATCAGATTTTGTAAATGAGAAAATGGGGATCCCAATTGATAGGATTTATATTTCTTTTGAGGATGTGCAAGCTTCATTGTGGGCTTGGAATGGAAGAACATTTGGTTAAAATTTTTTTTAGGTATTAAGCTAATGGAAATAAATAAATTAGTCGATTTAAATCATCTTAGAACTGCACCTCAATTAAGTAAATGTCAAGAAAAAAAACTTTTAGAGGAACTAGAAATAAATATTTTTAATACCGATTGGATAACAATTGGCATAATGGCACCTTGTGATAATAGAGCTTTTGAAGCATTACAATCAATTTCTAAGAAATATTCCTCAATTAAATTTAGGAGTCTAGGTCCTCTTCATGCTGATGGAAGCGTTTTTTTAAAAGCTAATCAAAAAACTGGTAATGTTTTTGTAAGATCTGAAAAAGGTCTTGGAGAAGGAATTTTAATAACATGTCAGTATGATGAAGATGCTAAAGAATCAAATACTTTTGGACCATTGCCATTAGATTTTTTTACATAATTAATTCCTCAATTATGTTTTTATCAAGGATCTAATAAAATGACACCTTTTTTATCGGATGATTTTTTTGAAGACTTGGAATTAAAAATATTTTTACTTTAAAGCTTTGTTATTATGACTACTGGCATTGATCTAAATTTTTCACTATTTTAATTTAATGTTTTTTCAGGATATAATTCAAAATTTAAATAATTTTTGGTCAGAAGAAGGTTGTTTGATTATGCAGCCATATGATACCGAAAAGGGTGCTGGAACAATGAATCCGCATACTTTTTTAAGAGCTATTGGACCAGAGCCTTGGAGTGTGGCATATGCAGAGCCATGTAGGAGGCCTACAGATGGACGTTTTGGCGATAATCCAAATAGGGCGCAACATTACTTTCAATATCAAGTAATTATTAAACCTTCACCGGAAGGAATTCAGGAAAAATATTTAATATCTTTAGAAACTCTTGGAATTAATCCTAGAAATCATGACATAAGATTTGTTGAAGATAATTGGGAGTCACCAACACTTGGAGCCTGGGGTGTAGGTTGGGAAGTTTGGTTAGATGGAATGGAAGTTACTCAATTTACTTATTTCCAACAATGCGGGGGTATAGATTGTAATCCGATCCCAATTGAAATTACTTATGGATTAGAGAGGATTGCTATGTTTTTGCAGGATAAGGAAAGTATCTGGGACTTAAATTGGAATAAAAAATTGAAGTATAGCGATATTTGGCTTCAATTTGAAAAAAGTCAATGCTCTTATAATTTTACTGAATCTAGTCCTGATAATCTCAGAAAATTATTTGAAATTTATCAAGCTGAGGCAATTTCTTTAATAGAAAAGAAATTAACTTACCCTGCGCTTGATTTTGTTCTGAAATGTAGTCATACTTTTAATTTGCTTGATGCAAGGGGAGTTATTTCGGTAACAGATCGGGCTCAATATATTGAAAAGATTCGAAAATTAGCAAGAGAAGTTGCATCCTCATGGGCAGAGGAAAGAGAATCCCTAAACTTTCCATTGATGACTAAATAATATATATAACTTGGACGAGGGAAAAAAATTGATTGTATCAAAAGTCACATCGAAATGAAACTTATATATCTTTCCTTTTTTGTTACGCTCGATACAGTATAGTTACCCATTTTTTATTGGGTTTTTATAGTGTGAGGTAAAATGAAACTCTTCCAACAAATGTTGGTTGCAGGAGCATCTGTGAGCTTAATAGCTCCAATTGCTGCTCAAGCTTCCGACGTTGTCAACTTAGAAGAAATGAACAGCTACGCTCGTAGTACTAAAAATCAATCTTCAAGACTTGACAGTAATACATTCATTAACGAAGTTAGTGAAGATCTTGCAATCCTTAAAGGTCGTGTTGATGGCCTAGAGGTCAAACAAAATGAATTTGAAGCTGGTGGCTTTTCAGATACAACAGTAATGAATGGTAAGGCCATTTTTGATGTAGGTGGAGTTGAAAACTCTTCTGGCGCTCTTAGCGAAGCTATCGGATTCCAATACACTTATCAACTAAATTTGAATACCAGTTTTACTGGAGATGATGATTTATATGTAAGATTAAAAACTGGTAATGCTACAGATGTTTTCTCTAGCAAAACATATGGAACTTACTTAACATCATCTAACGGAAATGATGACACTATAAAAGTCGACAAGATTTGGTATTCATTCCCTGTAGGTGAAAATAATACTGTATGGATTGGACCAAAAATTGAAAACTACTATATGCATGGTGCTACACCGTCTATATATGCTCCAATAACAAAACAGTTTAAGCTTGGAGGTAATGGTGCTGCATATGGTGCAAGTACTGACTCTGGTGTAGGTTGGGCTTACAAAGGTGATAATGGTTTTTCTATAAGTTCTAATGTAGTAAGTAAGACTATTAAATCTAATACAGGATTTTTAACCGATGAATCTAAAACTAATTGGTCAACGCAAGTTGCTTACACAAAAGATACCTATCATCTTTCACTTATAGGTGCTTTAAAATATAACGGATGGACTGATTCCTATTACACAACTTCTTTAGGTAAAGCTCGTCCTGATGGTAATAGCACTAATTACGGATTAAGAGGCTATTGGAGACCAGAGACTGAAAGCCAAGCAGTTCCTGAAATATCCGCTGGTTATGATATTTCATATGTTGATGCACAGGATGCAGATACTGATGCATATTTCGTCGGATTAACTTGGAAGGATATGTTCCAGGCTGATGATAAAATCGGTATCGCTTTAGGTCAACCTCAAACAGCCGATACAGACACAGTAACTCCATTTGCATGGGAAGCTTATTACTCTTATAAGGTTAATGATTCAGTTACAGTAACTCCAGGTATTTTTGGTGCTACTGATAGAACTGGTACAGCAGGGGTAGACCTTACAGGAGCAATTATTGAGACTACATTTAAATTCTAAATTTTTATTTAGAATAAAAAAGGATATCTTACAAGATATCCTTTTTTTTTAATTTTTAAACTCCTTATTTAAATAAGGAGTTTTTTTACCAACAATTTTCCCCTTCACCAATTGGAATACAAATACTTGATTTAGCAGCTTCGTCTGCTAATTTTTGTGCCTCTTCATCCAAAACAAAATCAGCTTCAATTGGCATATCGGTATTCCATTCTTTTAGCCCTCCTAAGTTATTCTCATCTGCTTTTACACTAGAGTTATTTGTCGCAGATATTGCTAGAGCACTTGTTGCAGCTAGAAATAGTGAAATAGAACTTTTTTTATTCATTCTTAATTTGAATACTTAAGATATTTTAGTAAGTTTAAAGTTAACCTTCTAGTTTATGTATAAAATGATTCTCAATTAATCACCCATTAATCTTAAAAGATTTGAATATGATTTAAAAATAAGATCAAGTTCGTTAGATCTACCGTGCCTGGCGAGTAGACTCTTAGCTCCTGCCTCTAAATCAAATAAATATTCTCTCTCTTCAATACTTCTCACATAGCTTTCAATCCAACCAACACATACCATCCTCTTTCCCTTTTTTACTTCTTGAACTGAATGTAGATATGTACTTGGATAAATTAAAATTTCTCCTAAGTTAAGTTTAAATTCTTTTTCTGCATTAAGGTTTTCAATTAATAATTCTCCACCTTCATATTGATTTTTTTCTGAAAGAAAAATTGTGAAGGATAAATCTGCTCTCCCCGATGACATAAATGCATTATCGATATGACGTCCATAACTCATACCTTTTAGTGATTTAGTGAATATGATTCCGTGAAATTGTTTTGGCAAAGTAAAACTTTTTATTAAATCATTACTTAATAATTTTTTTTTAATTAGAAGTGATAATTTTTTTGAGATGTCAGATTGTCTTTTTAGCTGCAAATTATTTTTTACTTTTGAAGCATAACTTCCTGCAGTATTTTTACCATCCTCCCAATCCTGACTTGTTTCTTCTAATTCTTTTTTTATAAGGTTTATTTCTTCAGTGCTTAATAACTGATGGATTAAATAATTCATATGAAATATAAAAAATGATACATCTTTGTGTATAGAAGATCGCTTTTAAAGTCTTAACTGTTTTTATAGGTATAAAGTAACCATAGATACTAATTTGAAAAAGTGCAAAAACTCAAAAAAATATTTTATACAGCACTAACATGTACGTTTTTAATGAATGCAAATATTCCTATTAATTCAACAGAAAAAGAAGTCAAAGTTTATTCCGGTAGACATTACAACACTGATAGAAGTGTTTATAAAAAATTCGCAGAAGAAACAGGAATTAAAGTTAGGCTTATAGAAGCAGCAGGAATATCTTTAATTGAAAGATTGAAAAGAGAGGGGAAGAATTCTCATGCAGATTTAATATTGCTAGTAGATGCAGCAAGAATAACAAATGCAGCAAAGGCTGGATTACTTCAACCTATAGGATCTTCTAATTTAGAAAATGATGTTCCTGTTGGATTAAAAGATCCAAATAAGGAGTGGTATGCATTAACAAGGAGAGTGAGAGTTATGGTTGCCAATCCAAAAGTAGTAGATGTAAGCAAAATTAATGATTACTCTGATTTAGCTAATCCTTCTTTGAGAGGAAAAGTATGTTTAAGGAATAGAAAAAGTCCATACAATCAATCTTTAGTTGCCAATCAAATAATTAATAAAGGTGAATTAGAAACTAAAGATTGGTTAAGCGGAATGATTTCAAATGTTTCCCAACCATTCTTCCCTGGAGATATTTCAATAATTAGAGCAGTTTCCAAAAAAAAATGTGGAGTAGGAATTGTTAATCATTATTATGTCGCAAGAATGTTAGCGGGGGTTAATGGAAGAAGAGATGCATTGTATGCGAAAAAAACAAAGGTCCTTACTCCTAATCCTGCTCACGTAAATATTAGTGCTGGTGGTGTTGCAAAATATGCAACAAATAAAAATGAAGCTATTCAGTTACTTGAATTCTTAGCATCGCCTGAAGGAAGTAAGGGGTTAGCTGCGCCAACTTTTGAACATCCTTTGAAGGAAGTAAATCAGAATGAAATTGTAAAGAACTTTGGTGAGTTTATACCTGATAGTGTCACTGTAGAAGACCTTGGAGAACAAAATTCTCTAGCTATTAAATTGATGAAAGATGCAGGGTGGGATTAAAAATTAAGATAATTATATAGTTCATAATTTTTACTTTAATTATGTGCATACTTATAAAAACCTGGAGAGGTGGCTGAGTGGTCGAAAGCGAACGACTCGAAATCGTTTAATAGGAAACTATTCGTGGGTTCGAATCCCACCCTCTCCGTAAATAAATAGTTTCTAGAATTCCTAAAAATAAAATAAGAGGGCATTTATTTGCCTTCTTCGAGTATATGAGCCTTGCTATCCATAAATTCGATGAAGTGCTTTTTAATCCTGAATTATTTATGCTCCTAATATATTGAGAAAGATAGTTTTGACAACCACAAAGCATTAATACTCCGGTATTAATACTCTATTATTTTGAATTGATTAGGAGGATAATTAAGGGGTAGAGATAATAGGAGGTTTTATGAGACTCACCACTCCATTCACCGCCCTAAGAAATGCAACTTCAGATATTTGGAGAATGCATGATTTTAATTATCAACTACCACAAGATCAAAGAAAAGATTATTGGGAAAAAGAATGCATAGATCACCCAACAAGTTCTCATTGCAAAGTTTACTAAAGGCAATATAAATTAAGATATTAATAAAGACCTTGCCAAGGGTCTTTTATTCTATTTAAGAAGATGTTTTTTAAAATAAAACTGAAAATGCCTTTAAATAATTCAATATCTAAATATGATTGGCAGTATCTTGTAACAGGATTTTTTTTAATCTCAGTTTTTATTTTTACTGATTTGATTGGAGTTATTGATAAAGAATATTTTTACTTTGTACCAAGATTAATTAGTGATGAACCCCATAGAATTTTTACATCAATCCTAATCCATGTAGATTTAAATCATTTATTAAGTAATCTTGGTGGAATAATCATTACTAGATATTTTTTGATGAGACTTGGAATCGACAGCAGATTTTTTTATCTGAAATTTATTTTAAGTTGTTCTTTTTTGAATTTTTTTATTATCTGGGTTTACGAAAAGATTTTATCTTACTTTCTTAATTTCTATCCCAACTATGCCGCCTTAGGATTTAGCGGAATAATTTATGCTTTATTTGGATTCTTACTATTAACATCTTTTTATGGAAAGAGTCACTTTTTAGGCAAAAAAATTGGTTTAAAATCCAATTATGAAGTGCAAAAAATGGTAAAGACAATATGCTTTATAGGATTGATTTTCTCTTTCTTACCTGGAGTTAGTTTATTGGGTCATATAAGTGGATTTATTGCTGGATGTTTTTTATTCTTGATCTAAATGAGATAATTCAATATTGATCAAATTAAGATAGTTATTTTGCTGTGCAGCATTTTTTTTACTCTTTATTTTTAAATAAATCAATTTTGATATCAAAAGTAACGACTATTCCAATACTTATCAGTAATAATCCAATTGTAATTTGGGGAGAAGGTAATATCATATGAAATTTATTTCCAATTACCCTATCAAATTCACCCTATTATTGATGAAAGATTGAGTAATATTAACTCTGAATAGCAGCATGTTTAAAAATGACAAAAGTAGAAAATGATCTTGATATTTATTATGCAATAGGAAATACAAATACTCAAAGACAAGAAAATGAAATTACAGCAATTATGAAAAAACGTAATTCTGCTGGATGGAAGTTGATCTCAACAAGCACTGCAATAGTTGATACTAAAAACCAGTTTTCGAATCTTTATCTATTTTGGGAAAAGAAATAGTAAATAATACTGTGGATAATTTATACCTTTTCCCAGCAAGTTTTACTAATTAGAAACTATTAACACGTTAATTTCTGCTAAGTAAAGACCCCTTTCTCTGTATTAGATTTTTTTTTGCTGTATGTCCAGAAATGTAAAACTGGCACATGTGACAATTAAGTAACATTCCATTCATCCCGTCCACGAAAAAGAATTTTATGGCATAACTTATATTAGTGTTGAGGAGTGGATTTACTTAATCAGTGGAAACAAGGAAACACTTTATTTTGTAAACCCATAACAAGACTCCTATAGGGGTCTTTTTTTTATGCAAATTCATTCTTTCTATTACTTTATCTAATAGTAGGTAATGTTTAGTGAAATTTATTTTTCCCAAAAGGGGTCTGTAGTTAAAGAAACGTTTAACGTACATTTTTTATTATTTTTAATTTCGCTGATACAAGCTCTTACTGTTTCACCATTTACATCTATTTCACAGGCTCCACAACTTCCTGTAAGACAACCAGTCGGTATTTCTAAACCTGCTTTTTCAGCAGAAGAGAACCAATCATCTCCAACTGAAACAAATGTTTCTTTGTTGTTTGGCCATATTATTTTAATATTTGTTTTTTTCAATTTAGAAATGATTTGAGATTTAAATGTTTGTGATATTCATTCGCAAGATTATTAATAATGGATTCTCTTTTCTTTTTATAAGAAATTGATTTTTTATTTAATATTGGTAGATTTCTACTCTTCCTTATTAAATTAATATATTGGTCTCTCCAACTGTCATTTTCAAAGATCCCATGTATGTATGTTCCTGCAATAGTTCCGCCTTTATAATTTTCTTTGTACCAACCTAGATCTAAATCTTTAAAGATATGATTAATCTTTAATGAACTTTGCCTTTCATCCAACACAGTTTGACCATTATGAATTTCAAATCCATTAATTTCTGATTGGCATGGCCATCTAGATTCAGTGTTGATTTGACGTGTTAATTTTTTTTCAAAAAAAGTTGTTTTTAATGGTAGTAATCCAATTCCTTTAATTTTTTGTTCAGAATAATTTTTGGAACCCTCTTTTAAATAAGGATCTTCAAGTGTTGTTCCTAACATTTGCAAACCTCCACATATTCCAATAATATTGCCTTTGTTATTTGAATATTCCCTTATATCTTGAGATAAGCCAGAATCTTCAAGAAATATTTGATCTTTAATCGTTTGTTTGCTGCCCGGTAAAATAATGAAGTCATACTTACTCAGGTTTTGTGATTCTTTAATCCATTCAATTAAAATTGTTTCTTCATTTTCTAATGGATCAAAATCTGAGAAATTACTTATAGATGGAAATTTTATTATCCCAACTTTGATATCAGGATTTGTGAAAAGTGATTTTTTTTCTAATAAATCTAAAGAATCCTCTGGAGGAAATGAATCATTTAACCATGGAATAATTCCAATAACAGGTATTTGAGTTTTTTTCTCAATCCATTTTTTACCTTCTTCAAATAATGAAAGGTCTCCTCTGAATCTATTTATGATTATTCCCTTAATAAGTTTCTTTTCTTCAGGCTTCATTAATTCAAGAGTACCAATTATTTGTGCAAACACGCCTCCCCTTTCAATATCAGTAACTAATACGCAATTTGCATTTAAATATTTTGCAACTCTTAAATTAGTAAGGTCTCTATGAATTAAATTCATTTCTACGGGACTGCCAGCACCTTCGATAATTAAACGGCAATTCGGATTCCCTTCGTAAATAGACTTTAAACTTTTTTTAATTACTTCCCAGCCAGGAATAAACCAATCTTTATAGTAATTTTTTGCAGTTGTGATCCCTATGCTTTTGCCAAGGTGAATCACCTCGCTTATTGAGTTTCCTTGTGGCTTTAATAAAATGGGATTCATCTCTGCAGAGGGATTAATACCACAAGCAAAAGCTTGAAGTGCTTGTGAATATGCCATCTCTCCACCTTCCCAATCAACCCAAGCGTTGTTACTCATATTTTGTCCTTTAAAAGGTATTGGTTCTTCCCCTAAATTTTTAAGAATCCTGCAAATAGCAGTAACAGTTAAAGATTTTCCTGCTCCACTGGAAGTGCCTAGGACCATTATTGGTTTCTTTATTTCATGTAATTTTGCTTCTAACTCCATTAGTAATTTATATTAATTTTAAAATTTATTAATTATTAAATTGAATTATAATTTGGTAAAAAATTTGTGTTAATTCTAGCTTCTGCTTCTCAATCTAGAAAGAAATTACTAGAAAATTGTCAAATTGAATTTATCCAAATATCAAGTGACTTTGATGAAACTACTATTCAAGAAAAGAATATATTTAATTTAGCTTTGGAATTATCTTTTCAAAAGGCTAATAGTTTATCTGAAAATATTCAAAACATATCATTGCCGAAAGAATTTAACTATGGTCCTTTGGAAATACTTGGTTGCGATTCAATTTTTGAATTTAAAGGAGAAGCTTATGGAAAACCATCTAACAAAGAGGAGGCATTTATTAGATGGAAAAAAATGTCTGGAGAATTTGGATTTTTACATACTGGTCATACTCTAATAATTGGGAATTTTGATTCAACTTCCAAAATTTTTGAAATCGCTCAAATAATAAAAAAAACGGTAAGTTCCAAAGTTTATTTTTCTAATTTGGAAGATTGGGAAATCAAGAGTTATGTAGATACAAATGAACCTTTATATTGCGCCGGAGGATTTGCCTTGGAAGGTATAGGTGGTAAATACATAGAAAAAATAGAGGGTTGTTTCAGTAATGTAATGGGTTTAAGTCTGCCATGGCTCAGAGGAAATTTATATAGATAATAAAATTGAGCAAAAAAAAACCCTATCAAAAGATAGGGCTTTTTTATAAGAGATAGAAAATTAATCTAAATCAGGCATTTCTAGAGCTGGTTCACTCTTTCTGTCGATTCCTTTTTCGAAACCAGCAGCGGCTGCTCTAGCACGTCCAGCATGCCAAAGATGACCAATGAATGTAAACCATCCTAGGAAGAATTGAGCTGCAGCTAACCATTGTCTTAAGTTAACGAAGTTAACAGCATTAGGCTCTGTAATGATTCCACCAACAGAGTTGATAGAAGCGTTTGGAGCATGAGTCATATATTCAGCTGCTCTTCTTACCTGCCAAGGCTGAATATCATTTTGGATTTTCTCAAGACTCAATCCATTAGGTCCTCTTAAAGGCTCTAACCATGGCCCTCTGAAATCCCAAAATCTCATTGTTTCACCACCAAATATAATTTCACCAGTAGGAGATCTCATGAGATACTTACCTAGACCTGTTGGTCCCATTGTTGAACCTACGTTAGCTCCAATTCTTTGATCTCTCACTAGGAAAGTAAAGCTTTGAGCCTGTGAAGCTTC
Source organism: Prochlorococcus sp. AG-402-N08 (assembly GCA_003216535.1). GTDB lineage: Bacteria > Cyanobacteriota > Cyanobacteriia > PCC-6307 > Cyanobiaceae > Prochlorococcus_A. The sequence goes on from QCIS01000013.1 coordinate 16,587, forward strand.
AGCATTTGTTGGGCCATAAAACTCTGAAGGGTAAGCAGTGTTGTTAAACCAGATGAAAGTTGAAGCAATAAAACTTGCTACACAAATTCCACCAAGAGCGTAACTTAATAGTCCTTCACCATTCCAGATAAAAGCTCTTCTTGCCCATCCAAAAGGTTTGGTAAAGATATGGAATATTCCTCCAATAATTGCAGTAATACCCACGTAAACATGTCCACCAACAATATCTTCAATGGAGTTAACACCGATTATTGAACCAGCACCTCCCCATGGAGATCTAAATAGATAACCAAGAATAACTCTTGGATCTAAGGTTGGGTTAACAAGTCTGACTTCACCACCTCCAGGTGCCCATGTGTCATATGCACCGCCAATAAAACACCAGTTTACTGACCATGCTAAAGCACCTACACCGAGAACAATCAAATGATATCCGAGGATATTTGTCATTTGATTTTTATCTCTCCAATCGGTTGAGAAAAATGGAAAATCTTCTTCAAGTTTTTCTGGACCTGCTAATGAATGGTAAATACCACCGAAACCAAGTACAGCTGAAGCTATCAAGTGAACCACGCCTGCCTGGAAGAAAGGCATGATATCAGTAACTTCACCACCTGGGCCTATTCCATAGCCAAACATTGCAACGTGTGGCATACAGATTAAACCTTGCTCCCACATTGGTTTATCAAAAGTAAAATGATTAACCTCAAAGAGCATCATTGCTCCCGCCCAAAAGACGATTAGTCCAGAGTGAGCAATGTGAGCTCCTAATAAACGTCCAGATAAATTGATTAATCTAGCGTTACCTACATACCAGGCATAACCAGTTTCCTCAATACTTTGGTTTGGAGCTCTTAATAAATTATTAAAGGGCGTTTCCACGTGGAAGAACCTCCTCAGGGAATACAAAGTTTTCGTGTGGTTGATCCACAGAAGACATCCATGCTCGCATACCTTCGTTCAAAAGTATATTTTTTGTATAGAAAGTTTCAAATTCTGGATCTTCTGCTGCACGGATTTCTTGGCTTACGAAATCATAAGCTCTTAAGTTAAGTGCTAAGCCGACAATACCTATTGAAGATGTCCACATACCCATAACAGGTACAAATAGCATCAAGAAATGTAAGAAACGCTTGTTTGAGAAAGCAATACCGAAGATTTGACTCCAGAATCTATTCGCTGTAATCATTGAATAAGTTTCTTCTTCTTGAGTTGGGTCAAAAGCTCTAAATGTTGAACTTTGAACCTTACCATCTGTATAAATACTTGTATCTTCATACAAAGTATTTTGTACTGTAGCTCCGTGAATAGCGCAAAGTAGAGCACCACCAAGAATTCCAGCAACACCCATCATGTGAAATGGATTTAAAGTGATATTGTGAAAACCTTGAATGAACAGGATGTAACGGAAGATTGCTGCAACACCGAATGAAGGTGCGAAGAACCAACTATGCTGTCCTAAAGGATAGATAAGGAAAATACTTGTGAAAACTGCAATTACTGCTGAGAAAGCTAATGCATTGTATGGTCTAATTCCAACAAGGCCAGCAATTTCAAACTGACGAAGCATAAAACCAATAAGGCCAAATACTCCATGTAATGCAACAAAGTTCCAAAGACCACCAAGTTGTAGCCACCTTACGAAACTACCTTGGGCCTCTGGACCCCATAAAAATAGAAGACTGTGTCCCATGGCATCTCCAGGGGTACTTACAGCTGCTGTTAAAAAGTTACAACCTTCAAGGTATGAGCTTGCAACTCCGTGTGTGTACCATGAGGTAACAAATGTTGTTCCGACGAACCAACCGCCTATAGCAAGATATGCACAAGGAAGTAGAAGTAGTCCGGACCAACCAATAAATACAAAGCGGTCGCGCTTCAACCAATCATCGAGGACATCAAACCATCCTCTTTGTGGGGCGCTACCAACTGCGATCGTCATGAGAAATCGTTTTTAGCTTCGGGATACGCAGTGACTGTAACAAAGATTGAGAGTAATGTGGGGAAATATATGTATATCTGAAATGCCTTGTAAAGCTTTCCTGACTTTTTTATTAAAAATTAGGTAAGAATACTCCCTTAGTTTGTTAAATTATCTGAATTAGGATCTAAAAAAATAAAAAAAAATGAACTCAGACCTCAAGTCATTCGATAAGATCGAACAGAAAATTGGTGGATCAAGAAAAATTTCTAATTATATTATTGGTGGAATGCTAACTATTGGAGGAATTGGTTTCCTTTTGGCCTCTATTTCTAGCTACACAGGAAGAGATCTATTGCCTTTGGGTAATCCTTCAACTTTATTGTTTATTCCTCAAGGAATAATAATGGGAGCATATGGAATAATAGCCAATTTATTAAATTTTTATTTATGGTATTTGGTTTATATTAACTTTGGTTCAGGAATTAATACTTTTGATAAATCATCAAAATCAATAGAAATAAAAAGAAAAGGTTTGTTTAAAGATATTGAAGTTAAATTTAATTTTGATGAAATTAAATCAGTTAAGTTAGATATAAGTGAGGGATTTAATCCTAGAAGAAGAATTGCTTTAGTACTGAAGGGTAGAAAAAAACCTCTCCCTTTAAGCGGAGCAGGTGAACTTAAACCGCTACTTCAAGTAGAAGAAGAAGGAGCTCGTCTGGCTAAGTTTTTAAATGTTAATTTGGAGGGTTTAAGATAAAAAAAAAATATTTTTTAAAAACTTTCTCTTTAGTTCAAGTTTTGTTTTTGGTTCAAGCTTGTAGTTTTAAGCATGAGATTGATTCAAATTATTACTGTCAAAAACTTAAATTTAGTTGTATTCAAAGTAACAAAATAATTTATTTTAAAACTTCAAAAGGTGATTTTGAGGTTAAATTATTTGGTGAAGATAACCCAGTAACAGTATCAAACTTTCTGGAAAACATAGACAATAATATTTATGAAAATCAAAAATTTTATAAAATAATAAATTATCCGCAAATAAGTTTTATACATGGAGGTGTTAATCCAGAAAATAAACTTTATATTGATCGTAATGAAATCCTTAATAAAACAAGTCCATCAATACCTCTAGAAATAAAATTCAAAGAAGAAATTAAACCAAGATATAACTATCAAATAAAAAATCCTTATGAAACTGAAAATTTAGTTAATACTTTTGAGAGTGGTTCACTCGCTATGGTTAAGAGCGGCAAGAATAAATCTTCATCGACTGAATTTTTTTTTGTAACAAGTAAAATACCAGAATTAGATGGAAGATATTCAATTTTTGGAAAGATTATTAAAGGACTAGATGTACTTAAAAAAATCAAGAAAGAAGACTATATCAAGGCAGTCCAGAGATCTAATTAAATTTCTAGAGAATATTTGTTTATTTTCAACATTTCTGTATTAACTCCTGAAGAGCGTTTAAGTGCAACCTTACCAGTTCTTGCTATTTCAAGGATGCCGTATGGCTCTAGTAATTTCTCTAAAGCAACTAACTTCCCAGGATCTCCAACTACCTCGAGAGTTAAAGCCATATCTGATACATCAACAACTTTTGCACGGAAAATCTGAACTATATCAAGGATATTACTCCTGGTGTCTTCTTTCGATGAAACTTTTAGTAACATCAATTCTCTCTCAACAGCTGCGAGATTTGTAAAATCTACAACCCCAAGAACATTAAATAACTTATTAAGTTGTTTAGTCATTTGTTGAAGAGTTTCATCATCACCTTCTACTACCATTGTTAACCTTGAAATCCCTTTGGATTCTGCAGGTCCTACTGCAAGACTGTCTATGTTGAATCCCCTTCTAGCAAAGAGACCTGAGATTCTACTCAAAGCTCCTGATTCGTCTTCTACAAGAACTGATAATGTATGTTTCATATTTTTAAAGGTTTATGAATCTCTAATCCATTCATAAGAGATTTTATTGAATACTGAAGGATCTTCATCATGGATACAATGCCCTGAATTGGATACTATTTTTAATTTTACCCATCTATGGAAATTTGCAATCTTTTTACCAACAAACAAAGGTATGAAATTATCTTTTTCTCCCCAAATTAATAAAAAAGGAACTTTTTTTGAGGCGCTTAGTTTTCTCAAAAGGTAAGAAGCTTGAAATTTTTCATCTCTTGAAGACATTCCAATACACATTGCTCTTAATGATCTAGCTGAAGTTCTCCTTAAAACAGGTTTTGTTACCAAATCTATTAGTTCGCTATCAATATTATCTTTTTTGAAATAGGCAGAATTTAGTCCCAGTTTTATGATTCCTAATTTGGTTATTAAAAATAAAATAATCTCCAAAGGTAAAAATATAAAAAATATTTTTATGAATCCATCTTGAAATTTCTTAAATGATGATTTTTTTGTTATGGACTTTTTATTTTCTTGAATTTGATCTGGCAGGGGCGAAGCAATAACTGTTGCAATTTGATCCTCTAATAAAACAGCACAAGTTAAAGCAACTAGTGATCCAAGGGAATTGCCAATAAGAATTACTTTCCTAGAATTCTTTGGTCTTATCACCTGAGCAATAAAGTCTTTGACTTGATTACACCAAATCTCATTATTTAATTTTCCAATTTGTCTAATCCCAGGTTGATCTGAATCCCCAAATCCTATTAAATCCAAACAATAAGAGGCGCAATTCCTTTTCGCAAAATATTCTAAATTGTTTCTCCAATGTTTTCGACTAGCGCCAAATCCATGGAGAAATATAATTGGAATCTCATTTTTTTCGCCTGAAACACTCCAGCAAACCTTAAAACCATTCCAATTCCAGTAATTAGGAAAGTTTATATTTTCTTTAAAATTATTATTCATATATTCATAAATTTTCAAGATATTTGCATTATCTACTTTTTTAACAAATAAATGTATATTGAATGTAAATTATAGTAATCATTAAATTTTACTATGGCAAAAGAAATTTTTAGTATTGCAGCAGTTTTTTGGATACTGATACCAATTGGATTGGTTGGTGGTGCTTTGTTATTAAAGTTTCAGGGAGATTGATTCTCACGAATACATCACATTTTAAGTTATGGTCTAAAAGTTAAGTAAATCTTAAATATGAAGATTCTTTTAGTAGGAGCAACAGGTACACTTGGAAGACAAATAGCAAAGCAAGCTATAGAAGATGGACATGAAGTAAGATGCTTTGTAAGAAACCCAAGAAAAGCTTCCTTTCTACAAGAATGGGGATGTGAACTAACAAAAGGTAATTTATTAAATTCTTCTGATATTGAATATGCATTGCAAGATATTGAAGTAGTTATTGATGCAGCGACTAGCAGGCCAGATGATCCTAAAAGTATTTATGAAATAGATTGGGATGGAAAACTTAACTTATTCAATGCTTGTGAATCTTTAAATGTAAAAAGGGTAATCTTCCTCTCTATTCTACTAACGGAAAAGTTTAGAAATGTTCCTTTAATGGACATTAAATTTTGCACTGAAAAACTTCTTGAGAAATCTGATTTAGACTATACAATCTTCAAATGTGCAGCTTTTATGCAAGGAGTTATTGGTCAATTCGCTATTCCAATCTTGGATAGTCAAGCAGTATGGATGAGTGGGAATCCAACTAAAATTGCTTATATGAATACTCAAGATATGGCAAAAGTTGTTGTTGCATCAGTAAATAATCCAAAAACTCACAGAACTTCATTGCCATTAGTAGGTCCTAAAGCATGGGATTCAAACGAAGTTATATCTTTATGTGAAAAATTTAGTGAAAAAAAGGCGAAGATTTTTAGAGTTTCCCCCTTCTTAATTAGTGTTACTCAAAAAGTAGTTTCCTTTTTCCAAGATTCTTTAAATGTTTCTGAAAGATTGGCTTTTGCTGAAGTAACTAGTAGTGGTGAATCATTAGATGCTGATATGAGCAAAACTTACGAAATGTTAGAACTTAAAAAAGAAGATATGACATCACTAGAGAGTTATATAAGGGAGTACTATCAACAAATACTTAAAAGATTAAGAGAAATGGAAGCAGATTTAAATATTGAAGAAAAAAAGAGATTACCTTTTTAATATTGCAATTTTAGACTTATATAGTATATTTGTACTATATAAGTATTATTGATTATGTCTGTTTCTAAATCTAAAAATCTTGAACGAAAACTAGATAATTTTGCAAAAGAGGCAAAAAATGAATTGAATAATGTTTGCGGATCTTCACTATGGGAAAGTCTTGGGTTTATTTTTTTTGATCAATTAGAAGATTCTGAAAAAATTGCAAAAGCAAATTTTTACTATGGTCAACTTCAGATAATTAATGAAATTAAATTTTCAATTTGAATTGAATTTCATTTTTTTCGTATGTAATTTTTCTTAAATCAATTTTGGCCAATCTTTTTCTGATAATATGAACTTAGTAAAAGATTAATTAATGATTGAAACTTCAGGTGTAATAGAAAAAGAGCAGGGAAATGGATTTTATTTGGTTACATTAGAACAACCTGAAGGACATCAATGTTTATGTAGAGCTGCAGGTAAATTGACTAAATTTAGAATTAAATTATTAGCTGGAGACAAAGTGTTAGTTGAGATAAGTCCTTATGATCTTTCTAGAGGGAGGATAACTTATAGAGAAAGGAATGCCGGTGGTGCTAGACCTACAACTAATAAAAATAATCCTAAGAGAAATAATAAGTAAAAAATTACATTAGATAATATTTTTTATCGCCTCTTTAAACTCACTTCTTTGTTTAACGCCTTGCCATTGTTTTTTTAATAATTTTTCTTTAAAAAGTTGAACTGTTGGTGTACCGTTAATACCAGCTTGTTTTGCAATATCTTGATCTTTATCAATATCTATTTCAACGCCAAGCACTGCACCATCAAGTTCTTTAATTACCCTTTTTAACTGAGGTTTCAAAACATGACATGGGCCGCAACTTGGGGAACTAAAAATTACTAATATCGGTTTTTTACTCTCGTGATAAAGTTTCCTTAATGCATAACTGCCTTTTTGCCATTCAGAATTTAAATCAAAAGTATCTTCATTAACTTCTTCTTCCTTAAAATCTGATGAATTAAGTTTTTCGGGTTCGGGTGTTTCTCTGACTATTGTTTTTGCTAAGTTTTTCTCAGCTAGCCACCTTTCAGTAGCTAATGCTGCCATGCATCCAGTTCCTGCAGCGGTAACTCCTTGTCTCCACTCAGAATCAACAACATCCCCTGCTGCAAAAATGCCTTCGATAGATGTTTCGGGTCTTCCTGATTTGCAAGCAATATATCCTTTATTATCTAAATCAATTTTGTTGCTTAAGAACTTCGTATTTGGTGTGTGCCCTATTGCGTAAAAAAGACCCTTTATATTGATTTCCCCTCTACCTTCTTGAGAGTTAATAGTTTCAATTTTCTCAAGCCATTCAGAACCATCAGCTTTATCAACTTTTGTGTTCCAATGGATTTCTATCTTTGAATTAGCTTTTACTCTATCAACCATTGCTGCGCTAGCCTTTAATTTTTCTGATCTAACAATTAAATGCACTTTGCTGCCATATTTTGTGAGGTATGCTGCTTCTTCACATGCAGAGTCGCCTCCTCCTATAACCGCTAATTCTTCATCTCTGAATTGTGGAGTTGCTCCATCACAAATTGCACAAGCACTAATTCCTTTACTCCAGAATTTATCTTCATTTATCACGCCTAATCTATTTGCACTTGCTCCAGTTGCAATAATAATTGAATTAGCTTTTAAAGTCCCTTCTAAAGTTTTTAATTCAAAAGGATGTGAATCAGCATTTATTGAGACAACATCACTTTCGTATAAATTAGTACCCCATCTTTCTGCTTGAGCCTTCATTAGATCCATCAATTCAGGTCCTAATACTCCATCTGGAAAACCTGGATAATTTTCAACAAATGTTGTAGTCATTAATTGCCCGCCAGGAATTCCACCTGAATTAAATCCTGTTACGAGCAAAGGTTGAAGATTTGCTCTTGCTGCATATATTGCGGCTGTATAACCTGCAGGGCCCGAACCTATGATTACAACATTCTCTACTTTTGAAGTATTCTCTTTATTTTCCATTTATTTGCTAATTTCACTATTAATGATAATAAACATACCCAAATAATGTAGGTCGGATATCACTCGATCGATTTATTATTTAATCGTTGACTTTTTGGTCTAAAAAATTTTTTAATTCCTTTGGGAAATTTAAAACAGAATCTTTTAAATTTTCGTTCTTTTCTCCAATATGTAATATCCACTCTCTAAATTCTTCTGCGACTGCATAACTGTCTTCATATCTTTCTAAAGTGTCCATTGCTGAAATTCTGTTGGTAGCCCAACAGGTCGCAATGTCGATTCTCTTTCTAATGAAATTGTCCATTGAAATCTAAAAGTTGTATATAAGATAAACACAAAACAAGGTATATCTATTGTCTAATAAGTTACAACTTTGTACTTTCAAACAATAATTTAATCTTTAATTTATATTTGAGCCAAAATTTGTAGGAATTATAAAGAAAATATAAAGAAATAGGCTTAAACTGCCTCGCTATGATTTGCAAGTAGCCTTTCAACTTCTTCAAAACCCTCTTTAGCTGAATTTATTGCAAGTTCCTCGCTAACTCTTTCTTCTGATATTAATTTTGCGGATATTTTCTTTAAAAGAGTTTCTTTCTTTTCTCTCAGTGAACTAACAATTTCTTCTTCGATGATAGATTTTATTGCTTTAGAAATTATTTTTTTGTCATTTGCTTCCTCGAATGTGCCCTGAACTAATTCTTGAATAAATAATCGATGAACCTCACTACTCCTTAGAAAGCTTTCTGTGGCATTAATAATTCCTTCAACAAGAGCTTCATCAGGTTCAGAGTCATTTTCTGCCAGCTTAAATTCCCAATCTAAATGTCTTCTTTGCCAACCTGCCGAGTGGAGACTAGGCATGACTGTCTGGGAATAAGTATCAACTGACATTTCATAAATTCTCTCTGCTAATCTCTCGCACCAATCTTTACCATGCTTTTCTAGATTTTTCTGCATAGCTTGTCTTGGAACAGCATGACCACCATGATGACTGTGACATACTCCATCAGGACATTCGATTGCTTTTATACTCATTGGATTATTTAGTGCCTATATTCTAGATAGCTATTTTTTTTAGAAAAGAAAATATATTTTTAACAAAAATCCAAGACTTTTGACTTTCTTCAATTTATATTTAGTATGTTTAAAAAAATAAATAAATTGACAAAGATACTTATTCCTTCCGAAACAAGCTCTGGTGAAAGGAGAGTTTCAGCTACACCAGAAGCGGTAAAGAAATTAAAAAGCCTTGGATGTGATGTTTATATTGAAAGTTCAGCAGGAAAATTATCAGGATTTAATGACTTATCATATGAAGTATCGGGCGGAACAATAATAAATAATTTAGATCAAAAAATTTGGGGTGAAGCGGACTTGATATTTTGTGTAAAAACTCCATCAGAGGATAATTTAACTAAATTAAAGAAAGGCGCTGTTCTTCTTGGTCTTCTTAACCCATACGGTAATAAGGAGCTTCTCAGGATTATTAATAGTAATAAGATTTCAGCTTTATCACTAGAATTGCTTCCTAGGATTAGTAGAGCTCAATCTTCTGATGTTCTTTCTTCACAGGCCAATATCGCCGGATACAAAGCAGTTCTTTTAGCTGCAAGTGAGTTAGATAGATATTTTCCAATGCTTATGACTGCAGCAGGCACTGTTCAGCCTGCCAAAGTAGTGGTTCTTGGTGGAGGAGTTGCAGGATTGCAGGCTGTTGCTACAGCAAAAAGACTTGGTGCAATAGTATTTGTATCTGATATTAGACCTGCTGTTAAAGAACAAGTAGAGTCACTTGGAGCAAGGTTTATAGAACTTCCTGAAGTGGATGAAAAACCAGGCGAGGCAGGAGGTTATGCAAAGTCCGTAACTCCTGAATTTCTCTCAAAACAGAAGGCTACTCTCACTAAGTATTTATCTGAAGCTGATGTTGCTATTTGTACTGCTCAAGTTCTAGGCAAAAAGGCTCCTGTTTTAATAGATTTCCCAATGATTGAAAAAATGAGGCCTGGAGCAGTAGTGATTGACTTAGCAGTTTCTCAAGGAGGGAACTGCGAAGGAACAAAATCAAATGAAACCATTATCAAAGATGGTGTAAAGCTCATAGGTGCTGGTGAATTACCTTCATCAGTTCCTTACGATGCTAGTTCACTTTATGCTAAGAACTTAACATCTTTGATTACACCATTTATAAAAGATGGTGTAATTAAATTAGATAAAGAGGATGAACTTATTTCTGGATGTCTATTAAGTGATGAAGGAGTTGTCCTTCAAAATAAAGTTTTTGAAAATTGAGGTTTTAAAATTATGTCTTTTATAAGTCTTCTTTGGGTTCTTTTACTCGGTAGTTTGTTAGGCCTAGAGTTAATTGGAAAAGTTCCTCCAACCCTTCATACTCCCTTAATGAGTGGAGCAAATGCAATTTCAGGAATAACAATGCTGGCAGCATTGACTTTAATTGTAAAAGCAGGAGAAAATGTGCCACTTTTAATTATTGGTTCAGTTTCTCTTGGATTCGCTCTTTTCAATGTTGTGGGCGGTTTCTTTGTAACTGATCGAATGCTCGCAATGTTTAGCCGAAAACCATCAAATAAGAAGTAATTATTAGTATGAATCTACCTGTAATCATTAAATTTTCTATTGACCTTTTAGCTGTACTTTTACTAGCTTTGGGAATAAAAGGATTGTCAAAAGTAAAATCAGCAAGAGATGCAAATAGATTAGCTGCATTAGCGATGACGTTATCAGTAATAGGATTACTATCTTATTATTTGGGCACATCTGGAATTGCTATTCAGTCTTGGATTTGGATAATAATTGGATCAATCATAGGTAGTTTGTTCGGAGCAATACTTGCAAAAAAAGTACCGATGACCTCCATGCCTGAAACAGTTGCATTGTTTAATGGGTGTGGTGGAATGTCATCACTTTTAGTCGCCTTGGGAGTAGCTATTTTCCCTTTATCTAATAGTGTAGAAAATCTTGATTTTTTTAAGTCACTTATTAACGAAGTTTCTATATCTGTTTCGATATTTGTGGGTGCCATAACTTTCACTGGATCGATTGTTGCAATGGCTAAGTTACAGGGTTGGTTGTCAACTCCAGGATGGACTCAGAGTAAAGTTAGACATTTTGTAAATATTGTTTTTGCAGTTACTTCTTTGATTGCCTTTTTTGACTTGATAAACGGAAATACAAGTTCTATTTGGCTTTTAGTTATAGTTTCTTCTTTATTAGGTATTGGAGTTACTTTGCCAATTGGTGGAGCTGATATGCCAGTGGTTATATCTTTATTAAATAGTTATTCAGGGATTGCAGCAGCAGCAGCAGGTTTCGTTGTAGATAGTCAGCTTTTAATAGTAGCAGGAGCAATGGTTGGAGCAGCAGGTTTAATACTTACTCAAGTAATGTGCAAGGGGATGAATAGATCCTTAGTCTCAGTACTTTTTGGAGGATCTTTATCTGCTCAAAGTACGACCTCTTCTGGATCAGGAGAATATACAAATATAACTTCTTGCAGTGTTGAAGAATGTGCATTGACTTTAGAGGCAGCAAACAAGGTAATAATTGTTCCTGGTTATGGTCTCGCGGTAGCTCAGGCTCAGCATACTTTAAGGGAAGTGACAAAAAAATTAGAACAAAATGGTATTGAAGTTATCTATGCAATACATCCTGTAGCAGGCAGGATGCCTGGACATATGAATGTACTTTTGGCAGAAGCTGATGTTCCTTATGAACAACTTAAAGAGATGGATGTTGTGAATCCCGATTTTCCAGCAACCGATGTTGTTTTAGTTTTAGGAGCAAATGATGTAGTTAATCCTCAGGCTAAAAATGATAGCTCTTCCCCTTTATATGGCATGCCAGTTCTTGATGTGCAGGAAGCAAGAACGGTATTTGTAATTAAAAGAGGAATGAGTGCAGGTTACTCTGGAATAAAAAATGATTTATTTGATCTGCCAAATACCTCAATGGTCTTTGGTGATGCAAAAAAGGTACTGAATGATTTGATTGGAGAATTAAAGGATCTTGGAGTTGGAGAGAAATAATAGTATATCTTTTAGTTTTTCAGATTACCTAAAAAATAAGCCATTTCGAGAAGTCTTCCCTTGGATAGGTTGCGATTTACAAACTTTGAGAGATACTTTTGTTATTGATTTTGGTAAATCAAAAAAAAATAAAAAAATATTCTTTCCGATTAATAAAATTCTTTCAGAAAAATTTAAAAGTGATTATCTTCTGGGATTTTTAGAATTACCCGAAAAATTGAGCTCCCTTAGGGGTTTTGTAATCGTTATACATGGTTTAGGGGGCTCAACTAAACGGTTTGGTTTAAGAAGAATCTCTAGGAAATTAGCAAATAATGGTTTTGGAGTTCTTAAATTAAATCTAAGAGGATCTGGATCTGCAAGATATTTAGCTAAAGGAAATTATTGTGCTAGATGCTCCAGTGATGTTATTTCAGCAATTAATTATTTTAAAAAATTCATTAATTTAGAGTTTAAAGATCTCATTAAGATGAATACTCTTCCAATTTACGGAGTTGGATTATCTTTAGGCGGAACAATTCTTTTAAACGCCTGCTTAGATTACGATGAAAACAAAGGAGAAAAACTTTTAGATGGCCTAGCCTGTGTGAGTAGCCCTTTAGATTTATCATCATGCAGTCTCTGTATTGAAAAATTTAGAAATTATATCTACCAAAAATGGTTACTTCATCGCTTAAAAAATCAGTTATGGGATGGATTTAATGATGAAGGCAAAATTCTTAATAATGAGAAATTAAGAAAAAAAATTAGAGCTTTAAAAAGTATAAGGGAATTTGATCAGAAATTTACAGCTCCAAGTTGGGGATTTGATTCTTTAGAAGATTATTATGTTAAAGCTTCTCCAATATTTAGAATCCAAAACTCAATAAAAAAATTACCTCAAATGCTTTTTATTCATGCCAAGGATGATCCCTGGGTTCCATATAAGGATACTTTGAATTTAAGAAAAGAATCTATTGATAAATTCACTATTTTTGTAACTGAAAAAGGAGGTCATAATGGTTTTCATTCAATTAATGGCTGCTGGTCAGACGAAGTCGTAAAGAACTGGTTTATGAGTATCTAGGACTATTTAAAAATGGTGTTTTTTTAAAAATCCATTTTTCTATGGGCTTACCGTTAATAATATGTGAGGTAAAAATTTCAGAAATTTTTTCTGGAGAAACTTTCTCATACCAAATACCATCAGGCCAAATAAGAAGAATTGGGCCGTTCTTACATACCCTTAAACAGTCAGCTTTTGATCTCAATATATGAACGTTTTTTGTAGAGGGATCATTCTCAAATTTTTTTAAAGTCTTTTTCAGACATTCCCATGCTTTTTGACCTTCATTGCCTTTAAAGCATTTCTGTTTTGTGGGTGTTGCGCATAGTAGAAGATGTTTTTTTATATTCACTTTTATCCAATACTTACGTATTTTTTCCCTTTTTTAATTTCTTGCTTAACAAAAAGTCTGGCCCAATTGTCTACTTCAAGAATATCCTCCAATTCGGGACTCAAATTCAAATGCTCCATATGTGATTCACAAGCTTTACTTATAAATGTTGGAATTTCTTGAAAAGAAATTTTTTCTTTGAGGAATTGTTCAACAGCCATTTCATTAGCAGCATTTAAGACTGCAGGCATAGTCCCAGAAGATTTTCCTGCAGCATAGGCAAGTCCCATGCATGGATATTTAAACTCGTCTGGCTCTTTAAAAGTTAATTTTCCAATTTCACTTAGGTTTAATCTTTTCCAATTTGTTTTAAATCTTTCAGGCCAACTCAGCGCATATAAAATGGGTAGTTTCATATCTGGCCAACCTAATTGAGCTAATACTGAAGAATCTTCCATCTCAATCATTGAATGAATAATACTTTGAGGGTGGATAACTATTTCGATATTTTCGTAAGAGGTCCCAAATAAATAATGAGCTTCTATAACTTCTAATCCTTTATTCATAAGAGTTGCAGAATCTACAGTTATTTTTTTCCCCATATCCCAATTAGGATGTGAAGTCGCATCTTCCACTGTGACATGCTTTAAATCCTCAACGGCCCAATCTCTGAAAGCACCACCAGAAGCTGTTAAGTGTATGGCTTTTAAACCTTTAGGCATCTCTCCGGTTGAAAAATCTGCATTTTCATAATTAGGTAATCCTTGTAAACATTGAAAGATAGCAGAGTGTTCTGAATCAGCAGGTAAAAGCCTACTATTATTTTTCTTTAATGCAGGAATAACAATTGGTCCTGCCGCAATTAAAGTTTCTTTGTTAGCAAGTGCAATATTTTTCCCCGCATTAATTGCTGACATTGTTGGAATTAAGCCTGCACAGCCTACTATCCCTGTTACCACAGTATCTGCCTTATCCCATGCTGCAACTGCGTTAATCCCCTGCTTTCCACCTAATACCAAGGGAGCATCATCCAACTCTAAGTTATTAATATTATCTTTTAAATCTTCTATAAGACTCTCATCCTCAATTGCAACTACCTCTGGTTGATGTGTTTTAACTTGTTCAGTTAATAAATTAATATTTCTTCCTGCAGAAAGAGCTACGGCTTTAAACTTATTAGGCTGCTCACTAGCTATTTCGAGAGTTTGAGTCCCTATTGAACCAGTAGAACCGAGCACAGTAATGTATTTCAATTTTCTCTGATATTTCTAATATCTTCCCATTTAAAGGTGTATTTAAAAAACAAAAATTTCAAATTGGTTTTTTTCTTAAAATTTAGACCCTTATCCATGTTGTTATTTCCTTTGATTGATCAATAAGTTCAATACCTTTTTCTTTTAACAAATTCCTGATTTCATCCGCCTTCGCATAATTCTTATCCATTTTTGCTTTCAATCTTTCATCAATAAGCGATGATATTTCGTCTTCTTTTATTTTACTTTCTTTTACTAAAACCTCTTTTTTAAGACCCAGTACCTCGGTCAAATTTTCAAGAGTTTTAAAATTCTCAAGTAGAAAGAATTTTTCATTTAAGTCTATTTTAAAACCTTCAACCCTTTGAAATTGGTTTAAAAAGTTTTTTAATGGTTTCGCTAAATCGTAAATAATTGCAATAGCACCTGCTGTATTAAGGTCATTTCCAAGAGCCTCAGAAAATTTAAGCTTTTTTTGAGATAATTCAAAACTTATTTTCTCTTTATATTCTTCTTCGAGAGATTCATTTTTTTCAATAGATCTAAAAGCACCTTTTGTTAGGTCCATAAAAGAAAGGGCTACATTAATATTTTTCCAAGCTTCTGAAGCACTCTTTAAAGCTTCTTCAGTAAAATCGAGTGGTTTTCTATAACTCACAGTCATAACAAAATATCGCAAAGTCATAGGGCTTATACCTGACTTAATTAGCTCTCTGATAGTTTTAAAATTTTTAAGGGATTTACTCATCTTTTGTCCATTTACATTGACCATCCCATTGTGTAACCAATAGTTTGCTAGCTTTTTGCCATTGGCTGCTTCTGATTGGGCGATTTCATTCTCATGATGAGGAAAAATCAAATCAGAACCACCTAGATGGATATCAATAGTATCTCCTAATTCATCTTTAACCATCGCCGAACATTCAATATGCCATCCTGGTCTACCTTTACCCCATGGCGAATCAAAAAATGGTTCATCATCTTTGGCTTTTTTCCATAGTGCAAAATCTTGCGGATTTAGTTTTTTACTATTTTCCTCATTAGCCATTCTTCCTTGCTGATTGATATTTTGTTCTTTTATATTTTGATTACTTAGCTTTCCATAATTTTTATTTTTAAAAACAGAATAATAAACATCTCCATCTCTAGAGTATGCATAACCTTTGTCCTCGAGGATTGTTATGAAGGAGCAGATATTGCATATATGATTAGTTGCTCTTGGCATACTATCCGGTCGCATTATCCCTAAAGAATCCATGTCTTTATGAAATTCAATAATATTCTTTTCAGATACTTCCTTCATTGAACTGTTTTCTTCTTTCGCTCTTTTTAAGATCTTGTCATCAATATCTGTAAAATTTTGAACATACTTTACTTTGAAATCACTGTAAATTAAAAATCTTCTCAATACATCCCAAGCTATATAACTTCTGGCATGACCAAGATGACATAGATCATAAACAGTTACTCCACAACAATAAATTTTTACTACATCATCAATAGGCTTAAAAACCTCAACTCTTTTGCTTAAAGTATTAAAAAGTTTGATCATCCTAAACTAAGTATTTCATAAGGTTTATTTTGTCTCCATCCAGTTGTCTCCAATTCCAATATCAACTAAAAGAGGCACATTTAATTTTACACAATCTTCCATAGTCTTCTTTACCAATTTCGTCGTAATTTCCAAAGAATCTGGTTCAACTTCAAACAATAATTCATCATGTACTTGTAAAAGCATTTTTGCTGGAACATTCATTTCTATGAATTTTTTATTTAGTTGAACCATTGCAATTTTAATAATATCTGCACTTGAACCCTGAATTGGGGCATTGGCTGCGGCTCTTAGTGACTGTGCTTCCATGCCAGCTCTTCTTGCGGATTGCAAGTCAATTTCGTAAGGATCTTTTCCTATTAGTCTTCCAAGTCCATTTTTATCAAACTTAAATTCTCTTTTTCGACCAAAAATTGTTTTTACATAACCTTTTGATAAGGCAAGCCTTTCTTGAAGTTCAAGAAATTTGAAAATTTTTGAATATCTTTCTTTGTATTTTATTAAGAATTCTTTTGCTTCTGGAGTACTTACTCCTGTTGAACGGGCAAACTTCTTTATCCCCATACCATAGATAACTCCGAAATTTATTGTTTTCCCAACTCTCCTCTCATCAGAAGAAATTTCTTCTTTCTCAAAAATTAATCTTGCAGTCAAAGAATGAATGTCATCATTTTTATGAAATGCATTTATTAGTATTTCTTCATCCGCTAAGTGAGCGAGTATTCTTAATTCGATCTGAGAGTAATCAGCTGATAAAAGTTTCCAATTTTTTTCAGGCAAGAATGCTTTTCTGATTCTCCTACTAAATTCAGTCCTAACTGGGATATTTTGAAGATTAGGATTGCTACTACTTAGTCTCCCAGTCGCTGTAGCAGCTTGATTAAAGTTTGTATGAACCCTTCCTGTCTTTTCGTTAATAAGATTTGGAAGAGCATCAATATAAGTACTAAGTAATTTGCTGAGAGTTCTATGTTTTATTAAATGTTGGATTATTTCATGCTCGTCGACTAATCTCTCAAGAACTACTGCATCTGTACTCCATCCTATTTTTGTTTTGCGTGATTTCTTTTTATCTAAATTTAATTTTTCAAATAAGATCTCACCGAGTTGTTTTGGTGAAGATAGATTAAAATTTTCTTCTGCTAATTCATAAACTTTACTTTCAATATCTTCTAAGGTACTTTTTAGTTCTTTTGAGAGTTTATCTAAATAAGGGATATCGATGGTTATGCCATTCATTTCCATTTGAGACAATACCGGCTCTAAAGGCAGCTCGATTTCTTCGAACAATTTGATTAATTCATCTTTTTCCTTTGAAAATCTTTCTTTAAAAATTTTGACAATCTTAAAAGTTAGAAATACATCATAACCGCAGTAAATACTTGCTTCATTAATATCTACAAATGAAAAGTCTTTATTTTTCCCAACTGTTTCTTTAAATGAAGGGGGCTTAAATCCAAATAATCTGAAACTAATTTCACTTAACCCATGCTTCTCCTGGTTATTAAGAAGGTAGTCTGCTAACAAGGTGTCAAAGGTTACGCCTTTAAGATCAAGTCCATGATTAAAAAATATTTGCCTATCAAATTTAGAATTTTGGAGTGCCTTTTCTTTTCTCGGATCTTCTATCCAAGTGCTTAGTTTTGAGAAAACATCTTCAATTGATAATTGATTGGGTGTCTCTTTTTTTGTTTGATGACCAAGAGGTATATAAAATAAATCATCATTTTCTTCTCCAAGACATAACCCTATCCCAACAAGTTCCGCATCGATTGGATTTAAACTATTGGTCTCTGTATCTAAAGAAACTATCTCATTGCTCTTGTCTAATCTTTGAATTAATTTATCAAGTAATTCGAAATCATTTACAATAGTTACCTTAATTTTAGGGATTTTATTTTCACTATTTTCTAATTCATTTTTACTGGAGACTTTTGGATCTTTCTCCTCCTCTTTAGTCACGTTATTTTTGTCAAAACCACCTTTACTAAAAGTTGAATTGAAAATATCAATTTGTCTAAGTAGTGTTGATAATTCAAGTTTTTGCAGTGACTCTGAAAGTAGTTCTTGATTTATATTTTTTAATTCATAACCGTTATTTAAAATTAAAGGCACCTCAGTATTTATTTTTGCTAAATCCCTGGAAAGAAAAGCATTAGGTTTATCGTTTCTGAGCTTTTCTATAACTGAACCTTTGATGAATCCTTTATATTTTTTATCATTGTTCTGCTGAATCTTCTCCAAAGCCTGATAAATCCCATCAAGAGTGTCGTTCTCTTTTAGTAGATTAATTGCAGTTTTTGGACCTACCCCTTTAATACCCGGAATATTATCAGAACTATCACCAGTTAGGGCTTTAAGATCAACTACTCTTTCTGGCGCAACACCTAATTTTTCTTTTACTCCATTTTCATTCATAAGAGTTGGATTACCACTTTTCGCATATGGACCACCACCCATATAAAGTACATAAATATCTTTTTGATCATCTACTAATTGAAATAAGTCCCTATCTCCAGAAAGAATATTCACGCACCATCCTTTAGAAGAAGCATCATTTGCAATTGTGCCTAGGAGATCATCTGCTTCATAACCGGGTGATTTAAAAATTGGTAAATTAAGGCTTTCTTCTAAAATGATTTCTAGTTGTTCAATATCCTGAAAAAAAACATCTGGTGCTACATCTCTATTGGCCTTATAATTTGGATCTAATTTATGTCTGAAAGTTGGTTTTTCGGTATCAAACGTAATACAAACTCCCTCAGGACTAATATTTTTGCAATTATCCAGAAGACTTTTAAGAAATCCATAAGTCACACTTGTTGGAAATCCTTCTTTAGTTGTTAAACCTCCATCAATCCCTTTGCTAAATGCATAGAAGCTTCTAAAAGCAAGTGAATGACCATCGACTAAAAGTAAAATAGGTTTTTTAGAGTTTTCAGATTTTAAACTCATTTTCTCTTCTTAGCCCAAGGTGGAATATCAATAAAGATTTGCTCTCCAGGTTCTAATCCATCAATGACTGAAGTTTTATTTCCACTACTAATACCAATTTCGATTTTTTCAAATTTGGGAGAATTGTTTTCATCAACTTTCAAAATTCCTTTTTCACCTTTTTCAGTGACAATAGAAACTGTTGGCACTAAGATTTTTTCTTCATAACCTTCGACTCTAAATTCAAGATCTGCAGTCATTCCAATTTTAATTTCTTCAAAAATATCTTTAAAATTTAAAGTTACTTCGAATGAGGTTACATTATTATCTTTTACAGCTCTTGTAGCTATTTTATTTACTATGGCACTATATTTTTTTGAGGGATAAGCCTCAATTCTTACTGAGGCTTCTTGACCTATTTTTATTCTGCCAATGTCACTCTCAGGAACTTTGGCAACAATTTCCAGACCCTCTGATAGTTCAAAAATAAAGTTTTTGGTTTTAGGGTCTGAACTTAAGTTTGTACTTGGTGTGACATAAGATCCTATCTCCGCATATTTTGCAGTTATCTTTCCTCCATAGGGAGCTTTAATTAGATAGAAACTTTTTTCAGCTTTTGCATCATTAAGTTTGGCGCTACTAATGTTGTACTTATTTTTATAACTTTCGTAATCTTCTTTGCTTAATGCACCTTCTTGATATAAATATTCTCTTCTTAAAAATTCAGATTTTTGTTTTTCTACATTTAATTCAAGTTCTTCAATTTTATAGATAAAGTCTTCATCATCAAGTGAAGCTAAAACCTGATCTTTTTTTACAAGATCGCCCTCATCTACTTTGATTTCTTTTATTACACCTTGCTTCCGAGGTCCAA
>QCIS01000014.1 GCA_003216535.1 Prochlorococcus sp. AG-402-N08
CTACCATCCCAATAAAATCACTCTTTAATACAAATACTAAATTTGAAATAATGCACAAAGTTCTTAGAAATTTTAAATTTTTTTTTTTTATTTTTCTTATCTCTTAATTTCAATAATTACTCGCATGCTCACATGAGGGGGGGATTTCTTTCTGAAGAGGAGGCTAAAAATAGATCTTTGGAACTTGGTTGCGAAGGAATACATAAGAACCAAGATAAATGGATGCCATGCAAAAACGAAAAAGAATTACATATCTATTTAAGGAAATAGATGAAAAAATTAAAAACTAATAAAAGAAAAATTCACAGAAAAATAACTGCAATTTCAGCAATTCCTTTACTAATTACTATTATATCTGGGACTATTTATAGTATTCTTCAACCATTAGGAGTAGATGCTTTTTGGTTGATCAAGTGGCATACAGGAAATTTTGGCATTATTAATTTACAACCTTTTTATTCAATATTTCTTGGTATAGCATCACTAATTTCTATATTATCTGGCATTAGACTATTACAACAAAATCCTTAGATATATTCTAAATCAAGCAAAATATCTAATTAATTAATAATATTTGCCCCACCACTGACTAAGAAAATTATTGCTCCTATAGCCATTGTTGCTACACCCATATAAGGGTATTTCTTAATTCTTGATTTAGAAACTGGAAGCCATGAAAAGTATCTATCAGATTTATTTAATTCAACTTTTTTTGGTCTAGGTGGTAAGCCTAACGCTTCCCTTCTTTTAGCTTCGCCCATAATTTTTAAATTTTATCTATATATTAATAATAAAAATTAAGTAATATTCTCGCGAATTATTATTATTTTAAAAATACTCTTTTATATAAGATTAAATTATTTAAGATTTATTTAGCCTTCTTTAAATATAGATTCTTTGTATTTGCCTGATCTGATGTAAATAACAAAATTAATATTGTACCAACTAGAAATGAAAAAATCATTGTTAAACCTACAACCTCAACCATCTCACTAGGCAGATAATTTAGAAACATAATGAATGGATCTCTTATTTTAAACTTAGCAATTTTATTTTTTTTGTAAAGTAAGTATTCTTCCTCAAATTCCGAAAAGAAATTAATGAAACTTTATAATCTTTATTTAACTCTATATCAGGATAAATCTTGTCTTAGTCGATCACAATTTTCTTACTTAAATATTACCATTTCATGGGTCCAGAGATATAAACTTGGATGAACGTTAATGAAAAATAACATCTACAAAAAAATGCAGCGAGAGTAACTTTTACTAATTTTTTCTCAAAAAAATATTGAATTAATAGGATAAATAAGCTTTTTATATTACATAAATTAGCATAAGAAAATTGTTTGCGACCCATCATTATTATCCTGAATCACTATCTTTTTATTGGGAAAAATATCTGATAATATTCTTTTCAAATTTGAATTGTCTGAAGGAATTATATCACTAATATTTTTTGAATTAATTTTCCAATTTTCATCTACAAATAGTTCTTTATCATCACTTTTTCTAGTATCGACTGATGTCTTATTTATAATCTTAAGTAAAAGTTCGGAATCATAATCTTTAAATTCTTCAGGGCTCTCTTTGAAATTGTCAATCATTATTTAGAAATCTAATGTTTCTAAATCTTGCATGAGAAATTTGAAGAATACAAGGTATTAATTACCTAAAAATAACTAAAGAATGATATTTAAAAAGATTAATTAATCATTTACAACATTTATTTACTTGTTAAGTTGCGAATAAGAGATTCAGGAAAAATGCCAAGAGTAATTAACAAAAAAATTAGACTTTTAAGATGGTTAAACTCAGGAATGATACTGCCATTTATCTTTATGGCTGCATCCTCATCTATTATTCTTTATGGTGTTTTATTTATCCTAATAAAATAGTTTTCTAATTTAAGCAGCTAAGTTTTGGTCATATTTAGACATAATCATTGCAGCTTTTTTTAATAAACTAACTACTTCTTTTCTTCCAACTGCATTATCAGCTTGACGCATTATTTCAGCATATTTTTTATTTATTTTTTTCATTAATAGTTTTTATTTAATTTTAAATTACAGCACCATAAGAAGGTGTCAATCGTAAATAATTCTCATGTATTATTTCTTTGACTATTTTTGCAGAATTAAAATTACTCATTTATTATCCTCAAAGTTTTTTTTTATTGATGATATCAAAGAATCATAAACATCAAAATTAACAATCCTTATAGTTAAGCAATATTAAATGATTTGAAAACATAAAATAAACCTCCTATTAATATCAATATTGCAGCTCCATAGAAAAGAAAAGGGATAATTGGATATTTATATAATGTAGACCTAACTTTTTGTTGTATGGCTTTTTTATCAAGTTGAGGCAACTTTATATCTTCAGTTTTTTCTCTAGGGGGAATACCTAAATTTTTTCTTCTCTTTGCCTCACCCATAATTAATACTGAGGTATTCCCATACATTTTAAATAATTTTTATCAGCTAAATCTAAAATTTGATTCCATTCTTCATGAGATGTTTCCAAATTATTTTTAAAATCTTTTTCAAATTTAAGAATACATCTTTTTTGTATATTTTCTAGAGAATTATAATTTCTTAAAAAAGTAACACTCAAATACGATAATGATGAAAAAACTATAATTACTTTAGCAATTCTAAAACTGTTCATATCTTAGATGATGATATTTCCTAATAAATAAATAAGTTACTTTTTGGTTTTATAATTAATTTAATCTATTAAAATCAATTATCAAATGATAAATTCGGTAAATTTAAACCATTTGCCTATCCAGGATTTGGTTGTTTCAGGGTTAATAATTTTTATAATGTCGACGATTATTGCCAACATTTATGACCCATTATTAGGAATAACTTATGCATTTGGTAATATCATTACTCTTACTTTTTTGAGTTGGTTATACAAAGATACTTGGAGTGATCCAAGGAAATAAATCTAATTAAGACAAAAGATAAAAAAACTACTTCTGTATTTTTAATTTTGAAGAATACTTTAAATTAACGATGTAAGTTGCAACAATAGACAGTATCAAAAAAAATAATAAGCTTTCCAAAGTGGATTGGGGCATAACCATGAGTAGTTCCAAAAATGATATATCTTTAGAGAAACGAATTCTGAAAAAAAATCAACCCTCCAATTATTTTTTATTCTCAAACTTATAAATTTAATTTACTTATAAAAACTCAGAGATTTAGATTGATTTTAATTTAAAAAATATTTTTCTGCCCTCCTAAATGCTTTTATTGCTCCTTTATAATCAAGAGTTTTTAATTTTTCATTACTTTTTTGTTCCAGCATTTTTACTATTTCATTTCTCTTTATTTCATCAATTTTCAGCTTATGATCGAATATAAGATCAAATTTTGAGGAATACAATCTAGATAATTCTTCTCTATATTTTTCAATAATTTTTTCATCACAAGATTTGGATTTCAATATTGCATTAGCCTTCATTTTTTCATCTATTGCCCCTTTAAAATTTCCTAGTTTAAATTTCTTTTCACTTGATCTAGTTAGCTTAAGAATATTTCCCAATATGAATTCATTAGAATCTTTCATTTGTTTATCTGACCCTAGGTTAATCCTATCAGAATAAAGAAAAAACAACTTATTTTTTTTATACTCAAATAATTAAATAATTAACCAATAACAAGTCCTTTTTCAAGAAGTAAATCGAAAACCTCCACACTTTTCGTTTTCCCATATTTGGGGGGCTTATGTAAATCTAATATTTCAGCAAGGCAAATAATCCAATAAGTATCTATTTTTAAATTTAGAACTTCACAAATATGGGTGGGGGCCGATTTAAAACAGCCAAATTCCGTTGATATATTAATATTCATGATTTGAGTTTCAAGTTCCAGACTTAAAAGTTCTATTTCTTGCTCAGAAAGTGATGTCCCAAGAGAATATGATTCAATTAAAAGTTGATAATTCATAAAAGAATTATTTTTTCAAGAAATCCATCGAGTTATTTTTGTACCCGCATAAATATGTCCTGAAGCTTCAACAATAGGTTTTGTTTCAGGATTCATAAAAATATCGTATAGAACATTTTCTGGTCCTTGAAAAATTACAGTTGCCCTTTGAGGATCATCTAATGATTTACCGATATAAAATGTTTTAACTCCCATTTCTTTAAACATCGACTGCTGTTCCTCAGCATTCATATGAGATTCATATTGTTCAAAAGTATTACTTAGTTGAAAATCTAGAATAGTCGTTTCAATAGTCATATTAGAAGTATTATTTTTTTAGATTTTAAATCTTTTTGCAAACAAATAATGGAATATGTTGGAGAAACTATTTTTTGATTTTTCAAAGTCAAAAATTTTTTTTCTCAAAAATGTTTTACTGCAGAACCTTTTTATAATAAATATTAAATTTTAACTTCTATTTAATCTCAAAAGTATAGGCAGAAAACATACCTAATAGAATCCATATAAAATAAATCTAGACGTTGAATTTAAAGAAATTACAACGCAATCAAGAATAGATAACAAATTTGATGTCAACCAAATCTGATTCATTAAAAGTAAAGCTTACGGAAAATTTTTCTGAATTTTCTCAACTATCTGACTATTCCTTTATGAATTCTCTTAAAGCAGATCCTCAATCAACAAAAGATGGAAATGATCATAAGCCGCGTTCAGTATATTCAGGTCATTACGTACCAGTTGTTCCAACTGCTATTCCAGAACCAGAATATATTTCCCATAGCAACAAACTTTTTAAAGAACTTAGGCTAAGCTCAGATCTCATTAGAGACAAGAATTTTTGTCGTTTTTTCTCAGGTGATATTTCTGTTGCTAATTATCCAATGAGTCCTGTTGGTTGGGCAACAGGTTATGCATTATCAATTTACGGGACTGAATATACTCAACAATGTCCCTTTGGTACTGGCAATGGTTATGGCGATGGCAGAGCAATTTCTGTTTTTGAAGGTTTATTCAATGGGAAAAGAATGGAGATGCAACTTAAAGGAGGAGGTCCAACTCCCTACTGTCGTGGAGCAGATGGTAGGGCTGTCTTAAGGTCTAGCGTTAGAGAATTTCTTGCACAGGAATTAATGGATGCCTTGGGAATTCCTACCTCAAGGTCTTTAACACTTTTTGTCTCACAATCAGAAAAAGTTAGGAGGCCATGGTATTCCAAAGGCTCTAGGTATTTTGAACCTGATATTATGATTGATAATCTAGCAGCGATTACGACGAGGGTCGCTCCATCTTTTTTACGTGTTGGCCAGATTGAACTTTTTGCAAGACGAGTTCGCAATAATGCTCATGATCAGGCTCATAATGAACTAAAGATGATAGTTCAACATCTTATTGATAGAAACTATAAAGAAGAAATTGAAAATGAGATTTCAATTGAAAGTAAGGTAATAAAACTTGCTTGTTTATATAGATCGAGACTAATATCACTTATAGCCAACTGGATGCGAGTTGGTTATTGCCAGGGTAATTTCAATAGTGATAATTGTGCTGCTGGTGGCTATACCTTGGACTATGGACCCTTTGGATTCTGTGAATTATTTGATCCAAGATTTCAACCATGGACAGGTGGAGGTGAGCATTTTTCATTTTTTAACCAACCTACTGCTGCGGAGGTCAACTTTAAAACATTTTGTTCCTCTCTTAGTCTGTTACTCTCAGAAAGAAAACATGATTTTGAAAAGCTAGAACAAATCGAAAAGGACTTTTCTGAATTAATGAATAAGGAATTGATGAAAATGTGGGCAAAGAAGCTTGGTTTAGAACATTACAACGCAACTCTAATAAATGAATTTTTTAATCTCATGGTCATTTCAAAAGCAGACTACACAATTTTGTTCCGTAAACTCTCTGAAATACCTTATAACTTAGATTCTTTAAAAGAAAGTTTCTATTTACCAATTAATGATGAGCTCAATCATAGGTGGGAAGTATGGCTTGATAACTGGCAATCAGTCTTGAAGAAAGAGGGAAATATTAAAGCAAAATCGGCATCAATGAAATCCCTTAATCCAGTCTATACTTGGCGCGAATGGATGGTCGTTCCCGCATATGAAGAAGCTGAAAAAGGGAATTACAGCAAAATAAATGAGTTGCAGGATGTTTTTAGCAACCCATATAAAGAACAACCCTCAGAAATAGATCAAAAATATAATCGACTAAAGCCAAGCCAGTATTTCAACTATGGAGGAGTATCTCATTACAGTTGTTCTTCATAAAAGTTGAATCCTCAGAATGCAGATTGAATAACTTAGAGAAAAATTTTATTTATTTATGGCAGTAGGCATTCCAACTACTGATACAACTCCCACATGAAGTATAACTGGCTTCTTCCCAACATTTTTAACATAGTGGGGGGCCCCATTATTACTCTCTATAAATGCATCACCTGCTTTAAAGAAATTAATTTCTTCACCCCTCACATGTTTTAATCTTCCTCTTGTGACATGAATCAACATCGGAGAAGGATGAGTATGAATTGGAGTTTCCAATCCAGCAGGAATCTTTACTTTTAAGAGTCTTAATTCAGGCTTACCATCTAAATAATTAAATATTTTTCCACTTAGTCCTTTTGAACTTTGAATAATAGGTATAACTTCAATCTTTTCTTCAGCAAGAGAAGGTTGTGGTAAAACTAAAGTCCCAATAAAAAGGAAGCAAATTGGAATAATTTTTTTTAATTTCATTAGATATTTGAGTTTCACTAATAATAGTTAGTTTGCAAAAATAATAAACTAATTTATTTTTTATATAACTTTTCTAATTGCTTTATTTCCTCTCTTAAATCATTACCTCGCTTATTTAATTTATTATTTTTAATAACTATTGGGATAATCCACCAGGCTTGAAGACCTAAAAAGATAATTAGTAGAATCAATAATTCAAAAGTTCCAGGCTGCATTTGATAAATTAACCTTCTTTACAAATACCAATATTCTAAAAGCTATTAAATATTCATGAGATTTTCAATATTTCTAGGCTGCCTCTAATTCAATATGAAGTTCAATACTTTTTGATACTATTGCTTCTTTAAAGTCAATCAGTTTGCCAATAATTTTTTGCTTCTCCTGTTCAGTTTTATAGACATCCTCTAAAACCTCCTGTATCGCAAGTGTTACTTTTTGTAGTTTGATTTCTAAATCTTCCCTGTAATTCATAAGCTCAACTAAATTATCTTTTTTATTAAAAAACAAAATAATTATTAGTAAATAAGTACATTACCTTAAAAGGATTGACAGCAAAACAAAAAGAATATAATTTATAGTACAGATGTATTAATATTCAAATAGCCTTTTAAGGTGAAAGCATGAAGCCTAATTACTTATATGGTTGTAGCACTAGCAAGCCAAACGGATGTCTACTAAATCCCGAAGGCAGCAGAATGATCTTTTTCGAAGAATGCAAAAATTCTCCTAAACCTAATTTAAAAATTCATACTCATCTTTTCTACACAAATCACCTTGGAGAACCCGGAGGGTACAAATACTCTGAAAAACTCAACATAGATTCAGCCTGGGAAAAGTGGCACGAACTGCACCAAAAAGGATGGACAGAAGTATCTCATAATTACGGATAAATGATCCGGCCAAGAAAAAGCCTTTATTTCTATGAGCTTAAGAGTTTTCTAAAATACGGAATTCGGTGTCAAAAATAAATAATCAATATTTATTGACATTTGTATATGAGGAAACATTAAATTGTCTAAAATCTTCTAAGAATAAAAGAATAAAAATTAATATGCAATATTATTTAAATGATAAAAAATTAAATAAGATTGAAAAGCAAAAGGCTGAGAAAGATGGTCTGAAAATTTTTGAAGAGTTAGATGATTACGCTCTTAAAGGGTGGGAAGAAATGGATGAAGTAGATTTGCAAATGCGCTTAAAGTGGTATGGCCTTTTTTGGAGACCAAAAACTCCTGGAAGATTTATGATGAGGCTTAGAGTTCCCAATGGAATTTTGAACTCTAATCAGTTGAGAGTAATCGCGTCAATAGTCGCTAGATATGGAGAAGACGGTTCTGCAGATATAACAACTAGGCAAAATATTCAATTAAGGGGGGTTTTGATAAATGATCTACCAGATATTATTAAAAGACTTAGAGAGGTTGATATTACATCCGTTCAGTCTGGAATGGATAATCCAAGGAATCTTACTGGCAATCCACTAGCGGGAATTGATCCTGAAGAAATTATAGATACAAGAAAATATACTTCTGAATTAGAAAATTACTTAACAAATTCTGGTAAAGGCAACCCCGAATTCTCGAATTTACCAAGGAAGTGGAATACTGCAGTAGCAGGAGCAAAAGATAATTTTCTTCTACATAATGATCTTATCTTTCATCCTGTTTTTAAAAATGGAATTTTAGGCTTTGGTGTCTGGGTAGGAGGAATTTTATCAGCAACTTTGAATGCTTATGCTATACCTCTAGATGTCTGGGTAGAAGAAAAAGATATATGCAAAATAACTGGAATTATTTGTTCCCTTTGGCGAGATAATGGAGATAGATTTCTAAGAAATAAAGGAAGATTTAGATATTATTTGAACTCTATAGGGATCGAAAAATTTAGAGAACTTGTAGAAGAAAAATTTGGAACTTTATCGAACGATCCAGGCTCAATTTTCAACGAAAAACAAAGAAGTTTATTTGGGATTAATAAACAAAAACAGAATAATCTTTACTTTGCTGGATTACACATTCCGGTAGGAAGATTATGTGTGGAAGACATACAAGAAATTGCAAGATTAAGTGAAAAATATGGACAGAGTGAAGTAAGACTAACCGAAGATCAAAATCTAATTATTGTTGGCCTGAGAGATAATATTTTAGAAGAATTTTGTAATGAAGAAATTATGAATAAATTCAAATTAAATCCATCCCATTTTTCAGCAAGTACTGTTTCATGTACAGGGAGTAGTTATTGTAGCTTTGCTCTTGCAAATACCAAAGATATAGCAAGGAATATTTCTGAAAAATTAGATCGAGAACTTGAATTATCAGAGGAAGTTAAAATCCATTGGACAGGATGTCCAAATAATTGTGGACAAGCTCATATGGGTGGTATTGGCATGACTGGTACAAAGGTAAAAAAAGAGGGAGGTGGAACTGAGGATGGATATAATGTAAGTATTGGAGGAAGACAAGATCACCTGCAAACTTTAGGTGAAACCGAATTTAAAAAAGTTAGTAAACATGAAATTTATAATTTAATCAAAGAAATTTTAATCAACAAGTTTAATGCAAAGTTAAAAACCTAAAATATATTAATGAGCAAAAATGAATCTGAAATATTAGAAGTTCTAAATGGATTAGGTTCAAAAAAATTAGATCTTGATATTCTTTTTTCCTACTATTCATTGAAATTATCTTTTGAGATTCGTAAAGTTATTGCGGAAAAGATAGGTATGCAAGAAAGGAAAGGCTATTTTTTACTTGAAAAAATGATAAAAAAATTTGGCCTTAAAGTTGAATTTATTGAGGCCCTTAAATTAACAAACGAAAAAGATGCAAAAGATCTTTTACTAAAAAATCTTTATCAAAGTAATAAGTTAAATATTCATATAATTAATGCTTTAGAACCTTGGGGAGGAGAAATTGAACTTAAATTAATCAGAGAAATATTCGATATTTGCGAAATAGATTTTTGGATTGCAGGTCTTAATATTCTTCATTTCAAGGCTCATCAATTAACTGATGAAATATTATTATCTTTTATTGATCAAATAAAAATTTACGATGATTTCAAAATCAACTACAAGATAATCTCTATTTTAAAAAGAAGAGAAAGCGAAATAGTTTGTAAATTGCTCTATAAATATTCTTTAAATAAAGAATTAGAAATCGCTAAATATGCAATTATTTCTTTAGGGAGCATTTGGAATGATAATAGTTTTAAACAATTATCAAAATTAGAAAATGAGATTAAAGATCCTTCTCTACTTAAATGCATAAAAAATCAAAAATTGATCTCAAATCAATTTCTAATAAATAAATAAACTAGAGAATTATTTTTTTAACTTATCAATGAGATTTATTAAATTACAAGGTTTTGTATTTTGATTAAGTTGATAAGAAATTATATCTTGCCAACCTGTCATCACAGCATCCTTAGATCCAGGCAAAACGAATAAAAACTTACCATTTGAAGACCCCGCAATACACCTACTTTGTAAAGTACTAGTTCCTATCTTTTTAAATGATAAAAATCTAAAAGTCTCCCCAAAACCATCAATCTCTTTATCTAATAAAGGTCTGATAGCCTCAGGAGTAACGTCCCTAGCTGTAATTCCTGTACCACCTGTAGTAATAATCACATCAATATTTGGATCTGAGATCCAATCGCTTGTATATTTTCTAATTAAATAAATATCATCTTTGCAAATTATCTTATCAACGACATTATGTCCTGATCTCTCAGCCTCTTGAAGGAGATAATTTCCACTCTCATCATTTTTTGTGTTACGAGTATCAGAAACAGTAAGCAAAGCTATAGAAACCACTTAAAATTAAACCATTAGTTACTAGATTACTATAGATGGAAAGTGAAAAATCTAACAAAATTAAGGTGGTTTTATTATCTAGTATCGCTGAAGATCTAGGATGGAATGAAAAATTTCTTACAATTGAAGGGACTCAAATGAAGGTTTTTTCTGTATGGAATTTAATTAATTCTAATTTACCGCAAGATAATATTATCGTTTCTATTAATCAAGAAATTACAGATATGGATGCGATGATTAATCCCGATGATGAGGTGGCATTTATGCCAATGTTTACCGGTGGATAATTTAAGAATAAAATTTAAAATCCTAGAAGAGACTTTTAATCCATATAAAGAATTCGAACTTTGGGAAAAGGTAAATAAAAATTCAGCAAACTCATTTTTTATTGGGAGAGTAAGGCCCTTTGATCAATTTGGAAATGATTTAAAGAAACTAGAAATCATTCATTATAAAGGAATGACCGAAAATTATATTAAAAAATATTTAATGAAAATTTCTGAAAAACAGGATGATTTATGTATTTTTCTCTTGCACAGGATAGGTTTCATTTACCCTAACGAGCCTATTATTTTAATAGCAGTAAGTGCTAATCATAGAGGCATTGCAAATAAATATCTCCAAGAAATACTTGAATTTACAAAATACAAAGTTCCTTTTTGGAAAAAAGAATGGACTTTCAAAGGATCCTCATGGGTAAAAAAGAATACTGACTTAGGCTTTGAATTATAAAAAATTATTTTTTAAAAGTTGTGCCCATAATAAATTTCCTTTTTGACAAAAATCAATTTCAGAAGGTATTTCTACTAATAAATCTGAATTAGATATTGAACTAATCTTTGATGAGGATTGTTCTTCAGAAATATCTGCAATTAATTCACCTTCTTCATTAACGATAAGTTTTCCTCTAAGCAATTCAGGTCTCCCTTTTCTTCTTTTTAAATCAGAATTCAGCTTAACCTTAATCCTAAGAGGGAATTCAATATTAGTAATTCCTTCAAGTTTCTGAAGTGCGGGCCAAACAAGTTGGATAAAAGTAATAGCTGCTGAAACGGGATTCCCAGGTAATCCAAAAAAAGGAATTTTTTTGTTTATCAATCCAAAAGCAAAGGGTTTTCCTGGCTTTAAAAATAGTTTCCAAAATTTAATCTCTCCTATCTCGTTAATAATATCTTTTAAAAAATCTTTTTTACCCACTGATATTCCACCAACTGAAATAACCACATCATTAAATTCAGAAATATTTCTAAGAGAATTTTTAATATTTTGATAATTATCTTTTTCTATATGAATTTCATTAATTTCAAATCCAAGATTTTTTGCGATTGATTTTATCAAAATACTATTACTTTCCCATATTTCTCCTTTCTTTCTTGCAGATCCTGATTTGATAAGTTCATCTCCAGTAATTAGTAAACCTATTTTAGTAAATTTACTAACTTTTATAGTTTTTATCCCACAAGATGCTAATTTACTTAAAATCCCAGGTGTAATCTTTACCCCTTTCTTGATTAATATTTCACCTTTAAATACTTGATCATTTTTTTCTCTAATCCAAGAGTTATTAGATGATGTTTCTTTTTTAACAATATACTCATTTCCGTTTAAAAATTCTAAAGAAACTTGTTCTTGAGGTATCACAGAAAAACAATTATCTGGGACAAATGAACCTGTGCTAATTGTTACAGCTTCACCTTTTTTTAGAAGATCATTAAATGGCTTTCCGGGGAAAGACTCTCCGACAATTTTCCATTTATTCCCTTTAGTTGATTCTCCTAACGCATATCCATCCATAACTGATGATCTATAACCTGGTATATCTTCCTCAGATAAGATTTCCTCCATAGAAACTTTTCCAATTGCTTCGTCTAAATAGATCTCTTCCTTATATAAAATTGCATTATTCACTATTAAAGTATCTATCTCTTCCAAGATTTTTTTAATAGCATCGTTTAAATAAAGACCCTGATTATTGATATCAATTCCCATTATTGTGAGTACTTAACTTCTTTTTAATATTCCATTTTTACCACCTTTTTTTTCTAAAAGGCGAATATTATCAATAGTCATAAAAGGATCTAAAGCTTTAAGCATGTCATATAGAGTAAGAAGGCCAATTGAAACTGATGTAAGAGCCTCCATCTCAACACCTGTTTTAGAATGAGATTTGCAAAAAGCAATAATTTTAATTGCTTTCATTGATTCACAAATTTCAAAATCAATTGTGATTTTATTCAATGATAAATTATGACAGAGAGGAATAAGTTCTGAGGTTTTTTTTGCACCATTTATTGCAGAAAATCTAGCCGCTGCAAAAATATCACCTTTTTTAATTTTTCCATTTTTTATTTTTTCTAATATTTCTTTGTTTAAATTAATATATCCTTCTGCTAAAGCCTCCCTTTTAGTTTCTACTTTGTCTGAAATATCAACTATGTTCATTTCTCCCCTTTCATTAATATGAGTTAAAGATTTATCCATTTCCATTTAGCAATTTATTCAATAATACAAAAAATAAAATTTTAATAAAGCTAATATCAATTTTTTATACTTAGCATTAATTTATTAATAAAATATCAATTTAATTTTGGTTAACAGTCAATCAAATCATTATTTTAATTTCGAGGATGATTTTATTAAAGACTTAAGATGCATTCCTTTATGTGTAAGAAGGAAACTTGATTTAATTGGAATAAAATTAAAACTTACTCATTGGCAAGATTTTAATTTAATTGAAAAAAATAAGATAGTAGATTGGCCAGATTCAAAAAACGATCTCATTGATTTAAAAACTTTTTTAAAAGAAATTACATCTAATTCAAAATATGGAGAAGCAAAAGAAATAGAAATTTCAATTAATCAACCTTGGCAAAATAAAAATAAAGTTCCTGACCAAGTTTTAAAATCGGCACTAGCAAGAGGAATTAATATTTCAATTGAAAAATGGAGTAATTTAAACGAATTAGATAGATTTGCTTTTTGCAAATTAGTTAGACCAAGTCATGAACACAACAATTTGGATAGAGCATTTGATGAGATTCTGAAATAAGATTATTGCCTAGTTTGGAACAATTATTACTGAGCATGCTTTCAATTCCGGTTGTTTTGATATCGGGCATGACTTTTCATGCATCAAAGAGTTTACTTCACACATATTTTTTTGACTAAAACCCCAATGCATTGGTAAAAAAACTGTACCTGCTTTAATTTTGTCAGTAATCTGAACTTTTGCTTGAACTTCCCCTCTTTTGGATTTAATTTTTACTATTTCATCATTTTTGATTTTTAAAGATAAAGCATCTTTAGAATTAATTTCCAATAACGGTTCTGGATTCTTTTTTGTAAGTTTTTGAACTTTAGAAGTTCTTGTCATTGTATGCCATTGACTTAGATATCTTCCAATTGTCAAAATTAGTGGGTACTCATCTGAAGGGGGTTCAGCCAACCCTATAGGATCATCAATACAAAAATTTGCTTTGCCAGTCTCAGTTGGGAAATAACCGTCTTCATATAATCTTTTTGAAAATGTACTAGGTACGCTGCCTTTAGGATAAGGCCATTGTTGAGGACCATGATTTTTTAATAATTGATATGATAATCCGCTCATATCGCAGAATCTTTTAGTAGTCGTTTTTAAAAATTCGTCATAAACTTCCGATGAAGATTCATATTCAAATTGTTTGAAATAACCTATTTTCTGTCCTAATTCAGCAAATATTTGCCAATCTGGTTTTGAATTTTTATTCGATTCTCTGAAAGATGGGCAAAGGGTTACTCTTCTTTCTGAATTTGTCATAACACCATCTTTTTCGCTCCATTGAGCTGCGGGCAATACTAGATGAGCATATTTAATTGATTCACTTTGTTCATAAGATTCGTTGAGGATAATTAAAGGACATTTTAAAAGTGCTTTTTTTACAAAGTTTAAATTAGGCATACTAACCAAAGGGTTCGTAGCTGCAATCCACCAAATTTTCACAGATCCTTTTTTTATAGCTTCTATTTGTTCAAATGCAGATAGACCCTGTTTTTCAGATATCTTTCCCTCAGGGAACCCCCATATTTTTTCAATTTCATTCCTATCTGTTTTATTTTTTACAAACCTATATCCTGGAAGAAGGTGCGATAGGCCTCCTGCTTCTCTCCCACCCATAGCGTTTGGTTGGCCAGTCAAGGAAAAAGGACCAGAACCTTCTTTGCCTATTTGGCCGGTCATTAAATGAAGATTTATTAGCCCATTTACTGCTGCTGTACCCTCTTGCCTTTGATTCAAACCCATCGACCAAAGACTTAGAACATTTTTGCTTTCTCCCCATAATTTTGCAATATCAATAATTGTTTTCTCGGATATATTGCAAATTTCACTTATTTTTTTTAAATCCCATTTTTGTATATGTTTTACAAAATCAAAATAGTTCTCGGTCGACTTATCAATGAAATTTTGGTCAGTTAATTGATTCTTATAAAGATAATTCGCAATCGCAATAAATAAAAATAGATCTGTTCCAGAAGAAATTTGTAAGTAAAAATCTGCTATGGATGAAGTTTCAGTTTCTCTTGGATCAATTACTATTACTTTTAAATTATCATTTACGTTTCTTTTACGTTTTTTAATTCGATCAAAAAGAACGGGATGACATTCTGCTGTATTTGTCCCTATTAATAAAATTAAAGAGCAATGATCAATATCTTCATAACAACAAGGTGGGCCATCAGAGCCAAAACTTCTATTATATCCAGCAACTGCTGAGCTCATACATAGTCTTGAATTAGCATCAAAATTATTTGTGCCTATTGCTCCCTTGAGAAGCTTTTGGGCTAAGTAATAATCTTCAGTATGAAATTGACCTGAGCCATACATAGCTATTGAATCAGGTCCATAATTTTTTATAGAACTCAAAATATTCTCTTTCAGAATTTCGTATGATTCGTCCCAGGAAATTTGTTTAAATTCTTCATTTAAATTTTCCCTATAAAGTGGTTCTTTTAATCTCCCGTCTTTTAAAGTCTCACATACTGTTGCTCCTTTTACGCACAATTTACCTTGAGTTGAAGGACTATCCCTATCTCCACTTACTAACCATTTATCATCAGAAACCGAACTTTTAGGCTTCATTTTTAAACCACAGCCAACACCGCAATATGGGCATTGGCTTTTAGTAAAATTCATAAAATTTCTTTTATAAATATCTAAATAGTTATTGGTTAAATATAATTTTCAGCTTTTTCGCCTTCATAAGCATCCGCGAATGATCCTTGAGGTTCCTTTAAAAAGAAATAACAGAAGAATCCAACTATTAATCCTGCTATACCTAAAACTTGGAAGAAGGCACTATTTGAAGCAGCAATTATTTCCGGAGAAGGATCTTTACCTCCACCCATCCATAAAGGTAAAAGGCTATAAATATTTAGATAAGTTACCGCACCAACATTTCCATAAGCCCCAACCAGTCCAGCTATTTGTCCTGTTACTCTTTTTTTAACTAAGGGAACTAAAGCAAAAGTTGAACCTTCTCCAGATTGTACAAAAAATGAACAAAGCATCGTTAAAAATACAGCCATAAGAATTCCTGCTGATCCTGTAAAAGTTCCAGGTTTTATTAAAGACATCAATAGATATCCAAACCCTAATCCCATAGTTAGGAATCCCATTGTATTTTTTCTATTACCTGTTCTGTCAGATATCAATCCTCCGGCAGGTCTAGCTATTAAATTCACAAATGCATAACATGATGCAAGAATTCCGGCTACAGCTTTAGGTAAATCAAATGTAAATTCAAAGAAACTAGGAAGCATTGAAACTACTGCCAATTCTGATCCAAAATTTACAATGTAAGTTAATTCCAAGATCGCTACTTGTTTGAATTCATATCTGTCTTCTTTAGGGTAGATTTTAGTTCCATTTAATAATTCAATATTCGTTCTTATAATTCCCCAAGTTTGGAAAATAAACCAAGCTAAAACTGCGATTAAGGCTATTGGATAAGTAGATGAAGTAAGGAAACCTACTTTTTGAAGTCTCCAACATAGGACTGAAAGAATTGCTGCGAATGGGACATTCATTCCAATTAAACCCCAGAAATCTCTTATACTCGTTACTTCTAAACCAGCTGTTTTTGCAGGCCTTTGATAAGGTTTTCCTGGAGGTGTATCAGTTACACTAAAGAAATAAATAATTCCATAAACGAAAGAAATAATTCCTGTAAGAGCAATAGCTCCCCTCCAATTAAGTACAGCTCCAGTAGGTAACTCAAACCCTCCTGAAAAGGACAAGAATCCAGCTACGGCAACAAGAGAAAGAGCAGAAAAAGCAGAACCAAAATTTCCCCATCCTCCATATATTCCCTCAGCCAAACCAATTTCTTTCGGAGGGAACCACTCAGAGACCATTCTTATTCCGATAACAAAACCTGCTCCTACTATTGATAAAAGCAATCTCGCAATAACAAGTTGATTGAAGTCTTGAGCACTAGCAAATAGTAAACATGGCACGACAGAAAATATCAAAATTGTTGAGTAAGTTTTTCTTGGGCCAAATTTATCCAATAACATTCCAATCAAAACTCTTGCGGGTATAGTCAAAGCGACATTACATATTGCTACTGTTCTAATTTGAGCAACAGATAAACCTAAATCAGCTTTAACAGTAGTTGCAAGAGGTGCGAGGTTAAACCAAACAACAAAAGTAAGGAAAAAGGCAAACCAGGTGAGGTGAAGAGTTCTATATCTGCCATTTAAAGACCAAACGTCACTTAACATGAAAATTTTTCGAGATTAATTTTTAAGCAATTTAAATTTCGATCAATGCATTCATTTGTATTATTTAATACGAAATATAGTTTTTAAGAAATGCAACTTTTTTAAAAGGCTAGAATTAATAGTCACCACTAATAAAATCAAAATTGGAGAAAATTAGTAATCTGATGATTGGTATTATCCGATACATAAACTACTCGTGGAAAAATATTGCCTAAGTTATGGAAATAAAACTTAAAAAATTTAAAGCCTTCATTTTGGCTGGTGGCAAGAGTTCAAGGATGGGAACTGATAAAGCACTTATTAAACATCATGAAGGAGGAAATTGGCTGACTCACAAAATAAAAATATTAAATAACCTTAATTTAGAGACTTTTGTAATAACGAATTATACTTCTCACTTAAAGGAAGTTGATAAAAGCAATAATGTTGAGTTTATTTCAGATGCCCAACCCTTTGATGGACCTTTAACTTGTATAGAACAAATTTTTTCATCTTTTAAAAAAACTACTAAAAATATCCTAATTGTCCCAGTCGATATGCCTAATTTGAATACAAAATTAATTTATTCACTTTTTAAATCATGGGAAGAAAATCAAAATTTTGCGTTAATATCCCATGATGGAATTTTTGCACAACCATTATTCGGAATTTATCCCATCAATGAAGAAAATCATTTTAAATTAAAAAAAAAGTTATCCTCTGGGAAGAAAAATTTTCTCGGATGGGTTGATCAAATTCCCCATAAATATTTCTATGCAAAAAACGGAGATTTAATTAATATAAATTCCAAGAGAGAATTCTTAAATATGAATAATGGGATTTAAGCAATTGGAGGATAATAGAAAAAGAAAGTTAAAAGTTTTAAGGTTATCTCTTAAACAAAATTGCAATTTTTCGTGTATTTACTGTAAGCCTGAGAACTATAGTTTGGATGTTTTAAATATTGAACAATTTAAAAAGTTAATTTTAGTCAGTTGTCGACTAGGGGTAAATTCTTTAAGAATCACTGGAGGAGAACCTTTATTGAGTTCTCAATTAGATGAACTTCTTTATGAAATTAAATCGCAAAGATTAGAAGAATCAAATCCAGTAGCTAATTTACAGGATATTTCTCTAACCACAAATGGATATTTGCTCTCTAAGAAAAAAGCTAATGAGCTTTTTAAAAATGGTTTAGACCGCATAACAGTAAGTTTAGATGCGATTGATCCTGATATTTTTTCAAACATGATTGGAGAGGAAAATAAAATTATTGGCAAAGAAAAATTATTTACTGTCCTTGAGGGAATAGATCATGCAATTAATGCTGGATTTAATCCAAAGGCGGGGAAATTAAAAATAAATGCAGTTATAAAAAAAGAGATTAATGATAATCAAATTTTTGAATTAGTTGATTTTGCAAAAAAAAGGTCTATAGAAATTCGTTTCATTGAGTATATGGACGTAGGGATATCTAATAATTGGCAGCCATCAGATGTTTTTTTCTCTGAAAGAATTATTAGGCTATTAAAGAAGAAACATCGATTAAAAGAATACGGAAGAAAGGAGGGACAAACTGCTAATAGATGGTACATGAGTGATTCAAATAGTTTTGTAAGTACAATCTCTTCAATAAGTAACCCTTTTTGTTCAGACTGTAATAGATTGAGGATAACTAGCGATGGTTATGCTTATACATGTCTTTTTTCTAATGAAGGTATAAATCTAAACCCATGGTTGTCTCTACCAATTAATCTCCATGAATTGGAAAATAAAATCAAGAGCATTTGGGAAGCTAGAGAAGATAACTATAGTGAAGATCGATTTAAAGTATTAGAGAAAACAACTGACAAAAATCAAAAAATTCATCCATCAATGTCATATCTTGGGGGATAAAAAATTATTTAGTATAAATAACAACATCATATATTCTTAATTCGAGGGAAATTAACTTCAAATTTATATTCTTGGATGCGTTTAGCGATCTTACTTGGTCTTATTTTGGGGGTAACTCACGGAACTGTTGTTTCCGAAAGTTATTCTGCAAACAATTATGAAAATAATCAATTATTTTTTACTCAAAAAAATTCAAATATATTTTCTTCACTTTAAAATTTAATTTCTTATTTTTTAATAAGTTTTTGTATTGCCATTAACATCTTGTAAATTAAATTATACTTATAGTAAAAATGTAGCGTAGACTACATAAACGTTCATCTCGTTTTTCGAGCCGCATTAAGATTGAAGCCAAGGAACGGGGACTTCAGTCAAAAATGAAATTTAGTCACATAACTATTATGTCTAATAACGTATCTACCTCAGTAAGTAGTAACAATATTACTGCTGTATTTGCAGGTTTTCTTGGAGCATTTATTGTTGGTTCTTTTGGAGTCCAACTTGTAAGAACCCAAAAGCCTTCTTTTCAATCTCAACCATTAAAAGTTCAACCAGTTATCGCTCATCAAGCAACTTTATGGGCAGCTTTAGGAGAACAAGATACTCCTATTGTCAAAAATAAAGTTTCTAATGCAAAAACTACAGGAGTTGTCCCTGTTATAGGTTCTGAAGCAACTCTTTGGGCTCCTCTAGGTTTAGGTAATTAGTAAATTAGGTCTTTTAATAAACCGAAGGGGGTTTTTAACCCCCTTTTTTTATTAATTGCATAAAAAAGATGATTGAAAATTTTCAATACAATTCATGGCTAACTATAAATTAAATCAGGGTTTGAAAACAATGTAATCGTAGATACCAACAGCTTTTTTATTAATTGATTATAAATTAAAAACACGAGTTAACCCGTTCCAATTTGTTGACTCTGAGGTTTTAACCGTTGAAACCTTATCTACTTCTAGTTGTAATTCGCTAGTTTCAAGATTCAAAAACGGTATTTATCTATCATAAATTATGGAAAAAAAAATCGCAAAGAAATACGCCGATCTTATAGTCCAGGCCAATAATTCAACTGGCAGAAAAGAAGCTTTGTCATTGATTAAACAAGCAACAAAATTAAAAACCAAACTTGATCAATACGAAATGATGTAATC
The DNA here is from genome assembly GCA_003216535.1 of Prochlorococcus sp. AG-402-N08. Classification (GTDB taxonomy): domain Bacteria; phylum Cyanobacteriota; class Cyanobacteriia; order PCC-6307; family Cyanobiaceae; genus Prochlorococcus_A. Next base: position 20,302 of record QCIS01000014.1, read on the forward strand.
TCTTAATATCTAAAGGATATTCAAGATGAGGTAGAAACTAGTTCCTTTTTTTTTATCTTGCTATAAAAAATACTAAGAGATTATTTAACTTCTCTGCTTTAATAAAATATCGTGGAATTAACTGAGCTAATTAAGGATTACGTTGCTACAGAATTATTATCAAGTATTGAAATTGATTTTCTTGAAGGAGAATTATGGGAAACCACACAACATATTGCAGAAATAAATACAGTTATCAAAGCTCCAAAAAATATATGCAAGAAATTGGGACTAGATGAAAAATCTTGCTGGCAATTATGTTGTGCAGCCGTTCTTGACTCCTCAAGACCATTAAAAAATGGACAAAATAGAGTAGATGATTTTAAAAAATTAATTAATCGATATGAAATTAGCTACATATAAACTAAAGACTCAATGATACGTTTACTTATTGCATCAATTCTTTTTTTTAATCCACTAGGAGGTTTTGCTGATGAAAAGCAAAGAGAAATTGAGAATGAAGCTATAAATCTTGTTATTAAAAAATATGGAAAAGGCTTAGAAAATAGATTAAAAGGAACGGGAGTAACTCCCAGTTATCGAAGTTGGTATGAAAATGATTGTTTTGTAAGTATTGCAGCAGGTACATACCAAGAAGATACTTGGTCTGCAATGAAGTGGTTTAGCGTTAATGTCTGTTCTGAATCAACTGAAATAATGGAAAGTGAATGAAGAGATTAAGACGCATATTAGTTTTGCAGCATTTAGAAATAGAGGGGCCAGGTCTTTTTGAAAAACTTGCTAAAGAAAGAGATTTGAAAATCGAAATTATTCGTCTAGATAATAAAAATGCTCTGCCGCAAACAAAAAAAGGTGACTTGATTTTAATTATGGGTGGACCAATGGGAGTGAAAGATATTGGAGGAGATAGGTATCCATGGCTTAAGTTAGAAAGAGATTTTATAAAAAAAGAATTAGAAAATGAAAGACCTATAATCGGTGTTTGCTTAGGTGCTCAGTTGCTTGCGAGTGCTGCCGGAGGAGATGTAGAAATTCTTAAATATGGATCACCTCCAAAAGCATTACCAGAAATTGGATGGTCTCAAATTTTTATTAATAAATCAAATAAAGACTTTAAAGTACTGTTTGAAGACCCGTTTCATGTACTGCATTGGCATGGAGATAGGATTTTATTACCTAATAAAGCAATACTCATTGCTAGTAGTGCACGTTGTAAGGAACAGTTTTTTAGGATTGGTAAATTTGCTTACGGATTACAATTCCATGTAGAGACAACGGGAGGAATGATAAATAAGTGGATTAAAGAAGATAAAGAATTTGTCTTTAAAGGATTGGGCACAAATGGTCAGGAAATTTTAAAAGAAGAGAATAAAAAATATATTGATAAAACTTTTTTTAAAAGAAAGCTTTTAATAAGTAAATTATTTGAATCATTAGATAATTAAAAAGGGAATAATATAATCATCCATTAAAAAAGGGCTTGATAAAGCCCTGAAAAATTTAAAAATGATTTTTACTAGAAAATTCCTGGAAGAATTTGACCTGTAAAATAATAAGCTCCTACAAGAGCAAACATTCCAAGCATTGAGGTTTACCATAGAGCTTTTCAGCTTTTTCAGTCATAATTTTTTTTGCGAATTCCATAATAAAGTGAGATATAATATATCTAAAAACTAATTATTCAAATTCTATAATGAAGAAGTGTTTCATACCTAAATCACTTTTTTTCTCAGAATTTAATTTTTTATTTATTTTTCATTAATAATATTAGAAATTTAAGAACCTAAAAGAGCTTTGCACTCCAGCATTTCTTTAGTAGCCGCTGATTTATTTGATCTCAATGAAATAATATCTGCTAAAAAGTTTGCATCATCTTTCACTCCACAAAAACGTCCTGAGCCCCATGTATATAGCCAAGGCAAACCAAGAAAATACAGCCCAGGAGATTGTGTTACACCTCTTTCATGAACTGGGATACCAGCTCCGTCAAAAACTGAGACATCTACCCAACTAAAATCACTTTTATAGCCTGTACACCAAATCACTACTGCTAAGTTTTTGCATTTAAGTTGAGTACCTTTGAAATCTTCAGTTGGTTCCCAACATGGAACATATATTTCTTCTTTTGGAGCATCTATATTATTTTTTGAAATCCACTCATCAATACTATTTCTTATTCTGCAATAAACAGAATCTGCTCCATCAAGATTTTTTGAAAGATCATTTGAGAATTGAATATTATCAATAGTTAAATCTTTAAGTCGCCCATGAAGACTCATCCCTTCTTTTGCTCTCTTTCTAAGGTCTATTTCTCTTCCGTTATCTCTTCCAGTTAAATAATGATTAGTTTTATTCCTTACACTTTTAGGATCATCGTGTTCACCAATAGGCATTGAATAATAACCCATTCTGTCCAGCCAATCTACAACATCTCTTCCTCTATACCTTCTGGGAGATCTTGGAGCACTCCCAACACTTAGATGAACTTTTCTTTTTTCAAAAAAAAGATCTTCAGCTATTTGACAACCTGATTGACCACTACCAACAACTAGGACAGGTCCGTCCGGTAATGAATTTGCATTTTTATATTCTCTCGCATCAATTTGCAGGATATTAGTTGGTAATCTCTCAGAAAGAGGATGTCGGTTCGGAACATGATAAGCTCCAGTTGCTATAACAACTTGATCAGCTTCAAAATTTCCACGGTTAGTTGAAATAAAAAACTTTTCATTTTTTTTAATTAAGTGTTTTACTTCAATCCCTTCAAGAATATCAGCATTTACAAATTCAGAATATTTTTTTAAATACTTAACTATATTTTCTTTATCCATAAACCCATTAGGATCTTTACCAGAATATTGATAATCAGGAAGTGTGCATTGCCAATTTGGGGTCACAAGGCAGAAAGAATCCCAACGTTGTTCTTTCCAAGAAAACCCAACATAATTTTTTTCTAAGATAAGAGGTTTTATTCCTTTTTTTTGTAGTGAATGAGCAATAGACAACCCTGCTTGTCCCGCACCAATGATAATGACAGAACATTTAGCAGAAATTTGATTTAAAAATTCTTCAGCCATCTTTTTATTTATTAATAAAATTCTGTCATATTTATGAGATTTAATTTGTTATCAAACTCACTAAAAAATTTTTTTATCTGAAATCTTAAGTTAACTAATTTGGTGATATCGGTTACATTCTTTTTGAAAATCAAGTCAGAAAATAATCAAAGTTTTTAAAAATTTCATGCCATCCGTAACTCGTCCCGCGAATCAGCCTGGAGAATTCTTAGTTGATTATGAAGAAAAAGTATTCCCAGATGTTAAAGCCGAACCAGGTGAGAAAGCCTTACTAACTTTTCATACTGTAGCTTTTGAGGGATCTATTGGTCTTGTTAATCTTTTGCAAGCTAGTCGTCTTATAAACAAGGGTTTTGAAACTTCAATATTGCTATATGGTCCTGGCGTGACTTTAGGATTACAAAGAGGCTTTCCAAAGCTTGGAGATGCAGCATTTGATGGTCATTTAAACTTTAATGCTCGCTTAGAAAAATTTATGGGTCAAGGCGGTAAAGTTTATGCCTGTCGATTTGCATTACAAGCTTTGTATGGACATGGAGAAGGAGCTCTTACTCCGGGGATAAAACCAATAAGTCCTTTAGATGTACTCGATATCGTTTTAATGCATCGCAAAGAAGGAGCATTTATTTTAGATACTTGGACTCTGTAAAACATAAGATCCAAGAAAATGACTAAAACATTTAAAGTAGCTGCTTCTCAAGTTAGACCTGTACTTTTTGACTTAAATGGTTCATTGAATAAAGTTCTTTTGAAGATCCAAGAGGCAGCTACAAAAGATGTAAAATTGATAGTTTTTCCCGAAACTTTTCTTCCTTACTACCCATATTTTTCATTTGTAGAGCCGCCAGTTCTAATGGGTAAATCTCATATGAAGCTATACGAGCAAGCAGTAGAAATCCCGGGTCCAGTTACAGACATAGTTGGTAAATCAGCTAAAAAAAATAACATTCAAGTTCTTTTAGGAGTTAATGAACTTGATGGCGGAAGTTTGTACAATACTCAAATTCTTTTCAACGAAAAAGGTGAAATTGTTTTAAAAAGAAGAAAAATAACTCCTACTTTTCATGAAAGAATGATTTGGGGTCAAGGCGATGGTTCTGGCTTAGAAGTTGTAGATACTCAACTTGGCAAGATAGGATCTTTGGCTTGTTGGGAGCATTATAACCCTTTAGCTAGATTTGCTCTTATGGCTAAAGGTGAACAAATACATTGTGCTCAATTTCCTGGTTCATTGGTTGGTCCAATATTTACCGAGCAAACTGCAGTCACAATGAGACATCACGCCTTAGAGGCTGGCTGTTTTGTGATTTGCTCAACAGGATGGTTAGATCCAGAAGATTATGAAAAGATAACGTCCGAAACCAATCTTCACAAAGCATTTCAGGGAGGATGTCACACAGCAATTATCAGTCCAGAAGGTAAATATTTAGCAGGACCACTTGATGATGGAGAAGGATTAGCAATAGCAGAAATTAATTTATCACTTATTACTAAAAGGAAAAGAATGATGGATAGTGTTGGTCACTACAGTCGTCCAGATCTTCTTTCTCTAAAACTAAATACATCTCCTAACAAGGTATTTGAGATGACAAATAAGAAAAATTTCATACCAAAAGATCTAACTGCAAAAGACTATTTAGAGGAAATAAATCATGTCTGACATAGGTAAAATTATTACTGAGTTGCAAGTTAATGGGATAAGTTCTACTCCTAAAAAGGGCAACAGGGGTAGGAAAGGAGGAGCTGGTCCATCGGACCATAGAGCTTTAACAATTGAAGGGAAAACTGTAATGGTACCGGTTTATAATCACGTGTCTAAAAATTCTAATTATCAACTTTCAGAGGAGCCTGACGGACAACTTATTCTCCAGAATAGTGAAGATTCGATCATCAAGGAATTATCCACCACTAAAGAACCAAATTTTTATTCTTTAAAAACAAAAGACGGTATACCTTATAAATCGATTGCTCTTCTTCATAGCAAGGATGTATTAGCCACAACTATTCTTCAAAGATGTATTCGTTTCAGAAATAGAGAAGAATCTTGCCAGTTTTGTGCAATAGAACAATCTTTGGAAAACGAACAAACCATCGTAAGAAAAACTCCAAATCAAATAGCTGAAGTTGCAGAAGCAGCTGTAAGACTTGATGGAATAAAGCAATTAGTAATGACAACAGGGACCCCTAACAGTAGCGATAGGGGAGCAAGAATAATGGCAGAAGCAGCTAAGGCTGTAAAGGCTAAAGTTAATATTCCAATCCAAGGTCAATGCGAACCGCCTGATGATCCTATTTGGTTTCAAAGAATGAAAGACTCAGGTGTAGATAGTTTAGGCATGCATTTGGAGGTTGTAGAGGAAGAGATAAGAAAAAAAATTCTTCCCGGCAAATCTGAAATTTCTCTTGAAAGATACTATAAATCTTTCGAAGAAAGCGTAGCAGTATTTGGAAGAGGAGAAGTTTCTACATATCTATTAGCCGGATTAGGTGATAGCAAAGAATCTCTAATAAATTGCAGTAAAAAATTAATATCTATAGGAGTTTATCCATTTATAGTTCCATTTGTGCCAATAGCAGGAACTCCTCTTGAACATCATCCCTCCCCAAGTACTGATTTCATGATTGATATTTATCAATCAGTTTCACATCTACTAAATGAAGGCAACATAAAATCTGATGAAATGTCAGCTGGTTGTGCCAAATGTGGTGCCTGCTCAGCTTTATCCCTATTTGAGAGTTAAAAAATTATGTTTTTTATTGACCCCTCAAGTCAGGATATAGGCAGAAGCTTTAGCTCTGCGCCTTACTATTTCACACCCTCTGTAAGATCAGGTATCGGGATTGAAGAAGAAGATTTCATGCTATCTCCAAATTCAAATTCAGAAAACTTTTCATTTCATTTGCTTGAAGAGAATTCTCCCCTTATCAAAGACTACTGGGGATTACGAAAGAGAATATTTTGCGAGGAACAAAATATTTTTGCTGAATCAGATATTGATGAAATTGATCAAGTTGCGTACCCAATAGTTTCTTTGAATTATGGATATGGCACTCAAGAGAGAGTCGTTGGAGTAGTAAGAATTTACGAAACAGAAAAAAGACAATGGTACGGTGGGAGACTAGGTGTTGATTCTACTTTCCGTAAATTCAACCAAATAGGAAAAGGATTGATCTGGAAAGCAGTAACTACAGCAAATGGATGGGGATGCGATCAATTTTTAGCAACTGTTCAGATACAAAATGTAAGGTTTTTTAGACGACTCAAATGGAATTCAATTAAACAAATTGAAATCAAAGGAATAAAACATCACTTAATGGAGGCTGACTTAAATTATTACAAGCCATCAAAATTAAGCAGACCCGGCTCATATTTAGTGAAAAAGTGATCACAAAAAATGTTAAATAAACTTATCAAAAAATTGCAAACACATAGTGGTATTGAATCTAAAAAAGACATTCAAAGTGCTGCAAAAACTTTCTCACATAGCCCGTTCAGTGAACTTGGCAAATCTGCAATGCTTGGAGATGATGCTGCAGTAATCCCTAAACAATCAGGTTTGTTATTAATGGCAAGTGAAGGAATTAGTCCAAGCTTGGTAGAAAAAGAGCCATGGTTCGCAGGCTGGAGCAGTGTATTGGTAAATATCAGTGACATTGTTGCGATGGGCGGCAAACCTTTAGCTTTAGTTAACAGTATTTGGAGTGATAAAAATGATTTAGAAAAACATAATCAAATTCTTTCTGGCATGAGTTTTGCGTGTGAAAAATTTAATGTACCAATGGTTGGTGGTCACTCAAATCAAAAAAGTCCTTATACTGCTTTATCAGTATCAATTCTTGGACTGGTAGATGGTCCTATTCTTTCTTCAAGATTCGCAGAGTCTGAAGATGAATTATGGATAATAGCAAACAAGGATGGATGCTTTTTTAAAGATTATCCCTTTTGGGATGCAGCTACGAAAGCATCTGCAACTTTACTTAGAAAACATTTTTCATTGATACCGTTTCTTGCTAAAAAAAATATCATTCATGCTGCCAAAGACATAAGCATGGGCGGTATAACAGGTACTGCTGTTATGTTTGCTGAATCTGCTGGAAAAACAATTGTAATTGATCTTGAGAAAATTCAACGCCCTAAAGGAGTAACAGAATTCGACTGGCTTACTTGTTTCCCCAGCTATGGTTTTCTTTGTGCTATCAAGCCATCTAAAGCTAATTTTTTAAAGGAAGCTTTAAGAGCATATGAAGAACTAATTTGCTGTCATGTCGGCAACTTTAAAAACGGGAATAGCAGTGTTTATATCAAAAATTCAAATGGAGCAAAATTACTTTGGGAAGAAGATACTCCTCTCACTGGATTTACTCATGCAAATTAAATCAATAATGCTCCAATCAACTAAAATTCTCATATAAAAAAAGGAAACTAATTTAAAAATGCCAGAAATTAATTTTCAAATAAATTTACCTGACGGTAAAAAAGCATCTCTATATTCACCCTCTACAGTAATTTTAGAATATTTGAAACCTGGAGATTCCTTGAAAATTTCAGATTTCAAGTCTCTTGCTATTCAAGCTTTGCATAAAGCTTCTGAAAAAGTCAGAGCAAAATATGGTTTTGCGTGTACTAGAACATTAGAAGAAGAAGAAAAAATACTAAGTTGGATTTCTAATTATGATCCTGACCAACTTATTTCAATATCAATGGAATAAGCTATTCAAAATTAGATTTACTTAAGAAATTAGAAGCCTAATTCAAGTCTTTCCTACCTAGACCTATTAATAAAATTTTGAAAAAGTATTTTTTTCTCTTCTCTTAAACAGAATACTTGCCCATTTATGATGCCAAGAAAATAAAAAAAGCAATCCAAAAAAACAACTATCTGAAGAAATATGTCACGGTTATGTTACATATATGTAGTAAATATATTGAAAATAACTTAATTTTGGCTTAATACTTTACATTTGTTAATAGTAGTGTTACATTAGTTAACAATTACATCACTTCAATGGCTAATTCAAACATTACTACTGAATCAGGCGGCAGACAGAACATGTTTCCTACTGAAACACGTCCTTACATAGATGAGTCTGTTTCATACGACAGCTACCCACAAAATGCAGAAAAGGTTAATGGTCGTTGGGCAATGATCGGCCTTGTTGCATTGGTAGGTGCTTACGTTTCAACTGGACAAATTATTCCTGGCATTTTTTAATGAGTCCCCTTTCAGGTTTTTTAGCCGTAATTGTATTCTTTACTGCCACCCTCGTTGCTTATCTAACCAAGCAATTTCAAAATGAAAATTTAAACTATTTATCTTCTAATCAAATGAAAAACACAAACACAAAAGTCAAAACAATCGAAAAAGAAAAAGTTGTAGCTGAAACTCTTAACGGCAGATTCGCAATGCTTGGATTAATTGCTGCTGTCGGAGCATACCTAACAACAGGTCAAATAATTCCTGGTTTCGTTTAAAAACCTACTATTTAACTATCCTACAAAAAAAATGGAAAATTCAAAAACAACTTATTGGCAAAACGCCGAAAGAACTAATGGAAGAATGGCAATGATGGGCTTATTTGCATTAGTTGTAAATTATGGCTTATTCGGCTGGATAATCCCTGGAATTTTTTAAAATGAATTTAGGCTTACTTTTTCTTAAAGTAAATACTTTGGGAGTTATAACTCTTACTGAACTTGATTGGATAACTAACCATCAATCTGAATTTTCAAGGCTAGATATGGCTTTAGTTATTAAAATCGGCCGTCTTATGGATTCTGGAGTGGTGGAAATTGATAATAGATTGTCTATTTAATTTTTAAAATTGATCGTCATGAGTGTTTGTCAATAGGGATACTGACAAGCACTTTTTTTATGAGGAAAAAAAAATTTGTAAAAAAAGAGATCGTTTCTTAGCTAAAACAATCTCTCAATTACCTAATTCTTACATGCAAATTTCACATAAACTCACAGAGCTTAACTGATTTTTTTTATAGAAAATACGCAAAAATAATTTTGTTATTTATCTTTTTAAACCACCTCTTTTTATCCAAAGGAACCAAGTGACCCAAATAGGAGGGAGAAATCTTATTAAAAAAGAAATTTTATATATATAAAATGGGGCATTTTCACTTTGAAATAAATTCATCAAAAAGGAAGATATAGTTACCCAAAGTAAAATTATTAATATATTTGCTCCCAACAAAGCGAACTTATTTTGTTTGAATATTTTTGGCATAAGGTAAATTTTTTATATTCTTAATTTTAAATAATCTCGGGAAATAAATTATACATTTTCAAAAAAACTTCAAATTTAAAATCCATATCCAAATAAAAAAAGCACTAAATTTCAATCCCTCTCCAAATAACAATCCAAAAGCGATAGGAGGAGTAAATATTAAAAAAAGAATAGAGAATAAACTAAATAGCGCAAATGATCCTCTTAGAAAAAAATTCTTTCTTTTTGTTTTTCTTAGATTTTTTAAGGTATTCCACTCCCATTCGATAAACCTATAGAACTTTTCTGATAATAAAAAAAAATACTTCATTAATATTATTAATTTCTATCGGCTTTTCTTATTTATAAAATTAATTTCACTTGTTAGCAATAAACCTTATCCCCTTCTTCAGAAAGATAATAAATTTTATTTTCTGAACTTACGAAGAAAGTTAATCCCTTATATTGTGATCTTTTAAATTTATCTAATCTAAGTTTGTGTAAATCCCAATTATCAGTGCTTATGTCAGGATTAAATTCTTGTTCTTTTAAGAAAGGTACATAAGTTGAAATAATTGTTGTTTTTTTTGCTGACTTATTTTTTTGTTTTGAATAAAAAAGTAATAAAAATAAAAGTACAAAAAAAAGAATTAAGAGTATATTTATCATTGTCAATTTTTCTAATTTGAAAAAACTTTATTTTGGAGAATCAAGAACTTTTCACAATAAATTTCTTAGTAAGTAAAAAATCCTATTTTTATATTCTTGTATTTTTGAATACTTATCAAGGGGTTACCTAAATCAGATTATAAAATGAGTCGCATTTTCAACATGACTCAAAATTCCATGAATACTCCTTATGCAAAAAGAGTAGCTGAAAAATTTAGAGAGGCTCAAAACTATTTAAAAACAAATGGTTTTAGTAGATCAACTAAGCATTTACTAGAAGATATTGAAAATTCTGTTGAAAAATAATGCCAATACCCCCTCACTTACCACAATTACAATATGGCTACGATGATGGCTTCACAACCATTGTTTTTGGGTTAATAGGAAGTTGCTTAGGATGTATCTTAATTTTATTAATTTCATTTTTTGAATTTAAATTCAAAAAGCAAAATAGTAAGCCTTAAGAGACTTACTAAACATTAAATAAGAACTCCATTACATCACCTTCGTTAACAATATATTCCTTACCTTCACTTCTTAAAAGACCTTTAGTTTTTGCATTGGCAATTGAACCTGAATCAACTAAATTTTGATACGAAATAGTCTGAGCTCTTATAAATCCTTTTTCAAAATCAGTATGAATTACTCCTGCTGCCTGTGGCGCAGTCATCCCATCTTTTATTGTCCATGCTTTTGTCTCCTTTTCTCCGGTAGTGAAATAAGTTTTTAATCCCAATAATTTATATGTTGATCTAATTAAAGAACTTAATCCCCCTTCTTCTACTCCTAAGCCAATAAGGTAGTCTTTTTTATCTTCTGGTTCTAACTCTATTAATTCAGATTCGACTTGCGCTGATATTTTAATACATTCTGTATTTTCATTGCTTGCAAAACTCTGAACTTTTGATGAAAAATCATTACCTTCAGCCAAATCATTTTCATTCAAATTTGTTGCATAAATAATTGGTTTAGCAGTAAGGAAGCCTAATTGCTTAATTATTAAATTTTCTTCTTCACTCAAAGATATAGATCTAACTGAAAGTCCTTTCTGTAGCTCTTTTTCAATTTTTTCTAGTAAGTTATCTTCTTTTGCTGCCTCTTTAATAGTTCTAACCTGTTTTTTAATTCTTTCTCTTCTTTTTTGGAGTTGGGATAAATCAGCTAAATTCAATTCCAGATTAATTATCTCAATGTCATCCAAGGGATCTACCTTTCCTGAAACATGAATTACGTCACTATCTTCAAAGCACCTTACAACATGAACTATTGCATCAACCTCCCTAATATTTGATAAAAATTTATTTCCTAAACCTTCACCTTTACTGGCTCCTTTTACTAGTCCTGCGATATCTACAAATTCAATTTTTGTTGGGATAATATTTTGGCTAGAACTTAAATTACCCAGCTCTTGTAACCTTTTATCAGGGACTGAAACTATGCCTTTATTAGGTTCTATAGTACAAAAGGGGAAATTAGCCGCTTGAGCTTTAGCATTTTCTACAAGTGCATTAAATAAAGTTGATTTTCCAACATTTGGCAATCCAATAATACCGGCTTTTAACATCTGAAAAAATTTATTGAAAAATTATCAAGAAAACATCCTCTAGTAATATAGTATTTACTTAACCAATCTTGGATAAGTTAATTATAATCGACTTGATTATTTATTTAG
>QCIS01000015.1 GCA_003216535.1 Prochlorococcus sp. AG-402-N08
TTTACTTCATAAACTGCTTGATCATTTTGCAAAATCTATTGGCGAATATCTTAAATATCAAATAAAATCTGGAGCGCAAGTAGTACAAATTTTTGATTCATGGGCAGGCCAACTAAGCCCACAAGATTACGATATCTTCGCTGGGCCTTATCAAAAAAAAGTTGTTGACATTGTAAAAGCGGAATACCCTGAAACACCTGTAATTCTTTACATTTCAGGAAGTGCTGGCGTAATAGAAAGGATGGCAAAAACTGGCGTAGATATAATTTCATTAGACTGGACAGTAGATATTGAAGAGGCTTGTAAAAGAATCCCTAGTGGGATAGGAATTCAAGGGAATATTGACCCTGGCATCTTATTTGGAAACAAAGAATCAATAAAAGAAAGGATACATAATACTTTCAATAAAATTAAAGACAGGAAATATATTCTTAATCTAGGTCATGGGATTTTACCTGGGACTCCAGAAGAAAATGCTCAAACATTTTTTGAACATGGAAAAAAACTCACTTACTAGTCAAAGTCTTGGCATATAAAAAATTATTAATCACAGGTGCGAATGGATGTGTTGGCCAATATTTAGTTGATTGGTTTTTAAAAAATACAAAATTCAGGCTTTATCTCATGGTAAGAGACAAAAGTAAGTTGCCAATTTCTGTTCAAGAAAATAAAAAAGTCAAATTAATGGTGTGTGATATCAGGGAATCAAATAGGTATAAAAAGGAAATTAGTCAAATTAATTACCTAATACATACAGCTACATCTTGGGGAGATCCTAAAAGAGCCTATGAAGTAAATATTAAAGCTTTTGAAGAATTACTTGAAATGCTTGATATTGAAAATTTAGAAAAGATTATTTATTTTTCAACAGCTAGTATTCTTGATACTCAAACAGAATTAATGAGGGAATCATTGATTTATGGAACAGAGTACATTCAAACAAAATATGAATGTTTCCATAGGCTTAGAGAAAGCTCATTTGCAGAAAAAACTTTCGCTGTTTTCCCTACCTTGGTTTTTGGAGGAAATCTTGGGCAAAAAAGTAAATATCCTGTGAGTTATTTAACTAGTGGGTTGAAAGAAATTGGGAAATGGCTTTGGTTAGCAAGATTTTTAAAACTCGATTCTAAATTTCACTTTATACACGCAAATGATATTGCTCAAATTTGTGGGTTTCTAATTAAAAATCATAAAAAAGAGCAATACAAAGGCTTTAGAAAATTTGTCCTAGGTCAGAAATTTATTTCAATTGATGATGCCATAATTACACTTTTAAAAAGACATAATATGAAGAGATTTTTTGCGATACCCCTTACAAAAAAAATTCTAAAAATATTATTAAGAATTCTCCCCATCCAAACTACTCCGTGGGATAGCTTCAGTATCAAAAAATATAACTTTAATCATGTCCCCATCACTAATCCTGAGACTTTCAAACTTAAAAGTTATGCCAAGTCACTGAATGATATTTTAAGGTTATCAAAGTTACCAAGCTGTAATAACAATTAAAATTCTCGCAGTTAGGTTACCAAAGCCTTGTAATATATATAAATAAGCAAATTTTAATTATGTTACGTTCGATCTTTGCAGGGTTATTCGCAATAGTTTTAACTCTTGGACTAGGTATTTCATCAGTTTCAGCTAAGACTGTTGAAGTAAAGCTTGGAACCGATGCAGGAATGCTTGCGTTTGAACCAAGTACTGTAACCATCAGTGCTGGTGATACAGTTAAATTTGTCAATAATAAACTTGCTCCTCACAATGCTGTTTTTGATGGCCATGAGGAATTAAGTCATGCAGACCTTGCTTTTGCTCCAGGAGAGTCTTGGGAAGAAACATTTGATACTGCTGGCACTTATGATTACTATTGCGAGCCCCACAGAGGTGCCGGAATGGTTGGTAAAGTTATTGTTGAATAAATCTTCTTGTTGTTAAGTATTATTTTCCCTAAGTACTTATTAAAGCCATACCTTTATTTGATTGATGAAAATAGTTCCAAGCGAATTTTCAAATTCTGCTTGGAACTGTTTTATTTTTGCAAAAGAAATTGCTTATAAAAATTACCAACAAGACGTAGACTCTGACAATTTATTATTAGCTCTTATAAAACAAGATAACCTTACAAAAAAAATCCTAAAAATAAATAATGTAAATATCAAAGAGATTGAGAAAGAAATAATATCTTCATTAAATTTGAAGCCAAAAATGAAAAATAAACAAGATAATTTATATATCGATGATGCTCTTCACAAAATTTTTTTAAAAGCGAATGATATTAAAAATACTTTAGATGATGTAGTGATATCAACAAAACACTTAATTTACGGTTTCAATTATGATGAGAAATATGGTTTTCAATTTTCAAATCAGAAAGAAATTCCAGAATTTTTTGAAACTATAAAGAAAATGAAGTCAGATCCAGAAGCAAAAAATGACTTTGATACTTCTAATGAGTCTTTAAATAAATATGGTACTGATCTAACCCAATCAGCAAGGGATGGGATCTTAGATCCAGTTATTGGGAGGGATGAGGAAATTAGAAGAACAATCCAAATATTGAGTAGAAGAACAAAAAATAATCCGGTTCTTATTGGGGAACCGGGGGTGGGGAAAACAGCCATAGTGGAAGGGTTGGCTCAAAGAATTATTAATGGTGATGTACCCTCTGCACTACAAAATAGGCAACTAATTTCATTAGATATGGGTTCACTTTTAGCAGGAGCAAAATATCGTGGAGAATTTGAAGAAAGAATCAAAAATGTCCTAAAGAAAGTAAAGGAATCAGACGGGAAGATCATTCTTTTTATTGATGAAATTCATACAGTAGTTGGTGCAGGCGCTAGTGGAGGTTCTTTAGACGCAAGCAACCTGTTAAAACCAATGCTTGCAAGAGGAGAACTTAGATGTATTGGTGCTACAACTATTGATGAACACAAACAAAATATAGAAAAAGATCCTGCTCTAGAACGAAGATTTCAGAAAATAAAAATTGATGCGCCTTCAATAGACGATACTGTATCGATATTAAGAGGATTGAGAGAAAGATATGAAGTTCATCATAGTGTGAGAATTTCTGATAATGCTTTGGTTGCTGCTGCCACCCTTAGCGAAAGATATATTAACGATAGATTTCTTCCTGACAAAGCAATCGATCTAATCGATGAAGCAGCCTCAAGATTAAATATGGTTATAACTTCCAAACCTGAAGAAATTGATGAAATTGATCGAAAAGTTCTTCAGTTTGAGATGGAAAAATTATCTTTAAAAAGAGAAACAGATGATTTTTCTATAGAAAGATTAAAAAAAATCAATAATGAACTTATTTCACTTAAAGATAGACAGGAAGAATTAGGGGCTCAATGGAAAAAAGAAAAAGATGAAATTAATGAAATTAGCACCATAAAAGAAGAAATTGAATCCATCCAGTTACAAATAGATCAAGCCAAAAGGAGTTTTGACCTCAATAAAGCAGCAGAATTGGAATTTGGGACTTTAAATTCGTTACAAAAAAAATTAAAAGAAAAAAGTGAGTCCCTAGTAAATTCTCAAAAAAATGGAGAGACTAGTCTTTTAAGGCAAGAGGTGACTTTTGATGATATTGCAGAAGTTGTCTCAAAGTGGACCTCAATTCCAGTTCAAAACTTAAACCAGTCAGAAAAAGATAAGCTTTTAAGTCTAGAGTCGATCCTTAAAGAAAAAATTATTGGTCAAGATAGTGCAATTAAAGCTGTTTCTGATTCCATTAAGAGATCAAGGACTGATCTAAATGATCCAAACAAGCCATTAGCCAGTTTCCTCTTTTTAGGTCCAACTGGTGTTGGGAAAACAGAGCTGAGTAAAGTGACAGCAAAAATTATATTTGATTCAAATTCTTCAATTACAAGACTGGATATGTCTGAATATATGGAAAAGCATTCAGTTAGCAAAATCATAGGTGCGCCTCCTGGATATTTAGGTTTCGAATCAGGCGGTCAATTAACTGAAGCTGTACGCAAAAATCCTTATTCATTGATACTTCTAGATGAAATAGAGAAAGCTCACAAAGATATCTTAGATATTCTTTTACAGGTTCTTGATGATGGAATCATTACAGATGGCCAAGGTCGTACAATAAATTTCAAAAATTCAATCATTGTTCTCACAAGTAATTTAGGAAGTCAATCAATAAATGATTTATCAGTAAGAAAAGAAGATAGAAGTGAAATTAAAAAAGTTGTAGATTATGAACTTAAAAAATTTTTCAAGCCTGAGTTTTTAAATCGACTTGATGAAATAGTCATTTTTAATAATCTAGAATTAAATGAAATAAAAGAAATTGCAAAAATCCAGCTTCAAAACTTAGAAGAAAGACTTAACAAAAAAAACTTAAAATTGAAAATTACGGATGATGCAATTAACCAATTGGTCGAAAATAGTTTCGATCATGCCTATGGTGCAAGGCCTTTAAAAAGAATTATTCAAAAACAAATTGAGACAAAAATTTCAACCAATATATTGAATAATCATTACTTTAAGAAAGACAAGGTTAATATTTATCTGGTTAATGGAGAGATAATTGTTGATTAAAGATCTAAATTAAAGAATTATACATGACTTGAAATTTAACAACTTTAATCTAAGATTTGAACCAATCAGGAATTTCCTCATAACTTGCTTTATTAGATTTATTTTCTTTTGATTCTGTTTTCCAACAACATGTTCTGCCCTTATCCTTATCCTGTAAGTATTCATTAGCCCATCTCCAAATTAATTTCGAGGTGAACTCCATTCCCACATTATCCATAATTCTCAGATCTAAAGCATCTAAGTCATGTAATTTTTCCCAGTAATTCAACAAAGGGTCATCTTTATTTATTAAAAAAGTATGGTCAAATTGCTTCTTTAGTCTATTTTCTAGAGGCTTTAGACTTGAAAAATCGACAACAAAACCATTTAGGTCTAATCTTTTTGCAGTGAACCAAAAGGTGAATGATCTTGAATATCCATGCACAAATCTGCAGTGACCTTCATGGCGCCATTGCCTATGTGAACAGGGAAAATCCTCGTAACTTTTGCAGCATGAAAATTTCAGAGAATGAATATACATCAATAAACTGTTAGGATAATTTTTAATAAAACACATTGAGTAGGATTTAACATAACGAACATAATGACTTATTCAACTAATTTTTCGATAGATGATCTACGCTTTGATAATTATGGATTAATCCCTGCAATAGCACAAGATTGGCTTGACGGATCAATTCTTATGCTTGCTTGGATGAATAAAGAATCATTGACAATGACTCTTGAAACCAAAAACGTTCATTATTGGAGTAGATCAAGATCCGAAATTTGGAGAAAAGGAGCTACAAGTGGAAGTACCCAAATACTTAAAGAGATAAGATTCGACTGCGATAATGATGCACTAATCCTTTTGATTGAACAAAATGGTTCAGGAGCATGTCACACTGGAGAAAAAAGTTGTTTTTTCAACGAAATCCAAATTAATCAAAGTGATAAAAAAGAGAAAAAAACGACTCCGTTCTCAAATATTTGCTCTGAATTATTCAATACAATTTACGAAAGATCAATAAATCCATCAGAAAAAAGTTACACAAATCATTTATTAACAAAAGGCAGTAATACTATTTTGAAAAAAATAGGAGAGGAATCTGCAGAATTTATAATGGCTTGCAAAGATAATGATAAAAATTCAATCTCAAATGAAGCTGCTGATTTAATTTATCATCTGCAAGTAGCCCTTAACCATAAAGGAGTTGAGTGGAGAGATGTACTTGCTGTTCTAGAATCAAGAAGAAAAAATTAAATAATTAAAATTTATAATTTATAATTTTTTTAACCTAAAAATTTGAAACCAAAATGTTAATTAACTAATTAATAATTATTAATTAATTATTAATTAATTATTAATTAATTATTACATGTATGGCTTATTACTGAATTGACTATAAGTTGGATATATCAACAATGAGGTAAATCGTGAGTTCATTAAGCGATTTTCTTGGTGAAATAGGTCGTCATCAGCTTTTGACTCCAGAGAGAGAACTCACTATGGGCAGAAAAGTCCAAGAAATGGTTGTGCTTTTAAATAGATGTCAAGAAGCAGGTGGCAAAGGGGCCGCTTGTGAATATTCCGAAGCTGAAAGGAAGAAGATCAAAATTGGTGAAAAGGCCAAAAATGAGATGATAACCGCCAACCTAAGACTAGTTGTCAACCTTGCTAAGAGATACCAAGGTAAGGGATTAGAATTACTGGACTTAATTCAGGAGGGTACATTAGGCCTTACAAGGGCTGTAGAAAAATATGATCCCTCTAGGGGGCATAGATTCTCCACCTATGCTTATTGGTGGATCAGGCAAGGATTAAATAGAGCATTATCAACTCAAAGTAGAACTATAAGGATACCTGTAAATATTAATGAAAAACTCACAAAATTAAGATCAGCAAAATCAAAGCTTATGCAACTTAAGGGCATTCCACCCACGACTGATGAATTAGCTGAAGAAATGAAAATAACTAAGGAGGAAATTGATGAACTCCTTTCTTGTGAATTGAGAAGCATTACTGTTAGTCTCCAAGGTACTGTTAAATCAAAATCAGATCCCTCTGAGCTAGTTGATATTCTTCCAAGTGATCAAACTCCCCCAATGGAATTAGCCGAATTAGCCGAAAGGACAGCCTCAGCCTGGAAGTTACTAGATAAAGCAAATTTAACTGAAAAAGAAAGAAAGATAGTAAGCCTAAGATTTGGTTTAGACGGTACTAATGAATGGAGAACTTTAGCTGAAGTGGCTAGACATATGAGTTGTAGTAGGGAATATTGCCGACAAGTCGTTCAACGTGCCTTAAGAAAACTTAGAAAAGCAGGAATACAGAATGGACTAGTCGATAGTATTATCTAAAATTCCATTAAAACATCTAAATTCTATAAACAAGGATGTCAGAGAATTACAAAAACAAAGAAAAAATCTATGATGCTGAAGTTTTGGAAAGTTCAACATTTGATGAGAATATCATTATCAAGATTCTTATTAAAGCAGGAAGAACAATTGCTAAGCCTGCCTTAGAAGTTTTAGAGATGGCTATAGATCCTTTTACTCCAGCACAGGTAAGAGTTTCCTTAATGGCTGCCCTAGCTTATTTAATTATGCCATTTGACCTTTTCCCTGACTTTATGCCATTAGTTGGTTTTAGTGATGATTTTGTAGCCCTCACAGCAGTACTGAGTATATGGAGCAAATATATGACCCCTACAATAAGAGCAAGAGCAGAGAAAAAACTTAATAAGTTATTCCCTTTTATTAGATGAGTAAATTATCTCAACAAGAGGAAAAAGAACTCATCTCTTTCATTAAGGATTGGTTGAAATCACATGGATTAAACCAAAAAGATTTAGCAAATGAATTAAATATTAAATCGAGCAGAACCTCTGAGATTATTCTGAAAATTAAAGAATTACATAAAAAAGGCGGCATGTTCAACATTGCAAAAAATCTCATAAAGATTGAACAAAATTGGTTAAACAATATCAAAAATAATTATTTAGAGACAGAACAAACACCACCATATAATCAATTAGATATTGACTCATTAGTAAACCAGATAAATAAAGATGCTAGTGAATAAATATTATTTAAAATATTATATTTTTAGTTAAAGATAATATAAACTCTTAAAACTAACCTTTAAATAAATATCGTTTTAACTCCTAAATATGATAAATAATTAAATTATTAAAGCAAAAAATTTTATTTTTTCGTTTATATTAATTCTTTTTCAATTAATAGCTAATAATTACTAAATTTTTTCATAAATAATATTTAAAAAGCCTGAATCCACGGATAAATATCGTAATTAATCCATATACCTTTTTTCCAATATATATCCTCCTCAATAAGATCTCTCAACTCGTTTACATCATTAGCATTAAAAATTCCAAACAAATATTTAGTACATTTTGTTGGCCCTAATGTAACTAGAATATCACGATCTTTTAAGTTTTTAAGTCTATTAAGATGTTGTTCACGAAATGGTTCCCTTTTAATAATTGCATCTTCACAGTACCTTCCAAAAACTACAAACTTTTCCATTTTTAAATATACATAACAGAATAAATATATACTAAATAATTGCATATATTACACGCAAATTGCTATGTTGTTTAATACAACTTTCTTTTAATTAATTATGCTAACTGGTAGCGATCTCCTTGCAAAAGTTAAAGAACTTGGTGATGTTAGCAAATCTGACCTAGTTCGCGCCTGTGGATATGTTTCCACTAAGAAAAACGGAGGTGAGCGCCTAAATTTTACCGCATTTTATGAAGCACTTTTGGAAGCAAAAGGGGTTAATCTTGGTGATTCTGGAGTTGCAGGTATTGGAAAAGGTGGAAGAAAACTTAGTTATATAGCTACAGTTCAAGGCAATGGTAATCTTCTGATTGGGAAAGCATATACAGCACTTCTTGATTTAAAAGCAGGTGATGAATTCGAAATTAAGCTTGGTAGAAAACAAATAAGATTATTACCTACAGAAGAATCTTAGAGAGAACTAACATAAATTTTTTACTTGATTTTTTAAATTACTAACTAATTTTTTTATCAATATATTCTCTTTGCATTTATTTTTTTTTATCTGCAGCTAAACGCATATCTTTACAAAATTCACCAACATGATCAACGACATCTTTTTCACTTGAACTAGAAATTCGTTTTACAAATGCACTCCCAATAATTACTCCATCTGCTCCCCACTCACGAACTTTATTTACATGTTGTGGAGTGGATATTCCAAAACCAACAGCAATTGGATTGCTATTTACATCTTTTAATTTAGCAATAAGATTTTCTACTCTATTTTCCATTTTGTTTCTCTCACCAGTGACACCTGTAACACTTACTAAATAGGTAAAGCCTTTTGTATGATTTGATATTTGTTTCATTCTTTCAAAAGGAGTAGTTGGAGCTACCAATAAAATCAAGTCCATAGAATGGTTACTCACTATTTTAGAAAATTTATAAGCTTCTTCTAAAGGGAGATCAGGAACTATTAGTCCAGAAACTCCAGCATTAGATGCCATCTCACAAAACTTTTCAAAGCCAAAACATAGTAATGGATTTAGGTAAGAAAAAAAGATGATGGGAATATTTAATTTACCTTTTAAAGACTCTAAAAGTTTAATTACTTTTCTTGGGCTAGTGCCTGACTTTAAGGCACGAGAGGCCGCCGCTTGAATAACAGGTCCGTCTGCAAGTGGGTCACTGTAAGGGATACCTAATTCAATAAGGTCAGCTCCATTTTCTTGTAACTTTAATAAGATCTCAGACGTTATTTCAATATTGGGATCCCCAGCCATTATAAAAGGCATCAAAGCTAATTTTTTATTATTTTTTAACTCACAAAACTTCTCATCTACCTTCGATAAAGATTGATTTTTAGTAATTTGCATTTTGTTATCTTTCATTATTTTTAAATATTTTTCTATGGAAAATTTATGGATTTCTCTCTAAATCTTCCATTAGTTTTTGCTGCTCTTGCTTTGACAATGCGTTGAATTTGGTTTCAAGTTTATCATTAACAACTTTTTCATACTCTTTTCTATAACGCTTCCTTTGTTCCATAAAAGTCATTTTTCCATTTACAACTCTATAAACATAGGACGTTACCCAAGTAATAACAATCAAAATCAAGATACAACTTGAGAGAGTAGTGGCTGTAAAATTGTCGATACCAATTTGCGGTGCAAATTTATAACTAATTAATCCAATTAATGAAATAAATAAACCTATTTGTATAACTTTACCTTTAGTCAATTATTTACCCTTTACCACTTCCTTTTAGTCTGAGATTTAAAAATGGAGAAAATAAAATTAAACCTGGAAAGAAAAGAAATACAAGGCCATAAATTCCTAATCTTTCAAATTTGCCCATAATATTCCATCTATTATTCATCCAGTAAAATAGTAATAATGGAATTACCAATAAATAGGTAGAAATAATTCCAATATAAGCAATTAAAGTAGCGAATGAATTATTAAAAAAACTTTCCATTTTGATTTACGGTCGCTTAGTTAAAACATAACAACTATTAGAAGTTATCGTCAGAACTAAAAATAAATAATGGGAGTGGGGGGACTTGAACCCCCACGAGCTAAATCGCTCGACGGATTTTAAGTCCGGCGCGTCTACCAATTCCGCCACACTCCCGAAGGAATTTGCGCTATTTAATCGTAGCCGAAAGAAACCCGTTTAACCAAGAAAAATTGGAATATTTACACTTTTAATTGTCAGATTAAATCTATTTCTCTAATTTACAATCCCTTCCACTTGCCATTGTAAAGTTTCACCTGCATGAAATGGTTTTATTTGTCCGACAATATTTTTTTCTTCAACAACATCAATAAATTCTTTAATTTTATTAGGTCTAGAAACTAATTTTAATTTTTCTTTATTTGGGGATAAATTATAAAAATTAGGGCCATTCAAACTTGCAAACTTTTCAAAATTATCTAGAGCATCCTCCTCTTCAAATACCGTTAAATAGCTTTCTATTGCTACTGGCGAATTAAAAATACCTGCACATCCACAAAAAGCTTTCCACTTCCTAAGATGTGGAGCAGAGTCAGTTCCTAAGAAAAAACATTCCTTTCCACTTGTTGCAGCTTTCCTTAAAGCGAGTCTATTATTTTCCCTCTTAGCAACTGGTAAGCAGTAAAAATCACTATTTAAGCCTCCAAAAAACATTGCATTTCTATTTATATGCAAATGATGCGGAGTGATAGTAGCTCCAATATTATTTTCTTGAACAAAATTCACTGCATAAGAGGTAGTTATATGTTCTAAAACGATTTTTAATTTTGGAAATCTTTTAGTTATTTGAGAGAGTTCTTTATCTATAAAAACTTCTTCTCTATCGAATACATCTACTTCAGAATCAGTAACTTCCCCATGAATTAAAAGAGGCATTCCAGAATCTTGCATTGATTCAAAGATCTTATATAAATTTTCTATTTTCCTAACTCCATGACTGGAATTTGTTGTAGCGTTAGCAGGATATAATTTTGCCGCAAAAAAGACATTATTTTTAAAACCATTTATTAGTTCTCCTTTATGAGTTTCATCTGTAAGATACATTGTCATTAGTGGTTCAAACTTAGAACTTTCTGGTAACGCTTCAACAATAGATTTTTTGTAAGAGATAGCGCTTTCTACAGTTGTAATAGGAGTTTTAGTATTTGGCATAATAATTGCTCTACCAAAAAATTCTGATGTAAAGTGAATAATATTTTTTAATACAAGGCCCTCTCTTAGATGTAAATGCCAATCATCAGGTTTTAATATGGTTAATGTCTTCAAAGTTTTTACAATTTAATCAATTTTAACAGCAAATTAAAATTGACAATAAATTATAGATATTCGAGGATAGTTATTAATCAATTATTAAGGCTTAAATTTTCTAAACAAACTATTAAATATGAGTGATTTTTTATTTCCAATAATAGAAATAGTTTTAGGCGTAATTCTACTTTTTGCCGGAGGAGAGTTCTTTATTCAAGGAGCTATAAATTTATCTTTAATTTTAGGAATACCCCAAATAGTTATTGGATTAACAGTTGTCTCACTTGGGACAAGCTCTCCTGAGTTGTTGGTAAGTTTGAGTTCAATTTTAAAAGGCAGTGATTCCCTTGCGGCAAGCAATGTAATAGGAAGCAATATTTTTAATGTTCTTGTAGTTTTAGGTATAAGCTCATTGATAACACCACTTAAAGTAAAAAGCAGAATAGTCAGAAGAGATGTTCCTCTATTAATGGCTATTTCTTGTGCAGTTTGGGCAATGTCATCAACAGGCTTATTAACATTGCAAGCGGGGATATTTTTAATATTTTGTTTAATCTTAAATACAATATGGGAAATTAACACTATCAATGAGAAAGAAAAGGATACAAAAGATGCTGAACCAGAGATAGAAGAATTCAACGATAATAATAAATGGAAAATAAATATTTTACTGAAGTTGATATTAGGAATATTTCTTTTAAGCTTTGGTTCAAATATTTTAGTAAATGGTTCTCAAACTCTCGCTACTCTTTTGGGGGTAAATGAAATTGTTATTGGTTTAACTATCATCGCCACTGGAACATCTTTACCAGAATTAGTAACTTCAATAATTGCTGCATTTAAAGGCAAAACAGATCTTGCAATTGGGAATGTAATTGGAAGCAATTTGCTCAACCAACTTTTAATTCTTGGAAGTTGCAGTATTTTTTCAGGATTTAAAGGGTTAGTTATTGAACAAAGCCTAATAAAAGTTGACCTACCTTTTATGGTTTTAACTACCTTTGCATGCTTGCCAATTTTTTGGAGCAAAGGAAAAATCACTAGAATCGAAGGATTTATTTTGCTTAATCTTTATATTTTCTACATTATCGATAAAATACTTTTCTTAAATGGATTTAATTTACTTTCTGAATTAAGGATAGGTTTATTTATTTACTTTTCGTTACTTATAGTGTTTATGTTCGTTCAAGAAAAATTAAAATTTTCTAAATCATAACTTTATCCATACATTGTCACAAATTCTTCTGAGATAGTTGGGTGCAAAGCCATTGTGATATCAAAGTCTTTTTTTGTTATCCCTGCATTTAATGAAATTGATACCATTTGAATAATCTCAGATGATGTTTCTCCAAACATATGACATCCCAAGACTTTGTCAGTTAGCTTATGAACTACAATCTTCAACATACATTTTGATTTATTCTCTTTAAAAGTATTAGACATAGAGGTAAATTTGCATTTGAAAATTTTAATATTTTTTTCAGAGTAAATCTCTATAGCTTTTTTCTCACTTAAACCAACTGTTGAAATTTCAGGAATAGTAAAAACAGCCTTAGGGATATATTCATAATTTACTTTTCTTTTTTGGTCATTAAAAAAATTATCCGAAAAAACTCTTCCTTGTTCTATTGCTACTGGAGTTAAGTTTGGTTTATTTATAATATCGCCAACTGCAAAAATATTTGCGTTGCTTGTTTGATTAAATTCATCAACATCTAAATATTGGCCATCCATTTTTAGATTTAAAAAATCTAAATTTAAAGGCAAAAGATTTGGTTCCCTACCTGTAGCAATAAGGATATTATTAGTTAGGAGTTTATCACCCGAGTCTAAGGTAGATTCCAGATTTCCATTAACTCTCTTGATAGACTTTAATTGAGTATTAGAGATTATATTTATTTCACTAAAAGTAGGTGATTCTTTAAGGCATAAAGAAAGATCCTCATCAAAACCATTAAGTAAATTTAGACCTCTAATTAATTGAGTTACTTCTGTACCTAAATTTCTGAAAATAGAAGCAAATTCACAAGCAATATATCCTCCTCCGACTATTAATAATGATTTCGGAAACTTTTCTAATTCAAAAATATCATCACTAGTCCATGCCAAATCTATCCCAGGAATATTCAATTTATTTGGTTTACCTCCAACTGAAATAAGAATTTTCTTTGAACTTATTTTATTTTTAATTTTCTTCGTTTTTGGACAAATAATTTCTAATTCATTTTGAGTTATAAATCTTCCTAAGCCCTTAAAAACAGTTACATTCAATTTATTTAAAGAATTTCTATGTAAATTACTTAATCTAGAAACCTCCTCTCTAACATTCTTCAATAAAATATTTGATTCAAAATTAATACCTTCATTTTTTAATCCATATCCTTCAGAAGAATCCATATTTTTTTTACTTTGAGCTGCATAAACCATCAATTTTTTAGGAACACATCCCCTTATTACACAAGTCCCTCCTATTTTATTTATTTCTATGATTGCAACTTTTGCTCCATAACTAGCCGCACGTTTTGCCGCCGCGAGTCCACCAGATCCAGCGCCAACAACAATTAAATCAAATTCAAATTCCAAGACTTTTTTTAATCAATTATTATAGCGTTAGTTTATCGCTTTAATTGAAAGAATGAATGGGATTTTGACATGGGCTGATTTAAATAAGTTTGAAGTTGAAGATATTGATAGAGTCAATGGTATAAATAATTCCTACGCAAATTTAAGATTATTTGGGCACACTGAAAATGATGTAATAGTTACCCTCTATAGGGATAGACATTCTTGGTGTCCTTACTGTCAGAAAATATGGTTATGGCTTGAATATAAGAGAATTCCATATAAGGTCAAAAAAATAAATATGTTTTGCTACGGTCAAAAAGAAAGTTGGTTCCTTGATAAAGTCAGATCTGGAAAATTACCTGCAATTGAATTTAAAGGTCAAGTTATAACTGAAAGCGACGATATCATAGCTTTTTTAGAAAATGAATTTGGAGCACTTGGATCTTTTATAACATCAAGTAACCTTATTAAAATTCGAGAATTAGAGAGAGAAATTTTCAGATCCTGGTGTAATTGGCTTTGCCGAGAAAGCTTTAATTTTATAGATAACTCTTTCAGAAAAAAAAGATTTAAAGAATCCATTTCTAAATTTGATGAAATCTTAAGTAGAACAAAATCTGGTTTTCTTGACCCAACAGTCTCTAATACGGGTGATATAGAGCCTGGTGTTGGAGATATAATTTTTATTCCCTATATGGAGAGAATAAATGCTTCATTGATTTATTATAAAGGATTTAATTTAAGATCTAATTACCGTCATGTAGATCACTGGATTACCCTTTTTGAAGGGACAAGTGCTTATAGAGGCACTCAAGGAGATTTTCATACTCACTCTCACGATTTACCCCCACAAATGGGTGGATGTTATAAGGAAAGCAATGCACATCAGATTACTTTCTCTGAGCTAATAGATACTGGAGAGGGTCTAGGTAATTATGAATTAAATAAAAATTATGATTCAAAATATTTTGCTAAAATTGCTCTCAAAAGAGTAATAAAGCATAAAGACAATTTACTAAAAGTAAACCCATACAATAAAGAATCCTTTCAGGAATCATTGAGATCAGCTTTGACACATATGATTACCGGTGAAGTACTAATCCCTAAAAAACTTTCAGGAATCTCTCTTAAATACTTAAAAAATAGAATTTCTGTTCCAAGAGATATGCCAATTATTTCAGCAAGGTTATTAAGACAATCATTAAATAAAATTGAATCTCTCAGTGATATCAATGAAATAGATAAGATACCTTTCAGGCATAGATATGATCAAGATCCTAGAAATTTTATTTCTAGTAAACAGTAAACCTACAAATTTTTTCTTGAATCTATTTGAAGTAAATCTCTTATTTTTTGAACTTGACTTGCAATATTAGGATCAGTAGACAATTTTTTTTCAACTTGTTCAATAGCATACATAACTGTTGTATGGTCTTTGCCCCCAAACTCATCTCCAATTCTTGGTAGGCTTAGATCCGTTCCATGTCGCATAAGATACATGCCTATTTGCCTAGCTTGACTTACTGGTTTTCTCCTACTTGAACTAATCAATTCATCAGTAGAAACTTTAAAGAAATCTGACACTTTATTAATAACTTGTTTTGGTGTAACAACTACTCCAACACTATTTGGATCAAGCATCGGAGCAATTGATTGGACTGTCATTGGCAAGCCAGTAATTGATGCAAATGCAACAGCTCTAGTAAATGCTCCTTCCAATTCTCGAATATTAGAAGTGAATCTTCCTGCTATAAATTGAATTAAATCTCTTGGAAGACTCATTCTCTCTTGTTCTGCCTTTTTTTGAAGGATGGCTGTCCTTGTCTCAAGATCAGGTGGTTGGATATCTGCAGTCATACCCATTGAAAACCTAGAAATTAATCTCTCTTGAATTCCCGACAATTGATTTGGGGGTCTATCACTTGCAATAACTATTTGACTTCCTGATTCATGAAGAGCGTTAAAAGTATGAAAAAATTCTTCCTGTGTATACTCTTTGCCTTCTAAGAACTGTATATCGTCTATTAAAATCAAATCTACATTTCTATATTTATCTCTAATAGCTGTCATTCCATCTCTCCGAATACCACTAATAACATCGTTAGTAAAAGTCTCTGTCGACACATATTTGACTTTTGCATCTGGATCTATTTCTACTCGATAATGACCTATTGCTTGCATTAAATGAGTTTTACCTAGACCTACTCCACCACAAATAAATAATGGATTGAATTCTCTACCAGGAGATTCGGCGACAGCTAAAGCTGCGGCATGAGCCAACCTACTATTTGGACCTACAACAAATCTTTTAAATACGTAACGTAAATTTAAACCATTAAGATTTTTGAATTGATTTTTTGAAGAATTATTTTGGTTATTACTAGAGAAAGATCTTGTTTTATGATTAACATTCTGTTCATTGGGTTTCTCTTCATTTGATAATTCGCTGCTGGTAATTGTTTCAGATTTAAAGACAACTTTTACATCATGACCGCAGATTTCCTTTGCAGCTTTTTCAATAGTTTCACAATAATTCTTTCTTAACCAATCACTGGAAAATGTATTTGGAGCGATCAAGGTCAACAGGCCATTCTCAAAACAGTTAAATTTAGCAGGCCTTATCCATGTCTCAAATGAAGGCTTACTTAAAGTTTTTTGGAGTGATTGTTGAACTTCCGCCCAAATAGGATTAGTTGCTTGCAAAGTTTTATTATCTAGATTATTAATCTAGTTGGAATTTAATAATTGGCCATTATCAAATCACAAGATCACGACAAATTTAAGATTATTTAACAAAGCATCAACTAAATTTATAGAGATAAATTTTATATTTTTCTAATAGGCATATAATAATTTTAAATCTCACAAGATTATTGGATAAAGCATTACTTATTATCATGGCAAAATGGCATGGTTTTGGAAGATGCAAAACAAGATTATCAAAAGATATTGGAAAAAGTAATTCTGCAAAAGTACAAAGTGTGATGACCAAACACACTATTTCAGTCGCAAAATTTCTCGAAGAAAATAAACTAATTGATATTTCTATGGCTATATCTGGTTTAGGGGTAGGGAATTGTAGAAGATGGTCTAGAGAATTAGGCATCAAAAAATTTAATTTACAGGGGAAAGGCTGCTTAGGAGAAAAAATGAAAAGGCAAATAATTATCAACAAAAAATTTTGTGCTAGACATAAGATCAAAAATATTATTTTTATTGGTACTGACCTCCCAGATTTATGCCATCAAGATTTATTGAATACTCTTAAAGAGCTTCAACAAAATGATCTTATTTTAGGACCATCTAATGATGGAGGATATTGGCTTATTGGTTTATCAGAAAAAATAATGTCAAAGCATCTATATCTACCTTTTATCAACATTAAGTGGGGTAGAGAAAATGTTCTTCAAAATACAATTGATAATTTTGCTTCCATAAAATTGAAATATAAGTTTTTAGATAAAAAAATAGACATAGATACAATATTAGATATTGAAAATAGAAAGTAATCAACTTGTCTAAAATCTCAATTATCATACCGACCATCAATGAAGCCAATAATTTGCCATTATTGCTGTCAGACTTGTCGACTATGCAAAAAGAAGGAGAAATTATTATTGTTGACTGTGGTAGTGAAGATAAAACTATTGATATAGCAAATATTTATGGGGCGAAAGTATATCAATCCAAAGAAAGGAATCGAGGCTTACAATTAGATATTGGTGCTAAGAAAGCAAAAGGAGACTGGCTCATATTTTTGCATGCAGACACAAGATTAACTCATGATTGGTTTAGAAAAACAAGTTCAGTTTTAAAGGGAGGCAATAATTATATTTATTATTTTAGATTTAAAATTAATAATAAAAAGATAATTTTTAGAGTCCTAGAGATTCTTGTAAATCTTAGAAGTCAATTTTTTAAACAACCTTATGGTGATCAAGGTTTAATTATTCATAGAACTACTTATTTCAAGAATAATGGTTTTAGAAAGATACCTTTAATGGAAGACATAGACTTTTTAAAAAGATTAAAAAATAAAAAAGATTTAAAACAGCTAAATTTACCAATTTTTATAAGTTCAAGGAAATGGGAAAGAACTAATTTTTTTCATCAAGCTATAAAAAACTGGCACTTTAGAAGAAGATGGTTAAAAGGCGAATCGTTAAAATCTATATATTCTGACTACTACAAAAAATGATTAATTTGCATACCAAAAAGCACATTTAGAGCCTCTTGGTTCTAATATCCAACCTTGTCTTTTGTAAAATGAAACCACTTCAGCATCAGCAAAAAGGGTCACTTTAGAAATTCCAATATTTTTTAATTCTTTTAGGATATATTTCATTAACTCTTTCCCCAATCCAAGTCCTTGATAGACA
>QCIS01000016.1 GCA_003216535.1 Prochlorococcus sp. AG-402-N08
ATCTTATAAATATTTTTTATATTTATCGTTATATAAATTATGAAATTTTAAGAGTTATTTTTAAAATCCTAAGATAGAGTAATTGAATTGAAAGACCATAGTTTTTTCTATATAAATAATGAATATCAATGATAAATCAGTTTTAGAAATGCTTAATAAACTTATTGCTACTGATAGGCTAAATAAATCTCAAATTCTTCAAATGGTGAATTTAGTTTCAATATCAAATGATATTAATGATTTAAAAGATAATTTAAAATGGGAAAGTTCTAAATCATTTCATCATAATATTTAAAATACATATAATAAATGTCAGATAAATATTAATGCTTGAAATCTAAAAATAGATAAATAATATTTAAATAGATTAATTACAATTTTTTATAAATAATTAATATAGGTTTTTCAAACAAATTTTTGATAAAGATTTTTGTTATGAGATACATTCTCTTGATTAGTATAATTTAATGTTGTTTTCTTATCATTGCTAATTAATTTAATTAATATTGTAGAAGTGATGATTATAATTAATATGATTAGTAAGTCTCCAACAGTAATCCCTCTCTCCTTAAGATTCATAGTAAAATAAACATTTTCTTAAATATAGCTTTTTTTTTAATAAATTAATATTTTTTTTTATAAACATACTAAAAATACACATTAAGGAAAAAAAATATAAAACATTAAGACAATAGTCTTTTGAATCATATAAAAATAATAGATTGGATTACTTATATGGAAGTCAAAAAAAAATTGGTAGTTCTAATACTCCTGTTTTTTTTTCTAAAGAAATGATTATCTCAAAAAATTCTCTTAACAAAATCAACTAAAGTTTACTTATCAAAAACAGTTAATTTCGGATCTAGATTTTAAGCACAAGCAATGGTCAAAATCTCTTGAAAGTAAGTTTTAAGAGCCTTCATTGATTATATTGAAAAGTTTATTTCTTTTATTTGTATTTTTCTCTTCCCAATAAAGGTTTACTTCATCATTAATAATAGGCTTTGCTTCATAAGCTAAATACCAAAGAATAAATCCGGCTGAAAATATTAAAATATGCATAGCAAAAATTATTTGACTTAAATCAAATATAATGCAACACTTGTAATGTGCAAGTGTGACACTTAATATTTTATTATGCCCTCCCAGAGAAAAAGAATTGGGTATTTGCCTAGTGAAGAAGTTCAAGAAATTATTGAACGATTGTGCACAGCTAATGAATTTAGTCAATCAAAAGTAACAGGTTTACTGGTTGAAGAAGCATTAAGGTCTCGAGGAATATTAAACGAATCTTTTAGTCAAAATATAGAAAATAAAAAAAGTTTTATGAATATTTCCTTTGAAAAACAACCAATCTCTAAAAATAATAAATTCCAAATTAATGCGGAAGATTATACAGTTAATAAAAAATTATTATCTGATGATATAAAAATGATGCATGAATTCATTGAGTTTAAGTATTTTAAGAAAGTTATGAAGCAAAATAATAATATTTTTTAATAAATTAGTGTTACACTTTTTTCGTTTATAAGAAATTATTTTTTTAATGATATTTAGAAATTAAGCAATAATATTATTTATGAAAAAATTTTTAATTAAATTCTTAAAGAGAGATCGTAGAATTAATTGAATTTTTAAAATACAGCGGACTAAATCCTCGTGGAGATATTAATCTCAGACCGCTTTAAAAGAATAGCAATAAAAATTTTAAAAACTATAAATACTAAAAAAATTTAAATCCACTTTCGATCTAAAATTGGAATATTAAAAATCTAAATCTTAATGGCAGTAACTGAATTAAATGAAGACACACAGGATCAAATATGTGATCTTCTTGAAAATCTTCAGCAAATAGAGAAACTTAAAAATAAAGATATGAGAATTTTGCTTGATAAGATAGTCAGAAAGTATGGAGGAAAAGTAGTTAATAAATGAAACGCTTATTAATCCCTCTATTATGTTTTATTCCTTTACCAAATGCTGTAGATAGCTACCATTTATATAATCAGAAAGAACTTATAGTCACTTCAGAAAGCACTAAGGAATCTATCGATTTTGCAAAATACCTTAAAAATAATGGTGTAGTTAAATATTCTGCATATTGGTGCCCTAATTGCCTTAAACAAAGTGAACTATTTGGCAAGCAAGCTTATAAGGAACTTAATGTAGTTGAATGTGCAAGAGATGGCATAAACAGTCAAACTCAATTATGTATTGATAAAAAAATTAAAGGGTTCCCGACATGGGAAATAAATGGAAAACTAATTTTAGGTGCACTTTCACTAAAAGAATTGTTCAAGTTGACTGGATACAACTATTAAGGATCAAGTAAGAGGACAATTGGTTAGATAAAGTACTTGTTTATTTCTTTATTAAAGGTTAATTCATGAGTCCCTTCCATACAACCTCCAGCTGGGTAACTAATTACTTTTTTTGATATTAAACCAATACTGATAGCAACTATTCCAATTCCAAATATAGCTTTAGATCTTTTGCTTGAGATGAGGTATTTCATTGAGTATTTATTATTAAACATTAGTGATTATAAGATTATTTTGTGGATTTTTTGTTTAGAGAGAAAATAAAAAGTAATCCTAAATCTACAATTTATATAAAATACTTTTAAATTTGACGGTATCATGAAAATCCTTAACCTTGATATTTTAATGTTCCCTTCTTTCAGCATTTTTAGTTTATATTTGACAGTCTTTTTAGAATAATATAAGTTTATACTTTTTTTATGGAAGATAAGGGATTTAATGTGACTCAAGGGATCGCTTTGCTACTTTTGAAGCCATTAAATTTACCCGCTAATTTCGTCCTAAATCTCATAATTTACATTACTAACCCTTGCAACAATATTGGTTTTTAAGGTTCTTCCCAAACTGGTTTGGTTCTTCTCCAACCTTGAGCGATTAACTTTCCCCATTCATCTCTAGCTGTATCAACTTTAAGTTCTTCTCTGCTTGTCCAAACAGGTGGTTCTTTGCCTAATACACAAATAATTCTTCCAGAGTCAATAAACATATATTCGAAAAATTTATCTTTATTTTGTTTATTCTATGAAAATCTTTTAACCCTTGAACGGTTCGAATTTATTAGCCAAAAGTCTTCTGTCAATCTTAATACTTTTTATGTTTTCTCAATTGGAGCCATTGTTAATCCTTTTCTGACGAGTTGCTCATGATATAACTCTGCCTGTTCAAGATTACCCCTCCATACTTCCGCCGATCCTGTCTTGTCAACTTTGATGGTAAGATCCCATGCCCTTTTTTCACTCATATCTGGGATTATTGTCAGAAGACAATTAGCGACATGTTGAAAAGTATTAAAAGTATCATCAAGAACTATCACCCTTGATTCTGGATATTTAGCTTTAGATTTCTTTTGATCTACGACTGCAGTTGGTGAATTAAACATTGTTGTCTGGACAAATTGTAGTAATTAAAAATATCAACTAAGCTATTTAAAAAAAAAGTATTGAAAATGTCTCGAGCGTGACTTGAACACGCGACCTGCGGGCTATGAATCCGCCGCTCTAACCAGCTGAGCTACCGAGACATGGAAATATTGTAAGGCATTGTTTGTACTTAATTACCATTTTGAAAGTTTATTTGTTTATGAGCCTCATATATAGCAATACCGCATGCTACAGAAAGATTTAAACTCCTAACACCTTTCTGAATATTGTTTTTATTTTGTAAATTTGGCATAAATATTGATATTAAAAAGTTGCTTTTATCAATAATGCCTTCTGGCAATCCTGAATCTTCTCTCCCAAATAGCAAAACATCATCTTCCTGAAATTTAAAATCATTTAAATAAATACCATTTTTTTTACTAAAAGAAATTATTCTATTTGGTGTCTTTGACGCAAAAAATTTATCAAAATTCCCATACTTATTAACAGTTACTAGAGGCCAATAGTCTAATCCTGCTCTTTTTAAATATTTATCTTCTAGCTTAAAACCTAGAGGTTCTATAAGATTTAATGAAAGATTAAAAGCAGCACATGATCTGGCGATGTTACCAGTATTTTGTGGGATTCTTGGTTCAAAAAGAGCGACTTCCAATTTTAAGTAGGTATTTCTAAACTTATTTCATCTAGTTTGATTGCCCTGCCGTTTATTGCCAACCAATTATCTTTTGATATTTTGGTTATTCTCTTTTGAAGCTCGCCTATTCTTTCTATATATGTATTACCAATTTTATATTCAGAGACTAGACTCCAACCTACTTGTTCTCCAACAATAAATGTTAAACTTTCTCTTTTCATTAAAAGACTAATAAGTGAATGCATCTTTGTTGACCATTCATTATGTTCTTTCCCAATACTTTCCATAACAAAACCACCAATTGAGTCTATTAATAAAGGACCATATTCTTTGCTTAATGTATTTAATAGATCTGTCGTTTCTATTAATTTCCAATTTTTTGGCCTTCTTTCTCGATGAAAATTAATTTTTTCTTGCCATTCATTATCATCAATATTGTTTTCAGATAAGGCAACATATGATAAATTTTTAACTTCCTTCGCTAGGTATTCTGCAAATTCACTTTTGCCACTCTTTGTTCCTCCTGTAATAAAAATAATATTAGATAAATAATCTCTGACAATTAAATCCTTGGCATTCATAAATTCTCTATTATTTAGAGAAATACCACCATGTTGCCAAGGGAATAATTGTTGCAGCAATTAACAAACCAATAACTATATAAGTTGCAGTTGAACTTTCAGTATCTTTTGATCTCATGGTGTTGAAATTTGGATCTGTTAAAGGGTTGTCAATAGATGAAGGTTGACTTTTTTCGTAATTGATAATATTTTTTTGTTGAGTAACACCAAAAAATTTGTTTACACTACTAATTTCTTTTGCAAATGTAGTTGAAGGTATAAATATAAATATCAAGCCAGTAACTATAAATGATATAAGGTAATTATTTATTTTTAGTTTCATTTTAGAGGGTTTTGATTAATTATATATTAAAAACCATATGTTTGAGTATTTTTAAAAGTACTAAACAATATAATATTTAAATAATTTAGATAAGATTAATATATTTAATATATGGGATTCAATGGGAAATCTTTAATAGTAATCGGTACAATACTCTTTATTTTTCAGATAGCAAATTTTATCTCAATAGAAACAATTACTCCTGAGCTTGAAAGAGCACAAGTATTAGCTGCAATAGCTTCATTAATTATTATTTTGATAGGTTTTTTGTTTAAACAATTCGAACCTTTAGCTGGTGAGAAAGTTGATTTAAAAGGGGAAAATAAGTTTCTCTTCGATAAAAACATACCGGATGAAGTTATTGATGAACTTGCATGGGGTTCTGAAGCGATATTAACTTCTACTGCAGCGGCAACTATATTAATCCACAATGATGGAGTAAATATTTTAAGAAGAGGAATTACTACAAGTAATGAGTTTAAACCTGGAGAAACTTGTCTGAGATCAATAAAAGATATGAAATTAATATCATTAGCAAACACTAAATTTTATCCAGGAAGAGACGAATTTTTTAATTTTTGTACTGATATTCCATCTATCTTGGTTGTACCAATAAACAGTAAAGCCTTTATATTGATTGGAGGCTGGAATGCTAAATGTTTTACTAAGTCTGATGAAAAATGGATAAATAATTGGGCAAAGAAAATTAATAATATTTTTTTAAAGTATAATATTTAAAAATAAATAATTGATTTAACTCTTTTATCTTTTGCTTTAAAAGTTACTATTTCAGTATCCAAATTATAGTAGGCGTTTTCTGAATTTGTTTCATATTTATTCTTATTATTATCATCTTTTATTATGTATTTTACTGGACTGAAAAATTCAATTATGTTGTCTGAACTCATTATGGCTTTTGATGAATTTAAGATGATATTTTGATTTTCAAATCTTATATTTCCTTTTAACAGATATTTAGTCTCATCTATATTCCAAATAAAATTATCAGCATATAAAATATCCTCATCTTGCTTAATAGTTCTTAATTCTACATTCCCTTTCATTTTTAGGAGTCTATTGTTGTCTGATAGAGTAGAATCTTCTGAAATAATAAGATACTTAGTTTCTTCCCCTTTAAAGATATTTATGGTAGGTTTTTTAAATTCAAATTTTAATTTAATATTGTTATAACTTGCATCTGGACTGGTAATAGAATATATTTTATCTCCCTTTTCAGAGAAAATATTCATATCTAAACTTTCAATTTTTTGGACTAATTTTTCTTCAATAACATTTGGTGTACAACCAAGTAGGAGAAATGGTAGGAAAATTATTAATCTATATATGTTGGTCATACTCAAGCTTATTCATAATTGGAGTGGGTTTAGGAAGATTCGAGTTTCTAACTAATGATCCCCAACATAATTGTTGTTTCCAAGGAATTTCTTCTATGTATATGGAACCAAGTTGTTCATTAATTTTTGAAGATAATTCTGGCAATAAAGGTAGCAATAATAAGCCTATTATTCGAGTACTTTCTAATACGTTGTAAATAATTTCTTTAACAAGAGGTAAATTATCTTTATCTTTTATTAAAATCCACGGTTGATTATCATTCAAATACAAATTTGTGTTAATTGCTAGGTTAAGTACTTCATTAGCTGCTAGATCTAATTTGTAGTTATCAAAGTTATAAATATAGCTTTTGACTGCAATTTTGGCTGAATTCTCTAATTTATTTTCACTTAAAATTTTTTCATTATTTGGCACTTTATTATCAAACCATTTTCTAGACATAGATGATGTTCTATTTAATAAATTGCCAATTGTATTAGCTAAGTCATTATTGATAATATCAACAAATCTTTTATCTTGAAAATCTCCATCATTTCCTAGTGATATGTCTTTAATGAGGTACCACCTTACAGGATCATTTCCATATTTTGTAAGCAATAAATCAGGGTCGAGTACATTTCCCAAGCTTTTACCCATTTTTTGCCCCTCTCTTGTAAGAAACCCATGCCCAAAAACCTTTTTAGGAACTTTCATATTGGCAGAAATTAGCATTGCGGGCCAATATACAGCATGGAATCTCAGAATATCTTTACCAATAAAATGAACATCAGCTGGCCATCCTCCATAAATTGATTTATCCAATGAATGTTCTGTCGCATCAGAACTAATAGCGCTTACATATCCTAATAAAGCATCAAACCATACATAAAAGGTATGTTTGTCGTAACCAGGGACAGGAATTCCCCATGTGACATTAGTTCTTGAAATTGAAAAATCCTTTAAACCTCTAGATACAAAATTTATAATTTCATTCTTTCTTTCTATTGGCTCTATAAAAGAAGGTTCGTTGATTATTTTCTCAATTTCTTTTTGATATTTTGAAAGCCTAAAAAAAAGATTCTCTTCATTTTTCCATTCTAGATTTTTTTGATGTATGGGACACTTGTATGTTGATGAGTTTTCTGGATTATCTTTAAATTCTTCACAACCGACACAATACCAACCTTTTTGAACTCCCATATAGATATCATCTGATGCTTTTACTCTTTCGTAAAATTCATTAACAACAAATTCATGATTTTTTGAGCTTGTTCTTATAAATTTATCAAAGGATATATTCCAATTTTTCCAATTATTATTAAAGACTTCTGAAATTTCATCACAATGTGATTTGGGTTCAATACCCTTTTCATTAGCTGTTCTTTGTATTTTCAAACCATGTTCATCAACACCAGTGATAAAAATAACATTTTCACCTGCAAGCCTTTTATACCTAGCTATTGAGTCACAAATTATTGTTGTATATACACTTCCTAAATGAGGTTTATCATTAACATAATATAAAGGGGTAGTAATGACAAAAGTCATAAAGCTTTTTTTATTAATACTAACAGATATTTTTTAAACTAATAACAACCTATTATATTTATTATCTTATTAATAAATAAACTCTAAAAGATTACTATCATTTATAATATATTTAACTTTATATATTTTATTACTATATATTTCTATTGATACAAAAAGAATAATAAGTAATTCTAGTGAATAATCTGGAAAATAAACTAAAGCAATATTTTTTTTATGATTAATCCATTTAACAAATATAATTTTATAAAAAGTTTTTTTTTCATTTTTAAAGAATAATGTTAAATACTTAAATTTATCATTTTTAAAAATATTATTATTCTCTGATTGTCTATTCTTTGAATAATCAATAATCTTAGAGACCGAATCTTTACTTAGAAGTTCGTAATTATTAATTTTATTATATACTTGTCTTTGTATAATTAAATCAAGATATCTTCTTAATGGTGAAGTACATTGTACGTATATTTTAAGACCTAATGATTCATGGATTCCTGGCTTAGTTGTTATGTAACTTCTTCCCATATATTGTTTTAATATTATATATTTAATATCACTATCATTGTATCTATTAAGTATTTCAGATGGATTACAATTCAATTTCTGAATCCGAAATGCAGCAGCTAAATTATATTTATCTATAAATAAACTTGTTACATAACCCATTAATATCATTGATTCTGCAACTATAATTTGTGATATTGTTTTCTCTATTTTATTTAGTACAACCTTATCCTTATATAATTTAATTTTACTATTAGGACTTTCAAAAATAATTGCTCCTTGTTTCTTTCTGAATGTAATACTTTTTTCTAATAAATTTTTAATCTCAATTAATTCTATTTCTTCTTTTGGTTCTAATTCTAATATTTCATTTGCATCTTCATATGTTAATTGATATTTAGGTTTTATTATTGCTTCAGTTATTTCATAATTATTTATTGATCCATCGTCATTGAATTCTATTGCTGCACTAATAGTTTCTGAAATTTTATTTTGAGCTAGATTTGCCTTTTCAAGAATATCTTTAGGTAGCATTGGGACATATTTATCAATTAAATATAAACTGCTATTTCTCTTTCTTGCATCTAAATCAACATTAGAGTCATGCAAAAAGAGTTTGCATGGATTACTTATATGTATCCATAAATTTTTTTTATTTCCTTCTTTTATTTCTAATGAAATAGCATCATCAACCTCATGTGGATCATCAGAGTCAATAATATATGTTTTTAAATTAGTTAAATCTTTCAAATATTTGAAATATTAATTATAGCTCCAACTATATTCAATATGAAATTATCCTTCAGGATTTACGAAGGGTAAAAGAGCTACAATTCTGGCTCTTTTTACAGCTAATGTAAGATCTCTTTGTTGCTTAGAGGTTAAACCTGTCATCCTTCTTGGTAGGATTTTACCCCTCTCAGTTATGAATTTTTTTAGTAGTTCTACATCCTTATAGTCAATAGGATCTCCAGGTTTGATAGGTGATAATTGTTTTTTAAAAATTGAATTAGGCATGATTTAATTTGATTTGATTACTTTATTTCTTTGTGAATTGTCATTCTGTTTAAATGAGGATTAAACTTTTTTAGTTCTAATCTTTCAGTTGTATTTCTACGATTCTTTTCAGTAGTATATCTTGAGACACCATTTGATCTTTTAGGATCTGTGCTTGTCCTAGCTTCAGTACATTCCAGGGTAACTACAACTCTTGTCCCTTTTTTGGCCATTTTGATTGATACTTATTGTATAATTTTCTATTGTACATCTTCAACAAACTTTTTTGAAGATATACTCATTTATTTTATTATCATTGATTAAAGAATATATATGAAAGTTTCTCAAAATTGGTTGAAAAATTTAGTAGAAATTACTTCTACTCCTGAAGATCTCTCTGAGAAATTGTCTATTGGTGGTTTTGAGGTTGAATCATTAGATGATTGTTCAGAAAATGTAAATGGTGTTGTTTTAGGTAAGGTATTATCTGTTTTAAAACACGAAGGATCTGACAAACTTTCAATTTGCCAAGTCGATATTGGTACTTCAAAGAGTTTACAAATTATCTGTGGTGCTCGCAATATTAAACCAAATATTTATGTTTATGTTGCTACTGTCGGCGCGAAATTAAATGCCGTTGATTTAACTATTAAAAGAAGTGAAATTAGAGGTGTCATAAGTGAAGGAATGATTTGCTCTCTTCAGGAGCTTGGATTAGAAGACTCTAGCGAAGGGATAGAGATCATTGATGAAGATATAGCCTTAAAACATGAATTGGGCACTCCAGGGTCTGAATTGCTTCAATTAAATGATTTTATATATGATTTAGCCATTACAGCTAATAGACCTGACGGAATGTCTGTTATGGGTATAGCCCGCGAAATTTCTGCCCTCTTAGAATCCACATTAAATTTTCCAGAATTAAACCATAAATACAATATTCATTTACTTAAGGGAATTAAACTTTGTCCTGAGGCGATAGATTCTAATTGCATATATACAATAAGCTGCATTGATGGAGTAAATGGAGATAAATTATCGCCAAAATGGCTTAAAGATCGTATAGAAAAATCAGATATAAAGTCGATTAATCTTCTAGTTGATTTGACAAACTATATTCTTTTAGAACAAGGGCAACCCTTGCATGCGTTTGACAAAGAAAAACTATCTAACTTAATTGGAAGGAATGTTTCTCCAGAAGACTTTTCTGTACGAAAAGCAAAGGATAACGAAAGCCTTGTTTGTTTAGATGGTAAAAAATATGAATTAAATGATAATATTACATTAGTTACTTGTTGTGATAAACCTGTTGCTATTGCTGGGGTGATAGGTGGTTTAGAGACTTCTGTAAGCAATACTACGTCTTCTATTTACCTTGAAGGCGCTGTTTTTAATCCAGTTACTATAAGAAAATCTTCAAAGGCGATCGGCATAAGAACAGAATCTAGCAGTAGGTATGAAAAAGGGATTTCATCAAAAAATACAATAAATGCAGTAACTAGGGCAATTAATCTTTTAGAAGAATATTTTTCTATTAATTCACCAATCATTAATACTTCCAATTTAAAAAAAAATGAAGATATATTTATTAAACTACGGAGAAATCGAATACATAAAATTCTTGGTCCATTAATAATTAACGATCAATTTGAAAAAAGAAATTTATCTGATAATGAAATATTTGATAAATTAACACTTATAGGTTGTACTTTAAAGAATAAAGAATATGGCTGGGATGTAGCAGTAATTCCTAATAGATCACATGATTTAATAAGAGAAATAGATTTAATTGAAGAAATTGCGAGATTAATAGGGTATGACAGATTCGACTTAAACCTTCCTAATCCGATTAAGCCTGGAAAATTGTCATCAGAACAGTTGGCATTGAGAAAAGTAAAAAATGGTTTCACGGAAAATGGTTTTAACGAGGTACTAAGCTACTCTCTTGTTCCTGAAGGTAATGAAAAACTTATAAAAATTTCTAATCCTTTGTTATTAGAAACTAGTTGCCTAAGAGATAATATCTGGAAAGAACATTTGGAGATAGTAAATCGTAATATAAAAGCTGGACAAACAAGTTGTTATATATTTGAAATTGGAAATATTTTTCAAAAGAAAACTGAGTTCATTCAAGAAGAAGTTCTTAATGGTGCTATTTATGGTAATAGAAAATTTGGAAAATGGTTAAATTCTAGTAAGGATAACGATCTTAATTATTACCAGGCCAGAGGAAAGTTAAAGGAGGCTTTATCATCATTGAATATAAAAATTGAGGATAAACCTACTGATTCAATTGATTTTCTTCATCCAGGAAGAACAGCGAAATTAGTTATTGAAGGGAAAGATTCAGGTTATTTTGGTGAAATACACCCTAAACTAACATTAGAAAGGAAGTCATTAAAAAAAGTTTATATATTTAGCATAAATGTCTCTAACCTCTTGGGAGCTAGTACAAGAAAAAATAAATGGATTCCAATATATAAGCAATACCCAATTGTTCCAAAAATGGAAAGGGATATAAATTTTGTTTTCAGTAAGAAATTTTTAATTAGCGAAATAAAATCACAGATAAGAAAAACAGGTAAAAATCTCTTAGAGGATGTAAATTTAATTGATGTTTTTGAAGATACTAAATTTGGAGATGATCATATAAGTTATACATTTAGATTATCTTATAGAGATAAAGATAAAACATTACTCGATTCGGACATAACATCAATACATTCAAATATCATTTCTAATGTTGAAAAATGTTTCAACACAAAATTGCGGGATTAGATGTATTGTAAATCTTATATAAGTCTATAAACTAGTCTATAAATAATTCTTATATAAGATAAGTAATAATCCTATAAAACTAATTGATGTAGTATTATAGATATCATGATCAATTTACTTTCTCTATTACTATCTTCAGTGTTGTGGGTACAAGTCCCCCAATGGTCAGATGATTGGTCAAAATGTGCTGTGGATGTTCCTGACGCATCTTGTCATTGGTACATAACCGCACCTGATAATACTTTTGGGGAAGGGTTTGATTGGGCCAGTGCTCCTTGGTTTGACGCAAATGGTTTAAGCGATATCCCTAGCATAGATAAGCAAACTGCTATTCAAAAGCTTCAAAGTAAGTAGTACTGTCTTTAAGGCAGTACGGGATGTAATAAAAGCCTTTTATGGCAGTACTTTCTAGCACTTATTAATTTCTTGGACATTGAAAGGACATAGTTTTTGATTTTTTATTCAATTTTTAATTTTTGTAGGCTATAAACAGTTTGGGTGTGACATAACCAAATTAATAAATTTAGATATCTTAGTTATCTATTTTGAGACTATATAATAGACCTATAATTAGTCTCATTTAAGAATTAATATACACGGAAATTTTATTTTTAAAAGTAAATTTTATTTTAATTTCATTTATACATAATTATTGTTTCCATAAATTTGAATAAAAATAATTGATGAAAATTAGAAATTTCTACTTACCATCTATCTTATATAAGACTATACATTAGACTTATAAATAGTCTTATTTGAGAATTAGTATACTAATTTCTATATAGATTTTTAAGCAATTGATACGCTTCATTTAGTTTCCTCATTTGATCTGTTGATCCTCCAGCATCTGGATGCGTCTCTAAGGCTATTGATTTATAGGCCTCCCTAATTTTACGGAACGTATGAGCGGATCCTGCGGATGTTGATAAATTCAATAATTTAAGTGCTCCATGTACTGTCATTGTTGAGTCCAAAGTTTCAAATGAATTTGATCTATTATTTCGCTTAAATCTACTTACAAACCTTCTCATAAGTGTTGGTATTCTATTTATCAGATCTGATGTAGCAAATGGGTCTTCTAAAACGCCAATCATTAATAAAACAATTTCAAGGGATGGATTTTTCTTTATCCAAAATGGGCATAATTCTGACATTAATTTGTTGGCTGCACTCCACGTAAAGGGTAGATTTTCAGTTCCATCAAGATTTGGCCATATATCCCTTTCAAACCATTCCATCGAAGCTTCTACTACATGATTATTAGGAACTGATCCATATAAGGTTTTCCAATGACTAATTAATTCAATTCGACATTTTATTAATTCAGTTTCTTTAATTGTATTAAATTGAATATCATTAATATTCTCCTTTAATTTTTCACTATTAATACTTCTTCTTAAATTCTTTACTTTTTTTTCAACAAAATTGGGAAGGCTTATGTTTGAGTTGGCTTTTTCTTTATATTGATTGTTATTTTTAAATTTTTTATTCAAAGATATCTCATTAACTTCATTTTTTACGTCTGATTTAATTAATACCAATGCAGTATCTTCATCAATATTTAAATTTTCATTATTATTATTCTCGTTAAAGTCTATTTCTTGTTGTTTGTTCTTAGGTAGTAAATCATCTTCTTGAAGAAGTTCTTTAAGTATCTTTTCTATTACAGGTCCTCTTGCTCTAAATCCCCACTCTTTTCGTAATTGATCAAACCTGGCAATTAGTTCCTCAGGTAAATCAATTGAAATTCTTTTTGTATTTGAATTTTCAGGAATATTCAATAATATTTTCTTGAATAGTATGGAATTTATTTAATTTTATTCAAAAAAAATTGAAAGTCCATACGGAATATTGTTTTTAAATTAAAACCAAATTATTTTTATATCACAAGTCAATTAAGTATCTTTTTATAATAAAAATAAAAATGTTTAATTGTAATTTCAAGTCATCCAAAGAAAAAAAGAGTTTTTATCAACATAAGAAATTAGAAATGCTTAATTATGTTAAGGATTCACTTGAACGTAAAATTGCCTCTGTAACAGCATCTATAGAAGTTCTAGAAAGCCAAATAAGCAGGGATAAGGAAGTTGAAGTAACTAATTAGTATTCAAACAAAGCTTTCTAGAAGTTTTTCAGGGCCAAATTTCTTTAAATAATTAATATTTGAATTTTCAGTTACTAATAGATATCCTGCAAACCCTAAACCGTTAATACTGAAACCATGAATATGATCATTTTTTCTTTTTATAATAGCGATCCATTTATTAGTTATTAAGATG
>QCIS01000017.1 GCA_003216535.1 Prochlorococcus sp. AG-402-N08
CGCAGCTGCTGATACTGAGTACTACATGTACGAGGCATCATATGCTTATCCAATAAACGATGGGATGACAATCACTCCAGGAATAATTTACAAAGAAACTTCAATTGGAGATGTTACAGCAGTAGCGGTTAAAACTTCATTTAGTTTCTAATTAAATTAATTTAATTATTAATTAAAACTACACACACAAAAGACCTGCCTTTCTGGTAGGTCTTTTGTATTTGTATTCTGTAAAGTTTAAAAAATTTTTTTCTCTATAATTAATACTGAGTGCATATTCTTAATTTGATAAAATTAAACGAGAAATTTTTTATTAATGACTCCGATATTTAAATGTTTAATTTGTAGAAAAGATATCGAAAGATCTACTAAGACATTTTGGAGTAAAAAAGGTCATTTATTATGTTCTACATGCTTAGATAATATAGATAAAAAGAAAATTTAAATTATTAAAATTAGAAAAAAAATTCTGTTAAAAGTAATTATTTAAGCAATCTTGGGGCTGTTTACCAAATAATACGTAATTTATTTCTGCTAAAAATCTATCATTGCAAATCTCTAGTTAATGTTTTCGCTATCAGCAAATAATCTTTGGGTTTGTTATTTAAGCTTAAATAATATAAA
The DNA here is from genome assembly GCA_003216535.1 of Prochlorococcus sp. AG-402-N08. GTDB lineage: Bacteria > Cyanobacteriota > Cyanobacteriia > PCC-6307 > Cyanobiaceae > Prochlorococcus_A. Next base: position 625 of record QCIS01000017.1, read on the forward strand.
TTTCCAAAAAAATACCTCATTAACTCTGAAATCAAAGATTGTTACTAAGATTTCGTAGGAAAATGAGGACAGTTTAATTAATTAATATCTATTATTTATAGATCAAACAATTGATGATAATAGATAGGATTTAAATTCTGGGTGAATAAATTTAGAACCAACCAGGAATGATTTGGCCAGTAGTTACGTATGCGCCAACTGCTGCAACGAAACCTAACATTGCTGCCCAACCATTAAAACGTTCTGCTTCAGGAGTCATGATTAAAAAATAGAGGTGTATGTAAAAGATTGTAACAGGAATTATGAAGCTTTGTAAAGTAATTTTTAGTTTTTTTTTGGAGATTAAATTATTTAGTAAAAATATTGATTTTAAATGACAATAATGGTACAAAAATGTGTTTAATTTATTTCTTTGTCTTTTTTGCGTTCAAAGAAGAAATTTCCGGTAATTCATGATTATTTAATTAAGGTTTCTATTTACAATTAAGTTTTTTTTATTTAAAAAAATGATATGTTTCTTTCCACAACTTTTGGAGATTAAACCTATTTATTTTTGAGCTTCGCGAATTAGGCTCCTAGATTTATTTTTGGGTGAATGTTCTTGAAAATTAACTCTAAACCCTTAATGGCTTGAAGCTACCCGACTAATAAGTTATTTGAAATGTAAGATCTATTTTATTTCACTTTAAGAAGATGAACTCAATAAAAAAATGTGGGTCGCCTGAGATTCGAACTCAGGACCAGCCGGTTAAAAGCCGGATGCTCTACCGCTGAGCTAGCGACCCATTTTGTAAAATCGAGTACATATGAAATTATCCCTTCTTAAGGTAAAAAAAACAACTTTTTATCTCAAGTTGAACAATAGAAAAACAATTCTTAACTTATGAAATAAAAAATTAAAATTTCTCTCTAAATTTACAGTTAAAAGTTAAAATAATCTAATAAATAATAGGATTTTTAAAATGCTCAGAGCAATCGTAGTTTTTGCACCCATTATCGCAGCTTTAGCTTGGGTTATATTCAATATACAAAAACCAGCTAGAGAGCAATTCAATAGAGACTTTTTGGGCAAGGATTAATCCAATTTGTTAGATAAAGAAGTAATAGTTATTGGAGCTGGTCTTGCAGGATCTGAAGCCGCTTGGCAAATAGCAAATTCTGGTGTGCCAGTTAAATTAGTTGAAATGAGACCAATCAAGTCCACCCCAGCCCATCATACGGGTGAATTTGGAGAATTGGTTTGTAGTAATAGCTTTGGGGCTTTAAGTCCTGATAGAGCTGCAGGTTTATTGCAAAAAGAACTTAGAATTTTCAACTCATTGATAGTTCAAACAGCAGATAAATTTGCTGTTCCAGCTGGAGGAGCTTTGGCGGTTGATAGATCTAAATTCAGCAACTCTTTAACTGAAGTATTGTCAAATCATCCTTTAATCGAAATTAAGAGATTTGAACAATTGGATCTCCCAAGCAAAGAAAATATAACTATCCTCGCAACTGGGCCATTAACAGCAGATGAGTTGTACTATAAAATACAAGATTTTACTGGTATCGATTCGTGTCATTTTTTTGATGCTGCTAGTCCTATAATTTCTGGAGATTCTATTGATCAAGAGATTGTATTTAAAGCTAGTAGATATGACAAAGGAGATCCAGCATATCTTAACTGCCCTATGGATAAAAATGATTACATCCATTTCAGGAACGAACTTTTAGAAGGAGAACAGGCTAATTTAAAAGACTTTGAGAAAGAATCAGCTAATTTCTTTGAAGCTTGCCTACCAATTGAAGAAATTGCTAGAAGAGGAGTTGATACAATGAGATATGGACCCTTGAAAGCAATCGGGTTGTGGAATCCAAAATGGGGAGATTTATTTGATAGGGAAAATAGATTGAAAAAGAGACCTCATGCAATTGTTCAATTAAGGAAAGAAGATTTAGAAGGAAAATTACTAAATATGGTGGGTTTTCAAACTAACCTCAAATGGTCAGAGCAAAAAAGAATATTTAGGAAAATTCCTGGTTTAGAAAGAGCTGAATTTGTACGTTTTGGAGTAATGCATAGAAATACTTTTTTAGAGTCTCCAAAATTACTTTTACCGACATTGCAATTTATGAGAAGAGAAAATCTTTTTGCTGCTGGTCAAATAACTGGGACGGAAGGTTATGCTGCGGCTGCTGCAGGAGGTTTGCTTGCAGGAATAAATGCAGCATTATTAGCTAAGGGTAAAAAACCAGTAATTTTTCCTGAGGAATCAATGATTGGTTCTTTAATAAATTTTATCAGTAATAAAAATCAAATATTGTCTAATCAGAAAAAGAATAGATTTCAGCCAATGCCTGCTTCATTTGGTTTGGTTCCAGAAATGACTAAAAGAATAAAAGATAAAAAATTAAGGTACAAAGCTTATCATGAAAGATCTACAGAAGTCTTGAATGAATTTAAAAATTCAGTAGATTCATATTTTGATAAAGACCACTTACTTAGCAAAATTTACTAAGATTAATTATCAAAGATCCAAAAAATGGAATTTAATAAGGAAAATTTCGATGCAATTATTATTGGCTCAGGAATAGGAGGGTTAGTAACGGCTTCACAATTGGCGGCGAAAGGAGCTCAAGTATTAGTTCTTGAAAAATATATTATTCCAGGCGGGAGTGGGGGCTCTTTTAAGAGAAAAGGCTATACCTTTGATGTAGGGGCTTCAATGATATTTGGATTTGGAGAGAAAGGTTTTACCAATTTATTAACTCGTGCTTTGAAAGATGTAAATGAAAAATGCGAAATTATTCCCGATCCGGTGCAACTGGAATATCACTTACCACATAACTTTAATATTTCTGTAGATAAAAATTATGAGCAATTTATAAGCAAATTATCAGCTAGTTTCCCCAAGGAAAAAAAAGGTATCAAGAAATTCTATGATACTTGTGCAAGTGTATTTAAATGTTTAGATTCAATGCCTCTCTTATCAATAGAGGATCCAAGTTATCTTTTTAAAGTTTTCTTTAAATCCCCATTATCCTGTTTAGGGTTAGCCAGATGGCTACCAGTAAATGCAGGAGATGTTGCGAGAAAGTTTATAAAAGATCCTGTACTTTTAAGATTTATCGATATCGAATGTTTTTGTTGGTCTGTAATGCCAGCTCTAAAAACCCCTATGATCAATGCGGGAATGGTTTTTACAGACAGGCATGCTGGAGGGATAAATTATCCAAAAGGTGGAGTTGGAACAATAGCAGAGAAGTTGGTTTCTGGTATTGAAAAATTAGGAGGAAAAGTTAGATATAAAGCCAATGTCACTGAAATACTTTTAAAGGACGAGAAGGCAGTAGGAGTTAAACTCTCTAGTGGTGAGGAAATTTTCTCAGATATTATTGTATCTAATTCCACGAGATGGGATACATTTGGACTGAAAGATAAAAAGAAAGGATTAATCGCAAGTAAAAACGTCCCAAAAAGTGAATACAAGTGGTCAGAGACCTATCAACCCTCACCTTCTTTTGTTTCGATTCATCTTGGGGTAGAAAAAAATCTAATTAACGATAATTTTAATTGTCATCATATAATCGTTGAAAATTGGGATGAATTAGAAAGTGAAAAAGGAGTAATTTTTGTTTCTATACCTACTTTGCTTGACTCGTCTTTGGCTCCAGAAGGTAAGCATATCGTACATGCATTTACTCCTTCATCAATGAGTGAATGGGAAGGTCTATCAAGGAAAGAATATTTGCAAAAGAAAGAAAAATATTTTTCATTTCTTGTTGAAAAAATTTCAACTATTCTTCCTAATCTTGAACAAAATATTGATCATAAAGAAATTGGTACTCCCAAAACTCATAAAAAGTTCCTTGGAAGATATGAAGGTAGTTATGGGCCAATTCCCAGCAAAAAGTTGCTTGGACTTTTACCGATGCCTTTTAATACTACAAAAATTAAAAACCTTTATTGTGTTGGGGATTCATGCTTCCCTGGCCAAGGCCTAAATGCAGTTGCTTTTAGCGGATACGCATGCGCTCATAAAATAGGTGCAAAGTTAAACATAAACAGTTTTAAATTGCCCGAATAAAAGAATCCCTTTGAAATGATAGAAAAGTTTAAAACTCGTTTATTTGTAAAAAGTTCGTTAATTTCTCTTTATTTAGCGCTTACAATTCCTTTACCTTTTATTTCAATTGAAAAATTGAAAATTGCCTCTATTATTATATTCGTCTTGGGCCTTTATTTAATAATCAATATCACAAGTGATTATGTAGAAACTTGTAATAATAAAATTTCATATAAAACTAGCTTTATTTCTAAAACCTTAGGGAAAAAAAATTGGGAGATTTCTTGGAAAGATATAAAGTTAATCAAATCTTTACCAACTAGTCAGGGTAGTAAAGTTTATTACTTTAATACTTATCAAGGGGATAATTTTCTTGTCCCACAAAGAGTGGAAAATTTTGAAAAATTTATATTAATTGTTTCCAAGAATACTGGTATCGCTATTAGTGAAATATCTTACATATCGCCAATATGGACATATAAATTACTGACATTTTTATCAGTTTTAATGATTGTAGGTGAACTTTTTACTTTTCTAGTTAAATATTATCAATACTGAATCGATAACCTTGTTGTCTAACAGTGGTTATTCCCCCACCTTCTCCCAATCCAGCCTGTTCTAATTTTCTTCGTAAAGTCAACACTTGAGTATCTACAGACCTAGGACCTCCACTGAAGGGCGGCCAGGCCATCCTTAAGAGCTCTTGGCGACTTCTTACCATTCCTGGAGGCATTAAGAGAGCGCAAAGCAGTGCAAATTCCCTAGGACTTAATTCTACAGGCTTCTCACTGAGGGTAACTTGTCTTAAAAGAAGATGAACCTCTAAAGGTCCAACCTCAACTTTTTCTTGTAATCCTATCCTTCCTCTTTTTAAGAGCGTTCTACACCTTGCTGCAAGCTCTTCGAGTCCAAAAGGTTTTCTGAGTACATCATCTGCCCCTTCATCTAATAGATTTACTAATGCTTCAACGCCTGATCTTGCCGTTAAAACTATGACTGAAGATCCTAATTGTTGGGCTAGTCTCATTGCAGTATTCTGCTCGAGGATTTCTGCGCTAACTAATAGGTCAGGTGATTGTTCTCTGCATAAGTCAACAGCTTCTGCCGCTGTACCTACTGCTGCAGCTAAATGACCATCTTGACGAAGCCTTTGCACAAGGACCGTTCTTAGTGTGGGGTGAGGTTCAACAACTAGAACTCTTGAGGGAGTTTGAGAGCTCGTAGGCAATTGTGAACTACCAGGAGTTGAAGCTAAGATTTGCTCAGTTGATTGCATTCTTAATTACTGATTGGCCAGGCAATTTTTAATCATCCTTAATAAGGTATAACAAATGCTCATTAAAAATCAGAATCTATCGAATTATGACATCATTTGAAAATCCCAAAGCAATTCGTCATTTTCAATCAATTTGCGATAGTTGCCAGGACTTAGTTACTCGTTTTCATACGCCATCTGATCTTAAATTATATAGTGATGGATATCTCCAAGCCTTAAGGAATTGCAATAGTTTAGAGCAAAAGGATCAAGAGAAATTAGAAAGATTAATTGAAAGATGGATTTTAGATCCGTCAAGTTTTATTGATCCAGAGGGAGATGAAAATAAAGGTTTTTTTGACAAAAAAAGGATTTAAAATATTAATTTTTATTAATCAATTCAGTATTTATACTTACTAATTGTTTTAAGACGCTAATTCAATTTCTATCTTTTCTTTAAGAGATCCTGAGTTGTACATCTCGATAAGAATATCTGATCCACCAAGAAATTCTCCTTTTAAATAAACTTGAGGAATTGTTGGCCAATCTGAATATTCTTTTATACCTTCACGTATAGCGAAATCACTTAGAACATCAAAGGTACCAAATTCTACCCCTAGGGAATTTAGTATTTGAACTACATTGTTAGAAAAACCGCATTGAGGCATTAATTTTGTCCCTTTCATGAAAACCATTACTGGATTAGACTCAATTAGTTTTTGTATTTTATTTTTTGTTAGGTTGTCCATAATTCAATTTGGTGTTTCTGTTTTTAATGCCAGTGCATGGATAGCCTCTGAAGCTAATTCCTCTTTCAAAGCAGAATAGACTAGTTGATGTTGTTTAACTAATGATAAACCATTGAATTCAGAAGCAATTACAGTCACTTGCAAATGATCATTCCCCTTAAGGTTTTCAACAAAAACTTGGGAACTTGGTAATTTTTTTGTGATTAATTTAATAACTTCAGCTTTAGTAATCATAATCAATTTTAATTACCCTTTGTATTTTGTCTCAACAAATCCAAGTTGGATAAGTCTTTCATAGGCTTTTTTACCTTCTTGGCTATTAGGAGACATTATTCTAATTGTTTCAACAAGTAAGGGCACTGCAACTTCAGGTTCTTCAGATTTTATATAAATAGAGGCTAATCTCTCATTGGATTCCGCCAAAATTTTTAATGTTTGTTTACCTTTACTTTGCATTTCATTTGGTATTCTCGCATCAATTCCTTTGAAGGATGAATTTAGATCGGAATAAAAAGACGCAAGCTGCTTTGCTAGTTTTCTGGCATCTAGATAATAAGCCTTAGCTTTATCGAAATCCTCGTTAGTAATATATTTATCTCCTTGCTTTATGAAATATTCTACGTTTGAGATGGAAAGCTTTTTACTATTATTTGAAAGTGCTTTATAGTTTTCTGGATTTTTGATTTCTGCATGAACTGTATTTTTATAATGTAAATTTCCAAAAAATATAAATAAAATAGGAATTAACTTTAAGAATTTCATTTTTATATTAAATCATTAAAGTTAATATTAACTTATTGTAGATTCATCTACCTACATTTTTTAATGCTTTTTCTTCCTGTTGGATCATGTTTTCATTAAGAAATATATTAAATTCTTTGATAGTAAAGTTTAAGTAATCATTCATTAATAATGGTTCTCCAAAGGATAAACAAAATTCGCCTCTAAAGTTTGGAGGTACTTTGCTATAGGCAATTCCAATTGGAATAATAATAATGGAGGTTGTTTTTTTTGTAGCTAATTTCGCTAACCTATAAAGTCCTTCTTTGAGAATTAATTTTTTCCCATATTTATTAATTTTCCCTTCGGGAAAAACAACTAGTTGTTCTTTTTTTTCTATAAGATCAATTGCATATCTTAGGGCTGAGAGAGAGGGCGATAATTGATTTATCGAAAAACATCCAAGTCTTTTTAAAAACCAACCTTGTATTCCTCTCATTTCGGATTTAGTAACCATAAATCTACAATCCTTTTTTGTCACCCTTCTTCCCATTGCCATTGTAAGTATTAGGCCGTCCCATCTTGATCTGTGAGTTGGAGCCAAAATGATAGAGGAATTTATTGGAATTGAAAAACCATTATTTAATATTTTCTTTTTTCTAAAAAAAAACCTCAAAACAATGTCTTGGGTAACGAACATTGCAATAAATCCCAATGCAGGATTGATTTTATGCCAAATATCTAAGGATTTCTTCTTCAAGTTCTATTTACTATATATTAATAATTTAAGTGTTTGCCTTTTTTTATTAGCTATCATTGGGCGGTTACTAGATTGTCTAGAAACTAAGATTTTTAAAATTATGGCTACTTTAGGAGTAAATATTGATCATATTGCAAATGTAAGGCAAGCAAGGAAAACTGTAGAACCTGACCCTGTACAATTTGCTTTCTTAGCTGAATTAGGAGGTGCAGACTCCATAACAGTTCATCTAAGAGAAGATAGAAGACATATACAAGATAGAGACGTATTCCTTTTGAAAGAGACTATAAAAACAAAACTCAACTTAGAAATGGCTGCTACACCAGAAATGTTAGAAATTGCCAAAAAAATTATCCCCGATTACGTAACTTTAGTACCAGAGAAAAGAGAAGAGGTTACTACTGAAGGAGGGTTAGATGTGAAAAGTAATATGCAATACCTTAAGAATTTTGTTGTAAATTTAAAAGATTCAAATATAGAAGTAAGTGCATTTATTGATCCTCTTGGTGACCAGATAAATTATTCCAAAGAGATAGGGTTTAACTTTATAGAATTACATACCGGAAAATATGCTGAATTGTCAGGATCTAATCAGAATAAAGAGCTCCAAAGGATTATAGAATCTACACATTTAGCAAATGACCTTGGATTAGTGGTAAATGCTGGTCATGGCCTTAACTATAATAATGTAAAAAAAATTGCATCAATTAACAATATGAACGAGCTAAACATAGGTCATAGTATTGTTGCAAGGGCTTTAGCGATAGGATTAGAAAAGTCTGTACGTGAAATGAAGTCTCTTATTACATCAAATTAAATTTCAAAATGACAACATATTATTTCATAGCGGCAAGTGAAAAGTTTTTAACAGTTGAAGAACCAATTGAGGAGATTTTGAAAGAGAGGATAAGGAACTATAAAGAGAACAATAAAGAAATAGATTTCTGGCTTTTAAAAAATCCATCATTTTTGCAAAACACCCTATTTGTTCATCTAAAAGCAAAGATTCCATCGCCTTCAGCAGCTATTTTATCGACGGATAAAAAATTCATAACTTTCTTGAAGTTGCGTTTAGAGTTTGTTGCTGTTGGGGAATTCGAATGTCCAAATGCAGAAATAACTGATCCGTTTAAAGTTGATTAATATAACTAACCAGTAAATTGCTCAATATATATAAGTCAAACAAAATTGAAGTGATTAGTGAGCTGTTGGCAGAAGAATTAAAAATATGTCCTCCTCTAATAACTGATAATTTAGAAATAGCTGTTCCTAATTATTTTTTGGGGAAGTGGTTAAGAGAACAAATAACTATAAAAAACAAAATAAGTGCTCTTTATGAATTTAAGACAATAACAAATTACACCGAATCATTATTGACGAATTTTTTCCCCGGAATTGATATGGGTTTATGGAATTTTGAGTCAATTAAATGGGGCATTATTGATTCATTAGAAGAATTAAATAGCTTTAAAGAATCATTTCCGCTCAAAAATTGGATTAATAAATATTTGGATAATGAAAAAACAATTGATGGAGACCTATATAACCTGACAAAAAAGATAGCGAATAATTTAATTGATTATCTAATTTTTAGACCTGAAATGATTGCTGAATGGAATAGATATGAAATTAATTCACTTAATCTATTTAAGAATTTAAATTCAGAACAATTTTGGCAACCTATTTTATATAAATTATTAGAGAAAAAGATATCTGAAAAGCCTTCATGTTTATACATGATTAAATTAATAAAGCATTTAACAAAAGTTAAAAACTTTCAATTTCAAGTACCAAATCAAATTTATATTATTTCCGATAATAACTTATCTAAACTACATATTAACTTTTATACAGAACTTTCAAAATTTACTAAGGTAAATTTATATTTATTATCTGCGGGAGATGACTTATGGAATAGAATAAATTGTCTTGAAGGTGATTTGGAATTTGATTCTTTTAAAAGTAAATTGAATTTAAACAATACAAATATAGAGCAAATATTTGGTAAATTTGGAGCAAACTTTCAAAAATTAATTGAGGAAAATATTTATAAAGAAGGTATAAATTTAAAAAATAATTTAATATATATTGATCCAACAACTAATTTTTATGAGAAGAAAAATATTCCTCTTCTTAATCAAATACAAAAAAGACTAATTGATAATAATAGCAATGATTTTATAGTAAATGAAAGGGATGATTCAATATTACTTTGTGAGCATTTTAATCAGAATAGTCAATTAGAATATATAAGAAATAAGATTATAGAAATAATAAATTCTTGCGAGAGTATTAAATATAGTGATATTGCTGTTTTATCTCCACAAACTAATCAAATCAAACCTTATCTAAGGTATATCTTCAATAATGAGTTAATTAATGGTGAAAAGATACCATATTTTTTTATTGATGATGATAATTATGATTCTCCAGACATTTATAAATTTTTAATTGACATCACTGAAATAGCAAATGAGAAAATTACACTTGAAAAAATAGATTATATTCTTTCGAATAAAGTAACTCAGAACATTTTTGATTTTGATAATACTGAGAAGGATGAAATTATTTTCTTACTTACCCAAGTTGGTTTTCATTGGGGATTAGATGCAAATGAAAGATTAGGGGAAGAAAAAAATACTCTAGAGTGGTGCATAAATAGAATTACTTTAGGCTTAATTTATGATAAAGAAGAAAATTTAAGTACTTTTAATTTAAAACCATCTAGTTTGAAAAACATAAGTTTGGATTTGAATAAATGGGTTAAATTATTACTTAGTTTTAAAAAATATATTAATTTGCTAAGGGGATCTTTTTCTTACTCAACTTGGGTAGAAAAGATAAAGTTTATTTTAAAAAGTATTGCTGATTCTAATGGAAATTTTAATTTAGAAATAAGTGAAATAAATAGAATTCTTAGTAATAAAGCAATACATTTAATACCTGATGATCTTATTTTATTAAATGTTTTTAGAGAGATATTAATTTCTTGCATAAATGAAGCTAAATATCAAAGCCAATCACGTATCAATAAGATCCTTGTAAGTGATATTGAGAACTCAAGGCATATTCCACATAAGGTTATCTTCTTAATAGACATGAATAGTGTTTATTATCCAAAATTATCAAAGAATGAAAATATTAATTTATTAAATAATAAATATCACCTAGGCGATCCATCAGTTTTAGAAAGAGAGAAATATTTATTTCTTGAGTTGTTAATTGCCTGTAGAGATAAATTTATAGTTAATTGGGTAAAGAATGACAAAAACAATAAAAAATTAGATGTTTCTTTTCCTATAAAAGAGTTAATTTCTTATTTTAATAGTTTTTTAAACCAAGGCCAAAGAAGTCTAATAATTAAAGATTATGATTTAAATAAAAAAGAAATAATTGATCACGATAGTTCTAAGATAATTCAAAGTAATTATTCTTTAGTAGAAGATATAGATTGGATTGAAAAAAAATCTGATATTAAAAATTACAAATTATCAGAACTGATTTATTGGTTCAAGACTCCACAAAAATATTGGCTAAATAAAAAAAATATTTCTCCTAAGGAAATATTTTTTCATCATCCAGATGAGGAGTATGTAAGTAATCTACAGAAGTCGCAACTTATTACAAAAATAATCCAGGAGTTAGAGATTGATAATCATAATGTTATTGATGATTTAAAAAATTTGAACATTAATGATCAATTGGTTGAAAATGGGATTATTATCCCCAATAATAGTATTCTTATAAAAGAAAAAGAAATCAAAGATTTATTAGAGAGTCTATCTACAAGTTTGAGTCATCATAATAAGATTAATAGAATTTATGTTAAATCAAATGCAAATAAAGAAGAATATTTCATAGCTGATGACACCGTAATTGAATTAATTCATGCAAAACTAAGTTTAAGTCGTTTGACAGAGGCTTGGATAAAATCACTCTTCATTTCTTCTTTAAAAGAGAATATAAAAAAGACTAAAGTAATTTTTAGAACAGAAAATCATTATAAATCTCAAATTATTCAATCACCTGGAGCAATTGAGTCAAATTTAATTTTGGAGGAATATATAAATATTTTTAAAAATTTTTCTGAAAAATGTTTACCTCTCCCTCCAGAAAGTGCTTATAAATATGTAGAAGCAAAAATAAAATCAAAAAATGAGAAAAAAGCTTTTATAGATAGATGGATTGGTAATAAAACTTTTTCTAAAGGAGAAAGAGATAATATCGAAATGAAATTATGTTTTGGAAATAAAAAAGAACCAGACTTCTTTCTGGGAAATAATAATTTTGATAAATTATCATTCAGATTATATGGTCCACTTATTAAAGCATTAAAGAAATAAATAATGACTAAATTTCACTTAAAATTTTTTTTAAAAGCTGCTTATGAAATAATCCTTGTTTTTTTACAGTTCTTTATTATTAGTCTCCATTTTTTTCAATGGGAATTTATTCCAGAAAAACAAATAATTCAAGTCACGCCTTTTTCTTATTTTGTGGGGTTTTTAATTATCATAATCGCTTTCATAATATTATTAGTTGCAATTAAAGACTTAGGAAGAAATTTATCCCCTTTCCCAAGACCTATAAACAATAGCAATCTTGTTACTAAAGGTATTTATCGATTTACGCGTCATCCAATGTACTATTCTTTAATATCTATTTCCTTTGGCGTTTTTATAACTAAGTTATCTATTTATTATTTATTTTTATCAACAAGTTTGGGTTTAATAATTAAATTTAAGATTGATTTAGAAGAGCAATATTTAAACAATAAATTTAAGAATTACTTACTTTATAAAAATGAGGTTAAATATTAATTCAATAAAGATATGGATATTAATCAAATTAAATTAGATAATAAATTTAAATTAGTAGAAGCAAGTGCAGGAACTGGCAAAAGTTTTACTTTGGCTCATCTAGTTTTAAGAAATGTTTTGGAGAAAAAAATTAAACCAGAAGAGATTCTCTTATTAAGTTTTACAAAAAATACGTGTTCTGAATTACGAGATAAAATTCTTTTGAGATTTAAGGATTTAAAATTATATTTGCAAAATCATAATGATATTAAGATAGATAATACCCTTAAGGTTTGGTATCTAAAGTTTAAGGAGAAGGAAAAATCTAAGGATAAAACTATATCCGAAATTGATAATTTTGTTAATGAAATTTATAAATTAAAAGTAACTACATTCCATGCTTTTTGCAATAATATTATTGATGAATATAGTATTGAAATAGGGGTAACTCAAAATCGATGCATTGAGAATAATATAGATAATTTGTATAAAGATGTAATAGATAAATTGTGGATTGATGATTTTCTAAATCTTAATCCTGAGCTTATTTCAGCAGTCAACAAAAAAAAAATAAGTTCTAGATTTGGAAGTAAAATAA
>QCIS01000018.1 GCA_003216535.1 Prochlorococcus sp. AG-402-N08
GTGGCCTAGCACCATATTCTGGTTCGTAAGAATCATTTGCAATTTTATTTATAACTTTTTTGTCTATAGTAATATTTATTTTCTGTTCAAGTAGGAGGTTTTTTAAATCTTCTGTTTGTAAAATTATTATTTTTTGAAGTTCATCAATAGATAATGGATCAAACTTTACTACTTCGTCAATTCTATTTAAGAATTCAGGTCTAAAAATTGAAGACAATGTATTATTTATGGCATCATTTAGAGTTTGTTGATCTTTTTCTAACTTTTCCTCGCTTTTAGAAAGCTTTTGTGAATACTCCAGTATATATTTACCAGCCAGATTACTTGTCATAATAATTACGGTATTTTTGAAATCTACGGTTCTTCCTTGAGAGTCCGTTAATCTTCCTTCATCTAAGACTTGTAAAAGGATATTAAATACTTCCGTATGTGCTTTTTCTATCTCATCAAGAAGTATTACTGAATAGGGTTTACGTCTTACAGCTTCAGTTAATTGACCTCCCTCTTCATAACCAACATAACCTGGAGGAGCTCCCAAAAGTCTTGCTACAGCATTTTTCTCCATATATTCACTCATGTCTAATCTTAAAAGTGCGTCTTCTTCATCAAATAACGATGTAGCAAGAGATTTTGCTAATTCTGTTTTACCAACACCTGTAGGGCCCATAAATAAAAAAGATCCAATAGGTTTTTTAGGACTTTTCATACCAACGCGAGCTCTTCTAATTGCAGCAGAAACAGTTTTTATAGCCTTTTCTTGCCCAATAACTTTTTCACTTAGTTCTTTTTCTAGATTGACTAATTTCTTACGTTCATTTGAAACTACTTTAGAAATTGGAATCCCTGTTATTTTTGAGATAACATCAGCAATATCATCAGGTTCAACTTGATATTGAAAAGGGAAATTTCTATTTTTCTTTATTTTATTAAAGTTTTCTTCAACTTTTTGTATTTCATTTTCTATTTCAATTAACTCTTCTTCAAGCTTTTCTAAATAATTCGGATCATTTTCAATTTCGCGATTTGATTTATCTTTAATCTGTTTGGTTAGCTTATCTTCTTCTTTCATTAAAGTAGATAATTGCTCCATTTCTTCCCTCAAATTGTTCCAATTGTCCAAAAGAACGTTCAATTTTGCCTCTGATTGGTGCCGCAAATTCAATAGTTTTTCTTGAGCTTCGATATTTTCTCCTTGCAAATTATTCAGTTTTTCATTAATAGTATGAAGTTTGTTTTCTTGTTGGATAATTATTTGAGGCTTATTATTAGACTCGATTTTTAACTGTGCGGCTGCTTCATCAATTAAATCTATTGCTTTATCAGGAAGACATTTATCGCTGATGTATCTGTCGGCCAATTTTGCAGAATAGTTTACAGCCTCTTCAGAAATTTTTATTCCATGATGTGATTCATATTTCTTTTTGATACCTTGCAGTATTTTTGCGCTTAATTCTACTGAAGGTTCATTTACGGCTATCTTTTGAAAGCAATTATTCAATGCCTGATCTTTTTCAATAGTTTCACGAAATTTCTCAGGTGTTGTTGTACCGATACATCTAAGTTCTCCTTCAGCTAGTAAAGGTTTTAAGATATTACTTATATCGGTAGAAGATCTGTTAGAACTTAATATTGAGTGTATTTCATCAATAAATAGAATCATTCCTTTGCTTGGATTGTTTAGTTCCCGCATTACTAAGCTTAGTCGTTCTTCTAGTTGGCCTCTAAATTTTGTCCCAGAAACTAAAGCACCTAAGTCAAGTGAAATAATTTTTAAGTCTTTTAAAGAATCAGGAACTTTTTCGTTTACAATAAGTTGGGCAAGTAATTTTGCAATTGAGGTTTTACCAACTCCAGGATTGCCGATAAGTATAGGATTATTTTTGTTTCGTCTGCAGAGTACCCTCATTAAATTATTGATCTCATTTTCTCTTCCTAAAACGGGATCAAGTAAGCCTTTTTTAGCTGATTCTGTTAAATCTTTTCCATAAATTGAAAGAGCATTTTCATCTTCTCCAACTTGTTTTTTGGTTTCAATTTGAAGTTCACTTTTGGGTAATGGAACAATAGCTTTTTCAAATTTTTCTTCTTTTACTACAGTCTCTTTGTTTGATTCAAAATTAGATTGATTATCTATCTCAATTAAGTTCTTATAGTTCAAAGGATCTTTTGATTGATTAATATTTGGAAAAAACTTTAATTCTTCCTCTAATTTTTCCATTGAAAGATTTCCTTCTTCAAAAACATAATTTCCAATTCTTAAATCCCTTCCAAGAGCAATTAGTAAATGAGGGATTTCTATTAATCTCGATCCCCATTGAATTTTAATCTGATTTGCATTATCTAATAAAATTTCTAAATCTTCTCCGATAGTAAAAATATCTGACTCATTTGTTGGTGTCTCTTCTAAAAAATCTTCTGTTATATCTAAAACTGTATCTTGGTCGATTGATAATTTTTCAATGAAAGCAAAGAATTCACTTGATGAGAACAATGTATGAATTATGTGTTCAATATTAAATTCGCTATGATCCCATTTTTTTGCAGTTTCTTCACCTAGTAAAAGAAGATTCCAACTAATATCGCTAAAAAGTTCAGGACTTGATGTAAGTGTTTCTCTCATAAACTATAAAAACTATAGTTGATTATTAATTAATATTCTAAATGGAATCTGCATTAATAATCATCCAATAATTTTTAAATTGTAAGATGAATTTGAAAAATATGTTTATGGGAGCGGTCGCGGGAACTTTGGAATTAATAAAAGCTTTAACTAATATCTAAGTTGTTCTAGGATTAAAATTATATTTGGTTAACATATATATTTCAGATATTAGCCAAATAGTTCAGCTATTAATAGGATTTAAATAGTAATAATTAAATTGTGAAAGAAACTATTGATTTTCTTATTGATACTATTGAAGCAAGGCAAGTCCTTGATTCAAGAGGTAATCCAACTGTAGAGGCAGAAGTATTTTTGGAATGTGGTGCAAGTGGTAGAGCAATTGTTCCCAGCGGAGCTAGCACTGGTGCACATGAGGCACATGAATTAAGAGATGGTGATTCAAAATATATGGGAAAAGGTGTTTTGAATGCTGTTAATAAAATTCATGAAACAATATCACCGGCTTTATGTGGTTTGTCAGCTTTAGATCAAACTGAAGTAGATAAATTAATGATTGAAATTGATGGAACTTCCAACAAGTCTAATCTTGGAGCTAATTCAATCCTTGCAGTAAGTCTTGCAACTGCCAGAGCATCAGCAAATGCTTTAGACATTCCTCTATATAGGTATCTTGGAGATCCATTATCCAATCTTCTTCCAGTCCCATTGATGAATGTAATAAATGGTGGTGCTCATGCACCAAATAGTCTTGATTTTCAGGAATTTATGCTTGTCCCACATGGAGTTACTAATTTTAGTGAATCATTAAGAATGGGTACTGAAATTTTTCACTCATTAAAATCATTACTTGATCAAAAAGGTTTATCTACTGCAGTAGGTGATGAGGGTGGATTTGCCCCTAATTTGTCATCAAGCGAAGAAGCAGGGGACTTATTATTAGAAGCAATTCAAAAAGCCGGATTTAAGCCTGGTGAGCAGGTATCTTTAGCTTTAGATGCTGCTAGTACTGAATTTTATAGTGATGGTATTTATAAATATGAAGGCAAAAGTTTAAATAGTTCTGAAATGATTTCATATCTTTCAAGATTAGTTTCTAATTATCCAATAGTTTCAATAGAGGACGGTTTAGCAGAGGATGATTGGGAGGGTTGGTCAGAATTAAACAAAGAATTAGGAAATAAAGTTCAGCTTGTAGGGGATGATTTATTCGTTACTAATACAGAAAGGTTAAGAAAAGGGATTATGGAGAAATCTGCCAATTCAATCCTAATAAAGGTAAATCAAATAGGAACATTAACTGAAACTTTGGAAGCTATTGAGTTAGCTAAAATGTCTGGTTTCACAAGTGTTATTAGTCATAGAAGTGGTGAGACTGAAGATACAACAATTGCTGATTTATCTGTCGCCACAAGATCGGGTCAGATCAAGACCGGCTCATTGAGTAGAAGTGAAAGGATTGCAAAATACAATAGGCTTTTAAAAATTGAAGAGGAATTGGGGAATCAAGCAAGATTCGCTGGAGCTTTAGGTTTGGGTCCCAAAAATATATAGTTTTTTAGCGCTTAAGTTTTTCTAAACGTGAGCCTTTTCTCATGCTTAATTGGCATTTTATCCAATCAATACTTATTGGTAGTGCAAAAAAAAGTGGCAACAATGCAAAATTATTTTGTTTATTAGTTACAAGTAAAGCAGATGCAATTGATAAGCTTCCTATAAGAATTGAATGGCCTAAAGTTTTTTGAGCAGTAAACATTTTTTTGAATTGCATATCAGACTCTCCCATTCTTATTTGTAATTGTAAATCGCCCTGCTCTAATCTTTCTAAACTTTCATCTATTCTTTTGGGAATTCCAACAGCTTTGGATCCTAGTTCACCTACTTGCCTTCCAAATTGGTTAATTAAATCGTTGGGATTTTGATTATTTGAAGTCATAAGTTCTATTAAATAAGGCTTGGTAACTGATACAAGGTTAAACCCTGGGTCAAGCATTCTACCAACTCCCTCAAAAGTTGATAAAGCTCTCATCACAAAGATTAAATCTACTGGCAGTTGAAATGGTGTTTCATAAACAAGTTCGTATAAATCTCCAGACAATTTTTCAATAATATTTGGACTAAATGGTGGAGTTAAGGCTTCTTTAAGCATCAATCTGACTAATCTTCTGACTGGTCCTACATCAATATCTTTTGAAATTAGCCCAGCTTGTTGTAATTGACTAACAAGTGATGAGGCGTCTCTTAAAGCAGCAGCCTTAACCATCCCACCTAATCTTGTTTGTAGATTATTTGAGATATTTCCCATCATCCCAAAATCATAAAAAATCAATTTACCTTTAATTGAAACTGCTAGATTCCCTGGATGAGGATCTGCATGAAAAAAACCGTAATTTACTAATTGTTTTAAATAGCTGATGGCACCTATTTCTGCAATTTTAGGTAAATCAATTTCTTGTGATTGTAATTTTTTTAAATCGCTTATTTTTGTTCCTTCTAGGTAACTTAAACAAAGCACTTTTTCACTGCTCATATCCCAAATTACTTCAGGAACTTCAACACTTTCATCATCAATAAATTGCTGTCTAAATCTTGCTGCATATTGAGCTTCACAATTAAAATCAAGCTCCTTCATGAGAACTTTCCTACACTCTTTAGCAATCTCAACCCAGTTTCTACCTCTACTCCAATTCTTATTTTTCTCCAATAATCCTGCTATTTGCTGCATTATGCCCAAATCGATAATAAATAATTCCTTTAAATTGGGTCTTTGAACTTTAAATACTACTTTCTTACCATCTTTTAAAGTCGCCCTATGAACCTGAGCTAGCGATGCTGATCCAACCGGATCAGTTATTATTTGATCTATTTCATTAAACTTAGACCCCAGCTCTTCTATTATGGTTTCTTCAACTTTCGCAAATGAAAAATTAGGAACTTGATCCTGCAATTTAGACAATTCCTGTATCCAAGTATTAGGAATTAAATCAGGTCTCGCTGATAGTAATTGTCCAATTTTAATGAATGCTGAACCAAGCTTTATTAATTGATTAGTAAACCACCTAGCTCTTTTAATTTGAACCCTAATTTTTTCATTGCTCTTGGTTTTAAAAATTGTAAATCTAAAATTATCTATCCATAAATTTATTAAAAGCGAAATCAGAGTTATCCAAATAAGGAAGGCCCTCTTCAATTTTTTTAAACGATAATGAAGAATGTGATAACTCATTTAATTTGATTATTTATGGTTTTATTAAAGAGATCAATTTGCTTATTAATGTCTTCAATTTCATTTAAAGCTTTTTTTATTTTGGAATCTTGATAAGTATTTGTGGACTCATTTTCTTGAATATTTTCGGCTTTCTCCATTCTTGAGGCTTCTTCGATTATGGATTCTTTCAAACTATCAAATTCTTTTTTGAGAATTTCTGGAGCATCCTGAGCAATATTTGTTGCTTCTTCAATTTTTTCAACCAATATCTCGTTTAATTTTTCGGTTACTTTCTTAATAGCAGCTTTTAAAAGGTAATCAGAGTTAGTCATGAAAAATATAATGTTTCTACGGCAATTGATTTTGCGATATGTTCTAATAATAGATCAATACAGAACATTTCACGTAACTGATCATTTTGATAATTAATTTTTTATATTTTTCCTATGTAAGTTTGTTTCTATATTAAGCTTTTTTCTTTTTTTTCTTTTAACTTATATTTATATCAAGGTTAGGTATTTACATTAAAGATATCTTCTAACCAAGAACTCAACTAATTAACTACTAAAAAGGAGTTTTATTAAATTGGAAATCATTGAGTCAGATGTAGTTATTATCGGAGGAGGCCCGGCAGGATGTACTTGCGCACTTTATACATCTCGTTCAAACTTAAAGACAGTAATTTTAGATAAAAATCCATCTGTTGGCGCCTTAGCAATAACTCATCAAATAGCTAATTATCCAGGTGTTCCTGTTGATATAAGTGGGGAGAAATTACTTACTCTAATGAGAGAACAGGCTGTACAATACGGCACAGACTATAGAAGAGCACAAGTGTTTGGAATAGACTCTAGTGGAGAATGGAAAATGGTTTATACACCCGAAGGCACTTTCAAATCTAAAGCACTTGTACTTGCAAGCGGAGCTATGGGTAGGCCTGCATCATTTAAGGGCGAAGCTGATTTTCTTGGTAAAGGAGTAAGTTATTGTGCCACATGTGACGGGGCTTTTTATAAAAATAGAGAAGTTGCCGTTGTTGGAGTGAACAAGGAGGCAATTGAAGAGGCAAATGTTCTAACTAAATTTGCATCAACTGTGCATTGGATTACATCAAGTGATCCTAAATCAGATAATGAAGAAGCTATGGAATTGATGGACAATTCGAATATAAAGCATTGGAGTAGAACAAGATTATTGGAAATATTGGGAGATGATATGGGTGTGAATGGGGTTGTTGTAAAAAATAAGCAAGAAGAAAATCCTATCAATCTAGATTTAGATGGAGTGTTTGTTTATATGAGTGGTTCAAAGCCTATTACTGATTTTTTAGGGGACCAAATTGCTTTAAAAGAAGACGGAGGAGTTATTGTGGACGACTTTATGTCTACTAACTCTGATGGAGTATGGGCTATTGGAGATATAAGAAATACACCATTTAAGCAAGCTGTTGTTGCGGCTTCTGATGGATGTATTGCCGCAATGTCAATTGATAGATATTTAAATAGTAGAAAAAATATAAGAGTAGATTGGATTCATTCTTAAAAATAAATATTTCTTCTTTGATTTAAAGGGGTGTTGCTTCAGAAATATAAGCTACTCCCCCGTAGTAACTTAAATCGTCCCTGATATTATCTCTCATTTTATCTATTAATTCTTGCTCACAAAAAACAATTACATGAGCATTTGATCCATATCCAGTAAATTCCATATCTTCAGTAACAACTCTTTCAGGCCCTCTGCCTGTGGCGTGTTTCATAACTGTATATCCAGGAACATTAGCTTTTTCTAATGTTTTAATGATTGCATCTAGTTCTCTTTCACTAAATATCAAGTCTAATCTTTTCATTTTTATAGAGTGGAAAGTGGGATAATAGTATTTACTAAACTCATATATATGGGAATACCGAGAACTATATTGAATGGGAAAGTTAGACCCAGTGTAGTTGAAATATAATAACTAGATTTAGCCTCTGGAACTGTCATCCTCATCGCTGCAGGAACTGCTAAATAAGAGGCGCTTGCACATAGAACCACAAATAGAAGGGCGTTGCCAGGTCCTAAAGATAAAAATCTTGCAACGTAAACACCAATAAATGCATTAAATAAAGGCATAAAAATCGCAAAGCCAATCAAGAATGAACCAGCATTCTTTAGTCTTGGCAATCTTTGAGCAGCGACTATTCCCATATCTAACAAGAAGAAGCATTCTGCTCCATAGAATAATTGTCCAGTAAAAGGTTCCATTTTTGCAATCCCTGAGGGATTACTGGAAGCAGTAAGAAATCCCACAATTAAACTTGAAAGCAATAAATAAACTGATCCATTCAAAAGGGATTCATGTAATATTGCGCTTAAATGCATTTTTCTTGATTTTGGTCTATTTTTTGGAGCTGCAAATTTTACAAGTAATAAACCAACAATGATGGCAGGAGACTCCATTAAAGCTAAGGCGCCAACCATAAATCCATCAAAAGCTATTTTTTGACTTTCTAAAAAACTTTCTGCAGAAATAAATGTAACAGCACTTATTGAGCCGTATGCTGCTGCTATTGCGGCTGAATTAAAGACATCAAACTTAAATCTTAAAATTAAGAATCCAATCAGAGGGATTACTAGTGACATAAGTATTGCAGCACTTAAAGTCGGCAATACTTGATCAGTAAACCCACTTTTCTGTATCTCTATACCTCCTTTAAAACCAATAGCTAGAAGAAGATATAAGGAGAAGAGTTTAGGTAATGGAGCTGGTATTTCTAAATCAGATTTAAAGAGTACTGATATTGCTCCAATTAAAAAGAAAAGAACTGGCGGGGCTAATACATTTTGCAGAATTGGACTTATTTCCATAAGTTATTAGGCTATTTCATTTAAAGCGGTTTCTAAAGCTTCTTTTCTTGTCTCAATGATGCCTTCAACTCCAAACTTAGCTAATCTATCCTTTACTTTTTCATTTGCCCCAGCAACAAATGCTTTTCTGGAGTTATTTTTTGCTTCTTGCATCATATCCTCAATTGCGAGAGTCGCCGTCACTCCAAGTCTTGGTACATCAGTGATATCTAATATCAAAACTTTGTAGTTTCTTACTAGCATCATTCTCTCAGATATACCTTTAGCTGCTCCAAAACTTAGTGGTCCTTTAAGTCTAAATAACATTACTTCTCCTGAACATCTATCTAGTAGTGCTTTCTCATCAGCAGGTAATGCATTTTTAGCTTGATCATCTTTTGATAAAGGATTATCCTCATCCATACCTTCTAGTTGAGTTTCGGTTATTGAATCAATTGTGAGCATATTGGCTATGAATACACCAACTAAAACTGCCCAAATTAAATCCCAAAAAACAGTCATTAGGAGTACGCCGTACATTACAACTGCAGTTTTTAAAGATAATTTGTGAGCCCTCCTCAAGAACCCCCAATCAATAATATCTAGACCAACTTTTATAAGAATTCCTGCTAGTAAGGCAGTTGGTATTTGCTCAGCTAAAGGACCTGCGCCAACTAAAACTATCAATAAGACAACTGAATGAACCATACCAGAAATGGGAGTGGATCCTCCAGATTTAACATTAATAACTGTTCTCATTGTCGCTCCGGCTCCGGGTAAGCCTGAAAATAGACCTGCTACAGCATTTCCTATCCCTTGACCAATAAGTTCTCTATCAGAATTATGTTTTGTTTGTGATATATTGTCTGCTACTAGAGATGTTAGTAGGGAGTCAATTGCACCAAGCACTGCGAGGACTAATCCTGCCTTAAAAATAATTGGAAAATATTGATTAAAACTTGGGAAATTTAAAGATGGAACTCCCCTTGGAATTTCTCCAATTCTATCAATGGCTCCATCTCCAAAAATTAAAATTGATATAGGAGTTACTATCAATAGTGCTAAGAGAGGAGAAGGAACCCACTGACTTATTTTTCTGGGAGTAAGAAATACAATACCTAGAGTCATTATTGCTACTCCAATAGCAGCACCGTTTGGCTGGAAATTTGAAAATACAGTAGATAATGATTCGACTACTCCACCACGAGTGCTAATTCCTAATAATGGACCAATCTGCAGTGCAATGATTATTACTCCAATACCAGACATAAATCCTGAAACAACAGAATAGGGAACTAAAGTAATATATTTTCCTAGTTTTAAAATCCCAAATAATATTTGCAGTAAGCCACCAATTACTACAGCTGCCATCACTAAAGGTAAAATTTGACCTGCAGTGAGATCTCTTGGAACTCCCACTGCTGCTAAGCCTGCTACTACGCCAGCAACAGTTACACTCATAGGACCTGTAGGCCCACTAACTTGAGCAGGTGTTCCTCCGAATAATGCTGCTAAAAACCCAACTACTACTGCCCCATATAGTCCATAAATTGCTCCGCCAGGTCCTAACGCAGCATTACCAAAAGCAAGAGCGAGAGGCAAAGCCACCACTGCAGCTGTGATCCCTCCGAGAATATCGCCTCTTACATTCTTTAGATGAAATCCATTAATTATTTTCAAAGATACTCTCCTTAAAATAAACACTTAACTAAAAGATATTATCTCTTTATGACGTAAATTTGTGAAAAATGAAGTTTGTGCAAAATATTTTTGTAACTTTTTTTTCTCTTATTAGATAAATTTTAGTTAATTTTCCTGAACAAAAGTAGTCTCTGATTGATTTATGTGCGAGGCAAGCGATTAATGTATTAGATAAATATTTTTCAATTTAAATAATATTCAAATGAATTCGATTATGCGTCCTAGAAGATTAAGAAGAACTGAGGCAATTAGAGATATGGTTAGAGAAAACCATCTAAAGGCATCGGACTTTATATATCCATTATTTATTCATGAAAAAGATGTTAAAGAGGAAATTTCAGCAATGCCAGGAACTTATAGATGGGATATTAATGGCTTAATAAAGGAGGTTACGAGGGCATGGGAATTGGGAATAAGGTGTGTGGTTCTTTTCCCAAAAATTAACGATAGCTTAAAGACTGAAGACGGAGCAGAATGTTTTAATGAAGACGGTTTAATACCTAAAGCTATTCGAATATTAAAAAAAGAGATTCCAGAAATGGCAATAATGACAGATGTTGCCTTGGACCCATACTCTTGTGATGGTCATGACGGATTAGTTGATGAAACTGGAAAGATATTGAACGACGAAACAATCGAAATTTTAAAAAAACAAGCTTTAACACAAGCAAGAGCCGGAGCTGATTTTATTGGTCCTAGTGACATGATGGATGGGAGAGTTGGAGCAATTAGAACTGCACTTGATAGTCAAGGATTTAGTGATGTTGGTATTATCAGTTACACAGCAAAATATTCATCTGCTTATTATGGTCCATTTAGAACTGCTTTAGATTCGGCTCCTAGAGAAAATAGTAAGAAAATAATTCCAGATAATAAGTCTACATATCAAATGGACCCTGCAAATTCAAAAGAGGCTTTAATTGAATCTGCGTTGGATCAGTATGAAGGAGCTGATATTTTGATGGTAAAACCAGGAATTTCATACTTGGATATTGTTTATAGATTGAGCACTTTTTCAAATAAACCTATAGCTGCATACAACGTTAGTGGGGAGTATTCTATGGTAAAGTCTGCTGCTATGAAGAACTGGATTAACGAAAAAGATATTGTACTAGAAACGTTGCTTAGTTTTAAAAGAGCGGGAGCACAATTAATACTCACTTATCATGCTTGTGATGCATCTCAATGGTTGCAGGATACTTAAAAACTCATTATTAACAAAAATTTGGTTTATTCTTAGATAAGTAATAAATTAATTGCTTTGTTTTGAAGTTTTCACGAGGAGTAAATAGGATTGGTCACATTGCGCTTAGAGTAGAGAATCTCGAAAGGGCGAAATCTTTTTATATTAAGTTGGGTATGAATTTAGTTTGGGACGATAAAGATTGGTCTTATTTAGAAGCTGGTAAAGGAAAAGATGGACTTGCGTTGTTAGGCCCTAGCTACAAAGCTGCGGGACCTCACTTTGCTTTTCATTTTGAAAATAAAAAAGAAGTGGAAAACATTCAAAATGATTTAAAAAATTCTGGTGTAAAAGTTGGTCCTTTACATGAACATAGAGATGGAACAGCATCTTTTTATATGAAGGATACTGAAGGAAACTGGCTAGAAATGCTTTATGTTCCTCCTGAAGGGATTCAATCGAATGTTTGATTCTTTTTTTTTGTATGCAAGAGAAAAGTTATTCT
>QCIS01000019.1 GCA_003216535.1 Prochlorococcus sp. AG-402-N08
CCGTTCTGTTTTACTTTTTTGTAGAAATTATCTAATTTATCTGTGTTAATGGAATAACCCACCCTAAAACATGGCACATCTAAACTAGATTCCATATTTTTATTTACCGCTTTTTGAAGAGTATTAAATTGAACTGTTTCTCCGGGATTACCAAAACTATTTCCTGAAGTTTCTGGTTTACTTTCAACTCCCAAATTTGCACCAGGTATACTTGCAGGAGAACCACCTTCACCTATCCATGGTATAGAGACTGGTTGGCCATTAGCTTTTAAAATATCATCGGCTTGAATCCTTCCGTGAGGTCCGGATCCATGAACCTTTGCTAAATCAACACCCATTTGAGAGGCAAGTTTTTTAGCTCTTGGAGATGCAATCACCCTCGAAGAAACATTACTCGTAGCAGCATTTATTTGATCACTATTAAAAGATGAGGCAGCCTTTTCACTCATTAATACGACTTCTTTTTCTTTTTTTTCAACAATTTCACTTTGAACCACAGGTTTTTCTTCAGTTTTATTGCTTACCAATTCAAGTTGATCCGAACTATAAACTTCGGGTTGATTTTCTTTATTTTGTTCTTGAACAGAAGCTATCTCATCCTCATTTTCTACAATAAGACCGATAGTCTCTCCTACTGGTGCAGTGCTGCCAGCAGGCATTAAAACAGCCGCAAGATATCCATCTTGAAAAGATTCAACATCCATATCTGCCTTGTCAGATTCAACAACCAAGACAGATTCACCTCTTTCAACCTTATCTCCCGGATTTTTCAACCATTCCACAATCTTGCCCTCCGTCATAGTGGAACTCAAAGCAGGCATGAATATTTCGTGAGACATAAGAAAATTGTTATTGCATAAGTTTCAAGGGATTTCTACCAAACTTCCTAAAGTTTTTATGGTTAAGAACCCTTTAAACTCTTGTTTTAATTATACGAAATCATGTTCACAGTGGGAACTCTTAAAACTTAAGAAAGTAATAATTTAGATCGATTAGAATTTAAAACTTTTCGAAATTAAGATTTACTTATATTTATCAAAAATACTAAATCTTCTCTTTAATTATTATCTATAGATTGAATAACTCCATCCTTAACCGTAATCGATACTTGCATTTTTTCAATAAGATTGTCTCCCACAGTGACATCACAGAAACTATCAACTTGCCCTTGATCAACAATTTCGTCCATTTTTAATTCGCGAACTTGACTCTGTTGTTGAAGAAGATTTCTTTTTTGTTCTTCAATTTCATTTCGTTTTGCTGCGACTTGTTGTTGCACCTGACTAACCTGTTCTTGAACCCTTGGATCTAGGGGATTAACAGATTGGGATCTAATATTATTTACTATTTGCTGCCCCTCTTGCTCCAGTTGCGATAATTGCTGATCAATGTTTGAAATTGCTTTACTTAATTCTTTTTCAGCATCTTCCTTCCAAGTTGGTGTAACTACAGCTTTAATAGCTATTGAGCGCTTTATAGATATTGAGTTTTTTGTTTCCATAAAAAATTAAATTACCTTTTCAATATAGATAGAACAAATCAAATTTTCTTACTAAATTTGTTTTCATACATATTTTCTATTTGTAATGAATACTTTTTTTCTATTTCTTTTCTTTTTTGTTTAAGAGTTTGTGTTAATAACCCATTTTCTAGAGTAAAGGCATCAACAAAATAACAATCTAATATTTGTTCTTCTGATCTTGCTCCTAATCGACTTTTAAGCAAATTATTAATTTGTGATTTGAAAAATGTACAAATTTTCTTATTCAGGTTTAATTTTGAAAGGTCTTCTTCCAAAAACTTGCTTTTAACCAATTCGACATTAGGAACTACAAGGGCTGTTAAACATTTCTTATCTTGTCCTACTAATTGAATCTGATTAATAAATTCAGAACTAAGAATTTCAGTCTCTAACGGATTCGGTTCTATATTTTCACCACTTGATAGCACTATTGTATCCTTGGCTCTTCCTGTTATGAAGAGAGAACCATTTGGTATTAGAAAACCTAAATCACCAGTATCAAACCAACCATCCTTGGATAAAACATCATTTGTAGCTATTTCATTATTAAGATAACCTTTCATTACTTGCGGCCCCCTAACAAGAATTTTCCCGACTTCTCTGAACTGCAGAATCTTTTTTTTATCATCATTCACTATTTTGATTTCAGTAAATGAAAGAGGCTGCCCAGATGATCCTCTAACATTTAATTCTCTTCTCCTACAAGTTAATACTGGACTAGTTTCTGTGAGTCCATATCCCACCAAAACATCTACACCTAAAGATTCAAAAAAAAGATCTACATGTTCTGGCAATGCACCTCCACCATTAATGGGAAATTTCAGTTTTTCTCCACATAGTTGTCTCAGAATATTCGGCCATAAAAAAATAGTAGACAATTTATGTAAAGGATATCGGCTAATAACAGAACCCAGTAAGGGGATTTTTGATTTAAAAGTTATTTGATTTATATCTATATTTCTTATCTTTCTAAGACTTCTTTTGAAAACCGAACTATTACTTATCAAAAACTTAATAAGTTTTTGCTTTTTGGAAGGCATTTTTTTCAAAGCCTGAAAAAAACCATCATGTATTGCTTCCCATAGTCTCGGTACAGTAGCCATGACAACAGGTTTTATTTGTGTAATATCATCTTTAAGAAATTTTGGAATTGTATAGTATTGAGAACAACCGCATGAAAAAAAGAAGTATTCAGCACTTCTCTCATAAGAATGCCAGATAGGCAAAACGCTTAATACAGAGGTTCCTGGTTCTGGATCAGCGATGTAGGCTAAATTGATTATTTGATGTAAAAAATTTGCATGACTCAAAGGCACACCTTTAGGTTTTCCTGTCGTCCCAGAGGTGTAAAGAATAGTAGCGACGTCATCAATTTCTGGATTAAATTTTTCAAGATTATTATTTTGTGAATTTTCTTTTTCTACTGAACTTATGAATGTACTCCAACTTATTAAACTTTCAAATTGTTCATCTTCTAAATTGATTATAAATTTCAGTCTTTTTTTTAATTCTTCTTTGTTGTTTAACTTTAGCCAAATTTCCTTAGATTGAACTATTAGTCCTACTGAATTAGAGTGCCCAATAATATAGTCTAATTCTACTGAAGGAGAATTAATACCTCTCACTGCATTTATAGCTCCTAAACGCATCAAGCCTTGATCTACTGCTAGCCATCTTGGAGAATTTTCAGATATTACAGTAACTACATCCCCCTTTTTTAAACCATAATTTTCGAAAGAAAAAGAGACTTTTGTTATCAAATCAGCCAGCTCAGAATAAGAAAATTTTTCTTTGTATTTCCCTCTTAAATCGCAAACAGCTAAAGTATCACCACATTTAATTTTTAATTTTTCCCAAATTTGATCTATATGATCAAGGTTTTTAATAAAATCTCTATTTTTGGCAAATGTATTTTTTTTAGAAAGAGTTTTGGCTGCAGGCCAATACGCTAAATCACCCATATTAAATTGATTTTGAAATTTTAATTTCTATTTTGATATAAAATCAAAATTAAATTCTTCCTCGATGGTTTTTTTAACAATTCTCTTGACTTCTTGAATATTTAAATTTTTGTTGTAATCAATCATATTTGCCATAAGACAATTTTCTATTCCGCAAGGAACAATCTTATTAAAGTTTTCTAATTCGCAGTCAATATTGATTGAAAATCCATTTATCGTAATCCATCTTTTACACCCAATTCCAATTGATGCGATTTTCTTATTTCCTATCCAAACACCAGTAAACCCTTTTCTAGAGTGACAATCTATATTAAAAGCTCCAAGGATGTTTATAATAATTTCTTCAATTTTTCTTAAGTACCAATTTAAATCTTTATTAAAATTTTTCAAATCTAAAACTAAATACGTTACTAATTGTCCTGGCATATGACAAGTTACCTCACCACCTCTATCAATCTTAAAAACATCATATTTAGCATCATTTAGAGAAAATAGTAAATTATCGTAATTAGATCCTCTCCCCAATGTATAACAGAGTTGATGCTCCCCTATCCAAATAAAATCAGGGTTAGAGTTATCTAAAATCAATGCGTCCTGATATTCTTTTTGTAATTTATAAACATCATTAAAAGAAGAAATCTTATCAGGTTGTTTAATTATTGCTGTTCTATTAACCATATTTAAGTAGATTTAGAAAGTAAGTAAATATTTTTAGATTTGTTATGAAAATTTTAATCCATGGGAAAAATCTTGAGCTCACTGGGGCATTAAAAGAATATACTGAGGCAAAGATAGAAAAAGCAACACATCACTATAAGGATATCGTTAAAGAAGCAGACATACACCTTTCAATAGAAAAGAATCCAAGAGTCTCGTTCCAAACTGCAGAAGTTACTATTTTTGCAAATGGTACTGTAATTAGAGCTGAAGAAAAAACTGAAAATCTATACTCAAGCATTGATTTAGTTTCAAATAAACTTTGTAGAAAATTACGTAAATACAAAGAAAGAAACACTAAAACAATTCATAATAATCAATTTAAAAATAAAGAGTCTTTCCAAATTGAAAATATGGAATCAGGATTGTTAGATGAAGCTTTACTTAAAGAAGGAAAAGAAGCAAGTCTGCCAGAGCCATCTATAAAAAATAAATACTTTGAAATGATTCCAATTTCATCAGAAGAAGCAAGAAAACAATTAGATCTAATTGATCATGATTTTTATGTTTTTCGAAATAAAAAAAATAATGAACTGCAAGTTATATATAAGAGGAATCATGGCGGTTATGGACTAATTCAATCTAAATAACTTTTAAATGCCCAATATTGAATATGAATTAAACGAGAAAATTCATGCCATTATTATTAACCCCTATCTAAGCTGGGAAGATTTCTGCGCGAATTGCGATTTAATAAGAAAATATAATATCAAGAATATATCAACTTCACTGAATTATTTAGATGATTTTAATAACCGTTTGAGCAATTACAGCGCAAACATCAACGCACTCATTTCTTACCCTTTAGCAGATTTACCAGTTTCATTTATTGAAGAATTAGTTAATTTTGCAAAAGATAAAGGTGCAAACGGAATTGAATATATCCCAAACTTTATCAATTTATCCAAAAGAAACTTAGAAACTTTCGCTGCTGAAATTGAGCAAGTTAAGTTATCTGGATTGCCAGTTTCAATAATCATAAATAAATCAAAACTACAAAAAGAAGTTTTGTACAATGCGATAGAAATATCATTGGAATTAGGAATAAAAAATTTTCAATTCGGGGATGGGTTTGGGTCTCCTATTACATCGAATGACATAGCAGAAATACTAAGAATAACAGGTTCCCAAAATCAAATCAAAGTTGTAGGTGGTATAAAAAAACTGACACAAGTTATCGATTTGTTTGATAGTGGAATTAGTTGCGTGGGAACTTCTAATTTTTGTGAGATTTTTCAAGAAGTAAAGATTATTTAAATGTCTGGTTCTGGTGAGTGCAGACTAGAAGGTCTCTGTATTAAAGCTTCTCCATTAGGCGAGAATGATAGGTTAATAACCATTCTTACTGATGAACAAGGGATTATTCGATTAGCAGTACCTGGTGCTAGACGTCCAAAAAGTAGTCTTGCCGCAGCTACTCCATTAACGTATTTAAGTCTCCAAATTTTTGGAAAAAGAAATCTTAAATCTGTGCGTCAAATTAAAATATTAAAAAGCTATTCTGGTTTAGGGAAAAGTATTGAATGTCTCGCAGCAGCACAAGCAATAAATGAATTAACATTTTTATTAGTTGGTAATAATGACAAGCAACAAAACTATTTATCTTGTGTTCTAGCACATCTAGATAGGATTTATTTATATGAAGAGTCTAAAGAAGAAGATATTAAGATGCTCTCAATGAGTATTCAATCTTTAATCCATCTATTAGCCATCGGGGGTATTAATTTACCAATTCATCATTGCTGTAAAACGGGAGATCCTATTATTCCCCCTTTAGGAAACTGGGAATGGAGTTGTTATTATTTGCCAAGTGAAGGTTTTTCATCAATAGGAGATCCTCAAAGTAATCTAAAAATAAATGCATCTGAAGTTGCTTTAATACAAAGACTTCTTTTCCCCGAATTACCAATAAAATCTAATGGAGAGTTATTGGGACCTAAAAAAGTTTGGCTTAAAATACTATTTATTGTTGAAACTTGGATATCTACTCAACTAGAAAAAGATTTATCTTCACTAAAAATGTTGAGAGAAATATATAGTTAGCATTTTTATAAATCATAAATAAATTTTAAAATTATGATCTTGGGGGTTCTGACTGTTAACTTAATAAATAGTTAATTCAATCAATGTGGTTCATATTGCCTGGTTGGGTAAAAAATCCCCTTTTTGTGGAAATGTAACTTATGGTAATTCAACTACTGAGGCATTAAAGGCCAGAGGGCATAAAATTAGTTTTATTCATTTCGACAATCCCTCTAGTTCAAATTCATCAAAACCATTATTTCTAGCAAATGATCCTGATGTAAGTCTCCCTTATTTAATCAAGTCCCAAGTTTATACAATACCCTCCCCAAGAGCAGAAAAAGAGCTAAGGCTATCTTTGGAAAGATTAAAACCTGATATAGTACATGCAAGCCTTACCTTATCTCCTTTAGACTTTAGACTTCCAGAGCTTTGTAATGAAATTAATGTTCCACTTATAGGAACATTTCATCCACCATTTGATGCAAAAAATAGAAATTTAACTGCGAGCACTCAACAACTAACTTATCAACTTTATGCTCCCTCTTTAGCAAAGTTCAATAAAATAATAATTTTTTCTAAACCACAAAAAAATGTTCTTGAGAAATTAGGAGTACCTCAAGAAAAACAAATAATTATTCCAAACGGCGTTAATGAAAATATTTGGAAGCCTTTTTGCGAAAAAAATAAAAAATATGATGAGGTAAAAAATAAACTTGGAAATGAAAGAATCTTTTTATATATGGGAAGGATTGCCAATGAGAAAAATATTGAGGCACTTTTACGCTCTTGGCGGCAAACAAAAAACAATAATTGCAAATTAGTTATTGTTGGAGATGGCCCAATGAAGCCAACGCTTGAAAATAGTTTTTCTAACCTTGGTAATGAGAAATTAATTTGGTGGGGTGCGGAGTTAGATTTAGAAACAAGGATAGCGATAATGCAAATAGCAGAAGTATTTTTCTTACCAAGCTTAGTAGAGGGTTTGTCATTATCACTTTTAGAGGCGATGTCTACTGGTACTGCATGTGTAGCCACAGATGCCGGAGCTGATGGCGAAGTTTTAGATAAAGGAGCAGGAATAGTTATTTCAACTGATAATGTGGCAGCACA
>QCIS01000020.1 GCA_003216535.1 Prochlorococcus sp. AG-402-N08
AAGACTTATTCACATAGATTTAATTAAAGACTAATTTACATAAAAATACTCTTACTATGAATAAAGAAGAAACAGCAAAGCAAAAAACTATTTTAAATGTAGGCTATTGTGAAACTACCTCTGAATGGCTCAATAGAATCATTACTGAACTGGCAGATGAAAATAAAAATTTTGTAGATTTGTCAGTTATTTGTGCTTAAGTTTTTAGAAAATATATTTCATTTTGAGGTAGTTATTAACTGTAAGAGAAATTTAAAAGATATTTTTGTGATGTGAATCCTAAACAACAAAATATAGAAATAATTAAACAATTTAATTTATCTACTCATCCTGAGGGTGGATGGTTTAGGGAGATAGTAAGGAGTCAGAATTCTCTAATAAGGGAAGATGGCCAAAGTAGAAACTTTATTACGGAATTTATTATCTTTTGGAGAGAGATGCAAAAAGTGCTTGGCACAGAGTAAAAAATGCAGATGAAATTTCGATTTATCTAAGGGGCGATCCTCTGAATATATGGTGCCTAGATAACGATAATAAGTTAATAAGAAATTTAATTTTAGATTCCAATAATCCAGTAGAAATGATCCCGTCTGGATATTGGCAAGCTGCAAAAAGTAAAGGCGAATTTACTTTAGTGAGTTGTTGTGTTGGCCCGGGCTTCGATTTTAAGGATTTTGAATTGCTCAGAAATACAAATCATACTTCTAGATTAGATAAAGCAATTAATGATCTTATTTGAGACATTTTTTCGTTCATCTTTTTGAAATTATCCTTTAGATTTATAGGGCTACTCAATCAATCTATATTTATGAATCAAAATTCTGTCAAAACAATTGGTATTAATGATGAACCAAGAAAAAATTCACACTTAGTATATGTAAATCAGGCTGATGGATTAAAAGGCATCCTTAATAAGGATTTTGACGAATGGTCTAATTTTGATAGTTGGGAAAGTATTTCAGTTCAGCAATGGATTTTTTCTAGAGCTTTGGAGGTTTTAAGAGGTAAGAAAATTGATATTAAATGCGATTGTTGTGAACATAATGATTTAATACCAAATGATTTTGAGAGTATTAAAAAAGAAAAATGCTTTGGTAAAAAAAGCGCTTACATGATTGAAAAAGTTGTAGATGAAATTGTATTAGCTAAGGCAAGAAGAGAAAGTGATGGAACATATTCTGCGTAATATTCATAAATATCTTTGGAGTGAAAAATCTTTTACTTACCAGTGAAAATTATCAGAAGAACCAATCGTTAAATTTCTAGTGGACATCTTATGGAACTTAAAGTGTACCGAATCACTGAACTCCTTTTCATCTGAGTAATTCACAAGATCTACTGGGTCGACATTTTCATCGAACCATGCATCATATTCAATGTGGTTGGGTTCAGCAAAATAACTCATATACAATTAATAGCTATCAAAAAACATATAAACGGTACATGCGATACCAAATTAAAATTCTTAATTTATTGATAATCCAAAATTTTAACTTGTTCATAAAGATTAGTTGCTAGAAAGATAGTAGAAATATTTATAAATTCATGTCTCTCGATACAACGATGGTTTCTATCCATCCCCACTTCACAATCAAGGATGGGAAGATGGATCAGTGCATAGCTCTTTTAGAAGAAATTTTGGTACTGACAAAAGCTAATGAACCTGACTGTCTTTTTTTTAATATCACTACATGCGGGTCAGATAAGGCTTATGTAAGAGAGGCGTATAAAAATGGTGCCGCTGCTTTATTTCATCTAAAAAATATGGGA
The DNA here is from genome assembly GCA_003216535.1 of Prochlorococcus sp. AG-402-N08. Classification (GTDB taxonomy): domain Bacteria; phylum Cyanobacteriota; class Cyanobacteriia; order PCC-6307; family Cyanobiaceae; genus Prochlorococcus_A. The sequence continues at coordinate 1,771 of QCIS01000020.1, forward strand.
CATATGATCCCCAAGCTTTTTGAAGTATCAGATATTACTGTGCAGGTCCAAGGTCCTGCCAAGGAAATTGAACCCTTAAAGGAAATACTGACAGACGCTGATTTCTATGAAGCAATTTCTGGATTCTGATGTAGATTGTATTTATTAACAGTCGATAGCTATGGGCTTTTAGCCCATTTTTTATTTAGGAATTCAAAATAAATTAATCTTCCATTTACTTATATCAAGTAACTTGATTATGAGCTCAAATATTATTTTTATGGCATCAACTTTTTATATTGTTCATCATGAATTTAAGGCAGGAAAAGCTGAAAAATGGTGGGAAACAGCTTATGCGGCAATGTCACCAGGTGGTGGATGGGATGATGCAGTAGCAGCTAATAAAGAAAAAGGATTTTTTAACCATTCTGCTAATGCAGTAACTAAAACTGGTCCCGTATATTGTTTCTGGGAAGTAAAAGAGGGTATTTCTGCTGAAGAGTTTCAGGAGTTTATAGATGGACCCTCCGGGCCGGGGTTCGGACAAGATGCTCTGATGAATATATGTAAACCAATTGATACATCATTAATGAATGGACAAACACCCTATTCGCCTGTTTTTTCCTGATAATTGACAGTCGATCTAAAATAAAGAGCAGCTAGCTTTTTTTTATGACTATTGAAACTACTGTTTTCACATTTAAACTTTCAAATTCATTTGAGGAGTGGGTAAAAATGTTTGATAGTCCAGAGATAGATGCATTTCATAATACGGTGGGACTTACTCCTTTATATCGTGGCAAAAGTTTAATTGATCCAAAAGAAGTAATTGTTATTCATCAAGCTGAAGAAGGTGTCGCTAAGCATGTTTTTTCAGATCCTGAAACCATAAAGAATATAGAAGCTGGAGGTCATATTTATAGCACTACTAAAATCACAAGTTGGGTTTCTGAATAGTCGAAACTCTAATTATTTAAACATAAATAAATTTAATTTGGATTTTTTTCAAATTCAGGTCTAATTTTAATGAGTTTTGAAATCTCTAATTCAAGTTCCTCTTCGGAATTAAAGCCTAAAATATCGTAGGTTTCTAAACCTAATGAAGTTTCTTTTTTTAAAGTTATTTCCATTTTTTTTTAATTTGTAACCTTATATTAAATTTTTTTTATTTAGAAAAATACTTAAGTTTTTGATTCAACACCTTAAAACTATTTAATAACTGAAAGTGGATCTAATATATTGGGCAGTTAGCTCCTTTTTAATATCAAGTACTCAAGCCATAGAAAATTTAACCAGCGTTTTTCCTCTGCAGTATTTCAGTATTTTTGAGCAATTTAATAAATATAAAAAATGAAACGTTTACTATAAACTCCTATATTCAAACGTTTTAAAAAAAATTGCTTTTTTCTCACCACTTAATCAGAATACTTGTCCTGTTTATGATGCTGAAGAAATAAAAAAAACAAGAACAACAAGAATCTATTAAAAAGTTATACCCATAAAAAAAGGGCGTTAGCTTCGCCCCAATCAAAAAAAGGGATAATCCCCATTACCCGGCCTTTATAAAATTCTAGCACTACATATGGTGTTTGTAAGTAATAAAAATTAACTATTGATGGAGTTGTTTGTTTTTAATTAATTTGTCATGATAGAAATCCCCATCACCTAGGCTCGTAAGAGTCTTTTTTTATGTCTAGTTTTGGATCAGATATTCCATTTATGCTTCTTGCAAAACTTAAAGTTAAGGAAGATAAGGTTGTAGAATTCCTAGAATTTGCAGATAAGACAGATAAGGCTATTTAAGCTAATAAACTAGGAATACTCCATCATACTTTTGATCGAGATCCTGATGATCCTCTTCGTTTCGTATGGTCAGAAGTTTATAAGAATAATGATGCTTTACTGGCTTATTTAGCTAATCCAGCAGTAGGTGTTTATCTTAAGGCTTATGCTGAACTAGGAACTGATTTTTTTGTTGAATTTTATGGAACTGTTAGAGATAAAGTTATTGAAGCCATGTACGTAACAGGAGTCCCATATAAGATCTTTAAAACAAAATTAGGATATAGCAGAGTTTAAGGATAAGAGTATTAACTAATTATTACGACTAAATTATTAACAAGAATCTGAGAGCAAGCGGTAACCAGAGACACAGAAGAAGCATTAGTAAAAGAATAATACCGTGGACATTTGGAATGTATTGCTCTTTAAAAATTTGTGTCTTCATAATCTATCTCGCTTTTTTAAGTTTGATTTCTCTTCTGATAAGCAAAGCTATAACTACAACACACATATTCATTAAAAATACGTCTAATGGCATTTAATAAAAAAGTTTCTACTCAATTAATAGCAAGATTATTGATTTATGAATCAATAAAGGATTACAAAATTTTATTGACTTAATAAAAGGAATTCAAAAATTAAATTTATGCTTAAATATTTCAGTTCTTTTTAACTATAAAATGACTTATTCAGAAACAAGGATAATAATAGGTGGTTTAGCCCATGTTCCAATTCTCATTTTTGTAACTAATTTTATTAAAGGTAAGTTTGGAATTAAAACTGGAGGAGCTAAAGATACTGTAATCAAAGAACAGCCGGTCAAAATTATTGAGGTACAAGATATTGTAATTAAAGAAGGAAAAACCGAGGCTATTAAGGAATTCTCAAACAACCTAGATAGTATTGAACATGAGGCTGATGAGCTTTTTGAAAAGGTAAAGAAGAAAAAAAATAAGAGGAAGAAAAAGAAAGGATAACTAGATTGAGATCCTCTCAAACATCAATACATCTTGGGCTTTTATTGTATCTCTTTTATCTTCATCTTCGGGATCTTTATAAGATTCAATTTCAGCTTGAATTTTTCTCTTGTAAACTCCCTTGATATAGTCGATTTCTCTTCTCTCTTTATTCAAAATTGAGAATGGTGATCTTTTTAAGTTCATAACTATCTCCATATAAATTAGATTTGATTAGCTCCAGTTTTTATCAGATTCAACAAAGCTATCCAAAGTTTGCTGATTCTTGATTTCTTCCTCAAGAAGTTCCTCTACTGATCTTTTTTTAATCTCAGCTTTATGATCTTCTTTAAGTTTGGATTTGGTAGACATTTACTCATGACGACTACATCTATGTTCTAACTATTCAGACAGGCCACCCGACAAATAAATATGTACGGTTTGAGGTACTACCTTATACGGATAAAGGATCAACGATAGAATTTTAATATGGTTAAAATGTTAAAACTAAAATCAATTTTTGCCTTTAAGAATCATCAGTAGAGGCAGACTAATAAGCATCAGAATCCCATCAATTAATAAAAAAGTATTCAAATTCATTTATCCATTCCCTAGGGGGTATCCAAATTAAAGGGTATCCCTTTTTTAACTGGTTCTTTTTTCATGTCATGCATCTCTTTTTTGATTTTGTTGTAGTAGGTCAACTCTTCTTGATCATCAGAACCAAGACCATAATTCATGGTTGCTGCCATATATATTCTGTGCATCCTGTATGAAGATAGTGGCATTAATGAATACAAGCTTTGTCAAATATATCTGAATTTTAGGTAGAATGCTGAATTATGAGACCCCAGCTATATTACTCAATTGCGCAAGTGCCCTCGTCGGGACTTGAACCCGAGACCTCTCCCTTACCAAGGGAGTGCTCTACCGCTGAGCTACAAGGGCAATTTTAAAGTGGGCCGGGTTGGATTTGAACCAACGTAGGCAGAGCCAGCGGATTTACAGTCCGCCCCCTTTAACCACTCGGGCACCGACCCCCACTATTTGAACTTATCAGTTAATGGACACTTTGTGTGAAATTGTTTTGGTTTTTTTGTTTCTTTCTAGATAGCATTTGTAAAGAAAAGACTTTATTGATGATGAATATTTTATTGATAAATGGCCCAAATTTAAATTTATTGGGAACTAGAGAACCTGAAATTTATGGTAATAAAACATTGAGTGATATAGAAAAAGATTTAACTAAAGTTGCTAAAGAAAAAAGTATTAATCTTGAATGTTTTCAAAGTAATCATGAAGGAGAAATAGTAGATAAAATTCAGGAGTCTGTAAAAAGTATCCAAGGTATTCTTATAAATGCTGGCGCTTTTACTCATACCTCGATTTCCATTAGAGATGCTTTAATTGGTTCAAAAATTCCATTTGTAGAGTTACATATTTCAAATATTTTTAGTAGAGAAGATTTTCGTAAAGAATCTTTTCTTACAGATAAAGCTATAGGAATTATTAGTGGATTCGGCATATCTAGTTATGCCTTAGCTCTTGAAGGAATTATTGGATATTTAAGTAGTAAAAATTAAATGCTAGTCGATTTTAAAAGGCCTTCTTCTCATATTAAATATTTATCGTCATTAACCTCAGATGATTGGATCAAACTCGCATTATCTAATCCAATAGATATTCTTATTGACCATGCTCATTGTGAAAGAAAAGCAGCAGGAGTAGCTATTCAATTGATGTTTAGATATCCATCAGAACCAAATCTGGCAGAAGTTCTAAGTCCAATAGCGAGAGAGGAATTAGAGCATTTTGAAAAAATACTTTATTTTTTGAAGGATCTTGGACATTCTCTTGAATCCTTAAAACCGCCTCCATATGGAGCTGAATTGTCCAAGAATATAAGAAAGGAAGAGCCCAATAGAATGCTTGATAGTTTCTTGATCGCAGGACTTATTGAAGCAAGAAGTCATGAAAGATTAAGCTTGCTTGCTCTGAATTCTGAAGATAAATCGTTTAAAGTCCTATATGAGTCTCTGCTTGAGAGTGAGGCAAGACATTTTGGAGTTTATTGGAAACTAGCACAAACTAAATTCTCTAAAAATCAAACTTTCGAAAGGTTAGGGGAATTGTCTGAAATTGAGTCAGCAATACTGGCTGAAACTTATATGATGCCAAGGGTGCATAGCTAAAGATAATAAAATAAAAATGATAATAAACAAGTTTTTAAATTTACTTAATCGATATAAAACTGATTTGCCAACATTGACCATCGTTGGTGTTGGGCCTGGAGATCCATCTCTTTTAACAATTGCTGCTGTGGATGCAATAAAAAAAGCGAAAGTTATAGTTTTCCCAATATCAGATGATAATAAAAAGAGTTTCGCTG
>QCIS01000021.1 GCA_003216535.1 Prochlorococcus sp. AG-402-N08
CCATAGTAATTTATTAAACGCTAAATATTACTAGCATAAATAATCTTTTAATAAGGGGAAATGGATTAATTTAATCAAAAAATAATAAACTAACAACTTTCCCCATTTCTTCGGCGCATCTACAACTATTTAGCAAAGTTTCACTATCGTGAAAAGCAAAGCATATTAATTGATCGCACCTAGTAATAATTTCTTGATTACAAAGACTACTTGCAAGTGGCAAAGGTAATTCATCATTTTCACTTTTTTCAACCAAATGCATAACCCTCTCAAGTTGATCCTGTATTTCGGGTATTTGTCTATCAAGACTTTGTGGTAATAGAACAGTTAATAATGATGGATTAATATCTAAGACAGCTCGAATAACAGCTGCATTGACACCTTGAGATCCAGAAGTAAGGATATTATGTCCTTCCTCTGCTAATGACCTTGCTATTAACTCAATTAAGTGGATATCGACAACCGGCACGTGTCTACTACCTAAAAAAGCAATTCTCCTTTTCCCATCATCTTGGAGTTTTGCAAGTTCTTGAGCTAAGGCATCAACGCCTTCAGTTGCTGGAAGATCTAAAGAGCGACTCAAAATAATAAAGTTCCTATATTTGAAATTAGCATTTATCTGAAAAATTGCAGGGAAAATCTATCTTTTCGAGAATTCTTTTTAGATTTACATGCTCTTGAACCAATTGAATAGCATAAGAAGCTTTTATTGATTCATGTATTCTGACATGACCAAAAGCTTGTTCAATAATTTCTACGGTGGAGAGAGTATCTAATTCCACCTTTAAAATTGGCACCTCCAATTCTTCCGCTCTATGAATCAATTGTGACAAAGGGTCTCCTAAACCAGTTAAAATTAGGCATTGAGTCGAAGCCTCCAAAGCAGCAAGTTGGATATCAGTTCTATCAGCCCCAGTAACTACAGCCATGTTTCGTCTTCTCCTGAAAAATTCCATTGCAGAATTCACTCCCATTGCACCAATACTTAATGTTTCAACAAGTAATTGATCTTTTTCAGGGCAACAAATAACTTGGGCATCTAGTCTTCTTACAAGCTCACCGACTGTGACACTTCTAAGAAGTGGTGATTTAGGCATAACCCCAAATACTTCAATATCCAGATCTTTAAGAGAAGGTATTATTTCATTTTTAACTTTTTCAACTTCTTGCGGCAAAACTCCGTTCAATACCACTCCAGCCAATTTCTCACCTAATTGTTTTTTCGCATCAAGTAATGCATCTACACTTTTACAATCTTCCCATAAATTCACAATTAAAACTTTCGCATCTAAATCCTTCGCTAGTTGTGGGAGACTTAAGCCATAAATCATACCTTCATGAAGACTTCCAGCTGCCTCTAAAATATTTAGGCCTTCAAAATCATCATTAACCAATCCTTCAATCTGATCAAAACCTTTTCCTGGGAGTAAGTCTTTATTGAAGATTCTTTTTTCAGCTGATATATTATCCAATAATCCTACAGAAGAAATTAAATTCTCCTCTTCAATATTTAATGTAGATCCAATAAACTTAACATCGTCATCTATTAATCCTTCATAAGACATTGAAGGAAGATTAGTAAGTTCAATACATGTTGCCAGCGGTTTTCCTATGCGTACTTTTTTTTTCTTCTGTAAAAGTTTTTTTGCTATCCCAAGAACCATTGCAGACTTACCACTAAATGGCTCACAGGAACCAATTAATAATATATCGCTCATAATTAGTAAAATTATTTATCAATAGATTAAAGATAATATTTTTTTAAGAACTAAACAAATATTTATTTATGAGTTTTAATCAAATAAATAAATAAATAATCTTTTTTTGGTAAATTAATTTTAATTCTTTGGTATCTCATAAAAATCAAGCAAAATGATAAATCCAATTAAACACAAAAAAACTATAGGGATTACTGGAGCCTCTGGTGCGCTTGGGAAAGAATTAACAAAGTTGTTTCGTCAAAAAGGATATAAAGTGATTGGATTTACTCATAGTAAAACTAATTATGAAAAAAATCTTGAATCTCCAAATGAATGGATTAAATGGGAATGTGGTAAAGAGTCTTCATTAAAAAAACAATTAGAAAAGATAGACATTTTAATTTTGAACCATGGTATCTATGATTTGAGTAGAGAAAATTCCAATTATGAAAACTCAATAGAAATAAATGCATTAAGCAAATTCAAATTCTTAAATTTATTTGAAGATATTGCTCTAACCAATAATTCACTAATAAAAAAAGAGATTTGGATAAACACATCTGAAGCAGAAATATTACCAGCCTTAAATCCGTCATATGAGATTAGTAAATCCCTTATTGGTCAATTAGTTTCTTTCAAAAAAAATCTTCTGGATAAAAATACCAAAAAAAAATTAACAATAAAAAAAATCATCTTAGGGCCTTTTAAATCAGAACTAAATCCTATCGGAATAATGAGTCCCAAATTTGTTTCTAAAAAAATTTATAATTTAGCTAATTCAAAAAAATATTTAATAATAATTAGTCCAAACCCTCTAAGCTACATACTTTTTCCATTGAAAGAGTTTTTTAATTTTCTGTATTGCCAAATTATCTATAAGTACAAATCATAATTTCTAGAAATCTCTATCTGTCAATATTTCAATACCATCTGTTAAGACAACTATTGTATGCTCCCATTGGGCCGATAATTTTCCATCTTTTGTTATTACGGTCCATCTATCATTTAATGTTTTGCAAAATTTAGTTCCTTCATTAACAATAGGTTCCACAGCTAATGTCATTCCTTCACGAAGGATGACGTTGGGCAATTCTTTGGTGCGAAAATTAAATACCGATGGTTCTTCATGAAGATTTCTTCCAACTCCATGACCTGTATAGTCTTCCACAACACTAAAGTCATTTTTTAAAACAATATCCTCGATTTCTCCTGCAACATCTAGAAGTGTGTTCCCTGCTTTGACTTTCGAAAGCCCCGCATACAATGCTTTACATGCTACATCACTTAGATTTTGAGTCTTTGGACTAACTTCTCCCACACAAATTGATATGCAACTATCCCCATGGAAGCCATCTAAATATGCTCCTGTATCAATTTTAACTAAGTCACCATTCTTAATTATTTTATTTTTATTTGGTATTCCATGAACAACCTCATTATTAATACTAGAACAAATACTAGAAGGGAAACCATGGTAGCCCTTAAAACTTGGCAGAGCTCCAAAACTTTTTATCCTCTTTTCTGCGAAATCATCTAAATCTTTTGTGCTCATTCCAGGTTTGATTAAGTCATTAATTTCCCTCAAAACAGTTGCTACAATCCTGCTAGATTTTTTCATCAAATTTATTTCACGTGAAGACTTTATTTCAATTCCTCTTCTCCTCTGAATAAAAGGAACTTGATCATTAGACTTGGAATTATTTTTATTTAACAAAAGATCTGCAAAATGTCTCATTGGAATAAATAATAATAATAGGTAAATATCTTCAAAGTAGCCATTATGGTCTTGGCCATCTTAAATCTACCAATAACAATGGAAAAAAAACAAAAATGAAAACTTTATTTAATTCTAGACAATTTCATAAGGCTTTGGCGCCCTGGGTTTTTCTTCCATTATTTATATCTTCAATTACCGGTCTTCTTTATAGGGTTTCAAAAGATTTATTAGGTTACTCTAGAGAACAAGTTCATTGGTTAATGTCTCTCCATGAGGGCGAATGGCTTGGAGATAATGGAGAACTTATATACGTAATATTGAATTCCCTTGGAGTTTTTTGGATGCTAATAACGGGATTCCAAATGTTTTCAAAAACAATTTCATTTACCAAAAAGGTTACTAAAGGCGAGTCAAAAGGTTAAGATATAGAACTTGTAGGACAAAAAAGACCAAAATGGCCAAAGAGAAGGAATTAGAAACCGGTATTAAAGCTGACGCATCAGTTTCTGCAGCAGTTGAACAAAAAGAAAAAAACATGGTTTCTGAAACTACGCAAACCTTAAGCGCATCAATTCTTATTAAGGAATTTGAGAATGAACAACTAAAAAAAGAATTACCTGAAATTTATGTTGGTGACACTGTTAAAGTTGGAGTAAAAATTACAGAAGGTAATAAAGAAAGAGTCCAACCTTATGAAGGTGTTGTTATTGCAAAAAGGCATGGAGGTATTAACCAGACTATTACAGTTAGAAGAATTTTTCAGGGTATAGGTGTTGAAAGAGTATTTATGCTACATAGTCCACAGGTTGCCTCTCTAAAAGTTGAACGTAGAGGTAAAGTAAGAAGAGCTAAGTTATTCTATCTGAGAGATAGAGTAGGAAAAGCTACTCGCGTAAAACAACGCTTTGATCGATAAAGTTGTAAATTAATCAACTTATTGGTCACAAAGGCGCTTATAATTATTTAAATGCGTCGTTAGTTCAGTTGGTAGAACGCAGGTCTCCAAAACCTGATGTCGGGGGTTCAAGTCCTCCACGACGCGTTTGATCAACATTATGTAAATCATTTTTTCATAAGATGGAGTTAGATCTTCAACCTGGGGACGTAGTTAAAGTCCTCGAATCAGCAGCTTTAGGATGGGTTCGTGCAAGAGTCATCAGAGTTAAGTCTGGTGGAAGAGTTGTCGTACAAAGTGACCAAGGCAGAGAATTTACCGCTAGAGGAAACCAAGTTAGATTGATAGAACCTGCTGGTTTTAGACCTCAAAAATAAATAGTTGTTTATATTAAGACAGCTGTAAAACTAACTATTTCTGTAAATCCTCAAATTAATAAATTTTTTTTATTACAACACCATAAATTAAGTATTATGATCTGATAATTTTAAGAATGAAGTTCTAAATAAATTTAGAACAATACTCTGGGACCGTAGTTCAACTGGTTAGAGCACCGCCCTGTCACGGCGGAAGTTGCGGGTTCGAATCCCGTCGGTCCCGTTTTTTCTAAAAGAAATTTGGAAAAACGTTTAAGACTAGCCCCGAGTCCAACGGGTTTATTTCATATTGGGACAGCGCGAACAGCATTATTCAACTGGTTGTATGCACAAAAAATAGGCGGAAAATTTCTTATCAGAATAGAAGACACAGATTTTCTTCGATCTAAATCTGAATATACAAGTAATATATTGGAGGGATTGAAATGGCTTGGACTTAAATGGGATGAAGAACCTATAAAGCAAAGTGACCGAATTTCAATGCACAAAAGTTACATCAAAAAGCTTTTGGAATGTGGAGCTGCATATAGGTGTTTTACAACAGAAGACGAAATTTCAGAATTAAGAGAAGAACAAAAAAAGAAAGGATTACCACCAAAGCACGATAATAGACACAGAAGTCTTTCAAAAGATGAAATAGAAACATTCATATCCCAAGGGAGGACTTCCGTAATAAGGTTTAAGATTGATGAAGAAATTCAAATTACATGGGAAGATCAGATAAGAGGCAAAATTAAATGGCAAGGTAAGGACTTGGGTGGTGATTTAGTTTTGTCAAGAAGGGCAAAGGGATATGAGATTGGAGATCCTTTGTATAATCTTGCAGTTGTAGTTGATGATAATTTCATGAATATTACTCATGTTGTAAGGGGGGAAGACCATATCTCGAACACTGCAAAACAAATATTGATTTATAAAGCATTAAATTTTAATTTGCCAACTTTTTCACATACACCTCTAATACTAAATAGTGAAGGGAAAAAATTATCTAAGAGAGATTGCGTTACTTCAATCGACGAATTTAGAGATATGGGATATTTACCTGAGGCATTATCGAACTATATGGCCTTTTTAGGTTGGTCTCCAAAATCTGCCGACCGAGAAATACTTTCACTTGATGAGATATCTAAAATTTTTGACTTATCAGACATAAATAAAGCTGGAGCTAAATTCAGTTGGGAAAAACTCAACTGGATTAATTCTCAATATATAAAAAATATGGAATCAATAAAGTTAAGTGAGATCATGAGTAAATACTGGGATGATAATGGTTGGGTGCCGCCATCTAAAGTATGGTCTTATAAATTAGCAATTTTGCTAAGAGACTCTATGACTCTTTTAAGAGATGGAATTGATCAATCTAAACCATTTTTCTTAATACCTCCAATTCAAAAAGAAGGTCAAGATTTTCTGGAAAATAAGGATAGTAAAGCATCTCTTAAACTAATCTTAAATTATTTAATTGAGCAAAATACTATAAAATTAGATAAAGAGAAAGCCAAGGAGATAATAAACGAAATATCAAAAAAGCATAATGTTAAAAAAGGGATATTAATGAAATCATTAAGAGTAGCCTTTTTTGGATCTCTCAGTGGGCCCGATTTAATTCAAAGTTGGGAGCTTTTCTCAGAGAGTAAAACTGATAGATTTCGAATTGAAAGATGTCTTAAATCAATCTAAATTATTTTTTTGACCTAAATCAAGCCTATTAGCCAAAGGTTTAGCTGAAAGACCTTGGATTCCTACT
>QCIS01000022.1 GCA_003216535.1 Prochlorococcus sp. AG-402-N08
TGCTATTCGTAACCTTGAATTCAGATTCTACTGTACCGCATTCATCTCTAATGGCTTGATTTAAAACTATGGAACCGTTTTCGTCAGATACAGATCTATGAAAGGTTCCTCTAGGTATCCTTAGAATATATCCGCAAGATTCTAATCTAACTTTATAAAAAGGATAATCCCACCCAAAATTAACAAGAAAAAATGTTCTTCCCCCAGAAATAGCTAATAGATTATCTTCTTGATTGTTATGAATGTAAAATTGCCAATTTTTAAATTCTTCATCATTTGGCGGACTAACTGCTGGCCCGCTGTGAATAACTAGATCTCTATAATTTGATTCATTAATACTAATATCAAAAAATCTAACATCTTTTGTATCGCGAAATTTTTCATAGCTTATCAATTCAAACATTTTTGATTTGTTGGGTTTGATAACTGGAATTTCTAAACTTGAGTTCAATTTTCTTTAAAGATTAAACAAATGAAAACAGATATATATCTCTAAGAACTTATCAATTAACACTAAAAAAGAAACATATTTTTATTTATCTTTTATTGTTATTTTAAAAGATGAAAAATTTAGTGTTTATTTAATTTCAAGAGGTTTGATTTCCCAGGATAAAGTATTTTCTAGATTATTTTTTCCTGTAAAGTTTCCTGTAATTACCGAAGTTAAATTAGATTTAGAAGAGGATACCAAAGTTAAATATCTTTCATCTATTAATCCTTTCCCACTTGGATCAAAACCTCTCCAACCTGCACCTGGAATATATAACTCAGCCCAAGCATGTAAATCTAACTCAGAAGGCAACGGGTCTTCAAAATGATAACCACTTACAAACCTACTAGGGATACCAATAGACCTACAAGCTTCAACCATCAGCATTGCTAAATCTCTGCATGAACCTATGCGTTCTTTAAGTGTTCTGCTAGCTGGCCATGCAGGACCTGTATGTCTTTTTGTATATTTAACCCGATCTTGAATAATTTCAATTAATTGATAGGTGAAAGATAATGCGTTATTAAAACTTCCTGCTAATGCTTCTTGGGCAAGTTCTACGGCAGAGGGATCGTGTTGTCCATTTGGCATCCAGCCCTCTAATGCTCCTTGTAAATCTCTGTTAATAATGCTTCTACAAAAAGGTAATGTTAGATCTCTATTTTTTACCCCATCAATAATATTTGGATGTTTAATGGTCTCAACTTCGCTAATTGATTCAATAATTAAATTATCTGTTAATCCGTTAAATCTAATTCGATTAATCTCTTCGCCACTTGCGGCAAGTAATGGATAAATAATTTCTGGTTCTGGGGTTATTTTTAATTCAAAATTCTTCAACTTTTGGAATCCATTCGACCTTGGCTTTATACACAATCTATGTTCGCCTAATTGAACAGGGTCTTCATATTTATATTCAAGTTTGTGAATGTATTTAATTCTCATTAATAAACTTTTTAATTAATAAAATATTTTTCTTGAATGAGATCATTTAATTTATTCAAATCTATTTGCAATGAATCGATTGCCTCATGTAAACCATCATTAATTATATCTTCAATTCTGATATAACTCCACTTTGCTTTAAGCAAGCCTCTCATGCATTCTAATTCTGAAGGATTTTCAGGAGGAGGAGAGGTATCTATCATCTTAAGAGTATTGCTTATCCCATCAAGACAGTATCTTATTGATCTCGGAAAAATTGGATCAAGTAAAAGGAATCTTGCAACTGAATTAGGCTTAATAGAATTTTGCTCTGCTTTCCTAAACATTTGATAAGCTCCAGCGGAACGTAAAAGGGCAATCCATTGCAACTCATCAAGAACTCCTCCAAGTTCATCTAGGCTGGGTAGAAGTAAATAATATTTAACATCTAAAATTCTCGATGTTTTGTCAGCTCTCTCAATTAATCTTCCAAGAATGCTAAATCTCCAAGCAAGGTCTTTGCTTAAAGTCGCATCTGTAATTCCATAAAAAAGTTGACATGCTCTTCTTATTTCACTTAATTGTTCTTGTCTTGGCTTATTCCATATTGCTTCTCCTTCTTGCATATTCCAATATAAAATATTAATCTGTTCCCACATTTCTGTGGTCAACACGTCTCTTATTTGTCTTGCGTTTTCTCTAGCTAATTGAATACAAGAAATTATGCTGTTTGGATTTAAACGATCTCTTATTAAAAAATTAATAACGTCATCCGGTTTTTTTTCTGGGAATCTTTTATCAAAAGATTCTCTGTCGCTTGAAGCATCAATTAACGGGAGCCAAGGTTCTGCACTTCCTGGTGGACAATCTAATGACATTGCTTCACTTACTTCCACGAAACGAGATATGTTTTCTGCACGTTCTAAATAACGATTGATCCAATAAAGAGATTCTGCTACACGACTTAAAAGCATATTATTTACCTACGACCCATGTATCTTTGCATCCTCCACCTTGAGAAGAGTTTACGACTAATGATCCTTTTTTTAATGCTACCCTCGTAAGGCCACCTGGACTAACCCATGAATCTTTTCCTCTCAATATATATGGTCTTAAATCAACATGACATGGATATAGTTCTCCATCACATAACGATGGAACAGTAGATAATTCTAATGTTGGTTGTGCTACGAAATTTCTAGGATTTTTTTTAATTTTATTAGCAAATTCTTCTATTTCAGT
>QCIS01000023.1 GCA_003216535.1 Prochlorococcus sp. AG-402-N08
CACTGCAGGCTCCATCGGTTGCGGCTTCAATCGCAGAACTATCACTATTCATAATTTTTGAAGCCGATATTAAGGTTATCGGCTTGAAAAAATGTACTCTTATTTAAGTGTAACTTTACCGCCAGCTTCTTCAATCTCTTTCTTTAAAGATTCAGCATCTGCTTTGGCAATTCCTTCTTTTACTGTTTTTGGTGCAGATTCAACAAGTGCTTTTGCATCACCAAGACCTAGACCAGTTGCATTTCTTACAACCTTAAGTACTTTGATTTTTGCAGCTGCATCAAAACTTTCGAGAACAACATCAAATTCAGTTTTTTCTTCAGCAGCGCCACCATCCGCGTCACCGCCAGCTGCTCCTGGAGCTGCCATTACTACACCTGCAGAAGCTGCAGCAGATACACCAAAAGCCTCTTCAATTTGCTTTACAAGCTCAGATGCTTCTAAAAGTGATAAAGATTTTAATGATTCAAGAATTTCTTCAGTTTTTGCGGACATTTTCTTAAAAGTTAATTAGGGTTTTGATTTAAGATTCTGATTTTTCAGAATGTTGTTTAAGTGATCTAGCAAGTCCAGAAGGCACTTCATTGATAGAGATCGCAATTTTTGTTGCTATGCCATTAAGAGCGCCAGCAATTTTTGCCATCAATACTTCTTTTGATGGAAGACTTGCAATTTCTTTTATTTCAGAATCGCTAAGAAGTCTGCCTTCAAATAAAGCTCCTTTGGTCTCGGATTTTTTGGTGTCTTTTTGAAAAGATTGGATTGCTTTTACAGCACCACCAACATCTTCTTTAATTAACACAAAAGCATTTGTTCCGGTCAGTAAAGATTCAAGATCGTTCCAATTACTATCACCATCAATAGCTTTGCGCATTAATGAATTTTTAGTAACTTTGCAGATGCCGTTAGTTGTTTGCAATCTAGATCGCAAATCCGACATCTCTTTGATAGTTAAACCTTTATAGTCAAGAACTACAGCCATTTCCGAGTCGTCTAAAAGAGATTTAATCTCAGAAACGATTTGTTGCTTATTCTCTAGTGTTCGGCCCATTGATGTTTTTTGGATCGTAATTTAGGGAGAGCAGGAAATGCGGCAAAGTTCTTTTAAAGAGGCCGCTTTTATTAGATCCAAAAAGAAATAATTTAAGACGAGTCCTCGGTAGGAATTAAAAATTTAGAATAACTAAATCAACCTACTTTCTTTGGCCGTATTATTGCAATTTACATTATACTACAAAGCGTTAACCTTCAGGTTGGTAATCTTGTACAGCATTTATGTCTACTTGAACCGAAGGTCCCATTGTTGAAGTTACATAAAAAGTTTTCCAATATTTTCCCTTAGCTCCACTTGGTTTATTTTTATCAATTGATTCTTGTAAAGTTTTTAAGTTGTCAAATAAAGCCTCTTTTGTAAAACTTGCTTTTCCAAAGCGGACGTGAACTATACCCGCCTTATCTGCTCTAAATTCGAGCTTACCAGCTTTGAATTCTTTTATTGCATTAGCAATATCATTAGTAACTGTCCCGGCTTTAGGATTAGGCATTAAACCTCTAGGTCCTAAAACTCTTCCTAATTTTGCAACCTTTGGCATCATATCTGGAGTTGCAATAAGTAGATCGAACTCCATATTCCCTTTGTTGATGCTTTCTACAAGATCTTCTTCGCCAAATAAATCTGCACCAGCAGCCTTGGCTTTAGATACATTCTCACCGCTTGTAATTACTGCAATTTTGATGCTTTGGCCAGTACCATGTGGTAATGCAACAGTGGTCCTTAATTGTTGATCAGTATATTTTGGGTCAATACCTAAACGTATATGTGCTTCAATAGTTTCATCAAATTTCGCATTCGCATTTTCCTTGATAATACTAAGAGCTTCAAGTGGGGCGTATATGCGATCTTCTATCTTTGTTGATAGAGTCGCCATTCTTTTTGATAGTTTTTTCATAATAGTTTTGGGTACAAACGGTTATTAACTAACCTCCCCTAAATAGTGTGCAATTTGGTCTTGAACTCAGTCAGTGATAGATACGCCCATATTACGCGCAGTACCCTCAATTACTTTCATTGCTGATTCAACACTAGAACAGTTTAGATCAGGAAGCTTAGTTTTGGCTATTTCTTCTAGTTGAGCTTTACTTATATTCCCAACAGAGCCTTTTGCGGATTCACCTGATCCTTTCTCTATACCAGCTGCTTTTGTTATTAAGACGGAAGCAGGAGGTGTTTTCGTGATAAAAGTAAAGCTTCTATCTTCAAAAACAGAAATCTCAACTGGAATTACAAAACCTGCTTTATCTTGTGTCCTTGCGTTGTATTCTTTACAAAATGCCATGATATTGACACCATGTTGTCCTAAAGCAGGTCCTACAGGAGGAGCAGGATTTGCTTTGCCTGCTTGTAGAGCAAGCTTGATAACTGCAACAATTTTTTTTGCCATTAGATTAGAAAATTTAAGCTGAAGTAGAAAATCATAATTTTACTAGATAAACAAGAACAATTAGAAATTAATTTTGTTTATTGATTTGGGAGAATTCTAATTCTACAGG
>QCIS01000024.1 GCA_003216535.1 Prochlorococcus sp. AG-402-N08
ATGTATCATTCATTTAATTGGCATCTATTCTTTGAATTATTAATGAAATACGATACATCAGAAATATCAAAATATATTCAATTTGCAAAAAAGAAGCATAAAGAAGGAAATTTATTTCAAGCAAATGAAATTTATAAAAAATTAATTAATCAAAAGATTTATACATATGATTTACTTATTTCATATGGACTTTTTAATAGAGAGATTAATAATCTAAAGATTGCTAAAAACTTATTTTTTTTGTCTATTAAGAAATATCCATTAATTATCAAGTCTTATATATTACTAGCTGAAATTTTGAGAAAGGAGAATAACTTTAATGATGCTTTGAAAACACTATTTGCAGCAAAAAAAATAGATAAATCCAATCCTGATATTTACTATAATTTGTCAATTACTTATAGAGCTTTTAAATCCTTTAAGGATTCATTACTTTCTATTGACTTTGCCATAAAGCTACAGCCTAAAAATCAAGTATATAAAATTTTAAAGGCTGATATTCTTACTGAATCTTTTCAAAATGAAGAAGCAAATGAATTATTGACAAATTTAAAATTACCAAAAGATAGCTTTTTATATTTTCAGAGGGAAATTTTAATCTCAAAACTATTGATTAATAAAAAAAAATATACAGAGGCAGAAGAAGTTCTTTTAAATTTAAAAAAATTGTTTAATAAAGAGAAAATTTTATATCTTACTTTGAGTGATCTTTATTTTAAAAATAATGAATTAGAAAAAGGAATATTTATTTTAAAGGAAGGCATAAATAATTTCCCGGATTTCATCCCATTGAGGTTTAATTTGGGAATTATGTATAGGAATTTAGGTTTACTAGAATCGTCTATAAAGACTCACATAGAAATCTTATTAAAGGACCAATTTAATTCAAATAGTTTTTATGAATTATCAACTATGTACGATTTCTCTAATCATAATAAACAATTAAAAACATTACTAAACATTAAAATAGAAAAGCTCTCTCAATTAGAGAAAATATACATATGCTTTTCAAAAGCGAACATCTATCATCTAAAGAAAGATTATATAAAAAGTGCATATTTTCTTAAAATTGCTAATGAAGAAAAAATAAAACTCCAGCCATCTGATTTGAGAAGAAAGTTGAACACAGGGCAATACTATAGAAAAATCAAAATAAACAATAAACCTAAATTAGAGAAAAAATTTGATACTAATCGATATTTATTTATTGTTGGTATGCCAAGGTGCGGAAGCACATTGTTGGAGAGCATTTTGAGTCTTAATCCTGAAGTTAAGGATATGGGAGAAGTTTTTTTCTTAGAAGAAGCTCTTTTGAAAAATGAAGATTTAATAGATATTAAAAAGCTTTATGATGAAAAAGTTAGCCTTATCGGTTCACATAAAAAAATCTATACAGATAAAAATTTGTTTAATTTTTTATATTGCCCAATTATCTATAATTTTTTTCCTAATGCAAGGATTATTTATTGTAAAAGGAACCCACTTGATAATATTCTTTCCATTTACAGGACTAATTTCTTGAATCAAAGTTTTACAAGTTCTTTAAATGATATTACCGAACTATATCTATACCATTTGGAACTTATGGATGAGTACAAAAATAAATTTGGATCTATTATATATAGTTATGATCATGATAAGGTAGTCAAAAATCCTAAAGAAAATATTCGAAGCTTAATTAATTGGCTTAAATGGGAATGGAATGATAAATATCTCTCACCTCAAAAAAGTAAAAGAACTGTATTTACTGCAAGTAGTGCGCAGGTAAGACAAAAAATTAATTCTAATTCCTCAGGTTATTGGGAAAAATATGAGGAATTATTAAATCCCGTAAGAAATCTTCTCCCAACGTACGATTAGAAAAATGGCTATTGTTCTTTGCAATTAATATAAATTGCATTAAAATTAATGGACAACTTAATTCTGTGTGAGGAATTTTTATGAAGTTATTCCAGCAATTGCTGGTAGCTCCAGCAGCTCTTGGTCTTTTAGCTCCATTATCTGTTAGTGCTTCCGAAGTAAATTTTGATGCCATCTCTAATTACTCTAATGATAATTTAGAGTTAGATGTAAATTCATTTAACCAGAAATCAACAAATAATCTTCTAGCCGGAGGAGAAGGTTTAGTCGAAAGTAGTGATACTGTTGGTGGTTTCTCTGAAACAACTACAGCATCTTTCGGTGTTGATTTCCTTATTGGTGCTATTGATGCAGGAACTACAGGCTTTCCTGAAGGAACAACCTTCGATTACCAAATGGGTATTGGCTTAGAAACTAGTTTCACTGGTGAAGATTCACTTAGCGCAACTATTGATATAGGTGATGGTGCTGGTGTAGTAGGTGGATCCGAGGGCTTGGGTTTTGATGATACAGCTGATG
>QCIS01000025.1 GCA_003216535.1 Prochlorococcus sp. AG-402-N08
ATCTATTAAATCCTTCACTTCTGTATTAATTATCTCTTCATTTTCATTTTCGATAATACGAGATATCCCACCGCAACTAATTAATGCATTTTCTTTGGTAAGAAAAAAATCTTTATCATTACTGCATGAGGACAGAAAAGATAAAGAAAATACTATTAAAAGAATTTTTTTCATAGTCAAAAGTTTTTATACATAATTAATTTATAAGGCAATTTTATTAAGTAGAAGTTAAACCATAATTCAATGTAAATTAATTATGAAATAATTAGATCAAATAATTTTGATTATATAAAATAAAATTGTTGGAACTTTCAATGGCTATTAAAGATCATAAAAGTTTGCGAGACTCAAGAATTCTTCTTGTAGAGGATGATAAGAATAAAAAGCAAATATAGAATTTTAAAGAGAGTTTAAACATCTCTTAAATTAAAAAAAAATTGTCTATGTATTTTGAGATTTTTTTGTAAAAAAGTTAAATAGTCAATCTTGGAACCCGCTTTGGATTAGACTCTTAAGAAAGTTAAGCTAGAACTTGGGAAAAAAAAGCAATGAACAATGATGAACAACTTTTGTCAATTGAGCCCAAGACAAGAAATCTATTAAGGCGAACAGGTTACCTAAAACCTTTAGTACAGTTCATGATTTTTGAACAGGTTACAAAGGATTTGGAGCCTCCTAATGAGATAAAAGAAAAAGGACTGAACGATTTCTGTAATTCTAAAGGTCTCATAAATAAAAGAAAATTAATGATTTATCTTGAAGAACAGCATCTCAACTACGATGAGCTTTTAGAGAAGATCTCTATCCCATTTAAAAAGCAGTACTATAGTCTTGAAAAATTTGGTTCCAAAGCTGAAAGTCATTTTTTAAAAAGAAAAGATAATCTAGATAAAGTTACTTACAGCCTTATTCGTGTAAAAAATCAAGATGTTGCATATGATTTATATTTAAGACTCGAAGAAAAGAAATCCGACTTTATTTCATTAGTACATCAATATAGTGAAGGTCCTGAAAAAAATACTAATGGAAGAATCGGGCCAATAAGTCTTTCAAATACTAGCCCAGCACTTAAAGAATTACTTGAAAATCATAGACTTGGCGAAGTCCTTGAACCTGTTTCTATTGATAATTGGTGGGTAGTGATCAGACTAGAAGAACGAATTGATGCTGTTTTTAATGATGCTATGAAAATGTTAATGGCCTGTGAATTATTTGAAGACTGGCTGCAGAATGAATCGAATAAAGTAATTAAATCACTTTTAATCAAGCAAGGATAGAAAAGAACAAACTAAAAAATGTAAAAATTATAGTGAATTTACTCAGCTCTCTAATTAAAAATAAAGGCAAATTACTAAGGTTTTTGCCTGGACAAGTTTTATCTGAATGTAATTACTTAGCAGGACATGTCTTACTTCTAGAGAGTGGCAGCGCTCGTCTTTTATATAAAAAAAATAGTCGTTTATCAACCTTAAAATATTTAACCCCTGGAAGCATTATTGGCGCGGCTTCAATACTAAGAGGTGCTCCATGTGAAGCTGTAAGAGCAGCAGAGGAAATTAGTGCTTGGAGTATTTCAGATCAAGATTTTATTGATCTAATCAAAACTAATACTAAGGTTGCTAATGAATGCGAGTCTCATCTATGGGATGCAGAGTTATTAGCTTTAATTGAAGTTTTCCTTTCTCAATCACCAAGGAATTTAAGTTCCGCAGATCAATTGTTTACCAAATTAGAAAATAAAGCTTCTTTAATTTGCGTTAATAATCTTAATGAAATTGATAGTAAAACCCTCAAAAATAAAAGTCTTTTTATTGCATCGAGAATAAGAGAGAAAAATTTTGGAGAAGAAGTTTTAATGAATGAAGGTATTTCATCAGACTATAAATTTCTCAAAACTAGATTAATTTTATTGTCTTCCGAAATAATTAAAAAAATTAAAAAAGGTAATTTAGATTTTATTAATGCTGAATCAACTCAATACGACCAGAGTCATAAAAGTATTAAAAGAGATGCAAACAATACCGCTCCCTCAAATCCTCCTGTAAGTCAATTTGATAATCCTAAAAATAATATGCAAGATTTCTATATTCGAGGTCAAGGAACTTTAAATGAGACTCTTGCATGCTTTCAGATGCTCTCGAAACTTATGAATTTGCCTTACCGCAAAGATACTATTGAAAAAATATTAAAAGAAACATTGCGTCGGGGACAAGCGCCATC
>QCIS01000026.1 GCA_003216535.1 Prochlorococcus sp. AG-402-N08
TATTAATTGAAATTATCTCATCAATCTGATCAATTTTATTAGGCAAATTTAATAAATCGTCTATTGTTTTTTCTGGGTTAATTTTAAAAATAATCAAAATATCATCTTTAAGCTTTTTATTATTTTCAAAAGTTGAGATTATAAGTTCATTATTATAGATATCTTCTAATTTATTGTTGCCAAGATCTATACCTAAGTAATCTAATATAGAATCTTTTATTAAAGCAAAGTTATCTCGATTTTTTGAATTTTTATCTTTTTCATTATTATTAACAATATTAAAATTATCTAAATTTGAAATAAATAATAATTTATTGTTTTCAGGTATATATTTTAAGATATTTAGTTGCTCAATATTTGTACTTTGCTCTTTATTTTTATTAGCAGAAACTTTTTTAAAACCAAAAAAAAGTAATAAAGATAATAATAGTATTATTGCTACTACTCTAAGTTTCATTATCAATGTTTATTTTTATTTTTAACAATAAACCTCCTACTGCAACTTAATTTATTAAATTGTAAATAACACATAATTTATCCTATAAATTGGGAAGTTATCCAAAATCTATAAATGCTTATAGTCTCAATGATTGGTTTAATTCTGAGAAAGAGGATCCAGTCTTGATTGATGTAAGAGAACAGTCAGAGCTTGAAATAGCTCGTTTCTCAAAAGAATTTTTACATATACCAATTAGTAAAGTCACATTTGAATACGTTGAAGAAATATTTGCTGGTTTATTAGATAGAGAAATTGTAGTTACCTGTCATGCAGGAATAAGAAGTTATAACTTTTCTCAATGGTGCTTAGATAAGAGTATTGTGAGCGAAATATGGAATTTGGAGGAGGGTATTGATGGATGGAGTAGATATATTGAGCCATCAATTCCAAGGTATTAATTAAATATCTAATGAAGATGCAACAGTATTAACATCTTTGTCGCCTCTACCAGAGCAATTGATAACTATATGAGTATCTTTTTCAAGAGTAGGGCATAATTTATCTAACCAAGCAAAGGCATGGGAAGTTTCAAGTGCAGGTATAATTCCTTCAAGTTCACTAACAAGTCTTAAAGCATCTAAAGCTTCTTGATCTGTTACTGATCCATATTCTGCTCTACCTATATCTTTTAAATGGCTATGTTCTGGCCCTACTCCAGGGTAATCTAAACCCGCGCTTATTGAGTGAGCTTCTTGTACTTGACCGTTATCATCTTGTAAGAGAAGACTCATTGATCCATGCAAAATTCCAATTGAACCTTTAGTGATAGTGGCAGCATGTTTGTCAGTATCAACTCCGCTTCCTGCGGCTTCAACTCCAATAAGTCGCACAGAAGTTTCTTTAACGAAAGGATGGAAAAGGCCCATTGCATTTGATCCCCCACCTACACAAGCAAGTAAAATATCGGGAAAAGATCCAAATGATTCCAAACATTGTTTTTTAGTTTCTTCACCTATAACTGAATGAAAATCTCGCACTATCTTTGGGAAAGGGTGTGGGCCGGCAACAGATCCTAAAATGTAGTGTGTGGTTTCTACATTAGAAACCCAATCTCTAATGGCTTCACTAGTAGCATCCTTAAGTGTTGCAGTTCCTGAATTTACAACTTTAACTTCAGCTCCAAGAAGTTTCATTCTGAACACGTTAAGCGATTGCCTTTTTATGTCTTCAGCACCCATGTAGATAATACATTTTAAGCCAAATCTCGCACAAACAGTAGCCGTAGCAACTCCGTGCTGACCAGCCCCAGTTTCTGCAATTATTCTTTTTTTGCCCATTCTTATTGCTAATAAAGCTTGTCCAAGAGCATTATTAATTTTGTGAGCACCAGTATGATTTAAATCTTCTCTTTTAAGCCATATTCTTGGAGTTGCTTGTTTAGTTTTGTAATGTTCAGTAAGTCTTTTGGCTTCATAAAGTGGTGTTTCTCTTCCTACGTAAGTCTTAAGTAGATGATTTAATTCTTCTACAAAAAGTTTATCTTTCCATGCATTAGATGCAGCTGTTTCAAGCTCAAAAAGAGCAGGCATTAGCGTTTCAGGAACATATTGACCACCATATTTTCCAAATCTTCCCTCTTTGGAGGGTTGATTTAAATCGTCATTTTTATAGTTTTGATCTTTGCGAGAAAATGTACTTACCACTTTTTCTATAGAATAAGTATTAACTAACTATAGGTTATATTGAAAATAATGGGAAAAAAGA
>QCIS01000027.1 GCA_003216535.1 Prochlorococcus sp. AG-402-N08
TTAACTATGTTATGTATGTCTACTAAAGTACGAAAAGCTTAAAATGAAATCCATTGACGAACACATCCAAAAAGATCAATCGGAAATCGAATCTGCAAAAGCAGAGGGCAATCTTCCAAAGGTCAGACATTTAACTGAAGAGCTAAAAGAACTCGAAGAATATAAGGATCATCATCCAGAAGATAAACATGACCCTAATGCTTTGGAATTATTTTGCGACGCCAACCCAGATGAACCAGAATGTCTTGTTTATGATGATTAAGTTTTCTTAACTATTAGATAATGCATAAAAAAAGGGCTTTTTGAGCCCTTTTTTTGTTCTTGAATCCTTTTAGTAATCCATATTAAAATCTGATGGGCTACCTGTCAGAGAACATACCACCGACTCTTCATTTTTCATTTCCTTAACTTCTACAATCGGTCTTCCCATTTTCTTAAGAACCTCAATATCTTGAATGGTTTGACATCTAGCTATTATTTTTCCTTGTTTATCAAAACAACTGTAGAAATTCATATTATGTTTAAAGAATTATCTTATTTATGGCTAATTTTCATTATTAAATCAAGTTTATTTATTTACAAAAAATTTTTTAATTTAAGTTAGATCCTTTTCCACACTTCAGAAAGCAGTGAGGATAAACCTTTTTTTAAAGATGAAGAAATAACTAAAACTTTCTTTTTTGATAAATCTTCTAACTTTTTTGTAATTATTTTCAAATAATCATCATTTACCAGCTCCATTTTATTTAACACTATTATCCTCTCTTTATCTAAAAGACCTTTTCCATATTTTTTTAATTCCTGTTCAATAATCTCAAAATCATCTAAAGGATTTTCTGCAATTGCATCAATTAAGTGAACAAGTATCTTCGTTCTTTGGATGTGCCTTAAAAAATCATGCCCTAAACCTACTCCATCAGCTGCACCTGATATTAATCCAGGAATATCCGCAAAAAGGCAACCATTCCCATCAATTTTTCTTACTACACCTAAGTTAGGAATTAGAGTCGTGAAAGGATAATTTGCGATTTTTGGACGGGCAGATGATACAACTGAAATCAAAGTACTTTTCCCAGCATTTGGAAGGCCTATAATCCCAACCTCTGCAAGAAGTTTTAGTTCTAATTGAACCTCCCATATCTCACCATCTTTTCCTTCAGTGAATGATTCTGGGGCTCTATTTTGATTACTTAAATAGTAAGCATTACCATGTCCACCTCTTCCTCCAATAGCAATAGTTAAACTTTGTTTATCTTTAGTTAAGTCTCCTAAAATAATGCCGGTTTTAATATCCCTTATTTCTGTGCCGCAGGGAACTTTAAGGATTCTATCCTCACCTGAAGCACCTGATCTCTTATTAGGACCTCCTTTGCATCCATCTTCAGCAATTATTTCACGTTTGAATTTGAAATCTAGTAATGTTTGAAGATTATTATCAGCCATCAAAATAACTGAACCCCCTCTACCACCATTTCCCCCCGAAGGTCCTCCAGCAGGAACGAACTTTTCTCTTCTAAATGAAACTATTCCATTTCCACCTTTTCCAGCTTGAAGAATAATGTTTGCTTGATCAATAAATTGCACTTAATACTCTTATTAAAATGTTTTCTAGGTATTTTAAATTTTATTTTATCCACGCAATACTGCAACCAGGTCCACCCTCGTTATTGGCTGCATCTTCAATCTTATCAACATAATTTAAACCTGATAACCAATTTCTTAGTCCTTTTTTTAACTTCCCTGTTCCAATTCCATGAACAATCCATAGCGGTCCATGAAATTTTCTAATTTTCTCTTCAATAATAACTTCGGCTTCATGAACTCTTAGTCCTCTTACGTCAATTGTATTTTTACTCGTTCTAATTTTAGAAAAAGAAAAATCTTCTCTTGTAGATTTGATCTCAATTTTTGACCTTTTGATATAAGGCTTTTCTCCATTAATACCCTCAAAGTCATTTACAGATAATATGCTTCTGAATGAACCACATTTAACTTCGTAAAAACCACCTTTTTTATCTAAATCTACAATTTGTCCCGTACTATTTAGACTTTTAATTCTTACAAAGTCGCCTACCTGAGGATTCCATGATATTGACTTTTCAAATTTTTTTTGGATTAAATGTTCCGTCTCAATTTCCTTTAATCTTTTTCCAATAATTCTCGTATCCTCTC
>QCIS01000028.1 GCA_003216535.1 Prochlorococcus sp. AG-402-N08
TCTTCCAACTTTTAAATATCTCCTTTAAGTTCGCATCACTAATAAAATCAATATTTTTTTCCATTATTTTCGAGTCATTAGTATTACTAAATACCTCTAATTGTTTTGTAAGGATGGGGCTTACTCCTTGATAGGTATTTATTAAACAGTATTTCAAAGACTCAGGTACTGTTGAAATTGATTCTTTCCATGTTTGAAAAGACTCATCTTCTCTAGGTTGTTTTTTAAGATTTACTGGAGGGTCAGAATAAATTGATCCTGTTGAAATTGTTCTAAAACTAGATTGACTTGATTTGATTTGTTTACCAACTGAGATAATTTTATGTTTATTATCCAAATAAAAAATATTACTATGTTTTCCCATTAACTCAAAAATTAAATACTTGCTAATTTTATCTCCAGGTTTTTTTGCAAAACCAAATTTTATGACTCTTTCGAAATCATTTTGATCAATCGAAGTTAAAGCCATATATTTTAATCCGTATCTTATTTGTTTAGAAAGTGTACTTTCTCTTCCAATTTTTTCAGGCTTATTTATCTTTAACATTCTGGGAGATTCTCCATTCCATGAAACTTCTAACCAAGTTTGAGAATCTACTCCTCTGAAACATAATTGAATTGTATTAGGCTCTGGTTGTTGAGCAGTTTCAAACTTTGTAGGTAAAATGGTTTTTGTTAAATAATGCAAGACAGATCTAATAGATGTAATATCCATTATCTGTGGCACACCTTTTTGCATTATTTCTTTTTAATTCGAAGAATGTTCATTTTACTGTAAAAAATTTAATATGAAAAATCAAAAAAAACTCATTATTCTTACTGGGCCTAGCGGGGTGGGGAAAGGAACTGTTGTTAAAGCAATATTAGGTAAAGATAAAAATATTTGGCTTTCAATATCTGCAACTACTAGAGAACCTAGAGAGGGAGAGAAAATGGGAGAAAATTATTACTTTTTGAATCAAGAAAAGTTTAAAGAAATGATCCAACAAAACCTTTTTCTTGAATGGGCTCAATTTGCTGGAAATTACTATGGAACTCCTTTGTCTTCGGTCAATGAGAAAATCAAAAAGGGAATTACAGTATTACTTGAAATTGAAGTAGAAGGTGCTAAGCAAATAAAAGAAAAGTTTCCTAATTCTTTGTCAATTTTTTTACTCCCCCCTGATATCGCAGAACTAGAGAGACGAATAAGAAATAGGGGTACAGAAAAAGAAGAGGCAATTAAAGAAAGACTCTCAAGGGCAAATTATGAGATTTCAGCATCAAATCAATTTGATTTTGCGTTAACAAATTATGATGTTAATGAAACAGCGAAGAGAATAATAAAGTTAATACAAACTTAACTAGTTCTCTCTTTTCTTAGCTCATTGGATGAAATAGTAGATCTGGGAAAAACCTATTGAATTCAATAATTATTCCAGCTGTAAGGCTTAGCCAAATTGCTGCAACTACTGGGGCAGATCTAACAAATTTTGTGTTTAAAATTTTGAACATTTGATTTTATGAAAGTTTTTTAAAAATTTTTAACGAGGTCCGTTAAGTGTAATATTGTTATCCTTCTCTCTTAAATCTCCATTTCTACCTTGTTTATTTGCGAGAAGAGGCCATTGTGCACCTTTTACAAGACATTTTTTCGCCAAGTCAAGATCAATAATAATCTCTAGGTCTGCTGGATTCTTAGTCTTTTTTGATTCAATCAAATACTCTCTTCCGGACCATCCTATAATTCCGGCAATGTAAATGAATAATACACCTGGGATAAGTAAATCTCCTTCATGACCTCTATTTAAAAGAGCTCCCCATGGCTCAAGTGGAGGTCCAATAATTAAATGTGGAAGACCATCATCTCCGCATGATGCTTTCCCGTACCTTTCAAATCTTGCTATGTCTTTTTGAGTAGTTGCAGAACTTGCTCTTTCAATGAATTTAGGGTTTTCAGAGCATTTTGTGAGGGCTGATGCGGTATATTCTGTGCTTGCTCTGTCTGCGTTTAAGGCAGGCCCGTTAGCCGCCAAAGTCATTGGAGT